>WMBV01000036.1 GCA_017745595.1 Bordetella petrii
CGCTGGCCCTGCTGGCTATGACCTTGTCCCTGTCCTGTATGCCGGCGGGCGCGCAATCTATCGACGCGGCGCGCATTGCCGCCAGCGGCGCCAATGGCGGCGCGGCCTGTGCCAGTTGCCATGGCGCGCGCGGCGAAGGCAATCCGGCCGCCGGCTTTCCGTATCTGGCGGGGCTGGGGCGCGATTACCTGAACGAGCAGCTCGAGGCCCTGGCCAACGGCGCCCGCCCCAACCCCGTGATGGGACCCGTGGCCGCCGCGCTGACCGCCCCCCAGCGGGCGGCCCTGGCCGATTACTACGCCCAGCTGCCGCCGCCCTTCGATGCGGACACCCTGGCGGCGACCCGCGATGCGGCGGTGGCGCCGTCCGACACCGGCGCCTGGCTGGCCGTGCGCGGCGCCTGGGACAAGAACGTGCCGGCCTGCAACCAGTGCCACGGCCCGGGCGGCATCGGGGTGGGCAGCACGTTTCCGGCCCTGGCCGGCCAGTCGGCCACGTACCTGGCGGCCCAGCTGCGCGCCTGGCGCCAGGGCCATCGGCCGCCGGGCCCGCTGGCATTGATGCCCGCGGTGGCCACCCGCCTGTCCGAACCCGAAATCGACGCCGTGGCCGCGTATTACGCCGGCCTGCCCAAGGCCGCGACGGCGCCGGCCCGCGCCACCGACGGAGGCCAGCCATGAAGACCGCAATGCACCGCGTCTGGCGCCCCGCCGCGGCGGCCGCATGGGCCGCCGTCATGCTGGCGTCGGCCGCCCCGTCCCTGGCCGCCGACGCTGCGCCCACTTTCACGCCGCCGCCAGCCGGCAGCATTCCGGATACCCCCTTCGGCAAGGTGGTGCGCCAGGGCGAACAGATATTCATGAATACGCCGGCCCACGCCGGCGAGTTCGTCGGCAATGACCTGAATTGCGCCAGTTGCCACCTGGACGCCGGCCGGCGTCCCGATTCGGCGCCGCTGTGGGCGGCCTACGTACTGTATCCGGCCTACCGCGCCAAGAACGACCATGTGAATACGCTGGCCGAACGCCTGCAAGGCTGCTTCCGGTACAGCATGAACGGCAAGCCGCCGGCCGCCGACGACCCCGTCATCGTGGCCCTGCAAAGCTATATGTTCTGGCTGGCCGCCAAGGCGCCCACCGGCGTCAAGCTGGAAGGCCAGGGTTACCGCAAGCTGCCGCCCCCGGCCGCCCCGCCCGACTACCTGCGCGGCCAGCAGGCCTACGCGCAATACTGCGCCGTCTGCCATGGCGCCGAGGGCCAGGGCCAGAAACAAGGGCAGCACTGGGTATTTCCGGCGCTGTGGGGCGATGCCTCGTACAACTGGGGCGCGGGCATGCACCAGCTGAGCAATGCGGCGGCCTTTATTCATGCCAACATGCCGCTGGGCCAGGCCGGGCTGCTGAGCGAACAAGAAGCCTGGGATGTGGCCTATTTCATGAACGCGCACGAGCGGCCGCAAGACCCCCGCTATACCGGCTCGGTCGCCGGGACGCGCGCCAAGTACCACGACACCGACGACTCGCTGTACGGGCTCGAGGTACAGGGCCACCTGCTGGGCAGCGACGCGCCCGCGCCGGGCGGCAAGCTGCGCGCCCCCTGAAAAACCCCCGCGATACGGCGGCCGCCCCCATGGGGGCGGCCGATTTTGCTATCCTTCGCGTCTTACCCCTGTTTGTCTTTTCCACCCATGTCCGAACACCCCGGCAACGTTTTCATGGTCGTCGCGCCCAGTGGCGCCGGCAAATCCAGCCTGGTCAGGGCCCTGCTCGACCAAGACAAATCCCTGGTGCTGTCGGTGTCGTGCACGACCCGGGCGCCGCGCAAGGGAGAAGTCGAGGGCCGCGAATACCGCTACATCGGCACCGAGCAATTCGAGGCCCTGCGCCAGCAGCAGGCCTTGTTGGAATGGGCCGAAGTGCACGGTAATTTCTATGGCACGCCGCGCGACCTGATCGAACAGGCCACCCGCGCCGGCAAAGACGTGCTGCTGGAAATCGACTGGCAGGGTGCCCGCCAGGTGCGCCAGCACTACCCGGCGGCCATCGGCATTTTCATTTTGCCGCCGTCCATCGAAGAGCTCGAACACCGCCTGAAGGCACGCGGCCAAGACGCCCCGCCCGTGATCGCGCGCCGCTTGCTGGCGGCCGGAGGCGAAATCGCCCACGCGCCGGAATGCGAATATGTTATTATTAATCAAGAATTTAGCGTAGCCTTGGCGGAACTTGCGCAGATCATCAGCGCCGCCCGGCTACGCTTTTCGTCTCAGGCCGTCCGCCATGCGCCGCTGTTCGCGCAGCTGGGCATTCCGGCGGCTCACTGAAGCGATCTCCTCTATCACAGCACGTTCCAGGTGTAATCCATGGCCCGAATTACCGTCGAAGACTGTCTGAACCAGATTCCCAACCGCTTCAAGCTGACGCTGGCCGCCACTTACCGCGCCCGCGAACTGGCGCAGGGCCATGCGCCGCGCATCGACAGCAAAGACAAGCCTACGGTCACCGCCCTGCGCGAAATCGCCGGCGGCCACACCGGCCTGGAAATGCTGCGCAAAGTCCCGACCTGATCCGGGCCTGGGGGCGGCAACATGGCTTTTCCCCGGCTGAAGTATGCTTCCACGGGCCTGCTCGCCGCTTTGCGCGCGGGCTCCCGGCTGGGGCGGCGCCCCAGCAAAAAGGGCTCCGCCCCCCAGCTGGCCGCCGCGGCGGCCAACACTGAAGACGCCAGCCCGGCCTCGTCGCCGGTCGCATCGCTGGCGCCGCTGACCGAAATCATCGGCAGCTACCTCGACAAGAAAGACATCGAACGCGTGCGCGAGGCGTACCGCTTCGCCGACCAGGCGCACCTGGGCCAGTTCCGCGCCAGCGGCTCGCCCTATATCTCGCATCCGATCGCCGTCACCGAAATCTGCGCGGCCTGGAAGCTCGACGCCAATGCCCTGTCGGCCGCGCTGCTGCACGACGTCATCGAAGACCAGGGCATTGCCAAGCATGAGCTGGCCGAAAAATTCGGCACCGAAGTCGCCGAACTGGTCGACGGCCTGTCCAAGCTCGACCGCCTCGACTTCGCCACCAAGGCCGAGCAGCAAGCCGAGAGCTTCCGCAAGATGCTGCTGGCGATGGCGCGCGATGTGCGCGTCATCCTGATCAAGCTGGCCGACCGCCTGCACAACATGCGCACGCTGGACGCGGTCAATCCCGAAAAGCGCCGCCGCATCGCCCGCGAAACGCTCGAAATCTATGCACCCATCGCCCATCGCCTGGGCCTGAACCTGCTGTTTCGCGAGCTGCAAGACCTTTGCTTCGCGGCCATGTACCCCAACCGCTATCAGGTGCTGTACAAGGCCGTGCTGGCCGCGCGCGGCAACCGGCGCGAAGTCATCAGCAAGATCGGCGACGCGGTATGCGCCGCGCTGCCCGCCGCCGGCATCGAAGCCGAGGTCTCGGGCCGCGAGAAAACCCTGTTCGGCATCTACACCAAGATGGCCGAACAGAAAAAGTCGTTCTCGGAAGTGCTCGATATCTATGGCTTTCGCGTCATCGTGCACACGCTGCCCGAATGCTATCTGGCCCTGGGCACGCTGCACCAGCTGTACCGGCCCGTGCCCGGCAAGTTCAAAGACTACATCGCCATTCCCAAAGTGAACGGCTATCAGTCGCTGCACACTACGCTGGTGGGCCCTTATGGCACGCCGGTCGAATTCCAGTTCCGCACGCGCGACATGCATCACATCGCCGAAGAAGGCGTCGCGTCGCACTGGCTGTACAAGGGCGCCGACGTCACGCTGAACGACCTGCAGAAGCGCACCCACCAATGGCTGCAGTCGCTGCTCGACATCCAGAGCCAGACGGGCGATTCGGGCGAATTCCTCGAACACGTCAAGGTCGACCTGTTCCCCGACGCCGTGTATGTGTTCACGCCCCGCGGCAAGATCATTTCCCTGCCGCGCGGCGCCACGCCGGTCGATTTCGCGTACGCCATCCATACCGACATCGGCAACCAGGCCGTGGCCGCCAAGGTCAACAACGAATTCGTGCCCCTGCGCACCGAACTGAGCAGCGGCGACGCGGTCGAGATCATCACCTCGCCCGCCTCGCGCCCCAATGCGCAATGGCTGAACTACGTGCGCACCGGGCGGGCGCGTTCCGAAATCCGCCATTATCTGCGCACGGTCAAGTACGAAGAATCGGTGGCGTTCGGCGAACGGCTGCTCGAACAGGCGCTGCAAGAACTGCACCTGGACCTGCCCGCCTCCGACGACCCCGCCTGGCAGAAGCTGGCTCGCAGCACGGGCGCCAGCTCGCGCGACGAGATCCTGGCCGATATCGGGCTGGGCAAGCGGCTGGCCACCGTGGTGGCGCGGCGCTTCGCGCCCGAACACCAGCTGGTGGCCACTACCGCGGCCGCGGTCGATGAAATCACCTCGGCGCGCAGCGCGCCCATCCTGATCCAGGGCAACGAAGGCCAGGCCGTGCAGCTGGCGCCCTGCTGCGGCCCGCTGCCGGGCGACCCCATCGTGGCCGGCCTGCGGCTGGGCCAGGGCCTGGTGGTGCATACCGCCGACTGCCCCATCGCGGCGCGCCAGCGCGCGCGCGAGCCCGAACGCTGGGTCAATGTGGCCTGGGACACGCAAACCGCCAAGCACCTGTCGACCCGGCTGGACGTCATTACCCGCAACGAACGCGGCGTGCTGGGCCGCCTGGCGGCGGAAGTCACGGCGGCCGACGCCAACATCGTGCAGATCACCATGCACGACGACGCGGTCTCGACCGTGTCGCTGCACCTGACCATCCAGGTCGACAGCCGCAAACACCTGGCGCAGGTCATCCGTGCCATCCGGCACGTGCCGCAAGTACAGAAGATCGTGCGGGTCAAGGGCTAGGGCCCGCGCCCGCGCGCGCCTATTCCACCTTGCCGATGCGCCGCACCGCGCGCGCCATGGCCTGCGCGTCATCCTTCCAATAGGCGGCGAACTCCGGCGCGTCCATGTACTGCACCGGGCTGCCCGCCCCCAGGATGGTCTGCTGCACCTTGGGGTCGTTGAGCGCCTTGCGCGACGCTTCGCGCAGAAGGTCCACCACCGCCGCCGGCGTGCCGGCCGGCACGAAGATGCCCGACCACTGCACGAACTTGACGTCATATCCCTGAGAGGCCAGCGTGGGCACCTGCGGCAACGCGGCCAACTGCGTATCGCCCCAATGAGCCAGGGCGCGCAGCTTGCCGGCCTGGATATACTGCACCACGCTAGAAGGTCCGCTGGATATGGCATCGACCTGTCCACCCAGTAAAGCCGCTACCGCCGGGCCAGCTCCCGTGAACGGCACGTGCGTGACGTCGATATCGGCGGCTCCCTTCAGCATTTCCATCGGCACGTGCATCGAGCCATAGATGCCCGAACTGCCGTAGTTCAGCGCGCCGGGCCGGCGCTTGGCTTCGGCCACGAAGTCTTGCACCGATTTCCAGGGCGAATCGGCGCGCACGATCAATACCGTGGGATCGGCGGTCACGCGGGCAATGGGCACGAACTGATCGAGCTGGAAAGCCGCCTTGCGACCCAGAATGCGATCGGCCTCGGGCAGGATGGAGATCGACGACAGGCTCATCAGCACCGTATAGCCGTCGGGCGCCGCGCGCGCGGCCTGGCCGATACCGACCGACCCGCCCGCACCCGCCTTGTTCTCGATGACCACGCTCTGACCCAGTTGATGCGACAGCGCCTCGGCCACCGGCCGGGCCACCGTGTCGGCCACGCCGCCGGGCGGAAACGGCACGATCATGGTGACAGGCCGATCGGGATACTGCGCCTGCGCCCAGCAGGCCACCAGCCCCAGCGCGACGCCGCACCACCATTTGCTTGCGGGGAAAATCATGTCTCCAACCCTCCTTGGACGTGGCGCGGCGGCGTGCGGCGGTGCTGCTGGCCGTGGGCCGCTCCTTGATAATGAACCAATTGGATCGTTTTTTTTTCACTGCCGATGCTAGTCACAGTAGCGGCTGCTTGCCTGATCAGCCGCAACTTATTTGGCAGGTCGGGCTCACTCTAGAACGCTACCGAACCCGAGGCAAGCGTTTTTGCAGGCCGAGAATATCCAATTGGTACAAGATCATCGATCGCACCGCGCCCCCGGCTGGCGTCCAGCCGCCCATGAAAAAATGCCCGGCACCACGGGTGCCGGGCACTTCAGGGACGCCGTTGCGCGGTGGCTCAGGACACGTGCTGCAGGAAGTCGCGCAGCCGCTGGCTGGGAGGCTGCGACAGCAATTCCGCGGGCGGCCCGTCGTGCGCCACCTTGCCGCCATCGATGAAGATCAGCCGGCTGCCGACTTTGCGCGCGAACTCCATTTCGTGGGTCACCACCACCATGGTCATGCCTTCTTCGGCCAGGTCGCGCATGACCTTCAGCACTTCATGGCGCAATTCGGGATCGAGCGCCGAGGTCGGTTCGTCGAACAGCATCAGCTTGGGCTTGATGGCCAGGGCCCGCGCGATGGCCACGCGCTGTTGCTGCCCGCCCGACAGCTCGGACGGGTAATGATTCATGCGCTCGGCCAGGCCGACCTTGCCCAGCAGCTCTTGCGCCTGCGCGCGCGCGTCGGCACGCGAGGCGCCGCGCGTGTGCACCGGCCCGAACATGACGTTTTCCAGCGCCGTCATTTGCGGGAACAAGTTGAACTGCTGGAACACCATGCCGGCTTCGCGGCGGATGGCGCGGACCTGCGCGGGCGGCCCCTTGACGCTCTGGCCGTCGACCAGCAGGTCGCCGCCCTCGATCGTTTCCAGCACGTTGATGCAGCGCAGGAAGGTGGACTTGCCCGAGCCCGAAGGGCCCACCACCACCACGACTTCGCCGGCCTCGATATTCAGGGTAATGCCATCGAGCACGGTAGACGGGCCGAAGCGCTTGATGACGTTGTGGAACTCGACCATGCTCATAGTATGCGCATCCTTTTTTCCGCCACGCGCAGCGCCAGGGCCAGCGTGCCCGTCAGGATCAGGTAGATGATGGCGACCGCCGACCAGATTTCCACTGCCCGGAAGTTGCTGGCCATGATTTCCTGGCCTTGGCGGGTGAGTTCGGCGACGCCGATCACGATGAACAGCGACGAGTCTTTCAGGCTGATGATGCACTGGTTGCCCAGCGGCGGGATCATGCGGCGAAACGCCACCGGCCCGATGATGTGCACCAGTATCTTGTGAAACGGCAGGCCCATGGCCTGCCCGGCCTCTTGCAGGCCCTTGTGCACCGATAGCAGCGAGCCGCGCACGATTTCGGCGATATACGCGCCCGAATTGATGATCAGCGTGGCGATGGCCGCCCATATCGCGTCGATCCGCAGGCCCGGCACCATCAGCGGCAACGCGAAATAGATGAACATGACCTGCACCACGATGGGCGTGCCGCGGATCACCGCGATGTACACCTGCGCAATGGCGGACAGCAGCCGGGGGCCATAGGCACGGGCCACGCCCGCCAGCGCCCCCAGCACGAAGCCGCCCACCAGGCCCCAGAAAGTGATCTTGACGGTCATGAGCGTGCCGTCAAGCAGATTGGGCACGGCTGCCCAGATGACCGACCAGTCGAATTGCACGGCCTTCCCCTATGTGTGGTGATGCGGACGGCGTCCCGCCTGGCGGGGGCGCCGCGCGACCCGGCCGGGCGCTCAGGCCGGTGAACCGGCCCCGCGCCCTGCCGCGGCCAGGCTCAGGGCTGCTTGCCGAACCACTTGGTGTAGATCTCATCGTACTGGCCGCTGGACTTCAGCGTGGCCAGGGCCTGGTTGACCTTGGCGACCAGGTCGCTGCCCTTGGGGAAGGCGATGCCGTAGAAATCGCCGCTCTTGACGGTGCCCACGACCTTCACGCGGCCCTTGCCGGCGGTGTTGGCGTAGTACTGCACGTTGGGGGTGTCGTGCACGGCGGCGTCCACCCGGCCGGTGGCCAGTTCCAGATAGGCGTTGTCGATGTTGGGAAACAGGCGCAGCTTGGCGTCCGGCACTTCTTTTTTCATGAAGTCGACCGTGGCCGTGCCCGTCTTGACCGCGACGCTCTTGCCGGCGAGGTCTTTGGCCGACTTGATATCGCTGTTGTCGTTCGCCACCAGGATGGCCAGGCCGCTTTCATAGTACGGGTCTGAGAAATCGATGACCTGCTTGCGGTCGTCGCGGATGGTGATGCCCGCCAGCGCCACGTCGATGTTCTTGGTTTGCAGGCCGGGGATGATGCCGTTGAAGTCCATCGGCTGCAGCTTGTATTTCAGGTCGAGCTCTTTGGCGATAGCGGCCCACAGGTCGATATCGAAGCCGGTGTAGGTGCTGCCCTGCTTGAATTCGAACGGGACGAAAGCCGTGTCGGTGGCGACGATCAGTTCCTTTTCTTGCGCCGCGGCGGTGGACATGGCGCCGATCAGGCTCAGGCCCATCAGCACGGCGGCGATTTTGCGCTTAATCATCGAAATTCTCCTGTAGAGACAACAGGCCCAGCAGGTACCGGGCGATCGATCGGCGCGCCGCGGCGGATGGCCCGGCACGCCTGCCGGCCCATGTTAACGCATCTGTCCCCATGGCAAGCACGCGCCGGATAATTACAATCGGATCATTCATGGGAGACTTTTCATGCCGTTCAAGCCCGTACGCATCGCCGGCACCCGCCGCCAGATCGGCCAGGCACTGGGCAAGCTGGCGCGGCCGCTGATGTCGGTCTATCTGGATCAAAGCGCCACCTGGCAGGCGCTGCGCCCATGGCGCGGCCATGCCTACCTGCAGGAACTGGCCGGCCACGCGCAAGAGGCGCTGCCCGAAATATGGGAAGAATTCGAAGGCCTGGCCGAGGGCCTGCGCATGCCGGCGGCCGATCTGCTGCTATGGCATTGCCGCGGCGACCTGCTGCACAAAACCACCGATGGCTGCACCTCGGTGGCGCTGCAATCGCCCGAGGGCACGCGCTGGATCGCCCACAACGAAGACGGCGACCCTTATCTGTACGGGCGCTGCCATGTGGTCGACATACAGCTCGATGACGCGCCGGGCTATGTCAGCTTCTATTACCCGGGCTCGCTGCCGGGGCACACATTCGGCGCCAATCGCGCCGGCCTGGTGCAAACCATCAATAACCTGCGCACGCGGGCGCGCCGCGCCGGCGTGCCCCGCATGTTCCTGGCGCGCGCCGTGCTCGACTGCGAAACGCTGGACCAGGCCACCGAACTGCTGGCGCACATGCCGCGCGCCGGCGCCTTTCACCACACCCTGGGCGAAGCCGGCGACCCGCGGCTGCTCAGCATCGAAGCCACCCCGGGCGCCTGCTCGGTGGAAACCGTGGCGCGCCGCTACGGACACGCCAATCACATGATCCACCACGGCACACAACGCGTGCCGCAGGTCATCACCGATTCGTCGCGGGCACGCCAGAACCGCATCGACGCCCTGGTCGACACCTGGAACGAAACCACCGGCGAAGCCAGCCTGGTGGCCGCCCTGCACGACACCGAGGGCGCATTGCCCATCCTGCGCACCGCGGCCGACGACCCCGACGACGAAAACACCCTGGCCACCGCCGTGTTCGAACTGACCGACGAACACGTCGCCCTGCGCCTCTACGACCGCAAGGCCCGCGCCGCGCAAGACATTCCGATCAGATAGCGGCCGGCAGGGTGGCAGGCACAGCGCCTGCACATGGCGGTGTCAGGCACCCTGCGGGAGCCAGACACCTGGCTGAGCCCCTGCACACGGAGGTGCCAGGCACGCCGCGGGAGCCGGACACCTGGCTGGGCCCCCCGCACACGATGGTGTCAGGCACGCCGCGGGAGCCGGACACCTGGCTGAGCCCCCCCTGCACACGGAGGTGCCAGGCACGCCGCGGGAGCCGGACACCTGGCGGCGACCGTCGGACCAACGGCAGGAATATGCACCGATGCAGTCTCGCGTAGTCCGGGCGGGCGGGGCCGGCGTGTCGGGCGGCGGGGCAGCCTGCGCAGCAGGCCGAGGGCGCCTGGGGGCGCCCCCCCCCCCCGCCCCCGCGCCCGCCCCCCCCCCCCCCCCCCGGCGCCCCCCCCCCCCCCCCCCCCCCCCCCCCCCCCCCCCCCCCCCCGCACAACGCGAGACGGGACCGGAACCATCTACTCCGTCCAACCGGCGGTGTCAGGCACCCTGCGGGAGCCAGACACCTGACTGCGCCCCCTGCACACGACAGTGTCAGGCACCCTGTGGGAGCCTGACACCTGGCTGAGGTCCCTGCACACGGCGGTGTCAGGCGGGCGCCTACTCTTCCCCGTAGCCCCCACCCCCCGGCGTCTCGACCACGAACACGTCGCCGGCCCGCAACGTGGCGCTATCCTGCGGCCCCAGCGCTTCGACGCTGCCGTCGGCCCGTTCGATAGCGTTGCGCCCCACCTCGCCCGGCCCGCCGCCAGCCAGGCCGAACGGCGCATAGACCCGGTTGTTCGACAAAATCGCCGCCGTCATGTCTTCCAGAAAGCGCACGCGCCGCACCCCGCCGTCGCCGCCCCGATAGCGGCCAGACCCGCCCGAGCCATGACGGATCTCGTACGACTCCAGCCGCACCGGAAACCGCAGCTCCAGGATCTCGGGATCGGTCAGGCGAGAATTGGTCATGTGCGCCTGCACCACCGACGCGCCCGCGAAACCCTCGTCGCGCGGCCCCGTCGCATCGATGCGCAGCGGGCCCGCGCCCGTGCCGCCCGAGATGGTCTCGTAGTACTGATAGCGCGCATTGCCGAACGTGAAGTTGTTCATGGTGCCCTGGCTGGCCGCCAGCACCCCCAACGCGCCATACAGCGCATTGACGATACACATGGACGTTTCGACATTGCCCGCCACCACCGAGGCCGGCGGATTCGGGCGCAGCATCGAGCCCTCGGGCACGATGATGTCCAGCGGCTTCAGGCACCCCGCGTTCAGCGGAATGTCGTCATCGACCATGGTGCGGAACACGTACAGCACCGCCGCCACCGCGATCGCGCCCGGCGCGTTGAAATTGTTGTCCAGCTGCGCCGACGTTCCGGTGAAGTCCACCACCGCCGTGCGCGCCTGCCGATCGACGCGCACCGCTACGCGTATGACCGCGCCGTTATCCAGCGGGTATTCGTAGCGGCCGTCTTTCAGCACCGAAATAACGCGGCGCACCGCCTCTTCGGCATTGTCCTGCACGTGGCCCATGTAGGCGCGCACCACCTCCAGCCCGAAGTGGTCGCACATGCGCAGCAGTTCCTGCACGCCTTTTTCATTCGCGGCGATCTGCGCGTGCAGGTCGGCAATGTTCTGGTCGGGATTGCGCGCCGGCCAGCGCCCCGACGCCAGGATCTGGCGCGCCGCCTCGTCGCGGAATTCGCCATCGCGCACCAGCTGGAAATTGGTGAACAGCACGCCCTCGTCTTCCACCGTCTTGGAATCGGGCGGCATGGAACCGGGCGTGGTGCCGCCAATATCGGCATGATGCCCGCGCGAGCCGACGAAGAACAATATCTGGCGGCCGGCCCGGTCGAACACCGGCGTAATCACCGTGACATCGGGCAGGTGCGTGCCGCCATGGTACGGGTCGTTCACCACGTACGCGTCGCCGGGCCGCATGCGCCCCGCGTTGGCGTTCATGATGGTCTTGATGGACTCGCCCATCGAGCCCAGGTGCACCGGCATGTGCGGCGCATTGGCGATCAGGTTGCCTTCGGCATCGAAAATGGCGCACGAAAAATCCAGGCGCTCTTTGATGTTGACCGAGTAGGCGGTGTTCTGCAGCCGGTAGCCCATCTGTTCGGCGATGGACATGAACAGATTGTTGAAGACTTCCAGCATGACCGGATCGGCCTGGGTGCCGACCGCGCGGCGTTCGGGACGCGCCTGGACCCGCTTGAGCACGATGTGATCCAGCGCGGTCAGCTCGGCCTGCCAGCCCTGCTCGACCACCGTGGTCTGGTTGGGCTCGGAAATAATGGCGGGCCCCGGCAGCACATCGCCCGGCACCAGGTCGGCGCGCACGTACAGCGGCGTGGCGTGCCAGGCGCCCTGCCCGTACATCCGCACCGTCTGGCGCACCGGCGGCGCGCCGGCGCGGCTGCGCTCGACCGGCGCCTCGGCGGCCGCCTCTCCGCCGCCGGTGGCTTCGACCGAGATGGTCTCCACCACCAGCTCGCGGCCGGGCATCAGGAACGAATAGCGCTGCCGGTACGCGGTTTCGAAGTCGTGGCGCACCTGTGCCAGTTCGCCGTACGGAACCTCGAGCGCGGTATCGGTGCCGCGGTACTTCACGTGCAGGCGGCGCTGCACCCGGATCAGGACGGCCGGTACGTGCTGGCGCAGCAGCTCGCCCCGGGCCTGCCCGGCCAGCTCATCCAGTTCGCCCTGCAATTCGGCCATCAGCGCGTCATCCAGCACCTTCTCGACCGTTTTCTGGCGCATGTCGGTCTGGTCGGCCAGACCCATGCCGTAGGCCGACAGCACGCCGCCCAGCGGGTGCGCGAACACGGTGGTCATGCCCAGCGCGTCCGCGACCAGGCAGGCGTGCTGGCCGCCGGCGCCGCCGAAGACGGTCAGGGCATATTCCGTGACGTCGTGGCCGCGCTGCACCGAGATGCGCTTGATGGCTTCCGCCATATTGCCCACGGCAATTTCCAGGAAGCCTTCGGCCAGTTGCTCGGGCGACATGTCGCGGCCGGTGGCCGCGCGCACCTCGGCGGCCATGTCGTCGAAGCGCCGCTGCACGGCGGCGCGGTCCAGCGGCTGGTCGGCCGCCGGGCCGAATACGCGCGGGAAGAAGTCGGGCTGGATCTTGCCCAGCAGCACATTGCAGTCGGTGACCGCCAGCGGGCCGCCGCGCCGGTAGCAGGCCGGGCCCGGATTGGCGCCGGCCGAATCGGGGCCGACCCGCAGGCGCGCGCCGTCGAAATGCAGAATAGAGCCGCCGCCCGCGGCCACGGTATGGATGCTCATCATGGGGGCCCGCATGCGCACACCCGCCACCAGGGTTTCGAATTCGCGCTCGAACTCGCCCGCGTAATGCGAAACGTCGGTAGACGTGCCTCCCATGTCGAAGCCGATAACGCGCGGCAGGCCCGCGAGTTCACTGGTGCGCACCATGCCGACGATGCCGCCGGCCGGGCCGGACAAGATGGCGTCTTTGCCGCGGAACCGGTGCGCGTCGGTCAGGCCGCCGCTGGACTGCATGAACATCAGGCGGATGCCGGGTAATTCGGCGGCCACCTGGTCGACGTAGCGCTTCAGGATGGGCGACAGATAGGCATCGACCACCGTGGTGTCGCCGCGCGACACGAACTTGATCAGCGGGCTGACCTCGTGCGATGCCGAGACTTGGGTGTAGCCGATTTCGCGCGCCAGCGCCGCCGCGCGCTGCTCGTGCGCGGGCGCATGCCAGGCGTGCATGAAGACCACGGCGACCGCGCGGATGCCGCTGTCGTAGGCCTGCCGCAGCTGCGTGCGCAAAGCGGCCTCGTCCAGTTCGCGCACCACGGCCCCCGCCGCGTCGACCCGTTCGTCGGCTTCCACCACGGTTTCGTACAGCATCTCGGGCAGCGCCACGTTGCGGTCGAACAGGCGCGGCCGGTTCTGGTAGGCAATGCGCAATCCGTCGCGGAACCCGCGCGTCGTCACGAGCAAGGTGCGTTCGCCCTTGCGTTCGAGCAGCGCGTTGGTGGCTACCGTGGTGCCCATTTTTACGCATTCCACCTGCTCGGCGGGCACGGGCTCGCCCGGCTTCAGGCCCAGCAGCTGGCGGATGCCGGCCACGGCCGCATCGCGGTATTGCTCGGGGTTTTCCGACAGCAGCTTGGCGGTAGCGGTGCCGCCGTCGGGCCGGCGCGCCACGATATCGGTAAACGTGCCGCCACGGTCAATCCAGAATTGCCACTTCATGGTGTCCTCAAGAGTAGTAGAGCGGCGCGGGCGGCCTGCGCGGGGCAAGCCGCCGTCCGCTCCGGGTGATCAAAGCGAGGTGGCCGCCCGGGCCGCCTGGTCATACAGCCCCGACAGCGCGCGCAAGGTCTTGGCGAGCTGCCGATTGAATTCGACGCCCGCGCCGGCGCCCGCTTCCAGGCCGTCGATCAGGCATTGTTCGCGGATGGCGACGTAGCGTTCGATGAAAGCGGCGCCCTCGTCCGTGACGCTGTAGAACACCTCTTTGCCACTGCGCTCGCCGCGCACGATGCCCAGGCGGTCCAGCTTCTTCAGCGAGTAATTGACGATGTGGGTGTCTTCGACATTCAGCGTGAAGCAGATGTCGGCCAGTTTCTTGCTGCGCTGGCGATGGTAGACATGGTGCAGCACCATGACGTCGGTGGCGGTCAGGTCGGGCAGCCCGGCCGCGGCCATGCAGCGCACGGTCCAGCGATCGAACGCGTGCCCGGCGATCATCAGGCCGAATTCCACTTCGGAAAGATCCGGCGCGCGGTTATTGGCCAGATGGGCGGACGAGGCAATGAGATGCGCGGTCACGGCATGCTCCGCAAAATCGACATGGACGAAATACTAATAATTTATCGATGTTTTATCAACATAATTTGATGATGAGCAGAAGATGCTGCGGCATGTCGCGGCAGGTGTCTGACTCCCCGCAGGGGTGCCGGACACCGTGAAGTTGACGCGACGGTTGCGCACTGCGGTGTCTGACACCCCTGCGGGGAGTCAGACACCTGCCAATACCTGCCAATGCGATAACGCTGTGTCGCGGGCATGTCGCGGCGTTGCCGGGCCATCCTAGGAATTACCCCTAGCAGCGCGGTTTCCGGGGTCTGCGACTGTCGCTTGCATCTTAGAATTGCAGCGTTCGTGACTAGCGCGGCCTATGCGCCGCGGCGTTTTCGCGATGTCCGCGAAACGGTCCGCCTCTTACTTCTATGAAGGATCTCCCATGAAAAAGACCCTTTCCCTGCTGGCCGGCAGTGTCGTGCTGGCCTTCAGCACGGGCGCCATCGCCCAGACCACCTGGGACCTGCCCAGCGCCTATCCGGCCAGCAACTTCCATGTCGAGAACCTGAACACATTCATCAAAGACGTCGACAGCCTGTCCGGCGGCAAGCTGAAGATCACGCTGCACAACAACGCGTCGCTGTACAAGGCGCCGGAAATCAAGCGCGCCGTGCAGGGCAACCAGGCGCAGATCGGCGAAATCCTGCTGACCAACTACGCCAACGAAGACCCGGTCTATGCGCTGGACGGCCTGCCCTTCCTGGCCACCGGCTACCCCGCGTCGTTCAAGCTGTACCAGGCGCAGAAGCCCTACCTGGAAAAGAAGCTGGCGTCGCAGGGCATGATGCTGCTGTACGCGGTGGCCTGGCCGCCCCAAGGTATTTTCGCCAATAAAGACCTGAAAAAAGTCGAAGACCTGAAGGGCCTGAAGTGGCGCGCGTACAGCCCGGTTACCGCCAAGATCGCCGAGCTGGTCGGCGCGCAGCCGGTGACCGTGCAGCAGGCCGAACTGGCGCAGGCCATGGCCACCGGCGTGATCGATTCGTACATGTCGTCGGCGTCCACCGGCTACGACACCAAGACCTACGAATACATCAAGAAGTGGTACGACACCCAGGCCTGGCTGCCCAAGAACGCCGTCATCGTCAACAAGAAGGCCTTCGACGCGCTGGACCCCGCCACCCAGGAAGCCCTGAAGAAGGCCGGCGCCCAGGCCGAGGAACGGGGCTGGAAGCTGTCGGAAGAAAAGAACAAGTGGTATCAGCAAGAGCTGACCAAGAACGGCCTGGAGATCATCACGCCCACGCCCGAACTGCAGTCGGGCATGACCAAGGTCGGCGAGCGCATGATCGACGAATGGCTGGAACGCTCGGGTCCGGACGGCAAGGCCATGGTCGAAGCCTATCGAAAAATGTAAGTCTGTATGCGCCGTTTTCTCGATACTTTGTACAGCGCGGCCGGCCTGTTGGCCGGCTTGTGCATGATAGGCGTACTGGTTTCGGTGCTGGCCGCCATCATCGCCCGCCAGATGGGCTGGAACATCCCGGGCACCGACGCCTACGCCGGCTATTTCATGGCCGCGGCCGGCTTCCTGGCGCTGGCCACCACCTTCAAGCATGGCGAACACATCCGCGTCACCCTGTTGCTGAATTCGCTGGCCGCGCGCAACGGCCGGCGGCTCGATATTTTCGCGCTGGCGGTGGGCTCGGTATTGGCCGCGGCCTTCGCTTATTTCAGCATCAAGCTGGTGCACGATTCCCACATGTACAACGACATCTCCACCGCCAACGACGCCACGCCCCTGTGGATTCCCCAGATCGCCATGGCGCTGGGCACGCTGCTGTTCCTGGTGGCCGTCGTCGACGAACTCGTGCGCCGCCTGCGCGGCCTGCCCGCTCCCACTTCGCAGCAAACCCATGAATGAAGTCCTGGTCATTACCCTGCTGATCGTCTCGATCTTCGCGCTGCTGGGCTGCGGCGTGTGGGTCGGCCTGACCCTGGCCGGCACCGCCTGGATCGGCATGGAAATATTTTCCAGCCGCCCCGCCGGCGACGCCATGGCGGTCACCATCTGGGGCGCGGCCTCGAGCTGGACGCTGACCGCCCTGCCGCTGTTCTTGTGGATGGGCGAGATCCTGTTCCACACCCGCCTGTCGGAAGACCTGTTCAAGGGCCTGGCGCCCTGGCTGAACCGCTTGCCCGGCCGGCTGCTGCATACCAACGTCATCGGCTGCGCGATCTTCGCGGCGGTGTCGGGTTCGTCGGCCGCGACGTGCGCCACCGTGGGCAAGATGACCATTCCGGAACTCAAGCGCCGCGGCTATCCCGAAGACAAGGTGCTGGGCACGCTGTCGGGCGCGGGCACGCTGGGCCTGCTGATCCCGCCGTCGATCATCATGATCGTCTACGGCGTGGCGGCCGATGTCTCCATCGCCAAGCTGTTCATCGCGGGCATCGTGCCCGGCATCATCCTGGCCGCGCTGTTCATGGGCTACATCGCCTGGTGGGCGCTGCGCAACCCCGGGCAGGTGCCGGCCGCCGACAGCGGCATGCCGCTGCGCCAGAAGCTGTACCAGTCGCGCCACCTGATTCCGGTCTTGCTGTTGATCGCGGCGGTGCTGGGATCGATCTACGCCGGCATCGCCACGGCCACCGAAGCCGCCGCCATCGGCGTGGTGGGCGCGCTGATCCTGTCGGCAATACAGGGATCGCTGTCGTCCCGCACGTTCTTCCAGTCGCTGATGGGCGCCACGCGGCTGTACTGCATGATCGCGCTGATCCTGGCCGGCGCCCAGTTCCTGACGCTGTCGATGGGCTATATCGGCCTGCCGCGCGCGCTGGCCGAATGGATCGGCGGCCTGGGACTGTCGCAATTCGGGCTGGTCTTGGCGCTGATGGCGTTCTTTGTCGTGCTGGGCTGCTTCCTGGACGGCATCTCGATCGTGGTGCTGACCATGGGCGTCTTGCTGCCCACCGTGCAGGCGGCCGGCATCGACCTGATCTGGTTCGGCATCTTCGTGGTGTTCGTCGTGGAAATGGCCCAGATCACGCCGCCGGTGGGCTTCAACCTGTTCGTGCTGTCGGGCATGACGGGCCGCGAACTGCCCTACATCGCGCGGGCCTCGCTGCCGATGTTCTTCCTGATGATCGTCGCCGTGCTGCTGCTGTATATGGCGCCCGGTATCGCCACGTGGCTGCCGCAGCACATGCGCATGTGAGCGCCGCTGCGCGGCGTTCACGGTGCAGATGCGGATCCAGGTGTCTGACTCCCGCAGGGTGTCAGACACCGTGGAATGCGGACAATCGAGGCCCACATTCGGTGTCTGACACCCTGCGGGAGTCAGACACCTGATTATCTGGCTACAGCACCGCCATCCGGCTGTTCAGCAGATCGGTGACCAGCATGTGGCCGGGCGCGTGGGTGATGCAGAACTCGGGGCGCACCGCGGCCACCACCGATTGCGGGGTAACGCCGCAGGCCCAGAACACCGGGATCTCGCCGGGGCGGATCTCGACCGCGTCGCCATAGTCCGGGCGGTCGATGTCGGCGATGCCGATCAGGCCCGGGTCGCCCAGGTGCACCGGCGCGCCGTGCACCGAAGGAAAGCGCGAGGTGACCTGGATGGCGCGGATGGCGTCGGCGGCCTTCAGCGGCCGCATCGACACCACCAGCGGCCCCTGGAACGGGCCGGCCGGCTCGGTGGGAATGGCGGTGCGGTACATGGGCACGTTGCGGCCCTGCTCGATGTGGCGCACCGGCAAGCCGTTGTCCAGCATAGCCTCTTCGAAGGAAAACGAGCAGCCGATCAGGAATGCCACCAGGTCGTCGCGCCACAGGTCGCGCACGTCGGTGGGCTCGGCCTCCAGCCGGCCGTCGCGCCACACGCGGTAGCGGGGGATGTCGCTGCGCACGTCGATGTCGCGGCCCAGCGCGGGCAGCGCGGGATCGCCCGGCTCGGATACCGCCAGCAACGGACACGGCTTGGGATTGCGCTGGCAGAAGCGCAGGAAGTCTGCCGCCACGTCGGCGGGCAGGATGGCCAGGTTGGCCTGCACGTGGCCGGGCGCTACGTTGGCCGTGGGGCCGCAGAGCTTTCCGGCCCGCGCATCGAGGCGCGCCCGATAGGCGGCGCCGGGTTCTGGAAGATGAGTCATGGCGAGATTCCTGCGGCGGGCCCGGGCGCGGGCCGCGCCGCGTTGTGGATCAGGACCGCAGCAGGTCTTCGACCGCCATGCCGATCGACAGGATGCGGCGGTCGGCGCCGTTGGCGCCCGCGAGCATCAGGCCGGCCGGCGCGGTATCGGCGGCATGGCACGGCACCGACACCGCGCAGCCATCGAGGAAGTTGATCAGCGTGGGATTGCGCAGGATGAGGCCGTTGGCCGCATAGTAGGCGGCATCGCTGGCCGCGACCTCGGCCACCGTGGGCGCGGCCACCGGCACGGTGGGCAGCAGCAGGGCGTCGTGGCCGGCGATGCGGTGTTCCACCGCCGCCACCCAGGCCTCGCGGGCATCGAGCAGATCGATATAGTCGGCGGCCGACATGTCGGCGCCGCGGCGGATGCGCGAGACCACGCGGGGGTCGTAGCGGTCGGCCGCGCGCGCGATCAGGCCGCGGTGCCAGGTCCAGGCTTCCGAGGCGGTAAAGCCGCCCGTCGCGTTGATGGCGGCCAGTTGCGCGAATTCCGGGACTTCGATTTCGTCGATGCGCGCGCCGGCGGCCGACAAGCGCGACAGCGCCGCGGCGAACGACCGCGCCACGTGCGCGTCCATGCCATCGAGCGCCAGCGTGGTGGGCACGGCCAGGCGCAGCCCCTGGAGCATGGCCGGTTGCCACTCGGACACCTCGTCGCCGGCCAGGATGGCATCCAGGGTGGCGCAGCAGCGTACCGTGGGCGCCAGCGGGCCGATGGAATCCAGGCTGGTCGACAGCGGCAGCACGCCGGCCATGGGCACGCGCCAGGCACTGGGCTTGAAGCCCGCCAGGCCGCATAGCGCCGCCGGGATGCGGACCGACCCGCCCGTGTCCGAACCGATGGCGCCCAGCGCCATGCCGTCGGTGACGGATACCGCGGCTCCCGAGGACGAGCCGCCCGGGATGCGCGCGTGCGCGCGGTCCCAGGGGTTGAGCGGCGTGCCGTAGTGCGGATTGAGGCCCAGGCCGGAATACGCGAATTCCACCATGTTGGTGCGGCCGATGATGACGGCGCCGGCCGCGAGCAGGCGCTGCACCACCACGGCGTGCTGGTCGGCGGCGGGCTCGCCCTGGCGCGCCACCGAGCCCGCCAGCGTGGTTTCGCCCGCCACGTCGAACAGGTCTTTGATGGAAATGGGCAGGCCGTCGATGGGCGAGCGCGACCATCCGGCCGCGCGCAACGCATCCGATGCCCGGGCCGCGGCCCGGGCCTGGTCGGCATACAGCCGCGTGTATACCCGCGCGCCCTCGCCGGCGGGGTCCTGGGCGCGGGCCAGCGCGGCCTCGGTGAGTTCTGCGGAGCTGACACGGCCTTGCTGCAAGGCAGCGGCGGTATCGTTCAATGTGGTGAGCATGGAATCCTCGTGCCGGAAACGGGAAGCGCGCGGCGCTTCGGGGTAAGACTTGAACGTCAGGCCACGTTGGGCAATACCTCGACATCATAACGATGCCGCAGCGCGCGGCCGCGGCGCGGATCGGCCAGCTCCATGATGAACGTCCTCGACGGCCGGATGCCGCCGATGGCCGCCACGGTGCCGCAGGTCATGCCGGTGCCTTCGGGCAGCGCGGCGCCGCCGGTGTAGCCGGCGATCAGTTCGGCGGGCGTGCGCAGCGTGGCCAGCGTGCCTTCCTGGTACAGCACCTGGGCGCCATCCTCGACAATGTAGGCGCGCACCTCGAGCTCGTCCCAGTAGTCCGCCACATCGGCCAGGCGCCACGCCGTGCCGCCCACCGGCTTGGCGCATACCTGCTTGGACAGCGCCACGCTGTGCGATTCCAGCTTGCGGTCGGTGTGGTCGGACGCGATGCTGACGTACAGTTCGCCGTACGCGGCGAATACAAAGGTCTCGACTTCGCCCGACGAGGCATCGCCCACCACCTGGATGCGCGCGGCCTGGGTCAGCTGGTTGTCTGCGATGCGGTAATACAGCGGCACGCTGCTGGGACGCGGCACGCCGATGGCGGCCAGTTCTTCGATGTGGTGCTCGATGGCGGCGCGGTCGCGCCCCGCCCAGCCGGCCACCACCAGGTCGCGGATATCGGTCTCGATGGAACGGGCGGCGCCATCGGCGTCCACTTGAAAGACAGCTTTCATGATGATGATTCCTGCGGGAAATTCGATATAAAAAAGCGGCCCGCGCGTCAGCCGAACACGCGCGGCAGCCACAGGGCCAGATCGGGGAAGAACGCCAGCAGCGCGAGCATCGCGAACATGGCCAGCACGAAGGGCACGCTGCCCACGATGACCGCGCCCATGCTGCCGCTCTTGCGCAGGCTTTGCACCACGAACAGGTTCAACCCCACCGGCGGCGTGATCAGCGCGGCTTCGACCAGCACGATGATGACGATGCCCAGCCAGATCGGGTCGTAGCCCAGCGCGATCATGATCGGCGCCACGATGGGAATCGTGGTGATCATCATCGACAGCGTTTCCATGAAGCAGCCCAGCACCAGGTAGAACACGATCACGATCAGCAGCATCCAGCCGGGCGACAGGCCCAGCCCCGTGATGGTCTGCGTCATCGCGTCGGTCAGGCCGGTGGCCGACAGCACGAAGTTCAGGAAGCTGGCCGCGATGACAATCAGCATGATCATGGCGGTGGAGCGCATGGTGCCCTCGATGGCATCGCGCAGCATCGGCCAGGTCAACCGGCCGAAGCAGGCCGCCAGGATCAGGGCCCCCAGCACGCCCAGCGCGGCCGCCTCGGTGGGCGTGGCCAGGCCGGCATAAATAGAGCCCACCACCAGGAAGAAAATACCCAGCGGCGGCGCCAGGTGCACCAGGCTGGCCAGGCGCTGCGCCAGCGTGGCGCTGATCTTGTGCCCGCCCCATTGGGGCTTGACGACGCAGGCCGCCACCACCACCAGCATGAATAGCGCCGCCAGCCCGAACCCCGGCAGAATGCCGGCCAGGTACAGCTTGGGCACCGACGAGTTGGTCAGCACCCCGTAGATGACCAGGTTGATCGATGGCGGAATCAGGATGCCCAGCGTGCCGCCCGCGGCCAGGCTGCCCAGGAAGAGCGATTCGTTGTAGCCGTATTTCTTGATCTGCGGAATGGCCACGGTGCCCACGGTGGCGGCGGTTGCCACGCTGGAGCCGGAGGTGGCCGAAAACAGGGTCGAGGCGCCGATGTTGGCATGCATCAGGCCGCCCGGCAGCCATGACAGCCACAGGCTCATGGCGCTGTACATGCGCTCGGCGAAACCGGAACGCAGCAGCACTTCGCCCAGCATGATGAACAACGGAATCGCGACCAGCAGAAACTCGTTGTTCGCGCTCCAGGATATTTCGCCGATGGCGCGCGTGAGCGGCAGCATCGAGTACAGGGGGTCGAGAATCAGGCCCAGCACGCCCAATGCCGCGCCCACGGGGATGGAGATGCCGATCAGTACCAGCAACAGGATCAGGGCGGTGGCGATCATGCGGCGTCTCCGTTGACCATGCGCGCGCCCGCCGCGGCCTCTTCCTCGGCTTCTTCCTGGGCCGAACGGACGCCGCAGATCTGCTTGACCAGATCCAGGTCGCCGGTGACGAGCGCCAGCGAGGCGCGCACCAGCATCAGTGCCACCGTGATGCACATCCACAGCAGCCCCAGCCCCCACAGGCCCTGCGGGACCCACAGCGGGGTGGCCAGCGGCGTATTGGCCGCCGAGCCGCGCACCCACGAGGTCTGGGCCATGTCCATCGCGAAATACGTCAGGTAGACCATGAAGACGCCCAGCGCCACCAGCGACAGCCAGTCCAGCAGCGCCGAGACGCGCACCGGCAGGAATTGGTACAGCACATCGACGCGCACGTTGGCGCGCTGCAGGGTGGCGAACGCCAGGGCCCACGAGGTGCTGATGGCGAACGCGTAGCTCGACAGCTCGTCGGCCCCGCCGGTGGTGAAGCCGAAGAACTTCCGGGCCAGCACGTCGAATGAAATCAAGAGCACGCTGGCCACGGTGAGCGCGCCGCCCACCCAGACCGCCACGCGCGAAAAGGACTCCGCGCAGCGCAACAGCGCGCCGAGGGTCCGGAATTGTTCAGGTCGGATCATGATGCTTTATCTCCACGGCCTGCTTGGCCTTCACGGCCGCGCGCGGCCGCATGGCCCGCGCGCGATGAATGGCGATGGCTTATTTCTTGGCCACCAGGCCCAGCTGCTTGCCGATGGTGGCGTTGAAATCCTGCACGCACTGCGCCGAGCAGCGCGCCGCCCACTTCGGCAGCACGGCGTCGTTCAGCACCTTCTTCAGCAACTGGCGGTCGGCATCGGTGGGCTGCACCAGCACCATCTTGCCCTTGACCGGATACGGGCAGGCATCCTTGCCGGTATTGCAGTCATAGCCTTCCTGCGTCTGGCGCGCGGCAGCGTCCCAGATGTCATCGACCAGCTTGTCGATGTTGGTCTGCAAGAACGCCTGTACCTTGGGATCGAGCTTGTCCCAGGCCTTCTGGTTGACGGCGTGGATCTGCTGGTTCCAGTTGATGGGCAAGGCGTACAGGTGTGTGGACACCTCGTACCATTTGGCCGAATACCCCGACAGCGAACCCGTGATGGCGCAGTCCACGACCCGGTTCTGCAGCGCCGGCACGACCTCGCCGAACGCCATGGTGACGCTGGAGCCGCCCAGCGCCTCGACGAATTCTGCCGTGGTGCGGCTGCTGGTGCGCACCTTCTTGCCCTTGATATCGGCCAGGCTCTTGATCTCGGCGTTGCAGAACAACACCTGGGCGGGATAGGTGGAAATGCCCAGCAGCTTGACGTTGGCGCCGTCGCCGTACACCTTGGCATAGACCGGTTCGAACGCCTGCGTGACGGCGCGGGCCGTCTTCACATCGGGCGCCAGGCCGGCCAGGTCGATCGCTTCGTTGATGGGGTTGTCGCTGGCGAAGTACGACAGCGTGGCCGTGCCGAATTCGATGACGCCCTGCGACATCAGGCGCAGCAGTTCCGGCCCCTTCAGGCCCATTTCGTTGAAGCCCTTGATATCGGCGGTGACCTGCCCTTTGGACAGCTCGGGCACGGTCTTGGTCCAGAACGGCTTTTCGTAATCGTTGTAGGCGGTCAGGTTGCTCAGGCCGCCCACCACTTTAAGGTGGGTCTTGGGCAGGTCCTGCGCGTGGGCGGCGGCGGCCAGCAATGCCAGGGCGGCGACGATCAAAGGCTTTTTCATAGGAGCGTTCTCCTTGCAGGCGGGGTTCGATCGCGCGCCGGGCCCCGTTACCCGATGGCGCGCTGCAAATCGGCCGGCCCGGCGCCGCACGGCGCGCCCAGCCCTTTGCCGCGCATTGCACCGGGCGGGCCGGGCCCTGTCCAATCGTAAGTTCGGATGCCCGGCCATAAATTATTTTTAAGGCTCGGCGTAGACGGCCCGCCCGTCCGTGGCGAAGGCAGCAGGCATGCGGGTTTGCGGGCGATGCCGAAACTCCGGCGCGCGCGCTGGCGGCGTGGAAACCGCCGTGGCCTGCACGGCGTTATCAGGGAAAGTCCTAGGCCGCGCGAGGCGGGCGTAGGCGCGGGTGTCTGACTCCCGCAGGGTGTGGGCCGCACAGGTGTCTGACTCCCGCAGGGTGTCAGACACCGACTCGATCGGCAGGGTCCAGCCATCCTTTGGTGTCTGACACCCTGCGGGAGTCAGACACCTAGATCGGCGGCGGCAACGGCGTCAGGCGGCCGACGGCGGCGTGCTGGGCCAATTGCGCGATCACGCGCGCCACATGGCTGTCGGGGCCCTGCACCCAGGTGGCGGTGAAGGCCAGGTCGGGCAAGGGGTCGGCCCGCACGTCCAGCAGGCGCAATTCGCCGCTGGCGAGTTCCTTGTCGAGGAATACGGGCGCGATCACGCTGGTGCCGATGCAATCCAGCGTCATGCGCACCACCATCGACAGCGAGGCGCTGCCGTACATGCGCGGCGCCTGCACGCCGGCGCGCGTCAGCATGTCGCGCACGAAAATATAGGGGCTGCTGCTGGACGGGTACGTAATGACCGGCAGCGTGCCGATGCGCTGCAAGGTCAGCGGCTCGGGCCCCAGGGCCAGGCGCGGGCTGGCCACCCACGCCAGCGGATAGGCGCACAGCGGCAGGTTCTCGAAGCGGGCTTCCAGCACCGGCCCCATCAGGAAGGCCAGGTCGATCTGGCGCGCCGTCAGGTGGCTGCGCAGCACTGGGGTGGTGTCCACTTCGATCTGCAATACCAGCGCCGGGTAGGCGGCATGCAGGTGTTCGACCAGCCGCGGCAGCCAGGTCTGCACGATGGTTTCGGCCACGCCGATGCGCATCGGGCCGCGCATCACGTTCTGCTCGCGCGCGGCCTGCAGCATGTCGCGGCGCAACTGCAGCATGCGCTCGGCGTGCGACAACAGTTCGTGCCCCTTGGCGGTCAGCGTGACGCCGCGCGCGTCGCGCTCGAACAGGCGCACGCCCAGGTCGCGTTCGAGCGACGCAATGCGCTGCGACACCGCCGGCTGCGTGGTGTTGAGTTTGTCGGACGCGGCACGGAAACTGCCCAGCGTCGCCACCCAGAAGAAGGTTTCGATGTTGCGTAGATCGATCATGATGCGCTGCCGCCTGGTGGCAAAGCGTACCATGCCCCCGCGCCCTGCCGCGGCGCGGGGTTGCGGGCGGCTACTTGGACGCGGTCACCCCGATGACCTGGCCGATGGTGGCGTTGAAATCGGCCACGCATTGATCCGAACAGCGCTGGGCCCACTTGGGCAAGGTGGTTTCCACGGTGATCCGGCGCAGCAGCTCGCGGTCGGCCTCGGACGGCTGCACCAGCGTCATGTGGCCCTTGGCTTCATAAGGGCAGGCGGCCGCGCCGCTGTTGCAGTCGTAGCCTTCCTGGGTTTCGCGCGCCGCCGCGTCCCAGATATCGTCCATCAGCTTGTCGATGTGGGTCTGCAGGAACGACTGGAGGGCCGGGCTGAAGCCGTCCCAGGTCTTCTGGTTGACGGCATGCAGCACCTGGCTCCAACTGATGGGCAAGGCGTACAAGTGGCTGGACACCTCATACCACTTGGCCGAATAGCCCGACAGCGAGCCGGTAATGGCGCAGTCCACCACCTTGTTCTGCAAGGCCGGCACCACTTCGCCGAACGCCATGGTGACACTGCTGCCGCCGAGGGCCTGCACGAACTCGGACTGGGTGCGGCCCGCCGTGCGCACCTTCTTGCCCTTGATGTCGGCCAGGCCTTTGATTTCGCCGTTGCAGAACAGCACCTGCGCCGGGTACGTGGATACGCCCAGCAGCTTGACGTTGCCCCGCTTGCTGTAGTGCTGGGCGTACACCGGGATAAATGCCTCGGTGACCGCGCGCGCCGTCTTCGCGTCGGGCGAAATGCCCGCCAGGTCGACGGCCTCGTTGATGGGATCGTCGGCCGCGAAATACGACAGGGGCGCGGTGCCGAACTGAATGACCCCCTGCCCCATCAGGCGCAGCAGTTCCGGCCCCTTCAGGCCCATTTCATTCAGCCCCTTGATGCGCGCCTGGACCTGGCCCTTGGACAGCTCGGGCACGGTCTTGGTCCAGAACGGCTGTTCGTGCTGCTGGTAAGCGGTGAGATTGCTGAATCCGCCCACCACCTGCAGATCGGTCTTGGGCAGGTCCTGCGCCAGGGCCGGCGCGGCGCAGAGCGACAGCGCCGCCAGCGCGCCCAGGACGATAGTTTTTTTCATGGCAAGTCTCCGTGTAGTTATCGTGGTAAAGGCCGGGGGAGCGGCTGGCTAGAACACGGCCAGGCGGCTGTTGAGCAGGTCGGTTACCAGCATGTGGCCGGGCGCGTGCGTAATGCAGAACTCGGGCCGCGCCGTGGCGATGACCGACTGCGGGGTGACGCCGCAAGCCCAGAACACGGGCGTTTCGCCCTCGTGCACCGGCACGGCCTCGCCGTAATCGGGCCGTTGCAGGCTCTGAATGCCGATAAGCGCCGGGTCGCCGATGTGCACCGGCGCCCCGTGCACCGACGGGAAGCGCGAGGTGAGCTGGATGGCGCGGATGGCGTCGGCCGGCTTGAACGGCCGCATCGACACCACCAGGGGCCCCGCGAACGGCCCCGCCGGGCGGGTGGGAATGTTGCAGCGCCACATGGGCGCATTGGAGCCGCACGCGATATGGCGGACCTCGATGCCCTCGGCCAACAACGCCTCTTCGAAAGAGAACGAGCAACCGATCAGGAACGACACCAGGTCATCGCGCCACACCTCGCGCACATCAGTGGGTTCCTGCACCAGTTCGCCATGGCGCCACACCCGGTAGCGCGGCAGGTCGGTACGGATATCGATGTCGCGGCCCAGCTCGGGCAAGGCCGGGTTGCCCGGCTCGGATACGGACAGCAGCGGGCAGGCGCGCGGGTTGCGCTGGCAAAACAGCAGAAAATCGGCGGCCAGGGCGGCGGGCAGAATGGCCAGGTTGGCCTGCACGTTGCCGGCGGCCAGCCCGGCGGTGGGCGTGGTCAGTACCCCGTTGCGGGCGTCCATCCGCACGGCGCGGCCACGTTGCGCCGCATGGTCGTGTACGCTGGTTGGCACCATGTGTCTCCCCTTGTGATGCGTGGCGAGCATTGCACCGCAAGGAGCCGCCGGGCGTCCAATCGTATGTTTCGATGCGGGGTGATTCGTTTTACTTATCTTGCGGGCCGCCCAGCGCCGCGCTGTGTGCCAGGGCGAAGTCGCGGGCGAGCTCGGCCACCGTGGCGCGCAGGCGGCTGTCCGCGCCTTGCAGCCAGCTGGCGGTGAACGTCAGGTCAGGCAGCTCGACCGGCACCCGCAGCTCGCGCAGTTCGCCGCTTTCGAGCTCGCGGGAAATCACCACGCGCGCGACCACACAGGCGCCAATGCCGTCGCGCACCATGCGCACGATGGTGTTCAGCGAGCCGCTGCCGTACATGCGCGGCGTTACCACGCCGTCCTGGATCAGCAGTTCGCGCACCAGCCTGTAGGGCCAGGTGCTGGAGGCATGCGTGATAATGGGGTATGCCGCCACCCGCGCCAGCGAGACCGGGTCGGGGCCCAGATTCAGGCGCGGGCTGGCCACCCAGGCCAGGGGATACTGGCACAGCGGCAGATTCTCGACATTGGACTCTTGCACGGGCCCCATCAGGAAGGCCAGGTCGAGCTGGTGCGCCAGCAATTGCGCCCGCAGGGCCTGGCTGGTGTCGACCTCGATCTCGAACATCAATGCGGGGTGGGCGGCGTGCATGTGCTCGATGAGCGCGTACAGCCACGTATGGACAATGGTTTCGGACACGCCGATGCGGATGGTGCCCGCCATGACATCGCGGGCGCGCGCGACATCGATCAGGTCCTGGCGCACGCGCAGCATGCGCTCGGCATGCGGCAGCAGCTCGCGTCCCTTGGGGGTAAGCGTCACGCCGCGCGCATCGCGTTCGAACAGGCGCACTCCCAGCCCCCCCTCGAGCGAGGCGATACGCTGCGAGATGGTCGGCTGCGTGGTGTTCAGTTTTTCGGCCGCGGCGCGAAATCCACCCAGCGACGAAGCCCAGAAAAAAGTCTCGATATTTCGCAGATCTATCATTGCCTGGTTCCGTGTAGCGCCAATCAGCGTATCATGTGTGCCGCCCAGACTCGCCGGCCCATATGGCCGGCGCCTTCTTGTCGTACCCAGGAGACCGCATGCACCGGGCTACCACCGGGCCTGCCCCAGCCACCCAGTCCTCGCCCGCGCGCGCGCCCGCGGCGCGCCCCCTGGTGGGCATCGTACTGTTGATCTTGTCGGCCTGGACGCTGTCCTGCCTGGATGCCAGCGGCAAATGGGTGATGGAAGCCGGCGTGCCGCTGTTGCTGCTGTGCTGGGTGCGCTACCTGATGCACCTGCTGCTGGTGCTGGCCCTGGTGCTGCCCAGGCATGGCCTGGCCGTGCTGCGCAGCCGGCGCCCGCGCGAACAACTGCTGCGCGGCGGCTCGATGCTGCTGGCCACCCTGGCGCTCTTCACCACGCTGAGCTACATGCCGCAGGCCGAGGCCACGGCCATCAATTTCCTGGCTCCGCTCATTGTGCTGGCGCTGGCCCCCTGGGTGCTGAACGAACCGCCCCGCGTATCGCGCTGGGTGGCGGCGGCCGTGGCGTTCGGCGGAGTATTGATCATCGTGCGCCCGGGCGGCGGCCTGCATCCCCTGGGCGTGCTGTTCGGCCTGCTGTCGGCCAGCTGCTTTGCCGCGCAGTTCATCGCCACCCGCCGCGTCGCGGCCGACAACCCCTATACGTCGCTGATCTGGAGCGGCGCGGTGGGCACCGTGTGCCTGACCCTGGCGCTGCCGCTGATTCTGCCGCCCGCCCTGCCCGCGCTGGCCCAGCTAAGCCCCGGCAACTGGATGCTGCTGATTTCCACCGGGGTATCCGGCGCCCTGGGCCACCTGCTGCAGATCGGCGCGTACCGCAATGCCGCGGCCTCGACGCTGGCGCCCTTCGTCTACTTGCAGATCGTCAGCGCCACGGCCGTGGGCTGGCTGGTATGGGGGCACTTCCCCGACGCGCTGACCTGGCTGGGCATCGCCATCATCTGCGGCAGCGGCATCGTCATCGGCCTGATCGAATGGCGGCGCAACCGGATGGCCATGCCGCGCAAGCTCGCTTAGCAGCCGTCGGGCAGGTTGCCGCACCGGGCGGCGCGGTCAGCGTCCGCCCTCGATATCCGTATCCGCTTTGGCAAGCCGCCAGTTGTCGTAGCTAGGCACTACCAGCTCGAACTGCTCGCGGGTACGGGTATAAAGCCGGCCGAACATTCGGCCCACCGGCCGGTATGCGTCAATATCGATGTAGTGGGTGGCCGGGTCGAGCAGCCCTTCCCTTATGTGCATCACCGCGATTTTTCCTATCACGATGTGCCTGCCGGGCCCGACCTGGACCCGGTCCATCATTTCACATTCGAACGCTATCGGCGCCTCGGCGATACGGTGAGGACGCACGCGCGCCGAAGGCAACAGCGTCAAGCCGGCTTCTTCTATTTCGTTTATGCCATGGGGAAAATCGATCGCGCACACATTCATTGCCTCGGCCATTGGCTCGTCTACCATGTGGATGACGAACTGTCCGTTTTCCTGAATATTCAACGTCGTGTCTTTCAAGCCGCCGCTGTCGCGCTTGTTCTCAAGGGACACGATCAAGACCGGGGGATTTTCTCCCATTGCATTGAAAAAACTGAAGGGCGCGGCATTGTGCCCGGCACTGTCGGACCACGTGGTAATGAGCGCGATAGGCCTGGGGACGACGGTGGACGAGATCAGCTTGTACTGGAGCGCAGGCGGCATGGCACCGATATCGATCTGCAAAGAGGTCTCTCCTGTACTGGCAAAGCGTACGATATAGTCAGGTGACTATAATTGAATTTGTGCGGCCACCTAGAACAATAAACATATCAATCGGTTCGATTTCGCTATCAACACGGGCCCGGATGCGAGCGTCTACGACAATCGCATGAACGCTTGTTGCCCGCAGCCAATTTGCTGAACCAGAGCGAGGCAGAATGGAACTGCGCCAATTGCGCTATTTCGTGAGAATTGTTGAGCTCGGTGGCATGGGGCGGGCGGCGCTTGAATTCGGCGTCGCTACCGCGGCGCTAAGCCAGCAAATCAACCGTCTGGAACGAGAACTGGGAGTCTCCTTGTTGAGCCGCCAGTCCAAAGGCGCCGTCCCGACCGAAGCGGGCTCGGCTTTTTACCGGAAAGCTCAGTTGGTGCTGCGCCATGCCGACGACGCAATCGGCGCAGCGCGCCGGCCCACCCTGACTGGCCGGGTCAGCATCGGTTTGACGCAGGCAACCGCCGGCATACTGGGCGGGCCCTTATACCGGGCCATGCAAGAACGATATCCCGAGGTACGGCTCCACCTGGTCGAAGCATTCTCCGGCTTTCTTTTAACCATGCTGGAGGCGCGCCAGCTCGATCTGGCCATCCTGTTCCGTCCTCCTGTGGCAAACGACGCCAAGGCCGCGCCGCTGCTGAAAGAGCGCCTGTTTGCCATCTGCAGCCCTGCCGCTACTCATGCATTTTCGGGCGCAAACCTGAAGCTGGAAGAGCTTGCCGGCATACCGCTGATCCTGCCCAGCAGGGCCCATGGCCTGCGGGTACTGCTGGACACGGCTTTTTCGCAGCATGGCCTGACGCCCCTGATCGCCGCGGAAGTCGATTCGCTCGGCATGCTTCTCGAGGCGGTGCGGCTGGGCTACGGCGCCACCATACAGCAAAGCGCTGTTGCCGCCCGGCCGCCTGTCGCAGGGCTGAGCTTTGCGCAGATTTCCGATGCGGGCATGCGCCTGCAGAACTTCCTGGTCAGCCTTCCCCAGGATGAGCTTTCGCCGGCCGCGGCGGGAGCCTGCGAAGCCATACGCGACGTCGCGACCAACATGGTGAACCGGCGGCAGTGGATCGGCGCGAGCTTAAGCGATCCTTAACACCTGGTCGTGTTTCCGGACTGGGCAGTGGCAATCCACGGCACTACAGTGGCCCGGCTGGCGCTTTCGCCGCCTTTTCATGCCAGCGAACGGCGACAGCCATAACAACACTTCCGGAGACACTGATGATCTCGATTCGCAAATCGACCCTTGCGGGATGCATGGTGCTTGCCTTGTCGAGCACGGCCGCCGCGGCAGCGGAACAGGAATACCCAAGCAAAAGCGTCAACCTGGTGGTCGTATTCGGAGCCGGCGGCACCAGCGACGCCGTCGCGAGGATTATCGCGGAGCCCTTGAGTGCAGCGCTGGGCACCCCGGTCGTCGTCGAGAACAAGCCAGGAGCCAGTGGAAATATTGGCGCCGCGTACGTAGCGCGCGCGGAACCCGACGGGTACACGCTATTGGCCGGGTTCCCGGGGCTGACGACGAATGGCGCGCTTTATAGCAAGCTGAACTACGACCCGGGCAAAGACTTTGCGCCGATCTCCCTGCTTGCCAGCGCGCCCAACGTAATCGTTACCAACCAGAAGCTGCCGGTCGGTTCGCTTCAGGAACTCTTCGATTACGGCAAAAAGCAGCCCGACGGGCTGAATTTCGGCTCGGCCGGCGCGGGGGCCTCATCGCATCTGGCAGGCGAGCTCTTGAAGGAAATGACGGGGGTGAAGATGACGCACATCCCCTACAAAGGAGGCGCGCCGGCCTTGGCCGACCTAGCCAGCGGCCGCCTGGATGTGATGGTCATTCCTTTGCCCGAAGCAATCGGACTGATCCGCGGCGGCAAACTCAAGGCTCTTGCGCTGGCCAGTACCCAGCGTTCACAACTGATTCCCGACGTTCCCACCACCCAAGAGGCGGGCTTGCCCGGCTTCACGGTAGGTTCATGGTATGGCTTGATGGCGCCCGCCGCCACGCCCGCGGCAACGCGCCAGAAAATCGGCAACGCCGTCGACCGGGCCCTGGATTCCCCGAAGGCCCGGCAGGCCTTTCAGGCCCAGGGAATCGAGATGGTGAAAAGCGATGCCGCGCAATTCAAGCAGTTCCTGGATGAAGAGACCGCGCGTTGGGCACAGGTCATAGAAGCCAACCATATTCGTTTGGATTGATGGACGAAGAGGAATCAGATGAAACTGGAAATGGGTCCGCTCGCTACGCATGGACGTTATCGCCATTCCTCGATCGTGGACCGGCCCACGTACGAGTGGCCGGGCGGAACCAGGCTGGCGGTGCACTTCAGCCTGAATGTCGAAAGCTTCCAGTTCGGCCAGGGGCTGGGCAACGACTACGCGGTGCCGCAGCCCCCCCCCAACGTGCGCAGCTATGCCTGGCGCGATTACGGCAATCGCGTCGGCGTCTGGCGGCTGCTGGAACTGGGCAACGACATGGACTTGCCCTATGCCCTGCTTGCCAACAGCGACCTGTACCGCCACTGCCCCGGCGTAATCACCCCATTCAGGCAGCGCGGCGATGAGATCGTGGCACATGGCAGAACCAACTCCGAGCGCCAGGTCGATATGAACCCGGAAGAAGAACAGGACTGCATCGACGAGGCCACGCGCACCATCGCCGCTCACGAGGGGCGTTCCCCGACGGGTTGGCTTGCGCCCTACATCTGCCAGACGCACGGCACCCTGGACATCCTCAAGGCCGCGGGCTACCAGTACATGATGGACTGGCCCCTGGACGACCAGCCGGTCTGGTTCAAGACCCGGCACGGCCGGATACTGTCGGTGCCTTACGCGCACGACCTGAACGACTCGATCGAATGCGTGACGCGACGCACGCCATCGCAGCTGTATTGCGACAACCTGATCGACCAGTTCGATGAGATGCTGCGGGAATCGAGTAAGCGGCCGCTGGTCATGGGCATCGTCCTGCATAGCTTCATTCTGGGGCAGCCCTACAGGCTGCGCCAGTTCCGCAAGGTCGTGGAACATATCTGCCGCCATCGAGGCGAAATATGGCTGACCCATCCCGGACGGATCGCCGACCACGTGGCGAGCCTGCCCGACGGGATAGTGCCCGGAAGCGAGGACTGAAATGAAAATCTGGTATCAAAGCTTCACGCACCCCGCGCTTTACCCTGCCTATAACCGGGCGCTGGCCGGCCTTATCGCCGGCTTGCACGAGCCGTCCACGCAAGTGGACATACACTGCCTGGAGCAATCGGGCGGGCTGGCCAAGCAACATCATTACCTGGAACACTTGCAGACCACCGAAGTCCTGGACAATGTCGAAAAAGCCGTGGAAGCGGGCTACGACGCGTTTGCGATCGGGCATTTCACGGATTCGGGCCTGCAGGCGGCCCGCGAAATAGCGTCGATTCCTGTTCTGGGCCTGGGCGAATCCAGCATGCTTACCGCATGCATGATGGGGCGCAAATTCTCGCTCGTCGGCATCAACCCCAAGTCGCTGGCTTGCGTGGCCGACAACGTGCATGCCTATGGCCTGTCCGGCCGGCTGGCGGGCGTGGCGGCAATGGTGTTCGACGAGCCATCCGCGCTTGAACAAGGCTTTTCCGACGCCGCTGCCCGCAAGCGGGTCGTCGACTCTTTTACGCAGGCATCAGACCAGACCCTGGCCATGGGCAGTGAGGTCATTATTCCGGCGGGGGGGATTGCCATGGCGATGCTTACCGTTGCCGGCATACACGCGGTTGGCCGCGGGGCCAGCGTGCTGAATGGTATTGCCGCTCTCATCAAATGCGCCGAAATGGCCGCAAGAATGAATGAGTTCATGGGCGGCCGGTTCACAAGCAAGCAACTCAGCTACGCTCCGCCCACGCTTTCCGAGATGGAGGCCATCAGGCAATACCACGGAACACAGGTGTATCGTTCCCTGCGGCGTTGACCCGGCCGGGCTTCAAGTTTCCGAAGCGCCGCTCGCCGGGCGCTTGTTCCCGATTTTCTTCGGCTCCGCACATCTTCGAGGTGGACGACATGGTCAGATCGATACATTCAATACAGATGTTCATGACGGTGGCAGACGAGCTTCATTTTCGAAGGGCCGCGGAACGGCTGCACATGACCCAGCCGCCGCTCAGCCTGCGCATCAAGCAGCTCGAGGAATCGCTGGGGGTGGATTTATTCTGCCGGACGACGCGCACGGTACAGCTGACGCCGGCCGGCAAAGAGCTGCATGAACGTGCAAAGCGCTGGCTGCAGGATCTCGATATCATGATGGACGCCGTGAAAAGCGTGGGCCAGGGCACGACGGGGTCGCTGCAACTCGGGTTCCCGCCAAGCACCATGTTTCACACGCTGCCCAGATTGCTTGAGACCTATCGCGACCGGCACCCGCAAGTCGCCCTGGATCTCCACGAAATGCCGTCCGACGACCTTCTGAACGCCGTGCGGCAAGGCAGGCTGCACGCTGCTCTGGCCCGGACGTCCCCTGCCTCGATGGGGCCCGATCTCGACTATGTGGTGGCCGCCAGGGAAACCATGGTCCTGGCCATGCCTAAAGACCACCCGCTTGCGGCGTTGGAACAAATACCGGCGCAGCGCCTGGACCGGGTCGCATTTATCGGGTTTTCGCCAAGCGGCTCCCGGTATTTCCATGAACTTGTGTCCCATTTCTTTGATGCGCATGGGATCCGGCCGCTCATGATGCATGAAAGCGTCTTGCCGACCATTCTGGCCCTGGTCGAGGCCGGCCTTGGAATCGCATTGGTCCCCGCCTCGTTAAGAAACCTCAGGACAGAACGACTGACCTACAGGCAGGTCGCCTGCAAGCAGCCGATGGATCCGGCAACCCTGTACTGTGTCTGGCGCAGGCCAGACGTAACACCTGCCATCCAGAACCTGGTCAAGGTCGTTCTCGGGAACCGGGCCGCCGACGAAGCCATCGCCATGGACACAGCCGCGCCGGCGCCGGCGGCACTCGCCCGCACCCCGGCAATGCCGCCGCCCGGAACCAGTGCGACCATTACTTGATCAGTGCCTGGATCGCCTTGAACCGGGGGTGCTCCGCGGTGGCCAGCCATTCGAACAGCACCATCTCGGTCGTGGCGATTTCACAGCCAGCCGCGGCAAGGCGGTCCATCGCCGCCTGCCGGCTCATTTCAGTGCGCGAGCCGCACGCGTCGCCCACAACGAACACGTCTCTGCCGTCCGCTTTGAACTGCAGGGCCGTTTGCAGCAAGCATATGTGCGCTTCGCACCCTGCGATGACAAGGCTGCGCCGGCCTGCCGCCCGCCCGGCGGGGTCATGCGCGCGCAGCCTGCCACCCAGCCCTGTTGCCGCCGCGCCAAAACACATTTTGGCGAAAGTCTCGTCTGCCAGACCGCTCAGTTCCGGATCGCCAGGCCCCAGCTTTTCCGGGTTCTGCTCTGTGGCATAAACCGGAACGCCAAGCAAGCCTGCCGCCTTGGCCAGCCGCCTGGCGTTTTTCAGCACCAGATCGGCGCCGGCCAGCGCCGCCATGAGACGAGGCTGGAAATCGATCAAGACCAGGCTGGACAGCGACGCGTCCATGATCCTGGGCGTAGCCGGCAGGGTGGCGTTCAAATCAGTGTTCCTTCCGGCAGCGCCATGCAATGCCGATAGATATCCCGCGGCCGTGTCAGCCAGACCCGGTCGAACCGCGGGTGGCCGACAATGTGATCCAGGACGCGGCGCAGCTGGCGCAGGCGCTGCGGCTGCCCGACGATCATCGTGTGCAGCGCCACACCCAGTACCAGCGGCTGCTGTTCCGACTGCAGCAACATCTCGTCGAACTGATCGATGGTCATGTCGGCGAATTCTGTCGCGGTATGGCGGCGCACGATCATCTGGGGAGAATCGTTGATCTCGAACGAATACGGGATGGACATGATCCTGCCGTTACGGGTTTTCAGCCACAGGGGCTGATCGTCGCACGGCCAGTCCATGGCATAGCGGAATCCCGCCTCTTCGAGTAGATCGGGCGTCGTCGCGCTTTGCGACATCCAGGGGCCCATCCAGCCCTGCACATGCTGGCCGGTGTGCTTGTGGATGTCGTTTCTTACCTCCTCGATCATGCGCCGCTCGTCGTCCTCCCACCACTGCCCCTGGCGCTCGGAATTCGTCCGCCCATGTCCGATCACTTCGTCTCCGCGGCTCGAGACGGCCTGAGCGATCTCGGGGCAGTAATCGAAAACGCAGGTATTGATGAGGTGGCACGCGGGAAGCTGGTATTGGTCGAACAGAGCCAGCAGCCGCCATACCCCCACCCGGTTGCCATAATCGCGCCATGCAAACGTGCGCGGATCCGGGCTCGGCAACTCGGTCGAAAGCGCATGGCCTATTCCGGCGCCATAGGCGAAATGCTCGATATTGAGCGCGAAATAAAGCGCAAGGCGCTTTCCTTCCGGCCAGCTGTATTCAGGGCGTCGAACGATCGACGAATGCGCGTATCGATGGTGATGTGGCAATCGCATTTTTCGTCCCCTGCTCAGGTGCTGCTGGCGGCGAACTTCACCGTCGAGGCACGGGCCGCGAAGTCGGTGACCACATTCACCAGCGCGGGGGTTCCGGCCTTGACCGCCTTGGCCGCGCGCGCCAGGGCGGGACGTATGTCTTCGGGATTTTCCACGTGCTCGGCATGGCAGCCGAGTGACCGGGCCAGCTCGTCGAACCGGGTGTAGCCCAGGTTTCTGCCCGGTTTTTCGCCATTCGGGTCGGCCGTCCAGCCGCCGTTCAGGCTGATCACGACCATGACCGCAAGCCGGTGGCGCACCGCGGTGTCCAGCTCCATTCCATTCATGCCGAAAGACCCGTCGCCGTGCAGCACGATTACCTGGCTATCCGGCGATGCGGCCTTGGCCCCCAGACCGAACGGAAGTCCCACCCCCATTGTGCCGAAGGGTCCTGAATTCAGGCGGTGCCCGGGAGTGCAGGTCGGTATGGTCTGCCGCCCGTAATTGAGGATCTCCTGGCCATCCACCACGAGTATGGCGTCCCTGTCCATGAAGTCCCGGATCTCCTTGCACAGCCGCAAGGGATGTATGGGCGTCTGATCGGTACTGATGGACTGCTCTTGCCTGGCGCGCCGTTCCATTTCGATTTTCCGCAGCCTTGCGCGCCACGGCGCATACGATTCCGAATCGATTTTTCCTTTAGCCGCCGCGCACAGCTGCTCGAGCACGGCCCCCGCATCCCCGACCATGCCGATATCCAGGCGGGCGCTGTTGTCGATCTCGGAAGGATCGATATCGATGCGGATCAACTTTGCGTCCGGGCTGAATCGAGGAGGCCGGCCTTGCCCGAAAACGTAGTTCAAGCGCGTGCCGGCCACGAGTACGACATCCGCTTCCTTGAGCGCTGTAGAACGGGCGTTGAGAAACATGCCCTCGTGATCCTCCGGCACGACCCCTCGTCCCTGGGGAGTGGTATAGAGCGGCATCCCCGTCAATTCCATCCACTGCCGAAGCTGGGCGGAAGCGCCCGACCACAGCACGCCGCTGCCCGATATCGTGACGGGCCGCTTGGCGGCCTTCAATAGCCCGATGGCATCCCGGACCAGGACAGGATCGGCCTGGGACCGCGCCGGCTTCAGAGGCCGCCGCAAGTCGGGCCATTTGATATCCGCCTCTTCCACCGACTGGTACAGGACATTGCCGGGCAAATCGACATAGACCGGCCCGGGCTTTCCGGACAGCGCCTTGCGAAAAGCCAGCGCGATGATCTCGGGAATACGGTGCGTCTCGTACACGCGTTCGGCCCATTTCGTCAGCGGCTTCATGGCCGCCACCTGGTCGAATTCCTGGAAGCCGCCGGTCAGGTACTCGTTGATCGGGCCCGAGCCACCCAACGCAACAACCGGCGCGCAGTCCACCAAGGCGGTTCCCAGCCCCGTCCCGAAGTTCAGCACCCCGGGGCCGGAGCATGCCATGCACACGCCGGGCTGGTTCTTGATGCGGCTATAGGCGTGGGCCATCATTGCGGCGGCCTGCTCGTGCCGGACGTCGATGCCTCGGATGCCGCGCTCGATACTGGCCTTTTCGGCCCCCAGCATGGGAGCCCCCATGACGAAAAAGAAAGAGTCGACGCCCAGGCGCTTGAGGGTTTCGGCGACGAGTTCGGAACCAGTGATAGACATGACTACCTCGAATAAAAGTGATCAGGCATTCGTGCAGGCCGGGCTCGACGTGCGCGCGGCCGCCGCGTCCGCCGGCGGCGCCGATAAAATGATGCGGGCATCCACGATGGAGCAGCCCTCGCGATGCGCCACTATCGGATTCAAGTCGATTTCGACGATCTCGGGATGCGCCATGGCCACTTCGGATATGCGCAAGAGCACATCCACGATCCATTCCTTGTCTACGGGAGGGTTGCCCCGTGCACCGTCCAGAACCGCCTTGTGCCGGATTTCCTCCACCATTTCTCTCGCATCGGCTCGCGTGACCGGCACGGCGCGGAAGGCCAGGTCCCGCATGATCTCGACGAATACTCCACCCAGGCCGAACACGAGCACCCGCCCATAGATGGGATCCTGCAGCAGGCCCACCAGCAGCTCGGTGCCTTTGGGAACCATGGGTGTGGCCAGATAGCCATGGATATGGGCGTGCGCGACATGCTGCCTTACCGAGGATTCGATCGACTGGATGGCGGCGGCGATCGCGCCGGTGCCCGCGATACCCAGCCGCACCCCGCCGACATCCGACTTATGCAGCACGTCCTTCGAAATCACCTTGATCGCCAGTGGCGCCGCGCCGAATGCCTCGACCGCGCGCACCGCGTCGCCGGCATTGGCGACCACGAGTTGCGGCTCGGTGTCGATGCCGTACAACTTCAGCAGCGAGGTCGCTTCGGGTTCGAGCAGATGGCGCCCGGCGGCGTGCGCGGCCTGGATGATCTCCGTAGCCGCCGGAGAGGCTTGCGCGGGCGCTCGCCGCCCGGCAACCAGCCGTTTTCTATTGGATTCATAGCGGGCGCCGGCGGCAAGGCACTGGACCGCGGTCTCGATGTGCCGCTGAAAGGGAATGCCTTCTTTGCGCAGTAAATCCAGCGAGTCCGTTTTCATGTGGGCGAAATGGGACTGGACCAGCACCGGCTTGCCGTAGGTTCGCATCATCCTGCCCAGGCTCTTGCAGACACGTTCCTCGACGGCTCCCGCTTCGGGCCCCCATCGGTGCCCATAGCCGCCGAACAGGCCGACCAGCAGCAGGCCATCGATACCGGGATCTTGCAGCACGGCATCGGCGATGGACTCGTAGTATTCGGGCCGGGGGTCCGTGCCGCCACCGGCATCCACGGGGTTGGAAATGGCGGTTGCGTTGGGAACGATTTCCTTGATCCGCTGGACGGTGCGGGCCGACAGTTGCGGCAGTTCCAGGCCACGGTCGGCGCATGCTTCCGAGGCAACGGTGATCGGTCCTCCGCCTTCGGACACGACTGCGATCCGCTTGCCGTTCATCGGCGGCAATAAGGCCAGCGCTTCGGCAATGGGAAACAATTCATCCGAACGATCGGTGACGACGATCCCTGCCTGTTCGAGCACGCTCTTGCTGACGGCATAGTCGCCGGCCAGAGACCCGCTGTGCGATTTCGCCGCGCTGCGGCCGGCAGCGTTGCGGCCGGCGACGTACATGACGATGGGCTTCTGGACGCTTGCGCGGCGGGCGCTTTCCAGGAAGGCCCCGGCGTCCTTGAAGCCTTCCACATAGAAAATGATGGACTTGGTCTCGGCGTCGGTGGCCAGAAAATCCAGGTACTCGTCGAACCGGATGTCGGATTGGTTACCCACCGACAACATCACGCCCACGCCGCTATGGCCATTCACGATCATTTCGTTCTGCAACGACGACATGATGTTCGCCGAGTTGGATAGAATCGAGATGTTGCCCCTGGGCAAGCCGAGGGTGCCGATCGTGTTGCAGCCGAGGCGCGCGCTGAAGGTGCCGTTCGTGTTCGGGCCGATGAGGCGCACGTTGTACCGTTTCGCGACGGCAACGGTTTCCTCTTCCAGCAGGCGCCCTGCTTCGCTGGCTTCGGAAAAACCGCCGGCAAGCAGCACCGCTCCCTTGGTTCCGGCCCGGCCGCAGGCCTCGACCACGGCCGGGGCCGTTCGCGCCGACGTACAAACGACGGCCAGATCGACCGCTTCAGGAATATCTTGCACCGACGCATAGCATTCGAAACCCAGGATCTCTTTTTCCTTGGGATTGACGGGATAGATCTTGCCTTGATACTTATCGGCGATAAGAGAGGCGATTGCCCGGTATCCCCGTTTTGCCGAATCACGCGATGCGCCAATGATGGCGACGGACCGGGGGTGTATGAGAGGTTCGAGATAATGCGTCATGGTGATTCCTGCCTGCATTTACTGGGGCTTGATACCTGCCGACTGCGCCAGCTGGCGGTACTTCTCGACTTCCGCGTCGACGAACGACTTGAAGTCCTGGACGCTGCCGCCCAGCGGCTCGAGTCCCATCGCATGGAAGCGCTGCTTGAATTCCGGATTTCCAAGTGCTTTGCCAATGGCCGCATTGAGGGCCTGGACGATTTCATCGGGCGTGCCCGCCGGCGCCGCCAAGCCGATCCACCCCACCAGCTCGTAGTTGTGAAGCCCCAGTTCATCCAACGAGGGCACGTCCGGCAGCAATGAAGTTCTTTTTGTCGTCGTGACGGCCAGCGGGCGGAGCTTGCCCGCCTGAATGAACGGAAGCACCTCTGGAACCGCGGCAAACATCAGGTTGACTTGGCCGCCCAGTAGATCCGTCACCGCGTTCGCCCCGCCCCTGTACGGCACCTGGATCAGCTTGGTTCCCGTCATCTGCATGAACAGTTCGCCAGCCATGTGCTGGGGGCCGCCGATCGAGACGATTGCGTAGTTCAGCTTGTCCGGCTTGGCTCGCGCGAGTTCGATCAGCTCTGCGACCGACGTCACGGAAACAGAGGAGTTCGTGACCAGCACATTGGGTTGCGCCGCAATCAGCGCCACCGGCGTTAAATCTTTGCGCGGATCGTAGGTCAGGTTCTTGAATAGGCTGGGCGCCGCCGCCAGCGTGGTTGCCGCGCTCATCAGCAGGGTGTAGCCATCCGGGTCGGAGTTGGCCACGTAAGCGGCGCCGATATTGGCGCTGGCGCCCGATTTGTTTTCGATCACGAACGTCTGACGGAAGGTGTCTTCCAGCTTCTTTGCGATCTCGCGGCCCACCATATCGACGCTTCCGCCCGCGGTATAGGGCACGACTATCTTCACGGGCCTGTCCGGATAAGGACCGGCATTCGCCAATGCCGATACGCCCAGCAATACCCCCAGCACGGCTATCAATCTTGCGATCATGTTCCGCTCCTTGAATGACGGAATGTCCTGTTCACAACATTGAAAAAAAGTATAGGTAGCGCCTTAGGGGGGGTCCAATATTGCTTTTGTTCCGATTGATATTGCCCGTGTACTAATCACGGACGGCACGATTCCGGGCATCCTCCGGGCGGCAGCGGCATCGCCATCGGCTTGATCGAATGGCGACGCAGCCGGATGGTCGCCCTAAGCCAACCGGCCTGACGCGGGCTCACCAGGTCGCCAGGTGTCTGACTCCCGCAACGGTTCAGACACAGACGAACAGGTGTCAGGCTCCGCAGGTGCCTGACACCGCTGCGTGAGAGGCGTTCTGCTCACTTCGGTGTCTGACACCCTTCGGGAGTCAGACACCTGCCTATACATCGGTGTCTGCTTCGGCTGGCTGCAGCCGGCCCGCCGCCAGAACCAGTTGCCGGCCGCAGCGGGCCGCCAATTGCGTGTCGTGAGTGACCAGCACCAGCGTGGTGCCGTGCTCGCGGTGCAGATCGAACATCAGGTCGACCACGGTGGCGCCGGTGGCGGCGTCGAGGCTGCCGGTGGGTTCGTCGGCGAACAGCAGGTCGGGCTGCACCACGAAGGCGCGGGCCAGCGACACCCGCTGTTGCTCGCCGCCGGACAGGGTGCGCGGATAGTGGTGCAGGCGCTCGCCCAGCCCCACCCGCTGCAGCATTGCCTGGGCGGCGTCGCGCGCGGGCTGGCCGGCCAGTTCCAGCGGCAGCATTACGTTTTCCAGGGCCGTCAGGTTGGACAGTAACTGGAACGACTGGAACACGAAGCCCACATGGCGCGCGCGCAGCCGCGCCCGGCCGTCTTCATCGAGCGAGAACAGGTCCTGGCCGGCCAGCCGGACGGTGCCGGCCGAAGGAACATCCAGGCCGGCCATCAGTCCCAATAATGTGGACTTGCCGGAGCCCGAACTGCCGGTAATGGCCACGGCGTCGCCGGCGGCCACCGTAAAATCGATTCCGTCCAGGATCGACAACGTACCGCCCGCGTCGGACACCTGCTTGCCCAGCCCAGAGACTTCGATCGAGACCTTGCTATCCATGCGCTTATTCTTCCGTTCGTTTGTTGCCTCCGCCATGGCGGCCGCCCTGATCTTGCCGGCCGCCCAGGCTCAGACCGCCGCCCCGGCCCCGGGTTCCGCCGCCCGCACCCTGCTGGTGGTGGGCGACAGCCTGTCGGCCGAATATGGGCTGGCGCGCGGCACCGGATGGGTGCCGCTGCTGGCCCGGCGGATGTCAGAACAATACCCCAACTACCAGGTGGTCAATGCCAGCATCAGCGGCGACACGACCAGCGGCGGCGTCACCCGCCTGCCGGCGCTGCTCGAACGCCACAAGCCGGCGGTGGTGATCCTGGAGCTGGGCTCGAACGACGCCCTGCGCGGCCTGTCACTGCAAATGACCGAACAGAACCTGCGCGACATGGCCCGGCGGTCGCGCCAGGCGGGCGCCCGGGTGTTGATCGTGGGCATGCAGATTCCGCCCAATTACGGGCGCGATTACACCCAGCGCTTCGCCGCCCTATTCCCCGCGGTGGCCCGGGCCGAACAGGCCGGCCTGGTGCCGTTCTTGATGGAAGGCATGGCCACCGACCGCGCGCTGTTCCAGGCCGACGGCATACACCCGAACGAACAGGCGCAGCCGGCGCTGCTGGAAAACGTATGGGCCGCGCTGCGGCCCATACTCGAGGAACTTCAGCCGGCTGACTGATCCTGGCTTTGCAGGACCGCCGCGGCTTCCGGCAGGATTTTCACCTTGTACTGCTGGCGCAGCATCTGCAGCACCGCGGCGGCTTCGGCCTGGCCCCAGGCCGCCCCCACTTGGCGCGCCAGCAGATCGCGGGCCGATTCTTCGACCGTGCCGGGCTCGACCTTGGCCAGGCGCGCCACGACGTAGTCGTTGCCGTCGGCCACGCCCGTATACGCGGGCAGCGGCTGGGCCGGCAGGCGCATGACGGCGTCGAGCACGGCCTGCGACAGCTGCTGCGGCTGCTGGCGCGATACCACGATAGACTCGCCGAAGCCTTCGGGCAGCGTGGCCGGATCGGCCTTCCAGCCTTCCAGGGCCGCGGTGGCCGCCTGGCGGGCGGCTTCGGCCGCGCGCTCGTCGAGCAGGCGCTCGCGGATGGTGTCGCTGACTTTTTCCAGCGGCGGCACGTGTTCGGGCTGCAGTTCGGCAACGCGCACGGCCAGCATGGTGTCGGGCGACAATTCGATGACCCCGGAATTCTGCTTGTCGCGCAGCACTTCGGGCGAGAACAGGGCCTGGCGCACCCGCGGATTGTCGAGCAATTGCGCGTCGGGGCTGCCCGCCGCGGCATCGGCGCCGGCCTGCTCGGCCGGCAGCAGCCCTTCGCGGGTGATGCCGGTGGCCGTGCGCAGTTTCAGGCCCAGGGCGTCGGCCGCGGGCTGCAGGCTGTCGCGCTGGTCGTACACGGTTTCGGTCAGCTTGGTGGCCATTTCGGAAAAGCGCGTGGCGGCGATCTGCTTGCGGATTTCGGCGGAAATCTGGTCGCGCACTTCGTCCAGCGGCTTGATGGCGGCCGGCTGCACTTCTGTGACCTTGATGATGTGCAGGCCCGAGGGGCTTTCGACCACGCCCGAGACCTGGTCTTTGGACAGCCCGAAAATGGCTTTTTCAAGCGGACCGGTCAGCATGCCCGGCGCCAGCCAGCCCAGGTCGCCGCCCTTGTCGGCCGAGCCGGCATCCTGCGAATTGGCGCGCGCGAGTTCGGCGAACTTGGCGGGGTCGGCCGCGGCCTGCTTGGCCAGCGCGTCGGCCTTGGCGCGCGCGGATTTGCGGGCTTCGTCAGAGGCGCCCGCGGGCACCTCGATCATGATGTGGCTGGCGCGGCGGCGTTCTGGCTGGCCGAAGCGGTGCTTGTTCTGTTCGTAATAGCTGGCGATGTCTTCGTCTTTGACCTGCACGCCTTGCGTGGCGGCGGCCTCGTCCAGCACCAGGTATTGTGCGCTGACATGTTCCGGCACGACCAGCTGCTGCTTGTTGGCGTCGTACCAGGCCTGGATGTCTTGCGGCGACACCGAGACTTGCGCGCGGTGGCCGGCCGCGTCGAAGCGGCGCAATTGCACGGTGCGCTGCTGGGTCAGGGCGGATTCGAGCGAGGCGATGACGGCCGCCGGCGCGCTGGCCGATTGGGTGATGGGATCGAGCACGCGGCCCACCGCCAGGTCGCGCCGCAGGCCGGCTTCGAAGGACGTGGGCGTCATGCCCTGGGCGGCCAGCACCTGGCGATAGCGTTCGGGCGAAAAACGGCCGTTGTCCTGGACTTGCGGGATCGCGGCGATGGTATTGCGCAGCGTGCCATCGGACACCGAGAAACGGTAGTCGGAGGCGGCCTGCATCATGAGGCGCTGGTCGATCAGCTGGTTGAGCAGCTGTTCGCGCATGGCGGGCGTGTCGACCAGGGCCGGATCGAACTGGCTGCCCATGCGCTGGCGGAATTGTTCGAGCTGGTTGCGGTGAGCCATGTCGAATTCGCCGCGCGTGATGGGCTTGCCGGCCACCGTGGCCAGTTCGGGCTCGCGGCTGATGAAGCTTTCGTAGCCCTGGATGCCGACCAGGAAAAACGACGGCACGATCAGGATCAGCAGAATGAACTGCATCCAGCGGCGGTGATTGCGTAGTAGTTCGAACATGGATTCCCTGTTTGCCGTACGCGGCGCGCCCGACGAACATGGACGCCGCGCCGCAAGAAAACGCATAAAAAAAGGCGAACCGGTTCGCCCCTTGCCAGGTGCCGCCAAGTGCCGGAATCGGGCCTGCTCGGAATCGGACCTGCTTAGCCGCCGGAGTTTACCATTTTCGCCCCAGGTCACCCAGACCCCGGGGGCGGCGGCGGTTTCGGGTTCTGAGCCCGTCCGGAACACGCCGGACTCTGTCTGTACTCGGCCGCGAACCAGTTCACGCAGGTGCCTGACTCCGCCGATTGCGGATCATTCACGGTGTCAGGCACCCTGCCGGGAGCCTGACACCCGAAACACCTGAAGAGGCCGGCCTCTTTCTATTGGACGACATTGGCAGCCTCGGCGTGCCGGGCTTGGGGCTGGGCGAGTTGACCGGCGGGGCAGCCTGCGCAGCAGGCCGAGGGCGCCTGGATGCGCCCGAGCCCGACGGGCTTCGACCAGACCCAGGCCCGGCACGCCGAGGCGGCTGAAGAACTCAAATAAAAGCACCGCAAAGGAGTATCCTTGCCCCCATCGATCCCCAAACATCCAGCGCTTCCGGCATGCCCTCTTCCTGGCCCTATCCCATTCATATTGCCCACCGCGGCGGCGGCCGCCTGGCGCCCGAGAACACCCTGGCCGCCATGCGCGTCGGCGCCCGGCATGGTTTCCGCATGCTCGAGTTCGACGTGAAATTAAGCCGGGACAAAGTCGCCTTCCTGCTGCACGACGACACGCTGGACCGCACCACCGACGGCCACGGCCCCGCGGCGGCGCTGGCATTCGGCAACCTGGCCCGGCTGGACGCCGGCGGCTGGCATTCGCCGGCCTACACCGGCGAGCCCGTGCCCACGTTCCAGGCGGTGGCCCGCTATGCCATAGCCAACGGCATCGCCTGCAACGTCGAAATCAAGCCCAATCCCGGGCAAGAAAGCGAAACCGGCAGCGCGGTCGCGCTGGCGGCGCGCGAGCTCTGGCAAGGCGCGTTGCCCGCGCCGCTGCTGTCGTCGTTTTCCGAAGACGCGCTGGCCGCGGCCCGGCAGGCGGCGCCCGAACTGCCGCGCGCCCTTCTGGTGGACCACGTGCCCCCCGACTGGGCCGAGCGGATGGCGCGCCATGAATGCGTGGCGCTGAACATCAACCATCGCGACGCCAGCCGCGAACTCATCGACGCCGTGCATGCCGCCGGCTACCGCATCGCGGCCTGGACCATCAACGACCCGGCGCGCGCCCGGCTGCTGTTATCCTGGGGCCTGGATGCCCTTTTTACCGACGCGCTGGCCGAAATCGGCCCGCCCGCCTGAGCGCAGGACCCCGCTTTGTTCAGTTACCGACACGCCTTTCACGCCGGCAACCACGCCGATGTGCTCAAGCACGCCATGCTGGTGCACACGCTGGACTACCTGAACCGCAAAGACACGCCCTACTGGGTCGTGGACACCCATGCGGGGGCCGGGCTCTATGCCCTGGACAGCGATTGGGCCTCCAAGAACGCCGAGTTCGCCGACGGCATCGGCCGCCTGTGGCAGCGCGACGACCTGCCGCCGCTGCTGGCCGACTACCTGGCGCGGGTGCGGCACTACAACCCCGATGGACGCCTGCGCCACTACCCCGGCTCGCCCTGGCTGACGCTGGACGCGCTGCGCGACCGCGACCGCCTGCGCCTGTTCGAAATGCACCCCACCGAATCGGACGTGCTGGTCGGCAACCTGGAACAGCTCGACAAGACCGCCCTGCGCCAGACCACCATCTATGGCACCGACGGTTTCGAAGGCATGAAATCGCTGCTGCCCCCGCCCCCGCGGCGCGGCCTGGTGCTGATCGACCCGTCGTACGAAGACAAGCAAGACTACAAGCGCGCGCTGAACGCGGTGAAAGAAGGCCTGAAGCGCTTCGCCACCGGCACCTATGCCGTGTGGTACCCCCTGGTGCAACGCCGCGAGGCCACCGAACTGCCGCGGCACCTGGAAAACCTGCCGGTGAAAAACTGGCTGCATGTATCGCTGAGCGTGAAAAAGCCGTCTGGCGACGGCTTCGGCCTGCACGGCAGCGGCATGTTCATGGTGAATCCGCCCTGGACGCTGCATGCGGCCCTGAAAGAAACCATGCCGGTTCTGGCCCGGCTGCTGGCCCAGGACGACCGCGCCGCCTACACGCTGCAGCAGCGCGCCGCCTAGCCGGCCAGGCCGGCGGGATCAGCGGCGCGCCAGCGCCGCCCGCAAGGCCAGGATCACCAGCACGCCGAACAGCGCCAGGCTCCAGATCACATATTCGACGCCCAGCACTTCCACGCTGGCGTCCATGCAGGTGGCGTAAATGCCGAACAGCCACGGAACGGCGCCGTCGAGGCCCGAGCCGCTCATGAAGCGATCGGCGAAGGTCTGGTCGCACGAAAACATCTGTGCCGCCACGTCGTACTGGTACCAGGCGGCGGCGATACCGCCCACGCCTAGCAGGGCACACACGGCCGCGCAGGCGCGCGCGATGGCGCCCGCGCAGGCGCCCGCCAGGGCCACCACGCCGATCGCCAGGTAGATCAGGCGCTGCAGCACGCACCACGCGCAGGGCGGCATCTGGAAAACATGTTGCGACACGAGCGCCAGTCCGACGGCGGCGAAGCAGAGAACGGCGATCAGCAGCAGCAGGCGCTGGGGGAATGAATGCATGGCATGCACCGGAAGTGGCGTTGGAAAAGCAGCCGGGCCGCGGCGCGGCCGGGCTGCGCGGGCGCGGCGGAATCAGGCGTCGTTGGACCCATACCCCATGTTGAACTGCAAGCCGCCGGACGATTCCTCGTCGCTGGAACTGCTGCGCGCCTGGCCCAGGCGCTCGAGGTATTCGGGCGTGATGTCGCCGGTGATGTATTGGCCGTCGAAGCACGAGGCCTCGAAGCGCGTCAGCGCCGGGTTGATGTCGGTGACCGACTGCTGCATGTCTTGCAGGTCTTGGTAGATGAGGCCGTCGGCGCCGATGGTGCGGGCGATTTCTTCGTCGGAGCGGCCCGTGGCGATCAGTTCGCTTTGCGTGGGCATGTCGATGCCGTACACGTTGGGGAAGCGCACCGGAGGCGCGGCCGAGGCGAAATACACCTTGTTGGCGCCGGCGGCGCGGGCCATGTCGACGATTTCGCGGCTGGTGGTGCCGCGCACGATGGAGTCGTCGACCAGCAGCACGTTCTTGCCCTTGAATTCCATGCCGATGGCATTGAGCTTCTGGCGCACCGATTTACGGCGCACAGCCTGCCCCGGCATGATGAAGGTGCGGCCCACATAGCGGTTCTTGATCAGGCCCTCGCGGTAATCGAGGTTCAGGCGGGCGGCCAGCTGCATGGCGGCCGGCCGCGACGAATCGGGAATGGGCATGACCACGTCGATGTCGCCCAGGCGCATGTTGCGCGCGACCTTGTCGGCCAGGTATTCGCCCATGCGCAGGCGCGCGTCGTACACCGATACGCCGTTGATCAGCGAGTCGGGCCGCGCGAAGTACACGTATTCGAAAATGCAGGGCACCAGTTGCGGGTTGTCGTGGCACTGGCGGCTGACCATGCGGCCGTCGAGATCGACGAACACGGCCTCGCCGGGCTCGACGTCGCGCACGAAGGCAAAGCCGCTGCCTTCCAGGGCCACCGATTCGGAAGCCGCCATCCATTCGACGCCTTCGTCGGTTTCCTGGCGGCCGATGCACAGCGGCCGGATGCCGTGCGGGTCGCGGAACGCCAGCAGCCCGTAGCCCGAGATCTGCGCCACGACGGCATAGGCGCCGCGCACGCGCTTGTGCACCGCGGCCACGGCGCGGAAGATGGTGTCGTCGTCGAGCGACACGCCGTTGGCGGCCGATTGCAGCTCGTGCGCCAGCACATTGAGCAGCACTTCGGAATCGGAATTGGTGTTGATGTGGCGGCGGTCGACCCGGTACAGGGATTCGCGCAGCTCGCGCCAGTTGGTCAGGTTGCCATTGTGCGCGAAGGTGATGCCGAACGGCGCGTTTACGTAGAACGGCTGGGCTTCTTCTTCGCTGGCGCTCGAGCCGGCGGTGGGGTAGCGCACGTGGCCGATGCCGCTGGCGCCCGGCAGCGAACGCATGTTGCGGGTGCGGAACACGTCGCGCACCAGGCCGTGCGCCTTGAACATATTGAAGTGGCTGCCCTGCGACGTGGCGATGCCGGCCGCGTCCTGGCCGCGATGCTGCAGCAGCAGCAGGCTGTCATAGAGCAGCTGGTTGACCGGACCGCGCCCCATGACCCCGATGATTCCACACATGGTGATTTCCCGTTAAACGAAACTTAATAGGGCAGCCACGTCGCGAGCGACGGCGGCAGCCACAGCTTGATATGCCTGACGGCCTCGGTGGCCGAATGCGAAAACATGGCGTCCCGCCACCAGGGTTCTTGCGGCAGCGGCGTATAGCCGCCCAGCGCCACCAGCACCAGGACGAACAACAAGCCGCGCGCCAGCCCGAAGATGGCGCCCAGGCCGTGGTCGGCGGGCGTCAGCCCGGTGGTGCGGATGAGCGCGGCCAGCGTCATGTTGACCAGCCCCACGCTCAGCAGCACCACGATGAAGACCGCCGCGTAAGAGACTCCCATGCGCAGCATCGCGGTTTCGATATAGGCTTCCAGCCAGCCGTACACCGTGGGCCCCCACCAGATGGCGGCAATGAATGCCAGCACGAACGCCAGCAGCGAAAGTACTTCTTTCAGCAGGCCGCGCAGCAAACCCAGCAGCCCCGACACCGTCAGGATGGCCAGGACGACGAAGTCGAAGCCGGTCACTGGCTGGCGATGAAGCCGTTGTCGTAGCCCAGCGTGCGCAGGCGCGCCTGGGCCGCCTGCGCGGCATCGCGCGACGGGAACGGACCCACGCGCAGGCGATACTGCTGTTTGCCCCCTACGGAAGCCTGTTCGACGAAGGCGTTGGTAACGCCGGCCTGGTGCAGCTTGGTGCGCCGCGACTGCGCGTCGGCCTGGCTGCTATATGACGCGATCTGCAAGACGAAGTTGCCCTTGGCCGCCGGCTTGGGCGCGGGCTGGCTGGACGCACTGGGCGCGCGGCCTTCGAGCAGCGCCAGGGCCCGCGCGCCGTCTTCGTCGCGCTGCGGCTTGGCCGGCTGTTCGGGCTTGGCGGCGGGCGGCGCGGGCGCCGGAGCGGGCTCGGGCGGCACGGCCTGTGCCGTGGCGGGCGGCTGCGCCGGCGCGGAGAGATCGGGCGGCGTGGGCGGCGTGGCCGGCGCCTGCGCGCCCGGCTGGGCGGCGGCTTCGGGCGTGCCCGGTGCCGCCGGCGCGGTGACCGCCGGGTCGGCATCGGCCGGCGGCGATACCGCCGGCTGATAGGGCGTGTTGCGATCGGGGATGCGGATGGGGATGTCGTCGGCCACCGGCACGGGCTCGGAATCGAGCACCATGGGCAGCACGATGACGGCGGCCAGCACCAGCGCTACCGCGCCAGCCAGCCGGCGGCGGGCGCGCGCGCGCAGTTCCGCCGCCTGGGCTTCGCTGGAGACCGATGGACGTGGCCTGGAGGGCGATGCCTGTGAGGCGGAATCTTTGCGAGAGAACAATCCCATGGACAGGAATTCCTTGACCTGGACGGGGCCGGCGCCCCGCCTGCCGAAGGCCTATGCTTTGCGGCCCAATGACTGCAAAACCGAGGCGACGGTGAGAAACGAGCCGAACACCACGATTCTATCACCCTCGCCCGCCCGTTCGCGGGCCGCGGCGTAGGCGGCCGCGGGGTCCGCGTAAGCCTGCACGGTGGGCGCCTCGCCGCCGGCGGGCGCGGCCTGGAGGGCCGCCGAGACGTGGCCGGCCAAGTCGGGGCCCGAGCCGCCGCGCGGGCCGGGCAAGCCGGCGCAGTACCAGTGGTCGACGCGGCTGCCCAGTTTGGCGATGACGCCGTCGATATCTTTGTCGTTGAGCATGCCGAACACGGCGTGCGTGTAGGGGTGGAAGCCCATGTTGTCGAGATTCTGGGCCAGCACCGCCGCGGCGTGCGGATTATGCGCCACGTCGAGGATCACCGCGGGCTGGCCCGGCAGGATCTGGAAACGGCCCGGCAGCGAGGCCTGCAGCAGGCCGACGCGCACGGCCTGCTGCGGCACCGGCAGCCGGTCGCGCACGGATTCCAGCGCGGCCAGCGCGGCCGCGGCATTGAGCAGTTGGTTGGCGCCGCGCAGGGCCGGATAGGCCAGCGCGTTGCGGCGCTGGTTGCGTCCGCCATAGGCCCACTGCTGGCGGTCGCCCGAGTAATTGAAATCGTGGCCGAACCGCCAGAGGTCGGCGCCGATGGCCTGCGCGTGGTCGAGCAAGGACTGCGGCGGCTGCGGGTCGCTGCAGATGGCCGGCCGGCCGCCGCGGTAGATGTGGGCCTTTTCCAGGCCGATCAGTTCGCGCGTATCGCCCAGGTAGTCGGTATGGTCCAGGTCGACGCTGGTAATGATGGCGCAATCGGCATCGACGATATTCACGGCGTCGAGCCGGCCGCCCAGGCCCACTTCGAGCACCACCGCGTCCAGGTTCGCCTGCGAGAACAGGCGCAGGATGGCCAGCGTGGTGAATTCGAAATAGGTCAGCGTGACCGCGCCGCGGGCGGCCTCGACCGCCGCGAACTGCTCGGCCAGCGCGGCGTCGCTGGCGATCTGGCCGTTGACGCGGGCCCGCTCGTTGAAATCGATGAGGTGCGGCGAGGTATACAGCCCCACCTTGTAGCCGGCCGCGAGCAGGATGGCTTCGAGCATGGCGCAGGTGGAACCCTTGCCGTTGGTGCCGCCCACCACGAATTTGAGAGCGTCCAGGCGCAGCGCCAGGCGCTCGGCGACCTGCCGGACCCGGTCCAGCCCCAGGTCGATGGCCTTGCCATGGATAGACTCGAGATACTGCAGCCACTGCGGCAAAGGGGTCGTGGCGTCGAGACGGGGGGCGGACATGAAGGCACACAATAATGACAGAGGCGGCAGTTTAGCAGCCGGGTCCGCGCCCGGCCCCGATACCCGACCCCCGCGCATTGCCATCAGGGAAATTCCGCTTGCCTGGATTTTTCATATGTATGAAAATAATTTCACAGACAAGAAATTCTGGAGGCTTGCCGCATGTCCGATTCCCCCCGCTGGCTGGTGCGCGAGGCCCAGGTGCCCGGCTACCACCCCGCCAACCACACCGGCACCCTGAACCGCCGGCTGATCGGCGCCGACAATGTCGGCGCCCGCCATGTAGAGGTGCTGCTGGGCGTCATCGAAAAAGGCCAGGGCGCCCTGCCCCATGCCCATCCGGGCATCGAGCAGGTGTGCTATCTGCTGGCCGGCACCGCGCGGGCCCAGGTGGGCGACGAATCGGCCGACATGGCGGCGGGCGACTGTTGTTATTTTCCGCCCGACGTGCCGCACGTGTTCACCGTCACCAGCGACCAGCCCGCGCGGCTGCTGGTCATTTATTCCCCGCCGTACGAAGAATCGCCCGACCGCGTGATCCGCGGCCACGCGGCGCCCCCGGCGTCCGCCTGAGCGGCCGCGCCCTTTCCGACCAGGCGGCCGATAGATGCCGCCGCACTACCAGGAGACACACCCATGTTTTCACGCATTCTGCGCGCTGCCGCCCTGGCCGGCGCGGCGCTGGCCGCCGCCGGCCCGGCGCAGGCCGCCTATCCCGACAAGCCGATCAGCCTGGTGGTGCCGTTTCCCGCCGGCTCGGGCACCGATGCGGTAGGCCGCATCTTCGCCGCCGAACTGGGCGAAATCCTGGGCCAGCAGGTGGTGGTGGAAAACAAGCCGGGCGCCAACGCCACTATCGCCGCCCATTACGTGGCGCGCGCCAAGCCCGACGGCTATACGTTGTTCGTCACCACCAATACCTCGCATTCGGCGGCGCCCTTCTTGATGAAGAACGTGCCTTATGACCCCGTGAAAGATTTCACGCCCATCGCGCGCGGCGGCAACCTGCCTTTCTTATTAGTAGTGAACCCGAAGCGCCCGTACAAGAGCGTGCAGGAATTGATCGATTACGCGCGCAAGAACCCGGGCCGCGTCACCTATGCCACCGGCAACAGCACCGGCATCGTGGCGGGCGCGACCCTGGCGCGGCGCGCCGGCATCGACCTGCTGCACGTGCCTTACAAGGGCACGCCCCAGGCGCTGACCGACCTGGTCGGCGGCCAGGTGGACTTCATGTTCACCGACCTGGCCTCGGGCCTGCCCTTCGTGCAGTCGGGCCAGTTGCGCGCGCTGGCCGTGTCCACCGCCGAACGCAGCACCATCGTGCCCGACCTGCCGTCGATGCGCGAAGCGGGCGTGGCCGATTTCGACCTGAATTCATGGAACGGCTATTTCGGCCCGGCCGGCCTGCCCCCGGAAATCGTCGCCAAGCTCAACACCGCGATCAATCAGATCGTGTCCGACCCCGCCGTGCGCAAGCGCCTGGCCGGCCTGGGTTTCGACGCCTTCAGCGGTACCCCGGAAAGCTTCGCCAGCTTCGTAGCCGAACAACGCGATCTGTGGGGCAAGCTGATCAAAGACGCGGACATCCAGCCGCAATGAAGCCGCTGCCCGATTCCCCCGGCCCGCTGGCCGGCGTGCGCATACTGGATCTGAGCTCGGTCGTCATGGGCCCCTATGCCACGCAGGTATTGGGCGACCTGGGGGCCGACGTGATCAAGGTCGAGCCGCCCTCGGGCGACAACCTGCGCGCGGTGGGGCCCATGCGCAACACCGGCATGGGCCACCTGTACCTGCACCTGAACCGCAACAAGCGCTCGATCGTGCTGGACCTGAAAAGCGCGGCGGGCCGCGACGCCTGCCTGAAGCTGGCGGAAAGCTGCGACGCGCTGCTGTACAACATACGGCCGCAGGCCATGGCCCGGCTGGGCCTGTCGTACGAGGCCGTGGCGGCTCGCAACCCGCGCCTGGTGTATGTGGGCGCCTACGGTTTCAGCGAAGCCGGCCCCTACGCCGGCCGCCCCGCCTATGACGACCTGATCCAGGGCCAGACCGGCATCGCCGACCTGTTCCGCCGCCAGGGCGGCGACGTGCCGCGCTATGCCCCGCTGACCCTGGCGGACCGGGCGGTGGGCCTGCACGTGGCCATCGCGCTGGTGTCGGCGGTGCTGCATGCGCGGGGCCAGGGGCGAGGCCAGGCGGTCGAGATTCCCATGTTCGAAGGCATGGCGCACATGGTGCTGGGCGACCACCTGGGCGGCGCCACCTTCGAGCCGCCGCTGGGCGCCACCGGCTATACGCGCCTGCTGGCGGCCCATCGGCGCCCCTATGCCACCGCCGACGGCTATCTGTGCCTGCTGATCTACAACGACAAGCATTGGCGCAATTTCTTCGCCCTGATCGGCCGGCCCGACCTGGAACAAGACCCGCGCTTTTGCAGCCATACGGCGCGCGGGCGGCATATCGACGAAGTCTATGCCTTCGTGGCCGAGATCATGCGCACGCGCGGCAGCGCCGAATGGCTGGCCGACCTGGCGCGCGCCGATATCCCGGCGGCGCACCTGTATTCGGTGGACGACCTGATCGACGACGCGCACCTGCGGGCCACCGGCTTCGTGCGCACCGTCGAGCATCCCTCCGAAGGCCGCCTGCGCACCCCCGCGCCGCTGGGGCGCTACGGCGGCACGCCCACCGCCATCCGCCGGCCGGCGCCGCGCCTGGGCGAACACAGCCGCGAAATACTGCGCGAGGCGGGCTGCACCGATGCCGAGATCGATGCCCTGATCGCCGCGCGCGCCACCCAAGAAGGAGCCCCTTGATGGACTTTGAGTTCTCATCCGACCAACTGGCCCTGCGCGACGCGATCAGCCGCGTGTGCCAGCGCTTTCCGGACGACTACTGGCTGGAACGCGACCGCGATGGCGGTTTCCCGCAGGATTTTCATGCCGCCCTGGCCAGCGACGGCTGGCTGGGCATTGCCATGCCCCAGGAATACGGCGGCGCCGGCCTGGGCATGACCGAAGCGGCCCTGATGATGCAGACCATCGCGGCCTCGGGCGCCGGGTTCACCGGCGCGTCGGCCGTCCACATGAATATTTTCGGCCTGAACCCGGTGGTGGTGTTCGGGTCCGACGAGCAACGGCGCCGCTGGCTGGAACCGCTGATCGCCGGACGCGAAAAGGCCTGTTTCGCGGTCACCGAGCCCGATGCCGGCCTGGACACCACCAAGCTGTCCACCCGCGCCGAGCGCCATGGCGACGAGTACGTGGTGCATGGCCGCAAGATCTGGATTTCGACCGCGCAGGTCGCCCACAAGATGCTGCTGCTGGCGCGCACTACGCCGCTGGCCGAAGTGAGCAAGCCGACCCAGGGCCTGTCGCTGTTCTATACCGACCTGGACCGCGCCAAGGTCGAGGTGCGCGAGATCGACAAGATGGGCCGCAAGGCGGTCGATTCGAACATGCTGTTCATCGACGGACTGCGCATTCCGGTGGCCGACCGAATCGGCGAAGAAGGCCGCGGCTTCGAGTACATCTTGCACGGCCTGAATCCCGAACGCATCCTGATCGCGGCCGAGGCGGTGGGCATCGGCCGCGCCGCGCTGGACCGCGCGGTTCAGTATGCCGGCGAACGCACGGTGTTCGGCCGCCCCATCGGCCAGAACCAGGGCATCCAGCATCCGCTGGCGCAGGCCTGGATGCAGCTCGAGGCCGCCGATCTGATGGTCTTCAAGGCCGCCAGCCTGTATGACGCCGGCCTGCCCTGCGGGCCGTATGCGAACAGCGCTAAGTACCTGGGCGCCGAGGCCGGCCACAACGCCTGCCAGACCGCCGTGCTGACCCTGGGCGGCATGGGCTATGCCAAGGAATACCACGTAGAGCGGCTGCTGCGGGAAAGCTATATACCGCGGATTGCGCCGGTCAGTCCGCAGTTGATTATGTGTTTTATTGCCGAGAAGGTGCTGGGGTTGCCGAAGTCTTACTAGCGCTGTCTTTTTTGCGCGAGGGCGTTGATTCTTCTGCCGCCGGGGCGGGGGCCGTGGGGGTG
>WMBV01000037.1 GCA_017745595.1 Bordetella petrii
GTCGGCGGGGGCGGCCATCAGGCGCGCGTTGTCGGCGGTATCGCGCGCCAGGCGGGCCTGGTGCGCGCGGTGCCGCTGGCGGGCCACCTGCGCGTCGGCGGGTGTCCAGGCCCGCTCGGCCGGCACCATTTCGATGCAGTCGACCGGACAGGGCGCCACGCACAGGTCGCAGCCCGTGCACCAATCGGCCAGCACCGTATGCATGCGCTTGTTGGCGCCCACGATGGCGTCCACCGGACAGGCGCGGATGCACAGCGTACAGCCGATGCAGTGCGCTTCGTCGATGCGCGCCACCGTCAGCGGGCCGGGCGCGCCGCGCGACGCGTCGAGCGGCAGGCGCGCGGTGTCGAGCAGCGCCGCCAGCGCGGCGATGCCGGCGTCGCCGCCGGGCGGGCAGCGGTTGATGGCGGCGGTGCCGTCGGCTATGGCTTCGGCGTAAGGCCGGCAGCCGTCGTAGCCGCATTTGGTGCACTGCGTCTGGGGCAGCAAGGCATCGATGCGGTCGGCAAGGGCAAGACAGGACATGGCGGATGAAGCAAGAGCGGGCCAGGGTGGCCCGCCTGCGCCGGGCTCCTAGGCCTGGCGGATGAATTCCGCGATTTTAGGACAGATCATCTCGCGCCAGCGCCGGCCCGAGAAAATGCCGTAGTGGCCGCAGCCCGGCGCGGTGTAGTGGTGCTTGCGGGCCGCCGGTATGCCGCGGCACAGGTCGATGGCCGCGCGGGTCTGCCCCTGGCCGGAAATATCGTCCAGCTCGCCTTCAATGGTCAGCAGGGCCACCCGCTTGATGTCGGCGGGCCGCACCGGCTGGCCGTCGACCCGCCAGGCGCCGTTGGGCAGCTGGAATTCCTGGAACACGACGCGGATGGTGTCCAGGTAGAACTCGGCCGGCATGTCGAGCACCGCGTTGTACTCGTCGTAAAAACGCCGGTGCGCGGCCGCGTCGCTGTCGTCGCCGCGCAGCAGGTCCAGGTAGAAATCGTAGTGCGATTTCACGTGCCGGTCGGGGTTCATGGCGACGAAGCCGGCGTGCTGCAGGAAACCGGGGTAGACGCGGCGGCCGGCGCCGGGGTAGCGGGCCGGCACGGTGTCGATCAGCTGGCTTTCGAACCACGAATAGGGCTTGGTGGTGGCCAGCCGGTTGACTTGCGTGGGCGATTGGCGCGGATCGATGGGGCCACCCATCATGACCATGCTGCGCGGCTGCAGCGGATCGTCTTGCGAGGCCATCAGGGCGACGGCGGCCAGCACCGGCACGGTGGGCTGGCAGACCGAGATCACGTGGAGATCGGGCCCCAGGTGGCGGATGAAGTCCTGAATGTAGCGTACATAGTCGTCCAGGTGGAAGGGCCCTTGCGCCGCGGGCACCATGCGCGCATCGAGCCAGTCGGTCACGTAGACGTCGTGCTCGGGCAGCAGGGCGCGCACCGTGTCGCGCAGCAGCGTGGCGTGGTGGCCCGACAGGGGCGCCACCACCAGCACCCGCGGATCGGCGCGGCGCGCGGCGCGCTGGAAATGCAGCAGCCGGCAGAAGGGCTTTTCGAGGGCCACCGTTTCCGTCACGCGCACCGCCCGGCCGCCGATGCGGGTGGACGGCAGGTCCCAGGCGGGCTTCTGGTATTCCTTGCCCAGCCGGTGCATGAGTTCACAGCTGGCGGCCAGTTGCCGCGACAGCGGCGTATAGGCCAGCGGGCTCAGCGGGCTGGAAAACCATTGCGAACCGGCCTCGGTGAACGCGGCGAAAGGGGTCAGGAAGGCCCGCTGCAATTCGTGCAAGTGATACAGCATATGGACGAGGTTCCTAGGCTGGATAAGGGGCGGATTATTACCAATCCGTGTAAGGATATATCCAAATCGTCTAGGAACCCGGTGCCAATCGGGCCGGATCTGTTGCGAAAATGCGACCCGCGCGGCCGCTTTACCAGTAGTTTTCGACCGCCAGGTTGCCCGGGATGCCGCGCCGGCCGGGCGCGAAACCGCGTTCGGACAGCAGTTTGCGGGCATCGGACAGCATGGCCGGGTTGCCGCACAGCATGATCTTGGATTGCTGCGGGTCGAGCGTGGCCCCGGCCAGCTGTTCCAGGCGGCCATCGGCAATGAGCGTGGTGATGCGCGCCTGGGGCGCCCCGGGCAGGGTTTCGCGGGTGGCGATGGGCAGGTAGACGAGCTTGCCCGGGTCTTGCTGGAAGAACGGCGCCAGGGCCGGCTGGCTGTGCCATTGCTGGATTTCGTCGCGGTAGGCCAGTTCGCTGGCCGTGCGCACGCCGTGCACCAGGACGATGCGCCGGAAGGCCTGCCAGGTGGCGGGGTCGCGCAGAATCGACAGATAGGCCGACAGCCCCGTGCCCGTGGCCAGCAGCCACAGGTCGCCGCCGGCGGCGAAGCGGTCGAGGGTCAGGAAGCCGTAGGGGTTTTTTTCGACGTACAGCGCGTCGCCCACCCGCAGGCGGGCCAGCCGCGGGCTGAACAGGCCTTCGGGCACCACGATGGAATAGAACTCGAGGCCGGCCTCGTGCGGCGCCGACACCATGGAGTAGGCGCGCCACACGGTGGGCGGCGCGCCGGGGTCGTCGGCGGCGGGCAGCCCAACGCGGGCGAATTGCCCGGCCTGGAACTGGAAGGCCGGGTCGCGGGTAATGCGCACCGAGAACAGCTTGCCGGGTACCCAGGTATGGATGTGGGTGACGGTTTGGCGCGTGTACTTGGTATCGGTCATCGGGTCAGCGCAAGGCGGCGCCGCCAGGGGCGCGGCCGGGCCACGCTAGCGTTCCAGGTGCTGCAGCTTGTCTTGCACGCCGTTCCATTCGTCGGCGTCGGGCAGCGGTTTCTTGGCGCGGCTGATGGGGGCGAATTCGGGGGTAAGCTCGGCATTCAGGGCGATGAACTGGACCTGGTCCTGGGGCACGTCTTCTTCGGCGTAGATGGCGTTGGCCGGGCATTCGGGGATGCAGACGGCGCAGTCGATGCATTCGTCGGGATCGATGACCAGGAAGTTCGGCCCTTCACGGAAACAGTCTACGGGGCACACGTCGACGCAATCGGTGTACTTGCATTTGATACAGTTTTCGGTAACGACGTGGGTCATTCGGGGACTCCGACAAACAACAGCTTTTTAACCTTTTCAGGATTTTACCCAATGCGGCGGGGCGGGGCGAACATAACCCTGGCCATGGTAGTGCCGGAACCGGGCCGGGACGGCGGGTTGCTTATGCTATGGTGTTACGAAACGAACCGCGGCCGAATCGCGCCATCATGATCATTACTTCGCTGCTCGACACCGACCTGTACAAGTTCAGCATGATGCAGGTGGTGTTGCATCATTTTCCCGCCGCCCAGGTCGAGTATCGCTACAAATGCCGCACGCCGGGCGTGAATCTGCGGCCCTATCTGGATGAGATCCGGGCCGAAGTGCACGCATTGTGCCAGTTGCGCTTCACCGACGAAGAGCTGCAGTACCTGGGGAATTTGCGTTTTATCAAAAGCGACTTCGTCGATTTCCTGCGCCTGTTCCATATGCCGGAGCGCTGCATTTCCATCGGCGAAGGCGAGCAGCCCGGCGAAATTTCCATTACGGTAAAGGGCCCCTGGCTGCACACGATTCTGTTCGAGATCCCGGTGCTGGCCATCGTCAACGAGGTCTATTTCCGCAATACATCGCGCCATCCCGACTGGGAAGAAGGGCGGCAGCGCCTGCAGTCGAAAATGCACCTGGTGCTCGACGACCCGGCCCTGGCCGATTTCCGCGTGGCCGAATACGGCACGCGGCGGCGCTTTTCGAAGCTGTGGCACGAAGAAATCGTGTCGACCATGAAAAGCCAGATGGGCGTGCATTTCGCGGGCACCAGCAACGTGCTGCTGGCGATGCGGCACAACGTGCTGCCGCTGGGCACCATGGGCCACGAATACCTGCAGGCCTGCCAGGCGCTGGGGCCGCGCCTGCGCGACTCGCAGGTGTTCGCGCTGGAAGTGTGGGCCAAGGAATACCGCGGCGACCTCGGCATCGCGCTGTCCGACGTCTACGGCATGGATGCGTTCCTGCGCGATTTCGACATGTATTTCTGCAAGCTGTTCGACGGCGCGCGCCATGATTCGGGCGACCCCTTCGTGTGGGGCGAGCGCCTGCTGGAACACTACCGCAACAACCGTGCCGATCCGCGCGCCAAGACCCTGGTGTTTTCGGATTCGCTGACCTTCCCGCGCGCCATCGAGCTGGCCCGGCAATTCGCCGGCCGCTGCAAGGTGTCGTTCGGCATCGGCACCAACCTGACCAACGACCTGGGCCACGAACCGCTGCAGATCGTGATGAAGATGGTGCGCTGCAACGGTCAGCCGGTGGCCAAGGTGTCGGACGCACCCGAAAAAACCATGTGCGACGATCCGGCCTACCTGGCCTATCTGCGACAGGTTTTCCAGCTGCCCCCCGCCTGACGGGCGCGGGGCGGTTCCAGTTTTTTTTACCAACCATTTCTCTCAGGGGATTTCCGATGAGCAGCATCAAGCGCGTCAATGTGGAAAAGCGGCTGTCCGACATGGCCGTGTACAACGGCGTGGCCTATCTGGCCGGCCAGGTGCCCGACGACGCCTCGCTGGACATGGCCGGCCAGACCAGCCAGGTCCTGGCCACCATCGACCGCCTGCTGGCCGAGGCCGGCAGCGACAAAAGCAAGATCCTGATGGCCCAGATCTTCGTGGCCAACATGAAAGAGTTCGATGCCATGAACCAGGCCTGGGATGCCTGGGTGGCCGCCGGCAACGCCCCGCCGCGCGCCACCGTCGAGGCCCGCCTGGCCAACCCCGACTACAAGGTCGAGATCGTGGTCACGGCCGCCGTGGGCTGATCCCCGGCCCCGCCCCTGGTCCCGGCCCAAGGCCTCCGGTTTCCGGAGGCCTTTTTGTTGGGGCGGCGGGCGGGGCCGGGCCAGGCCGGGCCAGGTGTCTGGCTCCCGTCAGGGGGCCAGACACCGTATTAGTGAAGCAGCTTCTGCCCATTTCGGTGTCCGACACCCTGCGGGAGTCGGACACCTGGCAACACAAGCACTCTGCGGGAGTCGGACACCCGGAAGCCTGGCAGGCATGCCCCCGCAGGCAGGGCGCCTCGCCGGGGCGCCCGGGCACGCCGCTTGCAGAGGGCCGGGCGACGGCCGGATGGCCGTCCCGACAATCACAAGGAGCACGCCATGGGTACTATCCTGCTGATCATCCTGATCCTGCTGCTGATCGGGGCATTTCCAAGCTGGCCTTACAGCCGCGGCTGGGGGTATTACCCGAGCGGCCTGCTGGGCATCGTGGTCATCATCCTGATCGTGATGCTGCTGACCGGCAGGCTATAGCGTCATTCTTCGCCGGCCAGCAGGGTGGCGGCCAGCAGGCCGCCCAGCTCTTCGCACCGTTGCAGCGCTGCCAGGGGCACGGTCTTGGGGGCCAGGATGGCTTCCGGTGTCTGGGCGCCATTGCGTTCGATCAGGGCCGGCGCCACCGCGCGCAGCCGCCAGCCCGTGCAGATGCGGTCGGCCTGGCGGGCCGCGCCGGCGCCGTCGCTGCCGGCGCTGATCGCCAGGGCGTAGGGCCGGCCCTGGATGCGGTCCAGCACGCCGTAATAGCAGCGGTCGAAGCATTCTTTCATTTCGCCGCTCAGGCTGGCCAGGTTCTCGGGCGCGCAGAATAAATACCCGTCGGCGGCCAGCAGGTCCGCCGGCTCGACGCCGCGGGCGCGCCGCGCGCTGACCCGCAGGCGGTCGGCCAGTTCCAGCGCAATGCCCGCCTGGCGCGCCCCGCGGGCCAGCGCGCGCGCCATCTGGCGCGCCGCGCCGGTGCGCGAATGCCAGACAATCAGCAGCTGTTTCATGCCGGCACCTGTCCCTGGCCGGCCGGCCGCTCCAGGCGGCCCAGCGGGTCCTGGCGGTAGTAGGCGCGCAGCAGCTCGTACCATTGCGGCAAGGCCTGCGCCAGCGGACCCGGATCGACGAAAAAGTGTTCCGAACTGACGGCGAAGAACTCCGCCTCGTCGGTGGCGGCGTAAGGGTCCAGGGGCAGTTGGCCGTACCAGGCGTCGGCGGCCTCGCTTTCGGGGTCGATGTGGCGCGGAATGGCGGCTTCCACGGCATCCAGCGCCGCGGTAAAGCGTTCCAGGCTGTCGTCCAGCACTTGCCGCCAGGCCCGCGGGCTCAGGTCGCGGTGCGCTCCCAGGGCCGGCATGCCATCGGCGTGGCCCGACGAAAGATCCAGCTTGTGGGCGAACTCGTGGATCACGACATTGAAAGCGCCGGCGCCGGGCAGGGTGTCGGCCCAGGACAGGATCACCGGGCCGCCTTCCCAGGCTTCGCCGGCGGCGGCTTCGTCGTATTCGTGCACCACGCCCACGTCGTCCTGCTGTACGCGCGGGATGGAAAAGCCTTCGGGGTACACAATGATCTCGTCCCAGCCCTCGTACAGCGCCGGGGCCAGGTTCAGGATGGGCAGGGCTGCCTGGGCGGCGATCGACAGGCGCATGAAGTCATCCAGCCGCAGGCCGCGCGCGCCGTTGAGGTTCTTGCTGGCCAGTAGCCAGGCCGCGCGCGCGAGCAGTTGTTCGCGCTCGGTTTCGTCGAGCACGGCCAGGAAGGGGTGCGCCTGCAGCACCCGCGTCCACAGCTCGGGCGCGATGCGGGATTGCACCTGCGCCACCGCCGAGGCACCCGCGCCCCGGCCCTTCAGCCATCGCAACATAACTTTTGGTTCCTTGAACATGCCGGCCGCGCGGGCGTCGCGGCGCTTGCGCTTAGTGTAGAGTGTAGGAAAATTCTGCTTTTTGCCGGCCTGGTTCGTACGCGATGTCCGTAATACCCGATACCGATGCGTTCTCGCCGTTCGACGACTCCTGGCGCGAGGTCGCCGGAGCCGGCCTCGATTCCGGTGCGCTGGAACACATCGAGCGGGCCGTGGCCTGGGCCATGCCGCAGTTCGCCGGCCAGCGCACTGCTACCGGCGAACCCCTGGCGCGCCATGCCGCCGGCGCGGTGCGCATCCTGGCCGGGCTGCAAACCGACGTCGCGGTGCGCATGGCCGCATTGCTGGCGGTGCTGCCCACCGATTTGTCCAGCCCCGCGCCGCCGCTGCGCAACGACCCCATCGCCGCTGAGTTCGGGGCCGAGGTCGCCCGCCTGGTGCAGGGCGCGCGCGCCCTGTTGCGCCTGGGCATGGTGGCGCGCCACGCCAGCGACAGCGCCGCCGCCAGCGTCGACCAGAAAGAAATGCAGCGCAAGATGCTGCTGGCCATGGCGGCCGACCTGCGCATCGTGCTGATGCGCCTGGCCTCGCGCCTGCAGACCTTGCGCTGGCACGCCGAATCCAAGACCCCGTGCGCCCCGGCCTTCGCCCAGGAAACGCTCGACCTGTATGCGCCCCTGGCCAACCGGCTGGGCATCTGGCAGGTCAAATGGGAAATGGAAGACCTGGCGTTCCGTTTTCTCGAGCCCGAGCGCTACAAGCAGATCGCGCGCCTGCTCGAAGAAAAACGCGTCGAGCGCGAGGCCTTCATTGCCGGCGCCATCGAGCGCGTGCACGCCGCGCTGGCCAAGGCCGGCATCCCGGCCGAAGTCAGCGGGCGCCCCAAGCATATCTACAGCATCTGGAACAAGATGCGCCTGAAGGGGCTGGAATTCTCGCAGCTGTACGACCTGCGCGCGCTGCGGGTCATCGTCGACGACGTACGCGCCTGCTATACGGCGCTGGGCCTGGTGCACGACATGTGGAGCCCCATCGCCGACGAGTTCGACGACTATATTTCGCGCCCCAAGCCCAACGGCTACCGTTCGCTGCACACCGTGGTGGCCGACGATGACGGCCGGCCGTTCGAGGTGCAGATCCGCACGCGCGGCATGCACCAATTCGCCGAATACGGCATGGCCGCGCACTGGCGCTATAAAGAAGCGGGCAGCAAGGGTGGCCAGGTGGCGGCCTCCAGCGAATACGACCGCCAGCTGTCCTGGATGCGCCAGCTGCTGGCCTGGAACACCGATATGGAGTCCGGCGGCGGCAAGGCCGCCACGCCGGCCCACGCGCCGCGCGATGAACGCATCTACGTCCTGACGCCGCAGGCGCGCGTCATCGAGCTGCCGGCCGGCGCCACGCCGGTGGATTTCGCCTACCACTTGCACACCGACCTGGGGCACCGCTGCCGCGGCGCCCGCGTCGACGGCCAGATGGTTCCGCTGCAAACCCATCTGGCCACCGGCCAGACGGTCGAGATCATCGCCGCCAAGGCCGGCGGGCCGTCGCGCGACTGGCTCAACCCGCAACTGGGCTTCCTGGCCAGCCCGCGGGCCCGCGCCAAGGTGCGCATGTGGTTCAACGCCATCGAGCTGCAGCAGCGCATCACCACCGGCCAGGCGCTGGTCGAAAAAGAACTGCAGCGGCTGGGCAAGACCGCGGTCAATCTCGAGCAACTGGCGCAAAGCCTGGGCTTCGCGCGCGCCGACGACCTGTACGTGGCCGCCGCCAAAGACGAATTCAGCCTGCGCCAGATCGACGCCGTATTTCAGCAGCCGGCGCCCGAAGCCGAGCCCGACGCCGCCGACCTGGCCAACGCGCACAGCGCCGACAGCGCCGCGCGCAGCGGCAAGAGCGGGGTGCTGGTGGTGGGCGTCGACTCGCTGCTGACCCAGCTGGCGCGCTGCTGCCGGCCCGCGCCGCCCGACGAGATCGCCGGCTTCGTGACGCGCGGGCGGGGCGTGTCCATCCACCGCACCGGCTGCCGCAGCTACCAGGCGCTGGCCGCGCGCGAGCCCGAACGGGTCATCGACGTGGCCTGGGGCACGACCTCCGAAACGTTCTACCCGGTCGATATCAGCGTGCGCGCGCACGACCGTTCCGGCCTGCTGCGCGACCTGTCGGAAGTGTTCGCCCGGCAGCGCCTGAACGTGGTGGGCGTCAACACGCAAAGCCGCCAGTCGCTGGCGCACATGATCTTCACGGTCGAGGTGCGCGGCGGCGAGTCGCTGGGCAAGGTGCTGGCGGCCCTGTCCGAAGTGCCGGGCGTGACCTCGGCGGGGCGGCATTAGGGGGATATGGCGGGGGATATTGCGGGGGATATTGCAGGTGTCTGACTCCCGCAGGGTGTCAGACACCGACGCATGGCCAGGCTATCCCGACACTGCGGTGTCTGACACCCTGCGGGAGTCAGACACCTGGGCCCACACCCGGGCCCGGCCCGACACCGGGACCGCCGCCTGGCCGCCGGCCGTTCTGGCCTACACTGGTGTTTTGTCCCGTCGAGAATCGTTACATGGATACGCGTACCTGGCTGGAAACGCTGGTGGGCATCGATACCACCAGCCGCAACTCGAACCTGGGCCTGATCGAAACCGTGCGCGACAACCTCAAGGCGCAGGGGGTGCCGGCCTGGCTGGCGCACAACGCCGACGGCGGCAAGGCCAATCTGTTCGCCACCCTGCCGGCCAGCGACGGCGGCGAGCAGGGCGGTATCGTGCTGTCGGGCCACACCGACGTGGTGCCCGTCGACGGCCAGGCCTGGTCGACCGACCCGTTTTCCCTGTCGGAATCCGACGGCCGGCTGTACGGCCGCGGCAGTTGCGACATGAAGGGCTTCATCGCCGCGTCGCTGGCGCTGGTGCCCGAATTTCTGGCCATGCCGCGCAAGAAACCCATCCACCTGGCGTTTTCGTACGACGAAGAAGTCGGCTGCGTGGGCGCGCCGGTCATGCTGGCCGAATTGCGCGAGCGCGGCATCCGGCCCGACGGCTGCGTGGTGGGCGAACCCACCGGCATGCAGGTGGTGGTGGCGCACAAGGGCATCAACCTGTTCCGCTGCTGTGTGCAGGGCAGGGCGGCGCATTCGTCGCTGACGCCGCGCGGCTGCAACGCCATCGAATACGCGGCGCGCCTGATCTGCCGCATCCGCGAACTGGCCGATGCCCTCAAGGCGCAGGGTCCGTACGACGAGTTCTACGACGTGCCGTATTCCACGCTGACCACCAACCTGATCCAGGGCGGCATCGCCGTCAACACCATTCCCGAGCATTGCGAGTTTTCGTACGAGTTCCGCAACCTGCCGGGCATGCCGGCCGACGCGATCCAGGCCCAGATCGAGCGCTATGTCCAGGAAACGCTCTTGCCGGCCATGCGGGCCGAGTTCGACGACGCCCGCATCGATATCCAGGCCGGGGCCATGGCGCCGGGCCTGGACGCCTCCGAAGAGGCCGCCATTACTCAACTGGCGCGGGCCCTGACCGACGACCGCGCCACCCGCAAGGTAGCCTACGGCACCGAGGCCGGCCTGTTCCAGAACCTGGGCGTGCCCACCGTGGTGTGCGGCCCCGGGCATATCGAACAGGCGCACAAGCCCGACGAATACGTGGCAATCGACCAGCTCGCGGCCTGCGAGAAGTTCCTGCGCCGCCTGGGGCAGTCGCTGGCCTAGCGCCGATGGGCCCCCGCGCGGGGCCGCCCCGTCCGCTCGGGTAAAATGGCGGGTTGCGAAGCGGGCTTCGCGGTGAACGGTGCGTTTGCCGCCAGCCCAGGAGAAACTGGTGAAATCTTACGATCTTCCCGATGCCCAGGGCCATTTCGGCCAATATGGCGGCGTGTTCGTGGCCGAAACGCTGATGCACGCGCTCGATGAGCTGCGTTCGGCCTACGACCGTTGCCGGGTCGACCCCAAGTTCGTCGAAACCTTCAACTACGAACTCAAGCATTTCGTCGGGCGTCCCAGCCCCGTCTACCACGCGGCCCGCTGGTCGCGCGAACTGGGCGGCGCACAGATCTGGTTCAAGCGCGAAGACCTGAACCACACCGGCGCGCACAAGGTCAACAATTGCATCGGCCAGGCGCTGCTGGCCCGCCACATGGGCAAGCCCCGCGTCATCGCCGAAACCGGCGCTGGCCAGCACGGCGTGGCCACCGCCACGGTGGCGGCCCGCTACGGCATGGAATGCGTGGTGTACATGGGCAGCGAAGACGTCCGGCGCCAGGCCTCCAACGTGTACCGCATGAAATTGCTGGGGGCCACGGTGGTGCCGGTCGAGTCGGGCTCGCGCACCCTGAAAGACGCGCTGAACGAAGCCATGCGCGACTGGGTCACCAACATCGAAAACACGTTCTACATCATCGGCACGGTAGCCGGCCCCGACCCGTATCCGCGCATGGTGCGCGACTTCCAGACCGTCATCGGCAACGAATGCCTGCAGCAGATGCCGCAAGACGCCGGCCGCCAGCCCGACTACGTGGTGGCCTCGGTGGGCGGCGGCTCGAATGCCATGGGCATCTTCTACCCCTATATTCCGTACGAGCAGGTGCGGCTGGTGGGCGTCGAAGCCGCCGGCGAAGGGCTGGCCAGCGGCCGCCACGCGGCCTCGCTGGCGGCGGGGCAGGTCGGCGTGCTGCACGGCAACCGCACCTACGTCATGCAGGATGCCGACGGCCAGGTGCAGGAAACCCATTCGGTCTCGGCCGGCCTCGACTATCCCGGCGTGGGCCCCGAGCACGCCTGGCTGAAAGACAGCGGGCGGGCCCAGTACGTGGGCATCACCGACGACGAAGCCCTGGCCGCGTTCCACGATTGCTGCCGCATCGAAGGCATCATGCCGGCGCTCGAGTCGTCGCATGCCATCGCGCAGGCCGTGAAAATGGCGCCCACGCTGCCGCAAGACAACATCATCCTGGTCAATTTGTCGGGCCGCGGCGACAAAGACATGCATACCGTCGCCGAACGCGCGGGCATCCAGTTCTGACACCATGACTACCCCCTCCGATCGCATCGCCGCGGCGTTTTCCCGTGTGGCCGCATCCGGCCGCTCGGCGGCGCTGGTTCCCTACATCGCCGCCGGCGATCCCTCTCCGGACGCCACCGTGCCGCTGATGCACGGCCTGGTGCAGGCCGGCGCCGACATCATCGAACTGGGCGTGCCGTTTTCCGACCCCATGGCCGACGGCCCGGTCGTGCAGCGCGCCGCCGAACGCGCCATCGCGCAAGGCGTGGGCCTGCGCCGCGTGCTCGAACTCGTGGCGGGGTTCCGCCGCGACGACACCGCCACCCCCGTGGTGCTCATGGGCTATGCCAACCCCATCGAGCGCATGGGCCAGCAGGCGTTTGCCCGGGCCGCGCAGGCCGCGGGCGTCGACGGCGTGCTGGTGGTCGATTATCCGCCCGAAGAAATCGACGAATTCGCCGCGCAGCTCGATGCCTGCGGCATCGCGCCCATTTTCCTGTTGGCGCCCACCTCTACCGACGCGCGCATCCAGGCCATCGCCCGCATCGCGCGCGGCTATGTCTATTATGTGTCGCTCAAGGGCGTCACCGGCTCGGGCAGCCTGAACACCGACGACGTGGCGGCCCGCTTGGCGCTGATCCGGCGCCATGTCACCATTCCGGTGGGCGTGGGCTTCGGCATCCGCGACGCGGCCAGCGCGCAGCAGATCGCGCGTGCTGCCGATGCCGTAGTCATCGGCAGCAAACTCATCGAAACCATCGAGCAGGCCGTGGCCACCGCGCCGGCCGGCAAGCAGACCGAGGCCGCCGTGGCCGCCGCCAGCCAGTGGCTGGCCGGCATCCGCCAGGCGCTCGATCAAGTCAAACGAGGCAATCCGCCGGCCTGAAGCCGCCGCGCGCTGCCTTTCTACGGAAGAACGACAATGAGCTGGATCGAAAAACTCCTGCCGCCGCGTATCAACAAAACCAACGACAGCGGCGCGCGCCGCGTGCCCGAGGGGCTGTGGGTCAAGTGCCCGTCTTGCGAGTCGGTGCTTTACAGCGACGACCTGGCCGCCAACCTGCATGTGTGCCCCAAGTGCGATCATCACATGCGCATCGGCTCGCGCGCCCGCATCGATTCGCTGCTCGACGTCGAGGGCCGCGCCGAAATCGGCCAGAACACCCGGTCGGTCGATACGCTGAAATTCAAAGACACGCGCAAGTATCCCGAGCGCCTGCAAGAAGCCGTGAAGCAAACCGGCGAAACCGATGCGCTGGTGGTCATGAGCGGTTCGATCCGCGGGGTTCCCGCCGTGGTGGCCTGCTTCGAATTCGAATTCATGGGCGGGTCGATGGGCTCGGTAGTGGGCGAACGCTTCGCCCGCGGCGCCCAGGTGGCCCTGGACAACAAAACGCCGTTCATCTGCGTGGCGGCCTCGGGCGGGGCGCGCATGCAGGAAAGCCTGCTGTCGCTGATGCAGATGGCCAAGACCAACGCCATGCTGACCCGCCTGTCGGCGGCCGGGCTGCCGTTCATCAGCGTGCTGACCGATCCCACCATGGGCGGGGTGTCGGCCAGCTTCGCCTTCATGGGCGACGTGGTCATTGCCGAACCCAAGGCCCTGATCGGCTTCGCGGGCCCGCGCGTCATCGAGCAGACCGTGCGCGAAAAACTGCCCGAAGGGTTCCAGCGCGCCGAATTCCTGCTGCAGAAGGGCGCCATCGACATGGTGGTCGACCGCCGCCAGTTGCGCGAAGAAATTGCCCGCCTGCTGGCCTTGCTGACCGACCAGCCGGCCGACGTCGTGACGGCCTGACGCGCGAATTTCCAGTGCGATTCTTCCATTTCGCACTGGAATACTGAGGGCATTCACCACCCGATGTCGGATTTTGTCGCCGTACTGTTACCTGGTTTACACAGGTACCGGTGGCGGACGAAGAAATTCTGATATGTTTACTGGTGCGTGAAAAACACAGGAGTCTTCATGCTGAATCTCAATAATAAAAACATTCGTGCGGGCCTGGTCGCCTTGTTGCTGGCCGGCCTGGCGGGCACGGCCCAGGCACAGTCCACGCAGGGCGGCATCGGCCTGCACTATGGCGTGGGCGACCACTACCAGCGCGCCGAGCTGGTCTACGAAACACCCGGCCTGGAACTCTACCAATTCGGCGGCAACTGGGGCCGGCTCGATCTCACGGGTGAGTTCGGCGCGGCGTACTGGTGGGCCAGCGGCTCGCGGTCGCCCAGCAGCGTCTGGCAGTTCAATGCCATTCCCATGTTCCGCTGGTGGATGAGCGAGCGCTTCTACGTAGAAGCCGGCATCGGCGCCACCGCGTTCACCAGCACCAAGTTCGCCGACGAAAACATCAGCACCGCGTTCCAGTTCGGCGATCACATCGGCATGGGTTTTCTGGTTACCCCCAACAACCGGCTGGGGCTGCGTTATTCCCACTTTTCCAATGCCAGCATCAAGCGGCCCAACCCCGGGCTCGACGTGGTGCAGCTGACCTACACGTATCAGTTCTAAGCGCGTGCCGCGCGCGGCGCGGCGCCGCCGTCAATCGTCGGACACCAGATAGCGCGCCAGCCGTTCGCGGTGGCGCGCGGGTAGGGCAACCGGCCGCCGCGTTTGCGGATCGACATACACGTGCGTGAAAATGCCGCTGGCATGGCTGGCGCGGCGCTGCCCGGTATAGACGCCCAGCCGGTAGGTGACGCTGCTGGTGCCCAGCCTGGCCACCCGCAGCCCGATCTCGACCGGCGCGGGAAACGACACTGATTCAAAGTACTGGCATTGGGTGCTTGCCACCAGCCCGATGGCCTCGGGCGACGCCGCGCCGGCGATGCCTTCGGCGATCAGCATGGCGTTGACGGCCGTATCGAACCACGAGTAATACACCACGTTATTGACATGGCCATAGACGTCGTTGTCCATCCAGCGCGTGGTGATGGGCGTGAAATGCCGGTAGGCATCGCGGTCTTCGGGCAGCAGCCGGTCTGTCATGGTAGGGCTCCGGAAGCGGGGGCCGCCGAGGTCGCGGCGGCTTCGTAAAAAAAACGCCGGCATCGCTGCCGGCGTTGTCGCGTGGCCAGGCCGCGCTTAGCTTAGTGAGACTGCGTTTCCACTTGCACCAGCGGCGCGCTGGACACCTGCGGCACCGGCTTGCGCTCGCGGCCCAGGCGCGCCGGCACGTGGCTGGCGGCAATGCGCTGCTGCGTTTGGGCGTGGCGCTCGGGATCGGTTTCGACCCATTGCAGCCCGGCGGCGCTGACCACGTCGTGCAGCGCCTGGGAAGACGCGGCCGGCGGCACCACGATGGGCTGCGGAGCGACGCTGGCGGCAGCCGGCGCGGGTTCGGCCGGTGCCGTTTGCACGGGTGCCGGAGCCGGCGCCGGGACAGCCGCGGGCTCGGCCACGGGGGCGGCTACGGGCTCGGCCACGGCCGGCGGCTGCACGGCGTCGGCGGCCGGGGCCGCTGCAGCCGGCACTTCGTCGGCAGCCGGCGGCGCGGGCTCGGCGGCCGGAACCGTTTCGGCCGCCGGAGCCACTTCGACGGCCGGAGCCGCCACGGCCGGAGCCTCGCCGGTGGCCGCAGCCACTTCGGCAGCCGGAGCCGCCTCGGTAGCCGGAGCGGCTTCGGCGGCGTCCGCTGCCACGGGGGCCACGGCCGGCGCCGGCATCGCGATCGCGGGCACGGCGGGTTCGTCGGCGGGAGCCTGGGCTACCGGCTGAGAGGGCGCGGGCACGGCGACTTCGGGCATGCCTTGCGCCACGGCCGCGGCGTTGGATACGTCGGACAGGCTGGGCGCCGGGGCAGTGGCCTGGTCGTCGGCGGACGCGTCCTGATCCTCGCCTTCGGACCCCTGCAGGCCTTGCTCGTCCTGGTTGCGGCGGCCACGGCGGCTGCGGCGGCGGCGGCGCTTGCGTTCCGGGTCGGCCGCGCCTTCGGCGTTGTCGGCGTCGGCCGGCGCCTCGGTGGCGGACACTTCGGCGGCAGGCACGTCGGCGGCCGCTTCGACCTGTTCGTCCAGGGCGGCGGCAATCGCCGGGCCCTGGGCGGCGGGCAGCGCGGAGGCCACGGTTTCCGCCAGGGCGGCCACCATGCTTTCCTGTTCGCTCATCGGCGCGTCTTGCTGGGCGTTGTCGTCGCGACGGTTGCGGCCACGGCCACGGCGGCCGCGGTTGCCGCGCGGCGCGGCGTCATCGGCGGCCGTTTCGGGCGCCAGCGCGCGTTCGGGGCGGGCATTTTCGCGTTCGGCGCGCGGGGCGCGCTCGGCGCGGTCTTCCTGGCGGCGGCCGCCACGCACATGCTGGCGGGGCGCGGCATCGGCGTCCGTGGCCTCGGGCCGGCCTTCGCCGCGGCGGCCGCGGCCGCGGTCGGAGCCGTGGCGTTCACCGCGGCGTTCCTGGCCATCGTGGCTGCGCTTGGCGCGCGTGCTGCCGCGCTTGGGTTCTTCTTTGGGGGCCGCGGGGGCGGCCGGCTCGGCGCTGCCGCTCAGCCAGCCCACCAGGCGCTTGAACAGGCCGCCGAAGCCGCCTTCGGTGGCCGGGGCCGCCGGCGCCGGGGCGGGCGCGGCCGACACGGGAGCCGGCTGCGAGGGGGTGATGCCCTTGACCAGGGCCTCGGGGCGCGCCTTGATTTCCTGGTCGCGCGGGGCCCAGGCCATGTCGGTGGACGGCGCCTCGGCGAGCTCGAAGCTGGTCTTCACTTCTTCCAGGCGCGGGTCGTCGTGGCGCAGGCGTTCGATGTGGTGATGCGGGGTTTCCAGGTGCTTGTTGGGGATCAGCACCAGGTTGACCTTCAGGCGGGCTTCCATCTTGGTGATGTCGGCGCGCTTTTCGTTGAGCAGGAAGGTGGCCACGTCGACCGGCACCTGGGCGTGCACGGCCGCGGTGTTTTCCTTCATGGCTTCTTCTTGCAGCAGGCGCAGCACATGCAGGGCGCTGGATTCGGCGTCGCGGATCACGCCGGTGCCGTTGCAGCGCGGGCAGGTGATGTGCGAGCCTTCGTTCAGGGCCGGGCGCAGGCGCTGGCGCGACAATTCCATCAGGCCGAAGCGCGAAATCTTGCCCATTTGCACGCGGGCGCGGTCGAAATGCAGGGCATCGCGCAGGCGCTGTTCGACGGCGCGCTGGTTCTTGCCGTCTTCCATGTCGATGAAGTCGATGACGATCAGGCCGCCCAGGTCGCGCAGGCGCAACTGGCGGGCCACTTCGTCGGCCGCTTCCACGTTGGTGCGCAGGGCGGTTTCTTCGATGTCGGAGCCGCGCGTGGAGCGCGCCGAGTTGACGTCGACCGCCACCAGGGCTTCGGTGTGGTCGATGACCACGGCGCCGCCCGAGGGCAGCTGCACGGTGCGCGAATAGGCGGTTTCGATCTGGTGTTCGATCTGGAAGCGCGAGAACAGCGGGATATCGTCGCGGTAGCGCTTGACGCGCTGCACGTTGTCGGGCATCACCACGCTCATGAAGGCGGTGGCCTGGTCGGCGATTTCGTCGGTATCGATCAGGATCTCGCCGATTTCGGGCGAGAAATAGTCGCGGATGGCCCGGATGACCAGGCTGGATTCCAGGTAGATCAGGATGGGGGCGGCGTTGTCGCGGGCGGCCGAATCGATGGCCGTCCAGAGCTGCATCAGGTAGGACAAGTCCCACTGGAGCTCTTCGACGTTGCGGCCGATGCCGGCGGTGCGGGCGATGATGCTCATGCCCTGCGGGACTTCCAGCTGCTCCATCGTGTCGCGCAGTTCCTGGCGGTCTTCGCCTTCGACCCGGCGCGATACGCCGCCGCCACGCGGATTATTGGGCATCAGCACCAGGTAGCGGCCGGCCAGCGAGATGAACGTGGTCAGGGCGGCGCCCTTGTTGCCGCGTTCTTCTTTTTCGACCTGGACGATCAGTTCCTGGCCTTCGCGCAGGGCGTCCTGGATGCGGGCGGAGCGGACGTCGACGCCTTCTTTGAAGTAGCTGCGGGCCACTTCCTTGAACGGCAGGAAGCCGTGGCGGTCTTCGCCGTAGTTGACGAAGCAGGCTTCGAGGCCGGGTTCGATGCGGGTGATGACACCTTTGTAAATATTGCCTTTGCGCTGTTCGCGGCCGGCGGTTTCGATGTCGAGGTCGATGAGCTTTTGCCCATCGACGATGGCAACGCGCAGTTCTTCCTGGTGCGTTGCATTGAACAGCATGCGCTTCATGAGTGGGGTTCTCCGTTGTCATGACGCGCCGATATCGGCGCGTGACCTTGGGCCACTCGGGCTGCGGACTGAAGCGGGGCAAGAAGGTCAAACGGCGGCCGGGCAGCGCCCAGGCGTAGCCGCCGCCGGTCAGGCGGGCACGTCGTGCCCTGGGGCACGCGGTTCTGGCAGCAGGGGAGTCAGGTTCACTAAGTGTGGTTGACGGAAGAGATTGCTGTGAACGGCAGGTGCGGCCAGCGATCGGCCTGCGCGCACCTGGTGCTTTATTACGTGACGATTCTTGCAGTGCTTCAGAGCCGCTTGCGGCATGCAACGGACCTGCCAGGACAGCGGGCAAATGTCGTGCCACACCACCATCCGGCAGGGCGCGGTTGCGCCGGCGACCGAGAGGCCCCGGAGCTGAACGAGCAGGCAGCGGTACAATGGCGGCCCGCGCGCTCGACGGAGACGCGTACATGTTGCATCTCTACGCCAGGCGGCTGTTCAGCCCCTTAAGGCTGTCCCGATTATATGTCGCTTTCCGCAATGCGCAAAGAAACCGCGTTTTTTCCTGAATCGCCCCCCGCGGCGCGCCTCGTCGAAGTCGGGCCCGAGCACGACGGCCAGCGCATCGACAACTTCCTGGTGCGGCTGTGCAAAGGCGTGCCCAAAAGCCACATCTACAAGGCCATCCGTGGCGGCGAGGTCCGGGTGAACAAGGGACGCATCCAGGCCGATTACCGCGTGGCGGCCGGCGACGTGGTGCGCGTGCCGCCGCTGCGCCTGCCCGCGCCGGGTGCGCCGCGGCCGGTGCCCGGCGCCGAATTCCCGGTCGTCTACGAAGACGACGCCCTGCTGGTGATCGACAAGCCGGCCGGGGTGGCCGTGCATGGCGGCAGCGGGGTGTCGTTCGGCGTCATCGAGCAATTGCGCGCGGCGCGGCCGCAGGCCCGTTTCCTGGAACTGGTGCACCGGCTCGACCGCGAGACCTCGGGCCTGCTGATGGTGGCCAAGAAGCGCAGCGCGCTGCTGGCGCTGCACGCCATGCTGCGCGAGGGCAAGGGCGACAAGCATTACCTGGCCCTGGTCGAGGGCGACTGGGTCAACGACCGCCAGCATATCCGCCTGGCGCTCACCAAATGGACCACCCAATCGGGCGAACGCCGCGTGCGGCCCGACCCGGCCGGGCAGGCGGCGCATACCATCGTCACCCTCAAACAGCGCCTGGGCGGGTACAGTCTGGTCGATGCTGAACTGCGCACGGGGCGCACCCACCAGATCCGGGTGCACCTGGCGGCCAGCGGCTTTCCCATCGTCGGAGACGACAAATACGGGACGGATGAGACGCGCGCCCGGTTCGCGCGCCAGGGGTTCAACCGCATGTTCCTGCATGCACACCAGTTGACCCTGCCGCACCCTCTTACCGGAGCAACCCTGCGGCTGACGGCGGAACTGCCCGCGGCCTGCCGCAAACTGCTGCAGCAGCTGGAGACCCTGTAGATATGCCTTATTCGCTGGTGGTGTTCGACTGGGACGGAACCCTGATGGATTCCACGAACGGCATCGTGGCCGCCATTCAGGGGGCCTGCCGCGACCTCGATCTGCCCGTGCCGTCAGCCTCGGCGGCCAGCTGGGTGATCGGCCTGTCGCTCGAAAGCGCGCTGCGCCGGGCGGTGCCGGAACTCACCCAGGCCATGGTGCCGCGCTTCCTCGAGCGCTACCGTACCCATTATTTGCTGCGCGACCCCGAACTGCGCCTGTTCGACGGCATCGAACCCCTGCTGGGCGAACTGGCCGGCCGGCAGGTGCGCCTGGCGGTGGCCACCGGCAAAAGCCGGGTCGGGCTCGACCGGGTGCTGGCCGCCACCGGCCTGCGCACGGTGTTCCAGGCCACCCGCACCGCCGACGAAACCTTCAGCAAGCCGCATCCCGCCATGCTGCACGAACTCATGGAAGAATTGGCGGTCGAACCCGAACACGTGGTCATGGTGGGCGATACGTCGCACGACCTGCAGATGGCCTCCAATGCCGGGGTGCACGGCCTGGGGGTCGGCTATGGCGCCCACGAGCCGCAAGAACTGCAAACCTGCCAGCCGCAAGCCGTGGTCGACAGCGTGGCCGCGCTGCGCGAATGGCTGTTGCCCCGCGTCGGCGCCTGATCCGGTGCGCGGCGCGGAATAATCCGGCCCGCGCGTACGTCTAAACGATGCAGCCCCGCGCCAGGTACCCAGGAGACCGCCATGTCGTCACGCAAGCCAGGCAACGTACCGCCGCCTTCCGAAATCACCCCCGAACGGGTCTGGCAGTCGCGCCGCGACTGGATGGCCCGCGCCGGCCTGGCCGCCGCCGCGGCGGGCCTGCCCGGCTGGGCGATGCGCCAGGCGTTCGCCCAGGACGCGCCGCCGCTGCCGGGCCAGCCCAGCCCGCAGTTCTCGGTGATGGACAAGCAGACCTCGTTCAAAGACATCAGCACCTATAACAATTACTACGAATTCGGCCTCGACAAGGGCGATCCGGCGGACCACGCCGGAAAGCTCCAGACGCGGCCCTGGACCGTCACCGTCGACGGCGAAGTCCAGCGTCCGCAAACCTTCGATATCGATACCCTGCTCAAGCTGGCCCCCATGGAAGACCGCGTCTACCGGCTGCGCTGCGTCGAGGGCTGGTCGATGGTGATTCCCTGGGTGGGCTATCCGCTGGCCGCGCTGCTCAAGCAGGTCGAGCCCACCGGCAACGCCAAATATGTCGAGTTCACCACCGTGGTGCAGCGCGAGAACATGCCGGGCGTGCGCTCGCCGGTGCTGCAGTGGCCGTACGTCGAGGCCCTGCGGCTGGACGAGGCCATGCATCCGCTGGCGCTGCTGGTATTCGGCCTGTACGGCAAGGTGCTGCCCAACCAGAACGGCGCGCCGCTGCGGCTGGCGGTGCCCTGGAAATACGGCTTCAAGTCGGCCAAGTCGCTGGTGCGCATCCGGCTGGTCGAGCGCCAGCCCACCAGTTCCTGGATGCAGGCCGCCCCCAGTGAATACGGCTTTTACGCCAACGTGAACCCCGATGTTCCGCACCCGCGCTGGAGCCAGGCCACCGAACGGCGCATCGGCGAAGACGGCCTGTTCACGCCCAAGCGCAAGACCTTGATGTTCAACGGCTATGCCGATCAGGTGGCGTCCCTGTACCAGGGCATGGACCTGAAGGCCAACTACTGAACCGCCGGGGCCACCGCATGCGGGCGTTGCCATCCGCGCCGCCATCCCCCGCGCGCCGCCCGGCGTGGTCGGCCGCGGCGGTGGGGCGCTGCAAGCCGCTGCTGTTCCTGGCCGGCCTGCTGCCCTTCGCGCGCTGGATCTGGCTGGGTTTCCATGACGGCCTTACCGCCAATCCCGTGGAATTCCTGACGCGTTCGTCCGGCACCTGGACCCTCGTGTGCCTGCTGGTCACCCTGTCCATCACACCGCTGCGGCGCCTGCTGGGCCAGCCGGCGCTGGTGCGGCTGCGCCGGCCCTGCGGGCTGTTCGCCTTCTTCTATGGCTGCCTGCATTTCATGGCGTGGGTCTGGTGGGACCGCGGTTTCGATCCGGTTTCTATGCTGCGCGACGTCGGCGAGCGGCCGTTCATCACCGCCGGCTTCGCCGCCTTCGTGTGCATGGCGGCCCTGGCCGCCACGTCCACCCAGGCGGCGATGCGCGCCATGGGGCGGCGCTGGCAGATGCTGCACCGCGCCGTGTACCTGATCGGCATCCTGGCCATCGTGCACTTGTGGTGGCACAAGGCCGGCAAGAACGATTTCCAGCAGCCCCTGGCCTATGGGGCGGTCCTGGTGGCGCTGCTGGGGTGGCGCGTGGCGGCCGCGCTGCGCCGGCTCAGTGGTGCAGGCCGGCCGGCAGGGCCATCGTAATTTGACAGGTGCCTGACACCGCCTGTGTGGAGAGGTTCGCGGCCGGCTTCGGTGTCTGACACCCTCTGGGAGTCAGACACCCGGCGAGGTGATTTGACAGGTGTCAGGCTCCGCAGGTGCCTGACACCGCTTGTGTGGGATGCTCGCGGCCGGCTTCGGTGCCTGACACCCTCTGGGAGTCAGGCACCCGGCGACCAAGATCAGCGGCCTTGCCCCGCCGGCAGGGCCATCATGATGGCGGCCGTTTCGGCGTCGGGCTGGCCGTCGTAGTTGCCGGCCCGGTAGTGCATCTGGAACGCCGCCAGCACGTTGCGGGTGGCGCGGTCCAGCCGGCCGTGCTGCGGGCAGGCGTAGCCCAGCCGCGCCAGCTGTTTCTGGAACCAGGTCGTATCCGGCACGCCCTGGCGCTGCAGGGTGACCCAGTGCGCCGCCGCCTGCGTCTCGTCGTACCAGCGGCCGATGCCGGCTTCGGCCAGGCGTTTCCAGGGAAACAGCGGCCCGGGGTCGGTCTTGCGCTGCGGCGCGATGTCGCTATGGGCCACGATATTCTCGGGGGCGATGCCGTGCCGCGCGATCAGGTCGCGCAGCAGCAGGATCAGCACCCGTATCTGCGCGTCGGGATAAGGCTGCCAGCCGGGCGCGGCGCCAGCCTGGTCGGCGCGCCCGGTGTTGACCAGTTCGATGCCGATCGACACCGGGTTGAGCGACACCTGGTCGTGCCAGCTGCTGGCGCCGGCATGCCAGGCGTTGCGGGTTTCGTCGACCAGCCGGTACACGTGCGGCCGCGTGTCGTCGGTGATCAGGTAGTGGGCGCTGACGCCGCCGCGCGACAGCAGTTCCAGCGAGCGGGCGGCCGGCGCCGACGTGTAGTGCAGCACGATGTAGCGCACCCGGCTGTCCTGGCTGACCGCCGTTATCGAGTCATCGATGTCCAGGCCCGGGGCCTGGTGGGTGGCGCAGCCGCCCAGCAGCCAGGCCGTGGCGGCCAGGGCCGCGAACAGGCGGGACGGGCGCGGGCGGCTCATGCGCGCCGGGCCAGGTACAGGAACAGGGTGGGGCGCTTGTCGAGCTCGGGCGCGGGGCGCGTTTTCCAGTCGGCGACGGAATAGGTGCGCACCCATTCGTCGTCGGTGGTCAGCGAGCGCGCCACGCACAGGCGCGTGTCGCCGCGCAGCGTGGCCAGCAGCGTGGCGTACATGGCGGCGTTGCGGTAGGGCGTTTCGATCAGCAACTGCGTCTGGTGCTGCCGCGCCGAATGCTGTTCCCAGGCCCGCAACTGTTTGGCGCGTTCGGCCGGGTCGACCGGGGCATAGCCATGGAAGGCGAAGCGCTGGCCGTCCAGGCCGCTGGCCATCAGGCCCAGCAGGATCGACGACGGCCCTACCCATGGGCGCACGGGCACGCCCAGTCGATGCGCGGCCGCTACCACCGTGGCGCCGGGATCGGCCACCGCGGGGCAGCCCGCCTCGGATACCAGCCCCAGGTCGCGGCCCTGGCGCACGGGCGCCAGCCATTGCTGGATCTCGCCCGGGTCGGTCTTGGGCGTGAGTGTGTGGATGGTGATTTCCTGCAGGGGCCGCGCCGTGCCGATCTGCTTGAGGAAGGCGCGCGCCGTCTTGGCGTTTTCGGCAATGTAGGTGTCCAGGCCACCCGCCAGGGCCCGCACGTCGGCCGGCAGCCAGCGTTCGGGCGCGGCCGGGCCCAGCCCGACGGGAATCAGGTGCAGGGTGCCGCTCATGGCGTGCCCGCCGCCAGCGGGTCCAGGCCGAACGTGGCCAGCATGCCGGTCAGGGCGATCAGGGGCAGGCCGATGATGGCGGTGGGGTCGTCGCTGCGGATGTATTCCATCAGGGCGATGCCCAGGCTTTCCGCCTTGGCGCTGCCCGCGGTATCGTAGGGCTCTTCGGCGCGCAGGTAGGCGGCGATGGCGGCGTCCGACAGCGGCCGGAAGCGGCATTGCGTGACCACGTCGGCTTTTTCCACGCGCTGGCCGTCGGTGACCGCCAGGGCGCTGTGAAATTCCACCGTGCGGCCAGCCAGTTCGCGCAGTTGAGCCTGCGCCCGGGCGAAGTCGCCCGGCTTGCCGATGGGCCGGCCGTCTGCCGTGGCGACCTGGTCCGACCCGATCACGATACAGCCGGGATGCCGCTGGGCAATGGCCAGGGCCTTGCTTACCGATAGCCGCAGCGCCAGGTCGGCGGGCGCTTCACCGGGGACGGGGGTTTCGTCGATGTCGGGGGAAACCGCGGCGAACGGCAGGCGCAGGCGCGCCAGCAATTCGCGCCGGTAGCGCGAGCTTGAGGCCAGGATCAGGCGAGGGTGGGAATCAGGCATGCAAAGTTTGACGGTAGTACGTAAGTCACGGTATTATCTAACGTTTTGCGGGATTTTTGCAGGGTTGGCATGAACAGCGACGATCGGAATAAGAACGATCGGAATGGCGGCAAGAGTGGCAGCAATCAGGCGGGGCTGCGCGGGTCCGGTTCGGACGCCGTGGTCGATGCCTTTGCGCTGGCCCGCCAGGGCGGTTGCGTGCAGGGTACCGTACCTCTGGTCCGGTTGGCCAGGGCGGTCGAAGGCTTGCCCGAGCAGCCTGCCGGCGAAGCCGGCCTGGTGGCGTGGTCGGTACGGGGCGAAACCGGCACGGGCCTGGCCAAGACCGGCCTCGCGGCCGGCCAGCCGCTCTTGCACCTGCGCGTGCAGGCCCGGCCGGTGCTGGTGTGCCAGCGGTGCAATGCCCCGTTTGCTTATGCAATAGATTCCCGGACAGTGCTGCAGTTGGTCAAGTCTGAAGACGAGCTCGACGACGACCTGTCCCTTGATGCGCAAGACCCGGATCTTGCGGACTCGCTGCCCGAAAAGGTGGTGGGCTCGCATCGTTTCGACCTGTTGGCCCAGGTCGAAGACGAGCTCATCCTGAGCATTCCATACGTGCCCAGGCATCCCGTATGCCCGGGCGCGCAGGCCGACGACGGCGACGCCCCCCAGGCGCCGGCCGGCGGGCGTCCGTCACCGTTCGCGGTGCTCGAACAACTGAAGCACAAAGATTAGGTCAACATCGGGCCGCATCGCGTACAATGCGGCCCGTTTCTAGGAGTCATCATGGCTGTTCAACAAAACAAGAAGTCCCCGTCCAAGCGTGGCATGCATCGCTCGCACGATTTTCTGGTCAATCCGTCCACCGCGATCGAGCCCACCACCGGCGAAACCCATCTGCGCCACCACATCAGCCCCAACGGTTTCTACCGTGGCCGCAAGGTCCTGAAGACCAAGGCCGACGAATAACGTCGCGGCGGAAACGCTTCTTTCGCATTCACGGCAGCGCTGACCTGCAATTGTGATACGCATCGCCATCGACTGCATGGGCGGCGATTTCGGCCTGCCCGTCACGATTCCGGCCGCGATCGAGTTCGCCCGGCAGTTTCCGGATTCCCGGCTGCTGCTGGTCGGCCTGCCCGACGCCATCGAGGCGGCGTTGGCCGAGCACAAGGCCGCGCCGCGCGATCGCCTTGAAATCGTGCCCGCCACCGAGGTCGTCTCCATGGACGACCCGGTCGAGGTCGCCCTGCGCCGCAAGAAAGATTCCTCCATGCGGCTGGCCGCGCAGGCGGTCAAGGACGGGCGCGCCGATGCCTGCATCTCGGCCGGCAATACCGGCGCCTGGATGGCCATTTCGCGCTACGTCCTCAAAACGCTCGACGGCATCGACCGCCCGGCCATCGCCACTTCCATCCCCAACCAGACCGGCCGCGCCACCACGGTGCTCGATCTGGGGGCCAACGTCGACTGCAGCGCCGAACACCTGCTGCAGTTCGCCATCATGGGGGCGGCCCTGACCCAGGCGGTCGACCACCGCGACAACCCTTCGGTGGGCCTGCTGAACATCGGCGAAGAGGTCATCAAGGGCAACGAGGTCGTCAAAGAGGCGGCCGAACTGCTGCGCCGCAGTCCGCTGAACTTCCAGGGCAACGTCGAAGGCAACGACATCTTCAAGGGCACGGTCGACGTGGTCGTCTGCGACGGCTTCGTCGGCAATGTGGTGCTGAAGTCGGTCGAAGGCCTGGCCAAGATGCTGTCCAGCGTGATCCGCGAAGAATTCAAGCGCAACCTGATCACGCTGCTGGCGGGCGCCATCGCCAAGCCGGTGCTCAACCGCCTGCGCAACCGCGTCGACAACCGCCGCTACAACGGTGCCGCATTGCTGGGCTTGCGCGGCGTGGTCATCAAAAGCCATGGCTCGGCCGATGTCTATGCGTATGGCTTCGCCCTGCAGCGCGCGCGCGAGGCCGTGGTGAGTAAACTGCAAGAACGCACTGCCCAGGCCGTCGCGCTGATCACCCAGCGCGTCCAGATGGGCGAGGCCGCCGGCGAGCCCGAGGCGGCCGGAGATACCGTTTGATGGGTACCGCAATGACTTATGCCGTGATCGCCGGCTCGGGCAGTTTCCTGCCCGAGCGGGTCGTGTCCAACGACGAGCTGGCCGCCGAACTGGCCACCCGCAATATCTCCACGTCCGACGAATGGATCGTCGAACGCACCGGTATCCGCCAGCGCCATCTGGCCGAGCGCGGCGTCACCACCAGCGCCCTGGCCACCCAGGCGGCCCGGCGCGCCCTGGACGACGCCGGCGTACAGCCCGCCGACGTCGACCTGATCATCGTCGCCACCTCCACGCCCGATTACGTCTTTCCCAGCACGGCCTGCCTGGTGCAGGCCAACCTGGGCGCCAAGGGCGGCGCGGCCTTCGACGTGCAAGCCGTGTGCAGCGGCTTCGTCTACGCGCTCAGCACCGCCGACGCCTTCGTGCGGGCCGGGCGCGCCCGCTGCGCGCTGGTCATCGGCGCCGAAGTCTTCTCCAGCATCCTCGACTGGAACGACCGCAGCACCTGCGTGCTGTTCGGCGACGGCGCCGGCGCGGTCGTGCTCAAGGCTTCCAGCCAGCCGGGCATCCTGGCGGCCCAGTTGCACGCCGACGGCTCGCAGACCAAGATCCTGTGCGCGGCCGGCAACGTGGCCTATGGCGACGTCACGGGCGATCCGTTCCTGCGCATGGACGGCCAGGCCGTCTTCAAGCAGGCCGTCACGGTGCTCGACCGCTCGGCGCGCGATACCTGTGCCGAAGCGGGCATCGACATCGCCGACGTCGACTGGCTGGTTCCGCACCAAGCCAACGTCCGCATCCTGAATTTCCTGGCGCGCAAGCTGCACGTGCCCACCGAGAAAGTGGTGATCACGGTCGATTCGCATGCCAATACCTCGGCGGCCAGCGTGCCGCTGGCGCTGGACGCCGCCCGCCGCGACGGCCGCATCAAGCCGGGCCAGCTGGTGCTGATGCAGGGCGTGGGCGGCGGCTTCACCTGGGGTTCGGTGCTGGCGCGCATGTAACGCCGGCAGCGGCCCTGCCAACTGGGGCCCGGCGTCGGGTATTCTCACCGATTCAGAAATCAGTCGATACATCATCATGAAAATCGCCTTTGTCTTTCCTGGTCAGGGTTCGCAGTCGGTCGGCATGCTCGATGCCTGGGCCGGCAACGCGGCCGTGGCCGACGTCCTGGCCCGCGCGGGCCAGGCCCTGGGCCAGGATCTCGGCGCTCTGATCGCCCAGGGGCCGGCCGACCAGCTCAATCTCACCACCAATACGCAGCCCGCCATGCTGACCGCCGGCATGGCCGTGTTCGCCGCCTGGCGCGCGGCGGGCGGCGCGATGCCCGCCCTGGTGGCCGGGCACAGCCTGGGCGAATACGCCGCCCTGACCGCCGCCGGCGCGCTGGCCCTGGAAGACGCGGTGCGCCTGGTGCGAGTGCGCGCCGACGCCATGCAGGCCGCGGTGCCCGTAGGCACGGGCGGCATGGCCGCCGTGCTGGGCCTGGACGACGACGCGGTGCGCGCGGCGTGCGCGCAGGCCGCGCAGGGAGAAGTGGTCGAGGCCGTGAATTTCAACGCGCCCGCGCAGGTCGTCATCGCCGGCCACAAGGCCGCCGTCGAGCGCGCGTGCGAGGCCGCCAAGGCCGCCGGCGCCAAGCGGGCCCTGATGTTGCCGGTATCGGCGCCGTTCCATTCCAGCCTGCTGCGGCCCGCCGCCGACGTGCTGGCCGGCGCGCTGGCGCAGGTCGCCGTGGCGGCCCCGCAGATGCCCGTCATCAACAACGTCGACGTGGCCGCGCCCACCGACGCCGACGCCATCCGCGACGCCCTGGTGCGCCAGGCGTGGCATCCCGTGCGCTGGGTCGAGACCCTGCGGGCCATGAAGGCGCAGGGCGTCACGCACGTGGTCGAATGCGGTCCCGGCAAGGTGCTGGCGGGCCTGACCAAGCGCATCGACAGCGAACTCACCGGCCTTTCCATCACCGATCCGGCTTCCCTGGAAGCCGCGCTGGCCGCCCTGGGCCAGCACTGACACGGTCCGCCCGTCGCGGGCGGACCGGCAACACGGAACCGACATGGACAAACAATCCGCAGAACTGCAAGGCAAAGTGGCCCTGGTAACCGGCGCGACGCGCGGCATCGGCAAGGCCATTGCCCATGAACTCGCGGCGCGCGGCGCCGTGGTGGTGGGCACCGCCACCAGCGAATCGGGCGCGCAGGCCATCAGCGAAGCGCTGGCGCCCCTGGGCGGGCGCGGCGTGGTGCTCGACGTCACCGATGCCCAGGCCTGCGAGGCCCTGGTCGACGCGCTCAGCAAAGAACTGGCCGGCGGCCCCCATATCCTGGTCAACAATGCCGGCATCACACGCGACAACCTCGCCATGCGCATGAAAGACGACGACTGGTCCGCGGTCATCGACACCAACCTGGCGGCCGTTTTCCGCCTCTCGCGCGCCGTGCTGCGCGGCATGATGAAAGCCCGCTGGGGCCGCATCATCAACGTGACCTCGGTGGTAGGCGCCAGCGGCAACGCGGGGCAGGCCAACTACGCGGCCGCCAAGGCCGGCGTGGCCGGCATGTCGCGCGCCCTGGCGCGCGAGTTGGGCAGCCGCAACATCACGGTCAATTGCGTGGCGCCGGGGTTCATCGACACCGACATGACCCGCGCCCTGGGCGAGAACCAGACCTCGGCGCTGCTGCAGCAAATTCCGCTGGGCCGGCTGGGTTCGCCGGTTGACATCGCGCATGCGGTGGCGTTTTTATCTGGCCCGCAGGCGGGTTACATTACTGGAACCACCCTGCACGTCAACGGCGGGATGTACATGCAATAAGGCCGTCTCAGAACGGCCGCTATCGGGCATGACGGGGACACTCAGTCATTTTTATCACGGCCAAGCGTTTGCATTCCCCTACGCTTGGCTATAATTCGCGGGATTTTTCCCCAATTGGAGATCTGCATGGAAAGCATCGAACAGCGCGTCAAGAAGATCGTCGCTGAACAACTTGGCGTCAACGAAGCCGAGATCAAGAACGAGTCCTCCTTCCTTGACGACCTCGGTGCCGATTCGCTCGACATGGTTGAGCTGGTCATGGCGCTCGAAGACGAATTCGAGACCGAGATCCCCGACGAAGAGGCCGAAAAGATCACGACCGTGCAGCAAGCGATTGACTACATCAATTCGCACGGTAAGCAGTAAGCTCAGCCTGTATTTTCCGGTACGCCAAGCCGCCTTGCGGACGCGGCCGGAAGCAGGGCGGTTTCAGGAGCGCCGTGCGGTCCGTGCGCGGAGGCATCGTGTCGATGTTTCCGCGGCCGGACGGGCCGCATGAGCGGCGCATCCGAAAACCGCCTTTCTTTTGTCTGTTTTAGGAGTCATCCGTGAAGCGACGAGTCGTCATCACCGGCCTGGGTATCGTATCGCCCGTGGGCAATGACATCTCCAGCGCCTGGGACAATATCGTCAACGGACGTTCCGGCATCGGCCGCATCACCCGTTTCGACCCCTCGGCCATCACCACGCACATCGCGGGCGAGGTCAAGGATTTCGACGTTACTCATTACATACCCGGCAAAGAAGCCCGCCAGATGGATACCTTCATCCACTACGGCATGGCGGCGGGTATCCAGGCCTGGCAAGACAGCGGCCTGGAGGTCACTGAGGCCAACGCCGAGCGCATCGGCGTCATCGTCGGCTCGGGCATCGGCGGCCTGCCCCGCATCGAAGACACCCAGACCGAGCTGCTGGCCAAGGGCCCGCGGCGCATCTCGCCGTTTTTCGTGCCGGGCGCCCTGATCAACCTGATCTCGGGCCAGTTGTCCATCCGCTTTGGCATGAAAGGGCCCAGCTACGCCGTCGTGTCGGCGTGCACCACCGGCCTGCACTGCATCGGCGATGCGGCCCGCCTGATCGAATACGGCGACGCCGACATCATGCTGGCCGGCGGCGCCGAATCCACCGTGTCGCCGCTGGGCATCGGCGGTTTCGCGGCCATGCGGGCGCTGTCCACGCGCAACGACGACCCCGCCACCGCGTCGCGTCCCTGGGACCGCGACCGCGACGGTTTCGTGCTGGGCGAGGGCGCGGGCGTGCTGGTGCTCGAAGAATACGAGCATGCCAAGCAGCGCGGCGCGCGCATCTATGGCGAATTCGTCGGCTATGGCATGAGCTCCGATGCCCACCACATCACGGCGCCCGATAAAGACGGCCCGCGCCGCGGCGTGCTCAATGCCCTGCGCAACGGCGGCATCAACCCCGACGAGGTCGATTACGTCAATGCCCACGGCACCTCGACCCCGCTGGGCGACAAGAACGAATCCGATGCGCTGAAGCTGGCGTTCGGCGACCATGCCAAGAAACTGGTGGTCAATTCCACCAAGTCCATGACCGGCCATCTGTTGGGCGCGGCGGGGGGCATCGAAGCCGTGTTCACCACGCTGGCCGTCTATAACCAGAAATCGCCGCCCACCATCAACATCTTCAACCAGGACCCCGAGTGCGACCTGGACTACTGCGCCAACGAGGCCCGGGACATGAAGATCGACGTCGCGATTTCCAACTCTTTTGGTTTCGGCGGCACCAACGGCTCCATGGCCGTTCGCCGGATCTGATTTGGACGGCCGCCGGGATACCGGCCGCCGCACGCTCTGCGTGCCGGTGCGCCGCCCGCGCCACCTGACTCTGTTGGGCCGTGCGGCCGTGGCAGGGGCCGGCGCCTGCGCGGCCACCGCCGCCTGGTGGCAGGCCGGCCCGCCGGGCCTGGCCGTGCTGGGCGCGGTCGCGGCGGCCGGCGCAGCCGCGCGCCGCGCAGCCGCGCGCCGCGCAGCCGGCCGGCGCCGGGCGCCCATTGGCCGTATCCAGGCGATCCGGGCCGGGGCGGGCAGCCGCCGCTGGCAGGTCCGGCTGGAACGGCGCTGGCACGCCGCTATCCTGCGCGACAGCCGGCGCGGCGCCTGCTGGCTCGACCTGCGGCTGTCCATCGAGCCGGCCGCGGGCCGGGCTGTTACAAATGGCCGCGTGACGGTGTGGCGGTCCTGCATGTCCGCGGTCCGCTGGCGGCGACTCTGCCTGCTGGCGGGCGCGGCGCAGCGCCTCGACGTACCTGTCCGGGGGGCGCCATGAGCGAACGCGACATCGACGCCGAACTGGTCGCGCGCGTGCAGCGCGGCGACAAAAAGGCCTTCGACCTGCTGGTGCTCAAGTACCAGCGCAAAATCCTGCGCCTGCTGGGGCGCATGATCCGCGATCCCGCCGAAATCGAAGACGTCGCCCAGGAAGCCTTCATCAAGGCCTACCGCGCGCTGCCCCAGTTTCGCGGCGAAAGCGCCTTTTACACATGGCTGTACCGTATCGCGGTCAATACGGCCCGCAACTGGCTGGCCTCGGCGGCACGCCGTCCCAGCGCGCCCAATGCAATAGAAACCGAAGACGGTGAAACTTTTAACGAAACCGACAACCTAACCGATATCAGCACGCCGGAATCCATGTTGGCCAGCCGCGAAATCGCGGAAACCGTCAACTCGGTCATCGAGGAATTGCCCGAAGAGCTCCGGACCGCTATCGTGCTGCGTGAAATCGAAGGTATGAGTTACGAAGACATCGCCCAAAGCATGGACTGCCCGATTGGTACCGTGCGCTCCCGCATTTTCCGTGCGCGCGAAGCCATTGCCACCCGGTTGCGGCCCTTGCTGGACACCGATGCCGAGCGTCGTTGGTAAGGAGCGGCAGTCATGCAATCAACAGTCAAATCCGCGGTAGATACCGATATATCCCTGGAAGAATCGGTATCGGCCTGGATGGACGGCGAAGCGTCCGAAGACCTTTTTTCCGATCTCGCCACTGTGCAGGGCCGCCGAACCTGGGACACCTATCACCTTATCGGCGATGCCCTGCGCAATGCCGATCTGGCCGTCAGCCCCAGCGCCAGCTTCCACGCGCGCCTGTCGCGCGCCCTCGACGCCGAACTGCCCATCGTGGCGCCGCAGCGGCGCCGCTCGTCATTGCGCCTGGGCCTGTCCGGACTGGCCGTGGCCGCCGCCGTGGCCACCGTGGCCTGGGTGGCGCAACCCTACATCATGGGCGGCCCCAGCCACCCCGCCGAAACCCGTGTGCTGGCCGACGCCTCGTCGCCCGACGCGCCGGGCCTGCGCGATTACCTCGAAGCGCATCGCCAGATGGCCGGGCCCAGCGCGGTGCGCCAGGTCTCGTTCGATGCCGGAGCCGGACGTTGATCGCACAGCTGCAACAGTTCTGTCGGCCGGTGCTGGCGCTGGGCGCCTGGGGCCGCCGGCCCGTACAGGGCGCCGGCTGGGCCTGCACCGCCGCCTTCCTGGTGGCCCTGACCGCCGTCCATGAGGCCGCCCAGGCGGCCGAGCCGGCCGAGACGGCCAGCTCCATCCAACTGCTCTACGACATCCAGCAGGCCGCCCGCAAGCAAGACTACGCCGGCGTCTTCCTGTACCAGCAGGGCGAAGTCATCCAGTCGTCGCGCCTGGTGCACGTCATCGACGGCACGGGCGAGCGCGAGCGCCTTGAAATCCTCGATGGCCAGCCGCGCGAATACCTGCGCCACAACGACGAAATCCAGTGCCTGATTCCCGAGCGCAAGACCGTGCTGATGGAGCCGCGCCGCGGCGACCGCTTCCCGGGCCTGCTGCTGGGCAATCCCACCGACCTGGCCCAGCATTACGACATCCGGGCCCAAGACAAGCTGCACCGCGTCGCCGATCGCCAGTGCCGGATCATCACCATCGAACCGCGCGACGAGCTGCGCTATGGCTATCGCCTGTGCGCCGACGTGGCCACCAACCTGCTGCTCAAGGCCCAGACCGTCGATGCCGAGCAGGGCGTGGTCGAGCAGGTTTCGTTTACGTCCATCCGTGTGGGCGGCAAGGTCGATTCGTCCGAACTGTCGTCGCGCTGGAGCACCCGCGACTGGAAAGTGCTGCAGCCGCGCATCGAGCCGGCCGACCTGGCCGCGCAGGGCTGGCGCATTCCCGCGCCCAAGGGCTTCGTGGCCGTGATGCAGGTCCGGCGCTCGATGGGCCACAGTAACGTGAACCAGCTGGTGCTGTCCGATGGCCTGGCCGCCATTTCGGTGTTCATCGAACCCTACGACAGCCAGCGCGGCCATCCCCTCTCGTCGGGCGCGGCCCGGCGTGGCGCCATCAACATCTATGGCACGCGAATTGCCGACTTCTGGCTGACCGCGCTGGGCGAAGTGCCCGCCGCGACGCTCGAGCAGTTGGCCACTTCCACCGAGTACGTGCCAGTACCGTCTCAATAACAATAAAACCTGCAAAAGGTTGGGGAATTTTCGGAGTTCTCTCATGCAAACGCTTTCAGTGTCGAACCTCTTTTTCCGGCGCTTTTTCCTGGCCCTATTGGCCAGCTTCATGCTGGCGGGGGCCTACGGACCCGCGCAAGCCCAGACCCCGGCCGCGCCCACTGTGGCGCTGCCCGATTTCAGCGGCATCATCTCCAAGGTCGATCCGGCCGTGGTCAACATCCGCACCACCGCCAACGTGCCCGTGCGCTCGCCCGGCGGCGGCAACGACCCCTACGAACTGTTCCGCTGGTTCTTCGGCCCCGACTTCCAGCCGCCCGGCATGCCGCCGCAGCAGCAGATGCCGCGCCAGGCACCCGAAGAACGCAAGGTGCCGCGCGGCGTGGGCTCGGGCTTCTTCATCTCGGCCGACGGCTACATCCTGACCAATAACCACGTGGTCACCGACGCGGCCGACATCTTCGTCACCCTGACCGACGGCCGCGAATTCAAGGCCAAGGTCATCGGCACCGACGAACGCACCGACGTCGCCCTGATCAAGATCGACGCCAAAGACATGACGCCCCTGACCATCGGCGACCCCAAGCTGCTCAAGAAGGGCCAATGGGTGCTGGCCATCGGCTCGCCGTTCGGGCTGGATTCCACCGCCACCGCCGGCATCGTCAGCGCCATCGGCCGCGATACGGGCGAATACCTGCCTTTCATCCAGACCGACGTGGCCGTCAACCCCGGCAACTCGGGCGGCCCGCTGCTCAACCTGAACGGTGAAGTGGTCGGCATCAACTCGCAGATCATTTCGCGCAGCGGCGGCTTCATGGGCATTTCGCTGGCCATCCCCATCGACGAAGCCATGCGCGTGGCCGACCAGCTGCGTGCCAGCGGCAAGGTTACCCGCGGCCGCATCGGCGTGCAGATCAGCGAAGTCGGCAAAGACGTGGCCGAAGCGATCGGGCTGCCCAAGGCCGAAGGCGCGCTGGTCAGCAATGTCGAGTCCGACGGCCCGGCCGATGACGCCGGCGTCAAGGCGGGCGACGTGATCACCTCGTTCCATGGCGAATCCATCAAGCGCTGGTCCGACCTGCCGCGCATCGTCGGCGAAACCAAGCCGGGCACCCGCACCGAAATGGAAGTCTGGCGCCGTGGCAAGACGGTGACCCTGTCGGTCAAGGTGGGCGAACTCACCAATGCGTCGGCCAGTGCGTCCGACAAGGCCCCGGCCGAACCCGAGCAAGCCGGCAACGCGCTGGGCCTGCGCATGGCCGACGTGCCGGCCGACGTGCAGAAAAAGCTGGGCATCAAGGGCGGGGCGCAGGTGCGTACCGCCGAGGGCGCCGCCGGCGCGGCGGGCATGCAGCCGGGCGATATCGTGCTGGCGATCAACAACACCGATATCACCGATGCCGAGCACTTCAACAAGCTGGCCGACAAGCTGCCCAAGGGCAAGGCGGCCGGCCTGCTGGTGCGCCGTGGCGACCAAACCCAGTGGGTGGCGGTAGAGCCGAAGTAGGCCCCCCGAAGCCGGGGGGGCAGGCTCCGCAGGTGCCTGACCCCGTTGCAGGCGGCGACTGTTGCAACGGAACGGGGCGGGCCCGCGGATTCCCGGGGGAAACCACTGCCAGGCCGACCGGCGGCGTTATATGGGTGCGAACCCGTATAAAATAGCTGGTTGCCGCAAAGGGGGCGCGTTGCGCCCCCTCGTTTTTGGCTGGTCGCCGGGGCGCTGCTCGCGCCTGCGCCCGCGCGTGTTTTGTCCCTATTTAATCCACCCTATGCAGCATATTCGCAATTTCTCCATCATCGCCCACATCGATCACGGCAAATCGACCCTGGCCGACCGCCTGATCCAGCGTTGCGGCGGGTTGGCGGCGCGCGAAATGTCTTCGCAGGTGCTCGACTCGATGGAAATCGAGCGCGAGCGGGGCATTACCATCAAGGCCCAGACGGCCGCGCTGCAATACGTGGCCCAAGACGGCAAAACCTACAACCTGAACCTCATCGACACCCCGGGGCACGTCGACTTCTCGTATGAGGTCAGCCGCTCGCTGTCCGCCTGCGAAGGAGCCTTGCTGGTGGTCGATGCCTCGCAGGGCGTCGAAGCCCAGACGGTGGCCAACTGCTATACGGCCATCGAACTGGGCGTCGAAGTGCTGCCGGTGCTCAACAAGATGGACCTGCCGCAGGCCGACCCCGAGGCCGCGCGCCAGGAGGTCGAAGACGTGATCGGCATCGACGCCTCGCAGGCGGTGCTGGCCAGCGCCAAGACCGGCGTGGGCATCGACGAGATCCTGGAAACCATCGTGGCGCGCGTGCCGCCGCCGCAGGGCGACCCGGCCGGCCCGCTGCAGGCCCTGATCATCGATTCCTGGTTCGACAACTACGTGGGCGTGGTGATGCTGGTGCGCATCATCAACGGCGTGCTGCGCCCCAAAGACAAGATCCTGCTCATGGCTTCGGGCGCCACCCACCTGTGCGAACAGGTGGGCGTGTTCACGCCGAAGTCGCAGCCGCGCACCGAACTGTCGGCGGGCGAGGTCGGCTTCATCATCGCCGGCATCAAGGAACTGGCCCACGCCAAGGTGGGCGATACCGTCACCCTGGCGGGCAAGCCGGCCAGCGCGCCGCTGCCGGGCTTCAAAGAGGTCAAGCCCCAGGTGTTCGCCGGCCTGTACCCGGTGGAAAGCTCCGAATACGACCAACTGCGCGATTCCCTCGAAAAGCTCAAGCTCAACGATGCCGCGCTGATGTTCGAACCCGAGGTCTCGCAGGCGCTGGGCTTCGGCTTCCGCTGCGGCTTCCTGGGCCTGCTGCACATGGAAATCGTGCAAGAGCGCCTCGAACGCGAGTTCGACATGGACATCATCACCACCGCGCCGTCGGTGGTGTACGAGGTCGAGCAGCGCGACGGCAGCATCGAAATCGTCGACAGCCCGGCGCGCATGCCCGAAGTGGGCAAAATCAACGACATCCGCGAGCCCATCGTCAAGGTCACGCTGTTCATGCCCCAGGAATACGTGGGGCCGGTCATGACGCTGTGCAACAACAAGCGCGGCGTGCAGATCAACATGAGCTACCACGGCCGCCAGGTACACCTGACCTACGAAATTCCGCTGGCCGAGATCGTGCTCGACTTTTTCGACAAGCTGAAATCGGTGTCGCGCGGCTATGCCTCGATGGACTACGAGTTCCTGGAATACCGCTCGGCCGACGTGGTGCGGGTCGACCTGCTCATCAATAGCGACCGCGTCGATGCGCTGGCCATGATCGTGCACCGCGCCAATGCCCGCTATCGCGCACGCGACGTCGTGACGCGCATGCGCGGCCTGATCCCGCGCCAGATGTTCGACGTGGCCATCCAGGCGGCCATCGGCGCCGAAGTGATCGCCCGCGAAAACGTCAAGGCGCTGCGCAAGAACGTGCTGGCCAAATGCTACGGCGGCGACATCTCGCGCAAGAAGAAACTGCTGGAAAAGCAGAAAGCCGGCAAGAAACGCATGAAACAGGTGGGCAGCGTCGAGATTCCCCAAGAGGCTTTCCTGGCCATCCTGCAAGTCGAAGACAAGTAAAAAGGCGTCTTACATGAGCTGGAACTTTGCACTGATACTCTTTGTGCTGCTGGTGGTTACCGGCATAATCTGGGCCCTCGATGTCGCCGTATTGCGTCGGCGGCGCGCGCGCCGCGCCCGGGCGGCCGCCGACGGCGTCGACACCGCCTATGCGGCCGACCCCCAAGAAGCCGCGCGCCTGCGCCAGGAAGCCGCCACGGCGGCATCGCGCATTCCGTGGTGGGTGGAATACGCCGTCAGCTTCTTCCCGGTGATCCTGTTCGTGTTCGTGCTGCGCTCGTTCGTGGTCGAGCCGTTTCGCATCCCCTCGGGGTCGATGCTGCCCACGCTGCAATCGGGCGACCTGATCCTGGTGAACAAATTCGTCTACGGCATCCGCCTGCCCGTGATCGACCGCAAGATCATCGAGGTCGGCTCGCCCGAGCGCGGCGACGTGGTGGTGTTCCGCTACCCCGTCGATCCCAACGTCGATTACATCAAGCGCATCGTCGGCCTGCCGGGCGACGAGGTCTCTTATGTCGACAAAAAGCTCTACGTGAACGGCCAGCTGGTGCCGCACGTGCGCGACGGCGAGTATTTCGAGCCCGACCGGGTGTCGTATATTGCACAGTACAAAGAGAAATTGGGCGAAGTTGACCACCAAATACTGCTAGAAGAGGGCAAATCGCAGATTTACGGCCCGATCTGGAAGTTTCCGGGGCTGAGCAACTGCGAGTACGCCCGTAATGGAGTACGCTGCAAAGTACCCGAAGGCCATTATTTCGCCATGGGCGACAACCGGGACAACAGCGCCGACAGCCGCTACTGGGGGTTCGTCCCTGACGCTAATATCGTCGGGAAGGCATTCTTCATCTGGATGAACTTCAGCGATCTCAGCCGCATCGGCAGCTTTAACTGACATGTCCCTAGCCACGCTGGAAACCCGCCTGGATTACCGCTACGGTAACGCGGCCCTGCTCGAGCAGGCGCTGACGCACCGCAGCCACAGCGCTCGCCACAACGAGCGCCTGGAATTCCTGGGCGATTCCGTGCTGAATTTCGTCGTGGCGGCCATGCTGTTCGAACGTTTCCCCAAGCTCGACGAAGGCGATCTGTCGCGCCTGCGGGCCAACCTGGTCAAGCAGGCCTCGCTGGCCGACATCGGCCAGCGGCTCGAGCTTTCGCTGTACCTGCGGCTGGGCGAGGGCGAGCTCAAAAGCGGCGGGTTCCGTCGCCCGTCCATTTTGGCCGACGCGGTCGAGGCCATTTTCGGCGCCGCCTTCCTCGATGGCGGCTTCGATGCGGCGCGCAAGGTCATCGTGCGCCAGTACCAGCCGGTGCTGGCCAGCGTCGATCCCAAGACGCTCGGCAAAGACGCCAAGACCCTGTTGCAGGAATTCCTGCAAGGACGCAAGCTGGCCTTGCCGCTGTATACCGTGGTGGCCACGCATGGCGCGGCCCACAGTCAGCAGTTCGAGGTCGAATGCGCCATCCCGGCGCTCGAAATCAAGGTCGTGGCGCCCGGCGCCAGCCGGCGCGCGGCCGAGCAGTCCGCCGCCAAGCTGGCGCTCGAGGCCGCGCAGGCCGCCAGCCCCGCGCGCGCCGCCGCGCGCAAGTCGGGCAAGGCCCGCAAAACCGCGCAATTGTCGCTGCCCGTGGCAGTGGCCCAAGAGGTCAAATGAGCGATACCCCTTTCCGAACCGGCTTCATTGCCGTGGTCGGCCGCCCGAATGTGGGCAAGTCCACCCTGACCAACGCCCTGATCGGCTCGAAGATCTCGATTGTCTCGCGCAAGGCGCAGACCACCCGCCATCGCATTCATGGCGTGCTGACCCGCGAGCACGAGCAATTCGTGTTCGTCGACACGCCGGGGTTCCAGACGCGCCATGGCGGCGCCATGAACCGCATGATGAACCGCGTGGTCACCCAGGCCCTGGCCGAGGTCGACGTGGTGGTGCATGTGGTCGAGGCCGGCAAATGGACCGACGGCGATGCCAAGCTGCTGCCCCTGCTGCCCGACGCCCGCCGCACCATCCTGGTGATCAGCAAGATCGACGCCTTGAAGCGGCGCGACGACCTGTTCGCCTTCGTGTCCAAAATCATGGCGCTGCACGCGTACGACGCCGTGGTGCCGGTCAGCGCCCTGAAGGCCCAGCAGCTCGACCAGCTGCTCGAAGAAATCGCCAAGCGGCTGCCCGAAGGCGAGCCCTTGTTCGAAGAAGATACTCTTACCGACCGGCCGGTGCGGTTCATCGCCGCCGAGCTGCTGCGCGAAAAAATCTTCCGCCTGGTCGGCGACGAACTGCCGTATGGCTGTACGGTCGTCATCGAGCAATGGGAAGAAACCGACAAGGCGGCCCGCGTGGCGGCCTGTGTCGTGGTCGAACGCGACAGCCACCGGCCCATCTTGCTGGGCGCCGGCGGCGAGCACATGAAGCGCATCGCCACCGAAGCGCGGCAAGACATCGCCAAGCTGCTCGACAAGCCCGTGCACCTCGAGGTGTATATCAAGGTGCGCAAAGGCTGGTCCGACCGCGAAAGCGCCCTGCGCGACCTGGGCTATGAGTAGAAGGGCGCATCGCGTCCAGGATTGCGCCGCCTATATGCTCCACGCCACCGCGTGGCGCGAAACCTCGCTGATCGTCCAGAGCTTTTCCCGCGAACACGGCTGCGTGGCCCTGGTCGCCAAGGGCGCCAAGCGCCCGTATTCGGTGCTGCGGCCGGTGTTGTCGGCGTTCCAGCCCCTGCTGTTGTCCTGGAGCGGCGCGGGCGAAGTCAAGACGCTGACCCGCGCCGAGGTGGCCGGTCTGCGGCCCCTGGCGGGCACGGCCTTGATGTCCGCCTGGTACATGAATGAACTGTTGCTGCGCCTGCTGCCGCGCGAAGACGCGCACCCGGCGCTGTTCGATGCCTACGACACGGCGTTGCGGCAACTGGCGGGCGGCAGCCGCGCGGCGGGGGCGCTGCGGCGCTTCGAATGGACCCTGCTGCGCGAAACCGGCTACGGCATCGACGAAGCCGCGCCCGATTTCGACGACCCGCTCATCGAGCCGGCCCTGCGGCGCGACCTGCGCGAACGCCTGGCCGCCAACCTGGCCGGCCGCCCCCTGGCCACGCGGCGGGTGCTGCTGGATTTGCAGCGGATGTAGAGCGGTGCGCAGGGGGGCGCAGTAGGGGGGCCCAGGTGTCTGACTCCCGCAGGGTGTCAGACACCTAAGTGTGCAAGCGGTCTAGCCATATCGGTGTCTGACACCCTGCGGGAGTCAGACACCTGGCTAAGGGAGTCAGACACCTGCCAGACCTGCCAGACCTGCCAGAAGCTCCGCGTCCATCAGGGGCGCTTCGACAATCCGGGCACCCATTCCAGCCGCTCGCCATTCCGTATCTTGTATACGTCCAGGGTGGTGTAGTTTCCGGAGCCCGCCGTGACCAGCGTGACCGCCAGTTCGGGCTGGCCGTCGCCATCCACGTCCTTCAGCTCCGCCTGGCGCAGTTCGCCATCGCGCGGGCGGATGATGCCGTCGGCATAGTCGCCGGTCGACAGATCGCGGTACAGGCGTACGCTGTAGGTGCCGATAGAGGCCGGTTCGCCCGATTCCTGGGCCACCACCACGGCGGCCGGCGCCTGGGCCAGCGGCACCACGATGGGCGCGGGCGCGGCCGCGTCGGCCGGGCTGGGCGAGCCGGCCCATTCGACCACACTGGCATGGCTGCTGCGGCGGTCGACCAGGCACAGCATGGTCAGCGCCGCGCCTTTCATGTGCGCCTGCGTGGCGGTGCCGCGGATCAGCAGGGCGGTTTGCCCCGAACGGTCGTCGAACTGCATGGGCATGCCCACTTGCTCGGTTTGCGCCAGGCCGGACGCCTGGGCGCACAGGCGCAAGGCCTTGTCTTCTTGCTGCTGCCAGGCGGCGGGCGAACTCGCCTGGGCCGCCGGGGCAGCCAGGGCGGCGAGAAAAAGGCAGGCCGGGACGTGGCGTAGGCAGGGGGGCATGGGGGGCTCGAGTCGGGGAACGGAATGCCTATCGTGTAGCACGCGCCGTGCCGGGTGTCTATGCGCCCCCGGGGGCGGCGGCGCGGCAGGTCGGCGGCGCGCGTTGCGGGAGGCAGGTGTCCGACTCCCGCAGGGTGTCGGACACCGGTGCCTGGAGCTTCTGCACACAGCGGTGTCAGGCACCCTGGCGGGAGCCAGACACCTGGCAAGACCTGGCCGGAGCCAGGCACCTTGTATAAAAAAGGGCCCGCGCATGGCGGGCCCCCGGATGCCGGCGAGTAAACCCGGTTATTCGCGATTGCCGCCGAAGATGCCCAGCAGCATCAGCAGGTTCGAGAAGACGTTGTAGACGTCCAGGTAGATGGCCAGCGTGGCGGAAACGTAATTGGTTTCGCCGCCGTTGATCACGCGTTGCAGGTCGACCAGCATGAAGGCCGAGAAGATGACGATGGCCAGCACCGAGATGGTGAGCATCAGGGCGGGCATCTGCAGGAAGATGTTGGCCAGCGCCGCCACCAGGATGACCACCGCGCCGGTGAACAGCCACTTCTGCATGCTGGACAGGTCGCGCTTGATGGTGGTGGCCAGGGTGGCCATGGTGCCGAACACCACGGCGGTGCCGCCGAAGGCCGTCATGACCAGTTGCGCGCCGTTGCCCATGCCCAGCACGAAGCCCAGCAGGCGCGACAGCATGATGCCCATGAAGAAGGTAAAGGCCAGCAGCAGCGCCACGCCCACCGAACTATGCTTGTTTTTCTCGATGGCGAACATCAGGCCGAAGGCACCCACCAAAAACACCATGGCCGACAGGCCGGGGCTGGCCATCATGACCTGGTTCACGCCGGTGTACAGGCCGACTGCCGCGCCCAGCACGGTGGGAATCAGCGACAGCGCCAGCAGCCAGTACGTGTTGCGCAGGACCTTGTTGCGGACGACTTCGCCCGGCGCGCCGGCATAGGGGCCGGAGCGGTTGAAAGGTGAAGGACGGTATTGGTTCATGGACGGCTCCTGTGGGCGGCAAACGGGGTTGCCCAATGCAATTAGATAACTAGGATACCTTACAGTTCCCTGAAAAATCCACTTGCGGGGTGGCCCGAGGTTCTATATCGGGGCACATGGGGCAAAAAAAAGATCAGCCGGGGCGCACGGCCCGCGCGGCGCGTTCAATGAGGGCGGGCAATTCGGCTTCCAGGCGGGCGCGCAGGCCGGCCGCGGCCTCGTCCACGGCCTGCTGCAGCGCCTGTTCCAGTTCGGCCTGCAGGGCCGCGCGCAGCACCGCGTCGCCGGCCGCCGCGCTGCTCCAGGCGGCCTGGGGCGAGCCCGCGCCGCCGGCTGCTTCGGCATGCGCCGGCGCGGCCGGGGCGTCGGCCACCTGGGTCAGGACGGGCAGATCGGCGCCGGGCGAGGGGGGCGGGGCGGACGGAGCGGCGGGAATAGGCGCCAGGGTGGGCTCGGCCCGCTGGGTCAGCGTGGGGATGCCGGGATCGGAATAATGAGGCATTGGGGGCTCCAGGGTCGGCTTATGCCGAGCGGCCCGCCAGGTCGTGGCTGTGGGGCGTATGGCCGGCGGCCTGATACGCGCGCCAGCGCTGGCGCGCCGCCTGGCGGTCGGCGGGGTCGTCGGAGACGACTTCCAGAACACGTTCGAATCCATCGTAGCCGGGCGGGCAGCCGTCGTCGAGGTTGAGCAGCCAGCACCCGGCGGCGTCGCCCGCCGCGGCGGGCTGGGGCGCGGCGGCGGTCAGGACGACCGGCGTGTCGGCGGCCAGCGGATCGGATGCCAGGACGTGCGGCACGAACGAGATGTCGTCGAATGCCCACAGCATGCGGTCGAAGGCCGCCAGGCGCGCGCCTTCGGCGCAATAGACCACCAGCCGCTGGCCCGCCAGGTAGCGCTTGCGGGCGGCCTGGCAGGCGGCCCGCAGGCGGTCGGAGGCGCCGAAGGCGAAGTCGATGCGCGTCATGGGCAGGACGGGGGCGCTCAGGCCTGGTCGAGTAGGAATTGCATCAGCAGCGGCACCGGGCGGCCGGTGGCGCCCTTGTCTTTGCCGCTGCGCCAGGCGGTGCCGGCGATGTCGAGGTGGGCCCAGCGGTAGGCCTTGGCAAAGCGCGACAGGAAGCAGGCCGCCGTGACCGAGCCGGCCGGCGGGCCGCCGATGTTGGCCATGTCGGCGAAGTTGGACTTCAGCTGGTCTTGATAGGCGTCGTCCATGGGCATGCGCCACGCGGTGTCGAGCGCCTGCCGGCCGGCGGCCAGCAGCGCGTCGGCCAGCGTGTCGTCTTGCGAGAACAGGCCGGTATTGACGTGTCCCAGCGCCACCACGCAGGCGCCGGTGAGCGTGGCGATGTCGACCACGGCCGACGGCTTGAAGCGTTCGGCGTAGGTGAGCGCGTCGCACAGCACCAGGCGGCCTTCGGCGTCGGTGTTGAGGATTTCGATGGTCTGGCCCGACATGCTGGTGACGATGTCGCCGGGTTTATTGGCCTTGCCGCTGGGCAGGTTTTCGCAGGCGGCGATCAGGCCCACCACGTCGAGCGGCAGTTCGAGTTCGGCCAGGGCGCGGAAGGTGCCCAGCACGCTGGCCGCGCCGCACATGTCGTACTTCATTTCGTCCATGGTGGCGGCGGGCTTGAGCGAGATGCCGCCGGCATCGAAGGTGATGCCCTTGCCCACCAGCACCACCGGGCCGGACTTGGATTTCTTGGCCGGCTTGGCGGCGTGGCGCAGCACGATGAAACGCAGCGGTTCGTCGGAACCGCGCGCCACCGACAGGAACGACCCCATGCCCAGGGCCTCGACCTGCTTGCGGTCGAGCACTTCGACCTTCAGCGACTTGAATTCGCGCGCCAGCTTCTTGGCGGTGTCGCCCAGATAGGTGGGGGTGCAGACATTGCCGGGCAGGTTGCCCAGGGTGCGGGTGAGTTCCATGCCGCGGGCGATGGCGCCGCCTTCGCGCAGGCCCTGCTGGGCTTGCGCGGTGTCGCCGCGTTCGACCACTTGCGTGATTTTCTTCAGCTTGGGGCGGGCTTCGCGGTCGGGCTTGCCGAAGGTGGCGTCGTAGTGATAAGAGGCGGTGCCGGCGGCGATGGCGGCCGAGCGGGCGCGGGCACGCATGGCGGTGTCGGCGATGGGGTTGGCGGCCAGGGTGGAGACGGCTTCGGCGACCCGCGCCGCCACGCAGGCCGCGGCAAAGCCTTGTTCGGCCGCGGCATGCGCGCGCGCGTTGTATTCGTTTTGCTTGCCCAGGCCCACCAGCACGACGCGCTGCGCCGAGACGCCGGGCAGCGCGCGCAGCACTAGCGTGGTGCCCGCGCGGCCGCGGAATTCGGCCTTGACTACGTTGCGCACGGCATTGTTGCTGGCGCGATCGATGACGTCGGCGGCGGGGCTGAGTTCGCCATCGGCGTACACGCCCACGGCCAGCGCGGCGGTCTTGATTTGATGCAGGGAAGCGGTGGTCTGTGTGCTAAATTCCATGGAGGATTCCCGTGTGCGTGGTGCAGTGCGGTTGATTATCCCGCATATTCTCACATGTCTCTATTCAAACGGTCTGTGGTCGCCGAGATCACCAGCCACGCGGGCGTGGTGTTTTCCACGCTGGTGGTAGTGTGGCTCAGCGTGTTGCTGGTGCGCTTGCTGGGCGAAGCCGCCGGCGGCTCCATCGGCGCCGACGTGGTGCTGGGCCTGGCGGCTTTTTCCACGATTACGGCATTGCCGACGGTGTTGGCGGTGTCGCTGTTCATCGCGGTGCTTACCACCGTGACTCGCAACTATCGCGAATCGGAAATGGTGGTCTGGTTCGCCAGCGGCCTGTCGCTGGCCGACTGGCTGCGCCCGGTGCTGCGCGTGGCGGTGCCGGTGGCCGCGCTGGTGGCCGTGCTGACGCTGGTGGCCTCGCCCTGGGCGTACCGCCAGATCGCCGAATACCGCGAACGGTTCGAACAGCGCTCCGATCTGTCCAAGGTTACCGCCGGCCAGTTCGCCGAATCGGGCGAGGGCCAGCGCGTGTTCTTCGCCGAAGAGCCCACCAAGCCCGGCGACGAACTGGGCAACGTATTCGCGCGCGAAATCGGCCCCGAATGGCATAGCGTCATGACGGCCAGCAGCGCGCGCATCGAAACCCAGCCCAACGGCGACCGCTTCCTGGTGCTGGGGCGCGGGCATCGCTATGACCTGAAACCCGGCACGCCCGAGATCCGCATGGTGGATTTCGTCAATTACGGCGTGCGCCTGGAAAGCAAATCGGGCGATCCCATCGCCGAGGCGCGCGCCGCCGCCGAGCGGTCCAGCAAGGCCCGTCCCACCATGCAGCTGATCGCCGACGATACCGACAGCGCCTGGTCGCAGATCATGTGGCGGGTATCGATGCCGCTGGCGGCCCTGAACCTGGCGCTGCTGGCGATTCCGCTGGGCGCCGTCAACCCCCGCCTGGGCCGTTCGGGCGATCTGCTGATCGCGGGCATGGTGGGCCTGCTGTACATGAACGTCATCAACCTGTCGCGGGCCTGGATCAGCAGCGGCAAGCTGCCGTTCGGCGTGGGCGTGTGGGTGGTGCACGCGGTGGTGCTGGCGCTGGCGGGCTACCTGCTGATGCGCCGCCTGCGCGTGAAGGCGCCGCGCCAGCCGTCCTAGCCGCGCCCGTCCGGGCGGCGCGGCGGACCGCCCGGCTTCGGGTTCATGGCAGATAGCGCATGCCCCCCTGGCGGCCCGCCAGCAGCGCGGCATTGCGCACCACCGAGCGGCGCATGAAATCCCACAGCACCGCCATGCGCTTGAGCTTGTGCAGGTCTTCGTGGCAGTACATCCAGAAGCTGCGCGTGATGGCGATATCGTCTTCCAGCACCGGTACCAGGCGCGCGTCCTGCGCGGCGATGAAACACGGCAGGATCGCCAGCGAACGCCCTTGCAGCGCCGCGTGGTACTGGGCCACCACGCTGGTGCTGCGCAGCACCACGCGGCTTTCCGGCAGCAGGTCTTCCAGGTAGCGCAGCCGTTCGCTGAACAGCAGTTCGTCGACGTAGCCGATGAAGGTATGCCCGGCCAGGTCGGCGCGCGTCGCGATGGGCGCATGGCGCGCCAGATAGCCGGGCGTGCCGTACAGGCGCAGGGTGTAGTCGCACAGCTTGGTGCACACGTAGGGCCCGCGCTGGGGCCGCTCGATGGTGATGGCCAGGTCGGCCTCGCGCTTGGACAGGCTGACAAAGCGCGGCACGGGCAGGATATCGAGCGTGATGTGCGGATAGCGGCGCTGGAAGTCGGCCGCCAGCGGGGTCAGCACGTAGCTGCCGAAGCCCTCGGTGGCGCCGATGCGCAGGTGGCCCGACAGCGCCTGGCCGATGCCCGACAGGTTTTCGCGCGCGCTCTGCACCGCGCTTTCCATCTGTTCGGCATAGACGAACAGGCGCTGCCCGTCTTCGGTCAGTACGAAGCCGGTATTGCGCGATTTCTCGAACAGCAGGGAATCGAGCTCGGCTTCCAGGGCGCGCACCCGGCGCGACACCGTCGTGTGTTCGACCCCCAGCTTGCGCGCCGCCGCGCTGACGCGCTGAGTGCGCGCCACCTCCAGAAAATAACGCAGGCCGTCCCAGTCCAGCATAAGAACCTCGTTGGTTATTTGTGCACAACGAATGTGCAATTTGTGCTGTTGCCTGATGATTTTTACACATCTACACTAGATCGGCCGACCTGCCCCCCTGGAAGGGCGCGGCGACAACGACACGAATAAATCACCGGAGACAACATATGACACTGCACGCTCGCGGGCTGGCCGCCGGTTTCTGTCTGGGCGCCATGCTGGCCGCCCCCGCCATGGCGGCCGACAAGCCGCCCGTCAAGATCGGCGTTCTTACCGACATGTCGGGCACGTACGCGGCCATGGGCGGCGCGGGTTCGGTGGCTGCGGCGCAACTGGCCATCGACGACTGCCTGGCGGCGGAATGCAAGGGCATGAACATCGAGCTGGTGTCCGCCGACAACCAGAACAAGGCCGACGTGGGCGCGTCGCGGGCGCGCGAATGGTTCGACCGCGACGGCGTGACCGCCATCGCCGACCTGACCAATTCCGCGGTGGCGCTGGCGGTGCAGGGCATCGCCCGCGAAAAGAACAAGGTGGTGATGTTCTCGGGCCCCGCCACCACCGCGCTGACCAACAAAGAATGCTCGCCGGTGGGCTTTCACTGGATGTTCGACACCTATTCGCAGTCGGCCGGCGGCGCCAAGGCCACCGTGCGCGCGGGAGGCAAGTCGTGGTACTTCATCACGGTGGACTACGCCTTCGGGCACTCGCTGGAAGCCGACACCGCCAAGGCGGTCAAGGCGCTGGGCGGCACGGTGGTCGGTTCGGTGCGCCATCCCCTCAACGCGCCCGATTTCGCCTCGTATCTGCTGCAGGCGCAAAGCTCCAAGGCGCAGGTGGTGGCGCTGGCCAATGGCGGGCAAGACACCGTGAACGCGGTCAAGCAGGCGCGCGAGTTCGGCATCGTCGAGGGCGGCCAGCGCCTGGTGTCGCTGCTGATTTTCCTGTCCGACCTGCGCGCCCTGGGCCTGGATAACGCGCAGGGCCTGTCGTACGTGGACGGCTTTTACTGGGACTACGACGACGCCACCCGCGAATGGTCGAGCCGCTTCGAAAAAGCGTTCCGCGGCCTCAAGCCCACCATGACGCAGGCCGGCGTGTATTCCAGCGTGCTGCACTACCTGCGCGCCGTGGCCGCCACCGGCAGCACCGACGGGCGCACGGTGGCCGACAAGATGCGCGAGCTGCCGATCAAGGACCCGATCATGCGCAATGCCAGCATCCGGCCCGACGGCCGCGTCATCCACGACATGTATCTGTACGAGGTCAAGAAGCCGGGCGAGTCCAAGGGCGGCTGGGATTATTCCAAGCTGGTCGCCACCATCCCGGCCGCCGAGGCCTTCCAGCCGCTGGCCGATTCGACCTGCCCGCTGCTGAAATGATGGAGTCCACCCCCGAAGCGCTGTGCGCTTCCTCTTCAAGGGGGCGACGCTGGCGGACCGGCAAAGCCGGCTCCGCGGCGTCCCCAATTGAATCCGTGTATCTATGAGGAGCAACCCATGAGTGAAATCCCCAGCGTACCGCTCTTGATCGGCGGCAAGCTCGTTCAATCCAAGACGACTGAATGGCGCGACGTGATCGATCCTGCCACCCAGAAAGTGGTCGCCCGCGTTCCCTTCGCCACGCGCGAAGAGCTGGATCTGGCGGTGTCCAATGCCAAAGAAGCGTTCCAGACCTGGCGCAACACCGGGCAGGGCGCGCGCATGCGCATCATGCTGAAGCTGCAGCAACTGCTGCGCGAAAACACCGGCAAGCTGGCCGAGATGATCACACGCGAGCATGGCAAGACCCTGCCCGATGCCGAGGGCGAGGTCGGGCGCGGCCTGGAAGTCGTCGAGCACGCGTGCTCGATCGCCAACCTGCAACTGGGCGAGTATGCCGAAAATGCCGCCGGCGGCATCGACGTCTATACCCTGATCCAGCCGCTGGGCGTGTGCGCCGGCATCACCGCGTTCAATTTCCCGGTGATGCTGCCGTGCTTCATGTTTCCCATTGCCGTGGCCTGCGGCAATACCTTCGTGCTCAAGCCGTCCGAGCAAGATCCCACTTCTTCGCTGTTCCTGGCCGAGCTGGCCCTGGAAGCCGGCCTGCCGCCGGGCGTGCTGAACGTGGTGCATGGCGGGCCCGATATCGCCAACGGCCTGTGCGAACACCCCGACATCAAGGCGGTATCGTTCATCGGGTCGACCCGGGTCGGCTCCGAGATCTACCAGCGTGCCTCGAATGCCGGCAAGCGTTGCCAGGCCATGATGGGGGCCAAGAACCACTGCGTGATCCTGCCCGACGCCGATCCCGAAGTGGCGCTGAACCAGCTGTTGGGCGCGGCCTTCGGCGCGGCCGGCCAGCGCTGCATGGCCGCCTCGGTGGCGGTGCTGGTGGGCGAGGCGCGCAACTGGCTGCCCGACTTCGTCGAGCGCGCCAAGCGCCTGAAGGTCAACGCCGGCACCGACCGCCAGGCCGACCTGGGGCCGCTGGTGTCGCCCAATGCCAAGAAGCGCGTCGAAAGCCTGATCCAGAAGGGCGTGGACGAGGGCGCCAAACTGCTGCTGGACGGCCGCGACCTGAAGGTGGCGGGATTCGAGCAGGGCAATTTCGTGGGCCCCACGGTGTTCGAAGGCGTGACCGAGGACATGACCATCTACACCGAAGAAATCTTCGGGCCGGTGCTCGGCGTGGTCGGCGTCGACACCCTGGAAGAAGCGGTGGCGTTCATCAACCGCAATCCCAACGGCAACGGCGTGGCGCTGTTCACCCAGGACGGCGGCGCGGCCCGCTACTTCCAGAACAACATCGACGTGGGGCAGGTGGGCATCAATATTCCCATTCCCGTGCCGGTGGCGTGGTTCAGCTTCACCGGTTCGCGCGGCTCGAAGCTGGGCGACCTGGGCCCCAACGGCAAGCAGGCCGTGCACTTCTGGACCCAGACCAAGACCGTCACTGCCCGCTGGTCGGCGCACGGCCGTTCGGTGAACACCACGATCTCGATGCGTTAAGAGGCCGCGGCCGATAGGCCGGGTGTTCGTAGTGGTGTCAGGCACCTGGCGAGTTTCCAGGTGTCTGACTCCCGCAAGGGTGTCGGACACCGGTACGCCGGTTCGCCGTCAAATTCCAAGGTGTCTGACTCCCGTAGGGTGTCAGACACCGGCGCCGAGCCGTCCGTGCCCCATCGCCCTCGGACCGCCTTGCGTCCCCTCTAAACTTATATCTATAAATAATATAGAACGGGTTCCTTATTACTTATAATTGGCCCTCTATCAGGGGCCCCTATGAACCTGCAGCAATTCCGTTTTGTGCGCGAGACCATCCGCCGCGACTTCAACCTGACCGAAGCCGCCCGCATGCTGTATACGTCGCAGCCCGGCGTATCCAAGGCCATCATCGAGTTCGAGGACGAACTCGGCATCAAGATCTTCGAACGCCACGGCAAGCGCATCAAGGGACTGACCAAGCCCGGGCTGGCCGTGTCGCAGGTCATCGACCGCATCATGCGCGAAGTCGACAACCTGAAGAAGGTCAGCGACGAATTCGCCCGCCGCGACGAAGGCGGGCTGGTCATTGCCTGCACGCACACCCAGGCGCGTTATTTGTTGCCGCGCGTCATTCCCGGATTCCGCAAGCAGTTTCCCAAGGTGCACCTGTCGCTGGCCGAAGGCAGTCCGGCCCAATTGGCCGAGATGGTGCTGCACGAGCAGGCCGACCTGGCCCTGGCCACCGAATCGCTGGCCCTGACGCCGGGCCTGGCCACCTTGCCCGTGTATGCGTGGGAACACACCGTCGTGGTACGGGCCGACCATCCGCTGGCCGAACTGACCAGCAGCGCGGCCCGCAACCTGACGCTGGCGCAACTGGCCGAATACCCCATCGTGACCTACGACCGCGCCTTTACCGGCCGCAGCACCATCGACGAGGTCTTCGCCAGCCAGGGCATCCACCCCGATATCGTGCTAGAGGCCATCGACGCCGACGTCATCAAGACCTACGTCGACGTCGGCCTGGGCATCGGCATCATTGCCGGCGTGGCCTACGACCCGCGCCGCGACGGCAACCTGGTGGGCCTGCCCGTGGGCCACCTGTTCGGCACGCATACCACGCGTGTCGGGGTGAAGGCGGGCGTGTTCCTGCGCGATTACGTTTATACCTTCCTGGAAATGATGTCCCCGTCGCTGACCCGGCAGGTGGTCACCGAGGCCGTGCAAGGCCACGTCGCCTGAGGCGGCCCGCCCGTATTTCCGCCCGGCCGCCTGGCCGGGTTTTTATTTGGGCGGCGGCCGACGGGCATCGCTATGCCAGGGCGGGGGCCGATAAAAATAATTAAATAAGAACTGATCTCATTTGTGTTGACTAAAAAATAGGAATCATTATCATTAACTCCAGTTCAACGCTCTGGAGTACATACATGACGGCAGCACTTAGCGCAGTGGTCGTGGGCGCCGACAGACTGGGGAATATTCCAGACCTGCTGAAAGGCCACAATATTTCCATCACGCATCACATCAGCGGACGCGATCCGTCGCACCAGAAGAAGACCCTGCAGCTGCCCTCGGGCACGCAGCTGGTGATTCTGCTGACCGATTTTCTGGGGCACAACGTCATGAAGACCTTCCGGCACGCCGCGCAGCGCGGCGGCATCCGGGTGGTGGCGTGCCGGCGGTCGGTGTGCAGCATGCAGCAGGCCCTGCAGCAATGCGGCCTGTGTGCGCTGCATTGAGGGGGGGCGTACAGGTGTGTCGTATAGGTGTCTGAGCTATCCCGGGTTTTCCGGACAACCTTAAAAGTAGACAATACTTTCAGGAGGTGTCCCATGGATAAATCCAAAGCTGGCAATGGTGGCAATCGGCGGCAGCATAGCCGCGAGTTCAAG
>WMBV01000038.1 GCA_017745595.1 Bordetella petrii
CGGCCAGCGCGATAGCCTGGGCCTTGAAATCGTCGGTGAACTGACGACGGGTCACATAGTGCATGGGAACCTCCAGAATGCAATGAAAATATCGCTTCCTGGCGTCCGTTTCAACGGAACAGGTTCAAGAGCGTCTGCACACATCGGTGTCAGGCACCCTGACGGGAGCCAGACACCCATCGTTGAGGGGTACTCGTGTTCAACCGTGGGGGTACTTTTCCCCGCAGTGGAGTCCAACGATGCCCGAGAATCTACTCACCGACCTCAAAGTCAGGTCGGCCAAATCGACTGATCGAGACTGGAAACTTTCAGACGGCGGGGGCTTGTTCCTGCTGGTCAAGCCCACCGGCGGCAAGCTCTGGCGGTGGAAGTACCGCCTGCAAGGTAAGGAGAACCTCTTTGCCATTGGCGGCTTTCCTCAAGTAAGCCTTGCAGAGGCGCGTGCTGCCCGCGAGAAAGCGCGTGCCTTGGTCAAGCAAGGTATCCACCCTGCGCATGAGCGGCAGCAGGTCAAGCAGCGCAACCTGGAGGCGCTGGAGGAACGCAAACGTGTTAGGGAAAGCTCGTTCGCCAAGGTCGCGAAAGCGTACCTGGCGGAGATCAAGCCAGTCTTTGCGCTCAGTTCCTACCGCACGAAAGAATCCCGTATCAGGAAGTACCTGTCGCCCAAGTTTGATGGGATGCCGATGTGCGACATTGGCGTGAAGCAGATTCGCCCGTTACTGGAGGAATGCAAAGCTCATGGTGCGTGGGCAGCCATTCACGTCAAAGGCGATCTTTCGGCCATCTTCGAGTTCGCGGTGGTGCGTGGCCTGGTCGAGGCAAATCCAATTCCCAGCCTGCGTGGGCTGCTGCGCGTGCCGTTCAGCGAGAGCAAGGCGGCGATGACGCGAGAGCAAATCCAGAAGTTCTATCAGGAGTTGCGCAGCTACCGGGGCTATCCAGAAACCTCGTTGTGCCTGCGGCTGATTGCGCTGACCGCCTGCCGTCCAGGGGAAGCGGCGGATGCCGAGTGGGACGAGTTCGACTTTGAGGATGCTTTGTGGCGTCGGCCAGCGGCGAAGATGAAGGCGCGGCGTGACCATGTCAGTCCGTTGTCCACGCAGGCCATAGCGGTGCTGAAAGACTTGCAGCACATCACGGGTGGCGGGCGCTATCTGTTCCCACACCGGAGCGGCAAGGGATTCACCACGCCCAATCGGCTGACCTACGCGATGCGAGATATGAACCTGGGCCGGGGCACGACGCCGCATTGCTGGCGGACGACCTTTTCGACCTGGGCCAACGAGAACGGATACCGGCCTGATGCAATTGAACGGCAGCTTGCCCACGTGGAAAGTAACAAGGTGCGGGCGACGTACAACAAGGCGCTGCTGCTGGATCAGAGAAGGACGCTGTTGCAGGACTGGGCGGACTATTTGAGGGCGACGGAGGACAGCGGTGCGGTATAGGGACGATTTGGCCGGGTGTTGCAAAACGAATGTACAGGGGCGACCTTTTCCTTTTCTGGATAGGGCCGTTGCCCCTTGGGTGCCGTTCCCTTGCCCTTTGCCTTTGCCGAAGGATCAGCGCAGGGAATGGGGTAGTCACTCTGGGGTATTGAGGTAATTTTTATTGGATTACCCCATTTTGTGTCGCCGTATCAAGGTTTCCCTGGTTGTTCGGCAACGATTATCAGTGGGTGATATTATTGTAAGTCAACGTGTCTTTGGACTTATGCGCATGAAACGCTGCATTGTCGGTGTTCGGCAACTGGATCGCCCGCCCCCGCAGGGCGGCGAGGTTCCCAGCATCTGGTTCCCATCCTTGGCGTCGCTGGCCGCCGTGCTATCGGATGACAACCGCCGTCTGCTGCACCTGATCCATAACAAGCAGCCTAAGTCTTTGACGGAGCTGGCTGAACTCAGCGGCCGCAAGGTGCCAAACCTGTCTCGCACTCTGAAGACGATGGCCGATTACGGACTGGTTTCACTACAACGCAATGTTCGCGATGTTCAGCCGACTGCGTTAGCAACCGAATTTCTGGTTGTGTTGGACTGAGGGTCATGGACGAAGAGGATGACGTCGCTACACAGCTACAAGATCGCGCGTCGAGCACCGAACGACAGGCAGGAACAATGGGGTAAGGCAGCATGGAAGGAACTACATCCTATGAATAAGCAGGCGCTCAGCGAACGCGACATCTGCACCAAGTTCATCACGCCGGCTCTGGAAAAATCCGGATGGGATGTTCTGACCCAGGTGCGCGAAGAGTTCCTGTTGACCAAGGGACGCATCATCGTGCGCGGCAAACTGCACACACGTGGTCAGCACAAGCGCGCCGACTACGTGCTGTTCCACAAGCCCAACCTGCCCATTGCCGTCATCGAAGCCAAGGACAACAAGCATGCCATCGGCTCGGGCATGCAACAGGCCCTCGGCTATGCCGAAATGCTGCAAGTGCCTTTCGTATTCAGCAGCAATGGAGATGGCTTCCTGTTCCACAACAAGATCGCCAAGGACGGTGTGATCGAACGCGAACTGAGCCTGGATGAGTTCCCCAGTGCCGATACGCTGTGGCAATGGTGGGCAGAGCATCAGGGCCTGAGCACACAGCAACAGGCCTTGGTGGCCCAGGACTACTACAGCGACGGCAGCAACAAGACGCCCCGTTACTACCAGTTGCTCGCCATCAACAAGACCATCGAGGCGATTGCCAAAGAGCAGAAGCGCATTCTGCTTGTGATGGCCACGGGCACAGGGAAGACCTATACCGCCTTCCAGATCATCTGGCGGTTGTGGAAGTCGCGTGCCAAGAAACGCATCCTGTTCTTGGCGGACCGCAACATCCTGGTCGATCAGACCATGACCAACGACTTCAAGCCGTTTGGCGCAGCGATGACCAAGATCCAGAAGCGGCAAGCCAACAAGTCGTATGAGATCTACCTCTCGCTTTACCAGGCCGTCACCGGTAACGAAGAAGAACGGAACATCTACAAGCAGTTCAGCCCGGAATTCTTCGATCTGATCGTGATCGACGAATGCCACCGAGGCAGTGCCGCCGAAGATTCGGCCTGGCGCGAGATATTGACGTATTTCCATTCCGCCACACAGATTGGCCTGACCGCTACGCCCAAGGAAACCAAGGACGTTTCCAATATCGACTACTTCGGCGAGCCCATCTACACCTACTCGCTACGCCAGGGCATCGACGATGGCTTTCTCGCTCCCTACAAGGTGGTGCGCATCGACCTGGACAAAGACCTGACCGGCTGGCGTCCCGACAAGGGCATGCTCGACAAGCACGGTAACGAGATCGAAGACCGTATCTACAACCAGCGTGATTTTGACAAGACGCTGGTGCTGGAACAGCGCACGCAAGTGGTGGCGCGCAAGATCAGTGAATACCTGAAGGCCAGCAACCGCTTCGACAAGACCATCGTCTTCTGCGACAACATCGACCATGCCGAACGCATGCGCCAGGCGCTGGTCAACGAAAACGCCGACCTGGTCACGCAGAACCACCGCTATGTCGTGCGCATCACCGGCGACAACGAAGAAGGCAAGATGGAGCTGGACAACTTCATCTTCCCGGAAAGCAAGTATCCCGTCATCGCGACCACCTCCAAGCTGATGACCACGGGCGTCGATGCCCAGACCTGCAAGCTCATCGTGCTGGATCAGCGCATCCAGTCCATGACCGAATTCAAGCAGATCATCGGTCGCGGAACGCGCATTAACGAAGACTTCGACAAGTACTGGTTCACCATCCTTGATTTCAAGAAGGCGACCGAACTGTTCGCCGATCCGGCTTTCGACGGCGATCCCGTGCAAATTTATGAGTCAGGCCCCGACGAACCACCGCTTCCTCCTGATGAGGAAGGTGGGGAGACGTCGCCTGACGATGAATTCACCTATCCCACGCCGGACGACAACCCCACGCCTCCTGGCGGCGTAGCCGAACCGCTGCCAGGCGAGGAAGGCAGCAACGTGCGCCGTTACGTTGTCGCCAACGTCGAGGTCAAGGTGGTGGCCGAGCGGGTGCAGTACTTCGACGCCAACGGCAAACTGATCACCGGGTCCCTGAAGGACTACACCCGCAACACCCTGGCCAAGGAGTTCGCGTCGCTCGACGATTTCCTGCGCCATTGGAGCAAGGCCGAGAAGAAGCAGGCCGTCATCGACGAGTTGGCTCATCAAGGCATCTTCTTCGAAGCTCTGGCCGACGACGTGGACAAGCAATCCGGCAAGGATTTCGACCCCTTCGATCTGCTGTGCCATGTGGCCTGGGACCAACCCCCACTCACGCGCAAGGAGCGGGCCGAGCAGGTCAAGAAGCGCCATTACTTCGCCAAGTACGGCGAGCAGGCGCAGAAGGTGCTCGAAGCTCTGCTCGACAAGTATGCCGACGAAGGCGTGGCCGCGATTGAGGAAACGCAAATCCTCGCCATCGCCCCCTTCAACCGCCTGGGCACACCGATCGAACTGGTGCGTGCCTTTGGCGGTAAGACCCAATACCAACAGGCCGTGGGCGAGCTCGAGCGTGAGCTCTATCGCGCCTGACCAGAACTAGACTCAGGAAGTATTCATGTCACTTGCAACTCTTATCAAAGCCATTCAGGACATCATGCGCAAGGATGTCGGCGTCGATGGCGACGCCCAGCGCATCAGCCAGATTTGCTGGCTGTTGTTCCTGAAGATATTCGACGACAAGGAACAGGAGTGGGAACTGACCCAGTCCAGCTACCGCTCGCCGCTGCAAAGTCGCTTTCGCTGGAGCAACTGGGCCAAGGATCCGGAAGGCATGACCGGCGAAGAACTGATCGACTTCGTCAACAACGACCTCTTTCCTTCCCTGAAACAGCTTGCCACCAAGGCGGGCGTGTCCGCGCAAGGCCGGGTGATCGGCTCGGTGTTCGAGGATGCCTACAATTACATGAAGTCCGGCACACTGCTGCGTCAGGTGATCAACACCATTGAAGAAGACGTGGATTTCAACTCGTCCAGTGACCGGCACCTGTTCAACGATATCTACGAGAAAATCCTCGCCGACCTGCAGTCGGCAGGTAATGCTGGGGAGTACTACACCCCGCGCGCGGTCACGCAGTTCATGGTCGATATCCTCGACCCGAAACTTGGCGAGAGCATCCTTGACCCGGCCTGCGGCACGGGTGGCTTCTTGACCTGCGCCATCGAGCACCTCAAGAAGCAGGTCAAGACGCCAGATGACAACCGGCTGCTGCAAGAAAACATCCACGGCGTCGAGAAGAAGCCCCTGCCGCACATGCTCGCCATGACCAACATGATGCTGCACGGCATCGATGTGCCTACTCGGATCCGCCACGACAACACGCTCTCTCGCCCCTTCAAGGACTACGGCCCACGCGACCGGGTGGACATCATCATCACCAACCCACCGTTTGGCGGGATGGAAGAGGATGGCATCGAGAAGAACTTTCTCGCCAAGCACCAGACCCGCGAGACCGCTGACCTGTTCATGGCGTTGATCATGCACCTGCTCAGGCACGACACCGGCCGCGCCGCCGTGGTGCTGCCGGATGGCTTCCTGTTCGGCGAGGGGGTGAAAACCACGCTCAAGCGCGAACTGCTGGAAGAGTTCAACTTGCACACCGTCGTGCGTTTGCCCAAGGGCGTGTTCGCCCCTTACACCAGCATCGCCACCAACATCCTGTTCTTCGAGAAGGGCGGCCCCACAAAGGACGTATGGTTCTTCGAGCACCCCTACCCGGCAGGCTACAAGAGCTATTCCCGCTCCAAGCCGTTGACCATTGAGGAGTTCGATCTTGAGAAAACTTGGTGGGGCGGCCCGCAGCGTAAGGGGCGCAAGACCACCGAGCATGCCTGGAAGGTTTCTGCCAAGGATCTGGCTGCTCGCAACTACAACCTGGACTGCAAGAACCCGCACGAGGTGACCGTCGAACTGGGTGATCCGGACGAACTGATGGCCGAATACCAGGACATTACCCGCCAGTTGCGGGCTGCCCAGCAAGCACTGAAAACCGAACTGCTGGCCGCGCTCAAGGCCACCAGTTGGGAGGCGAAATGAGCGACAAGCCCGTGTCTCTCGTTACGGCTCCGGAAGGCTACGCCAACTGGTTGGGCGAGCTGAAGAACCGCATTCACAGTGCCCAGCAGCGGGCCGCGCTGGCCGTCAACCGCGAACTGGTACAGCTCTACTGGCAGATCGGTCGTGACATTCTGCAGCGCCAGGCCGAGCAAGGCTGGGGGGCCAAGGTCATCGAGCGGCTGGCGCACGACCTCAGGACAGCCTTTCCCGAGATGAAGGGCTTTTCCCGCGCCAACCTGATGTACATGCGCTCCTTCGCCGACGCCTGGCCGGACGCGGCAATTGTCCAACAGGCTGTTGGACAATTGCCCTGGGGCCACAACCTGGTGTTGCTGGCCAGACTGAAGCAACCCGAACAACGCCTGGCCTATGCCCAGCGCGCCGTGGAACAGGGCTGGTCTCGCGCCACACTGGAAATCCATATCGAATCCCGTCTGCTGGAGCGGGAAGGCCAGGCGATCACCAACTTCGCCGACCGTCTCCCCGCGCCGGGAACCGATCTGGCCCGGCAAGCCCTCAAGGATCCCTACCTGTTCGACTTCCTGGATGTTGGCCAGGAAGCCAACGAGCGGGACATAGAGTCAGCGTTGGTCAAGCACATCACCCAGTTCCTGCTGGAGCTGGGTGCGGGCTTCGCCTTCGTCGGTCGGCAAGTTCATCTGGAAGTGGGCGGTGACGATTTCTACATCGACCTGTTGTTCTACCACCTCAAACTGCGCTGCTACGTGGTCATCGAACTGAAAGCTGAAAAGTTCAAACCGGAACACCTTGGCCAGTTGAGCTTCTACCTCACTGCCGTGGATATGCAGGTCAAGGCCGAACAAGACAACCCCACCATTGGCCTGTTGCTGTGCAAGAGCAAAAACACCGTGGTGGCCGAATACGCATTGCGCGACAAGACCCAGCCTATCGGCGTAGCGGAATACCAATTGATCGAATCCCTGCCTGAAGAACTGCAAACCAGCCTGCCCAGCATCGAACAGATCGAGCGCGAACTGGGAGGCGAGCATGAATAAGCACTCCACCGAATTGCTGGAGAAGCACTTCGATACCGCTTTTTTTGCACCCAACGGCATCAAGAAACTGCGCGAGCTGATCCTGACGCTGGCCATGCAGGGCAGGCTGGTTCCGCAAGATCCGAGCGAGCAGCCTACCGGTGAACTGTTGAAAGAAATTGCAGCTGAGAAACAGCGGCTGGTGAAGGAAGGCAAGATCAAGAAACCCCAACCCTTGCCACCGGTGACGGAAGAAGAAAAGCCTTATTCGCTACCGCAGGGGTGGGAGTGGGTGCGTTTTGGAGAAATTGCCCAGCACAACTCTGGCAAAACCCTTGATGGCGGTAGAAATACTGGACTTCCAAGGAAGTACATCACTACATCTAATGTTTACTGGGGAAAATTTCAGCTGAATAACGTCCGGGAAATGCTAATTCGTGAAGATGAGCTAGATAAATGCTCGGCACGAAAAGGTGACTTGCTCATCTGTGAAGGTGGAGAGGCGGGGCGCGCTGCTGTCTGGGAGCTACCTGAAGAAATTTGTTTCCAGAACCATGTGCATCGTGCACGGCTATATAAAGACGTTAATCCATATTTTGCTTATCGATTTTTCGAGAAGATTAACGCCAGCGGGGAAATAAATAATTATAGAAAGGGGGTTGGAATATCTAATATGTCGAGCAAGGCACTTGCTTCGATTGCTTTTCCCCTACCTCCAAAATCGGAGCAACACCGCATCATCGCCAAAATCGACGAACTGATGGCACGTTGTGATGAGCTGGAAAAACTGCGTACTGCACAGCAGGGAGCACGTCTGACCGTTCATGCCACAGCCATCAAGCAACTGCTGAACATCGCCGAACCCGACCAACACCAGTTCGTCCAAACCTTCCTCGCCGAACACTTCGGCGAGCTCTACGCCGTCAAGGAAAACGTCGCCGAACTGCGCAAGGCCATCCTGCAACTGGCTGTTATAGGAAAGCTCACGAAACGCAGCAAAGATGACGGCACTGTAAGCGAACTTTTGGAGAAGATTAAGTCTGAGCGGCTGCGTCTAAGAAATCGTGGCGCAACCTCAAAACGAATTGAATCAAATAATCTAGGTTATTCAGTCCCAGGGCATTGGTCCATATTGCCCCTAGAGGAAATTTTGATCTTCGGCCCGACCAATGGGTATTCACCCAAGGCTGTTGATTATAAAACCAATGTTAAATCATTAACGTTGAGCGCAACAACATCTGGCATCTTCAAGGGTGAGCACTCGAAGTTTATTGCGGAAGAAATTCCTGCCGACTCAGAGCTCTGGTTGCAGGAGGGAGATATTCTTGTGCAGCGCGGAAATACACTTCAATACGTTGGTGTTCCAGCAATTTATCGCGGAGAGCGGCATACATACATTTATCCAGACTTAATGATGAAGCTGCGTGTTTCTGCTGAGATTAATAGGGAATATATTTACTTTGTAATGAGCGCCGCTCCGAGTCGTGATTATCTTCGTGATCGAGCATCTGGCACATCCGGGACAATGCCAAAAATAAATCAGAAAACATTGAACAGCCTGCCGATTCCAATACCGCCACTAGAGGAGCAGCATCGCATCGTCAAAAAAATCGACGAACTGATGGCTCTATGTGACTCACTAGAGCAGCAGATCGACGCCAACACCAGCAAGCAGGCAGAGTTGCTAAGTGCTCTGATTCGTGCGCAATCGCAACGCAACACAGCAGAAGGCGCCCAGCGATCATCACATTCAACAGCCCAAATTATTGACCTCGCCACTTACCGCGCCAGCATCGGCTGCTATGCGTTCAGCAAACTCGCCAACGCCCAATACTTCGGCCGAACTGCTGCCGCCAAGATGATGTACCTGGCGCAAGCGCATATTGGCCTGGATCTGGATCTGAAACCCGAGCGTGAAGCGGCTGGGCCACTGGATACCTGGATTTATGATTTCGAGCGGCAAGGTCAAGGCAAGCGCTGGTTCGAGGTCCATGAAAAGACCTTGGTCAACGGTAGGAAGAAGACAGAGTACCGCTGCTTGTCAGCATTGTCGGAGCCCGCGGCCAAAGCCGAAGTGCTGATGACGCTAGAGCAGAAAGCTGAATTTGACCGTCTGATCTACGCCCTGGCAGGCAAGAAGACTGAAGAAGTCGAAATCATCGCTACACTTTTCGCGGTATGGAACGATTTTTTGATCGATGGTGTTCAACCGACGGATACACAGATCATCTCCGACGTTCGCGAAAACTGGCACGAACGCAAAGCACGCTTCACCCCAGCCGAGCTTGGCCGATGGCTTGATTGGCTACGCAGAGAGAACATCATTCCTCAAGGACTGCCACCGAGAACCGTGCAGCAATCAAGATTGGGCCTTGATTAACGGTGAATTTTTGCATGGCAGGGAGATGCACGTTCGCAAGACTGGGAGGTGCCCCGAAAAAGAATACTCAAGCCGGTAATGAGATGATCAAATGACTAACCTGCAAGATCTTGGCCTCGCCTATCGCAAAGCGAAAGTTGATCTCTACTATTCGTCCCATGCCTCTTTGGATGCAATTGCAAGCTATGAAGAAAATTTGTATTCCAACCTTTCCTTGCTGCAGGAAAAGATCAATGGCGAGGATGAAGTCTGGGTAACATCACCGGAATTCATCGGCACTTGGACGCTGGCCACCAAGTCTGTCGAGATGGACTGCTGGGCGAAGCACAAGAAAGAAAATAGCAGTGGACTGATTTTCTCCTCACCCACTGATGAGTGGGAACATGCGCTGAAAGCCTTGGCGGAAAAGGAAATTCCAGAAAAGCCCAAAGCCGAATTCCGAATAATGGCCCGATGCAGCCTGGACTTTCATGTGCTCTCCACCTTATGGATGCTGGAAGTCGGGCAGCTATTCGATGCAAGATTGAGCGAGTGCGCATATGGCAACCGCTTGCGTCGTACTCAAGATGGCAAAGTCATCAATAAGCTGTCGCTTGGTTCGTTCCAGCCTTATCTCAAGCCCTTTCGCGACTGGCGTGATAAGGGCATTGCCGCCATGCGTACCGCGCTGGATGCCGACAAAAAGATTGTGGCATTAACGGCGGATGTCAGCTCCTTTTATCACGAACTGAATCCCGGCTTCATGCTTAACCCGGATTTTGTCACCGATGTACTGAAACTTGAGCTAACGGAATTCCAGGTCAAGCTCCATCGCTTGTTCATACGTGCCCTGCAGGCGTGGGCGGCGGCAACACCGCTGAAGAAGGGTTTACCCGTGGGGCTGCCAGCATCGGCCATTGTTGCCAACATGGCGCTGGTTGAGCTGGATCGCTGTATAGAACAACAGGTTGCCCCCATTTATTACGGGCGCTACGTCGATGACATCTTGCTGGTCATGGAAAACGGCGCGAACTTCGCGTCGACGGCGGTGCTGTGGGAATGGTTGTTTGGACGGTCGCAGGAGACGCTAGGCTGGGTGGACCAGGGCAAAAAGCAGATTGGCTACAAGCCGACGTACCTCAGCGAGGGTGAAGGGAAAAGCCAGGTGCATTTCGCCAATGGCAAAAACAAGGTATTCATCCTGGCAGGCGAGACGGGCAAGACTTTGGTGGACGCCATTGCTCATCAGATTCACGAACGCGCCAGCGAGTGGCGGGCCATGCCACGGCTGCCTCGGTCCGCTACGCATGTCGGCACTGACCTGTTGGCCGCCACACAAAGCGACGGCGAGGCCGCCGACAACCTGCGCAAGGCGGATGCGCTCACCATGCGTCGGGCTGGTTTCGCCATCAAACTGCGCGACTTCGAAGCATATGAACGCGATCTGTTGCCCGAAGCCTGGACAGCACATCGTCGTGCGTTCTTCCGTGCCTTCACCCAGCACGTGCTTGTGTTACCGCAGTTTTTCGACCTGGCTGTCTATCTGCCCCGAGTCATTCGCCTCGCCACGGCCTGTGAAGACTTTGCAGATCTACGCCGGATCATCGAAGCGCTACAGAGACTCTGCCAGCAGGTACAGGAGCAATGCGACATCGTTGTCAAAGCGTGGCCCGAAGGGGAGGATAGGCCGAACGCTGCGGAGATGCTGGGGCGCTGGAAAGGGCAGCTCTTTACCGGCATCCGGGAAAGCATCGCAGCCGCATTCCCACCTCGCTTGTCCAAAGCGGGCAAGCAGACGTGGCAAACCTATATGGCCGACTGTCATCCCGCCATCGACCTTGGTGCCTTTCTGTCCTGGCCGTTATCCGTCAAAGGCTTTCAAACACAGCAGGCCCGCCTATTCTCGCTTGACCTTGCGCATCTGCCATTCCGCTTCATCGGTCTGCCGAAGGAAATGGTGGCACAGCGCGGTATCCCTGCCAAAAAGACCGTTGTAGGTTGCGACAAAGCTGCCGAGTTGTTGCCTAGCGCTGTACTCGAGGGCGCGCAGACACTTGCCCAGTGGATCGGCTTCAAGCGTTTGCCACAGGGGCTGCCGTTCGCGACTCGGCCCTTTAATCTGCCTGAGCTGTTTATCCTTAATCGCCATGCCTATTCAGAGGCGACACAGGACGACATGCAGGCGGTAGTGTCGTCGGTGCGTGGCTTTGAACTGGGAGAGAAAACGCCTCTCTTCGATAAAAACAACGTATTGCAAATACCAGATGGTGTAACCCCAAGGAAACACAGTATTGCCGTGTCCAGTTGGCAAACAAGTCTGGATAGCTGGACAGCCAGTGTGATGCGCATGCCGGATCCCGATGCCGAACGCTATGTTCGCCTCTGTCGCCTGCTGGATGGCGTAATTGCCCAGCCCAGGGACAGCCGCTACCTGATCCTGCCGGAGCTGGCACTGCCCGCGCACTGGTTCATCCGTATCGCTCGCAAGCTGCAAGGTCGCGGAATTTCGCTGATTACCGGCATTGAATACCTGCACGCCAGCAAGTCGCGGGTCCGCAACCAGGTTTGGGCGGCTCTGTCCCACGACGGTCTGGGCTTTCCTTCGCTGATGATTTACCGTCAGGACAAGCAGCGGCCTGCCCTGCATGAAGAGCAGGAGTTGCAGCGCCTGGCCGGTTTGGAAATGAAGCCGGACAAGGCGTGGAAAACCCCGCCCATCGTTCAGCACGGCGACTTACGCTTCACCATGTTGATTTGCAGTGAACTGACCAACATTCGCTATCGCGCTGATCTGCGTGGCAAGGTGGATGCGCTGTTCGTGCCGGAATGGAATCCAGATACCGAAACCTTCAATGCATTGGTTGAATCCGCAGCATTAGATATTCATGCCTACATCATCCAATGCAATGATAGACAGTACGGCGACAGCCGCATCCGGGCCCCTTACAAGGACAGTTGGAAGCGTGATGTGCTGCGGGTCAAAGGTGGTGTCACCGACTACTGCGTGATTGGCGAAATCGATGTGCAAGCTCTGCGTCAATTTCAAAGCAGTCACCGTTCACCAGGAAAACCCTTCAAGCCGGTGCCGGATGGATTCAACGATGCGATGGACTACCAACGCAAAGTGTTGCCTACGGGTGATAGTGTGTAAGTCTGAACACCAGCTCGGTTATCTCATTGAATTTCAGGTTCCCAGATAGATCGACGTCACTTTCAGCCTTTCATGCCCGAGCTCATGGCTGATCTGCTGTCGAGCATGTTGGTCACTCACTCTCTGACTGCTACTGAGCTGAGCTTTACCAGGGCCACCCGCTGCTGGCGCCTTCCATCCCGTCAGCACCTCATACCGCATCTGCGCATAACGGTGCCGCAGTCCGTGCATGTTGCTCAGGCCCGCCGCCTTGCACTGCCCGTCGTAGACATGCCGCTGCTGGACGTAAGTCTTGTGCGACGGAATCAATGATCCCAGGCCTGCCAGGCGATGGACCTCATCCAGTACAGCACGCTGTTCCGGCGTCGTGATTGGCGCCGTCCGATCACGACCACCTTTTGCCCACGATCCCTTGATGGCGATATGGTCGCCACGGTCGGCATAGCGGGGTTGGAACTTGATGGACTCTTCCCGCCGCAAACCGAAAGCCGCCTGCAAGCGCAGGCTCATACGAACTTGAGGATCGGTGATGCGATTCAGCCTGCCATCCAGTTCCTTGGCCTTGCTTTCATTGGTCACATAGCGCCGTTCGGGAATGCCCAGCTTGGCGTTGTCTGCCGGCAAGATGCCTGCCTTGCCAACCTTCTCGGCCCACCAGCGTAGATGCGCCATACGGTTCTTCAGCGTACCGGTCGACAGGCCTTCGGCTTGCCAGCGTTGCAGTAGGGCTTCGACATGCTTGCCCTTCAACGAAGTGGCACGCATCTGGCGGAAGCCTGCTTCGCGCAATTGATGAGCGGCCAGGCTCAGCGAGCGCTGCCGGTCGGCCTGGGTGGCGTGGCTGCCGTCGCGGTTGCGCTGGCAGAGCTGTCGCAGGGTGTAGGTCAAGTCGTCCATCGTCCGGCCTCCAAGCAAAGCGCCGTACTGCGTTGTCCTGAAATTCAATGGTTAGTGTTGGTGCCAACTCGCCAAGGCGAGATCCCGTGAGGGCAAGGGCATGGTGTTCAGGAGACACCAGAGCCTCGAATGAGGCGTCCGTCTTGCTCCCTGTTGGAAGCCCGGACGGAGGTACTACAAGACGAAAGTGATGCGAACGTGGACGAGTCCTCCTATGAAGTGAGTGAGATGAGAAATGCAGCGGGAGCCCTGTGCGTTGCACACAAGGAATTGCTGCAAAGGACAGCGCGCCAGGCGGCGCGGTAGGGATGAGTTCAAACAGACAAAGAGGGCTCCGCCCTTGGGTAGGGCCGGTATGCGGTCGGAGCCTGGGCATACCTGGGCGGCTCCGCCCTGACGGGCCAGCGCTTGCAGGAATCTGCGCTGTTGGGGTTGCCGATGTATGAGGCCCATCGGTCTTGGCAGCTGCCCGGTCAGTGTAGGGCGGCCATCATCATGTCTGCCGCACGCAATAGGATTCGGCATTCGCCCGCATTGTTGTTGGCGTGGGCGGGGTCGTCACTGCGGCGTGCAGTGACGACCCGTTTCGCGGCAGCATTTGCTACGCAGGATGCGGCTGCCATCCCCTGGCCTGCATTGCCTGTGCTGCGATGTCCCCAGCGTTCGTCGGGGCATTCAGCATCTTGCGGATGTTGGCGATGTGCGCCAGGGCAGTTTCACGCGATGCTGGTTGCGCAGTCGGTTCTGGGCGGTCTTCGGTGCGTGGCGCACCAGCAGGCCGATTTTCGGCAGGCCGTGGGGCGGCGGCAGATGTCTCCTTACGGCCTGCCCACAGGCGGAATTCGCCAGCAAATACGCGCTTCACCAAGGCGAAGAAGTAGGCCACGACATTGCGCACGGTGCCGCTCTGGCTGCGTGCCTGCAACTCGTCGAGTACTTCCTGGCGATGCTGCGGCGGCAGCCGCCGCAAGGCGGCCTGCACGTCCTTTTGCTGGTCTGCCTGGGCATTGCTCAGGCAAGGCGGCAAGCTCAACGGCCGCGATGCGGGATCGCTGTTTTCTTCGCGCGCGCGGTGCGTACGTTCTTTTTTATACATATACGTCTTATACGTACTGCTCTGCTCAGCCGTCATGTGGCGAGCGTGCCCGGTCTGTTGCGGAACAAACGTGCTGCCAGTGGAATCCCCAGACAATGGCAGTGGGTCGGCAGCCTCGCTTGCTGGCGACGGCGGCATCGGGGGCAAATCATCGTCATCGCGGAATTGATCGTGGGCCGCAATGGACGCAGCTTCCGGCGCTTGCGCCAGCGTTGCTTGAATGTGGACAGCCACCCGATTCACCTGGTTGTTTTCGTGGCCAATGGAAGATTGCAGAAGCGCCAGCAGGCGGGCATCGAGCGCGCAGGCCTGTTGGAAGTGCAGGGCGCTTTCGTGAACCTGATACAGCTCGCTGAGCACATGGCCGGTTAGAGGATCGCGTTGCTGGCCCACCAGACTGATCCACCCCGTCAGCCGAAGCACGACGAGAACGCGCCGGGCCGTCTCGTACCCGGCCCTCTGCCCCAGCGGGGTAGAGGTGAGATAGCGGCGCAACTGCCCCAGGTTCGCCAGGGGGCTGATGCCTTCCGCAGAGCGCAGCATGCGCAGAACTTGCCAACCATTGCGCTCCAGCGGCGTGAGGCGGGCATCGAGCATGAGCGAGGCCGGCGTGGCGAACAGGGCATCTTGCCCCAGCGAGTTGTGGCGGGTGTGGTGGTCTGCCATGAGAGTTCTCCAAGGTCTGGGCCACAGCGGCCCGTTCCCCTGCATCTCACCGCGTACCCTCTCGGTAGTCAGCCAACAATGCGGTCTGCGCCATAACCGTTTTATCCTGCCATGTGCAGCGCTGGCACCGGCATCCAGACTGATTTATCATCCTGATACCCCCTTGGGGGTACAACTGGGGGTACTTCCAGCGATTCCCGCAAAGGCCGTGACGCGATTTCCCCGCGAAACCTAGCATTCACGGCCCTTTGCCGACCGATCAACGTTTAAACGTGTGATCAACGTCTGAGCAAGCGTTTCTGGACGGCGGTGTCTGACACCCTGCGGGAGTCGGCCCCCTGGTGGGGCGACGCAGGTATTTCAGGTGTCTGACTCCCGCAGGGTGTCAGACACCGCGGTATTGGAGCAGCTTCGACAACCTTCGGTATCTGACACCCTTGCGGGAGTCAGATACCTGCAGCAGCTTTTCAGGCGGAAGGGCTTGCCCTGCTGTTCGGGCCGCTTGGCCGCAAGCTTTGGCGGTGGAGGTATTGCCTGAAAAGCGTGCGCTTCCCGGTCAAGCAAGGCATTCGGCGATCATTTGAATTGGAAATAGCCCCAGCTCGGGCTTCAAAATAGCTCCTGGTAATATGCATATATTGGGAGGGCACCCCGCACGGGCGCATGAGCCGGCCCGCTATTGACGACTCGAGCAAAATGAACCGCAATCTCTGGCTGTTGTCCATCCTGCAGGGCCTGTTCCTTACCAACAATGTCACGTTCATCGCCGTCAACGGCCTGGTGGGCTTTACGCTCGCGCCGTTCGGCTGGCTGGCCACGCTGCCGGTAATGGGCTATGTGGTGGGCGGGGCCCTGTGCACGGGGCCGGTGGCCTGGACGCAGAAACGCTTCGGGCGCAAGACCAGCTTCATGCTGGGACTGGCGGTGGCGCTGGGGTCGGCGCTGTTGTGCGCGTTTGCCGCCTACATCCAGAGCTTCTGGCTGCTGTGCGCGGCCACGACCGTGGCCGGCTACTACTCGGCGAACGGGCAGCTGTACCGCTTCGCGGCGGCCGAGCTGGCCGCGCCCGGGGCGCGCGAAAAAGCGGTATCGCTGGTGATGGCCGGCGGCCTGCTGGGCGCCGTGCTCGGGCCCAACCTGGCGTCGTTCACCAAGGCATTGCTGCCCACTCCTTTCGTTGCCGCCTACCTGGCCCTGGTCGTGGTCGCGCTGGTGGCGATGGCGGTGCTGACGGCCATGGATGTTCCCGACATGGCGGTCCGCAAGGCGGCCGAGGGCGGCCGTCCGCTGGCCCTGATCGCCCGCCAGCCGGCGTTCATTGTGGCGGCCGGGGCCGGCGCGCTGAGCTACGGCATCATGAATCTGCTGATGGCCGGCACGCCCCTGGCCATGGCGCACCATGGTTTGCCATTCGCCGACGCCGCGTGGGTGCTGGAATGGCATGTCATCGGCATGTTCGCCCCCGGCTTCTTCACCGGGCATCTCATCAAGCGTTTCGGCGTGCTGCCCGTGATGACCTGGGGCGCGCTGCTGAATCTGCTGTGCATCGCCGTCGCGCTGTCGGGCACCGACCTGCACCATTTCACGACGTCGCTGTTCCTGCTGGGCGTGGGCTGGAATTTTCTGTTCACGGGCGCCACGACGCTGGCGCTTTCGACCTATTCGGCCGACGAAAAAGATCGCGCCCAGGCCGCCATCAATTTCTGCGTTTTTGCAGTGATGGCGCTGAGCTCGTTGACGTCGGGCATGCTGGTGACCACGCGGGGCTGGACGATCCTGAACCTGGGGTCGCTCGTGCCGTTGCTGCTTATTTTCGCGGGCCTGGCCTGGCTGGGCTATAGCTACCGTAAAGCGCCGCGCGCGGCGTCGGTGGGCTGAGCCGGTCGGGGGGCGGTCGGAGGGAATGCCGGAATCCCCCGCCGTTGCGGGTGTATGGATTAAAAAAACGAATACCATGCATCCATATATTTAACTTGTAGATGCCTACGCGTTCCGTTATCTTGGCCTGATCGAGCCGGGGCCGCGCGTCCCGCGCACCGGGGTTTTGTGATGATCGAACGTATTTTCGCCAACGCTGCTGCCGCCGACGGCAGCACCATTCATATCGCCGTGGCCGAGGGCCGCATTGTGTCTGTCGGACCCGACCTGCCCGACGCCGCCGGCGCCGACGTGGTCGACCTGCGGGGCTGGCTGGTTTTGCCCGGCTTTGTCGACGGGCATATTCACCTGGACAAGAGCTTCGTCGGCGATCGCTGGCACCCGCATCAGCGCGCGAACAGTCTGCGCGAGCGGCTGGCGATCGAGAAGCGGGCGCTGGCCGGCGCGCGGCCGATCGCCGAGCGCGCGCACGCCCTGATCGAACAGGCAGTCAAGTTCGGCACCGTTGCCATGCGCAGTCACGTGGATGTCGACGCCACGACCGGCCTGTCGCACTTGCATGCCGTCATGCAGGCGCGCGAGGCATGGCGCGGTATCGTCGACATCGAGCTGGTGGCGTTTCCCCAGGCCGGCGTGATGTCCTGTCCGGGAACGGCGGAAATACTGGACGCGGCCGCGCGGGAAGGCGCCGAAGTGGTGGGCGGCATCGACCCTGCCACGCTGGACGGCGATGCCGACGGGCAGCTGGACGTGGTGTTCGGCATTGCCGAAAAGCGCGGCGTGAAAATCGATATCCACCTGCACGAGCCCGGTTCCCAGGGTGTCGAGCAATTGCACCGCATCGCGGCGCGTACGCGCGCGGCGGGCCTGGGCGGGCGAGTGGCGGTCAGCCATGCGTACAGCCTGGGCGATGTGGCGCCCGACGTGCTGGACGGCGTGGCGCAGGCGCTGGCCCGGGCCGGCGTGGCCATCATGACGAACGCGCCCGGCGACCGGGCGTTTCCGCCGGTACTGCGCCTGTTCGAGGCGGGGGTGAATGTGTTCGCCGGCAACGACAATATCCAGGATGCCTGGTGGCCGTACGGCTCGGGCGACATGCTGCAGCGGGCGATGCTGGTCGGCTACCGCTCGGGGTTTTATACCGACCAGGCACTGAACGCCGCCCTGCATATGGCGACCGGCGCCGGTGCCGCCGTGCTGGGGCTGCCGCGCTACGGCCTGCGGGCAGGCAATGAAGCGACGTTCGTGGCGATCCAGGCGCCCAATGCGGCGGCCGCCGTGGCAGCGGTGCCCGTCGAACGGATCATGATCCGCAAGGGCCGTGTCCGGGCCGATTGCCCGTAGCAGGGGGGGCGGCGGCCGGCGCGGCGCGCTATGCGCCGTCGCGCGCCAGCAGCCGGGTCAGCACGCCGGCCAGTTCCCGGACCAGGCGGTCGGCCGCGGGCCGGTGGAAAATGCCGATCTCGAAAGCGTCGATCTCGGGCAGGCCGCTTTTGCGGGTCAGCACGGCGTGGTCTTTGGTGACCGTTCGGCGCGGCAGCAGGCTGATGCCCATGCCGCTGGCCACGGCGCCCTGGATGCCGCCCAGGCTCGAACTGGTGAAGCTGACGCGCCAGCGCCGCCCGGCGGACTCCAGCGCGTGGATCATTTCGTCGCGGTACAGTCCGCGCAACGGAAAGGTGACGATCGGCACGGGGTCTTGCTGGATGCACGGATGCCGGGCACTGTCGATCCAGGCCATTTTCTCGGGCCGGCAGGCGACCGCCGCCCGGCTGTGGCGGCGCTGCTTCACCAGGATGATGTCCAGTTCGCCGTGGTCGTAGCCGCTGGCCAGGTCGCGGCTCAGGCCGCTGGTGACTTCCAGCTTGGCATTCGGATAGCGGCGGTTGAAGGCCGACAGCTCGCGGGTGGTGGGGCCGGTGGCGAAGTCTTCGGGCAGGCCCAGCCGGATCGTGACGGCCACCATCGCGCCCGACAGCGCCTCGGCCAGCTGCTCGTTGGTGGCGAGCATGTGGCGGGCATAGCCCAGCAGCACCTGTCCCGCCTCGGTGGGCCGGATGTCGCGGTTGCCGCGGTCCAGCAGGGGATGCCCCGCCAGGTCTTCCAGGCGGCGCACCTTCTGGCTGACGGTGGACTGCGTGGAATGCAGCCGGGTGGCCGCGACGGTGAAGCTGCCGCAGTCGGCCACCGCGACGATGGCCTTGAGCAAGTCCAGGTCGAAGAGCGCGGTATTTGATTTTGAACTGGCAGCCATTTGAATATTTAACTTTTGAATATCAAGTCCAACTTTTATCATGGCCTGGCGGCACGGGCAATTGCCCGCGCCAGGATGATTCGGCAGAGGTACGACATGTTGTTGAAACGCATATCCCTGGGCTTGGCCATGGCGCTTGCCGTGGCGAATTCGATGGCCGTTGCCGCGAACGCGGGCAGCGGCGAGCTGGACGGCCGTTTGCGCCAGGCGGCCGCCGACGGTAATGTGCCCGAGATCCGGACGCTGCTGGGGCAGGGCGCCGCCATCGACGCGCGCGATCCGCGGGGGCGCACGCCCCTGCTAATCGCCACCCATCGCAATCATGTGCAGGCGGCCCAGGCGCTGATCGACGCGGGCGCCGACGTGAATGCCAAGGATGCCATCCAGGACAGCCCCTATTTGTATGCGGGCGCGCGCGGCCACGACGAGATCCTGGCCATGACGCTGGCCCACGGGGCCGACCTGAAAAGCACCAACCGGTACGGCGGCACGGCGCTCATTCCGGCGGCCGAGCGCGGCCATGTCCAGACGGTGCGCACGCTGATCGCGGCGGGCGTCGACGTGGACCACGTCAACAATCTGGGCTGGACCGCCCTGCTCGAAGCCATCATCCTGGGCGATGGCGGAGCCAGGCACGCGCAGATCGTGCAGTTGCTCGTCGATGCCCGCGCTGATGTCGATCTGGCCGACAACCAGGGCGTGACGCCGCTGGCGCATGCGCGCCGTGCCGGGTATGCCGACATCGTGCGCATCCTGGAACAAGCCGGCGCGCGGGGGTAGCCGGTTGTCTTGCCCCTCTTCGGTGTCCGACACCCTGCGGGAGTCGGACACCTGCCATCTGCGGAAGCCATCACCCGCCATCGCCCTGGCATCGCTCGTGCCGCTTTCAGTCGCCGAACACTTCGTGCGCGTCGGTGCCGCCGCGGCGCCAGTAGCTGGCGGCGCGGATGCGCGACTTGTCGATGCCGCGTTCCTGCACCAGGTGCTGGCGTATGCCGCGTATGGCGGCGGATTCGCCGGCGGCCCATACATAGCCGTCGCCTTCGGGCAATTGCAGGCGGCGCACCACGCGTTCCAGCACGGACGGGCCGTCGTCGGGCTCGGCGGCTTCGTGCACCCACTGCAGGCTCAGATCGGCCCGGGTGGGCAGGGCGATGCGCGCGTCGGGGTGGTGGGTCTGCACGACGGCCAGCACGCGCTTGCCGCGCGGCAGTTCTTCCAGGCGGCGGGCAATGGCGGGCAGGGCGGTTTCGTCGCCGATCAGCAGATGCCAGTCGAAGCCGTGCGGAATGATGAATGAACCGCGCGGGCCGGCCACGCCCAGGTATTGCCCGGGCGCGGCCCGGGCGGCCCAGCTGGCGGCCGGCCCGTGGCCATGCAGCACGAAATCGATATCGAGTTCGCCGGCGTCGGCATCGTAGCGGCGCGGCGTGTAGTCGCGCGTGACCGGGCGCGGTGCGCCCTCGGGGTAGACCGGCCCCTGCGGGCCGATGGTGGGCAGCAGGGGCATGCCGTCGGCCGCGGGCAGGAACACCTTGACGTGGTCGTCGAACGAGGCCGACACGAAGCCGGCCAGGTCGTCGCCCGCCAGCGTCACGCGCACCAGGTAGGGGCCGATGCGCTGCGCGCGCCGTACCTGCAGCAGGCGCGCCTTGAGCGGATGCCGTATTTTCTGCACGGCATGGCGGCTGGAAAGAAGAGAAGCATTCATAGCGATCCTTGGTCCGGTTCGTCGCCCGCGATTTCGCGGGCGGCCCGCCGCAGAATGGCGGCGATGCGGCGTTGCTCGGCCGCGCCGGCGCCGGTACGGCGCAGCAGCGCCTCGCGCAGTGCGCGGCGGGCCTCGACGAATTCCTGCAGCCAGCCGCTGGCCCGCTCGGCCTCTTGCACGCCGGCCTCGCCCTGCCACGCCTGCTTCATCCAGGCCATTTTGCGGGCCGCATGCTGCAGGCCCGCGAACAGCAGTTCGGCGCGCTCGCGATGGGCATCCAGATGTGCCCGGCCGGGGGCGGCCAGGTGGTAGCGCTTGCGGTTGCCGTGCGTTTCTACCGTGGCGTAGTCCAGTTCTTCCAGATAGGTCAGGGCGGGATAGATGACTCCGGGGCTGGGGGTATAGAAGCCGTTAGAACGGGTTTCCAGTTCTTTGATCAGTTCGTAGCCGTGGCAGGGCCGTTCTTCCAGCAATACCAGCAGCATCAGCTGCAGTTCGCCGGCACCGAACTTGCGGCCGCGCATCATGCGGCCGCCGGCATCGGAAATGGTGGTCATGGCGTTTGTTAGTATCTTACGATGTATCGTACGATACTTTTGGGCGCGCCGGCTGTCAAGCGGGCGGCGCGGGGTCAGCCGCCGGACGGGGCCCGCGGCAGGGCGGCTTGCGCGAAATTGCGTTCCAGCATGTCCAGGACATGCGTCAGGGCCTGGACTTCTTCGGCGGACAGGCCTTGCAGCGATTCTTCGAAGAATTCCGCGCGGCGCGGCATGGCCTCGTTCACGACCGCCTGGCCGACCGCGGTCAGGCTGGCGTTGGTGACGCGGTTGTCGTTGGGGTCGGCGCTGCGCGTCACCCAGCCCAGTTGTTGCATGGCCTGCAGCAGGCGCGTCAGCGACGCCGGGTCCAGGCGGCAGCGCTCGGCCAGCATTTTCTGTGAGCATTGCCCGCATTCGTGCAGGGTCAGCAAAATGCGCCAGCGAGGCATGGCGTGGCCCACGCGGCTGCTGAACGCCGCCTGCATGGCGCGGTAGGTCTGGCCCAAATGCTGGACGATCTGCAGGCCTTGTTGTTCTTTGGGCAAGACGGGGTCTCCGGCGGGTTGCACAAAAGCGGCGCGCGCGGCGCCACGGCGTGCGGTCATTGTGCCAGGAATGGCGCGCGTCCATCCGCGAGCGGCCGGGCAGGGCCCCAGGTCCCCAGGTGTCAGGCTCCCGCAGGGTGCCTGACACCGTACTGCTGAGATAACTGTGGCACGCAGCGGTGTCAGGCACCCTGCGAAGTGCTCAGGTCTGCGAGTTCAAGCGAGCCACGACGCGCGCCAGGTCGTCGCGCCAGCGTGCCCTGCGGTCATCGGACACGAAGCTGGCATCGAAGCTGTTGTGGGCCAGCCGCACGGCATGCCTGGCGTCGAGCCGCGGCAGCGCCGCGAAGGTTTCCAGGAAATTCTGGTTCAGGTAGCCGCCGAAATAGGCGGGGTCGTCGGAGTTGACGGTGACGCACAGGCCCGCGTCCAGCAGCGCGGCCATGTTGTGGTCGGACATCGCGTCGAACACGCGCAGTTTCACATTGGATAGCGGGCACACCGTCAAGGGAATGCGCTCGCGCGCCAGGCGCTCGACCAGTTGCGGGTCTTCCACACAGCGCACGCCGTGGTCGATGCGTTCGGCGCCCAGCAGGTCGAGCGCATCGCGGATATATTGCGCCGGGCCTTCTTCGCCGGCATGCGCGACGATGCGCAGGCCCAGTTCGCGGCAGCGCGTGAACACCCGGGCGAACTTTTCCGGCGGGTTGCCCCGTTCGCCGCTGTCGAGCCCGATGCCGATGAAATGCCGGCGGTACGGCAAGGCCTGTTCCAGCGTGTCGAAGGCGTCGGCTTCGCTCAGGTGACGCAGAAAGCACAGGATCAGCGCGCTGCTGATGCCCAGTTCGGCCTGGGCGGCGTCGCAGGCGCGCGTCAGGCCGGCCATCACGGCCTGCATGGGCACGCCGCGCGCGGTGTGGGTCTGCGGATCGAAGAACAGTTCGGCATGAACGATGTGGTCGGCGGCCGCGCGCCGGAAATACGCCATGGCCAGGTCGAAGAAGTCTTGCTCGCGCAGCAGCACGCTGGCGCCCGCATAGTAAATATCCAGGAAGCTCTGCAGGTTCGTGAAGGCGTAGGCGGCGCGCAGGGCCTCGACGTCGGCATAGGGCAGGGCCACGCCGTTGCGCCGCGCCAGCGCGAAGATGAGCTCGGGTTCCAGCGTGCCCTCGATGTGCACGTGCAGCTCGGCCTTGGGCATGGCCCGCAACAGCGCGGGCAGCTTCTGGCGAGGGAATTCGGCGAGGTTGTCCATGGCAAGGCTGTAATTGTCAGTATCAGAGGGCGGCTTCGGCCCCCGGTTTGTTACCATATTGCCACGCCGGGGGCTCGCCCGCGTCGCGAGTCTTCCCATACCTTACCGGATGGCGCGCGGTTATTCCCAAATTTTTCCAGTCGAGGTACCCGCGGGGCGGCAATGAAAACGTGGTTCAAGCGCATACTGATTGGCCTGGTGGTACTGGTTGTCGTGGCCGTCGTCGGCCTGGCCATCTTTTTGCTCACGTTCGACCCCAACGCCTATAAATACAAGCTCGAAGAGCTGGTCCAGGAACGCTATCACCGCACCCTGGCCATCGACGGCGAAATCGAACTGTCGCTGTTTCCCCGCATCGGCCTGTCCGTGCAAGACGTCTCGCTGTCCGAAGTCGACAGCACCGATACTTTCGCCTCTATCGAAAGCATGCGCCTGGCGGTGGCCGTCTGGCCCTTGCTGTCCAGCAATCTGGTGGTCGACCATGTCACCATCAACGGCTTCACGGCCCGCGTGGTGCGCGACAAGACCGGCCATCTGAATTTCGAAGATCTCATCGGCGGAGGCCTGGCGAACGCGTCCGAGCCCGCCGGGCCGGCCACCGCCGCCGTGGGCGCCATGGCCGGGGCCGCCCAGGCCATTGCCACCGGGGGCGCGTCGGCGCCGGCCACCATGCAGATCGACATCGCCGGGCTCGACCTGCAGGCGGGCGAACTGCAACTGCAAGACGAAATCTCCGGCATGGCGGTGGCGGTCACCAATCTGAACGCCAACACCGGCCGCGTCACGTACAACCAGCCGTTCGACGTCAGCCTGTCGGCGCGCCTGGAAGGCGGCAATCCGCGGGTCGACGCCAATCTCACCGGACAGGGCCTGCTTACGCTCGATCCGCTCGGCCAGCGCTTCGCCGCGCAGAAGCTCGACGTGCGCATGGACGGCAATGTGCTGGGCGCCGAGGCCAAGAGCCTGGCGGCGCGCGGCAACCTGGCCTTCAATGGCCGTACCTCGTCGCTGGACGTCGGCGGTCTCGAAATCGTGTTCCAGGGCAATGTGCCCGATCCGGCCACGCCCATGAAAAATGTCGAGGCCAGCGTCACCATTCCGAAGCTGGCGCTCGACCCGCACAAGCTGCAGTTGCAGGCCGAGAAACTGGCCGTGCGGGCCAAAGGCGCCTTGCCCGGCGGCCCCTTCGAACTGGCGGCCGACGCGCCGGCCCTGAACGTTTCGCCGTCTTCGGCTACCGGTCAGGCGCTGACCGGCCGCGTGCGCCTGCAGGGCCTGGATGCCAGTTTCGGTCTGAACGGCATCAGCGGCAATGCGGGCGAACTCGACATCAAGGAAATCAAGCTCGACAGCACGCTGACCCAGGGCGAGCGCGTGGTCAAGGCGGTGTTTACCTCGCCGGCCACGTTCAACCTGTGGCAGCGCGCCATCGCGCTGTCGGCCCTGAAAGGCGACGTCAGCATCACCGACCCCGGCCTGCCCAAGGGCAGCCTGCAGATTCCCGTCATCGGCAGCCTGAACGCCAACCTGCAAAAAGACCAGGCCGTCGCCAAGATCAACGCCGTGCTCGAGGGCGGCAAGTTCGACCTGACCGCCGACGTCAAGAAACTGTCCGATGTTCCCGACATCACCTTCGCGTTGGCGGTCGACACGCTCGATCTCGACAAGCTGGCCCCGCCCGTGCCGCTGGCCGCGCCCAAGGCGCCCGCCGGCGACGGCAAGCAAGACAATCCCGCCAAGCCGCCGGCCACGCCCGCCGCCGGCACGTCCACGGTGGCCGACAGCTCGATCGATCTCTCGGCCCTGGTGGGCCCCACCGCCAACGGCACCATCAAGATCGGCCAACTGGTCGTGCGCGGCCTGAAGGCCAGCGAGCTCACCGCCAAGATCAAGCTCGACAAGGGCAAGCTCGACATCTCCGCGCTGGCGGCGGCGCTGTACGGCGGCAAGCTGGGCGGTACCGTGTCGATCAACGCGGCCGAGAACAACCAGGTGGCGGCCAAGATGACGCTGGCGGGCATCGCCATCGGTCCGCTGCTCTCCGACCTGGTCCAGCAAACCGCCCTGACCGGCACCGGCAGCCTGGCGCTGGACCTGAAAACCGCGGGCTCCAATTCGTACGCGCTGACCACCGGCCTGAACGGCAGCATGCAAGTGCGCCTGCGCGATGGGGCGGTGCGCGGCATCAACATCGCGCAAACGCTGCGCGAGCTCAAGGCGGCGTTCACCGGCGAAGCCGCAGATCCCGCGCTGGCGGCCGACCAGACGCGCCAGACCGATTTCACGTCGCTCGAGGCCGACCTGGTGTTCGTCAAGGGCGTGGCCAATGCCAAGCGGCTCGATATGGCATCGCCGCTGCTGCGCGTGTCGCAGGGCGATCCGGCGGCCATCGATTTCGTCCAGAAAACCCTGAATTTCGTGGCCAAGGTAAAGGTGGTCAACACCAGCACCGGGCAAGACGGCAAAGACCTCGAAGAACTCAAGGGCATCACCATTCCCGTGCTGATCAGCGGCCCGTTCGACAAACCCGTCTATACCGTGCAGTGGCGCGGCGCGGCCAGCGAGGCGCTCAAGCGCGGGCTGGAACAAAAACTGAAAGAAGCCGTGGAAAAGAAGGCCGCCGATTCCAAACTGGCTCCGCAACTCGACAAAGCACTGAAAGGAATCCTGGGCAAATGAGCGCATCCGCTTTCCAGCCTGTCGCCGAATGCGGCACAACCACCCAGGCACAGGCCCAGCCGTACCATCGGCGCTGGCTGGTCGCCAACGATGCCGGCACCTGGCTGGACCGCGCGCTGTGTCCGCGGCTGGCCGAAATCGCCATCGAATTGCGGCTGGGGTATCTGGTCATGAAGGCGCCCGGCATGCTGCGCATGGACATCCCGCTCGACGTCATCGAAGACGACGACAGCGTGCGCTATCAGATCCGCCTGGGCGAACAAACCGTCGACGTCGTCGACGAAGGCGACCTGGCCGCGGCCTGGGTGTCGAACTTCCTGCAGATTCCGTGCCGGCTGCTGAAAGTGCATCCCGACATACCCGCCGTGCAGTGGCCCGATTGACGGTTGCTTGAGGCGTATCGGCAACAGGGCAACAGACAGGTGTCTGACTCCCGCAGGGTGTCAGACACCGTGCTATTGAAATGCGCTTGCCCATCTTCGGTGTCCGACACCCTGCGGGAGTCAGACACCTGGCTTGACACCCGGCTCGTGCGAGAGTCAGGCGCCTCTTTTCCGCCGCTATCTCAGCGCCGCTTGTATTCGATTACCGCGTGCGCCAGCAGGCCGGCGACCAGGCCCCAGAAGGCCGAGCCGATGCCCCAGGCGCTGAAGCCGGACGCGGTGGCCAGCAGGGTGATCAGCGCGGCTTCGCGGCGCGGGGCATGGGCCATGGCCCCCGCCAGCCCGCCCAGGATCGCGCCCAGCAGGGCCAGGCCGGCCAGGGCGGCGATCAAGGCCGGCGGCAAGGCCTGGAAAAACACCGCCACCGTGCCGGCCACGACGCTAAGCAGCACATAGGCCAGCCCATAGGTGGCGGCCGCGATGTAGCGGCGGGCGGGATCGGGGTGCGCTTCGGGCCCCGTGCAGATGGCGGCCGTGATGGCGCCCAGCGTAACGCTGTGTGCGCCGAAGGGCGCTGCCACAACCCCCAGCAGGCCCGTGGCGGCCACCAGCCGCGAGGCCGCGGGGCGATAGCCGGCGGCCTGCAAAATGGCCAGGCCGGGCAGATTCTGCGAGGCCAGCGCCACCACGAAGACCGGAATGCCGACGCTGATCGTGGCCGACCACGAGAACGCGGGCGTGGTCCAGATGAATTCGGTCAGTTGCCAGTCGATGTCGCCAAGGCGCACCTGGCCCGCCGCGCCGGCCACGCCCAGCCCGGCCGCCAGCACGGCCAGCACCGCGTAGCGGGGAGCCCAGCGCTTGCCCAGCAGGTAGGCGGCGCACATGGCCAGCACCAGCACCGGCCGTTCGCCGATGCGCGTGAAGATGCCCAGCCCGAAATCCAGCAGCACGCCGGCCAGCATGGCGCTGGCGATTTCGGCGGGCACGCGCCGCATGATGGGGTCGATCCAGCCGAACAGGCCGCAAGCCAGCATCAGCGCCGCGGCCAGCAGAAACGCCCCCACGGCCTGGTCGAACGGTACTCCTACCAGCGCGGTGACCAGCAGCGCGGCGCCGGGCGTGGACCAGGCCAGCACCACCGGCATGCGGCTGCGCAGGCTGATGGCCAGCCCGCCCAGGCCCAGCACCAGGCAGATGGAGCCCAGCCACGAGCCGATGCGCGCGGTGTCCAGCCCGGCGGCGTGGCCCGCCTGCACCATCAGGACCGCGGTGCCGCCGAAGCTGACCAGCACGGCCACCAGTCCGGCCACCACGGCCGAGACGGACAGGTCGCGCGCCGGCGGCTGGGGCAGCGGCGCGGCCAGGCTGGCGTCGGGCGGAGTCACGCCTGGCCCGTCAGGCGGCGGTATTTGGCCATCAGGGCTTCTTGCCCTTCATGCCATTGGGGGTGCAATTCGATGCATTCGACCGGGCAGACCACCTTGCACTGGGGTTCGTCGTGGTGGCCCACGCATTCGGTGCAGCGGTCGGGATCGATGACGTAGTAATCGGGCCCCATCGAGATGGCCTCGTTGGGGCACTGCGGCTCACACACGTCGCAATTGATGCATTCTTCAGTGATGGTAAGAGCCATGGCAGAGATAAGGCGGCGGATTCGCCACCATTGTAGCGCCGCCGCGCGCCGGACCGGGCCGGGCCGGCTAGCCGGCGGGGCTGGACTGCTGGCTGAGTTCCTTGGCCTTGGCCTGCAGCCAGCGCTCGACCGACGGGAACACGAACTTGCTGACGTCTCCGCCCAATTGCGCGATTTCGCGCACGATGGTGCCCGAAATGAACTGGTATTGGTCGGACGGGGTCATGAACATGGTCTCGACCTCGGGCAGCAGATGGCGATTCATGCCGGCCATCTGGAACTCGTATTCGAAATCGGATACGGCGCGCAGGCCGCGCACGATGACGCGGCCGTTCTGTTCGCGCACGAAATCCTTCAGCAGGCCGGCGAAGCTGTGCACTTCGACGTTGGGATAGTGGCCCAGCACCTCGCGGGCGATCTCGACGCGCTGGTCGATGCTGAAAAAGGGCTTCTTGTTGCGGCTGTGCGCGATGCCTACCACCACCTTGTCGAACAACGAGGCGGCGCGGCGCACCAGATCTTCATGGCCGCGGGTCAGCGGGTCGAACGTACCGGGGTAGACGGCGGTAATCATGCGGGCTCCGTTTCCTTGTAACTGGCGTACACCTTCCTCCGAATCCCGGATTATTGATCTATTTCCGCATTGCAGCAAATTGAAGCAGTCCGTAGTGGACGGCGCCCGCCCGTTCTTGCCGCAAGATCTCGAAATCCTGCGGCGGATCCAGCGCGCCTTCGGACTCGACATACACCAGCGCGTGCTCGGCCATGATGCCCGGCAATAGCGGCCACAGGCGCGGCAGCCAGTCTTGGCCGAAGGGCGGATCGAGCAGGATCAGGTCGAAGCGCGAGGCGTCCATGCGCTGGACGACCTGCATGGCTTCGCCGGCGTGCACGCGCACCGCGTCGGCGCCCAGTTTGTCGCGCAGCGCGCGCAGGGCGGCGATGGCCGTGCGGTCGTGTTCTACCAGTAGCACTTGCGAGGCCCCGCGCGACGCCGCTTCGAAGCCCAGGGCGCCGCTGCCGGCGAACAGGTCCAGCACGCGCTTGCCGGCGAATTCGCCGCCCCACAAGTGAGCCAGCCAGTTGTACAGGGTTTCGCGCACCCGGTCGGGCGTGGGGCGCAGGCCCGGCACGTCGGGCACGGCGATGGGCGTGCGCCGGTATTGGCCGGCCACGATGCGGATAGGCTTGCTGCCCGGGTTGGTTTTCTTCGACAAAACGGACCTCCTGCGCGAATAGTAGCCGGCTTGGGGCGCCCCCCGGCTGGCCGCTCGGCGAACGGAATATACTTCGGCCATGTTCCGCTTCTTCAAGAAAAAATCCCCGCCCGCCACGCCCGCGCAGCCCGACGCCGCGCCGCAGGCCGACGCGCCCGCCGCCGATGGGATGCCGGCAGTTCCGCAACCCGATTCCGTCGGACACGATGCCGCGGCCACGCCGGGCACCGACACGCCGCCCACGCCGGCATCCCCGCCGGCTTCTTCGGCGCCGGATGCGCAGGCACCCGCTGTTCCGGCATCGGCCGGCCAGCCAGTGGCTGCTTCGGCGCCGGTGCCCGAGCCCGTCCCGGCGCCGCCCGCGGCCCCCGTGCCGGCCCCCGAGCCTGTCCGCGAACCCGTGGCGCCGCCCGCGCCCGCCGCGCAGCCGGCCACGCCGCCATCGACGGCACCCCAGCCGGCCGAGCCCGCCGCGCCGGCACCCAGCCCCGCCGCCGCGCCCGCGTCCGAACCGGCCAAGAAAACCTCGTGGCTGGGCCGGCTCAAGCAGGGCCTGTCGCGCACCGGGCAGAGCCTGGGCGGGCTGTTCGTGGGCGTCAAGGTCGACGAAAACCTGTTCGAAGAACTCGAATCGGCGCTCATCATGGCCGACTCGGGGCTCGAAGCCACCGAGCAACTGCTGACCGCGCTGCGCGCGCGCGTGCGCAAAGAACGCATCGAAGATCCGGCCCAGGTAAAGGTCGCCTTGCGCCAATTGCTGGCCGATCACCTGCGGCCGCTCGAGCGCACCTTCGACCTGCGCCGCGCCAGCCCGCTGGTGGTCATGATCGCCGGCGTCAACGGCGCGGGCAAAACCACCTCGATCGGCAAGCTGGCCCACACGTTCCAGGGCCAGGGCGCCAGCGTGCTGCTGGCCGCCGGCGATACGTTCCGCGCGGCGGCGCGCGAGCAACTGATCGAATGGGGCAGCCGCAACAACGTCAGCGTCATTGCCCAGGAAGGCGGCGATCCGGCCGCCGTGGCCTTCGACGCGGTCAACGCCGGCCGCGCGCGCGGCGCGGGCGTGGTCATGGTGGATACGGCCGGCCGCCTGCCGACCCAGCTGCACCTGATGGAAGAGCTGAAAAAAATCCGCCGCGTCATCGCCAAGGCCGATGGCGCCGCCCCGCACGAGGTGCTGCTGGTGGTCGACGGCAATACCGGCCAGAACGCGCTGGCGCAGATTCGTGCCTTCGATGCGGCCATCGGCCTGACCGGCCTGGTGGTCACCAAGCTCGACGGCACCGCCAAGGGCGGCACATTGGCCGCCGTCGCGGCGGGCAGCCAGGGCGTGCGCCCCGTGCCGGTGTATTGGATCGGCGTGGGCGAAGGCATGGAAGACCTGCAGCCCTTCGTGGCCGACGAGTTCGCGGCCGCGCTGCTGGCCGACTAGCCGCCGCCGGCCGCCCGGGCCGGCCGGCGCGCTGGGCTATTTCCAGAAGGGCTTGGTGTCGGCCAGGCGGTCGAACGCCTGCTGGGCCTCGGCGACCAGTTTGTCGAGCCGCGCGCTGATCCAGCCCAGCGCAAACCAGGCCTGCGGGTGCGTGCCCACGCACGCCTGGTAGTAGTCTTTGGCCATGGCCAGGTCGTTGATCTCGCCCAGCAGGTCTTGCACCTGCGACAGCAGCTTCCGGTAGCCGCGCAGCCGCTCTTGCGGCAGCAGCGATTCGGCGAACGACAATCCATAGCGCAGGCGCTTGCCGCGCTTGCGCAGCGCGTGCCGGGCCGGGATGTCGAGGGCCGCGAAATCCTTGCCCTGGGCGGCGATCTTGCCGTGCCAGCGGTGCAGCCGCCTGGCCAGCAGCTTGTGCAAGGCGGGCAATTCGGGCTCGGCCGTCAGCGGGATGATGGTGGGCGTGACGGCGGCGGGCGCCTCGTCGGCCTGCGCCTGCAAGGGCGGCTGGGGCGCCGCGCCCAGGGCGGCCAGCGGCACCGGCGCCAGGGCCGACGAGCGCGGCTGCACGTCCAGGCTCCATTCCAGCGTATCGAGCAGCCAGCCCTGGAAGGCGGTGCCGGCGGCGATGGCCTGCACGTCGATATCGGCCGGCGGCGCGTCGAAGGTGATCACCGGCATGCCCGCCCGCAGCAGGGCCGGGGTCACGGTCTCGTTCAGGACGTCCTGGTCGCGGCTGAGCCCGAAAGCCGCAAAATGCGTGCGCACGCCGTCTTGCACGGCCGGCGAGGGCGGCGTGATCCAGCCGTCGAACAAGCGCCAGGCCGAGCGCAAGCGGCGCATGCCCACGCGCAACTGGTGCACGTGTTCGGGCTGGCCGGCATGGTAGATGCCCAGTGTGTCCACCTCGGCCAGCATGGCGGCGTTGCGCGCGACCTGGTCCAGGCATTCGGCGGCGATGCGGCCCATGGCCTGGGCCGGCGCCAGGTTGCGGTCCAGCGTGACGGGCCCGGCGCCCCGCGGCCCCCAGAACCGCGCGATGGCGGTGCCGCGGCTGACCTGGGTGGCGGGATCGTCGGCATCCAGCGCGGCCAGCTCGCCGGCCAGCGTGGCCAGCGCGTCGCCGCGTTCGGACTTGCTGCGGGCATCCAGCACCAGGCCATGGCGTTGCTGCCAGCGGCGCGCCACGGCAAAAATGGCCGCGGGGCGGCCCGACAGCAGTTCGAATTCCAGTTCGGAAATGGGCAGTTCCAGCGCGCCCGCGCGCAGCACGCCGGTGTCGTAGGCCAGCTCGATGCTGCCGTGGCGGCTGCGGACCTGGCGCAGCAGGCGCTGCACGTCGGTTTCGTAGCGCAACCCCAGCGGCCCCTTGATGGCCGACAGCGGGGCCTCGACCTCGGTGCCGGCGTACACGGACAGGTCCAGCACCGGGCCGGTGCGCGGGTGGTTGATCTCGACCCGGGTGATGGCGTCGCCGCCCGGCATTTTCAGGGTCTGTACCCAGTCGCGGCCTTCGCGGCGCAGACGCAGCGCGATGCGGGCGCGCGCCAGTTCGCGGTCGGGGGTTTCGAAATAGAGAGCGTGCAGGCGGACGAGGGTGGCGTTGCCTTGCCGGATTTCTTGCTGGACCGCCCGGCGCGCGGCCGCCGGGACGTGCAACTTCAGTTCTTGTTCTGACATGGTCTCGACGAGCGCTGCTGAAACCATCGATAGTACTCAAGACGGCCTGGCAGGATGATGACCAGTCATAAAAGGTTCATGAGGCGGGGCCGGGTGGTGGCCAGGTGTCTGACTCCCGCCAGGGTGTCAGACACCGTGAATATGCGCATCACATCGGTGTCTGACACCCTGGCGGGAGTCAGACACCTGGCATCGCCTGGCATTGCCTGGCGTCGAGCCGGCGATGCCTACAGGATCCGCTTGCGCGCCTGCGTGATGACGATTTCCGCCACCACCACCACCGCGAAGATGGCGGCCAGCACCACGGCGACGCGATCCCACTGGAACAGGTTCATGGCGGTGTCCAGCGCCATGCCGATGCCGCCTGCGCCCACCAGGCCGAGCACGGCGGATTCGCGCACGTTGATGTCCCAGCGCAGCAGCACGATCGACCAGAAGGCCGGCCGGATCTGCGGCCAGTAGCCGTACCACAGCACCGCGCCCTTGCTGGCGCCGGTGGCCGTCAGGGCCTCGACCGAGCCGCGCTGGGCTTCTTCGACGGCCTCGCCCACCAGCTTGCCCACGAAACCGATCGAACGGAAGGCGATGGCCAGCGTGCCGGCCAGGGGGCCCGGGCCGAAGATGGCGATGAACAGCAGCGCCCACACCAGCGAGTTGACCGAGCGGCTGGACACCAGGATCAGGCGCGCCAGCTGGTTGACCACCCGGCTGGGCGTGAGGTTGTTGGCGGCCAGCAGCCCCACCGGCACGGCCAGGATCACCGACAGGATGGTGCCCAGCGTGGCGATGTGCAGCGTTTCCAGCAGCGGGCCATGCACGCCTTCGAAGTAGAACGACCAGTCGATGGGCCACATGCGGCCCAGCAGGTCGGCCATTTGCTCGGGGGCGTCGTACAGGAACTCGGGAATGATCTCGACGCTGCGCAGCGCCTGCACGATGGCGGCGACCACCACCAGGTACAGGGCGAAGCGCAGCAGCCGCTGCCCCATGGTGTAGCGCTGCCAGACGCGCGGATAGCCCGAGCCGGACACTGTGGTGGCGGGGGCGGTCATTCGTCGGCCTCCGCGCGGGTCAGGGGCTTGCTACCCAGCCCGCGCGCCGCGTCGAAGCGGCGTTGCAGGATAGTGTCGAAGCCCAGGTTGTCGAGAAACACGGCCCGCACGAAGCGCGCCAGCAATTCGCCCAGCATGATGATGGCGATGAGAGTAATGAGAATGGCCGCCACGAAGTCGTAGTCGAAGCGCTGGAAAGCCGAGAACAGCGTGCCCCCGATACCGCCGGCACCCACGATGCCCACCATGGTGGAATTGCGCAGGTTCGAGTCGAACTGGTAGGTGGCAAAGCCGATGAAGCGCGCGAATACCTGCGGCAGCACGCCGAACAGGATCACGTTGGCGAACGACGCGCCGGTGGCGCGCACGGCTTCGACCTGCTTGAGCGAGATTTCTTCGATGGATTCGGTGAACAGCTTGCCGATGAATCCCACCGAGGCCACCGCCAGGGCCAGGATGCCGGCCAGCGCGCCGAAGCCCACGGCCTTGACGAACAGGATGGCGACGATCACCGGGTGCAGCGAACGGCACAGGGCCACGATGGCGCGCGCGGGCCACGAGGCCCACGACGGCATCAGGTTGCGCGCGCCCAGCAGGCCGATGGGCAGGGCCACCAAGATGCCCAGCACCGAGGCCAGCACGGCGATTTCCAGGCTTTCGGCCAGGCCTTGCCAGAGCGTGTCGGGCTGTTGGATGCGCGGGGGAAACATGCGGGCGAGCAGCGTGGCGGCATGGCCCAGGCCGGCATGGAAGCGCTCGAGGCTGAAGTCGAGCTGCCCGGCGGCATACAACGCATAAATGACCACCAGCACGGTGATCAGCTTCGCTTGCCACGACAGGGCGAACGGGCGGCGCTTTACTGCAGCCACGACTCGCCCCCGTAAATCGTTTTCAGGATGTCGGGGTCCAGGCCCTGGCCGTCGCCGTCGTAGACGACGTGGCCGCCCGACATGCCGACGATGCGGCTGGCATAGCGGCGCGCCAGTTCGACGTCGTGGATGTTGACCAGTACCGGAATGCCGTTGGCGCTGCCTTGCTCGGCCAGCAGTTCCATGATTTCGACCGAGGTTTTCGGGTCGAGCGACGACGTGGGTTCGTCGGCCAGCAGCAATTGCGGGCGCTGCATCAGGGCGCGCGCGATGCCCACGCGCTGGCGCTGGCCGCCCGACAGGGCGTCGGCGCGCTGGTCGCCGAAGCCGCCCAGCCCCACCACATCGAGCAGCTGGTAGGCGCGCTCGATGTCAGCGGGCTCGAAGCGGCGCATCCAGGCCTTGAAGGCGCTGCTGTAGCCCAGGCGGCCGGTCAGCAGGTTTTCCATGACGGTCAGGCGTTCGACCAGGTTGTATTCCTGGAACACCATGCCGATGCGGCGCCGCGCCTGGCGCAGCGCCGTGCCGCGGATCGCGGCCAGATCGACCGTGCCGGCGTCGGTTTGCAGCGTGATTTCGCCGCGCGTGGGGTCGATCAGTCGGTTAATGCAGCGCAACAGCGTACTTTTGCCGGTGCCCGAAGGGCCGATGATGGCGGTGAGGCCCTGGCCCTCGACGTGCAGGTCGATGCCCTTGAGCACCGGCCGGCCGGCCCGGTATTCCTTGACCAGGCCGGCAATACGTAAAGATGTGGTCATGCTTACTGCTTGCCTTTGCTCTTGGCGGTTTCGCGATCGTAGGCGTCGCGATTGAAGCGTTCGCCGCCGGATTCGGCCACCTGGCGCACGATGGCCCAGTCTTTCTGGTACGTGACCGGGTAGAAGCGGTCGGCGCCGTCGAAGGCTTCCTTCATTTCGTCGGGGAAGCGGAAGTCGTAGAAGCACTTCAGCATCTTGTCGCGGAACTTGGGTTCAAGGTCGTGCGCGTACGAGAACGACGAGGTGGGGAATTTTTCGCTGGTGTAGATGATGCGGAAATCTTCTTCCTTGACCTGGCCGCGCTCGGCCATGCGGTGAAAGACGTCGGAGGCGACGGCGGCGGCATCGTAGTCGCCCGAGTTCACGCCCATGACGGACTGGTCATGCTTGCCCGAGAAGATGATCTTGTAGTCTTTGTCGGGCACCAGGCCTTCTTTGGGGAACAGCGCCACGGGCGCCATGTGGCCCGAGTTGGACGAAGGCGAGGTATGCGCCAGCTTCTTGCCTTTCAGGTCGGCCAGCGTTTTGTAGGGGCTGTCTTTCTTGACGATGACGATCAGGTTGTAGCCCTGGAAGCCGTCGGCATAGCCCTTGACCGCGAACGGCACGGCGCCGGCGATGTTCACCGCGTAGGCGGTGGGGCCGGTGGAAAAACCGCCCACGTGCAGGCGGCCCGAGCGCATGGCTTCGATTTCGGCCGCGTTGCTTTGCACCTGGTAGAACACCACGCGCTTGCCCGTGCATTCGCTCAGGTATTCGGTGAAGGGCTTGAAGATGTTGGCGTACACCGCCGGGTCTTCGACCGGCGTGTAGGTGAACACCAGGGTCGACGGCGTCTTGAGCTTGTCGGCATCGGTGGGCGTATCGGCGACCAGGTCTTTGTCGGCGTCGCAATACATCTGGTCCAGGTCGCCCCGGTTGGGGCACGAGTCGGCAGCGTAGGCAGCTTGCACGCCGAACGCCAGGGTAATGGCGGCGGCCGCTTGCATCAGGCGCGGGGCTTGCATGTTGGGGGTCTCCTGTGGAATATCCGAAATATTACTGACTTAAATATTCAAACACAAAAAAACGAAACCGCCCAGCCGGGAAATCACCTGTTTTTGTTTTCGTGTTGTTTTCGTGTCGCTTTCGTTTTTTTCGATTTGTTTTCGTTTGGCCAAAAACCGCCGCGTTTATTTGCGATAACCCAACTTGCGCGAGATTTCCCGCGCGCAGGCCAGCAGCGGCGTGGCGATGGTGCCGTCCCAGGCCACGTCGAACAATCCCGACGGGCCCAGGCTGGTCAGCGCCAGCACGATGTTGCCGGTGCTGTCGAAAACCGGCACCGACAGCGCGTCGACTCCCGGCAGCGGATTGCCGATGGCGCGCGCCATGCCGTGCACGCGGATGTCGGCCAGCCGCGCCTCGATGTCGGCGTAGGCTACCTTGCGCGGCGGCTGCTGGCCGGCGATGACCGCCGTGTCGCCTTCTTCGCGGCCGATATAGTGCTCGGCCACCTTGGGCGGCAGCCAGGCGGCAAAGACCAGGCCGGTGGCGGTATGCAGCATGGACATCACGGTGCCCTTGCGCATGTTGACGTGCACCGGATAGCTGGCTTCGGTCATGTGGATCATGGTGGGCCCGTGCGAGCCCAGCACGGCAATGCCCAGCGTGTGGCCGATGCTGGCCTGCAGGGTGGCGATCTCGGGCAGCGCCACGCGCACTGGGTCCAGCCGCTGCAGGCTGACCAGGCCCATCTGCAGCGCGAACGGCCCCAGTTCGTACTGGCCGGTGGCGGCGTCCTGCTGGACCAGCCCCACCCGGATGAAACTGACCAGGTAGGGATGCGCCTTGGCCGAGGTCATGCCGGCCGCGCCGGCCAGGTCGCGCAGCGTCAGCGGCTTGCCCGCGTCGACCAGCGCGGCCAGCAGCGGGAAGCCGACTTCCACCGACTGGATGCTGCGCCGGCCGTCGGTGGGCCGGGCCGCGGGCGCGGAAGCGGCTGTCATGGCTGTTGTCCGGCGGCCCGGCGCGTCTGCAGCAGGCGTTCGGCCATTTCGACGAAGCCGCCTCCGCCGTGATGGGTGGCCACATACGCGGGGCGGTGCGTCAGCCGGTGCAGCAGGGCCTGGATGTTGGCCACCCCCACCGATACAGGGAAAAACGCGAACATCGGCTCGTCGTTGGGCGAGTCGCCGATGAACAGGCAGCGGGGCAGTTCCTGGTCGATGTCCAGGCCCAGCTCGCGCTCGAACAGGGTGCGGGTCATGGTCAGCTTGTCGTAGTCGCCGAACCAGCCATTGACATGGATGGAGCTGACCTTGGCCTGCGCGCCCGCTTCCTGGAAGATGGCGACGATACGGCTGACCGCCGCATCGGGCAGGGCCGGCACGTCTTCGCAGAAGTCGATCGCCAGGTCGGCGACCCGGTAGTCCTGGTCGCTGGCCACGGCGGCGCCGGGCACTTCGCGCAGCACCCGGTCGCGGATGGCGTCCAGCCGGGCGCGGCTGGCCGCGCGGGCCTGGTCGTCGGCCCAGTAGTGGGTGGTCATGCGGCGCGCGGCGCGGTCGTAGGCGTAGTAGAACGCGCCGTTCTCGCCGACCACGGCGCGCACCGGCCACATGCGGGCGATGTGGTCGCACCAGCCGGCGGGGCGGCCGGTAATGGGCACTACCTGGATCCCGGCCGCATCCAGCCGTTCCAGCGCCGCATAGGCGTCGGCGGGCAGGCGTCCGTCGGTAGTCAGGGTGTCGTCGATATCGGTGAGCACGATGCGCACCGCCGCGGCAACGCTGGCAGGCATGGCTGCAAGTGCTTGCATGGGGGTCCTTATTGATGAGTCGGGCGGGTTTCTCCTGGGCGGAGTTTAGCGTTGACCTCGCCGGACAGCGTTATCGCGTGCCACGCCCGGCGCGGGCGCGGCAACGATGCATAGCTCGATGAATAGAACCAATATAGATACCAATATAAAAACAAGTTTGAAATTTGGTTTGCCACTGGTACGCTTTGGTGCCGTGCATCGCATGGCGCGGCGCGGCCACGATTCAAAAAACGAGGAGGCACATCTTGAACAAAAAAAGCTTGATGTCGTTCATTTTCACGGCGGGGCTGGGGCTGGCCGCCACGCAGGCGGCGGCTGCCGACGCGGCCAAAGACTACCCGCAACGCCCCATCACCATCGTTGTACCATTTGGTGCTGGCGGTTCTGCCGACGTGTATGCGCGCTATCTGGGCGATCAACTGCAGAAGCGGTTCGGGCAGTCGGTGGTGGTCGAGAACAAGCCCGGCGGCGGCGGGGTCATCGGCACGGCCGCCGTGGCGCGCGCCCAGCCCGACGGCTACACACTGCTGGTCATGTCCAATACCCAGACCGTCAACGAGACCCTGCTCAAGGACAAGCCCTACGATTTGATGAAAGACTTCGAGCCCATCGCCCCGATCAACGAGGCGAGCCTGGTGCTGGTCACCAAGAAGGGCCTGGACGTTTCCAGCGTCAAGGACCTGATCGCGCTCGAGAAGCAGAAGCCGGGCGTGCTCAATTACGCCAGCTCGGGCATCGGCACGCCGTACCACATTGCCGGCGAGCTGTTCAGTTCCATGGCGCAAACCGAGGTGCAGCACGTTCCCTACAAGAGCAGCGGCCAGGCCCGCACCGGGGTCGCCGCGGGCGAAGTGGACTACATGTTCGACGCTACCGCCACCATGAAGGCATTTGTCGACGACGGCCGCGTGAAGGCCCTGGCCACCACCGGCAAAGAACGCTCGCCGGTCTTTCCGGATATTCCCACCGTCAGCGAAGCCGGCCTGCCTGGCTACGAGGCCAATATCTGGCTGGGCATGCTGGCACCCAAGGGCACGCCCCCCGCGGTGGTCAGCAAACTCAACCAGGCCATCAGCCAGATCGCCGGCAGCCCGCAGGTCAAGCAGCAATGGATGAAGGACGGCGTGGCGCCCATGGTGATGGACCCGCCGGCCTTCAGGCAATATCTGCAGCAGGATATCGAGCGCCTGCGCAAGATCGCCCTGGACGCCAAGATGGTGCAGCCCTGACCGGGCCATGGCGGGAGGCAAGCTGATGTCGACGATCCTGCATATCAACGGCGCGCGGCACGAAGTCGACGCGCAAGACCAGCGCCTGCTGCTGGACATCCTGCGCAACGAGCTCGGCCTGAAAGGGTCGCACTTCGGCTGCGGCGAAGGCAATTGCGGCGCCTGCATGGTGCTGGTGGACCAGGTGCCTGCCTATGCGTGCAACACGCCCTTGTGGTCGGTGGCCGGCAAGCAGGTGCTGACGGTCGAGGGCCTGGCGGAGCATCCGGTGGGGGCCCGGGTGCAGCGCGCCTTCATCGAGCACGGCGCGGCGCAATGCGGCTACTGCACGTCGGGCATGGTGGTGGCGGCCACCGGGTTGCTGGCCGGTTGTCCCGCGCCCGACAGCAGGCAGATCCGTGAGCACATGGACCGCAATCTATGCCGTTGCGGCAGCCATCTGCGTGTCATGCGAGCCATCGGCGACGCGGCGGCCGAGGGCGGCAAAGGGGGTGGGGCATGAAAGACGCTTTCGCGCCGCTTTCGTCCGACGACGGCATGCCCGTCAGCCTGAAGGACAACCCCATGCTATCCACCTGGATCGGCCTGTGCGCCGACGACGGCGGATATGTGTGCATCCGGTCGGGCAAGGTCGAGCTCGGACAGAACATCCTGACCGCGCTGGCACAGATCGCGGCGCAGGCGCTGGGCGTGCCCCTGAACCGCATCCGGATGGCGCCGGCCCGCACGGGGGCAAGCCCCGACGAATCGATCACATCGGGCAGCCTGTCGATCCAGCACTCCGGCATGTCGCTCAGGGTGGTATGCGCCCAGGTGCGGCGCTTGTATGCCCGGCAAGCCGCCCGCATGGCGGGGGTGGATGTGGCGGCGGTGCGGGTGCGCGAGGGCGCGTTCCTGGCCGGCGAAACCGAGCTGGGTACCTACTGGAGCCTGGCCAGCCGGGTGGACCTGGACGTGCCGGTCGAGCCGGTATTCACCCAGGACGACGCGCCGTCGCCGGCGCCCGGCGCGCAAGCCGAACGCAGCATCCCGGCGCTGGGGTTGGCCGACAAGGTGCATGGCCGCTTTGGCTTCATCCATGATATGTCGCCGCCGAACCTATTGCATGGCCGCATGCTGCGTCCGCCCTCTATCAATGCGGAACTGCTGGAACTCGACCTGACCGCCGTGCAAGGCCTGCCGTGCGCCGTGCGGGTGGCAAGAAGCGGCTCGCTGGTGGGCGTGCTGGCCGAGCACGAATATGTGGCGGGCATGGCGATAGAGCGGTTGGCCGCATCGGCGCGCTGGCGCGAGGCGGCCTGCCTGCCCGCGCAGCACGAATTGCCGGCCTGGCTGCGCCGCCAGCATTGCGATACCAAGACCTATGGCCACCAGGGGCCGGGCGATGCTTCGGGCAGGGCGGTCGCGAAGACCTACGCCGGCGATTACTTCAAGCCCTTCATCAAGCACGCGTCCATCGGGCCGTCCTGCGCCTTCGCCTGCACGGAAGGCGATGTCCTGAAGGTGTGGACGCACGCCCAAGGCATCTACAACCTGCGAGCCGACCTCGCCGTGGCCTTGGCCATGGCGCCGGAACAGATCATCGTCGAGCATGTGCCGGGCGCGGGATGCTATGGGCAGAACGGCGCCGATGACGTCGCCTTCGATGCCGCCTGGCTGTCGCGGCATGCGCCGGGCCGCAGCATACGGGTGCAGTGGTCGCGCGCCGATGAACTGTGCTGGGCGCCGCAAGGGCCGCCCATATCGCTGCAGTTGCGGGTGGACGTGGATGCGCAAGGCCGCATACTCGACTGGCGCACCGATGTCTGGGGCCCGGGCCATAGCCTGCGCCCCGGGCGGGCGCCCACGCCCACGCTGCTGGGCAGCTGGTACCAGGACAACCCCAGTCCGAAGCTGTCGGCCATCAACGCGCCGATCGCCGCGGGCGGGGGCGCCGAGCGCAATATCATTCCTTGCTACGACATCGCGTGCAGCGCCCTGTCGTCGCACCGCGTCATCGACATGCCGATACGCACGTCCTCGTTGCGCTGCCTGGGCGCGTTCGCCAATGTATTCGCCATCGAGGCCATGGTCGACGACATCGCGCTCGACCATGGCCTCGATCCGGCGGACTACCGTCTGGGCATGCTGTCCGATGCGCGGGCCATTGCCGTCATCGATGCCGTGCGCGAAATGAGCGGCTGGGACGGCAGGCGGGCGGGCGCCGATAATTCGGGCTGGGGCATGGGCTATGCGCGCTACAAGAACAAGGGCGCCTACTGTGCCGTGGTCGCCCGCGTGTCCGTGGCTGAAAAGGTGCGCGTGCATGAGTTGTTCATTGCGGTGGATGTCGGCGAAGTCATCAACCCCGACGGCGTGGTACAGCAGGTGGAAGGCGGCGCCATCCAGGCCTGTTCCTGGGCCATTCTCGAGCAGGCGCGGTTCAGCGACAACAAGCTCACGGACGACGAATGGGAAAAGTACCCGATTCTGCGGTTCAGCGAGATTCCGGACGTGCAGGTGCGGATACTGGCCAGGCCGGACCAGCCTGCCGCCGGCGCCGGCGAGCCTTCGCTGGGCCCCACGGCCGGCGCTATCGGCAACGCCGTGCGCGATGCGCTGGGCGTGCGCGTGCCGGTGCTGCCGCTGGACTTCGACAATATCGCGCGCGCCATCGAGGCGCAGGCATGACGCATAACGTGAAGGAGCAAGAATGAAGCTGTTTATCCTGAGTGGGGGCGCGGCCCTGGGCCTGGTCGAGCATGTGCGGGCAAGTTTCGAGTCCGAGGCGGCCTGCCAGGTCGCCGGCGAGTTCGGCGCCGTGGGGGCAATGAAAGACAAACTGCTGGCCGGCGCGGACTGCGATGTCGTGATCCTGTCGCGCAAGCTGGTCGATGACCTGGCCGGCGCCGGCCAGGTGCAGCCCGACAGCATTCGCGACCTGGGCGTGGTCAGCACCGGCGTCAGCGTCAAGGCGGGCAACCCGCCTGTGTCGGTGGACACGCCCGAAGCGTTCGGCCAGGCCTTGTCGGGCGCCGATGCCGTCTATGTGCCCGACATGCAGCGGTCGACGGCGGGCATCCACATGAAGCGGGTATTCCAGCAGCTAGGCGTCCTGGACGACATCGCCGCCAAGATCAAGGAGTTTCCCAACGGCGCCACGGCCATGAAGGCCATGGCGGCGGCAGCCGGCCATCCCGTGGGCTGCACCCAGATCACTGAAATCCTGTACAGCCCGGGCGTGCAGGCCGTGGGCCTGCTGCCCAAGGGCTGCGAACTGGATACGGTGTACACGGCCGCCGTGACGGCCGGTGCCCGCCAGCCGCAACTGGCACACAGGCTGATCGGCGTGCTGACCGACGGCGGCCTGGACGCCTACAAGAATGCGCATGGATTCGCGGTATGAACCCGGCTATCGATGCCGCGCAAGGCGGCGACCATCTTCAATGAAAAAGGAATCAACGTGAGGCTAGCAGCATACGAAGCGCAGGGCGTCGCCGGCATCGGTATCGTATCGGACGACGGCAAATCCATTCGGCCCCTGGCCCTGGACGGCGTGGATGCCAAGGCGGGCATCCTGCCTCTGATAACCGCGCAGGTTCCCCTGGCCGATCTCGCCCGCCAGGCGGGCGCCCCCCAGCCGCTGAGCGGAGTGCGCCTGCGCGCGCCGGTGCCCCGGCCGGCGCGCAATGTGTTCTGCGTGGGGCGCAACTACCATGAGCATGCCAACGAGTTGTCGGGCTCCATTTTCAAAGACAGCAAAGACGGCGAGTCGTGGCCCATCATTTTCTCGAAGTTGCCCGAATCGGTCGTGGGGCCGGCCGACGCCGTGCTTCTGCCCGAAGGCGTGTCTTCGGACATCGACTACGAGGCCGAGCTCTGCGTGGTGATCGGCAAGCAGGGCAAGAACATCGCCCGCGCCGACGCGCTGGCCCACATCTACGGCTACACCATCGTCAACGACGTGACCGCGCGCGATGTGCAGCAGCGGCATCGCCAATGGCACCTGGGCAAGTCGTTCGACACTTTCTGCCCCATGGGGCCCTGGATCGTCACGGCCGACGAGCTGGACGCCGGCAACATCGACATCCGCTGCCTGGTCAACGGCGAAGTGCGGCAGTCGGCCAATACGCGCGACCTGATCTTCGACATAGGCACCATCATCGAGAACTGTTCGCGCGGCATCACCCTGTACCCCGGGGATGTCATCGCCACCGGCACCCCGGCGGGCGTGGGCATGGGCATGGACCCGCCGCGCTTCCTGCAGAACGGCGACGTCGTCCGTGTCGAGATCCAGGGCATCGGGCACATCGAGAACGTGTTCAAGGTATAGTGTGCGTAAGCCGCCCCGGGCGCCCACAGGCCCGGGGCGGCATGCCCATGTAAAGAACAAGTCACCCGTGTGAACGCCATGAACAGTAGCCACGCGTTTTCGTCGGTTCCTGTAGAAAACAACACACCAGACACCCCGGCAGCCATCGAGACCGCGCATCCGGCGCCCGCCGCACCGCCGCTTGCCCCGGCCGCGGAATCCAAAACCGCCAGGCGATTCACGCAATATCTGCGCGAGCAATTGTCCAGCGGCAATCTTGCGCCGGGCGTCCGGCTGCCGGCCGAACGCCTGCTGGCCGAGCAGTTCGGCATATCCCGCGGCACCGTGCGCCGGGCGCTCAAGCAACTCGAGGCCGAAGGCCGCATTGTCGGCATCCGCGGCAGCGGCACTTTCGTGCAGCCGGTGTCCACCGGCCTGAGCCCCCCGCCCAGCATCCCCAAGCTGGCCAGCCCGGCCGAACTGATCGAGGCGCGCATCTGCATCGAACCCGTCATGCCGGAACTGATCGTGTGCAACGCGCACTCCGACGATTTCGACGCCATGGAGCAATGCCTGCGCCGCGCCGAACAGGCCCGCACCATGGCCGAATTCGAAAAACTCGACCACGAACTGCACCGCCTGTTTGCCGTGGCCACGCACAATTCCCTGTTCATCCACATCATGGACCTGATCGGCAAGGCGCGCACGGACGGCGGCTGGGCCGTCCTGAAAGAACGCAGCTACACCCCCGAAAGACACCGCCACTACATGCAGCAGCACAGCGCCATCGTCCAGGCCCTGAAAAACCGCGACCTGCACGAATCGCGCCGGCTGATCACCGAACACCTGGTGCAAATCCGCAAAAACCTGTTCGGCAACTGAGGGGGGCGCCAGATTTCCACTGCCAGGTGTCTGGCTCCGCGGCGTCCCCGGTCGGGCCGCACCGCTTTCATCCCGGGAGAGGTATTGCCAGGTGTCAGGCTCCCGCAGGGTGCCTGACACCAAAGTGTGCAGAGACTATATGGTGTCAGGCACCTGCGGAGCCTGACACCTGGCCTAGGAGCCTGACACCTGGCCTTGATCGGCGCAATCCTGAAGAATCCGGTCCCGGGGCAGGGCTACGCCGCACGACTCCTCCAAGGGCGGTAAAATCAAGCTTTCCCGCTCGCACCCGTCCTTCATGACTGCCCCGCTTGCCTCTATTGCGTCCGGCGCCGCCCCGGAATCCTTCGGTATCGCCTCGGTGGCCGAGATCATCGCCGAGCTGCGCGCCGGCCGCATCGTCATCCTGGTCGACGAAGAAGACCGCGAAAACGAAGGCGATCTGGTCATGGCCGCCGAATTCGTCACGCCCGAGGCCATCAATTTCATGGTCACCTACGGCCGCGGCCTGGTCTGCCTGACGCTTACCGAAGAACGCTGCCGCCAGCTCGAACTGCCGCTCATGGCCAGCCGCAACGGCACCCGCTACGGCACCAACTTCACGCAGTCCATCGAGGCCGCCGTCGGCGTCGAGACCGGCATCTCGGCCTCGGACCGCGCCCGCACCATCCAGGTGGCGGTGGCGCGCGACGCCAAGCCCAGCGACCTGGTCCAGCCCGGCCACATCTTCCCGGTGCGGGCCGTGCCGGGCGGGGTGCTGGTGCGGGCCGGCCACACCGAAGCCGGCTGCGACCTCACCGCCATGGCGGGCCTTACGCCGGCGGCGGTCATCTGCGAAATCCTCAATCCCGACGGCACCATGGCGCGCCTGCCCAACCTGGTCGAATTCGCGCGCCAGCACGACCTGAAAATCGGCACCATCGCCGACCTCATCCAGTACCGCAGCGAACACGAGTCCGTGGTCAAGCGCGTGGGCGACCGCCTCATGCAGACCGCCTGGGGCCAGTTCCGCGCCGTGGCCTACCAAGACACCGCCAACGGCGCCGCCCACCTGGCGCTGGTGCATGGCGACATCGACCCGCGCCGCGAGACCCTGGTGCGCGTGCACGAACCCGCCTCCATCCTCGATGCGCTCGACGCCGGCGCCACCGCCCATAGCTGGGGCGTGGGCCGCGCCCTGCAGGCCATCGCCGAGGCGCCGGCCGGCGTGGTGGTGCTGATGAACTGCCAGTCGTCCACCGAGCACCTGTTCGAGCAGATCGCCGGCTGGGCCGGCCCCGACTCGCAGCGGCAGGCCCGCGACGGCGACCGCTACGGGCTGCGCACCTATGGCATCGGCGCGCAAATCCTGCGCGACCTGAACGTCGGCCAGATGCGCCTGCTGGCCCGCCCGCGCAAAATGCCCAGCATGGCGGGCTTCTCGCTCACCATTACGGGTTACGATTGCGACCCCTCCACCCCCGCCACTTCCCTCAAGGCCGACACATGAATCCTTACATCCTCACCCCCGACCTGAACGGCGAAGGGCTGCACATCGGCATCGTGCGCGCCCGCTTCAACGAAGAAATCGGCCAGGCCGAACTCGAGGCCTGCCTGCAGCAGCTGGCCGAGATGGGCGTGGACGAACGCGACGTCATGGTGGCCTCCGTGCCCGGCGCGCTCGAACTGGGCGTGGCGCTGTCGCACATGGCCGAAACCTTCGAGTTCGACGCCCTCATCGCGCTGGGCGCGGTCATCCGCGGCGAAACCTATCATTTCGAGGTGGTCAGCAACGAAATGGCCCGCGCCATTTCCCGCATCTCGCTGGAAACCGGCATTCCCGTCGCCAACGGCGTGCTCACCGTCGATACCGACGAACAGGCGCAGGCCCGCGCCGCGGCCAAGGGCAGCGACTGCGCCAAGACGGCGGTCGAAATGGCCAACCTGGTGGCGGCGCTGGAACCCGAAGAAGACGACGAAGACGAATACGAGGACGAAGATTTTGACGACGAAGAAACCGACGGCCGCCGATAGCGCGGCGCAGGCGCGCGCCAATGCCCGCAGCGCGCGGCGCCGGGCGCGCGAATTCGCCCTGCAGGGCGTGTACGCGTGGCTGCTGCGCGGCGGCGAAGGCACGCAAGACGCCGGCGAAATCGACGCGCACCTGCGCGATGCCGACGACTTCTCCGAGGCCGACGCGCAGTGGTTCAAGACGCTGCTGCATGGCGTGCTGCGCGAAGCGGCCGGCCTGCGCGAGCGCTTCACGCCCTACATCGACCGTCCGCTGAACGAGCTGTCGCCGGTCGAGCACGGCATCCTGCTTATCGGCAGCTACGAACTGGTGCATCACCTCGAAGTGCCCTACAAGGTCGCCATCAACGAAGCCGTCGAGCTGGCCAAGTCGTTCGGCGGCACCGATGGCTTCAAGTTTGTCAACGGCGTGCTCGACAAGCTGGCCGCCGACGTGCGCTCGGCCGAAGTCCAGGCCGCCGCGACGCAGCGCCGCTAAGGCCGGCCCGATGCCCGCAGGAAGCCCCTCTTGGCATCCGAGTTCGACCTGATCGCGCGTTATTTCGCGCGGCCCGCGCCGGCCGGCATGCTGGGGGTGGGCGACGACTGCGCGCTGTTCCCGGTGCCGCCCGGCATGCAGGTCGCCACCAGTACCGACCTGCTCATCCAGGGGCGGCATTTCTTTCCCGACGTCGATCCCCAGGCCTTGGGCCACAAGTCGCTGGCCGTCAACCTGTCCGACCTGGCCGCCATGGGCGCGCGTCCGCTGGGCTGCGTGCTGGGCCTGGCGCTGCCGCGGGCCGACGAGCCCTGGCTGGCCGCGTTCGCGCGCGGCTTCCACGACCTGGCCGGCGCGCACGGCTGCCCGCTGATGGGCGGCGATACCACCCGCAGTCCGCACGACCTGGCCATCAGCGTTACCGTGTTCGGCGCGGTGGCGCCCGGGCGGGCCCTGCGGCGCGACGCCGCGCGCGCGGGCGACCAGATCTGGGTGTCCGGTGCGCTGGGGGCGGCCGACGTGGCCTATCGCCTGCTCGACGGCCAGCTGCCGCCCGACGCCGCCCGCCTGGCCGGCGCGCGCCGCGCCCTCGAATGGCCCGAACCCCGCGTGGCGCTGGGGCAGGCCCTGGCGGGCCTGGCCCACGCCGCGATCGATATTTCCGACGGCCTGCTGCAAGACCTGGGGCATGTGCTGGCCGCCAGCGGCGTGGGCGCGTGCCTGCGCTACGATGCCGTGCCCGCCGCGGCCGCCGTGCAGGGGCTGCCGCCGGCCGTCGCGGTACAGGCCGTGTTGGGCGGCGGCGACGCTTACGAATTGTGCTTCACCGCGGCGCCCGGCGACCACGACCGTGTGCTGGCCGCCGCGGCGCGCGCCGGCGTGCCCGTCGCGGTCATCGGCCGCATCGACCCCCGCCCCGGCATCGTGGTCCTGGCGGCCGACGGCCAGCCGCTGGCCGGGCTGCCGCGCGGCTTCGACCACTTTCCGGCTTCCTGATCCATGATCACTGCTTCCGACTCTTCCGCCACGTCCATGCGCAACCGCGTGCGCGTGGCCTATCCATCGCCGCGCTGGGTGGCACGCGATCCGGGCCGGCTGATTGCCTTCGGCCTGGGCAGCGGGCTGCTGCGGCCGGCCTCGGGCACCTGGGGCACGCTGCTCGCCTGGCTGATCTGGGCCGCGGCCGCGCCGGCGGCATCCGACCTGGCGCTGGCCATTTTCCTGGCGCTGGCCTTCGCCTACGGCTGCTGGGCCTGCCACCGGGTCGCGCGCGAATTGCAGGTCGACGACCATGTCGGTATCGTATGGGACGAAATGGTCGCGTTCTGGCTGGTGCTCTGGCTGACGCCCGCCACGTTTTACGCGCAGTTGGCGGCCTTCGGCCTGTTCCGCCTGTTCGACATCGCCAAGCCGCCGCCCATCAAGTATTTCGACGCCAGGGTCAAGGGCGGTTTCGGTGTAATGTGGGACGACATCGTGGCCGCGGCCTACGCCTTGCTGGTCATGGCCATTCTCGTACGTCTGGGAGCCTTCGCATGACTACGCAGCACAAGCCGGTGCCCGGGCTCGCGCCCGCCACGCTGTCGCAGGCCCAGGCGCTGGGCCTGGCCGAACGCCTGGGCGCGGCCCTGCAGCGCCGCGGCCTGATCATGGGCACGGCCGAGTCCTGCACCGGCGGCCTGCTGGCGGGCGCCATTACCGCGGTGGCCGGTTCCAGCGTCTGGTTCGAGCGCGGCTTCGTCACCTACAGCAACGTGGCCAAAGTCACCGAACTGGGCGTTTCGGCCGATACGCTCGACCGCTATGGCGCCGTCAGCGAAGAAACCGCCCTTGAAATGGCCAATGGTGTCTTGCTGGCCAGCCCGGACGTGCACATTGCGGCTTCTACCACCGGCATCGCCGGGCCGGGCGGCGCCACGTCGGGCAAGCCGGTGGGCATGGTGTGTTTCGGTTTCGCCATACGCGGCGCCGACGGCATCACCTCGCGCGCGGCCACCCAGGTCTTCGCCGGCGACCGCGCCCAGGTGCGCCAAAGCTCGGTGGTATACGCTCTGCGCGGCCTGCTGGAACTGATCGGCGAACCCGTCAACCGCAGGGGGGGGTAGTCCCACCCCCGAAGCGCTGCGCGCACCCACCTCGCGGCTGGCAGGCCGCTCGGATTCGCCAGGCAGGGAACAGTCCTCAAGGACTGTTCCCTGTCCGGGCTCATCCCCCTCGAGGGGGCGACGCTGGCGGACCGGCGGAGCCGGATCCGCGGCGTCCCCGCTGGACGCCGCTTGCCAGGTGTCAGTGAACCTGTTCCCTGAGAGCGGACGCCAAGAAGCGGGAGTCAAGCTGAGTGCTTGGATTTTCTGGCATAGTCGTTGGGCGACAGATAGCCGAGCGCGGAGTGCAGGCGTGTTGGATTATAGAAGC
>WMBV01000039.1 GCA_017745595.1 Bordetella petrii
ACCCGAGCCCCCGGGCCTCCGGCCCAATCCCCCTCTTGCGCCCCACCCGTACCCCAGGTACAACCTGAAGAGAACAACGGCACCTGTGCCCGATCCAACCCGCCCTGGCTTCACAAGAGTCGGCGCGCGCAACTGGCCCGGGCATCCAAGACCCTCGGAGTAGACATGAATGCCCCTCTTACGCCCGCGCAGCAAGCGGCGCTTGCCTCCGTCCAGCTGGACGACAAATACACCCTGGAAACCGGCCGCGCCTGGATGAGCGGCATCCATGCCCTGGTGCGCCTGCCGATGATGCAGCGCGTGCGCGACCAGCGCGCCGGCCTGAATACGGCCGGCTTCATATCGGGCTATCGGGGCTCGCCCCTGGGCGGGGTCGACCTGAACATGTGGAAGGCCGCCAAGTTCCTGAAGGCGCACCACATCGAATTCCAGCCCGGCATCAACGAAGACCTGGCCGCCACCGCGGTGTGGGGCTCGCAGCAAGTCAACCTGTTCCCGGGCGCGCGCTACGACGGCGTGTTCGGCATGTGGTACGGCAAAGGCCCGGGCGTCGACCGCTGCGGCGACGTCTTCAAGCACGCCAACGCGGCCGGCACCGCGCCGCACGGCGGCGTGCTGGTGGTGGCCGGCGACGATCACCCGGCCAAATCGTCCACGCTGCCGCACCAGAGCGACCATATTCTGAAAGCCTGCATGATTCCGGTGCTGTTCCCGTCCAGCGTGCAAGAAGTGCTCGACTACGGCCTGCACGGCTGGGCCATGAGCCGCTATGCCGGCGTGTGGGTCAGCATGAAATGCATTACCGACATCGTCGAGGTCTCGGCCTCGGTCGATGTCGACCCCGGCCGCGTGCGCATCGCCCTGCCGGACGATTTCCAGCTGCCGCCCGACGGCCTGAACATCCGCCTGCCCGACACGCCGCTGCAGCAAGAGGCGCGCTTGCTCGACTACAAGCTGTACGCCGCGCTGGCCTACGCGCGCGCCAACGGCCTGAACCGCGAACTGTGGCACGTGCCGCAAGAGCAGGCGCGCTTCGGCATCATGACCTCGGGCAAGGCGTACCTGGATACCCGCCAGGCCCTGGCCGACCTGGGCCTGACCGAAGACGTGTGCCGCCGCATCGGCCTGCGCCTGTTCAAGGTGGGCATGGTGTGGCCGCTGGAGGCCACCGGCATGCAGCAGTTCGCCGAAGGCCTGGACGAAATCCTGGTGGTCGAGGAAAAGCGCCAGGTGCTGGAATACCAACTGAAGGAAGAGCTGTTCAGCTGGATCGGCAGTGGCAAGAAAATACCGCGCGTGGTCGGCAAGTTCGACGACAAAGACGGCGGCGAGTGGTCGGTGCCGCAGGGCAACTGGCTGCTGCCGGCGCATTACGAGTTCTCGCCCGCCATGGTGGCCAAGGCGGTGGGCGCGCGCCTGCTGCGGTTCGCGCTGCCCGGCGAGGTGCGGGCCGGCATCGAGGCCCGGCTGGCGTTCATTGCCGAACGCGAACAGGCGCTGGCCCGGCCCCGCGTTACCGTCGAACGCAAGCCGTGGTTCTGTTCGGGCTGTCCGCACAATACCTCGACGCGCGTGCCCGAGGGCTCGCGCGGCATGGCCGGCATCGGCTGCCACTACATGGTGACCTGGATGGGCCGCAATACCCAGGCCTATACCCAGATGGGCGGCGAGGGCGTGCCCTGGATAGGGCAGTCGCCTTTCACCGACGAAAAGCACGTATTCGCCAACCTGGGCGACGGCACCTATTACCACTCGGGCCTGCTGGCGATCCGCGCGGCGGTGGCGGCCAAGGCGCCCATCACCTACAAGATCCTGTTCAACGACGCGGTGGCCATGACCGGCGGCCAGCCGGTGGACGGGCCCATCGACGTGCCCATGATCACGCGCCAGATGGCGGCCGAGGGCATCGAGAAAATCGTGGTCGTGACCGACGAGCCGGACAAGTACCGCGCCGTCGCCAACCTGGCGCCGGGCGTGCCCGTGCGCCACCGCGACGAGCTGGACGCGGTGATGCGCGAGCTGCGCGAGTATCCCGGCGTGTCGGTGCTGGTGTACGACCAGACCTGTGCCACCGAGAAGCGGCGCCGCCGCAAGCGCGGCGCGTATCCCGACCCGGCCCGCCGGGTGGTCATCAACGAACGCGTCTGCGAGGGCTGCGGCGACTGTTCCGAGCAATCGCACTGCCTGTCGGTCGAGCCGCTGGAAACCGAGTTCGGCCGCAAGCGCACCATCAACCAGTCCAGCTGCAATAAAGACTATTCCTGCCTGAAGGGGTTTTGCCCCAGCCTGGTCACGGTAGAGGGCGGCCGCCTGCGCAAGCCGCAGCCCCGCGCGCAAGAAGGCGCCATCGACGCGGGCCTGCCCGAGCCGGCGGCGCCGGCGCTGGCGCAGCCATATGGGGTATTCGTGGCCGGGGTGGGCGGTACCGGCGTCGTCACGATCGGCCAGTTGCTGGGCATGGCGGCGCACCTCGAGGGCAAGGGCTGTTCGGTGCTGGACATGGCGGGCCTGGCCCAGAAGGGCGGCGCAGTGTATTCGCACGTGATGCTGACGCGGTCGCCCGACGATCTGCTCAATACCCGCGTCGCCATGGGCGAGGCCGACCTGGTGCTGGCGGGCGACCTGGTGGTGGCGGCCAGCCAGGAATCAGTGGCCCGCATGCGCGCCGGCCGCACGCGCGTGCTGCTCAATAGCGACGTGGCACCCACCGCCGCGTTCGTGCACGACCCCGACTGGCGCCTGCCGGGCGGCGACCTGCAGGCCGATTTGCAGGCCGCCTGCGGCGCGGGCAACGTTGACCGCGTCGATGCCGCCGAATTGGCGGTGGGCCTGCTTGGCGACGCCATCTATGCCAATCCGCTGATGCTGGGCTATGCCTACCAGAAGGGCTGGCTGCCGCTGGGCCAGGCGGCCCTGCTGCGCGCCATCGAGCTCAATGGCCAGCAAGTGCCCGCCAACCTGGCGGCATTCGCGTGGGGCCGCCGCGCCGCGCACGATGTGGCCGCCGTGCAGCGCCTGGCCGGCCGCGCCGCCGCGCCGCAAGACGACGGCTACGTCGAGGCGCGGCGCGGCCAGCCCGCGCCGGTGGTCGACATCAAGCGGCCGTCCGGCGAACCGGAGGCGCTGGCGGCGGTGCGCAGCGAATTCCTGGCGGCCTACCAGAATGCCGCCTATGCCGCCCGCTACCGCGACCTGGTACAGCGCGTGGCACAGGCCGAGCAGGCGGCCACCGGCACCACGCGCCTGGCCGCCGCCGTGGCGCGCTATTACTTCAAGCTGATGGCGTACAAAGACGAATACGAAGTTGCGCGGCTGTATACCGATGGCGAATTCCTGCGGCAGGTGGATGCCCAGTTCGAGGGCGACTGGAAGCTGCGCCTGCACCTGGCCCCGCCGCTGCTGGCCCGCCGCGATGCGCAGGGGCACCTGATCAAGCGCAGCTACGGCCCCGGCATGCTGAAGGCCTTTGCCGTGCTGGCGCGGCTGCGCCGCCTGCGCGGCACGCCGCTGGACATCTTCGGCTATACGGCCGAGCGCCGCGCGGAACGGGCGCTGATCGAGACCTACCGCAGCGACCTGCTGGCCATTCTGCCCAAGCTGAATCGCGCCAATCTGGACCGCGCGGTGGCGCTGGCCAGCGTGCCCGAAACCATACGCGGCTACGGCCACATCAAGGAAGCCGCGATGCGCCAGGCCGCCGCCCGGCGCGCCGAACTGATGCAGGGATTCAGCGCCACGGTGGTGTCCCTCGACGGCGTGCGCGCCGCGTGACGGGGAGCGTTCTTTACACAGCGGTGTCAGGCACCTGCGGAGCCTGAAGTGAAAGTCCCACCCCCGAAGCGCTGCGCGCTTCCCCCTCAAGGGGGCGACGCTGGCGGACCGGCGGAGCCGGATCCGCGGCGTCCCCGATCGGCCGCATCCGTTTCATCCCGGGGTCGCGCAGCGCGCGGTGGAACATTGACACTCGTCCTGAATCAGGTGTCCGACTCCCGCAGGGTGTCGGACACCGATGCGTGCAGGAACCTCTCATCCCAGCGGTATCAGGCACCCTCGCGGGAGCCTGATACCTGGCGATCCGGCGACGTGGCGGTTATCGGAAGCGCGTGTAGCGCGGCGCGGCCGGGGGGGCGAAGCGTTCGACGCGCGGGGGCGTTTGCGCCTGGGCGCGCGCGGTTTGCGCGGCGGCCTGTTCGCGCTGGGCGATCAGGGCTTCGGCCTTGTGGTGGTGGGGCGCCATCTTGCGCACCATGACCTTGCCGTCGCGCGGGAAATACCCGATGCGGCGCGCGTGCACATCGCCCAGGTCTTGCGCCAGCACCGGAATGCCTTCGGTGCGCAGGTAATCGAGCACGAAGCGGGCGTTGCGTTCGCCGATATTCAGCTGCTGCATCGCGCTCAGTACCGCGCCGCCGCCGAATACCTTGGCTTCCAGGCGTTCGCGGGCCGCGCCGGCCTTCAGCAGTTCATTGATCAGCACTTCCATGGCATACGCCCCATAGCGCATCGTGGCCGAGGCGGGCGACTCGGTATCGCCCTCGGGCAGCATGAAATGGTTCATGCCGCCCACGCCGGTCTGCGGATCGCGGATACAAGCGGCCACGCACGAGCCCAGCACGGTCGAGATCATCAGGTCTTCGCCCGCCGATACATAGTATTCGTTGGGCAGAACCTTGACGGCGGCGCATTGGAAGGCGCTATCAAAATAGTGACGAGTCGCGCGGGCGTCGAGGCGAGAGGACATGGAAGGGCCGCGTCGGCACGGCGGTACAAGCGTGGGATCTAAGGAACTTGCTACGCAAATATGTTAGCAAATTTGTTTTATGTAAAAAATCTTGGCAAAGCTTTCTGATAGCCGGGCATCCGCGCGGCTTGGCGACGGGCCGCGCGATCAGGTGCGTCCCCGTTTTTGGCCGCGCGATACAGGCTACCGGTTGCCAATATAACGGGGCGCCACCGATTTCTTTTAAGGTATCAAGGGCCTTAAAAGCGCGTACTGCGCGTGACTGACCAGCGCGCCGCCAGGGCGCCCAGGATGCTGGTGCCGACCACGGCGGCAGCCAGCACCGGCAGGCCGGGCAGGTGCAGGGCGAAGTCGGCGCCATAGCTGCGCGCCAGCCCCAGCAGGGCGTTGTTCAGCGGCGCCAGGGCGATGCCCGCGGCCCCGATGGCCAGCAGGGCCGCCAGCGCGCCGGACAGCGCGCCCAGGTACAGGAAGGGCCGGCGCACGAACGACTCGGTGGCGCCCACCAGGCGTGCCACGGCGATTTCTTCGCGCTGCAGCATCGCCTGCATGCGCACGGTGTTGAAGACCGCGGCCAGTACCACCGCCGCCACGCAGGCGGCCAGGAACAGCAGGCCCACCCGCGCGAACCTGAGAATGGCCTCGAGGCGCTGTACCCAGGCGCTGTCGAGCTGTACCTGGTCGACGTGGTCCCATTGCCGCCACACGCTCGCCAATTGGTTGGCGCGCTGGGCCAGTTGCTCGCCTTCGGTCAGGGTGGCCACCACGGCGTCGGGCAGGGGGTTGCCCGGCAGCACGGCCAGCGCCTGGTCCCAGGTGGGGTTGTCGCGCAGCGAGGCCAGGGCGTCGTCGCGCGACACCACGCGCACGGCCTGCACCTGCGCGGCGTGTTCGCCGCGAATGCGCTGCGCGATGGCCTCGGCCGCGCCGGCGGGCGCGTCGGTCTGCAGGAAGAGGGTCAGTTCGGGCGTGACCGATACCTGGCGCGCCACCGGCTGGGCCGACACCAGGATGGCGCCGCCCAGCAGCGGCAAGGCCAGCGCCAGCGCCATGACCAGCAGGTTGGCCAGCGTGGAGAAGGGCTGGGCCGCCAGGCGGCGCAGCGTGACGGTCAGGGCATAGCGATGCTGCCGCAGCCAGGATTTCATGCGGAGGCTCCCGAGTCGTAGAACTTGCCGGGCTCGAGCCGCAGCGTGCGGGTCGCGTACTGGGCCATCAGGGCCTCGTCGTGCGACGCGATCAGCGTGGTGACGCCGACGCGGTTGAAATCACGGAACACGTTCAGGATGCGCTGCGCGGTGTCGTGGTCCAGGTTGGCCGTGGGTTCGTCGGCAATGAGAATGGCCGGCCGGTTGACGATGGCGCGCGCGATGGCCAGGCGCTGCTGTTCGCCGCCCGAGAGTTCGATGGGGTTCATGTCTTCTTTGCCGGCCAGGCCCACCTTGTCGAGCGCCGCGCGCGCGCGGCCGCTGGCCGAATGCGGCGCCTGCCCCGTGACCGCCAGCGGCAGCATCACGTTCTGCAGGGCGCTGCGGTCGAACAGCAGGTGGGTGTCTTGCAGAATGACGCCGACGGCGCGGCGCAGGTAGGGCCGCGCGCGCGCCGGCAACTTGTCCAGCCGCTGCCCGTTGACCTGGATGGACCCCCGGCTGGCGGGTTCGAGTCCGCCGATCAGTTTGAGCAAGGTGGACTTGCCCGCCCCCGAGGCTCCTGACACGAAAATGAATTCGCCGGGACTGACCCGGAAGTTGATATCGGCCAGGATATTTCGGCCGCGCCCATACGATTTGAAGACGTGCTGGAATTCGATCATGGCGGCTGTTAAGGATGAAGCAGCAATAGTACCGCGCGGGCACGACGGCGTCGGTTGCATATTTTTTCCGTCCCTTTTTTTCCTTTAACGCGTCAAGGGATTTCCCCCATGTCCCCGAATATGCCGAGCCGCTACCATCCCGGCGATACTTGGCGCGCGTACCCCTGCGCTCAAGGCTTCCCCTACAGGAGATAAACATGAAAGCACTGAAATTAGCCGCCGTTGCCGCCGCACTGTTCGCAGCGTCTTCGGCGGCCAACGCTGGCGCGACCTTCGACAGCGTCAAGAAGAAGGGCTTTGTGCAGTGCGGAGTGTCGACCGGCATTCCGGGGTTCTCCATGGCGGACAGCAAAGGCCAGTGGCAGGGCATCGACGTGGACATGTGCCGCGCCATCGCCGCCACCATGTTCAATGACGCCAGCAAGTTCAAGGTCACTCCGCTGAACACGCAGCAGCGCTTTACCGCCCTGCAGTCGGGCGAAATCGACGTGCTGACGCGCAACACCACCCAGACCCTGACGCGCGACACCACGCTGGGCCTGATCGGCACCGGCGTCAACTACTACGACAGCCAGGGCGTGATGGTGTCGAAAGAGCTCGGCGTCAAGAGCGCCAAGGAACTGAACGGCGCCACCATCTGCGTGCAGCCGGGCACCACTACCGAGCTGAACCTGGCCGACTGGTTCCGCGGCCAGAAGATCGAATTCAAGCCGGTCGTGATCGACAAGTACGACGAGATCATCCGCGCCTTCTCGGCCGGCCGCTGCGACGCCTTCACCACCGACAAATCGCAGCTGGCCTCGACCCGCACCACGCTCGAGAACCCCGACAACTTCATCATTCTGCCGGAAGACTTCTCGAAAGAACCGCTGGGCCCCATGGTGCGCCAGGGCGACCAGCAATGGTTCAACATCGTGCGCTGGGCGCTCAACGTCATGCTCGAAGCCGAGGAATACGGCATCACGTCGAAGAACGTCGATGAAATGCTCAAGAGCTCCAACCCCAACATCCAGCGCATCCTGGGCGTGACGCCGGGCATGGGCAAGAACCTGGGCGTGGACGACAAGTGGGCGTACACCATCGTCAAGCAGGTCGGCAACTACGGCGAAAGCTTCGAGCGCACGCTCGGCATGGGCAGCGCCATGAAGCTCGAGCGCGGCCTGAATGCCTCGTACAAAGATGGCGGCTTGATGTACGGCTGGCCGGTGCGCTAAGCACGGCTGCCGGGCAAGGCGGGGGTCGCCCGCCTTGCCAAGCCCGCTTGCGGCGGGCGGCAGGAGTACGGTGGCGCCGGGCCCTTCCGGCGGCCATTCCTGTTCGACTTCTGTAGATCCAATCCATGACGACAAACACCTCTCAAGTCCCGGCCGCGGCGCCCAAGCGACGCCTGAGCTGGAACGATCCCGGCGTGCGCGCCGTGGTGTATCAGGTTGTCGCGCTGGCCCTGGTCGCCCTGGCCGTGTGGTTCCTGGTTTCCAACACCCTGCACAACCTGCAGGTCCGCAACATCTCTACCGGTTTCGGATTCATCGGACGCGAGGCCGGCTTCGCCATCGGCGAAACCCCCATTGCCTATAGTCCGGCCGATACCTACGGCCGCGCCATCGTGGTCGGCCTGCTGAATACGCTGCGCGCCGCCGTGCTGGGCATCGTGCTGGCCACCCTCCTGGGCACCCTGATCGGGGTGGGCCGGCTGTCGAAGAATTGGCTGATGGCCAAGGTGTGCTCGGTGTACGTCGAGGCCATGCGCAACGTGCCGCTGCTGCTGCAGCTGTTCTTCTGGTATGCGCTGATCACCGAGAACATGCCCGGCCCGCGCCAGGCGACCAATCCCTTGCCCGGCGTGTTCATTTCCAATCGCGGCCTGAAGGTGCCGGCGCTCGAGGGCGCGTCGCTGGACTTCATCCTGGGCGGGCTGGCGCTGGCCATCATCGGCACCATCGTCGCCGCGCACTGGGGCAAGAAGCGCCAGGAGGCCACCGGGCGGGTGTTCCCGCTGGGCCGCGTCGCGCTGGGACTGTTCATCGGGCTGCCCATCCTGGGCTGGCTGGCGGGCGGCGCCTCGCTGACGCTGAACATGCCGGAACTGAAGGGCTTCAACTTCAGCGGCGGCCTGACGCTGTCGCCCGAGTTCGCGGCCCTGCTGGCGGGCCTGGTGATCTATACGTCGGCCTTCATCGCCGAAGTGGTGCGCTCGGGCATCCAGGCGGTCAGCCAGGGCCAGTGGGAAGCCGCCGGCTCGCTGGGGCTGCGCCGCTCGCGGGTGCTGCGCCTGGTGATCCTGCCGCAGGCACTGCGCGTCATCATTCCGCCCATGACCAGCCAGTACCTGAACCTGACCAAGAACAGCTCGCTGGCCGTGGCCATCGGGTATCCGGACATCGTGTCGGTGGTCAACACCACCATGAACCAGACCGGGCAGGCCATCGAGGGCATCCTGATCATCATGGCGGCCTACCTGACCGTCAGCCTGTCGATCTCGGTGTTCATGAACTGGTACAACAAGCGCATCGCGCTGGTGGAGCGTTGATATGAGCACGACTACGCCTGTCCCCAGCGAAGGATTGCCGCCACCGTCCAACCACGTAGGTGTGTGGCCATGGATGAAAGAGCGCCTGTTCTCGTCGCCGCTGAGCATCCTGGCCACGGTACTGGTGGCCTGGATCCTGCTGATGGCCGTGCCGGCCCTGGTCGAATGGGCTTTCCTGCAGGCCGACTTCACTTCGTCGACCGCGCAGGAATGCCGCAAGGCCGCCGGGGCATGCTGGGCCTTCATTGTCGAGAAACACCGCCTGATCCTGTTCGGCACCTACCCCTACGACGAGCAGTGGCGGCCGCTGCTGGCCACGCTTATCCTGATCGGGGTCATCGTCTGCAGCGGCCTGCGCCGCTTCTGGAACGCGCGCCTGGCGCTGATCTGGATCGTGGGCCTGACCGTCGTGGCGGTGCTGATGTGGGGCGGCGTGCTGGGCCTGACCTACGTCGAGAACTCGCTGTGGGGCGGCCTGCCGCTGACGCTGATCCTGTCGACCTTCGGCATTGCCTTCGCGTTTCCGTTCGGCGTGCTGCTGGCGCTGGGCCGCAAGTCGAAAATGCCGGCCATCAAGGCGCTGTGCGTGGTGTACATCGAGCTGATCCGCGGCGTGCCGCTGATCAGCCTGCTGTTCATGTCGTCGGTGATGCTGCCGCTGTTCCTGCCGGTGGGTTTTTCCATCGACAAGCTGCTGCGCGCCCAGATCGCCATCATTATGTTCGCGGCGGCGTATATCGCCGAAACGGTGCGCGGCGGCCTGCAGGCCATTCCGAAAGGGCAGTACGAAGGCGCCGAGTCGCTGGGCCTGAACTACTGGCAGCAGATGCGCAAGATCATTCTGCCGCAGGCGCTGCGCATCGTGATCCCGCCGCTGGTCAGCATTTTCATCGCGCTGTTCAAGGACACGTCGTTGGTGGTGATCATCGGCATCTTCGATCTGACGCTGGCGGCCAAGGCGGCGCTGTCGGACGCGGCCTGGCGCGGCTTCGGGGTCGAGGCCTATGTCTTTATCTCGCTGATCTACTTCGTGTTCTGCTTTTCGATGTCCAAATACAGCCAACGCCTGGAAAAACGCCTGGCGACCGGGCACCAACGCTAGTTGCCGGGCCCGCGCCCGCCACGGGCGGGCCGGGCCGGCGCACCTTATGGGAGTACAGGCATGAGTGATGCCATCATCCGCATGCAGAACGTGAACAAGTGGTATGGCCAGTTCCACGTGCTGCGCAATATCAACCTGGACGTCGCTCCCGGCGAGCGCATCGTGGTGTGCGGCCCGTCGGGCTCGGGCAAGTCGACCATGATCCGCTGCATCAACCGGCTGGAAGAGCACCAGCAGGGGCACATCATCGTCGACGGCACCGAGCTCACCAACGACCTGAAGCACATCGAGATCATCCGCCGCGACGTGGGCATGGTGTTCCAGCACTTCAACCTGTTCCCGCACCTGACCGTGCTGGAAAACCTGACGCTGGGCCCCACCTGGGTGCTGAAGAAGCCGCGCGCCGAGGCCGAGGCCACCGCCATGAAGTACCTGGAACGCGTGCGCATTCCGGAACAGGCGCACAAGTTTCCCGGGCAGCTTTCGGGCGGCCAGCAGCAGCGCGTGGCCATCGCGCGGTCGCTGTGCATGAGCCCGAAGATCATGCTGTTCGACGAGCCCACTTCGGCGCTGGACCCGGAAATGGTGAAGGAAGTGCTGGACGTGATGGTGACGCTGGCCCAGGAAAGCGGCATGACCATGCTGTGCGTGACCCACGAAATGGGCTTCGCGCGCAAAGTGGCCAACCGCGTCATTTTCATGGACCGCGGCGAGATCATCGAGCAGAACAGCCCGGACCAGTTCTTCGACAATCCGCAGAACGAGCGCACCAAGCTGTTCCTGAGCCAGATCCTGCATTAGGCTCCGGCCGGCAGCGGCGGGCGGCCCGCCGCTGGTCGGCCGCTTACTGGCCAGTTATTGGCCGGTTACCGACAGGTATACCTGTTCGGTGCTGTCCAGGAAGCGCTGCAGGCCGAACGAGGCTTCGCTTTTGCGCCGGGCGGCCCGGCCCATCTCCGGCAGGTCGCAGGCGCCGCGGGCCATGTCGCGCAGCAGGTCGGCCAGCGCGTCGGGCCGTGCCGGCGGCACGACCCAGCCGTCGCGGCCCGGATCGATGTTTTCGGGCAGGCCGGCGTAGTCGGTCACGATCACGGGCTTGCCCATCGCCATCATTTCGCGGCAGGCGAACGATATGGTTTCGACGCGGGTTGACAGCACGAAGCCCACGTCGATGGCGCCGATGAATGGCCGCACGTCTTTGAGCGAGCCCACGTAGGTGACACGTTCGTTCATGCCCAGCGTATCGAGTTCCGCCTGCTGCGACTTGCTGAAGGCCTCGCCGGCCAGCGCGATATGGAAGCGGTCGGCGACGTCGGCGGGCAGCCGGGCGACGGCGCGCACGATATCCAGCCAGGACTTGTACGAGGCGGTGCCCGCGTTGCTGCCCAGCACGATGCGGCCCTCGGCGCGCGGGCCGAGCAAGGCGCGGCGATGGGCGGCGGCCTCGGTGTTAGCGGGCGGCGTGAAATATTGGGTATCCACGCCGTTGAAGATGGTGCTGATGGGGCGCGCGGCGTAGGGGCTGTTGCGCACCGACTGTTCGACGTGCCGGCACACGGCGATGACGTGGTCGGTGCCGGCGCGGGCGCGCAGCGTGGCGCTGAAGCGCGAAATGGGGATGTTGTTGTGCTTGGTGAACACAATGCGCGGCCGGCGCCTCATGAAGCGGCAGGCCAGCATCACCAGCCGGTGGTCGGCCGAGCCGTTGACGTGCACGACGTCGTAGCGGCCCGCCTTCAGCAGCGCGCGCATCGTGCGCAGTGCGGCGGGAACCTGGTACACGCGGGAAGGGTAGTCCTGGGCATGGCGCGTGACACCGGGGATCTGCGCTGCCAGCGCGTACAGCGCGCTGGTGGCCGGCACCGCCACCGCGACCTGGTGGCGGCCCGCCAGGCCCGCCGCCAGCCGCGATACATAGATGGTGTGCCCACCGATGTCCGGGCCGGCGTGGAAGTTCGTGTAAAGAATATTCATGATGCGGACGTGCCAGTAAAGGCCGAACCATACCCTTCATGCGGCCGTCTGTTTTCTTGCATAATGTAAAAGTTTAAATCTTTTCGATTCTTCGAGCCATGCCGCCGCGTGCCCGCGCGGGATCGTGTCGAAGCCTGCGGCCGCAGGGGCTGGAGTATGCTACCTGCCGCACAGAAGCCCCGTCCTGGAGACCAAAACAAATGCGCAACCCGCAACATTCCCCTGTTTCGTCCACCCGCCGCGCCCTGGTGCGCGGCGCCGTCGCGCTGGCCGCGGCCTGGTCGTGCGCGGCCCCGGCCGCCGCGCAAAGCACCGATTTCCCCACCAAGCCGCTGCGTTTCGTGGTGCCGTACCCGCCCGGCGGCCCGCTCGATTCCACCGCCCGCCTGCTGGCCGAGAAAGTGCGCGCCTCGCTGGGGCAACCCATCATCGTCGAGAACCGCTCCGGCGCGGGCGGCAACATCGGCGCCGACCTGGTGGCCAAGGCCGCCCCCGACGGCTATACGCTGGTGATGGGCGCGGTGGCCACCCATGCCATCAATCCGTGGCTGTTCGCCAACCTGCCGTACGACCCCATCAAGGACTTCGCGCCGGTTACCATCGTGGCGGCGGTACCCAACGTGCTGGTCATGAACGTCGATTTCGCCAAGAAGAACAACATCGATTCGCTGGCCGACCTGCTGGCCTATGCCAAGCAGAACCCGGGCCGGCTCAATTACGGTTCGGGCGGCAACGGCAGCGCCGGCCACCTGGCGGGCGAACTGCTGAAGGCGCGCGCCGGCATCGACGCGGTGCACGTGCCGTACCAGGGCGCCTCGCCGGCACAGCTGGCGCTGCTGGGCGGGCAGTCCGACTTCATGTTCGACAACCTGGCCGCCTCGGCGCCGCTGATCAAAGACGGCAAGGTGAAGGCGCTGGCGGTCACCACGCTGAAGCGCTCGTCGCTGCTGGCCGACGTGCCCACCATGGATGAAGCCGGCGTCAAGGGCTTCGACCTGGGAACCTGGTTCGGCGTGTTCACCACGGGCGGCACGCCCGCCGCCGTGGTGGCCAAGCTGAATCAGGCCTATTCCGACGCCTTGCGCCAGCCCGACGTGCGCCAGCGCCTGCTGGCCATGGGCTCGGAAGCCGAACCCATGACCCCCGAGGCCTTCGCCGCCTTCGTGAAAAACGAAAAAAACAAGTACCAAGAGATCGTCAAGCTGTCCGGCGCCAGCCTGAATTGAGGCTGCCGCGGGGCTTGCCTGCGCGTTCGGTGTCGGCCCAGGTGTCAGGCTCCCGCCAGGGTGCCTGACACCGCTGGGTGAGAGGTTCCGGGCGGGCCTTCGGTGTCTGACACCCTGCGGGAGTCAGACACCTGCCACGGGATCAGACACTGCCACGGGATCAACCCCCCCGCCGCAGGCCCGCCCAGTTGTATGCATTGGCAAATTCTGTAACCCCGCCCCCGGCGGCCGCGGTTACGTTTCGCTGAACTGAAGTATTCCCGTCATCCTGTCCCCCTAGCATCGTCCCCGTGGCTCGACAGGGCCTCGCGACGCGCGGCATTGCGCCGCCTGGGACCACGGACATGGATAACGTCATTTCGCTTCAGCGCCGCACCGTCATTGCCCGGACTCCGCTGCCCGGCGACATGATGGCGTTTCGCGGCATGGTGGGCCACGAGGCGCTGTCGCAGCTGTTCGAGCTGGACGTCGACCTGGTGTCGCCGTCTTATTCGCTCGACATGAAGCAGCTGCTGGGCAAGCCGCTTACCCTGGACATCGAGGCCGCGGGCGGCATCCGGCACCTGAACGGCCACATCACCCGCTGCAAGCTGGCGGGCCGCGAAGGGCCCACTTCGCGCCTGTACCGCTATCGCGCCACCGTGCGGCCCTGGCTGTGGTACCTGACCCAGACCTCGGACAGCAAGATTTTCCAGAACCAGAGCGTGCCCGACGTTATCCGCGAGGTGCTGGCCGAATATCCGTTTCCGGTCGAGTACAAGCTGGCGGGCAGCTACCGCAACTGGGAATACTGCGTGCAGTACCAGGAAACCGATTTCGCGTTCATCAGCCGACTGATGGAGCACGAAGGCATTTACTACTGGTTCCGCCACGACGCCGACCGGCACACGCTGGTGCTGACCGACGACGTGACCCAGCACGAAACCTGCCCCGGCTACGCCACCATTCCGTACTACGGCCCCGACCGCGTGGCCGTGCCGCAGCAGGAATACATCGCCAGCTGGGAAATCGCCGAACAGATCACGCCCGGGGCGTTCGCCACTTCGGACTACCACTTCAAGACCCCCGGCGCCGACCTGCAGGCGCGCCGCAACAATCCCGGCGGCTATGACCACGGCGACCTGGAAATGTACGAATGGCAGGGCGGCTACACCGACCCGGCCGACGCCGAACGCTACACGCGCGTGCGGCTCGAGGAACTGCAGTGCCGCCAGGAACAGATCAACGGCAGCTGCAACGTGCGCGGCCTGGCGCCCGGTTATCTGTACACGCTGCGCAACCACCCGCGCCAGGCCGAAAACCGCGAATACCTGATCCTGTCGGCGCACTACCGCATTCAGGAAGCGGGCGAGGCCAGCGGACTGGAGCAGGCGGTATTCGACGTGGGCTTCACCGTGCTGCCCTCGGCCACCCCGTTCCGCGCGCCGCGCGTCACGCCCGTGCCGCATACGCATGGCCCGCAGACCGCCCGCGTGGTGGGCAAGGCGGGCGAGCAGATCTGGACCGACAGCTACGGCCGCATCAAGGTGCAATTCCATTGGGACCGCTACGGCCAGAAAAACGAGAACAGCTCGTGCTGGGTGCGGGTGTCCAGCCCCTGGGCGGGCGGCGGCTTCGGCGGCATTCAGTTGCCGCGCGTCGATGACGAAGTGATCGTCGATTTCATCGGCGGACATCCCGACCGGCCCATCGTGATCGGCCGCGTCTACAACGCCAGCAACATGCCGCCCTGGGAGCTGCCCGGCAACGCCACGCAAAGCGGATTCTTGAGCCGTTCGCGCGACGGCACGCCCGGCAACGCCAACGCGCTGATGTTCGAGGACAAGCCCGGCGGCGAGCTGGTATGGCTGCACGCCGAACGCGATCTGAATTCCGAGGTCGAGGGCAACGAGACGCACAGCACCGACGGCACCCGCGGCACCACCATCGGTTCCAACGACACGACCGTGATCGGCGCGCTGGGCGGCGGCAACCGCGACATTACCGTGCACGGCACCGACACGTTGCAGGTCGACAGCGACCGCAGCGTGAATGTCGATGGCGGCGAAACCTATACCGTCAAAAACCAGCGCACGGTCCATGTCACCGATGGCCTGATGCAGGAAAACTTCGACCAGGGGCTCAATACCACCGTGGCCGCCAACGGCGAGGTGCGCAATATCACCGGCTTATTCGACGAAACCCTCAATACCGGCGAAAAACGCCACGTGACGGGCGACGTCGAGGAAACCATCGAGGGCAGCGTCACCCAGACCATCACGGGCGCCACTCTTACCGAGACCATCACGGCGACCCATGTCCACGACCTGACGGGCACGCAGGATTCGACCATTACCGGCGCGGTGACGCATACGGTCACGGGCACGTATACCAAGACCGTTACCGAGCCGCTGACGGTGAATGCCGACACCAGCATGACGGTCAATACGCCCAGCTGGACGGTCAGCGGCGCCAAGCAGGCATTCTGGGCCGACAGCTACTTGCGCGGCACGCCGGCGCGCGCCACGGTGGTGGGCGCCGCGGCCGACCTGTGGGGCGTGCGCCAGCAGGTGTATGCCGGCATCAATTCGCAGTGGTCTACCGTGAAACTGGACCTGGCCGCCTTCAAGAACGGCGACCAGGGCTTCGAGTTCGGCGGGGCCGCCACGCAGATCAAGGGCATCGGCGTGCAGATCAAGAGCGGGGTGGCGGGCATTATCTCGCGCGTCGCCAACATCTTTCCGTGACGGCCGCGCCATGAGCCCGGTGGCATGGTGGGTGGCCGGCACGATCGCCACGCTGTTGTTCGTCGTGTTCGTGGCGATGATCGTGCGCGACAACGCGCGTCCCTTCGAACAAGAGCGCCGGCTGGCCGCGCAGCTCGCGCAGTCCGGCCAGCCCGCCATGGCGCGGGTGCTGGCCCTGCAGCGCCAGCCCGGCGGCCGCCCGTTCGCCGCGCCGGTCAAGCTGGACCTGGGCTACGCCGATGCGCAGGGCCACGAACAGCGGGCCGCGCTGCGCCTGTACGTCGATCACGAGCTGCTGGCCGGCTTCATGCCCGGCCAGACGGTGCACGTGCGCTACGACCGCCGGCATCCCGAGCGCATCGCCGTCGATCGCGCGCTGACCCCCACTGAGATTCCCGCTGCCTGGCGCGGCAAATAGCCATGCCGGGCCGGGCCTGAAATGAAAATCGTCAAACCGCTGCGCCTGGGCGTGATGAGCCGGCCCTATACGATGCGGCGCCGTTCGCGGCTGGGGCTGAGCGTGCTGGCCCTGTCCAGCCTGGGCGGCCCGCATCTGCTGCAACCCGAGGCCGACCTCTGGACCCTGGCCGGCGAGGCGCTGGGCGATGACGGCGTGCTGGACCTGGGCGTGCCCAAGCCCTGCGCCGAATTCCTGGTCAGCGGCAGCGTCTATACCGCCCACCAGTCCGAACGCACGGCGTGCGTGGCGCGGGCCAGGGTGGGCGACCTGCAGAAAAGCCTGATGGTGCTGGGCGACCGCTATTGGCTGGATGGCCGGGCGACCGAGCCGCGGCCCTACGAGGCCATGCCGCTGGATTGGCGCCACGCGTACGGCGGCCCGTCGTATCCCGACAATCCGCATGGGCGCGGGGCCGATGAAGAGATCATCAACGGCGTGCGCACCCGCCGCCTGCCCAACATCGAGCCGCTGGAAGGCCGCATCGCGCGGCCCGACCAGCGCCCCGAGCCGGCGGGCCTGGGCCCGCTGTCGCCCATGTGGCCGCGCCGCTTCCGCCGCGCGGGCGACTATCACGACAGCTGGCTGGATGACGGCTTTCCCGGCTTCCTGGACACCCTGGACCCGCATTTTTTCAATGCCGCGCCGCCCGATCAATGGTGGCCCGGCCGGCCCGAACTGGCGCCCGGCACCGACTACGAGATCTGGAACATGCATCCGCGCCAGGCCTGCCTGAGCGGCGTGCTGCCGGACTGGCGGGCGCGCTGCTTCCTGCGCCGCGCCGGCGCCCGGGCGCTGGAGCAGGCCGCGCTGCGCCTGACCACGGCCTGGTTCTTTCCGGACCGCGACCGCGTGGTGCTGATCTACCAGGGCGCGGTCGACATCGACGAAGACGACGGCGCCGATGTGGACTTGCTGATGCCGGCCCTGGATACGCCCGATGCCATGCGGCCCGTGTCGCATTACGAAACGGTGCTGGCCAGCCGGCTGGACCCCGACTACGGCCCGCTGCACGTGCTGCTGGACGATGAGCTGCTGCCCGCCGCGTCGCTGGGTCCCTGGGCGGCGCTGGAAGAATGGAATCCCATGAGCGGCCCGCTGAACCGCAACCAGCGGGCGCGCGCGATGTCGATGCGCGCGCGCATGCGCGATGAAGCGCGCGCGGCGGGGCTGGACGCGGCCGCCTTCGATGTGCCCGAGCCGCCCGAATTCGTGGCGCCCGCGCTGCAAGAGCTGCCCGGTCTGGCCAGGCAGGCGCGCCATGCCGCCGAAGAGGCGCGCATCGACATGCTGCATGCCCGCCGCCAGATGGCGCGGCAGCTGGCGGCCGAGGCGGGCAGTATGCCGGCCGGCATGACCCCGGAAAGCCTGTTCGATGGCGCGCAGGCCGCGGGGCCGGGCGGCCCGCCCACGCTGCGCGCGCAGCCGGGGATGGCCGCCCTGCAGGACCTGGCTGCGGGACAGCGGCCGGGCGCCGGCGCGGCCGCGCTGGACGGCGCGTCGATGCGCGCCATGCTGTCTCATGCGGACGAACAGTTGCGCGGCATGTACCTGCGCGGCGCGCACCTGCAGCCGCCGGCCGAAGCGGCGCGGCCGGCCCGCGGGGCGCGTTTGCGGCGCCGGGTCCAGGCCCTGATGGCGGGCAGCCGCGACCTGTCGGGGCTGGACCTGACGGGCGCCGACCTGTCCGGGCTGGACCTGAGCGGCGCGCGCTGCGTCGGCACCTGGTTCGAATGCGCCGACCTGTCGGACGCGCGCCTGGACGGCGCGGACCTGAGCCAGGCGGTGCTGGCGCGCGTGCGGGCCGAGCGCGGCTCGTGGCGCGGGGCGCGGCTGGACCATGCCAACCTGGGCGGCGCGGCCCTGGCGGACACCGATCTGTCCGGGGCCCGCATCGTCCAGTGCGAGCTGGCCGGCATCCGCCTGGCGCGCTGCAATTTCGCCGGCCTGGAAATGCGGGACTGCCACGTGCCCGGCGCACAGTTGGCCGACTGCCGCTTCGACGGCGCGGTGCTGGACACGGTGACCTTCTGGCAGCAAACGCGCCTGGAGAACCTGGCGTTCACCGATGCGCGGATGGCGCGCGTGACCTGGGTGGAGTGCGCGCTGGACGGCGTGGCCTTTCATGGCGCGCAACTGCTGCGCTGTTCGTGGGTGCAGGCGGAATGCGCCGGCCCCATCGACTGGACGCGCGCGCACCTGACCACGTGCTGCGTCGTGCTGACCGACCTGGACGACGCGGTGTTCGCGGACGCCGCCCTGCTCGAATCCAGCCTGCGCGACATCGGCCTGGCCGGCGCCGACTTCACCGGGGCGCGGCTGCAGCGCTGCGACCTGTCGGGAGCCGACCTGCGGGACGCCTGCTTCGCCGGCGCCAGCGGCGACGAATCGCTGTTCATTCGCACCCAGTTGAGCGGCGCGGATTTTTCCGGCGCCGACCTGAAGACCGCGCTGCTGCACAAGGCCGACCTGGCCGGCGCGGACCTGCGGGCAGCCAATCTGTTCCGCGCCGATCTGGCGCAGGCGCGGCTGGACGACACCACCGACACGCGCGGGGCCTACGTGCACCTGGCCAATACCCGCCCCGCCGCGCGGGCGGGCGCGCGATGACGCCCGCGACGCTGCGCGCGCGCATCAAGGGCGGCGAGGTACTGGCGGACGCGGACCTGCGCGGCCTGGCGCTGGCCGGCCTGGACCTGGCCGGCGCGGTGCTGCACCGTTGCGATCTGAGCGGCGCCATCCTGGCCGGCGCCGACCTGCGCGACAGCCGCTTCAGCGAGTGCCGCATGAGCCGGACGGACTGGCGCGGCGCCGACGTCAGCGACTGCGCGTTCTTCCGCTGCGAGCTGGAACAGGCGGATTTCCGCCAGGCCGTGTCCGCCGACACCGCGTTCGTCGAATGCCGCGCGCCGCGCATCGATTTCAGCGGCACCGCGCTGAAGTCCTGCCATTTCACACAGACGGCGCTGGCAGACGCGCGGTTCGACAGCGCGGCGCTGCACGAAGGCTCGTATGCCGAATGCGGGCTGGCGGGGGCCAGCTATGCGCAGGCCCGGATGGCAAAAGTGACGTTCGTGCGCGCCGATCTGCGCGGCACCCGCCTGGCCGGCGCCGCGCTCGATAAAACCGTCTTCATAGAAAGCGACCTGACCGGCCTGGTGCTGGCGGGCCAGGTGCTGGAAGGCTGCCAGTTCATCGACGCGCGCATGGACGGCTGCGATCTGGCCGATGCCCAGCTGGCGCAGGCCAATTTCAAGGGTGCCTCGCTGCGCGGCGCGCGCCTGGCCGGCGCGCGCGCGGCCCGCGCCTTGTTCGTGCAGGCCGACCTGACGCGGGCCGATGCCACCGGCGCGTCGTTCGAGCAAAGCGTATGGCCCGACGCGTGCCTGGACGGCGCCGTGCTGAGCGGCGCCGATCTCACCCAGGCCGTGCTGCATCGCGCCCGCTGCGCCGCCACGCGTTTCGACGGCGCGCGGCTGGTGTACGCCGATTTCTCGTATGCCGACCTGCGCGATGCCGATTTGCGGCACGCGCAGTTCCTGCGCACCCAGCTGCATCGCGCCCTGACCGACGGCGCGCGCTGGAGCGCGCGCGAGGGCATTCTGGACAACGATCCCGCCCTGTACGAAGCCGAGCTGTGGTCGGCCCGGCGCGGCGGCGCCTGGACACCGGCGCGCGAGCGCTGACGGAACAAAGGAAACCGCGTGTTCGCTGACTGCCAGCTCATGGGAATGGACCTGGCCTTTCCCGACATCTGCAAGACGCCGCCCGCATTGCTGCCGATTCCCTATCCCAATTTCGCGATAGGGCCGATGGCGATTCCCAATGTGTGGAACACGCTGCTGATGATGATGCCGGCGCACAATCTGCTGACCACGATTCCCATGACCAACGGCGACAATGCCGGCCTGGCGCTGGGGCTGGTGTCGCAGACCGTCATGTCGCAGGCGCGCCGGGTGACGTGCGTGCCCAATGTGCTGTTCGGCTGCATTCCGGCCACGCGCCTGACCTGCCTGACCATCCAGAACACCATCAATACGATGGGCATCCGCGCGGTGCCCAGCCAGTTGAAAGTGGTGTTGCTGGGCGGGGGCGGCGGGGCCGGCCGCGCCGCGTCGGCCGCCAAAGGCGGCAAGGCGGGGCGCGGCGTGAAGACGGGCCGGCTGGCCACGCGCTCGGGCAAGTCCGGCAAGGCGGGCGGGACGCCCAAGTCGGCCGCGTCGCCGAAATCCGCCGCCTCGCCGAAGCCGGGCCCGGCGCGGCCCGCGGGGCAGGGCGGCAAGTCGGCCGGGCCGGGCAAGCGGAATCCGGCCGATCCGCGCTACCAGCGCGGCAAGTTCCGCAAGGGGGTGCGCGACAAGGCCTGGGATGCCGCCAAAGGCAAAGACGGCAAGGTACGCGATCCGGTGTCCAAGAAGGTCATGAAAAAGGACGAGCCGTGGGACATGGGCCACAAGCCGGGCTACGAGCACCGCAAGCACGTCAAGAGCGCGACCGAGCGGAATATCGATCGCAAGCAGTTTCTTGATGAATACAATGAACCCTCGCACTACCGGCCCGAACTGCCCAGATCCAACCGCGGCCACCAGGGCGAACTGAAAACGGACGACTACTTTGGCTTCTGATCCTTCTTCTTCTTCTGTCTCGCCGCAACGCAAGGCCGTGGCGCGCCACGCGCTGGCGGTGTTCGACGGCACGCCGGTGGTGCATGCCTACCATCACGACGAGATCGCGCTGTCGATCGATATTCTCGAAGTCGACGACAGCCCCGACGATGGCCTGATTTCGTATTCCACGCTGGGCCTGTTCGAGACCGAGCTGCGCCACGACGACGGCGATCCGCTGGCCACGCGGGTCGAGCTATGCGCCGAGGCGCCGCAAGAACAGGACCTGTGGGGCAACATCCTGAGCACGGCCGCCTTCGGCCTGATGCGCGACGGCCATGCGGTAACGCCCGGCAGCGTGCTGCCCGGCTGCGTGGGCGAATACTACCCGCAGGCCAGCGTGCCGCATCTATACCTGTGCGTGCCGTTCTCGTGGCAAGACGGCGAATTCCGCCGCCTGGAACTCGACGGCTGCATCGTCAACTGGCTGCAAGGCTTTCCCATCGGCGACGAAGAACTGGCCTACCTGCGGGAACACGGCGCCGACGCCTTCGAAGACCTGCTGCTCGAGCAGGATCCCGATCTGTACGACCTGGAACGCGATTCGGTCGTGGGGTAGCGCGGCGCCCGGGGCGCTCGACGCAGGGGCTGACTGCGGGACGCAGGTGGACCCAGGTGTCTGACTCCCGCAGGGTGTCAGACACCGACGGCTGGACCGCCGGCGCACAGCGGTGTCAGGCACCTGCGGAGCCTGACACCTGTGGCACAGGTACTAATGGCCTATGCAGGTGTCTGACTCCCGCAGGGTGTCAGACACCGACGAAACGGGGAGCCTGACACCCGCGGCACGATCTTCACGCGGATTCCGGGCGGGCCCAGCCCTTGGCGTGTTCGACGGCCTGGCGCCAGCGGGCCAGGCGCGCGGTGCGCTGGTCGGCTGTCCAGGTTGGTTCGAAGCGATGCTCGGCTTCCCATTGCGCGGCGAATTCGTCCAGGCCCGTCCAGAACCCTACCGCCAGCCCGGCCAGGCCGGCCGCGCCGCGCGCCGTGGATTCGGCGATGCGCGGGCGCACCACCGGCACGCCCAGCAGGTCGGCCTGCATCTGCATCAGCAAGTCGTTGCGCGCCGCGCCGCCGTCGACGCGCAGCTCGGACAGGTCGATGCCGCTGTCGGCGTTCATGCAGGTAAGCAGCTCGGCGCTTTGCAGCGCGATCGATTCCAGTGTGGCGCGGGCCACGTGCGCGCGGGTCGTGCCGCGCGTCAGCCCCACCAGCGTGCCGCGCGCGTAAGGGTCCCAGTGCGGCGCGCCCAGGCCGGCGAAGGCCGGCACCAGGAAGACGTCGTCGGTGCCGGCCACGCTGGCGGCCAGTGCTTCGACCTGGTCGGAACGCTGGATGATGCCCAGGCCGTCGCGCAGCCACTGCACCGCCGCGCCGGCCATGAATACGCCGCCTTCCAGCATGTAGGTCGAGCGCCCGGCCGGGCCGGCGCCCGCGTCGGGCAGGCCCCATCCGATGGTGGACAGCAGGTTGTTGTGCGACGCCACGGGCGCGTCGCCCACGTTCATCAGCATGAAGCAGCCGGTGCCGTAGGTGTTCTTGGCCATGCCGGGCTTGAAGCAGGCCTGGCCGAAGGTGGCGGCCTGCTGGTCGCCCGCGATGCCGGCAATGGGGATGGGCCCGCCGAACCATTCGGGCAGGGCGCGGCCCACCTCGGCGCTGCTGGGAGCCACCGACGGCAGCACGCTGCGCGGGATGTCGAGCAGCGCCAGGATCTCGTCGTTCCAGTCGTGCGTGTGGATGTCGTACAGCAGCGTGCGCGACGCATTGCTGGGGTCGGTGCTGTGCACCTGGCCGCCGGTCAGCTGCCACACCAGCCAGGTGTCGATGGTGCCGAAGGCCAGTTCGCCGCGTTGCGCCGCCTGGCGCGCGCCGGGCACGTGGTCCAGCAGCCAGGCCAGCTTGGTGCCCGAGAAATACGCGTCCAGCACCAGCCCGGTGCGCGCCTGCAGCAGGCGGTCGTGACCTTGCCGGCGCAATTCGTCGCACATCGGCGCGGTGCGGCGGTCTTGCCAGACCAGGGCATGGGCCAGCGGCCGGCCGGTGGCGCGGTCCCAGATCAGGGTGGTTTCGCGCTGGTTGGTGATGCCGATGGCGGCGATGTCGGCGGCGCTGGCGCCGGCGTTGCGCAAGGCTTCGCGGGCCACGTCGAGCTGGCTTTGCCAGATCTCGGCCGCGTCGTGCTCGACCCAGCCGGGCTGCGGATAATACTGGCGGAACTCGCGCTGGCCCATGCCGCGGGCCTGGCCCTGGCGGTCGAAGACGATGGCGCGCGAACTGGTGGTGCCTTGATCCAGGGCCAGAATGTACGATTTCGTCACGGTGTACCTGCTGGTTAGCCTTGCAGTTGGGCCCCGGCGGCGGGAGACAGCCGCCGGAACGACAGGGTCGATACCATGCACAGGCCGCCGATCACCAGGAACGCCACCATCGCGTCGCTGGTGGAAACGTGCTCGGCATCGCGCACGGCCATGCTGATGTTGAGCGTGACCGCCGCGACGCCCACGCCCAGGCTGATGCCCAGTTGCTGGGCCATGGCCGAGAAGCTGCTGGCACTGCTCATGCGCTCGGGGGGGATGTCGGCATAGGTTAGCGTATTGACGCCGGTAAATTGCAGCGAACGGAAAAAACCGCCCGCCAGCAAAACAGCGATCATCAGCCAGGCCGGCGTGCCGGCCGTGAAGCCCGCGCAGGCGATGACGAACACGCCGGTCAGGATGGCGTTCATGGTCAGCACGCGCCGGAAGCCGTAGCGCAGCACGATGGGTGTGGCCACGAATTTCATCAGCAGCGCGCCGGCCGCGCTGGAAAACGTGATCATGCCCGCCGAGAACGGCGTCAGCCCGAAGCCGAGCTGCAGCTGTACGGCCAGCAGGAACGGCATGGCCCCCACCGCGAAGCGGCACAGGTTGCCGCCCAGCACCGAGATGGCGAAGGTGGGTTCGCGCAGCAGCGTCAGGTCGAGAATGGGATGCGCGGCGCGCTTGGCATGCCACACATACAGCACGCCGCAGAGCAGGCCCACCGCGGCCAGGCCGCCCACCGCCACCGGCGGGATCAGGCTGTGCCCCAGGGCCTCGAAGGCGCTGACCAGAGAGGCCAGGCAGATGGCGCTGAGCAGGAAGCCCGGCCAATCCAGGCCGGGCGTCGAGGCCTCGCGGATCTCGGGCACATAGCGCCGCACCAGCATAATACCCATTATACCGATAGGGATATTGATCAGGAAGATCCAGTGCCAGGTCATGTATGTGACCATGAAGCCGCCCAGCGGCGGGCCGATCACCGGCCCGAGCAGGGCCGGGATGGACAGGAACGACATGGCCTTGAGCAGGTCTTGCTTGGGCACCACGCGCAGCAGGATGATGCGGCCCACGGGCACCATCATGGCCCCCGCGATGCCCTGGGCGATGCGGGCCAGCACCAGGTGGGTCAGGTTCTGCGACAGCGCGCAGGCCACCGAACTGAGCGTGAACAGCGCGATGGCCGCCATGAACACGCGCCGCGCGCCGTAGCGGTCGGCGGCCCAGCCGCTGATCGGCACGAACACGGCCACGGCCAGCAGGTACGAGGTAATGGCGACGTTCAGCCGCACCGCGGTCGAGTCCAGCGCCTGGGCCATGACGGGCAGGGCCGTGGCCACCACGGTGGAGTCGAGCATTTGCATGAACAGCGCGCACCCGACGATGAAGGGGATCATCCGTGCCGCGCGGGCGATATCCGGATTTTGGGGAGAAGATGAGGAAGGACTGGCGGATTCGGCAGGCATGTCGGACGAAGGACTGGGAGCGCCCCGATTGTAACGCCGACGGCCGGGCCGGGCTGAAGTAAACTTGGCTGATCTGCAACCTGCTTATATCGGCGCCATGGCAAGCAATTACGAATCCGACATCACCCGCTTCTTGAAGACGTACAAGGCGTCGCATCCCGACGTGGAGCAGCGCCAGCGCGAAGGCCGGGCCCGCCTGTGGGACAAGCAGCAGAACACCGAACTGCTCGAAGGTTTCCGGGCAGGGCGCGTACCGCAAAAGCCGTACGTGTATCAGGCCGACTGAATTGAACCCACCCCCGAAGCGCTGCGCGCTTCCCCCTCAAGGGGGCGACGCTGGCGGACCGGCAAAGCCGGCTCCGCGGCGTCCCCGATCCAGCCACGTTTGTTGCATGCGCCGCGCATGATGCGCAGCGCAACGGAAAACTGATAGGTACAAGCGGCACAATGCCTTCGAATTCCCCTGTTTCGGGCGAAGCCCTGGCTGCCCTGGTGGAACCCCCGGTCGACAGCACGCCCGACGTGGTCGACAGCGTCGCGTTCGCGCGCCTGTACGGCGAGCCGCTGTTCCAGCTGCCCACCGACCTGTATATCCCGCCCGATGCGCTGGAAGTCTTCCTGGAAACCTTCGAGGGCCCGCTCGACCTGCTGCTGTACCTGATCCGCAAGCAGAATTTCAACGTGCTCGACATCCCCATGGCGGATGTCACGCGGCAGTATCTGTCGTACGTCGAACAGATACGGTTGCACAATCTCGAACTGGCGGCCGAATACCTGCTGATGGCGGCCATGCTGATCGAGATCAAGTCGCGCATGTTGCTGCCGGTCAAGAAAACCGACACCGGCGAAGAACCCGAAGACCCGCGCGCCGAACTGGTGCGGCGCCTGCTCGAATACGAGCAAATGAAGCTGGCCGCGCAGAAGCTCGATGCCTTGCCGCAGCTGGGCCGCGACTTCAACCGCGCCCAGGCCGTGGCCGACATCCGCACCGAACGCATGCTGCCCGACGTCAGCGTCGACGACCTGCGCGCCGCGTGGGCCGACATCCTCAAGCGCGCCAAGCTGAACCAGCATCACCACATCACGCGCGAACAACTGTCGGTGCGCGACCACATGACGCACATCCTGCGCCGCCTGAACGACGTGCGCTTCATGGAATTCGGCGAGCTGTTCATGGAACGCGTCCGCGAAGGCGCGCCGGTGGCGGTGGTGGTGGTACATTTCATCGCCATGCTTGAATTGGCGCGCGAGTCGCTGCTGGACATCACCCAGGCCGAACCCTACGCGCCCATCTACGTGCGCCTGGCCTATACCAGCGTCGCCGCCGCCGCCTGAAGGCCGCGGCCGCCCACCGTACCCGGAGACCCCCTTGAAAGTCGTCCACACGATTCAGGAATTGCGCGACCACCTGCGCGGCCAGAACCGCGCGTCGTTCGTGCCCACCATGGGCAATCTGCACGAAGGCCACCTGGCCCTGATGAAGCTGGCGCGCCAGCATGGCGATCCGGTGGTGGCCAGCATTTTCGTCAACCGCCTGCAGTTCGGCCCCAACGAAGACTTCGACCGCTATCCGCGCACCTTGCGCGACGACATCGCCAAGCTGGAAGCCGCGCGCGACGTCTACGTGCTGTTCGCGCCCGACGAGCGCGAGATGTACCCCGAGCCGCAGAATTACCGCGTGCAGCCGCCCGACGACCTGGGCGACATTCTCGAAGGCGAGTTCCGCCCGGGCTTTTTCGGCGGCGTCAGCACGGTGGTGCTGAAGCTGCTGTCGTGCGTGCAGCCGCGCGTGGCGGTGTTCGGCAAGAAAGACTACCAACAGCTGATGATCGTGCGCAATATGTGCCGCCAGTTCCAGTTGCCGGTCGATATCGTGGCACACGAAACCGTGCGCGCCGACGACGGCCTGGCGCTGTCTTCGCGCAACCGCTATCTGTCGCCCGAAGAACGGGCCGAGGCGCCCGCGCTGTACCAGGCCCTGCAATCGATGCGCCAGCGCGTGGCGGCCGGCGAGCGCGACGTGGCCGCCATCGAGCGCGAGGCCGCGCAAGCGCTGTCCGCGCGCGGCTGGCAGGTCGACTACCTGGCGCTGCGCCGCCAGCGCGACCTGCAGGCGCCGCAGTCCGGCGACCTGGCCGCCGGCGAGCCCCTGGTCGCCCTGGCGGCCGCCAAGCTGGGCGCCACCCGGCTGATCGACAATCTCGAACTGTAGGGCGCGCGGCGCGCCGGCCCGGCGCAAAATGTCCTGTCAGGTCTGACAGCTTCTGGGACCCGGGTGGCCCTGGCAGACTGCCTTGCAATCCGATAATGCAAGAGAGCCTTCCATGCAGGATTCCCCCCAGTCGCCGGGCGGCGCAGTCACGGGCCGGCTCACCCCCCGCGAACAGCAGATCGTGTCGTATCTGGCGGCGGGCAAGCCCAACAAGGTCGTCGCCATCGAACTCGGCATCTCGCTGCGCACGGCCGAAGCGCACCGCGCGCGCATCTTCCGCAAGCTGGGCGTGCGCAACGCGCTGGAACTGGCGTGCCACCTGTGCCGCCACGGCGCCGGCCCCGGGTTTCGACGCTAGCCGGACACCCGCGTGGGCGACGCTGGGCGCGCGGCAGGCCGGCAGGCGGCAGGCGGCAGGTGTCTGACTCCCGCAGGGTGTCAGACACCGACGTGCTCGCAGTTGCCCAAAGAGAACGGTGTCCGACACCCTGCGGGAGTCAGACACCTGTCGATTACCTATCGCCCGCCGGCGGGCCCGGGCTTGACGGCGGTGGCGGCCAGCACGCCGGCGTTTTTCACGCGCAGGCCGAACGGCCCGCCGCCATTCAGCGGCAGTTCGTCCAGCAGCGACGCGCTGCTCCAGATGCCGTTGTTGCGCGCCAGCACCTGATAGGTCTGCAACTGGCCGGCGCTGCGCGCCACGACATACAGGGTGCCGTGCAGAAAGCGCATGGCGGGCAGCGAGGCCGCGTGGGCTTCCAGCTTGGCCGGCCGGCCGCCTTCCACCAGCCATAGCGGCCCGCCCGGGCGTTCCAGCACCGCCACCGCGACTGCGCCGTTCTGGTCCGCGCCGATGGCCGGCTTGCCCACGTATTCGATGCCCAGGTCGGTGGCGGGCGTCCAGCGCTGGGTGCGCGCGGCCGCGTCGGCCGGCGCAATGGCGGCGTCTTGCGCGATGCGCAGCAGGTGCCGGGTGTCGTGGGCGCGCAAATACACTTCGATCAGGCCTTGCGCGTTGCGTATGGCGGCCAGGCCGCCACCGCAGCGGGGCGCGGGCACGCGCTGCCACGGGGCCCAGGCGGCGTCGTCCTGCGCGCTGCGCTGCCAGGTGGCGAACAGCTGGCCGTCCTGGTCGATGGCGAAGGCCCAATAGCGGTTGCCCGCGTCTTTGGCGATGGCGGCGTTGCCCATGGCGCCGGGCAGCAGCGGCAGGGCCTGCCAGGGCGTCCAGCCGCTGTCCAGGCCTTTCAGGGCGGCCCAGTGGTACAGGCCGTCGTTGCCCATGGCCACGACGGCCGCGTCGCCGCGCGGCGCCACCGCCGGCGGCCGGGCGGCCCGCACGCCGGCCATGGCCTGCCAGCCCTTCCAGCTGCCGTCCAGGTTCTGCTTGTTGATCCACAGGCCGCCCAGCGTGTCGCGGGCCACGATGCCCACCGTGGAATCGGGATAGGCGAACGAGACCAGCGGCCCGGCGGTGCGGCCGCCCAGGGTGTTCCAGCGGCGGTCGCGGGCATCCCACATGTTGACCGCGTCGTTGGCTTCGCCGGCCGCGAACACCATCAGGCCGCCCTGCGGGTCGGCGAACAGTTCCGGGGCCACGTCGTGGCGCGATACATAGTACGAGCGCTGCACCCAGGCCGCGGCCGGGCCGGCCGGTTCCTGGCAGCCCTCGGGGCCCTTGCAGTAGTGGTAGTCGTTCCAGGCGTACTGCCGGAAGATCTGCGACTTGCTGGCGATCTCGGCCTCGGCCAGGTTGGTCTCGCGTTCCTGGCTGGGGTAATCGATGTAGCCGGTCTCGGCGTAATTGCCCGGGGCCCGCGCGATGGCTTCGCGCACCAGCCGCGCGCTGGCGATGTGGTCGGGGTGGCCGTGGCCGGCGCAGCGCCAGCACAGCTTGGTGTAGGGCACGTTGATCGTGTCGTCCAGGTGGCGCACCGTGGTGGGGCCGTAGTGCTTGATGATGGCGGCCAGCGTGCGCACCAGGTCGGCGCGGCCGTAGACGTCGGCGTACGGGCCCAGCGTGCCGGCGGTCGTGCCGGGCACCGACTCGGCCTGGCTCAGCGGGGTCAGGCTGCCCCAGCCCTGGCCCAGCCAGGGGTCTTTCAGGCGCATGTGCCACAGCTGCACGTGCGGGTTGCCCTGCAGCGTGAAGCGGGCGATATGGTAGGGGCCCACCAGCGCCGTGTCTTCTTTCCACAGGTCGGGCTGCCTGGCCATGTAGGCATAGGCCGCGCGCACGCCGCGTTCGCGGCCCAGCATGTAGTGTTCGCCTTCGCCCGCGTCGCTGGCCGTCAGGTACACCACCTGCACGCAGCCCCCGGCCTCGATGTTCGAGGCAATGTCGGGATTCATGAACAGCAGGTCGTCATCCAGGTGGGCGACGAAGGCCAGGTCTTTGATGCCGCGGCATTCGGCCAGGCTGGGGGCCGGCGGCGCGGCGATGGCGCCCTGGCAGGCCAGCCAGGCCAGGCAGGGCAGCAGATAGCGTAGGGCGCGCAGGCAGCGGGCCGGAAAGGAGCGCATGGATCGTCTGTCGAACGACAACCCGATACGGAGCCTGGCGGTGAGCTGCGTCAGCCCGGGTATCTTGGTATGGCGTAACGTTTTTTATGGTGCGCGGCGAGTATAGCGGGCGGATGGCACATGCCGCCATGGGGGAAACGCGAGGGTGGGGGGCTGCCAGGTGTCTGACTCCCGAAGGGTGTCGGACACCGGTGTGTGCAGAGAGTCCAGGCGGGCTTCGGTGTCTGACACCCTTCGGGAGTCAGACACCTGGTATCGCCAGGGAGTCAGGCAACTGCATCACCGGGCATCAGGCGAAGCGCGCAGCGCTTCGGGGGTGGGACTTTCACTACAGACACTTGGGCGCCGGCTGGCCGGACAGTTCGTCGATGGCGTCGAGATCGGGCTGGCGGGTCAGGCTGTAGTTCAGGTTGGGCGATTTGCCCAGCACGGATTTCACGCGCAGCACGTTGTTGGCCGCCACCACGAATTCGACGCGGGGATTGCCGTCGGCGTCGGCCAGCAGCACGCGCGGCGGGCGTTCGGGGGTGGCGTCCCAGCAGCCCTGTTCGGCGCTGGGCTTGCTCAGGTTGCCGGCGTTGTCCAGGAACGCGATGCGGCTGCGCCAGCGGCCGTTGGGCGCCAGGGTCAGGGTGATGCGTTGCGCGGCGCATTGCGCCGAGGGCGTCAGGCAGGGCAGCGTGCCCATGTAGGTCTGGGCCTGCGGCACCAGCGCGTGGGCGGCCGGCGAGGCGCTGCCGGCGGCTTCGGCGGCCGAGGCGGCGTTGGCTTCGGAGGCTTCTTGCGTGGCGGCGGACCCTTCGGGCTTGGCGCGTTCCTGGCCCGGCGGCGGGGCCTTCAGTTCGATCTGCAACTGCGAGGGCGCGCGCACGACTTGCCGGTAGCCGGCGCCTTCGCCCTGGTACTGCGCATCGGTGATCGTGCTGGCCGCCGGCGGGTTGTAATAGCCCTGGGTGCGTTGCTTGGCGCAGCCCGCCACCAGCGCGGCGCCCGCCAATACGGCCGCGGTCAGGGTCAGGAAGCGGGGGCTGGGCAGCTTGGTACGCACGGGATCGGGCATGGTGGTTCGTGGCGGTAGTGGATATGTCTCGGATTCTACGCATTTATGCACATATCCGATACGTTCGCGCCGCGCTGCCCGTTTGAACTATTTGCCGCATGCCGGAATAATGCGACGTCGCCGGTGCCGCTGCCGGCACCCGTCCCGCGCGGGCCTTTTCATCGTTGGCCGTCAGAACCTCATGTGGCATGTTTTTGCAGTCGATCCTGGATGGGCCGTGGCCCTGGCCGCCGTGCTGGGGCTGGCGGTCGGCAGCTGGCTGACGGTGCTGGCGCACCGCCTGCCGCGCATCATGGAACGCGAGTGGCTGCAGCAATATCAAGACTACCGCCCCGCTGCCACGCCGGATCCGGCCTCGGGGCCGGCCGCTGCCCCCTATACGCTGTGGCGCCCGGGCTGGCACTGCGCGGCCTGCGCCGCGCCGGTGCGCGCATGGCGGCGGCTGCCGGTGCTGGGCTGGCTATTGTTGCGCGGGCGTTGCGGCGCCTGCGGCGCGGCCATCGGCTGGCGCTATCCGCTGACCGAACTCGTGGCGGCCCTGCTGTTCGCCCTGTGCGCCTGGCGTTTCGGGCCCACGCCCATCGCGCTGTGCGCCATGGCGCTGTGCGCGGCCCTGCTGGCCCTGGCCTGGATCGACCTGCAGACCAGCCTGCTGCCCGATGCCATCACGCTGCCGCTGGCCTGGGCGGGGCTGCTGGTCAACCTGGGCGGCGCGCTGGCGCCGCTGCCGCTGGCCGTGCTGGGCGCGGTGGTGGGCTACGTGTTCCTGTGGCTGCTGTTCCACATGTTTCGCCTGCTGACCGGCCGCGAGGGCATGGGCTATGGCGACTTCAAACTGCTGGCAGCGCTGGGGGCCTGGTTCGGCCTGGCCGCGCTGCCCGGGCTGCTGCTGGTGGCCTCGCTGGCCGGCGTGGCCGGCGCGGGCATCCTGCGCCTGACCGGCCACGCGCATCGCGGCCAGCCCCTGCCCTTCGGCCCCTACCTGGCCCTGGCGGGCGTGGCGATGCTGCTGGCCGCGGGGCGCCCGGCATGGTTCTGACACGCGCGGCGGCATGAGGCGTATGCTCGGCATGCGCGCAATGATTTAAAGGAACGCTTGGCTATGTACAAAATCGGCCTGACCGGCGGCATCGGCTCGGGCAAGACCCGCGTGGCCGACATGCTGGCCGAATGGGGCGCGGCGGTGGTCGATACCGATGCCATTTCGCACGACCTGACGGCGCCTGCGGGCGCGGCCATGCCCGCCATCCGCGCGGCCTTCGGCGACGCCGCCGTGGCGGCCGACGGCGCGCTCGACCGCGCCTGGATGCGCGACCTGGTGTTTCGCCAGCCCGAGGCGCGCGCGCAGCTCGAAGCCATCCTGCATCCCCTGATCGGCCTGCACACCCAGCGCGCGGCCGCGGCGGCGCGCGGCGCCTACTTGGTATTCGTGGTGCCCCTGCTGGTCGAATCGGGGCGCTGGCGCGAACGGGTCGACCGGATTTGCGTGGTCGATTGCGACCCCGCCACCCAGATCGCCCGCGTGCAGTCGCGCAGCGGGCTGACGGAGCCAGCCATACGGCGTATCATGGCGGCACAGGCCGCGCGGGCAACCCGGCTCGCGGCAGCGGACGACGTCATCGTCAACGACGGCGCCACCTCTGCCCAGCAGTTGCGCGCGCGGGCAAAGGCTCTGCACGACCACTGGTGCCGATTGGCGGCGGCGCCACCGGCCGCCGCCCGGCGCGGCCGGCCTTCCTGACAACCCGGCCCGCGGGCCGCACCAACAGGCCTGTACATAGCGTGATTCTTTACGAATATCCATTCAACGAGCGTGTCCGCGCTTATCTCCGGCTGGAATATCTGTTCGACAGACTGGTCTACTTCGCTCGCGAAGGCGACCCCCGCCATCACCAGATCGCGGTCGCCACCTTGTTCGATATTCTCGACGCCACCGAACGCACCGACATCAAGACCTCCGTCCTGCAAGACCTCGAACGCCAGCGCGCCGCCTTGCAGGCGCTGCGCGACCACCCCGGGGTGGCGCAAGACGCGCTCGAATCCATGCTGGCCGAAATGGAACGCACGGTCGGCAGCCTGGCCGCCCAGGGCCGCGCCGGCCAGCCGCTGCGCGAAAACGAATGGCTGGTCAGCCTGCGCGGCCGGCTGGCGGTGCCGGGGGGCGCCACCCAGGTCGACATGCCTTCGTACCATGCCTGGCAGCACAAACCCGAAACCGCCCGCTGCGCCGACCTGCAATCCTGGACGACGCCGCTGCGGCCGCTGCACGAGGCCGTGTCCATGGCCCTGCGCCTGCTGCGCGAATCGGGGCGCCGCTCCGAAATCCTGGCCGAGCAGGGCGGCTACCAGCAGATGCTGGCGGGCAAGCTGTTCCAGCTGCTGCGGGTCTGGATCGACCCGCAGCAGGGGGTCTTTCCCGAGATCAGCGCCAACAAGTACATGATCTGGATACGGTTCTCGGCCCAAGACGGCGACGCCAAGCCGCAGCAGGTCTCGCGCGACGTCAGTTTCCAGATGTCACTGTGCAGCGCTTAGGGCCGCCGCCCGGCCCATAGGCGCACGCGCCGGATTCCTGTTGCGGTGTATTTCAGGCGCGCGGGCCCGCCGCCGTAACCGGCTGCAGTTGGGGGACAATAGCGGCTTCCGCAGCTTGCGCCCCATACCTCATGCCCGAAAGCCAATCCGCCCCGACCAGGCCCCGCCGCACGCGTCTGCTGGTTGTCATTCTGTTGCTGCTGGCGGCCGCCGTGGCCGCGTGGCTGGTTTTCAAGCCCGGCGGGCAGCAGGCGCCGCAACGCGGCGGCCGCGGATTCGGCGGCGCGGGCGGCATGGAACTGCCGGTGCCGGTGCGGGTGGCCCAGGCCGGCACGCAGAACATCGACATCGTGCTGCGCGCCCTGGGCACCGTCACCGCCTACAACACCGTCACGGTGCGCAGCCGGGTCGACGGCGAACTGGTCCAGGTGGCTTTCCGCGAAGGCCAGCACGTCAAGGCCGGCGACCTGCTGGCGCAGATCGACCCGCGCCCCTATGAAGTGGCGCTGGCCCAGGCGCAGGGCCAGCAGCAGCAGAACCAGGCCCTGCTGGCCAACGCGCGGCGCGACCTGCAACGCTACCAGACGCTTTTCAAGCAAGATTCCATCGCGCGCCAGCAGCTCGATACCCAGGCCGCCCTGGTGCGCCAATACGAAGGCACCCAGAAAATCGACCAGGCCGCGGTCGACGACGCCAAGCTGCAGCTCGGCTATACCCGCATCACGGCGCCCCTGGAAGGCCGCCTGGGCCTGCGCAGGGTCGATCCGGGCAACCTGGTGTCCGCGGGCGATACCGACGGCCTGGTGGTCATCACGCAGACCCAGCCCATCTCGGTGGTGTTCTCGCTGCCCGAAACCCAGTTGCCCGAGGTGCTCGAGCAAGTGCGCGCCGGCCACACCCTGGCGGTGCAGGCCTACGACCGCACCGACACCAAGTCCATCGCCAGCGGCCAGCTCGAAACCATCGACAACCAGATCGACGTCGCCACCGGCACCGTCAAGCTCAAGGCGCGTTTCGACAACGCCGACGAACTGCTGTTTCCCAACCAGTTCGTCAATGTGCGGCTGCTGGTGCAAACCCGCGACGACGCCACCGTGATTCCCACGGCGGCGGTCCAGCAGGGCTCGGCCGGCGCCTTCGTGTTCCTGCTGCGCCAGGACAACACCGTGGAAGTGCGGCAGGTGCAGCTGGGGGCCATCAATGGCGACCGCGTGGCCGTGAACGAGGGCCTGGTGCCCGGCGACCGCGTGGTCGTCGAGGGCACCGACCGCCTGCGCACCGGCGCCAAGGTCAACGTGGTTACCGATGACGCCGTCATTCCCGCCACGCCCGGTGCCGCCCTGGACGCGGGCGCCCCCGCACGCACCAGCGGCGGCGCCGCCCACGCGCCGTGAGCCCTTCGCGCCTGTTCATCCTGCGGCCGGTCGCCACCACGCTGTCGATGGTGGCGATCCTGATCGCGGGCTTCATCGCGTATCGGCTGTTGCCGGTGTCGGCGCTGCCCGAAGTCGATTACCCCACTATCCAGGTCGTGACGCTGTACCCGGGCGCCAGCCCCGACGTCATGACTTCGCTGGTCACCTCGCCGCTCGAACGCCAGTTCGGGCAGATGCCGGGGCTGAACCAGATGTCGTCCACCAGCTCGGGCGGCGCCTCGGTGATCACGCTGCAATTCAGCCTGGAAACCTCGCTGGACGTGGCCGAACAAGAAGTGCAGGCGGCCATCAACGCGGCGTCCAACCTGCTGCCCGGCGACCTGCCGGTGCCGCCGGTGTACAACAAGGTCAATCCGGCCGACGCGCCCGTGCTGACGCTGGCGATCACCTCGCCCACCATGCCGCTGCCGCAGGTGCGCGACCTGGTCGACACGCGCATGGGGCAGAAGCTGTCGCAGGTGCCGGGCGTGGGGCTGGTCAGCGTGGCGGGCGGGCAGCGGCCGGCCGTGCGCATCCAGGTGAATCCGCGCGCGCTGGCCTCGGCCGGGCTGTCGCTGGCCGACCTGCGCACCGCCGTGGTGGGCGCCAACGTCAACCAGCCCAAGGGCAACCTCGACGGGCCCGAGCGTTCCACCACCATCGACGCCAACGACCAGCTCAAGACGCCCACCGACTACAACGACCTGATCATCGCGTACCGCAACAACGCGCCGCTGCGCCTGTCCGACGTGGCGCAGGCCGTGCAGGGCGCCGAAGACGTGCGCCAGGCTGCCTGGGCCGGCGACCAGCCCGCCATCTTGCTGAACGTGCAGCGCCAGCCGGGCGCCAACGTCATCGACGTGGTCGACCGCATCCGCGCCATGCTGCCGCAGCTGAAAGGCGCGCTGCCGGCCACGCTGGACGTCAGCATCGTGTCCGACCGCACCGAGACCATCCGCGCGTCGGTGTCCGACGTGCAGTTCGAAATGATGCTGGCCGTGGCGCTGGTGGTCATGGTGACCTTCCTGTTCCTGCGCAGCCTGACCGCCACGTTCATTCCCAGCGTGGTGGTGCCGCTGTCCCTGATCGGCACCTTCGGCATCATGTACCTGGCGGGGTTCAGCATCAACAACCTGACCCTGATGGCGCTGACCATCGCCACGGGCTTCGTGGTCGACGACGCCATCGTCATGATCGAAAACATCGCGCGCCATCTCGAACAGGGCGCCACCCCCATGCAGGCGGCGCTGAAGGGCGCCGAGCAGATCGGCTTCACCCTGATCTCGCTGACCTTCTCGCTGATCGCGGTGCTGATCCCGCTGCTCTTCATGACCGAAGTGGTGGGGCGGCTGTTCCGCGAATTCGCCATCACGCTGGCGGTGGCCATCCTGATTTCGCTGGTGGTGTCGCTGACCCTGACGCCCATGATGTGCGCGCGCCTGTTGCGGCCCGAATCCGAGCAGCGCCACGGGCGCTTCCACCAGGCCACCGGCGCCTTCATCGACCGCGTCATCGCCCGCTACGACGACATGCTGCAATGGGTGCTGGCGCACCAGCCCCTGACCCTGCTGGTGGCGCTGGGCACCTTCGTGCTCACGGCGCTGCTGTACCTGGCCATACCCAAGGGCTTTTTCCCGCAGCAAGACAGCGGCATGATCCAGGCCATCACCCAGGCCCCGGCCTCGGTGTCGTTCTCGGCCATGGCGCAGCGCCAGCAAGACGCCGCGCGCATCGTGCTGCAAGATCCCGACGTCGCATCGGTATCGTCGTTCATCGGGGTGGACGGCACCAACGCCACGCTGAATACCGGCCGCATGCAGATCGCCCTGAAACCGCACGGCGAGCGCGAGGGCGACCTGCCCGCCATCACGCGGCGCCTGCAAGACGCGCTGGCGGCGCAGCAGGGCCTCAGGGTGTACATGCAGCCGGTGCAAGACCTCACCATCGAAGACCGCATCAGCCGCACGCAATACCAGATGACGCTGTCCAATCCGGACATCGCGGTGCTGTCCGAATGGGCGCCCAAGTTGGTCGAGCGCCTGTCGCAGCTGCCCGAACTGACCGACGTGGCGCACGACCTGCAAGACGACGGCCTGCAGACCTGGGTCGATATCGACCGCGACGCCGCCGCGCGCCTGGGCATTTCGGCCGCCGACATCGACGAGGCGCTGTACAACGCCTTCGGCCAGCGGCTGATTTCCACCATCTTCACCCAATCGAACCAATACCGGGTGGTGCTGGAAGTGCTGCCGCAGTTCAGCCAGTCGCCCGAGGCGCTGGGCCAGATCCATCTGGCCACCGAATCCGGCGCGCTGGTGCCGCTGTCGGCCGTGGCGCATATTTCGCAGGGGCGCACGCTGCTGGCGATCAGCCGGCTCGATCAATTCCCCATGACCACGGTGTCGTTCAACCTGGCGCCGGGCGCCTCGCTGTCGGCCGCGGTCGACGCCATTACCGAGGCCGAAGCGCAGATCGGCATGCCGGCCAGCATCGAGACCCGCTACCAGGGCGCCGCGCTGGCCTTCCAGAACTCGCTGTCCAGCACGCTGTGGCTGATCCTGGCGGCGGTGGTCACCATGTACATCGTGCTGGGCGTGCTGTACGAAAGCTACATCCACCCCATCACCATCCTGTCGACGCTGCCGTCCGCCGCGGTGGGGGCGCTGCTGGCGCTGATGATCAGCGGCACCGAGCTCGACATGATCGGCATCATCGGCATCATCTTGCTGATCGGCATCGTGAAAAAGAACGCCATCATGATGATCGACTTCGCGCTCGAGGCCGAGCGCAAGCGCGGCCTGGCGCCGCGCGAGGCCATCCATGAAGCCGCGCTGCTGCGGTTCCGGCCCATTCTCATGACCACCCTGGCGGCGCTCTTCGGCGCGCTGCCGCTGATGCTGTCGAGCGGCACCGGGGCCGAGCTGCGCCAGCCGCTGGGCCTGGTGATGGTGGGCGGCCTGCTGGTCAGCCAGGTGCTTACGCTGTTCACCACGCCGGTCATCTACCTGATGTTCGACCGCCTGGCGCGCCGCGGCCGCCCGCGCCCCGCCGCGGAGCAGCCATGAACCTGTCGGCCCCCTTCATCGTCCGCCCCGTGGCCACGGTTTTGCTGTGCCTGGGGCTGGTGCTGGCGGGGGCGCTGTCGTTCCGGCTGCTGCCGGTGGCGCCGCTGCCCGAAGTCGACCTGCCCATCATTTCGGTCACCGCCAACCTGCCCGGGGCCAGCCCCGAAACCATGGCGTCCAGCGTGGCCACGCCGCTGGAACGCTCGCTGGGCAGCATTGCCGGCGTCACCGAAATGACCTCGCGCAATTCGCAGGGGTCCACGCGCATCATGCTGCAGTTCGACCTGAGCCGCGACATCGACGGCGCGGCGCGCGACGTGCAGGCGGCCATCAACGCGGCGCGCTCGCTGCTGCCCACCGGCCTGCGCAGCAATCCCACGTACCACAAGGTCAATCCCTCGTCGGCGCCCATCCTGGTGCTGGCGCTCACTTCCGATACCCTGACCCAGGGCAAGCTGTACGACCTGGCGTCGACCATCGTGGCGCAGAAGCTGGCGCAGGTGGGCGGCGTGGGCGAGGTCACCGTGGGCGGCAGTTCGCTGCCGGCGGTGCGCGTCAACCTGATCCCCGGCGCGCTGTCCAGCCGCGGCGTGTCGCTCGACGAAGTGCGCGCCGCGCTGACCGCCGCCAATGCCAACCGGCCCAAGGGCGCCATCGAGAACGACGCCTATCACTGGCAGATCATGGCCAGCGACCAGCTCGACCGCGCCGAGCAATATCGCCCGCTGGTGGTGGCGTGGCGCGACGGCGCGGCGGTGCGGCTGTCGGACGTGGCCACCGTCGAGGATTCGGTCGAAGACCTGTTCCAGACCGGCTTCTACAACAACCGCAAGGCCATCCTGCTCATTGTGCGGCGCCAGGCCGATGCCAACATCATCGAAACCGTCGAGGCCGTGCGCGCCCAGTTGCCGCAGCTGGCGGCGCTGCTGCCGGGCGACGTCGACCTGACCGTCGCGCAAGACCGCACGCCCAGCATCCGCGCCTCGCTGCACGAGGCCGAACTAACGCTGGTGGTGGCCGTGGGGCTGGTGATGCTGGTGGTGCTGCTGTTCCTGCGCCATTGGCGCGCCGCGCTGATCCCCAGCGTGGCGGTGCCGGTGTCGCTGGTCGGCACGTTCGGCGTCATGTATTTGTGCGGCTTCACGCTGAACACGATTTCGCTGATGGCGCTGATCGTGGCCACCGGCTTCGTGGTCGACGATGCCATCGTGGTGCTCGAAAACATCATGCGCCACATCGAGCGGGGCGCCTCGCCCATGCGCGCCGCGCTGCGCGGCTCGCGCGAGGTCGGGTTCACGGTGCTGTCCATGAGCCTGTCGCTGGTGGCCGTGTTCATTCCCATTTTGTTGATGGGCGACGTGGTGGGGCGCCTGTTCCGCGAATTCGCCGTGACGCTGTCGGCGGCCATCATGGTGTCGCTGGTGGTGTCGCTGACCCTGACGCCCATGATGTGCGCGCGCCTGCTGCGCGCGCAGACCCCGGCGCGTCCGCCGGGCCGGCTGTCGGTGGCCATCGGGCGCGGTTTCGATGCCATGCAGGCGGGCTACGGGCGCAGCCTGGCGTGGGCGCTGGCCCACGGCCGCATCATGATGCTGCTGCTGGCGGCGGCCATCGGCCTGAACGTCTACCTGTACGCGGTGGTGCCCAAGGGCTTCTTTCCGCAGCAGGATACCGGCCAGTTGCTGGGGTTCTTCCGGGTCGACCAGGGCACGTCGTTCCAGGCCACGGTGCCCAAGCTGGAATATTTCCGCAAAGTGATCCTGGCGGATCCGGCGGTGGCCAGCATCACCGTGCACGCCGGCGGGCGCGGCGGCAGCAACAGCAGTTTCATGTCGATCCAGCTCAAGCCGCAAGCCGAACGCCAGGTCACGGCCAACGGCGTGGTCGAGCGCCTGCGCGGCCGCCTGCAGAATACGCCCGGCGCGCGGGTGTTCCTGGTGCCGCAGCAAGACATCTTCCTGGGCGGCGGACGCGGCAGCGCGTCGTACGACTACACCTTGCTGGCCGGCGACCTGTCGCTGCTGCGCACCTGGATGCCGCGCGTGCAGCGGGCCATGGCGGCGCTGCCCGAACTGGTCGACGTCGATTCCAGCGTCGAAGACAAGGGCCGCCAGGTCGAACTGGTCATCGACCGCGAGGCCGCTACCCGGCTGGGCATCGAGATGGCGGATATTTCGGCGGTGCTGAACAATTCGTTCAGCCAGCGGCAGGTGTCGGTGATGTACGGCCCGCTGAACCAGTATCACGTCGTCATGGGCGTGGACCAGCGCTTTGCCCAGAGCGCCGAATCGCTCAGGCAGGTGCACGTCATTACGAAAGACGGCCAGCGCGTGCCGCTGGCGGCGTTCGCGCGCTTCGAGGCGGGCAACGCCCCGCTCAGCGTGCAGCACAACGGCCTGTTCGCGGCCGACGAGATTTCATTCAACCTGGCGCCGGGCGTGTCGCTGGACCAGGCGCTGCAGGCCATCGAAGACGCGGTGGCGCGCATCGGCCTGCCGTCCGACCAGATCCAGGCCGGCTTCCTGGGCACCGCCGCGACCCAGCAAAAGATGCAAAGCCAGCAGCCCTGGCTGATCCTGGCGGCGCTGGTCGCCATGTATATCGTGCTGGGCATTCTGTACGAAAACCTGGTGCATCCGCTGACCATCCTGTCGACCCTGCCGTCGGCCGGCATCGGCGCGCTGCTGGCGCTGATGCTGGTGGGCAGCGAATTCACGATCATCGCGCTGATCGGCGTGTTCCTGCTGATCGGCATCGTGAAAAAGAACGCCATCATGATGGTCGACTTCGCCCTGGACGCCGAGCGGCGGCGCGGCCTGGCGCCGCGCGATGCCATTTTCGAGGCCTGCCTGACGCGCTTCCGGCCGATCATGATGACCACGCTGGCGGCGATCTTCGGCGCCCTGCCGCTGGTGCTGGCCACCGGCGCCGGCGTCGAGATGCGCCAGCCGCTGGGCGTTACCATCGTCGGCGGCCTGATCCTCAGCCAGATTCTTACCCTTTACACCACCCCGGTGGTGTATCTGTACCTGGACCGCTTCCGCCTGTGGCTGCGGCGCCGCCGTGGCGCGCCCGGCGCGGCCGGTCCGCAACCCGATGTAGAACGCCCATGAGCCGCGCCACGCCACTGCTTTCTCTGTTTGCCGCCACGCGCGCGCCGCGCCGCGCGGCCGCCGTGTTGTGTTGCGTCCTGCTGTCCGCCTGCGCGGTCGGCCCCGACTACCAGCGCCCCGCGCTCGACGTGGGCGAGGCCTTCAAAGAGGCGCAGGGCCCGGTCGACGGCTGGAAGCCCGCGCAGCCGCGCGATACCGCCGAGCGCGGCCCCTGGTGGCAGGTGTACGGCGATGCCACCCTCGACGGCCTGATGGGGCAGTTGAACGCGGCCAACCAGACCGTCGCCCAGGCCGAGGCCAGTTATCGCCAGGCGCAGGCCCTGGTGCAGGGCGCGCGGGCCGGCTTCTTCCCGACCGTGGACGCCGGCGCTGGCGCCACGCGCGCGGGCGGCGGCAGCAGCGCCACCGGCACCGGTGTGGGCAACCAGTACAACCTCGGCGGCTCGGCCAGCTGGGAAATCGATCTCTGGGGCCGCGTGCGCCGCCAGGTCGAGGCCAGCCGCGCCGAGGCCGAGGCCAGCCTGGCGGACCTGGCCAATGTGCGCCTGAGCGCGCAATCGGCCCTGGCCCAGAATTATTTCCAGCTGCGCATCCTGGACGAACAGAAGCGCCTGCTGGAAGCCACCGTCAAGGCCTACGAACGCTCGTTGCAGCTCACCCAGAACCGCTACCAGGCCGGCGTGTCCGGCAAGGGCGATGTCTCGGTGGCGCTGGCCCAGCTGGAAAGCGCCCGCGCCCAGCTGGTAGACCTGGAGTGGCAGCGCGGCCAGTTCGAGCACGCGATCGCCGTGCTGGTGGGCCTGGCGCCGTCGCGCTTTACCCTGGCGGCGCTGGCATGGGAACAGCCGCTGCCGAATATTCCGGCGGGCATGCCGTCCGAACTGCTGGAGCGCCGCCCCGACGTGGCGGCGGCCGAACGCCGCACGGCCTCGGCCAACGCGCAGATCGGCGTGGCGCAGGCCGCCTGGTTTCCCGACCTGGTGCTGAGCGCCGATGGCGGTTTCCGCAGCGGCGAGTTCGCGCAGTGGCTGACCGCGCCGGCGCGCTACTGGTCGCTGGGCCCGGCGCTGGCGCTGACCCTGTTCGACGGCGGCGCGCGCCAGTCGCAGCTGGACCAGGCCCGCGCCGCCTATGACGCGCAGGCCGCGGCGTACCGGCAGACGGTGCTGGGGGCGCTGCGCGAGGTCGAAGACTACCTGATCCAGCTGCGCGTCATGGAAAAAGAACAGATCGTGCAGCGCCGGGCCCTGGAGGCCACGCGCGAATCGCTGCGGCTGGCGCGCAACCAGTACGAGGCCGGGCTGATCGGCTACCTGGACGTGGCGGTGCTGGAAACCGGCGCGCTCAACAGCGAGCGCAACGCGCTGACGCTGATGGGCAGCCGCCTGGCCGCCAGCGTGCAACTGATCGCCGCGCTGGGCGGCGGCTGGGAAGGCGTGCAGGCCGAGGCCGCGGCGCAGCGGCAGTGAAGGTTCCACCCCCGAAGCGCTGCGCGCTTCTGGACAGGTGTCAGGCTCCGCACGTGCCTGACACCGCTGTGTGCGGGAAACCTCGGTCAAGCTTCGGTGTCTGACACCCCGCGGGAGTCAGACACCTGACTACCTGAGTCGGACACCTGGCCCGGCGGCGTCCGGCACCCGGCCGGCGGCTAAATCAGGCCGCGGATCCCCGCCACGCCATGGGCCCCGTGCCGCTGCGCGTCGGCCAGCGTATCGGCCGATTGCCCGCCCAGCGCATACACCGGCAGGCCCGCATCGCGATTGCCGGCCACGAAGCCCGGCCAACCCAGCGGCGGCTGGCCGGGATGCGAGGGCGTTTCCAGCACCGGCCCCAGCACCGCGAAGTCGGCGCTCAGTTCGCGCGCATGCACGATCTGGGCGTTGTCGTGGCAGGACACGCCCACCAGCGCGCCGTGCGGCAGTTCGGGGCGCGCCTGCAGCAGGGCGGCATCGGCCCAGCGCAGATGCACGCCATCGGCCTGGCGCCACCAGGCGGCCGGGTGGGCGCTGTTGACCAGCAGCCGCGCCCCGGCGGCGCGGCAGAGCTTCAACACCGCCTGCATGGCGTCGCGTAGCGAGGTGGCGCCGGGGCCGTCGGGCCAGGCGGGCTCGCGCAGCTGCACCAGCTTCAGGCCGCGCGCCAGCGCGCGTTCCAGGCGTTCCAGAAAGGCCGGCAGGCCGGCGCGGTTGCCGATGGAAGAAATGCCGCAGGCGTCGGGCAATTGCAGCCAGCGCAGCGGGGGCAGGGTGGCCGGCAACAGGTCGCCCACCTGGCCGGCCTGGGCCGGATCGACCCATCGCAGCTGCTGGTTTTCCAGCCCGCGCGGTTCGCCCTGCCAGCCGGTGACCCGGCAAAAGGCCAGCCGCACGGTGGTGTGCGGATACGCATGCACGTAGGTCACCCAGGGCACGGCCTGGGTGACTTCGATGCCGATCTCTTCGCGCAGTTCGCGCGCCAGCGCCTGCAGCACCGTTTCGCCGGGCTCGAGCTTGCCGCCGGGCAGTTCCCACCAGCCCGACCAGGGCTTGCCTTCGGGGCGCTGGCCCAGCAGCAGCTGGCCGTCGGCGCGCAGGATCAGGCCGGCGGCGACGTCGACGATGCGCTCAGACATGGCGCGCCGCCCAGTCGCGCGCGAACTGCAGCGCCACGCGGCCCGAACGCGAGCCGCGTTCCAGGGCCCATTGCAGGGCCTCGGCCCGGCAGGCCTCGATCTGCGCGGGCGGGCAGCCCAGTTCGCGCAGCCAGTGGTGCACGATGTCCAGGTAGTCGTCTTGCTTGAACGGGTGGAACGACAGCCACAGCCCGAAGCGCTCGGACAGCGAGATTTTTTCTTCGACGGTCTCGCCCGGGTGGATCTCGCCGTCGGGCTGGTGCTTGGCCTGCAGGTTCTCGCTCATGTATTCCGGCATCAGGTGGCGCCGGTTCGAGGTCGCGTAGATGAGCACGTTGTCGCCCGAGGCCGACACCGAGCCGTCCAGCACCGATTTCAAGGCCTTGTAGCCGGCTTCGCCTTCTTCGAACGACAGGTCGTCGCAGAACACGATATAGCGTTCGGGCCGCGCGGCCACCAGTTCGACGATGTCGGCCAGGTCGCCCAGGTCGGACTTGTCGACTTCGATGAGCCGCAGCCCGCGGTCGCCGTAGGCGGCCAGCATGGCCTTGACCAGCGAGCTTTTGCCGGTGCCGCGCGCGCCGGTCATCAGCACGTTGTTGGCCGGTTTTTTCTGCAGGAACTGTTGCGTGTTGCGATCGATGATGCCCTTCTGGCGCTCGATGTGCTGCAGGTCGGTCAGGTCGATGCGGGCCACGTGCCGAACGGCGTCCAGCCAGCCGCGCGCGCCGCCGCGCTTGCGCCAGCGGTACGCGTGGGCGGACCAGTCGATCTCGGGCGGCGCCGCCGGCAGCCAGGCTTCCAGTTGCGCCAGCACACGTTCGGCGCGTTCGATCAGGGTTGAGAAATCGGTAGCGGTCACGTCGGTATCCGGTGCGAGGGGTTCAGGAACGGTAGTCGGCATTGATGCTGACGTACTCGTGCGAGAAGTCGCAGGTATAGACGGTTTCGGTGGCCTGACCGCGGTCGAGCGCGATACGGATGCCGATTTCCGCCTGTTTCATGACGCGCTGGCCATCGGCTTCCTGGTAGTCGGGATTGCGGCCGCCGTCGCGCGCCACCAGCACGTCGTCCAGCCACAGGCGCAGCCGCGAGACGTCCAGGTCGTCGATGCCGGCGTAGCCGATGGCGGCCAGGATGCGGCCCAGGTTGGGGTCGGAGGCGAAGAAGGCGGTCTTGACCAGCGGCGAATGCGCCACCGAATAGGCCACTTTCAGGGCTTCGTCGGCGGTTTTCGCGCCTTCGACGCGGATGGTGATGAATTTGGTGGCGCCTTCCGCGTCGCGCACGATTTTCTGGGCCAGGTCGAGCGCGGCGGCTGCCAGCGCGTCGCGCACGGCGGCGTAGTGCGGGTCGGATTCGGACGCGATGTCCAGGCCGGCCTGGCCGGTGGCCGCGATGATGAACGAGTCGTTGGTCGAGGTGTCGCCGTCGACGGTGATGCGGTTGAACGAGCGGTTGGCGATCTCGAGCGCCAGTTTGCGCAGCAGCGGCTGGGCGATGCCGGCATCGGTGGCCAGGAAGCTGAGCATGGTGGCCATGTTGGGGCGGATCATGCCCGCGCCTTTGCTGATGCCGGTGAAGGTGATGGTCTTGCCGCCGATCTGCACGCGCTGCGAATGGACCTTGGGCAGGGTGTCGGTGGTCATGATGCCGTGGGCGGCGTTGAACCACTGGTCGGCGCCCAGCTTTGCCAGCGCGGCCGGCAGGGCGGCGGTCAGGCGGTCGAGCGGCAGGGGCTCGAGGATGACGCCGGTGGAAAACGGCAGGACCTGCTGGGCGGGCACGCCCAGCAGCTTGCCCAGCGCCACGCAGGTATCCTGGGCTTTTTGCAGGCCTTCGGCGCCGGTGCCGGCGTTGGCGTTGCCGGTGTTGATGACCAGGGCGCGGATGGGGCCGCCGGCGGCCAGATGGGCCTCGCAGACTTGCACGGGGGCGGCGCGGAAGCGGTTGCGGGTGAACACGCCCGCGACGTTGGTGCCGGCCGCCAGCTGGAAGACGGTCAGGTCGCGTCGGTTGGCCTTGCGGATGCCGGCTTCGGTAACGCCGATTTCAACGCCGGCAACGGAAAAGATATCGGACTCGGAGGGGATCTGCAGGTTAACGGCCATGACTTCGTCTCTGTGGCTGGGCAAGGGAAAACCGCCGCTCGGGGCGGGGGAAGCTTTCTATTATCCCACTGGTCGTTTGGGGGCGTTGCCGGGGGGCTTTTCTGCTTTGGGCCCGGGGATGGGGTTGTTGGCGGTTTTCTTGGCTGGTTGTTCTTTGATTGTGGTGGGTTTTCTTTGATTGAGTTCTTGAGCCGCCTCACCGTCCTGGGCGGCGGGCCGGCCGAAGCCCGTCGGGCTCGGGCGCATCCAGGCGCCCTCGGCCTGCTGCGCAGGCTGCCCCGCCGGTCAACCCGTCCGGCCCGCCGCCCAGGACGGCGAGGCTGACCGGATCTCGCAATCAGAAAATCAGGTGGCGCGGCTCAGGTGTCAGGCTCCGCAGGTGCCTGAAGTGAAAGTCCCACCCCCGAAGCGCTGCGCGCTTCCCCCCTCAAGGGGGCGACACTGGCGGACCGGCCAAGCCGGATCCGCGGCGTCCCCGATCCGGTCGCACCCGTTTTCATTCTGGGCGGGTCGCGCAGCGCGCGGTGAAACACTGACACCGAAGTGTGGGCGGGCCATCTCAACAGAACGGTGTCAGGCACCTGCGTAGGGGCCTGACACCGTTGGGGGTGCGGCGGCACGCTTCGGTGTCTGACACCCTGCGGGAGTCAGACACCTGGCGCCCTGGCGAGACAGCGGGAGTCAGACACCTGGGCAGGCCTGGCAGCACCCCTAGACAAAGCCCAGGCAGCAGCGGTTCAAATTCGCATTGACGCAGTCCTGTGGCGGTGGGGGGGGGGGGGGGGGGGGGGGGGGGGGCGGGGGGGGGGGGGGCGGGGGCCGCCGGGGGGGGCGGGCGCGCGCGCCCGCCCC
>WMBV01000003.1:0-262794 GCA_017745595.1 Bordetella petrii
TCGCCGAACGACTTCAGTAACTCTGCGGGAATGCTCGGCAACTCGGCCAGCGGGGTCTTGGGTTTGCGTGGCATACATACTCCTTGGCGGTATGTTATGCCCTAAACACGAAATTACTGACAGACCCGAGACACTAGCTGCCTAAGCATTGCTTACTTAACCACCATCACACATTAAGGTAGGAAATCTATGCTTCGTTTAGACTTCATTGCAAAATTCGTTGCGCCAATCGCCGCCGGCTTGTTCGCCACCGCTGCATTTGCGCACCCTTCGCTGGTGTCGTCGACGCCCGCCGACAAATCTCAGGTCACTGCACCTGCCACTATCGATTTGAAGTTTTCCGAAACGCTCGTGTCGCAATTCTCTGCCGCTAGCTTGTCCATGACAGGCATGGCCGGTATGCCGAATCACGGTGCGATGAAGATAAGCGCCAGCGTGTCCGGTGCCAGTGATGGAAAAACCATGATTATTACACCGGCACAAGCATTGCAGCCAGGCGAGTACCGCGTGGAATGGCGCGCAGTTTCGTCGGATACGCATCCGATCACCGGTAATGTGGATTTCCAGGTGAAATAACCCATGGCTGGGGATTGGTTGACTATCGCGTTGCGCCTCGCACTCTATCTGGACGTGGCGGCGGCATTTGGCGTCGCCATGTTCGGTGTCTACGCTTTGGGGCATGACGAGCGATCTTCTGCGATCTCAAGACGTTATCGAATACTTGTTGGCGCGTTTGCAGTAATCGGCATTGCATTGTCAATGTGGGCATTGGCGCTCATGGCCAAGGTCATGTCTGGCGCGCAAAACTACGCCGAGCTGTCGACGCATGTATTCGAAATGCTCCTTACAGGTACCCATTTGGGAATCGCCTGGTGCGTTCGTATCCTAGCGCTGATGACTTGTGCAGTCATCGCAATACTCAAATTGAATCCAAGATTGCGATTTTCTGTTATGGCAGTCTCAAGCGGCGTGGGACTTGCGACACTTGCCTGGGCGGGCCACGGCGCTATGGATGATGGCGTGCGCGGATACATTCATCTCGCTTCCGACGTCATGCACCTCTGGGCGGCGGGCGCCTGGATAGGCGCTTTGGTTGCCTTCTTTATGCTTGCAGTAATCAAGCCGGGCACCGCTCACGGTTCGGTAGAACTCCTGAGCCGAGCTTCCAATGGCTTCGCACGGATTGGTACGCTGATCGTGGCAACGCTGGTCGTGAGTGGAGTCCTCAATTACTTGATGATCGCTGGACCATCTCTTAGTCCGCTTTCCTCAACGCTTTATGGCCGTCTGCTTTTAGGGAAGCTCTTGTTATTTGGAGGAATGCTCGCGCTTGCGGCGGCGAATCGGTTTAGGTTGAGTCCCGCTCTGGAAGCGTCGCTGAAAGGCGAAAATCGCACGCAGGCAGTTGTCAAACTACGGCAGAGTCTGTTCATGGAGGCAAGCTTAGCGGTTCTGATTTTCGCGGGTGTCGCATGGCTAGGCATTCTTTCTCCCAACGGAACCTAATATTTGACATGCGTTAGGGGGATGCAGACTAACGACCGGGTGGGAGGTTGTCATAAACACGCGCTATTAACGGCGCGGAGAAAGCAGGCGTAGTTTTTGCAAAAGGAGCAATCATGAACTCATATTGGCTGCCTCCCTTCAGCACGTGTTCTGTATCTGCTCTCGTTAGTTTTGCCGCAGTCCGAGCGGCGAAGTAGATGAGGCTGTTAGTAGATGGAGGAGCGTCGTGCATTTTTCAGGGGCGAGGAATATGGTGCAGGTAAGCCGCTTCGAATGCACGGTCTGCTAATCGATTGGTGCATCCGTGGAGGCGAAGGTGGGAGGAAGATCGCCACCGTCAGCAATGATGTTGTTCGTCTATGTTCGGCGCTTGATCACGCTGATTCGCTGTTTAAGGCTAACCGCCGCCGCGGCTGTATCAAGCTTGAGAGCCTGTTCATGGAATCGACGCTCGCCGTATCTTGGCAAGTATGGATTGGTTGGGAGTACTCTCTCCTGTAGCAGCGCGAGTAGCGCAATCGACTACTGGCTTTGACTTACATTGGACTCGTTAATTACCACCGACTGGAATACTCATCAGGCTATGGCATTTCTCCAATTCAATAGAAAATGGGCCGTTGCAGCCATTGGTATGACTGCCGTTGGGGGAGCATCCCTATTGTATTGGGTCAACCTTCCGTCCAGTGCGACGTTCATCGATCCCACGAACTCAGGGCATGTTATGCAGGGGAAGGCTATTTATGCGTACGCTTGCGCTGCTTGCCATGGGGCAAAGTTGCAGGGACAGCCACGTTGGCGTGAGCGCTTAGCCAATGGACGACTGCCCGCGCCGCCACACGATGATACTGGCCATACCTGGCACCATCCCGATGCAGTGCTTTTTGATCTAGTGAAAAACGGCCTGATTCCAGGACGAACCGCGCCATCGGACTATCAGAGCGACATGCCAGCATTCGGTAGTACGTTGAGCGATGAACAGATTATTGCGGTGCTCGCCTACATCAAGAGCACGTGGTCGTCCGACGTCCTGCGCATGCAGAAGGAAGTGACCGAACAGCAGCGGCCGCGGTGACGACGCTGGTCTGCAGCTCGCTTCTTCGATACTAGAAATTTGCGTACGCTTTGGACTGGGCGCCCGGACCCAGGGTGTAGACGGTGAGAGGTCCTGCCTGGTCACCGGGCATGCCCGGCGCGCCCACCGGCATGCCGGGAAGCGATAACCCCTGGCCTGCAATGTGCTCCGAGAGCATCCGCTTGACATACTTGGCAGGCACCAGGCCTTCTACTACATGGCCTTCAATCAGTGCTGTATGGCAGCCAGCAAGGCTCGCGGGGACATGGTATTTCGCCTTGATGGAGGCGAGATCACGTGTGTTGATAGTCTCCACGGCAAAGCCGTTGGCTTCCATGTATGCGGCCCATCGATCGCAGCATCCGCAGTCGGGATTTTTGTACATTTTGACAGGGATACCGGCGGCAAAGACTGAGAGCGGCAGGCCGAGCGCCACACCCAAGGCCAATTTCTTTACTGTGTGCATGATAAATGTTCCTCTTGAGGTGATTTACCGAACGTTGAAAGTCATGATTCGTCCGCAGTCGCCATATCCTACGCTTGACAGGATCTTTGTTTGCTCCGCGTGGCGCGGGTTCCGCAGTTAGACTTGCTCCTGAACGACAGAAATCGTCGCAGGTGCGAGACAGATCCCTTGATCGTTGCAGGCCTGAACCCGCATGACGAGGTGTTCGCCCGCGTCGATCTCGATTTGATGCACCGGAATGCGCGTGCCGTCATCGTAAACCATGATATCGGTTGTATCGATCTTGATTCCACTATTTTTGCCGGCCGGGTAATCAGCTTGCACTGAACGCTCCTCGCCATCGCCCACAACGAGTACGGAAGTCGGGATCAGGTTGTCTAGAGAGGCTGGGTTGGCGTTGACGTGCCAACCGTCGCCAATGTGCAGCGTAATTACTCCGTCCTGTCCCGTCTTCGTGAGTGATGCCTTGACATGATTGGCCGAATCGGCAAATTCTGTATACGTAGTGATGCCGCCCGCAGGCGAATCGAGGGAAGTCTGGAGCGTGCCAGCAATCAGGAGGGCGACGCCCGCGACGACCACGATAGCGGCAAGCATGCCTAGTCCGTATCGGGTCTGGCGATTCATGATCCGTTCTCCTGTGTCAGGGTTTTGTTCAGCGCTTGCACTAGGCTGGTGCTGGTAAAAAGACCCGAGAGCGCTTGCACTTCGCGCCCCTTGTCATCGAGCACGACGGCAAAGGGCAGGCCCACCCCACCGTGCGAGGCGAGTAGGTGTTCAAGAATCGGGGCGGGGCGAGTGAGATCCACCTGCAGTGGAACGGTTCCAGTGTGTTTCAGGGCCGCGACGACATCTCTGTCCGCATACACCGTTTTCTCCAGAACCTTGCAGTTGATGCACCACTGAGCGGTAAATTCCATTAAGACAGGCCGACCGAGCGTGGGTAGGGCCTCTACATCGGTAGCGCGCAACCGTTGCCACGCGATGGCGGTTTCTGACGACTGGCCGAGTCCAGAACCGAAGTAGCCGAGCACTACCGCTATGACACCCACCGATATTGCGGCTGTTCGGGCACTGCGCTCTGTGGCCCGCTGGAACGTGACGGCCGCCCATCCGAGTATGGCGATAAGCAGCGCTATCCATATGGGGGTACCCCACGCGGCGGGTAGCACGCTTTGTGCGTAAAAAAGTGCTGCTGCGAGCAGCAACCAGCCAAAGCTTTGCTGCACAACTGCCGTCCATGCTCCGGCACGTGGCATACGCTTGAGTAGGCTCGGTCGCAAAATGAGCACGACATAAGGTGCCGCCAGTCCCAGACCGATTGCGACAAAGATAACGAGAATGTTGGCAAGCGGTTGTGCTAGCGCAAAGACCAACACGCCGCCCAGAAGCGGCCCGGTGCAGGGAGTGGACAGTAGCGCGCTTACCAGTCCAGAGACGAAAGGTTCAAGCAGACGTCTGCCGCGCAGCGTTACCAAAGCATTGGGCAGAGGCAGGCTGCGCCCAAAGAAACTCAGAATGGCCAAGGCGGTAAGCAGAGCGCTCATGGCAATCAGGAGTGGTCGCGACTGGAAGAGCACTCCCCAACGCCACTGCAAGAGGGAGGTGGCCAATCCCAAGCTGCCAAAAAAAGCTACTGATCCGGCAGCAAAGAGTGCTGCGGAGGTCACGCGCATCGCCTGACGTTCGCCCGCTTCGCGCAACACTGCGCGTACCTTGAGCGGCACAGCGGGCAGGACACACGGAGTGAGATTGAGCAGCAGTCCGGCACCGATAGCCAACAGGGTTTGGACCAGCAACGGTGCGCTCATGCCGTAAATCTCAGACGAAGAGGCGCGAGGCTGTGGCCTCACTGCTGTGAGTGAGGCCCGTGCCTGTGGGATTCAGCATGCGATATCGGCGGGAATGCAGGAATGTGAATACGGGCGTAGTGCAATAGGCCTCCGAGCCGATGCCAGGTGACGCAAGAAGAGACCCTCTGCAGTTCGGTTTCACTCCGTGACCTCGCATCCTACTGCGAAGCCTTCGAGCCTATTTGTGCGACCGGATCTACGTCTACGTGGGGCCGGTCAGCCTCTTTTGCTTGATTTTGGCCACCCATCGCTTTCATCATGAATAGCATCGACAACGGGCAAACCAGCACCAGCAACAACGGGGCCACACCCAGTAGCGTTTCACGCATACCAGGAAGGAGTGCGTAGGCTGCGGCGATAGCCGCCACGACTCCCACGGCCACATACGCCATCGTCTTTTTGCTGCATTGCATTTTGGGTTCCTCCAAATCGGGCAAGCTAAGGTTCAATCGTTACGTTCCAGCTACTTGCCCTCAGGGACTTTGACCTGATCGGCATACTTGCTAAGAATATCCCCCATAGCCTTCATCATTGCGGCATGCATCTGCATCGAAAGCTTTTCGTTGCCAGGAGGCAACTGAGCCATCATGGGACAATTTTTCATCATCCCCATCATGTCCCCCATAGGCATGTTCTTGCCGTTGCCCTGCATGTCGTGCATGCCGGTGTTCATGTTGCCGCCATCGTGTGCGGGGGTTGCGGCGATGGCGGGCACGCCGAATGCCATGGCAGTTGACGTCACAATGCCGGCAAGAAGGGTTTTCGTGTTCATATCTGCTCCTGAAAATTAACGGTTGGCCGATAGATGAATAGACAAGAAACTGTTCGATGCGTTCAATTTTTCGGCGACCATCGATAGCGATAAAGAGGGTTTCACCTTAGGCAACGTTTCAAGCGCCCTTTAGTTAGTGGCACCAGACAAGAGGCATAGTCGTGGGCAACACCTCACCGAAGATCATTGCGGCCTTCGTGTTGCCCGATGTCCTAGCGACGCACGCGTTCATTGAAGACTCAGTTGCGTGCGGAATCCGGATTGGAGCGCAAGCGTACATACTCTGCATAGTGAGCCCGATAATCCGTTGAGGCATAGACGCTCGGATCCACTTCCGCTCGTTTTTGAAGACGTTCCATCCCCGCACGTTTCCAGAGCGCGAGATCGGCCTGAACTTGAGCACGAGTGAGCGAGGAATTTGCAACGTTCGCGGAACCGCTCGGCAAGGGATCCGCATTGGCGCCCGAAGCGGTGGCGAACAGAACAGAAGCGATGGTCACAATAGCAAGTCGATTCATGGTAATCATCCTCAATAAAGGGGTAATGCCTCGCGCATCCAGAGACACTGCCTTTTCTAAATTCGGCAAGCCGTTCGTACAAGCGGGGTATCCGATGTGCGCCTTGGGTGCCGGGATGCGTAAGAACAATTCTGACAGGGGGAGCCTGACCCCAATCCAACAGTAGTATTACTTTTTCGTCAGCTATGAAGAATTGGTTCCAAGTTTTCTGGCTCGCCCATTAGGTCACCATTTCTTAAAAAGATGCTTCACCAGCGCTGCGATGGCAAGAATAAGCACCGCGGCGATGAGCAGCAGAAAAATAACCATCAGCCACATCATCCCGCCCATCATGGCCTCTCCCATCATCTGCGCCTGAGCATTGCCAGATCGCAGTGCCAACGTAACGCACACAGAGAAGGACGTTAATGTCCTTGCGAATGTCATCATAAGCAGCACTTCCTTCTTCGACAGGCTGCCGCGAACCCATACGCACAAAGCACACAGCAGTCAATCCACACAGGCGAAGTATTAAAGAGTGACGGTGTGGCATCGGTGTGCCCTGTTACCGATGCCACATCATGGGAAGGGTTACTGCGTCGGTGTGATCTTCGTTATGACGGGCGAAGAACTCCCATTACGAAGAGAGAATTTCACTTTGTCCCCCACTTTGAGGCCCTGGAGCAGTTTTTTTTCCGCGACGGGAAAACTCATTGTCATGGCAGGCCAGTTCAAGGATTTGATTGGGCCATGCGATAGTTTGACGGTGCCAGACTGCGTGTCCAGGGCGTCGATCGCTCCGGTCCCTTCAGCACTTTGCGCGGTCGAATCCGAATTACTTGATTGGGACATTCCCATTTGCTTCATTGGCATCTGTTGCATCTGGCTCGAGGACATGCCTTGCATGCCGGCCGCCATTGCGGGTGAGGCCAGCGTGGTAAGCATGATGAGCGGAATGGTAAAACGTGGAGACTTCATTTCAGGTTCCTTTAGCGTGAGGGCTTGTTGATGCGTCCGAAGACGCGTTGACTCGACCGCGCATCAGACGATATGCGGCGGGTATGACGAACATGGAAAGCAGAGGGGCGGTGATCATTCCACCGACCATGGGCGCGGCGATACGGCTCATGATTTCTGAGCCTGCGCCGCTGCCAAGCAGAATCGGCAGCAGACCCGCCAAGATGACTGCAACTGTCATGGCCTTGGGGCGTACGCGCATTACGGCACCTTCGCGAATGGCGTCTTCAAGAACCGATGGCGTTAACGATAAGCCGCTGTCCTGGCGGGATGCGGCCGCCTGCTTCAGGTAAAAAAGCATCACCACGCCGAATTCGGCCGATACACCAGCAAGAGCGATGAATCCGATGCCTGCCGGAACGGATAAGTGATAGTTCAGGAGATACAGGAACCAGACACCACCGACCAGCGCGAAAGGAAGTGTGGCCATGATGAGAAGTGCTTCATCGAATCGTCGAAATGTCAGATAAAGCAGGACAAAAATGATCAATAGCGTAGCGGGTATCACAAGGGTCAGACGGGCCGTGGCGCGCTCCATATATTCGAACTGCCCAGAGAACGAGATGCTCATGCCCGGTTTGAGCGCTACTTGTTGTGCAACCGCATGGCGTAGGTCTGAGACCACGGAGGCCAGGTCGCGTCCTCGTACGTCGATGTAGACCCAGCCTGTCGGCCTGGCATTCTCGCTCTTGAGCATCGGCGGCCCGTTCTCGATAGCGATACGTGCAACCGTTCCCAATGTGATCTGCTGGCCATTGCTGGTAAACATGGGGAGGTTGCGAAGGCCTTCGACCGAGTCTCGTATTTCTCGGGGATAGCGGACATTGATCGGATAGCGTGCCAGGCCTTCTACGGTCTCCCCGATATTTTCTCCACCCACTGCGGCTGACACGACCGACTGCACATCGGCAATACTCAGCCCATAGCGTGCGGCGGAGATGCGATCAACTTGGACGTCGACATAACGACCTCCTGTGAGGCGTTCGGCCAAAGCGGAACTTACTCCTGGGACTGTCTTGGCGACCTGCTCGATAGCGAGCGCTACGCTCTCTATATCGGCCAAGTTGGCCGCCGCCACCTTTACACCGATAGGACTTTTTATGCCTGTAGCCAACATGTCCAGCCGGTTGCGAATAGGCGGAACCCATATGTTGGCAAGCCCGGGAACTTTGACCGCATCGTCGAGCGCTTGGATCAGCTTGTCGACGGTCATTCCTGGGCGCCATTGATCGTGTGGTTTGAGTTGGACCGTCGTCTCAAACATCTCAAGCGGAGCAGGATCCGTGGCTGTCTCGGCGCGGCCCGCCTTGCCGAATACGCTCGCCACCTCTGGTACCGTCCTGATCATCCTGTCGGTCAGCTGAAGGAGCTCGGATGCCTTCGAAGCCGACAGGCCCGGCAAAGCAGATGGCATGTAGAGTAGGTCGCCTTCGTCTAAGGGCGGCAGAAATTCACCGCCAAGGCGTGTTGCGGGCCATATCGCGGTTAGCAGGATGATCAACGCCGCAGCAAGAGTTGTGCGAGGCCTTCTCAGTACGGCATCAAGCAAAGGCCGATAGATTCGTATCAAGAATCGGTTAAGCGGATTCTTTTCCTCTGGCGGAATGCGCCCTCGAATCCAGTAACCCATTAATACTGGGACAAGTGTGACGGCCAGTCCAGCTGCACCGGCCATGGCGTAGGTTTTGGTAAACGCCAGAGGGCCAAATAAGCGACCTTCTTGCGCTTGGAGGGTAAAAACGGGGATGAACGATAGCGTAATGATCAGTAGGCTGAAGAATAGCGCCGGCCCTACTTCAGCTGCCGCGTTGGCCATTACCCGCCAGTGCGCTTCGCCCCTGAGCTCTTGTCCCAGGTGCTCGTGGCGCCATGTCTCGACGTGCTTGTGAGCGTTCTCAATCATCACGACTGCTGCATCCACCATGGCGCCAATGGCAATCGCGATGCCGCCAAGCGACATGATATTTGCGCTCACGCCTTGATAATGCATGATGATGAAGGCGGTTAGCACTCCAAGAGGCAGAGAAATAATCGCCACCAGCGCAGACCTCAAATGCCAAAGAAAGATCGCGCATACGAGAGCAACGACAATGAACTCTTCGATGAGTTTGGATGTGAGGTTTTCGATTGCGCGATCAATCAGTTTGCTGCGGTCATACGTGGGTACGATTTCCACGCCAGGCGGCAGGCTCGCCTTGAGCTCGTCCAACTTCGCCTTGACCGCGGATATGGCCTGTCGGGCGTTCTTGCCCGAGCGAAGGATCACCACGCCGCCGGCGGTTTCACCCTCGCCGTTGAGCTCGGCAATCCCGCGTCGTATTTCGGGCCCTAGCTGGATCGTGGCCACGTCGCCAAGCAGAATGGGTGTTCCGCCCGATTTGACCGCCAGAGGAATATTCCGAAAGTCTTCCAGGCTTGCGAGATATCCTGAGGCGCGTACCATGTATTCGGCCTCGGCAAGCTCCAGAACGGAGCCGCCCACTTCCTGATTTGAGGCGCGTACGGCCTGGATGACCTGATCCTGAGTCACGCCGAATGCCGCGAGTTTTATCGGATCAATCACGATCTGATATTGCTTTACCATGCCTCCGATCGACGCGACTTCAGCGACATCCGGCACACTCTTCAGTTCATATTTCAAGAACCAGTCTTGAAGTCCTCGTAGCTGTGAGAGGTCATGATTTCCGGACCGGTCGACCAACGCATATTCGTATATCCAGCCGACTCCGGTGGCGTCCGGGCCCAAAGATGGCTTTGCCGTGGCGGGCAGTCGCCCTTGAACTTGGTTCAAGTATTCGAGCACCCTGGAGCGTGCCCAGTAGAGATCAGTTCCGTCCTCGAAGATGATGTATACGAACGAGTCGCCAAAGAAGGAGTAGCCCCGTACGGTCTTGGCCCCGGGGACCGAAAGCATGGTTGTGGCCAGGGGATATGTGACCTGGTTCTCTACAATTTGAGGCGCTTGCCCGGGATACGTGGTGCGGACGATGACCTGGACGTCGGAGAGGTCTGGCAGTGCATCGATGGGCGCATTCTTGATTGCCCAGAGTCCCCAAAAGAATAGAAAGAGTGTGGCCAAGAGCACCAGGAACCGATTGTTGATAGACCACCGTATGAGTTTCTCTATCATCGAGATGCTCCCGAGGCTTGGATGGTCTGGACCACATAGCTGTCCTCTTCTTGAACGAATTGGAATGCGACTGCCTCGCCAGTCTTGATATCCCGCGTCAGCCCGGGATCGATCACTTTGAACGTCATTGTCATGGCGGGCCAGCCTATCGATGGGACGGGGCCGTGCGATATGGTTATATCTGTCGGCGTAATGGTTTTCACTGTGCCCGTCGCCTTGTGGTGGCTGGCACCGGTTGTTGGCCCGGCGGAAGGTGTTGCTGCAGCCGAGCTGTCGGTCGCCAAGCGCGCGAGTACCCCGCGTAGATTCGCTTCAGAGTCGATCAAGAACTGTCCTGAAGCCACTACGCCTTGGCCCTCTTTGAGGCCTTTCGCGACCACCGTCTTTCCATCGGCCTCGCCGTTTAGCTGTACTTCCGTCGGCAAAAATCGGCCGTTGTCGGTTACTGCGATGACCACATTCCGCTTGCCTGAGCGGATTACCGATTCGGAAGGAATAAGTAGGCCGGCCTTTTCTCCTGTGTGAGCAAACTCTACCTTGGCAAATAGACCTGGTCTGAGCTGGCCATCCGGATTTTGGAGTTCGATGCGTATCCGCGCCGTCCGACTGGCTGCGTCTACCTCAGGCAGGATGTAGCTGACTTTCCCAACGACTGTGTGTCCGGGGAATGCAGGGAAACTCACCTTCGCTTCTAGGCCGGGCCGCATCGCTCGGGCTTGGGTCTCAGGAACAGCGGCATCGAGCCAGACCGCATCCAATCCATTGAGTTGCGCCAGAACTGTTCCCGCGCTGACAGCCATTCCGTTACGCACGTTGAGTGTCTGGAGCAGTCCGGTTGATGGGGCTCTGATTGTCAAGGTGGGTTGCGCCTTGCGGGTGCGCTCGACACGCTCGATCAAATCGTCTGGCATCCCCAAAAGCCGCATGCGTTCGCGAGCGGCGCGAGCGAGGGAGCGCTCGCCACTTCGCATCAGGGCGAGAAACTCTAATTGCGCCCCTTCCCATTCTGGAACAATCAACTCGGCAATGGGTGTTCCGCTCGCTAGAACGTCGCCCGGCGCCAGGGGGTAGACTTTGTCAACGTATCCGGTGGTTCTCGCCTGCAGTATGGTTACGAGGCGGTCATTCAACTTTATGCTGGCCGTCGCTTCAATAGCGCCTGGTATTGGACCTTGTTGAACTTTGACGATTCGAATGCCCAGGTTCTGTTGGATGGTAGGTTCGATCATGATGCCTTGCGCGCCGTTTCCTTCGTCGGCGTATTTAGGCACTAACTCCATGTCCATGAAGGGGGACTTTCCCGGCTTATCAAAGTGCTGAGTGGGCACCATGGGGTCATACCAGTAGAGTACTTGCCGATCGCCCTTGGAATTTATGGCAGTAGATACGGCCGATGATGTCGGTACGTTGCGATTGGCTAGGGCATAGCCTGCGCCTGCCGCAATAGCTGCGGCTACGACCATGCCAAGCGTGATTTGACCGAGAGTGAATGAGGCCTTCATTGGGCTAACTCTCCATAGCTGAAGTAGAGTTCTGCGGCGAGCATCGCTTGTTGCCATTGCAGGTCAATGAGTTTGAGTTGCTGATCGAGCAGCAGGCGACGAACCGCCAGAACTTGCTTCAGAGAGGATTTTCCGGCTCGATAGCTGGCGTACTGCAAGTCCACAGAGGATCGTGCGAGCGGCAGCGTCGTGGTGGCCAAACGGTGGCCCAGGCGGGATGCCGCCTCGTAATCGGAAAATGTGCTCTCGAGAGCGCTACTGCGTTCCCGCCTGGCTGTCTCGCGTTCGGCGTTGACACGTATGAGATCTTGACGTTTGGCGTCGGCGCGAGGTCCCTGTCGCGTCGATGAAAAGATAGGCAATTCCCAGGTGAATTGCAGGGACACCATATTGCCGAATTGCGGGTCTCGCCGCTGGAATCCGAGTTCTACGCCCCAGTCGGGTTTCTTCTCCGCATCGGCTTCTCGAATGGCGGCACTGGCGCTGCGCGCCTGAGCATCATAGGAGTCCCACAGAGGGTGGCGATCTAGCCCTTCGCGCAATGCACCGATTTCAACTTCCATGGGTGGCGGAGCGCCTATTAAGGGTTCATCGGCCGCCGAGCCGATGTATTGCCGCAAGTTCGCTTTGGACTTTGAAATGTCTCGCGTCAGTTGGTCTTTCAGGTCTTCGATATCAGCCGCCGCGATACGGGGTTCAAGAGCATTGGACGGCGATAGGCGGTCGGCTGTGACTTGTGCGCCGGCCGTCGTTACCGCAATTCTGTTGTCGCGGTGGATATTGTTGAGAACCTCCACTTTGCGCTCGAGGTAATACCGGGTGATCCACCCTTGGGCGACAGCCCGCCGAATGTCCAGTAGCGCAACACGCCGCTGGGCCTGGGCCACACCAACGGCGGCGCGAGCACCGTCTTTGCGAGCCTCTCGTTTATCCGAGTTGATGAAGTCTTGCATGATGGAGACCTTTTGCATGGTCATCGACTCTCCATTCATGGTCCATCGGCCCATTCCCGATACGGGATAGTTGTCGATGCCGAGCGCAATCTTGGGATCCGGTTGTTCTCCTGCAGGGATGACCGAAAGCTGAGCGGCTCGTATTTCCGCGGTATCGGCGCGTAAGGCGGGGGATTCTTGTTGTGCTAAAGAGATTGCCTGTTCAAACGAAAGCGGGGCGGCGTGAGCCCCCCTCGGTCACAATAGATGTCCGCTCATCCGAAGTTAATATTTGAGGGAGCGATCGGAGTGAGAGTGCCCCGCTACAGCGCAGAATTCAAGGAACAGATAATCAGGAAGTTGATGCCACCGCACAACCGAACTGTGGCCAGCGTCAGCCGCGAGATCGGGATCTCGGAGGCGAGTCTGTATAACTGGAAGAAGCAGTTTCGTGCCGAAGGATATGTCGTGCCGAAGAAGCCCACGAATGCCGACCAATGGGATGGCAAGGCCAAGCTGGCTGCGGTCATCCAGACGGCGGCGATGAACGAAGCCGAACGCTCGGAATATTGCCGTAAGCACGGTCTATATCCGGAGCAGATCGAGGCATGGAAGACAGCTTTCGAAGCCTCGGAGGTAGCCGAAGGCAGCCCAGCGAGCAAGGCCGATTTGGCAGCCGAGCGCAAGAAGAGCCGGGTTCTGGAAAAGGAGTTACGCAGAAAGGAGAAGGCGCTGGCCGAAGCCGCGGCGTTGCTGACATTGTCAAAAAAAGCCCAGGCCATCTGGGGCACGAGCGAGGAAGATTGATTTCTGCGCAGATGAAACAGATGGCCATCACGCTCGTTGATGAGGCAGTCGACGCCGGCGCTCGCCAGAGCAAGGCCTGTTCGGTATTGGGCCTGACATGTCGCACGCTGCGTCGCTGGCGCGCGGCTGACAGCCTGCATGATCGCCGCAAGGGTGCGGCCAGGCAGCCTTGCCGGCATGCGCTAAGCGCCCTGGAAAAAGAGGCGATCCTTGCGGCCTGCAACAGCGGCCAGAATCAAAGCCTGCCGCCTTCGCAGATCGTGCCCCGTTTGGCCGATGAAGGGCGATATTTGGCCAGCGAATCGACTTTTTACCGCGTACTGCGTCAGCATGGGCAGGCGAATCGTCGTGGCCGCAGTCAACCGCCGCGGGCGGTACCCAAACCCCAGGCTTGGGTGGCACGGGCCCCGCTGCAAACGTGGAGCTGGGACATCACGTTTTTGCCCACCGCCATCCGGGGGCAGTTCTATCGCCTTTACATGGTGCTGGACATCTACAGCCGCATGATCGTGGGTTGGGAGGTCCATGAAGACGAACGCGCCGAGCATGCCGCCACGTTGATCACCAAGGCATGTCTGCGTCATCGCGTACGGCAAGATGCGCTGGTCCTGCATGCCGATAACGGCTCGCCGATGAGAGGCGCCACCATGCTGGCGACCCTGCAGCGTTTGGGCATCGTCGCGTCATTCAGCCGGCCCGCCGTCAGCGACGACAACGCTTATTCCGAGTCGCTGTTCAGGACGCTGAAATACACGCCTGCGTATCCCAAAAAGCCCTTCGCCACGAAGGAGCAAGCGCGCCAGTGGGTACTGCGCTTCGTCACTTGGTACAACACCGAGCACTGCCACAGCGGCATCAAGTTTGTGACACCTGCGCAGCGGCATTACGGTCAAGAAAATGAGATTCTCGCGCATCGCAAGCGCGTCTATGAGGCGGCTAAACGTTCCATGCCCCAGCGCTGGAAGGGCCGTCACACGCGAAACTGGCAGGCCGTTCCGGAGGTGTGGCTAAACCCGTCAAAGGAAAACCCGATGGGCTTCCAAAAGTTGAGGCAGGCCGCGTAGATAACCGGACATCATTGTTGACAAACACCGGAGCCACGGCCACCCACCCTACCAACAATGGCAGGGTAAGAAAATCCAAACGAGGAGACATGCTCCAACTCCATGACGGGGCCTACGCGTGACGGGGACGCGCATCGATCTCCGCCAGTCAAACTGGCGGGACACCAAATCTAGGGAGCGTTAGAGCGAACGAGGAGGGCGCCACAACCCTGATGGGTCGCGCGTGCTGACTGCCGTATCAGTCAAGAGCAGCAGGTGTGGCTGGATAGTCCACGACGGTTGCCAAGAGACGGCTTGAGGAGACGGAAAGGAATGGCAGAGCTTGCAGGCTGCACTCGGCTTACATGGCTTGGATCCGCTGGAGTGCGGAGACGACTTCGTATCGGCCGAATCTGTTGCGCAGTGCCCGTCGGACATCGAATTTTGGGTTGTTGCAGTATCGTGCGGCTGAACGGACATCTGCATCGCAGGCATGGCGTGAGGCGCGAGTACGCTCGCCGTGGTCGCAACGGGGACCGCCAGCGTCAGTAAAACGATAACTAGTATGCGTAATAGAGCCATGGTGAAAAATTATAATGTGTAAGCACTAAAGGCACTAGCCGTGATGGATCATGTGGTGATTCAGCGCAAGCACAAGTGGCCTATCTTTCGTCTGGGTATCGCTATCGAGATTATGGCTCGATAGTTTTGCTGAATGCCCAGCTTTAGAGCTTGACATTCCAATGGGGGGAAGGTTTAGGCTTAGAACCTCAGTCACTGGAGGTTGGCATGGCGCGGAAGTCATTACCAAAGCAGGACTTGGCGGACCACAAGCATGGGCCTGCGACACACGCGTTCCAGCACAGTCATCATCGGGATGAGAAGGACGCTAAGGCTCCTTCAACGAGGCACGCTTGTGAAGGACATGACCATCATCATGGCTCCTCTCATGGCCGAACGACTGACGCTGGCGTATCGCGTGCCGGATCATCGAGTGCGGAATACACATGTCCGATGCATCCGCAGATTCGGCAGATTGGACCGGGCAGTTGCCCTATCTGTGGCATGGCGCTCGAGCCGGTGACTGTGTCGTTAGACGGCGAGCAAGAAAGTAGCGAGTTGCGTGACTTTTCTCGTCGATTCTGGATCGGCCTGGTGCTTACGTTGCCCGTAGTCGTACTCGAGATGGGAGGGCACCTATTCGACATTCATAGACTGGTGAGTCCACAGTTATCGAATTGGCTGCAATTTGTGTTGGCCACCCCCGTAGTGTGGTGGGCGGGATGGCCATTCTTCGTGCGAGCGTGGAAGTCGCTCGTGTTTCGAAGTCTGAACATGTTCACACTTATTGCATTGGGCACTGGCGTTGCGTGGATCTATAGCGTCGTCGCCACGGTCGCGCCACAATGGTTCCCCGAAAACTTTCGGACTCAGGGAGCTGTCGCAGTCTACTTTGAGGCGGCTGCTGTTATTACGGTGCTTGTCCTACTGGGGCAGCTGCTGGAGCTGCGCGCACGAGAGCGGACTTCTGGAGCGATTAAAGCGCTGTTGAACCTCGCGCCAAAGACGGCGGTTAGGGTCAGAGAAGATGACAGCGACGAGACTGTCGCGTTGGAGTCGATCCAAGTCGGCGAGCGACTGCGAGTTCGGCCGGGTGAGAAAGTCCCTGTAGACGGGGAGGTTCTGGAGGGACGATGCACCGTAGATGAATCGATGATAACGGGTGAACCAATTCCGGTGACAAAGGCGCCAGGGTCCTCTGTTACTGCGGGGACGCTGAACCAAACTGGTAGTTTCGTCATGCGGGCAGAGCGGGTAGGGGCAGATACGCTTCTAGCGCAAATCGTACAGATGGTCGCGGCCGCGCAACGCAGTCGAGCGCCAATTCAGCGGCTGGCTGATCAAGTGGCTGGCTGGTTCGTGCCTGCGGTAATCGTGGCATCTGTGGTTGCCTTTGCCGCCTGGCTTTACTGGGGACCGGCTCCTGCCTTCACGTATGCACTCATCGCGATGGTGTCTGTGCTGATCATTGCGTGCCCTTGCGCGTTGGGGCTGGCTACACCTATGTCGATCATGGTCGGGGTGGGGCGTGCTGCACAGCATGGGGTGCTTATCCGAGACGCCGAAGTGCTCGAGCAGATGCAGAAAGTTGATTTGGTAATTGTGGACAAGACGGGGACGTTGACCGAAGGCAAACCAAAGGTCACCAGTATTCAGCCCGCGGCAGCCGTAGACCGCGCTGTGCTGCTGCAAATGCTGGCCAGCGTGGAGCGCGCCAGCGAGCACCCATTAGCCACTGCGATCGTCGATGCTGCACAAGAGGCGAAGTTGGCGCTTTTACCCGTAGAGAATTTTGATTCTCCCGTTGGTAAGGGGGTAATTGGAACCGTCGACAAAAAGCACATTGTTTGCGGCAGCGCCAAATTCTTGGCAGAGCACGGCATTGTGATATCAGCCGAGGACTCGGGCGATTCGCTACGAGCGAAAGGCGCCACAGTCATTTATGTCGGGATTGATAGTCACTACGCCGGGTTCGTTAGCATCACCGATCCCATCAAGGAGTCGACACCCCAGGCGATCGATGCGCTACACAGGTCGGGAGTCAGAGTTGTGATGCTTACCGGGGACAGCAAAGCGACTGCGCGTGCCGTTGCCGAGCAGCTCGGCATCGATGAGGCTATAGGCGAAGTGCTGCCCGAAGATAAAAGCGCTGCCGTAAAGCGCTTCCAGGCAGAGGGCAGAATTGTTGCCATGGCTGGTGACGGCGTCAATGATGCGCCCGCTTTGGCCGCCGCTAACGTTGGTATAGCCATGGGGACCGGTACTGACGTGGCGATGGAAAGCGCCGGCGTGACGCTGCTGAAAGGCGACCTCATGGGCATCGTACGCGCACGGCGTGCTTCCCAAGCAACGATGCGAAACATCAAAGAGAACTTGTTTTTTGCGTTTATTTATAACGCGGCGGGCATTCCCGTTGCCGCCGGTGTGCTGTATCCGATTTTTGGCGTCCTTCTCTCTCCCGTCATTGCGGCGGCGGCTATGGCGTTGTCATCTGTGAGCGTGATCGGTAACGCGTTGAGGCTTAGAGTCGCGAAAATTGACGAGTAATGTGCATTCGAGAGAGTGAAAACACGGGAGGATCTCGCGGGGCACTTTAGATCCAATTTGAGAGGGATGCTTGACCTTTCCATGGTGGTAAGGTTTACGCTAATTACCATTGCCGCATATGACATACATGTCCCCGAAGCAATGGGAGTGCGGCGAGGCATCGGCTGGGCGAAGCATCCTTCTAATTGTCAGTGAGCGTTTTGACTTAAAGCTGGGTGCAAAGCATGGCCTGGAATTGAGAAAACTTCGCTATGACATTGACCCGACGATCTTTCCTCACAGGGGCAGGCCTGGCAGGAGGTTCGTTCCTGGCGGGATCCCTCCTATGGCCTTCTAGGGCTAATAGCGCTTCAACGGCGTTACGAATTCCTGAGCTGATTGATGCCCGCACGAAGGGGCAAGCGATTGTGCTGACCGCGCAGTCCGGCAGAACAGCCTTCTACTCCGGGCGTGAAAGCGATACCTTGGGCTATAACGGCAGCTATCTTGGACCGACGTTGCGTGTCCATCGCGGTGATGACGTGCAAATTGCCGTCACCAACTCCCTTCGCGAAGATACAACAGTCCATTGGCATGGGTTACTCATTCCCGGAGAGCTTGATGGCGGTCCACACCAGACGATCCGTCCAGGTGCTACGTGGCGACCCGTGCTTCCCATTCGTCAGCCTGCAGCGACGCTCTGGTATCACTCGCATGCCCATGGTCGTACCGCCGAGCAAGTCTATGCCGGGCTGGCCGGCGTCCTGATCGTTTCTGACGACGAAGAAAGAGCGCTCGGACTACCGTCTGAGTATGGCGTCGATGATCTTCCGTTGGTATTGCAGGATCGACAATTCCAGGATGGGATGCTTGTCCTCCCGCAAGGAATGATGTCGATGATGCACGGCCGACGCGGCGATACGTTGATGGTCAACGGAACCGTCAATCCGGTGGCTCGAGTGCCACGTCGTCTAGTTCGGCTTCGCTTGGTCAATGGGGCCAACTCCAGAGACTTTGATCTCGCCTTTGACGATGGCCGGTCATTTCAATGGATTGCGTCCGAAGGCGGGCTACTCGAAGGGCCAGTGGAATTGCGTTCTTTGAGGCTTGCTCCCGGCGAGCGGGCTGAGATTATTGTTGATTTTTCTGATGGCCGTCCCGCTCTGCTCGAAGCGGGGCCAGACAACACCATGTCGATGATGATGAGAACAATGACAGGCGTCACTAATCTGGGTGGTATCGGACGCGAGACGGTTGTCAGGTTCGAACCGCAGTCAGGAGAGGCACTGGTGAAGGCCGTGCCGGACAAGCTTGTCAGCTGGGAGCGCCCGAACGTTTCGAATGCCGTTCGGCGGCGTCGTTTCGAAATGAACATAGGTATGGGAGGCCAAATGCGCGGCGGAATGACAATGTTCGGCATCAATGGCCGCGCTTTCGATATGTCGCGGATTGACGAAAGGATTCGACTTGGAGACACCGAGATTTGGGAAGTCTCAGGTGAGATGATGGCGCATCCGTTCCATATTCACGGTGTTCACTTTGAGGTACTGAGTCGAAATGGCTCGAGCCCGGGCATCCGTGATCAAGGTCTCCGAGATACGGTCATAGTTCAGGAGCCGGTCGAGTTGCTTGTGAAGTTTTCGCAGACTGCGGTGAGTTCGCCATTTATGTATCACTGCCATATTCTTGAGCACGAGGATGCTGGAATGATGGGGCAATTTTTGATTAGTTAATGCTGAAGACGTTTCAGGAAACAGCAAATAAAGCACGTAAGTGAGGTGCGTGGCCGTAGCTCGGTCAATCTCACAAGGCTGGAATGGGATTACGGAGAAAGAGGCGGGAATTGCTGCGGTCGAAACGTAAATGAATCGTGGAACCCATTATTATCGCCTTCAAAAGGCCAAACGAAATTAGTCACTTATGGACCGAGCGGCTTCTTTTTTGCGAGTGCTGTGAGAGTTCGCGGGCTAAATCATGGACAAAGCAGCTTCAACCTTAGGTGACGACGTACTTGCAGCGTTCAAACGCGCATGCAAGGAAGGGGACACAATTGTGGCCGAGTCGCTGCTACAGGCCCTGGAAGCCATGGGCGCACGAGATGTTGAAGCGGAGTATCTGGAGCAGGCCTATTTGGAGTTGGCGCGTCAGGTTGAGAGCGAACCCCGACATTAGCCTCACAATGCTCGGCCGCGCTGTTTACCTAACTCCCACGTCGCCCGGCCATTCTCGATCGAGACCGACATGGATTCACCCAGCCGCTGCGCCAGTACCGGCCGCCATGGCACTAGCGTAAAACCCAGCCCATCGTCCAGCATGGCGTAGCGACCGCTGGCCAGCATTAGTGAACGCCGGTAGACGCCGGCGGCCTGGCCATCTTCGCCCAGCGGCTGATACGTCAGGCCCGTTTCCATGGCCAGCCGCTGAGCTACCGCTGCCACTTCCCGGTCACGCAGCGTATTGAGCAGTCCACGCGCAACGATGACGTGCAGCCCCTGACGTCGAGCCAGCCCCTCGCTTTCCAAGTGGGCCGCACGCGCCCGCATGGCCTCTCGCGCCTCGCCGCCGAAACCCTGTCCTGTCAGGTCTTTGCCGTTGTCGATCAGCTTGCGATCCAGCCAGGTTGCGCCCCGCGCGTCGATCTGGTTCGCCAGAGGCAGGTGCGAGCGTACCGTGATGTTGATGCCGTGGCGCATCTTCAGATCATGTTCCCGCCCCTGCTTGATGAGATCGTTTGGCACCTTCCAGGTTTCATCGTCCACACGCTCCACAATCTCGGCACGCCGCAGACTTTCGAGACGCATCACATGCGAGCGCACCATGGCTTCGGGACTGGGCAGGCGTTTCTGATCCTGACTGTCTTCACGCTGCGCTTGCCAGCGTTCGAGTTCGGCCAAGTGTTCGCCGGGTCGATATAGACCGCCCGCCGCTTGCTTGGCGATGTTTCTGTCGGCAGCGCTTTCCGGGATAGGCTGCACTTCTACGATGCCATTCGTCGGGAAGTCGGCCAGCACCATACCGGGCGGCAATGCTAGGTAATGCGCCCGGCCATCGGCCGCGTCGATGACGAGATAACCTTTGTCATACAGCTCATTGGCAAGCCCCTTGTCGGCAATGCGGCCGATGATGGGATGGCGCAGCGCTGGCCCGGATTCGATGACGTATTCGCGTGCCTGGTCGCGCATTGCCCGGTGCAAGGCGCGCAGAATGTCGCCGCGCTCGCCCAGGCTGCGTAACGTGGCCTCCAACTTTGCATCAAGCTGATAGCGGCCATCATCGTTCAAATGGGCCAAACCCATGCCGGTCAAATGCTGCAAGCGAGCGGCCAGCGCGTGCTGATAAGACGAGTCGCCGCGCAAGCCCGATGCACCTGTTGCCTCGGCGTCGACTGACAGGCGCAACAGTGACCGATCCAAGGTGGTGAACCGCTCTTGCTGGACTTCGCGCTGCAAGGTGTCGGCGATCTCGCGTTCCGTACGTGGCCCGAGCCACTCGGTGGCCAGCTCGGCAGCGCGCTCGCGCATGCCATGGCTCATATATTCCGGTGCAATGACTAGATCCTGCCCGTTATCGGCCCGTCCGCGCAGCACGATATGCGTATGCGGATTGTCGGTGTCCCAGTGATCGACGGCCACCCAATCCAGTCGGGTTTGCAGATCGACTTCCATGCGCTGCATGAAGGTGCGAGTGAAGGCGCGCAGATCGCCAATCTCCACAGCATCTTCACTGGAAAGTATGAATCGGAATTGGTGCCGGTCCTGCTGGCAGCGATCGGCGAAAGCTTGCGTATCGGCCGCGTCGGTTTGGGCGCCATAGGCCTGGCCGCGTTCGCCGTCGCGGGTGACGCCATCGCGCTCGATGTAGCGCAGGTGCGCGGCGATGGCATCCGAGCCGGGTTTGATCATCACGAAACGCGATTTGATGACGACGCGCCGGCTGCGCAGCGTCGGCGTGCGCCCTCTCAATCGAGCCGCGACCCGGCCCCGGCCGAACTGGCGGCCACGCATCGAGCGGCCGGCCGCCTGGCCTGTCTTGGCCACCTGACGGCGCACCAGCGACACAAAGCGTTCGCCGCCACCGCCGCGCTGGCGAGGCGCACCGGGCTGGGGCCGGAAACGATCGTCGTCAGGTTGCGCCATCGGCCACACTCCCGACAAGGCAAGCGCACACGAGCGCAGACAGCACACGGCGACGCCTGCACCCATGAGCCCAAGCGTCCTTCCACGGCACACGGTCCACCGACCCGCGTGTCGTCTCCCCACACGTGCAGACAAGGGTTTGCGGCCAACCACGTGCTGGCCCTTTTATCTTGCCCTCGCTGTCACCCTGCGCCCCTTGCCGCCGTCTTGGTGACGGGAATAGACTGGCGATCCGGTCGATGCCGGGTGCGCCGGGCGCGGGCGACGGCCACAGGCCGGGCCAGCCAGACGTAGACGGCGAGCCGCCGCGAGGGTAAGCGGTCTGCACGCCGGGGCGCAGCCATCTGGCCAAGCCGCTGACATGGCCACTGCGCCGAACACCGCATACGCGCCGCATAGCGCAGTGCAACCGGCGCGCAAAGTGACTGACCGACAACACGCCACTCATGGCGTGCCCCACACCCAGAGCGGCACGGCCACGCCGTAGGCGGCCGCGTGCGTAACGGGACCAAAATAGCGGCTGTCGAACGACGCCGGGTGCGTCGTGCCGAGCAAAAACCATTCGTGTATGGTCAATAGCCGGCAGCCTGGCCAGGCAGACATTGGCCGGCCCTGGCGGTCGTGTGTGAGCGTGCGCGTCACCACACGGCCATTGATGCGCACGATACCGTTGCGCACGCAGACATGATCGCCATAGCCAGCGGCGATCGGTTTGATCAGCGGCACGCCAGCTGGCAAGTAGCCGCGCTCGGCAGCCCGCCTCGCGGCATCGCCGGGCAAGCGCGTGAGGATGGTATCGCCCACACGCGGCGGCTGCGCATGGATAACATAGAAGCCGCGCGGCACGCTGTCGCTGGCGTTGTAGACTAGGCGGGGCGCGAATGTAGCAACCGGATCGCCGGACGCGGCGGCAGGCGCTACGGCACGCAGCAGGCCGGACGCCAAAATTGCCGCCAGACCGACCGTCGTGCTGGCCAGCACCGCTACGCGATAGCGCCAGGCGGGCCGGCACGCAACGCATGGCACATCAGACATCATTTACTCCCTGTAAAGTGCGACGCGCAAGGTAAGCGGCATGCCGCTCGGCCGTGTAGACCGGTGGCGCTTGCCGAGCCGCGAGCCGGTTGGCCACGGTGCGCCAGTAGGCGGGCGAAACCGTCACAGGTGCGATGCCGCCGACCTCGACGGCATCGATCAGCGCAAGCACGGTTTTGACCTGCCGCTTGCCATCAACGCGCAGCAAGAGACGCGCCCCGGGCACAACGCCCGAGATGCGTTGGACGGCATCAAGCGGTGTAGCCGCTTGCATCACCATCAGCGTCCAGGCCACGGTACCGTAGGCATTGGCGGCCCAGCTCACGCGGCAGCACACCGCGCCGGGCATGAAGATCGCCAGGCGCCGGTATGCATCCAGCCGCACGATGCGTTGCGGCGCGCCAAAGCGCAGCCGGATGCGTACGTGCCGACCTATGCTCGCCAGCGCCACGCGCGTCACGTACATGGCGGCACCGTCATGACGTGCGCTCCGGGAACTCGCGTTCCAATACGGTGCGCAGCATGGTGGCGGCGGTCACGCCATGCTGGAATGCGGCCACCTTGATGCGCCCGCGCAGCGCGGGCGTTACATCAATGGTCAGCCGTGCGCTGTAAACGGGCGCAGGCCCGTCGCCATGCTTTACCCAGGCAGTCGCGCCGCGTGGCGCGGGTCGCGTACCGATCATGGGACGCTCGCGGGACTCGCTCATCGCAGCGCCTTGCGCACTTGAGCGGCAAGCCGCGCGATCTCGCGAGCGGCCGCGCCACGGGCGTCGCGCTCGCGCACTAGCAAGCCGCCGGCCACGCTGTCCGCAAACGCAATGCGTTGACTTATCTCGACCGCCAGTGTCGGTAGGATCTGCTCTGCTAGTGCGGCACGCGCTTCGCGGCCGATGACGGTGCCCACGACGCGCCGGTTGATGACAAAGGCCGCCCGAAGCTGCGGGCGGTACAGGCGCGCTTCCTCGATGAGACGTACCATCTCCTGGCTGGCCCACACGTCATAGGCCGAGGGTTGCACAGGAATCAGCACGATATCGCAGGCCAGCAGCGCTGAGCGCGTGATGGCCGCCGTCCGCGGCGGGCCGTCGATCACGACAAAATCGGCGCTGCGCGCGATGTGCGGCACGTCAACATGCAAGGACTCGCGTGCCAGGCCGAAAACACCGTACAGGCGCTTGTGCCCGTTTTGTGCACGTCGCTCGGCCCAGCCCGAGGCCGAGCCTTGCGGATCGGCGTCGAGCAACGCGACGTTGAATCCCTCGCTGGCCAACTCCCCAGCCAGGTGTGTAGCCAGCGTCGTCTTGCCCGAGCCGCCTTTCTGGTTCAGTAGCGCAATGACTCGGCCAGTGTGAGGCCGACCGAGGTCGGCATCCAGCGCGCCGATAACGACCGGTAATGGCTCCGGTTGTCTACTGCTTTTAACGGCCTCGCATGGTTCACTGGTCAATTTTTGACCAAACAACCTCGCGCTAGTAGTCTTAGTTAGTCTTTTAGTTAGAGAGTTAGGAACGGCCCGGAGCGCCTTGATTGGCGCGGGTTTCAAGGCATCGCTGCGCCTGATAGCACGACTGTTTTGCGCCTGATAGCACGAACCGGATGCGCCCGATAGCACGAATGCATCCACAGGATGTTCACAGGGTTGCCCACAAGTTATCCACATGTTGATGTGCTCCGTTCACATCTCGCCACAGGGGCCGGCAAGTGGCCGGCTTGCGCAGGATGTCGGTAGAAGAACAACTGTTCGGCGCCACCCGCATATGCCACACGCAGGCGATAGCCCGGTAGCGTCTGGCGCTGAGCCAAACGACGGACGTCCAGCGCAAAGTCGGCATAGCGGGCATGGCTGCCGGATTTGACATAGAGGTGGCGCAGCTCGAAACGCCACCCCATGCGCTGGGCGCCGCCGTGCTTGCGCACCAGGCGGTACAGCCAGCGCTCGATGCCGCCGGTTAGCCGGAAGTAGCGCGGGTCGATACTCAGCACCAGCGCATTGCAAAGCACGCCGCTGTAGAACCAGTCGGGCAGGATCAGATCGAGACCCGCCGAGCGGCCATCGGCGTGAACGACTTCCTTCCATTCATTGATCCACGAGAACCGATGCAGACGCCGGCCATCGGCCTGACGCAGCGACGTGGCTACCGTGGTCGATTGCAGGCGATCAAGCGCCGCACGCAGGCGCCGGTAGTCGCGTGCGCCGGTGCCGCGCCCGGTGAAGGTCAGGATTTCGTGCGGGGTGGCCGCAATCAGCCGAGACGTTGGCAGTCCGCGGTCGCGGGCCGCGACGATCTGACTGGCCGCCCAGATCAAGATGTCCGCATCCCAGATTGTCGCCATGCCGTGTTCGGGGACGGCTTCGACCTGAATACGCACCGGCCCGGCCGTGAAGTCGATGGGCACCACACGGTGCGATTTCGACAACGAGAAGAACGGATAGGCCATGAGGTCCTGCGCATCGCGCGGACGCATGTCGCCCGGCAGCGCGCGAAACAGCGTGAGCTGATCGCGTTCGCTTGGCGGGAGTCGCCGCGCAGCCATGTCCGCTTCTCGTTGCGCGCCCAGCCGTTAACGGCCAGCGCGGTGTTCGAGGTATTCGGGGTCAGACGTCATGGCGTAGCTGTGATCGTCGGCCCACGCCTCCAGGTCGACGGCGGCATACAGCACGCGTCGGCCGAACTTACGAAAACGTGGGCCGCCGCCCAATACGCGCAGTTTTTCGAGCGTGCGCGGCGACAGACGCAGATAATCGGCCGCTTCGCTGTTGGTCAGATAGCGTGCCGAAGTTGCCGTCGGTACGGCGGTGAGTGCGGGCGTGGACGGTGCGGCAAGGACAGCGTGTGACGAGATCATGTTGCCTCCAGCAATGCGATGCGCACGCGGGACAATTCCCGCTGGCTGGAGACAGTCTGCGCAAGCCGAGGCAGGTGCGTAAGGGAGTATCTTCAGGGGGGCACATTTTTCTCCCCCTGATCGGACGCAAGCGAACTATTGGTCGAGGTCGTCCGGGGATAGCCCGGCCAGGTCCCGGTAGCCGCCACGCATCAGTGCGACGGCCCGCGCAAGGCTATGGCGCACCTGCGCCCGCAGGGCGCTGTCAGCATGCCAGTCGCGGCGCATGCGTTCGCGTCCGTACAGCACGTCGGCGATGCGACGCTGGGATGCGCCGGCCTGTACGCCATCGAGCGCCTGCAAGGCGTGCAGATGGTGTAGGTGGGCTTGGTCCACCTTGGCAGTGAGGGCGGCGCAGGGGATAGGCCGGACGGGACAGGCCCGGCGCGGCGCGAACCGGGCCGCGTGCAAGGTCAGCAGTGCCGCCTGGGCGTGTAGACGCGTATCAAGCGGCACGGCGCACAGCGCCGGGCGACCGTCGAGCACGCCCGGCCCAAGGCGCGCCCGCAGTGTCGTGCTTGGTACCGAAGCACGCACGCATAGCGCTGCCACGCCCGTCGGCAACACAATCACGTCTTTGGGACCGGGAATATGCCACAGGTCCAGGCCGGATTGCGCGGCATGATCATCCGCCTGGATGTGCAGGAGTGCCGACAGCCGGTTGTCCCAGACCGGATGCGCACGCCGTGCGTCAAGCTGTGGATCTTCCAGCAGCGCCAGCCCCCAGGGCCGGGTAACACTCACGGCCGCGGTACGACCGTAGCGGCGCCAACATGCGCGGTAGTCGGCATTACGGCGCAGATATTCCCAGGCGAGGCTCGCGGCATCGAGCCGCAACAGGTACAGATAAGCCGCCGTCGCCTGCCAGGGCGCGGCCCCAATGGTCATGACCATGGTCCTTCCTCCCGCTATAAGTCCCCCGACCCCGAACAGGATGTCGAGAAGTGACTCGCCGACGGCTTATTGTGGCCGCCAGCCAAAAGCGGTGGGAAGGCTCCCGCCAGGCGCTAGTCCTCGGTGTAAGCGCCTCGGGCGTGCGCCCGGGCGGCGTAATCCGACAGCGTACGCGCGGCTCTAAAACTTGCATCCACGGCCACGCGGTAGCCGTTCGGCCCGCGCATGGCTTCGAGTTCGTCCAAGCGGATATCGACCAGTTGCGGACAGCCCGTATTGGCATCGCACAAGGCGTGTAGCCGGCCCGGATCGTCGGGATAAGCAAAGGCCAGCAACCAGACCGCGCCCGCATCGGGCGTGTACAGCTTGACCACCGGCATGGGATCGAAGCCCGGATCGTTAGCGCGCCGCTGACCATGGGCCAGCAGTTGCGCCTGTTGAGCGTCAGTCAGCAGCGGCATAATGGCCTCCAAGCCACAAGCACAAAATGGGCAACGCACCAGCACGCCGAGCCGCGCCATCGACAATACGCAAAGCCGACTTTACGCGATATCGTAACGCCGCTTTTCCGTATTGGCGCAAATCCGCCAATACGGAAAAGCGGTTTCCCACCAATGTGCAAAACCGTGAATCCGTAAAACCGGCTGATATGGCCAGCACAATGAACACTATAGATTGTAGCTCTATAGGGCGCTGTCAGGTGTCATTCTTCATTTTGGGGATGACAGGCGGATGGCGGAACAATATGACATAGGCCAAGCCATCAAAACCGTACGCACGCTGCGTGGCTTGAGCCAAGAAGCGTTTTCGGACGTCTCCAGCCGGACCTATCTGAGCACGCTCGAACGCGGCCTGAAGAACCCTACGCTCAGCAAGCTGGCCGAGCTGTGCGAAGTCATGCAGATTCACCCGCTGACCTTAATGGCACTGGCTTATGTTGACGATGCAAGCCAGGCTAAAAGCTTGTTATCGCAGGTAGAGGGAGAACTGGGTATGGTCTGGCGAGCGACAAACCAAGCACCTTTGGACTAAAAAAGCCTAGGTTGATCGCCAGTCTCGGCCCGTTGCATGATTGGTCCAAGTTGGGTTACGCGAATCAGACGCTGCTCGGGATGGAGAGCAAGGTTAAGCATATCTCCCGCTACGAAACCTTGCTGTAAAAGTCTGGATACAAACTGCTTGAGGCGGCACGAGCCGCTAGGTAGGCGTGCGAACACTACCGGTTGCTCTGATCCTTGCAGAGTCACGTTTCCTTCTTCTGTAATGAGGTCGTCCAGCGCGCGCGGCACCTCCCAGACACGGGTTCTAACCATATACTCCGTGAGTTCGAAGGTGAAATGGTAGTAGCCATCTTTGTCACGCTCGCTGATTCGTGCCGATTTGCTCGCGTCGCCACCAACGGTTCTCTGTGCCTCGCGCAAAGACGCGGGATTCAAGGTGGCTCCCCGCAACGCAAAGACGCCTCGATCTAATTGGCGATAAATGGGAGAACTATTGAGACTGACATGCAGTGCCATCAGCTTCACCTTGCCTGTCTTGACCAGTTCGGTGACGAGGGTATGGCGAGAGATGATGTTGCCGTTATCTCGCATTAGGCTATAGACCGCAAGCTCCGCATCGGACAACACCGTTTCGACGGGAACAGGTTTGTCGAGCAAGAAATCGTCCGACTGCACGTTCTTTAGTCCTTTCACCCGACGCAACACTTCGACGACAATCTGTAGCGGTGGCTCAATGAGATAAGGCCGCAGTTGCTCCGGTGGATAGTAACCACGGCGCGCACGAATAAAGCTGGCCAGAATCTCCTCTGCATCGACTCGACGGCCGGAGACCGCTAGCACTTTTAGAGCGATCGTCACCAAACGGTTTTCGTTACCCTCGCCGAACCAAAACCAGCCATCCCTTTCTGAAAGCCACTCAAAGCCTGGCACCATACGACAGCCTTGCATGGCTTCGTCTGGTGTGAGGCCCGTTCCCGTAATTTCACTTGCAGCGCCCGCAACAAACATGGCTTGCGCAGCACCGCAGCTTCGAATTAGTCGCAACGCCGCATCGCGTGCGGCGCGAATACGGGTTACATCATGGGTTGCGGGATCGATGACTGTAGGTGACCATAGATAGGCCATATCAGCTGGCCGATCCGTTAACGCAACGATATTACGCCCGAGAATTTCACGGCAAAACCGACTGACGCTCTCAATAGACAAGCGCTCTCCGAGTCGGCCTCGCAGTTGAGTATCCACTGCGTCCATCGTTGCCGGTAACAACGGACGGATTTCGTCGGCAAGCCTGTCAATATGCGGGGTAAGAAGCTGCATTCGTGCCGAACGCTCCACCATCTTTTCCACGATCTGGCGGATACGTTCGCGAGTCAGACCATAGCGATCCCCGATGACTTGCAAGGTCGTGTGCGCTTCTCCGTCGACACCATATCGCAGCGCAAAGATGTCCGCTAACCGCTGTTCAGTCGGCGAGAGTTCGTGATGGAGAACAGTTCGACGCGCGAAAGACGCGCGGCAAAGCCATGTCCCAGCAGTACGAATTTCGGCTGCCACACTATCGGCCGTTCTTGCCTCAATGATTTGAGTCACAGCCTCCTTCGAAGGAGCTGGCGTTTCGATGTCTATCCGGCGCAACCATCCTGCGGGGACGCCCAACGCCTCTTCCCATTTATTCTCAAACTCGACTTTGGGTTTAAGTGGCAGCACACGCTCCCAGTTGGCAAGAAGATAGGTTGCGATACCGATTCGCAAGGCAATTTCCTGACGGCTTAGTTCAAGTGCGACTCGCCTAGCCAGTGCTCGTTGGCCAAGCACGATTCGTTCTTCCTCTGTCGCCTTGCGATTCGCAAATGAATCCACGAATTTTGCAGATTCGACCTGATCTGCCGGAATAGGCAAGATCCCTGTGCCATGGGCCAACCACTCCGGCGAGACTTGAAGCACTTGCGCAACAGCCTCAAGGTACTGTTTTTCAGCAGCAGGGCCAAATTGCTTTTCCCAGAAACGATAGCGCACGGCGGGAATGCCTAATCTTTCGGCAACGAAACGGCATGTCAGTTTAAGATTCTTACGACGCGAACGCAGGCGCGCCGCCATTTCAAAAGCGCGGACGGTAAGCCGTGAACGGCCACTTGCAGAAGAAGGACGGGAGTTCAAAGCGTCCATATTCCGATAGTAACGGAATGTGAAGCACGCCCGGCGAACCGGGCGTGCGGGCGAACCCTAGTTCGCCTTCGCTGGACGCGACCAGATGAGGTCGAAATCGCCGGCCTCGTTCCCGATCAGCCGGGCGTAGATGGTGGCCGGGAACGACGGATCATCGAGCGTGACCGACAGATAGGAACGGTCCTGTTTGGAGACCTTGCGCCATGCCGCGCCGATCTCGTAGCTGCCCACCACGATGCGGTAGTCGGGCGACTTGTCGCTGTCCTTGTCGGCCGGAACGAACTTGACTTTGACGTTCAAGGTCAAGGTGCGCACCGTGCCGGTGTAGCCGTTGTCCTGAGCGGTGAAGGTGCCGATGTTAGCCATGATGACTCTCCTGAAGTTTCAAGTCCGCGCCCATCGCGTCCTTGTGTGATTCCGATCAGGCGCAGGTCGGGCGCGGTGCACCCCTTGGGGCGGGAACGCCAGTGGACGACCGGTAGGCACGGCGATTTTGACTCGCGAGGAAGGCGCGGCACGCGCAGGGGAAAATCGTTGTGACAGCCGGTTGCACCGCACAAGCCCGAGGCGGCCCGGTGAGGTTTGCCGGGCCGCCGTGCCGGAGCCAGGATTCACAACAACAAGGCCGCCTTGGGACGGACGGTACGCAAGAGTCTTCATGGCTGGCTCGGTCAATGTCATGACGGTGCAGCGGCGCGCGGTGTGATGCCTGGGCATGTCGAGTGATCCGTCCGGGATTTGCGATAAGGTGTCGGTGCGGTGTGATGGGTACATCGGCGCGGCATGGCGCAAGGTCGACGGTCGCTCCCATCGCTGGGCGCTGAGGTGCCCTCGCCGGCACGCCTACGCAATAGGATCGAGTACGGCCGGCTCCTACACAACCGATCTGGTCGCATTCCAGCGTAGCGGCGGATTCGCCTGCCCGGTTCGCCGGGCGTGTTCATTACCTCACGTGGTCTATCTGCCGATGCGCGACTGGTTGCGTTTGTCGCCGCTCTGCGGCGCGTACTGGGCCGCGTCCAGGCCGACGCGGCCCTGGCCGTTGCCCGCTCGCGCCTGAGCCTACAGGCGCGAGCGGGCGCGGTTTGTACGGCCCCCGATGGACGGGCAAATCGTCGGCACAAAAAACGCCCGCCGCTCATGACCTCACAACGGCGGGCGATGCCGCATCCGCCTGACGGCGCGAACCTGCGCCGCCAAGGCCCATGCGTATCGGACGCGTTTACACTGATGTGCGCAGCATGTCAGGCAACCATGCCGCCGCCGTGGCGTACCGCTCGGCTTCTGCGGCCATCTGCGGCTTCTTGTAGCCGCCCACGCGGTTCACTTCCGAGGGTTTGAAGGTCTGCAATCCCGCCAGAATGTGGGGTTTGGAGACATGATTGAAGTACGCTTGGGCAGTGGGTTGCCAATAAGTGCTCATGTCCAGCGCCACGGCTTGCGCCAATGCGTCAGCGTGGGTGTCGTGTTCGCTGCGTACCACGGCATCAACCGTGCCTGCCACGCACACCGCCAACAGCGCCAGCACATCGGCCCGCTTCATCTGGCGCACGGCGTCGAACAACTCGTCCTCGCGGGCAGGCAGGCGTTCACGCCATGCGGTGCGCAGCGCAGCGAACTCGCCTGCCGCCTTGCTCTCGGCCAGTTCCGGCGCATGGTGTGTCAAACCATCCTGCGGTTGCGCAGCGATTTGCAGCAGGCTGTCGCCGCCGTGATAGAACACGGTCAACGCCAGTCGATGCACCAACGCGGCCAGTGCCACCTCGGGCTTTTTCGCCAGCGTGGCTTGCAGCGCGGCGGTTCGGTGTGCGCTCAGGTTGCGCACCAGCCGTTCGGACAGCGTTTTGGCAGGTGGCGCGTCGGCGGCGTCGCTCTGGCTGTCTGGCTCACCGTCGCCGCTGCTGGGGTGTTTGGCGTGGCTGGGGGATTCGATGGCCTTGGCGTCCTCCGGGCGCAGCAAGCCGCGATGAACGAGGACTTGCCCATCGTGATCGAGGGTCACCACCGCGCCGGATGCCGCCATCGTTTCAGGCGCGTAGGCCAGCAAATCGGCATAGAGCGCGTCCAGCGCTTCGCCCACGCGGTCGCCTTCCTCGTAGAGCGTAGCGGCGGCATCTTCGTCCTCGGCGTCTTCGGCGGCATGCAGCGCTTGCTCAATGGCTGCCTGCCGCGCTTGCAGCTTGGCAAGGCGTTTGGCTTGCCGGGCGGTGGGCTGGCGCTCGATCTGCGGGGCGCGGCGAAACGCGGCCAGTTCGCTGTAGCCGAACACGGCCACCGCTTCAACCCATTTCCACCCCTCGGCGCGAACGTCTGCGGCCAGCGCTTCCAGCTTGTCTGCCGCCAACCGCGCCAGCAGATCCGCATCGGTGAGATACACGCCATCGCCGTCTTGGGCGAACAAATCGCGCCGGATGCCACCGCCTGCCGCCGTATAGGCGTCCACGCCCACAAAATGCGCCAAGGGGCTACGCGCCGCGTCCACGTCGCCTTGCGTGAGCCGCCGACGCAGCGCGTAAGGCTCGCGCTCATAGGGTGGCGCATCGAAGTACGCGGCGTCCTGCGCCTTGTGGTCCTCGGTCAGCGTCAGCACCATCAATTGCTCCAGCGTGACATCGCCTTGGCGGTACGCCGCCATCAGGCGCGGAGAGATGCGGGCCAGTTTCAGGCGGCGCTGCACTACCAGCGGCGTCACGCCAAAATCGGCCGCAATATCCTCGATAGGCCGCCCCTCGTTGACCATCGCCAGAAACGCCTCGAACTGATCAGCCGGGTGCATTGCTTCGCGCTGCACGTTCTCAGTCAGGCTGACGGTGATGGCGCGGGCATCGGGCACGACCAAGCACGGAATGGTCTGCTCGCGGGCCATGCGTTTTTTCTTGGCCAGCAGGCGCAATGCGGCCCAACGCCGAGCGCCTGCCACGACGTCGAACGTTTTGCCGTCCGCATGCGGTACGACGATCAGGTTTTGCAGCAGGCCCACGCGCTCGATGCTATCGGCCAGGGCATCGACCGGCCCGGCGGTCTTGCGCACATTGCGCTGGGACAGGCGCAAGCGCGAGAGCGCGATAAAGCGCAGTTCAGCCGCCGGGGCCTGCGGCTGGGGCGACACGCCTTCATCCGTCTGGACGGCGGCTTGAACGTGGTCGAGCACGGTGTGCGCTTGCTGTGCCGCGTCTTGCGATACCTTGTCACTGACGGCTTGCACGGCGGTGGTTTCAGAGAAAATCGTGGTGTTCATGATGCGCTCCTTGCGTAAGAGAAGCCCGGGGGTGAGTTCCCATCTGGGCACGTAGGGCCGGAGTGGCCCTTCGTGCCCATGGCCACCACGCGGCATGTCCCGGGAGCGCACCGTCAAGGGGACAAAGCGCACGGCCCTGGCGCGGCCCGCAGCGCAGCGAGGACACGGGGGCCGGACGCGACCCTTGACGGATGCGCCCCAGACATGCCAGGCAAGCGCCGCCCGGCGCGCGCAGGCGTCCCTAACCGCCGTGTTACCCGTCAAAAACGTCGCCATCGACCCCATGAAAGGAAGTCAGACGGGCATCGCCCGCCTTCGGCACAACCGGCTAGAGCTGCCCGCGCTGCGCCATCGACACCACCGTGGTGCCGGCGACAATGAAGTGATCGAGCAGCCGCACATCAATGAGCGCCAAGGCCTGCTGCACGGCCTGGGTCAATTGCCTATCCGCCTGACTGGCTTCGGCCAGACCCGACGGATGGTTGTGGGCCATCATGAGTCCGGCCGCATTATGCCGTAGGGCCAGCTTGAGGATTTCGCGCGGATAAACGGGCGCCTGGCTCAAGGTGCCGCGAAATGGCTCCAGGTATGTGATCAACCGCAATTGCACATCGAGCAGCATCAACGCGCACACCTCGTGTTCCAGGCCCGCCAGACGCAACTGCAGAAATGCCTTAGCTTTATCGGGATTGCTCAGATCCTCGCCATGTAACGTGTCGATCGACACCAGCTCACGCGCCACGGCCAGAATCTCGGCCCGCTGGGCCGGGCGCATCGCGCCATCGGCCTCGCGCACCAGCAGCGTATTACTCGGGTTGATCGGACTATCGACGAAAAGGGAATATTGCTGCATGACTGCCTCCGGTTCGGAATCGGGCGGAATTGCCCGGGAAACCGGCAAGGGCACGGCGCCGCGCACCGTGTCACAGGGTCAAAGACGGCCATCGGCCGCAAGCGTGCCCGGCACGCGCCGCCCTTGACTGGGAGCACACCGTGACACACTGACGGCAAAGCAAAGCCGCCACCTGTCTCAACAGCAGAGAATGGAAGTGGGGTGACGTTGAGCGCGCATCGCGCGCGCCGCGTCAGCGATACGCAAGGCGGGCTTGACCCGTCCCGTCAGGGATGAGCGAAAAGCGAACCTGGAGCAGCGCGGCCCGGCCGGGAGACGCACTACGCGGTCATTCCATCAACGCGGGAAAGTGCTGTTCCAGCACGCCCCATCGGACACGGATCTTGCGCAATTGCACCTGCGCATTGCCAACCGAATTGGCCGCCCCTTCGTACCGAGCCACGCATCGTACGATCGCATCCATGCCGTAGAGGACGCGGACTTGGTAGCGAATGTCTGTGCCGAAGGTGAGCTTCAATACCTGTCCCGCCCGCGGCCTGGCGCGCTGTCAAACGTGCCTTTCATTCAAGGCCGCTTGCACCACATCCAGTACGTCACCTGTGGGGGGAGCGAGCATTACCCAGAAGGACCCGTCATGGACTATGCCCTCACCGTGCTTTGCTTGTTGTCCCGGCAAGACGTACAAGGCGTTTGGTACACCGATGACACCTACCGAGACGGCGTGACGTTGCAAGCGATGACGCACCACACGGGTCACGCGCTGATTGACCCGTTCATCGCCATCGGCAAGACCCTTGGCGGCAAACCTGTGTAATACCCCTGTCGAATCAGGGCAGGCCATGGACACTTAGCGTCGTACATCCATCGACTGCCGCGCATAAAAAAGCGCGCCGCACCCGGATACGACATGGGGCGGCGCGCCAGACGCATCAGTCCGATGCGGGTTCGACCATCGCCTGCAAATGTGCGAGGACGCCGGGCTCGACAAAGACGCAAGGTTGTGTGTTTTCAATCGGCACGTTGAACACCTGAGCGAATGCTTCGCGCCGCAGATGGGCCACTCGACCTGTGCGATAAGCGTCTTCGGGTTTCATGCACCCCGATTTCACGCCACCACTACGCGCTGGGTCGCATTCAACCAAGGCGACGAAGCCATCCTTAAACACTTGTTCGTGCTCACGGCACAGGCCCCAGCCGGTAACCGTGTGGTGCTCCATGCATTGACGCAGACGCTTGTCCAGCAGCAGACTGCCGGTATCGAAAGTGGTGCCGCACACCAGGCAGACATGCTGCTCCAGCGAAACGTGGGATTTGTCGCTCATGACCTTCTCCGGTAACTGGGCGGAATTGCCCGGATAACCGAAGAGGCACGGCGCAGCGCACGCCGTCACAGGGTCACAGACGGCCACCAGGCCGCCAGCGTGCACAGCACGCGCCGCCCTTGACGCGGAGCACGTCGTGGCATGATGGCCTAAAAGCAAGGCCGCCCATTCATTCTCCAACAGCAGATGATGCGGGTGCCCTGTGTCGCCTTACAAGGCAAGTCTATTGATTGACGTTGCATGGTCTTGACTATCTGCGCAACGCCTCAAGGCACACTGCGAGGGATACGGCGCAGCATTTCGACATTCCTCTATGCATTAATTCAACAAACGTTGTATCATGGAAATATGAACGAAGCTCAAACTGTCTCCGCACTTAGCGCCTTGGCCCACACGCAACGCCTTCGGGTGTTTCGCGCCTTGGTTATTGCTGGCCTAGAAGGCCTGACGCCCAGCGTACTGGCCGAGCAACTTGCTGTGGCCCGCAACACTTTGTCCTTCCACCTGAAAGAACTCACTCATGCAGGTCTTGTCACGGTTGAGCAGCAAGGCCGCAACCTCATCTACCGCGCCGACTTTGCCCAGATGAATGGGCTACTCGGCTACCTGACTGAACATTGCTGCCAGGGCGGCGTATGCGAAGTCTCCGAATCCTCTCACTGCGACTGCTGACACCATGACGACCGATACCACCTACAACGCGTTATTCATCTGCACGGGCAATTCGGCCCGTTCCATCCTCGCTGAAGGCTTGCTCAATGGCTTGGGCAATGGCCGTTTTCGTGCCTATTCTGCGGGTAGTCATCCCAAGGGCGAAGTTCACCCGTTAGCGTTAGCGACGCTGGAACGACTGCATCTGCCTGCAACGGGCTACCGCAGCAAAAGCTGGGACGAGTTCGTCGCGCCCGACGCGCCCGTGTTTGATTTCATCTTCACGGTTTGCGACAACGCTGCGGGGGAAGTTTGTCCGATATGGCCGGGCAAACCGGTATCGGCTCACTGGGGCGTACCAGACCCTGCAGCAGTTGAAGGCCCCGAAGAACAGCAACGCAAAGCCTTTTCCGACACCGCCATGGCGCTTCGCCGACGCATTGAATTGTTCATCTCATTGCCTTTCCAGCGCCTGGATAGCCTGTCGTTGCAACAAGAGTTGCGCGACATCGGCAAGAAGTGAGGCACTCATGACCGCAGCGATTGAAACGGCCCGACTCACACCGGTGCCAACGATGAGCGTATTCGAGCGCTATCTGACGGTATGGGTTTTCCTGTGCATTGTCGTGGGCATTGCGTTGGGGCAATTCGTTCCCGACGTATTCCAGGCCATTGGTCGCATGGAGATCGCCCAGGTCAATCTGCCTGTCGGTATTCTGATCTGGGTCATGATCATCCCAATGCTGCTGAAGGTCGACTTCAGCGCATTGGGACAGGTCAAACAACATTGGCGCGGCATTGGCGTCACGCTGTTTATTAACTGGGCAGTCAAACCGTTTTCGATGGCGTTGCTGGCATGGATCTTTATCCGCCATGTCTTTGCCCAATGGTTGCCTGCAGAACAACTTGACAGCTATGTCGCAGGGCTCATTCTGCTAGCTGCTGCTCCCTGCACAGCCATGGTGTTTGTGTGGAGCCGACTGACCGGCGGTGATCCGGTATTCACGCTGTCACAGGTCGCACTGAATGACACCATCATGGTGTTTGCGTTTGCACCCATTGTCGGGTTGCTGCTCGGCCTTTCTGCCATCTCCGTGCCGTGGGACACGTTGTTGGTGTCGGTCGCCCTCTACATTGTGGTACCTGTCATCATCGCTCAACTCTGGCGCAAGGCACTGCTGCGCAAGGGCCAAGCAGCCTTTGATCAAGCACTGGAACGCATTGGCCCGCTATCTATTGCGGCCTTGCTGCTGACACTGGTGTTGCTGTTTGCCTTCCAGGGGCAAGCCATTCTGCAACAACCGCTGGTCATCGCCATGCTGGCCGTGCCTATCCTGATCCAAGTATTTTTCAACTCGGGGCTGGCCTATTGGCTCAACCGCCGCGCAGGTGAAAAACACAACATTGCCTGCCCGTCAGCCTTGATCGGAGCGAGCAATTTCTTCGAGCTGGCCGTGGCGGCTGCCATCAGCCTGTTTGGTTTTGAATCGGGGGCTGCACTGGCCACCGTGGTCGGCGTGCTGATCGAGGTACCCGTCATGCTGCTGGTGGTGCGTATCGTCAACCAAAGCAAGGGCTGGTACGAAGCCAGCGCCAGCGTTTCCCAGAGATAAGCCGGAACTACTATGAGCAACATTACGATCTACCATAATCCCGCCTGCGGCACATCCCGCAACACCCTGGCTCTGATTCGCAACAGCGGCGAAGACCCCACGGTCATCGAGTACCTGAAAACACCGCCTACGCGCGCAACACTGGTCAAGCTGTTGGCCGATGCAGGCTTGAGCGTGCGCGACGTGCTCCGCGAAAAAGGCACACCGTATGCCGAACTCGGACTAGGCGACCCCAAATGGACCGATGAACAGTTGCTCGATTTTATCGAACAGCACCCTATCCTGATGAACCGCCCTATCGTCGTCACCCCGATGGGCACGCGTCTATGCCGCCCATCGGAAATCGTGCTGGACATTCTGCCCCAACCGCAACGTGGTGCGTTCACCAAGGAAGACGGCGAGCCTGTGATTGATGCCGAGGGTCGTCGTGTCTAAGGCATTGCAGATGGATCTACCCAATATCGGCACGGAATTATTCCAACAGCCCGATACACAGCGGTTATTCACCCCGGCGCGTGCTACCCATGCCCCGCGCTTTCTGCTGCTCTATGGCTCGCTGCGCGAACGCTCGTATAGTCGCCTGGCCGCCGAAGAAGCCGCGCGCATCCTGCATGTCCTCGGTGGTGAAACTCGCCTATTCAACCCCTCTGGGCTGCCGCTGGTCGATGATGCGCCCGCCGATCACCCCAAGGTACAGGAGCTACACGAACTCGCGCAGTGGGCTGAGGGCATGGTGTGGTGCTCGCCCGAACGCCATGGTGCGATGACCGGCCTGATGAAAACCCAGATCGACTGGATACCGCTTTCAGTCGGTGCGGTACGCCCCACACAAGGCAAGACACTGGCCGTCATGCAGGTATCCGGTGGTTCGCAGTCGTTCAATGCGGTTAATCAGATGCGTGTACTGGGCCGATGGATGCGTATGCTGACGATTCCCAATCAATCGTCGGTTGCCAAAGCGTGGCTAGAGTTCGACGAAGCCGGACGCATGAAGCCGTCGGCCTACTACGATCGCATCGTAGACGTGATGGAAGAACTGATGAAGTTCACGCTGCTGACACGCAATGCCACAACGTATCTAGTGGACCGCTATAGCGAACGTAAGGAAAGTGCCGAGGAATTAAGCAAGCGCGTGAATCAAAAGAGTATCTGACCGAGAAAAGTGGGGCCTGCGTTTCCACGCAAGCCCCAAGATGGATTAGTCAATCAAGCGCATGATGGAGCAGCTCTCAGGTAATTCATACGCATACTGGCACAACAAGCGATAGTGCTCAGCCAAATCTTCGTCGGGAAAAGACTCCAGAATTTCATAGATGCCGAACAATGTCGCCACGATGCCAGCCGTCTCGGACGACACCGTTTCATTCGACCAGTTCAGCGCCCACTGCAAGCGCATGGGTTCAGGGCGATGCGGCGCCATGAAATACGCACCGTTCGATACCGCGTAATACTCCCGGTATCCGCCGTTGTAGTCCTGGCACCGTCGGCGCATCCATTCAAATACCGCACGCTCACCATAAAAGTAGCTTTGCTCGGTAAAGAGTTTAGGCAAGAAGTTCAGACGAGCCGGACCAGTGATGGCCGAAGCTGTTAAGGAAGTCGTCGTATTCATCGTTTTCTCCGGTAATCAGAGCGGAATTGCCCTGTCTCCGGGGAACAGGCACGGCGCAGGGCAGGACTCAAGGGGGCACCGGCCTATCGGGCCGCAAGCGCCGCCGGCGTGCAGCCCTTGAATCCGAGAACGCCGTGACACACTGACCGGAACGGCAAGTCCGCCACCCACCGTCTCGCTGCCATTTGGTGCAAGTGCGAAGCACGCGCAGGCCCGAAGCGATAAGTCGGGTCGAAGGTGTCAACCGAGCGCAGCGAGGGAATAGTGGATACCCGCATGGGGCGAAACTCTGCAAGAGGTTCGAAGCGAAGTGCGGTCCGGCCCTATTGCTTGGCCGCGGATACCTGTTCAGCGGCGCGGCAATTGCAAAGTCTATTTGCTTCGGTATCACGATGGAAACTACCAACGTCGCGTTACCGGCAATGTGCCTAATGCGACCATGTGGAGGCTGTCGTTAGGACACTTGAAGCGTTGGGCCAACTTAGTCTTAGACCTGACCGATAGCCAATAAGTGACCTGGGTATCTGCAACAATTACAGGATTTTGCGGATAGGTCGTCAGGGGTACGAAGAAGGGGAAGGGGCGGCCCTCAGCCGATACGTTAAGCGCGGCAACAGAGCTAGGAGCCTCTACTGTGTTGATCGCTGGTATGGGCTGATCACTGCTTACTTTAGTGATGACAGCATTTCCCGTCGCAGAATCGCATTGATGCGAGACTGATAGCCTTTGCCTTGCGACCGCAACCATGCTAGGACATCTGAATCAATGCGTACGGTGGTGGACGTCTTGGTCGGCTTATAGAACTTGCCGCGTTCAGCGGTCTTCCAGAACTCCGCCGTCAACGGAGGGATGTCGCCGTAATCGACATCCTCATCAGCGCGCGTCGACAGCGCGGCCAGTTCGGCTTTCTGTTTGTCGCTAAGGGGAGGCAGGTTAGCCAGATTTACCTCATGTTTAACGGATTTCTTGCTCATAACGTCGCCTTTCTTTCCTGTCGGCCCGTCTGGCCGAGATGATGCGGATAACTTCAATGGATTGATTGTCCGCGTTCAGTTCAAGAACGGTATGAGCCACCAGAAGCAGGAGATACCCATCCACCATGCCAAGCGTCTGCCAGCGTTGCTCGCCTCGTTCCACGCGATCCAGCCCAGTTAACGCCAAAGGGTCGGCAAACACCCGCATCGCGACCTCGAAGCTCACACCGTGTTTACGTAGGTTGGCTCCCGCCTTGGCAGCATCCCATTCAAACTGCGTGAACATACTAAAATGTTACTACAAAAATGTATTTCATGCAATGATCTTTCTAGCTCGTTGGGCTCAAGCACTTCGTTCTGTGCGTCCTCTCGCGTCGGCCCAAATAAGCCCGAGAATCCGCTTGAATACGTTGAACCATGCTGTGCTAAGTGTGCTTCCTACGGACAGTGCGGCAAGCTAGGTCTACCTGGTAAATAAGGAGGCGTGCCATGCCTGTTCACCATAGACTTGCCATCAGCCCCGCCCCATCGTCGTCTGACGCTGCGCCTGCGTTCTACCGTCTGCGTGACGTAGTTCGTATTGCCGCGTTGAGTCGGTCAACGGTTTATCGGCGAATCGCCGAAGGCCGTTTCCCCGCGCCGATTCATTTGGGTGGCCGTGCTTCCGCATGGCCGAGCAACGACTTGCAGGAATGGATTAACAGTCCCGATACTTATCAGGCCGTCAGGCTGCCCGCTCCGACGCCATAGATTGCTCCTCTCTGGGCAATTGAACTGCCTTGTGTCTGACTTTGAGCCGAGCCGGCTGCGCTTCGGGCGTGATGCCATCTACCGGTACGACCTCTTTGCCTGCGGCCAAGTCGTCCAGAAAATCGGACCATTCCTGAATCATCCTGCGTCGCTGCGCGAGAAAAACGGCGCGATCATAGCTACCGCCCAGTTCTTCATCTGAGACGTGTGCCAGATGGCGCTCGATTACGTCCTTATCCCATCCCAGGTATTCGCGGATGAGCGTTCGCGCAGTGGCTCGAAAGCCATGTCCCGTGATCTCCTCCTGAGTGTCGTAACCGAGCGTTCTCAAGGCACTGTTGATGGTGTTGTTGCTCATGTAGCGGCTGCCTTCTGAGCGTTTTGCCATGCTCCGAAAGATTGGCCCGGTGGGGCCGGTCAGCGGATACAGTTCTTGGAGGATCGCCATCGCTTGATGGGGCAGGGGAGTCAGGTGCGCGGGAGTCCGGTTATCGCGTTTCATCCATTCGCGCATCTTCATTTTTTCGGGCGGACTGCGCAGCAGCTCCTGCTCGAAATCGACATCCTCCCAGTCGGCCAGCCGTATCTGGCCGGGTCGTTGAAAGATTAGGGGTGACAGGAGCAGGGCGCTGCGCGTGATGACATGCCCGCTGTATGCCCGAATGTCGATCAACAGTTGAGCGAGTTTCTTGGGATCGGTGATGGCGGCATAGTGGCGACTACGCGGCGCTGGCAGTCCGCCCGTCCGATTGTTGACGAAGTTCTTGGCCGGCTCCAGGGCGCCGACATCGACCGCGTGTTGGTAGATATTCTGAACAACTTCGCGGACGCGCTGGGCGGTTTCAAGATGGCCACGCTCTTTGATGCGGTGCAGGCATCGCACAATTTCGGTGGGTTGAATGCTGTCGATAGTTAGTTTGCCGACCCAAGGGAAGATGTGCAGTTCTAGATGGCGGATAAGCTTGTTCGCGTAATCATCCGACCACACGCGGTCCACTTTGGACTGTGCATGCCATGCACGTGCCATGCGCTCAAATGTGTTGAGCCGGGAAACACGCTCGCGCTCTTCTTCCTGTCGGCGTGCCTGTTTGGGGTCGATACCACTGGCGCGTTTTTCAGCCTCGGCCCGCGCCTTTTGGCGAGCAGTGGCCAGCGAAACAACGGGGTAGCTGCCGAGTCCGAGTTTGGTCTTGGTGCCTTGATGTTTGTAGATATAGAGCCAGGTCTTGCCGGATGGGCGTACTCGCAGGTACAGGCCGTCGCTATCGGACAGTAAATATTCTTTACCGTGCGGCGTGGCGGTTTTGACTTTGACGTCAGTGAGCAGTCCCATGGGGTCCCCCCAAAATGCGATTTCGACGAAATCATTATGGGGGACCCCGTAGGGGACCCGCAAGCTTGGGATTTCTTGAGACGACTATGAACCCAGTGAGTCAGATTTTACCGATAAGCCCTTGGTTTCTAAGGTTTTTTAGGCTTGTTTGGGACGTTCTGGGGAAAATGAATGGTGGCCTGGGGCGGAATCGAACCACCGACACGCGGATTTTCAATCCGCTGCTCTACCAACTGAGCTACCAGGCCAACGAAGTCCGCAACTATACACAATTTTCTTGATCCTTGCAGGCAGGACGGCGAAAAGCCGTTGTAACGGCCCTACCCCGGGATTACCCGTAGCGGTATAATTTTCATCGACCTAATGTTACAAATGCGCCGTCGTTCGTCTGGCGGCGCTTGTTCCCGCGCCTCATGTCCGTCGCTGTTCTCGCTTTCGGTCTGAATCACACGTCCGCCCCGGTGTCGGTACGTGAACGCGTTTCCATGCCCGTCGACCTGGTGCGGCCGGCCCTGGAAGGCCTGCGTTCGGCCTTTGGCGGCGCGGTGCGCGAAGCGGCGATCCTGTCCACCTGTAATCGCACCGAAGTCTACTGTGCGGCCGAAGCGCAGGTGGCCGAGCAACTGCCCGCCTGGCTGGCCGACCACAACCGCATCGAAGCCGTCGCGCTGAACCCGCACCTGTACCGCCATCACCAAGACGACGCCGTGCGCCATGCCTTCCGCGTGGCCAGCGGGCTCGACTCCATGGTGCTGGGCGAACCGCAGATCCTGGGGCAAATGAAAGACGCCGTGCGCGCGGCCGGCGAAGCCGGTTCGCTGGGCACGCTGCTGCACCAGTTGTTCCAGCGCACCTTCTCGGTCGCGAAAGAAGTCCGGTCGCAAACCGCCATCGGCGCGCATTCCGTCTCCATGGCGGCCGCGGCCGTGCGGCTGGCCGAGCGCGTGTTCGGCAACCTGGACCAGGCCCGCACGCTGTTCATCGGCGCGGGCGAAATGATCGAACTCTGTGCCACGCACTTCGCCGCGCAGCGCCCGCGCAGCATGGTGGTGGCCAACCGCACCGCCGAACGCGCCGAAACGCTGGCCGGCCGGTTCTCGGCCGGCACCATGAAGCTGGCCGACCTGCCCGAGCGCCTGGCCGAATTCGACGTCATCGTGTCCTGTACGGCCAGTTCCCTGCCCATTCTGGGCCTGGGCCTGGTCGAACGCGCCACGCGCCTGCGCCGCCACCGTCCCATGGTCATGATCGACCTGGCCGTGCCGCGCGACATCGAACCCGAAGTCGGCCGCCTCGACGACGTCTATCTGTATTCGGTCGACGACCTGGGCCGCCTGGTGCAAAGCGGCACCGACGCCCGCCGCGCCGCGGTGGTGCAGGCCGAGGCCATCATCGAAACGCGCGTCCAGGGCTTCATGCACTGGCTGCAGTCGCGCGAAGTGGTGCCCGTCATCCGCGACCTGCACCAGGCCGCCGAAGACGTGCGCGCCGCCGAACTCGAACGTGCCCGCCGCCTGCTGGCGCGGGGCGAATCGCCCGAAGCCGTGCTCGACCAGCTGGCGCACGGGCTTACCCAGAAGTACCTGCACGGCCCGCTGGCGGCGCTGAACCGCAGCGAAGGCGACGAACGCAAGCAATTGCTCGCCTGGATGCCGCGCCTGTTCCCGGGCCGCGATACGCGCCGTTAGCGCTGCTGCCTAAATGCCCGCCACCCCGGCGGGCGTTCGCTTTCCGGGCGCCCGCTTTACGCCAATCCGCGATTCGTCTTCCTGGTACACCTTATGAAATCTTCCATGCGCAGCCGGCTGGAACAGCTGTCCCACCGTTTGATCGAGGTCGATGCCCTGCTGGCCGAGCCCGACACCGCTGCCGACATGGAGCGCTTTCGCAAGCTGTCGCGCGAACGCGCCGAACTCGAGCCCGTGGTGTTGGCGTTCGCGCAGTTCACGCGCACCGAAGACGACCTGGCCACCGCGCAGGAAATGCTGGCCGACCCCGACATGAGGGCGATGGCCGAAGACGAGATCAAGACCGGCCGCGAACGGCTGGAAACGCTCGAATCCGAGCTGCAGCTGCTGTTGCTGCCGCGCGATCCCAACGACGGCCGCAGCCTGTTCCTGGAAATCCGCGCGGGCACGGGCGGCGACGAAAGCGCGCTGTTCTCGGGCGACCTGCTGCGCATGTATTCGCGCTATGCCGAACAGCGCGGCTGGCGCGTCGAGCTGATGTCCGAAAGCCCGTCCGAACTGGGCGGCTATAAAGAAGTGATCGCGCGCATCGACGGCGATGGCGCCTATGGCCGGCTGAAATTCGAGTCGGGGGCGCACCGGGTGCAGCGCGTGCCGGCCACCGAGGCGCAGGGCCGCATCCATACGTCGGCCTGCACGGTGGCGGTGATGCCCGAGGCCGATGCCATGGGCGAAATCATCATCAACCCGGCCGACCTGCGCATCGACACGTTCCGCGCCAGCGGGGCGGGCGGGCAGCACATCAACAAAACGGATTCGGCCGTGCGCATTACGCACCTGCCCACCGGCCTGGTGGTGGAATGCCAGGACGACCGTTCCCAGCATCGCAACAAAGACAAGGCCATGCAGGTGCTGGCCGCGCGCCTGAAAGACCGGGAAACGCGCGAACGCCAAAGCAAAGAGGCGGCCGAGCGCAAAAGCCTGGTGGGTACGGGCGACCGGTCCGAGCGCATCCGCACCTACAATTTCCCGCAGGGGCGGGTTACCGACCATCGCATCAACCTGACGTTGTACAAGCTGCAGCAGATCATGGAAGGCGATCTTGAAGAACTGACCGGCGCCCTGATCGCCGAACACCAGGCCGAGCAGTTGGCGGCGCTGGGGGATGATATCTGAGTTGGACCGCCCGATTATTCTGCAAACTTTCCTGCACGACCCCCGCCTGCCGCGCCTGGAGGCGCGCATGCTGCTCGAGCACGTATTGCAAAAGCCGCGCGCCTGGATGCTGGCGCACGATACCGATCCCATCGAATCGTGGCAGGCGCAGCAGTACCAGGCGCTGGCCACCCGCCGCCTGGCCGGCGAGCCCATGGCCTACCTGGTGGGCCATCGCGAATTCATGGGGCGCGATTTCGCCGTGACGCCCGACGTGCTGATTCCGCGGCCCGAGACCGAATTGCTGGTCGAGACGGCGCTTGCATGGCTGGCCGACCGCCCCGAAGCGGCGGTGCTAGACCTGGGCACGGGCAGCGGCGTGATCGCCGTATCGATCGCTTTGGGCGCGCCGCAGGCGTCGGTGACGGCTACCGATGCCAGCGCGGCGGCGCTGCAGGTGGCGGTGCGCAACGCGGCGCGCCTGGGCGCGCGGGTCGACTTCGCGCAGGGCAGCTGGTATGACGCGCTGCCGGCGCGGGCGCGCTACGACCTGATCGTGTCCAATCCGCCGTATATTGCGCGCAACGACGAACACCTGGGGCGCGGCGACCTGCGCTTCGAGCCGCGCAATGCCCTGACCGACGGCGCCGACGGCCTGCGCGACCTGGCCGCCATCATCGCCGGCGCGGCCGCGCGGCTGCGTCCTGGTGGGGCCCTGTGGCTGGAACACGGCTGGGACCAGGCCGCCGCGGTACGGCAGTTGCTGGCCGGGGCGGGCTTCGGTCAAATAACCAGCTGCCGCGACCTGTCCGGAATCGAGCGGATTTCCGGCGGGTCCCTATAATGGGTTCATTCCGCTACCACTGCTTTTCCTGTTTGTGAGACCACCATGAGCGACGTGCAAGAATTCATCCGCGACACCGTGACCCAACATCCCGTCGTGCTGTTCATGAAGGGCACGGCCCAGTTTCCCCAGTGCGGCTTCTCGGGCCGCGCCATCCAGATCCTGAAAGACTGTGGGGTGAAGAAGCTGGTTACCGTCAACGTGCTCGAAGACGACGAGGTGCGCCAGGGCATCAAGCAGTATTCCAACTGGCCCACCATTCCCCAGCTTTACGTCAGCGGCGAGTTCATCGGCGGTTCGGACATCATGACCGAAATGAACGAGAACGGCGAGCTGAAGACGCTGCTGGACACGTCCGGCGCCACGGCTGCATGACGTCTCCGCGGCGGCTGGTCGTCGGCATCACGGGCGCCACGGGCGCCCTGTACGCGGTGCGCCTGTTGCAGGCGCTGCGCGGGGTGGACGACGTCGAGTCGCACCTGGTGGTGTCGGCCTCGGGCGTGCTGAACATCAAGTACGAACTCGATATCGGCCGCCAAGATGTCTACGCGCTGGCCGACCACGTGCACAGCGTGCGCGCCGTGGGGGCCACGCTGGCCAGCGGCGCGTTCCAGACCGCGGGCATGGTCATCGTGCCGTGTTCGATGCGCACCCTGGCGGCCGTGGCGCACGGCCTGTCTGACAACCTGATCACGCGCGCGGCCGACGTTACCTTGAAAGAGCGCCGCCGCCTGGTGCTGATGGTGCGCGAAACGCCGTTCAACCTGGCGCACCTGCGCAACATGACGGCCGTTACCGAAATGGGCGGCATCGTCTTTCCGCCGCTGCCGGCGTTCTACCACCGCCCCACGTCTATCGAGCAGATGGTCGACCATACCGTGGCGCGCGTGCTGGAACTGTTCGACATCCACGTGCCCGGGCCGCACTGGGAAGGCATGTAGGCGTTGCGCTCATGACCGCGGCCAAGAAAAACCTGCCTTCTTCTCCGGCATTTTTCAATCCATTTCCCAAGTATCTGCAGGTGCGGCACATTATCGAGCGCCGCCTGTATTCCGGGTACGAGATCGGCGACCGCATTCCCACCGAGCAGGCATTGTGCGAAGAGTTCGGCGTATCGCGGGAAACGGTGCGCGAGGCCCTGCGCGGCCTGGAACAGGAAGGCATCATCCAGCGCCACCGCGCCAAGGGCACCTTCTTCGTGCGGCGCCCGGACGCGCCCGTCAACCAGCGCCTTACCGGCATGGTAGAAGACTTCACCGCGCTGCACCTGGACACGTATGCCAAGGTGCTGTCGGCCGGCGCCGTAAAGGCCGCCGACGAGGCCAAGTCGATGCATGCCCCGTCCGAAGACCTGTTCCTGATCGAACGGCTGCGCTATTTCGAAAGCCGGCCCCTGGTGGTGCACGAGGCCTTCATGCCGGTGTCGTTGGGCGAGCGCCTGGCGGCCTGGGACCTGAGCAACGCTTCCATTCAGGGGCTGATCGAAGACAAGCTCGGCGTCACCTGCATCGAAGAGCGCCAGCAGATCGAGGCCATGATCGCCGACCCGCGGCTGGCGCAATTGCTGGATATTCCGGTGGGCGCGCCGGTGCTGCTGGTGGGGCGCCTGCACCGGTTGTCCGATGGCGGCGGCATGGTGATGTTCCGCTCTTATTACCGCGCCGACCGCTACTACTACACGCTGAACCTGGCGCGGCCGTCGGCACGATGAGCCGGCCAGGCGCCGGCGCCGCATCAGGGCGCCAGCCGGCGGCCTATCAAGCCTGCCAGTTCGTCGATTTCCTGCCCGGTATTGAACATAGCCAGCGATACGCGCACGCCGCCGCGCTGCGGTGACACCCGCACCTGGTGCGCCGCCAGATATTCCAGCCAGCCTGGGCCGGGCAGCGCCAGGACGTGGATGTGCGAGCGATGCCGCGGCGGCGCCAGCAACGGCACGCCCAGCGCCTGCATGTGCCGCGCCAGGCGCTGCCCCAGGGCTTGCACGTGGTGCGCGATGTTGGCCACGCCGACGGACGCCAGGAAAGCCAGCGCCGCGTCCAGCGCATGCACATGAGGCAGGCTCAAGTTGCCGATCTCGAAGCGGGCGGCGCCGGGGCGCAGCACCGGGTCGCCACGCACGATGCGGTCGGGCGGGGCGTTGGCCACGGCGGCGGCCGCCAGGTAGGTGGGCTGCAGGTCGGCCAGGTCGCTCGACACGTACAGCAGGCCCAGGCCCTGCGGCAGCAGCAAGCCCTTGTGGCAGCCCGCGGCCAGCACCGAGATGCTCAGCGCGTGCACATCGATGGGATGTACGCCCAGCGATTGGATCGCATCGACCACCAGGTGGATGCCGCGCGCTTTGCAGAAGGCCCCCACATTGGCCAGGTCCATGCGCAGCCCGGTGTCGGACGTGACGTGCGACAAGGCCACGACGCGGGTGCGCGCATCGGCATGGGCCTGGCAGGCCGCGGCGGTCAGGCCGGCGGGCCCGGCGGGGATGAAGCGGACTTCGATGCCGCGGCGGCGCAGATTCAGCCAGGCATAGGTATTGTTGGGATGGTCGCCCGCCATCATCAGCACGTTGTCGCCCCGCCGCAGGGGCAGTGCGTGGGCCGCGATGTTCAGGCCTTCGGAGGTATTTTTGACGAAGGCGATTTCGTCGGCCCGCGCGCCGAGCAACGCGGCCGCGCGCTGGCGCACGGCCGGTACGCGGCCCAGCCACAGCGGCTTGGGGCCGCCGTGGTGCTGGCTTTCGTCCAGGAAGGCGTCCAGGGCCGCGCGCACGCAGGTGGCCAGCGGCGCCTGATGAGCGCTGTCGAAGTACAGCAGGCGCTGCGTTACCGGGAACTGGGCGCGTATTGCCTCGATGTCATAGCCGGCGCACATGGTGCCTTATTGCGCCCTGGCGCCGGCGCTGCGCACGACATCGCCCCATTTGTCCGCTTCGCTCTTGACGTACCCGGTGAATGCCTGACGGTCCAGCGTGGCGGGCGCCGCGCCTTGCGCCGCGAGCGTGTCGATCACCTCCCGCTTCTCGAGCGCCTGCGAGACCGAGGCCGAGAGCTTGTCGACAATGCCAGCGGGCGTGCCGTGCGGCGCGAATATGCCGTACCAATTGTCGACCGTGTAGCCGGGCGCGCCGCTTTCCATGACGGTGGGAACCTCGGGCAGCGAGGCCGCCCGCGTTTTGCCCGATACCGCCAGCAGCCGCACGCGGCCCGATTGCGCCAGGCCCAGTACCGGCGGCGGCGGCAGGAACATGACCTGCACCTGGCCGCTGACCAGGTCGGCCAGCGCCGGTGCGGTTCCCTTGTAGGGAACGTGCACCCAGTTCAGCCCATTCGTCGCACGGTACATCTCGCTGGACAGGTGCGTGATCGTGCCGGTGCCGGCCGACGCCACATTGATCTTGCCCGGCTGCTGCTTGACCAGGGCTGCCAGCTCTTGCAGGGTGTGCGCTTTTACATCGGGGTTGACGGCAATGACCAGCGGCGTGGTCGCCACCATTGCCACCGGCGTCAGATCGTCGGTGGTGCTGTAATCCAGCGAAGAATACAAGCTGGGGTTGATGGCGATCTCGGAGGTGGACGCCAGAACCAGCGTATAGCCGTCGGGGGCGGCGCGCGCCACTGAACCCGTGCCGATCGAGCCCCCCGCGCCGCCGCGGTTGTCTACCACCACCTGTTGCCCCAGGCTTTCGCTCAGGCTCTTGGCGATCAGGCGGCCCACTGCGTCGGACCCGCCGCCGGGCGGAAAGGGCACGACCAGCTTGATGGGCCGGTCGGGATAGTTTTCAGCATGGGCAGCCCCCGCCGCCAGGCAGGACAGGGCCACGATACAACAGGCGATTCTCGAAACGTATCGATGCATGGTAATTCCCCCTTGGTTGCAGAGTGGCCGGCCGCTGTCACGGCGCGCGGAGGCCCCGCGCGCCGCGCATGGGCTTCGTCAGGCGACCGTGGCCGTCTTCATGGCGTCAGACTGCGCGACTTGCCGCAGCGCGTTTTCTAGTATGTCCATGCCTTCCTGGATCTCGGCGTCGGTCGATACCATGGGCGGCACCAACCGGATCACGTTCATGCGCCCATGGCTGCCGCGTGCCTGCACGATCAGGCCTTGTTCCTGGCAAGCCTGTACGACTGCCTTGGCGGCGTCGTTGGCCGCTTCGCGCGTCTCGCGGCTGGTGACCAGCTCGACGCCGTACAGGACACCGCGGCCGCGGATATCGCCGATCATTTCGACTTGCCGCGCCATGGCCGACAGGCGTTCGCGCAGCTGCGCATCGATTGCCCCGGCGCGCTCGACCAGCCCGTCTTGCTGGATGATGTCGATGCTGGCCACGCCGGCCGCGCAGGTGATGGGGTCGCAAGCGTGCGAGCGGGTGGCGAAGTAGCCATTGGCGGCCGCGCGGTCGGCGATCTCGGCGCTGGTGCACACCGCGCTGATCGGCAGGCCCGCGCCGAAATGCTTGGACACGGTGATGATGTCGGGCACGATGTCGTCGTGCTGGTGCCCCCACATGCGTCCCGTCTTGCCCAGGCCGGTCTGCGATTCGTCCATGATGAACAGCATGCCGTACTGGCGGCAGCGATCGCGCAGTGCTTTCACATAGCCCGGCGGCGGGACGATGATGCCGCCGGCGCTCAGGATCGGTTCCATGATGAAGGCGGCGGGCTTGCCGGTGAAGTTGCTGACGGCCAGATCGAAGCTGGTTTCCATGCACAGGAAGCTGCCTTTGCCCGTAACGCAGCCGCAGTTGGCGAACGGGCAGCGGTAGCCATAAGGGGCCATCATCGAGAACGTCGATTGGGCGGCCAGGCCGTGCTTGCTGCGGTTCCAGCCGAACGACAGCGAACGGGTAATGAACGACGTGGAACCGTGCAGGCCCATGTTCATGCCCAGCACGTCGGTGCCGCCGGTGACCTTGCGCGCCATGTCCACCGCGGCCTCGACCGCGTCGCTGCCGCTGACCAGGAAAAGGGATTTCTGCAGGGGCGGCGTCAGAATCTCGCCCAGGCGGCGGTGCAGGGCCAGGCGATCGACATTGAGGAATGTCTTGGTCGAATGGCTGATGGTTTTCAGATTGCGCTGGACCGCCTCGACATACAGCGGGTGGTTGTGGCCGAGCGCCGCGGCCATCTGGCCCGATCCGAAGTCCAGGTAGCGGCGCCCGTTGGTGTCGTAGACCTCGATGCCGCGGGAATGCGAGATGACCGGGCGATTTTCCAGCCCGGCCATGTAAGCGCCCTTGGCCGTGGGAATCATCCAGCGGTCGACTATTTCCTTTACCTCTTTGGTGTCCATGGCGATTTTTCCGTGATGGGATGGGTAAGCAGAGTGTTTAATGATGTAATGTACGGATAATAATACAATAAGGACCGCAAACCCTCCGGATAAACCCGAATGGGCGATGCCTGGAGAGATTTCTGGGGGGATGCGCGGGCGATGCCGGGGCGATGGCCAGGAGGCGGCCGGAAGATGGCCAGGAAGATGGGGGGAGATGGCCAGGTGTCTGACTCCCGCAGGGTGTCAGACACCGAATTGAGGGGGCACAGTTCTACCGCAACCCGCGGCAGCTACGCATTCCACGGTGTCAGGCACCCTGGCCGGGAGCCTGACACCTGTCTGGAGACCCGTCCGGCTACGCCGCCAGCAACTCCGGCGGCTTGGGATAGGTTTTCTGGTAATGCACGGTGAAGGTCTTGAAGGCCGCCAGGGCCTTGTGCGGGTCGTGGCCTTCTTTGACCAGGAAGCTGTCGAAGCCGACGCGCGCCTGGTAGTGGATGGTGTCGATCATCACATCCCCCAGCGCCCGCAGTTCGCCCTGCCAGCCGTGCCGCGTGCGCAGCAGTTGCGCCAGAGAATAGCCGCGGCCGTCGGTGTAAAGGGGGAAGTCGATGGCGATGAAGGCCAGGCCGGCGGGATTGACGCGGCCGTCGGCATCGACCAGTTCGTCCAGGCGCGTGGCCGGCGCCAGCAGCACCGCGACGGGGTGGCGGCGCTGGCGCAAGGCGTCGCGCGCGGCGGTCCAGACCGGCAGCGGCACGATCCAGCCCGGCTCGTCGGCCGGCAACTGCGCGCCGGGCTCGGTACCGGCGTCGGGCGCGAACACGCGCGCGTCGTTGGCCTGCAGGCGGCCGTGGCGGATCAGGCGGTCGGGGGCCTGGGTGGGGGCGGTGTCAGGCATGGGCAAGCTCTTGGGAGGGCGCCGGCGCGGACTGGGCCACCGCCGCGTCGGAATAAACGTCTTCTTTGAAGGGCGCGATGCCCAGGCGATCGACCACGTCGATGAAGCGCTCGGCGTCGCTGTCGCGCAGGCGCAGATAGGTGCGCACCAGCCGCTCGACCACGTCGGGCACCTGGGCCCGCGCGAACGACGGCCCGATGATGCGGCCGATGGCGGCGCCGCCGCCGCGCAGCGATTGCAGGTCGGGCAGCGGCCTGGCCGCGCCGTTCTGGCGGCCGCCGATGGTGACCTGGTACCACTCTTCGCCGTTCTTATCCACGCCCAGGATGCCGATGTGGCCGACGTGGTGGTGGCCACAGGCGTTGATGCAGCCCGAGATGTTCAAGTCGAGCTCGCCCACTTCGAACAGATAGTCCAGGTCGTCGAAGCGGCGCTGGATGGCCTCGGCCACCGGAATGGAAACGGCGTTGGCCAGCGCGCAGAAGTCGCCGCCCGGGCACGAGATGATGTTGGTCAGCAGGCCGATGTTGGGCGTGGCCATGTTCAGCGCGCGCAGCTCTTGCCAGAGGTCGAACAGCCGGGCGCGGCGCACATCGGCCAGCACCAGGTTCTGTTCGTGCGACACGCGCAGTTCGCCATAGCCGTAGCGTTCGGACAGGTCGGCCACGGCTTCCATCTGGTCGGCCGTGATGTCGCCCGGCGGCACGCCCGTGGGCTTGAGCGATAGCGTGACGGCGGCGTAGCCCGGCACTTTGTGGGCATGCACGTTCTTGCGCAGCCAGCGCGCAAAGGCGGGATGGGCGGCGGCATGCATTTCGGTGGGATCGGGCTCGCCCGCGGCGGACGTGTCGTAATCGGGCCAGGTGAAGCGGCCGGCGATCGTGTCCACGTAGTCTTGCGTCAGCGTGTCGGGGCCGCCCTTGGTGAGCTGCCATTGTTCGTCGACCTGCCGGGCATAGACCTCGGGGGTCAGGTCTTTTACCAGGATCTTGATGCGCGCCTTGAATTTGTTGTCGCGCCGGCCATGCATGTTGTAGACCCGCAGCGCGGCCTGCAGGTAGGTGAGCAGGTGCTGCCATTCGACGAAGGGGTTGACCAGGTGGCCCACCATGGGGGTGCGGCCCAGGCCGCCGCCCACCCATACGCGAAAACCCAGCACGCCATCGCGTTCGACGGCCTGCAGGCCGATGTCGTGTACGCCCACGGCGGCGCGGTCTTCTTCGGCGCCGCTGACGGCGATCTTGAACTTGCGCGGCAGGAAGGCGAATTCGGGATGCAGCGTGGACCACTGGCGGATGATCTCGCACCACACCAGCGGGTTCACCAGTTCGTCGGGCGCGATGCCGGCGAAGTGGTCCGAGGTGGTGTTGCGGATGCAATTGCCGCTGGTCTGGATGGAATGCATCTGCACCTTGGCCAGTTCGGCCAGGATGGTGGGCACGTCTTCGAGCCTGGGCCAGTTGAACTGCATGTTCTGGCGGGTGCTGAAGTGGCCGTAGCCGCGGTCCCAGGTGCGCGCGATGTGGGCCAGCGTGCGCAGCTGGCGCGCGGCCAGCAGGCCGTAGGGAATGGCGATGCGCAGCATCGGCGCATGGCGCTGGATGTACAGGCCGTTCTGCAGGCGCAGCGTGCGGAAGTCGTCTTCGGTCAGCTGGCCGTCAAGAAAGCGCTGGGTCTGGTCGGTGAACTGCGCGACGCGCTGCTCGACGAGTTGTTGATCGACGGGGTCGTACACATACATGGCAGGTTGCCCTTGTGGAAGCGCCCGAAGGCGCAAGGGAACAGCCTGCGGCTTGCAGCGGGTCGCAAGCAGCGCGGACGCGCGGTTGCCCGGCACCGCAGGGTTCTATGTTCATTACCGTAACAGCCGCTAGATCGGGCTGTCTAAGTCATTCTGGTAATAAGAAAAGAAGCCCGCGGCACGAGCGCCGGTGCGCCCGTGCGGGCCGCCCGTCAGGCGGGGGGCGCGGTCTCGCGCAGCGAGGGGCGTTGGCCGAATTCGGCGTACCACTGGGCCAGGCCCGGGTGGTTGCCGCGCCAGTCGTAGTCGGCGTAACGGAAGTCCAGGTAGCCCAGCGCGCAGGCCAGGGTGATGGTGCCGATGTCGAGCCGGCCGCCGAGCGAGGACGCGCGCTGTTCGAAGTTTTTCAGGGCGTCGGCGACCTTGCCCATCTGGCCGTCGACCCAGCCGCTCCAGCGGTTGGGTTCGGGGCGCACGGTGATCTCGTAGCGGGCCAGCAGCGCGGCGCCCAGAATGCCGTCGGCCAGGGCCTGGTCGGCCAGCGCCTGCCAGCGCGCGGCGCCGGCGGCCGGGAACAGCTTGCCCGCGCCCAGGTCGTCCAGGTATTCGCAAATGACGCGGCTGTCGTACAGCGCCAGTCCGTCGTCGGTCAGCAGGGTGGGCACCTGGCCCAGCGGATTGCTGGCGATGATGCTCTGGTCGCGGTTGACCGGATGCGCGGCGGCGGGCAGTTTCTCGATGCGGGCGGCCAGGCCGGTTTCATGCGCCACCACCATGCATTTGCGTACGAAGGGCGACGAGGGAGAAAAATAAATCTTCATGCGGGTTCCTTGTTGTGGAAAGAACGACGGGGCGCCTGCCGGCGCGTCAGGCGGCCGGCTGGGCCTGGCAGGGAGAGAATTCGCCGTTGGCCGGGTCGCGCAGGAACAGCAGGCCGGTGGCCACGCCGAAATAGGCGCCGTGCAGTTCCATCTGGCCTTGTTCGACGCGGGTGCGGATCGACGGGAAGGTCATCAGGTTTTTCAGGCTGTGTTCGACCACGGCCCATTCCAGCCGGCGGATGTCGATGGCGCGGTCGCCGGTGCGCGGCGTGTCTTCGGCCAGGGAGGTGACCTGCGACATCCATTTGCCGATGAAGTCGATTTCGGTCAGGGGCTGGGCGTCGTCGAACACGGCGCGCACGCCGCCGCACGACGCGTGCCCCAGCACCACGACGTGCTTCACGTTGAGCGCGCTGACCGCGAATTCGATGGCCGCGCTGGTGCCGTGCAGGGACGAGGATTTGGCTTCGCCTTCGTACGGAGGCACCAGGTTGGCCACGTTGCGGATCACGAACATTTCGCCGGGGCCGGCGTCGAAGATGACTTCGGGCGATACCCGCGAATCACAGCAGCCGATGAGCAGGATTTCGGGGCTTTGGCCGGTTTCGCCCAGTTGTTCGTAGCGCTTGCGTTCGTTGTGGAAGCGGCCGTCGAGGAATGCCTGGTAGCCGTCGGAAAGTCGTTTGGGAAACATAGTGGTGTCCTTGTTGTTCTGGCATACGCGCACCGTTATTTTCCCACAGCACCCTTACAAGTTTCCGGGGCGGGCCGGCGCCGCTACGCGCGGGCGGCGGCGCTATTGCGCCTTGATATCCATGGCGGTGAAGCGGGTAAAAGTATGCGGGGTGGACGCCTGCACTTGCCAGCTTTCGCCGGGCGCCAGCGGCGTGTCGCGCTCGTCGGTGGCGCGGCCGACTTCGTGGTTCTGGGCGTCGTACAGCACGAAGGTGACCGACAGGCGCTGCATCGGCCGTTCGCCGTGATTGGACACGACGCCGGTGATGAGCGAAGTGCCGTCGGCCTGGCGGGTGGCGGCCAGGTTGTTGATGGATACGCCGTGCGGCAGGCTTTGGGCAGAGGCGGCGGACGCCACCGCCAGCAACAGGGAGGCGAGAGTTTTCTTCATGGCGGTTTCCTGGGGCGCGTGGTTGGCCCGATTACCACCATAGAACGGGGCGGGCGGCGGCGCAAGCGCCGGGGGCAATGGCGGGTAATGCCAGGTAATGAGGGGTAATGGCAGGTGTCTGACTCCCGCAGGGTGTCAGACACCGCGATGGTTGGGATGGCCCGGGCACACTTCGGTGTCTGACACCCTGGCGGGAGTCAGACACCTGGCTATCCACACCTGGCGTCACACCTGGCTACACGGTGGCGACGGGGGTGACGGGCGAGCCGATGGCGTGGGGCATGCGCAGGGGCGGGGCGGTCAGCATGAAGTGGTGGCGCTTGTTGGCGTGCAGCCAGTCGGCCAGATCTTTCAGGTACCAGAGCTCGGCCAGCGGCAGCCCCAGTTTGAACAGGCAGTGGTGGTGCAGGGGCAGCATGGCGCGCGGGCCCTGGCGGTCGCGCGCGGGGTAGGCCTCGACCGCGTAGTTGTCGGCGCAGATCGCCACGATGCCGCTGTCGGTAATCCATTGCAGCAGCGCCGCGTCGGCGCCGTCCAGGGCGGCGCCGTAGCCGTGCAGCACGTCGGGATCGGGCTGGCCGGCCATCTCGACGACCTTTTCCGCGAAGCCGGTGCGCAGCACCAGCATGTCGCCGGATTCGATGGCGATGCCATCGGCTTGCAGCACCTGCATCAGTTCGGCATGGCCGATCAGGGTGCGGCCGGTGCCGAAGTGGCGGGCCAGGTCCAGCAAGACCCCGCGTCCCTGCATGCCGTGCGCGGCCAGGTTTTCCACGCCCAGCTTCAGCGCAGCCGAGGGGCCGCCGCTGTTGCAGCCGCAGCCCGCGTGGTCGGCGTCGGCGGGCCCCACGATGTCGATGCCGGCGCGATAGCCGTTGTAGTAGCACAGCTCGGCGCGCCCGTCGCCGTCGGCGTCGAACAGCGCGCCCACGTGGGCCAGCGAGTCCCATTGCGTGGAGTACTGCATCGACAGCAGCACCTGGTCGTCGCTGAGCACATCGACCGCATCGGGATTCACGTTGCGCAACGGAAAGTTCAGGTACGGCGTGTCTTGCAGCCGCGTGGGGCTGAGCTGGGGCGGGTGGCGGCGCGGGTTCAGCACGTTGCCGCCCGGCAGGTCCAGCGGCAGCGACAGGCAGAACGATTTGCCCGCGCGGATCTCGCGCGCGCCCTTGAGCACTTGCGCTTCGGTCAGCAGGTTCAGCCGGCCCAGCTGGTCGTCGGGGCCGTAGTCGCCCCAATTCGAGCCCTCGGGGCGTTGCTTCCAGCGTTGCATAGGCTTTACTCCGTCAGGAAGTCGGCTACCGCGCGGGTATAGGCTTCCGGTTGTTCCCAGTTGGAAATGTGCGAGGTGTCCAGCTCTACATAGCGCGCACCGGCGATGCCCGCGGCCAGGTCGCGGCCGTTTTGCGGGGTGGTGGCCGGGTCTTGCGTGCCGGCGATCACCAGCGTGGGCGCCTTGATCTCGCCCAGCCGGCCGCGCAGGTCGGCGTCGCGCAAGGCGGCGCAGTTGGCGCTGTAGCCGTCGTTCGAGGTGCGTCGCAGCATGTCGACCAGCACCTGGGTCAGGCCGGGGTCGGCGGCGCGGAATCCCGCCGACAGCCAGCGTTCGACCAGCGCGGGCGCCAGGGTTTCCAGGCCGCTTTGCGACACGGCCTCGATGCGCGCCGACCAGCTTTCGGCGCTGCCGATGCGGGCCGCGGTGTTGCTCAGCACCAGCCTGCGCACGCGTTGCGGGTGGTCCAGCGCCAGCTGCAGGCCGGTGGGGCCGCCCATCGACAGGCCGCAGAAATCGGCCTGGGAGATATCCAGGTGGTCGAGCAGCTCGGCCACGTCGCCCGCCAGCTGCGCGAAGCTGTATTCGCCAGCGGGCACCGACGATTTGCCGTGCCCGCGCGTGTCGTAGCGCAGCACGCGGAAGTGCCGCGACAGCGCCGGCACCTGGCGCGCCCACATGTCGGCGCACGTGCCCAGCGAGTTGGACAGCACCAGTACGGGCGCATCGGCGGGGCCGTCGATGACGTAATACAGGCGCACCTGGCCCAGATCAGCGTAAGACATAAGGATTCCTGTAAGAAGGTGCCGGCGCTACAGCAGGCACTGGCCGTTCACGTAGGCCTTGCGCCAGCGCGTGATGGCCACGCGCTCGAACAGGCCGGCCTGGCTGAAGGGGTCGGCGGCGATGAAGGCTTCGGCGGCCTCGCGGGTGTCGAGGTCGACCACGTACAGCCCGCCGCCCGCGTCCTGGCCATCGTCGTGCAGCTTGGCGCCGCAGGCCAGCAGCAAATGCTTGTTGGCGTCGAGGAATTCCAGGTGGGCGGCGCGCTGTTGCTGGCGCAGGGCCTGGTGGCCGGGCTTGTCGAAGGTCTCGATGATGTAGGGCATGGCGGGCCGCGCTCAGATGGCCGAGGGATGGCGCGCCAGCGCCGTCACCTGGATGTCCATGTACGGGAACAGCGGCAGCGACGACAGCAATTGGTGCAGTTCGTCGTTGCTGTCCACGTCGAAGATGCTGACGTTGGCGTAGCGGCCCGTGACGCGCCACAGGTGCGGCCACTTGCCGTCGCGCTGCAGTTGCTGCGCCAGGGCTTTTTCATCGGCCTTGAGTTTGTCGGCGCGTTCGGCCGGCATGTCCACCGGCAGGTTCACTTGCATCTGGACCATGAACAACATGGCGGGCTCCTATCGTGTTCAGCGGGAAAATTTCAGCGGCAGGCCGGTCAGGCGCAGCAGCTCGTCGGCGTTCATGTCGCCGAACATGTCGATGACGGTGATGCCGTCGGCGCGGATGTCGAACACGGCCACGTCGGTGTACACGCGCGATACGCACTGCACGCCGGTGAGCGGGTAGCTGCATTCGGCCACCAGCTTGCTCTGGCCGTCGCGGGTCAGCAGTTCCATCATGACGAAGACGTCTTTGGCGCCGCTGGCCAGGTCCATGGCGCCGCCCACGGCCGGGATGGCGTCGGGCGCGCCGGTGTGCCAGTTGGCCAGGTCGCCGCGCTGCGACACCTGGAACGCGCCCAGCACGCAGATGTCGAGGTGGCCGCCGCGCATCATGGCGAACGAGTCGGCATGGTGGAAGAACGAGCAGCCGGGCAGTTCGGTAACGGGCTGCTTGCCGGCGTTGATCAGGTCATAGTCTTCCTGGCCCTTGGCGGGGGCGGGGCCCATGCCCAGCATGCCGTTTTCGGTGTGCAGGATGACTTCGCGGCCGGCCGGCAGGTGGTTGGCCACCAGCGTGGGCAGGCCGATGCCCAGGTTGACGTAGGCGCCTTCGGGGATGTCTTGCGCGACGCGGGCGGCGATCTGGTCGCGGGTCAGTTTGCTGCTCATTGCTGCTCCTTGGCGGCCGGGGCGGCGTCGATCTGCACGACGCGCTTGACGAAGATGCCGGGGGTAACGACGGTTTCGGGATCGAGTTCGCCCAGTTCGACGATTTCGCGCACCTGGGCCACGGCCACGCGCGCGGCGCTGGCCATGATGGGGCCGAAGTTGCGCGCCGTCTTGCGGTACACCAGGTTGCCCCAGCGGTCGGCGCGGTCGGCCTTGATCAGGGCATAGTCGGCATGCAGCGGGTATTCCAGCACATAATGGCGCCCGTTGATTTCGCGGATTTCCTTGCCGTCGGCCAGCGGCGTGCCGTAGCCGGTGGGCGTGTAGAAGGCGCCGATGCCGGCGCCGGCGGCGCGGATGCGCTCGGCCAGGTTGCCCTGCGGCACCAGTTCGAGTTCGATCTTGCCGCTGCGATACAGGCCGTCGAAGATCTGCGAATCGGCCTGGCGCGGAAACGAGCAGACAATCTTGCGCACCCGGCCGGCGCCCAGCAGCGCGGCCAGGCCGGTGGTGCCGTTGCCCGCGTTGTTGTTGATGATGGTGAGTTCTTTGGCGCCTTGTTCGAGCAGGGCGTCGATCAGTTCCATCGGCTGGCCGGCCGTGCCGAATCCGCCGATCAAGACGGTGGCGCCGTCGGGTACGTCCGCCAGGGCGGCTGCCGCGTTGTCAACGAGCTTAGAGATCATGGGTGTCCCGGTTAAAAAGGGCGTGTCATAATTTGTTCTTTATTAGAACTTTCGTTCTGTCAAAGAACATCGTTTCATGGGGGCCAGGGAGTGTCAAGGCGCATGCGCCTGGCGGCTTCCCGGGCCGGCAATCCAGGCTGCCGCACGTATGGCTATCGATACGCAAGAAACCCAGCAACCCAGCGATACCTACGTGCAGTCGTTCGCGCGCGGGCTGTCGGTGATCCGGGCGTTCGGCCCGCAACGCCCGCAGATGACGCTGTCCGAAGTGGCGGCCGCCTGCGGCCTGACCCGGGCGGGCGCGCGCCGCATTCTGCTTACCCTGGTGCACCTGGGGTATGTGGCGATGGACGAGCGCAAGTTCGCCCTGACGCCGCGCATTCTCGAGCTGGGGTATTCGTACCTGTCGGCCACGCCGCTGTGGGACCTGGCGCTGCCCTATATGGAAGACGTGGCCGAGACCACGCGCGAATCCTGTTCGGTATCGGTGCTGGACGGCACCGACATCGTGTATATCTTGCGCCTGTCGACCCACAAGGTCATGAGCATCAATCTGTCGGTGGGCAGCCGGCTGCCGGCCTGGGTCACGTCCATGGGCCGGGTGCTGCTGGCGGGCTTGCCGCCGGCCGAGCAAGACCGCGTGCTGGCGGCCAGCGACATCCGCGCCCATACCCCGCATACCGTGACCGACCTGCCGGGGCTCAAGCGCATCCTGGCGCAGGTGCGCGCCGACGGCTATGCCTGCGTGGTGCAGGAACTCGAGCCCGGGCTGCAGTCGGTGGCGGTGCCCATCGTGGGCCGGGGCGGCCGCGTGGTCGGAGCCATGAACGTCAGCGGGCATGCCAACCGGTATTCGCGCGAGGCCATGCTGGACGCCTTCTTGCCGCCGCTGCGCCGCGCGGCCGAACAGATCGACCAGGCGCTGCGGCGCCGTTAAGGCGTTGCGGTCCGGGGCGGGGGCGGCGGCGGGTCCGGACATTCAGACCGGCGCCACGCCCAGCGTGGTGCCGCCGCACACGTACAGCATCTGTCCGGTGACGAAGCCGTTGTCGGGCGACAGGAAGAACATGGCGGCGCGCGCCACGTCTTCGGGGGTGCCCAGCCGCTTGACCACGATGCTGTTGATGATGCGCTGCGTTTGCGGCGCGCCGTCGGGATTGCTGTTGCGGAACAGGTCGGTGGCGATGGGGCCGGGGCCGATGGCGTTGACGGTGATGCCGTCGCCGCCCAGCTCCATGGCCAGCGTGCGGGTCATGCCCACCAGGCCGGCCTTGGTGGCCGAATACACCACGCGGTCGGGCTTGCCCAGCGCGGCCCGCGACGACATGTTGACGATGCGCCCGAAACCGGCCGCGCGCATGTCGGGCAGCACGGCCTGCACCAGGATCAGCGCGGTGCGCAGGTGCAGCGCCACCACGTAGTCCAGGTCGGCCAGCGTGGCGGTATCGGCGGTGCCGGGCTTGGTGGCGCCGGCGTTGTTCACCAGCCCGACGATGGCATGGTCGCGCGTGGCCTGGGCGGCCGCGGCCTTCGTTTGCGCCTCGTCGGTCAGGTCGGCCTGGATCGACACCAGCCCTTCGGGCGGATTGTCGGGCAGGCGGTAATCGATGTTGACCACGCGGTGGCCCGCGTCGAGCAGCGCGCGCACGATGGCGGCGCCGATGCCGGCGCTGCCGCCGGTGACCAGATAAGCCTGAGCTTTTTTCATATCGATGGCCTTTTAGTGGGTCAGGATGCCCCAGGCGAGCACGGCGACGATGTCGATCAGCCCCACCCACAGCATCATGATGACGGTGTAGCCCATGACGTCGCGCAGCTTCAGCTTCGAGAGCGCCAGCGCGGGCAGGATCCAGAAGGGCTGCACCAGGTCGTTCCAGGCGTTGCCCAGCATGACCGACATCGAGGTCTGGCTGATCGAGCTGCCGATTTCCTTGGCGGCGTCGATCATGAACGGGCCCTGGATCACCCAGTGGCCGCCGCCCGAGGGCGCGAAGAAGTTGATGAAGAACGAGCTGATCAGGCCCCAGAACGGCAGGGTGCCGGCCGAGGCCACGTCGACGAACACGTGCGAGATGGTGTTGACCAGGCCCGATCCGGCCATGATGGCCATGATGCCGGCGTAGAACGGGTACTGCAGGATGATGCCCGAGATGGTCTTGATGCCTTCATTGAGCTTGGCCACATAGGCGGCCGGCGTGCCCAGCAGCAGCACGCCCAGGAACAGGATGGTGAAGTTGATCAGGTTCAGGTCCAGCGAACCGCCGTCCATGAAGTGGAATGCCACGTAGGCCATGCCCAGCAGGCCGATCGCGAGGCTGAGCAGGCGGCTGTTGTTCAGCTTCGAGGCGAAGGTGTTCTGTTCGATCAGGTCGCCCGCCGCGGCGGTTTCGGTGGGCTTGTCGATGCCGGGGTCGACTTCCACGACCTTGTCGCCGCCGCGGGGATGCAGCCAGGCGTTGAGCAGCGGCAAGGTCACGATGATGACCAGGCTGGTCAGCAGCATGGGCACCGAGAAGATCGTTTCCGACAGCGGGATGACGCCCATCTGGTCGGCCATGGGGTGGCCGGGCGTGGCGATCAGCACCGGAATGCTGGCCGACAGGCCCAGGCCGTACATGGTGAAGCCGCTGTAGGCCGCCGCGATGATCAGCGGATAGTGCACGCCCTTGACCTTCAGCGCCAGTTTCTTGGCCACGATGCCGCCGATGACCAGGCCGAAGCCCCAGTTCAGGTAGCTGCCGATGCCGCCCACCAGCGTGGCCACGATGATGGCCGTGCGCGGCTGGTGCACGTGGCTGACGATGCGGTTCAGCAGGCGGTCGGTAAGCGGCGCGGTGGCCAGCACATAGCCCATGGCCAGGATCACCGCCATCTGCGTGGTGAAGGCCAGCAGGCTCCAGAAGCCCTTGCCCCATTCACGGGTGACCTGGCCCAGGCTCTGGCCCTCGATGCCCATGGCCATCAGCACGGTCAGCAGCGTCAGCGCGATGGCGAATACGAAGGGGTCGGGCAGATACTTGCGCATCAGCTCCGTGAAAAACGACGTCAGTTTGTTCATGCTGCTTCCAGCTCCGGTAAAGCGTGTCCGTGGGGGCCGTGGCACGCGGCCGCTGGCGGCCGCCCGGCGCGGCGGCCCGCCGGGTCAGGGGTTTGAAAAGAATAGGATGGGGGTCAATCGGCTTGCCGGCTATTGAGCCAGTCCACCAGGTCGCCCAGGGCCGCGCTCTTGTCGCGCAGCACCTGCTCGCGGCGTTCGGCCGGCCAGTCGTAGAAGCCCTTGCCGGCCTTGGCGCCGATCTCGCCGCTGGCGACCTTGCCGGCCAGCAGGGGCGAAGGGGTCGTGCGGTTTTCCAGGTCGGGATACAGATAAGTGGCGATGGCGTGGTGCACGTCCAGGCCGTTCATGTCGCGCTGTTCCAGCGGACCGGTCAGCGCCAGGCGGATGCCCAGGCTCCACTTGACCACTTCGTCGATATCTTCGGCGCTGGCGATGCCTTTTTCGAGCAGCGACATCGCTTCGCGCGCCAGCGCATGCTGGATGCGGTTGGCGATGAACCCGGGAATGTCGCGGTTGACCAGCACGGGGCGCTTGCCCACGGCCCGCAGCGCGGCCATGACGGTGTCGACGGTGGCTGGCGAGGTGTGGTCGTTGCGCACGACTTCCACCAGCGGGATTACGTCGGCGGGGGTGAAGAAGTGCGTGCCGACGAAGCGGTCGCGGCGCGTGACGGCCTCGGCGATGGCATTGATGGACAGGCCCGACGTGTTGGTGGCGAAGAGGGTTTCGGGCCGGCACAGCGTGTCCAGCCGCGCGAAGACGTCGCGCTTGAGTTCCAGTTTTTCGGGAATGGCCTCGATGACCAGATCGCACGAGCAAGCGGCTTCCAGCCCGCTTTCCATGCGGATGCGGCGCCGCGTTTCGGCCACGGCGCCGGGCGCGTACACCCCCAGCTGGCGGTCGATGACGCTGGCGGCGCGTTCCAGCGCGCCGGGCATGGGGTCGATCAAGACGACGTCGAGCCCCCGCGCGGCAAACAGGGCAGCGATGCCGCTGCCCATGGCGCCCGCGCCGACCACGGCCAGGCTCTGGATAGGAAGATCCATGTCGATACGCTCTTGAGATGCTCGCGCCAGGCGGCCGGGGCGTGGCAACGCGCGCCTCATCCTGTCTGCCCTCGCGCGGGCGGAAACGTGATGTTCTATATACGAACATTTGTACGTATATAGAATTTATCGAAGGATAGTACTAAGAAAATGGCGCGCGCGCCAAATCGGGAAGGGGGAGGGAGAGGCGGGGAACGGCCGGTGTCTGGCTCCCGTCAGGGTGCCTGACACCGCTGTGTGCAGACGGTGTGGGCGGCGGTGTCTGACACCCCGCGGGAGTCAGATACCCGGGGTACGGGCACAACGGTGTCTGGCACCCTGCGGGAGCCAGACACCTGGGCGGGGCGCCATCAGCCCGAGTTGCGCAGGCCGGCCGCGATGCCGTTGATGGTCAGGTGGATGGCGCTGCGCACGCGCTTGTCGGGCTCGGCCGCGCCGCCGCGCTGGGCGTTCCGGTAGCGGCGGATCAGTTCGATCTGCAGATAGTTCAGCGGGTCGATATACGCGAAGCGTTCGCGCAGGGATGCCAGCAGGGTGGGGTTGTCGGCCAGCAGTTCGCGCTGCGTCAGCAGGCGCAGCATGGCGACCGTGCGCGCGTGTTCGGCGCTGATCTGGCCGAAGATGCGTTCGCGCAGCGAGCGGCTGGGCACCAGCTGGGCATAGCGGGCCGCGATCGCCAGGTCGGATTTGGCCAGCACCATTTCCACATTGGACAGCAGGGTGCGGAATGCCGGCCATTCGCGGGCCATTTCGCGCAGCTGCGCCAGGCGCGCGCGGCGCGACCGGGGCGCATCGGGTGCCCCGCTTTCCAGGTAGGCCCCGATGGCCGAGCCCACCCCGTACCAGCCGGTCAGCATCAGCCGGCATTGCGCCCACGAAAACCCCCAGGGAATCGCGCGCAGGTCGTCGATGCGCTGGCCCTGCTTGCGCGAGGCCGGGCGCGAGCCGATGTTCAGGCCGGCGATTTCGCTGATGGGCGTCGCGGCGAAGAAGTATTCGGCGAAGCCGGGCGTTTCGTATACCAGGCCGCGATAGCAGCGCTGCGCGGCCTCGGACATGAACGACATCGCCGGGCCGTAGTGGGCCATGTGCGCGTCTTCGGCGCTGGTGGCCGCCGCGCGCGGCGCAAGCGTCGATTCCAGCGTGGCCGCCACCAGCAATTCCAGGTGCCAGCGGCCGACCTCGGCATCTTTGTATTTGCTCTGGATGACTTCGCCCTGCTCGGTCAGGCGCAACTGGCCGGCCACCGTGCCCGGCGGCTGCGCCAGGATGGCGTCGAAGCTGGAACCGCCGCCGCGGCCCACCGAGCCGCCGCGGCCGTGGAACAGGCGCAGCCGCACGCCGCGCGCGCTGAACACATCGACCAGCGCGCGTTCGGCCTGGTACAGCGACCAGTTCGACGTCAGGAAACCGCCGTCTTTATTGCTGTCGGAATAGCCCAGCATCACTTCCTGCGTGCCGTCCTGGGCCAGCTTGACGCGCTGGCGCACTTCGGGAAGGTCGAGCCAGGCCGCCATGATTTCCGGGCCGCGCTGCAAGTCGGGAATGGTCTCGAACAGCGGCACCACCATCAGCCCGTCGCCCGCCGCGATGTCCTGGCCGGGATCGGGGTCGACGATCAGGCCGGTTTCTTTTTGCAGCACCAGCACCTCGAGCAGATCGCTCAGGGTTTCGGTATGCGACACGATGGTTTGCTGTACGGCCAGCTTGCCGTAGCGGGCGCGGCCCGCGGCCGCGGCGCGCAGCACCGCCAGTTCGCGCGTGGTTTCTTCGCTGTAGGTGATCCAGGGCGACACCAGCGGCCGCGCCAGCGCCAGTTCGGCGCGCAGCAGGGCTACCCGGGCCGCTTCGCTCATCTGCGCATAGGCCACCGGCTGGCCGTCGTGCTGCGCGCCGGCGCGCTCGAACAGTTCGTGCAGCACGCGCTCGTGCACGTCGGAGCTTTGCCGCAGGTCGACCGTGGCGAGATGGAAGCCGAACACCTCGACCGCCTGCTGCAGGCCGGTCAGGCGCAGCCGCGCGATGGGCGCGGCGTGGTGCGCGGACAGCGAGGCGGCGATGGTGGCCAGGTCGTCGGCCAGTTCGCGCGGATCGGCATAGGCGGGCGCCGGATGGGTGACGCGGCGCGCCAGGTCGCGGCCGGTCAGTTGCTGCGCCGTGGCGGCCAGGCGCGCATAGATGCCGACCAGGGCGCGGCGATAGGGTTCGTCGCGGCGGTGCGGCGATTCGTCGCCGCCGCTGTCCGCCAGCGCGTGCAGGGCCGGGTCGGCGTCGATCAGCAGCGTGGTGATCGACAGCTCGGCGCCCAGCGCGTGCACTTCTTGCAGATAGTGTTCGAACAGCACCGTGGCCTGGCGCAGCAGGGCCAGTTCGAGCGTGCCGGCATCGACGTTGGGGTTGCCGTCGCGGTCGCCGCCGATCCAGCTGCCCATGCGCAGGAAGGGTTCCAGCGGCGCGGGGGGCGCGGCGAAGGGCTTGGCCGAATCGCGGCCCAGCAGGCGCGACAATTCGCCATAGACGCGCGGAATGACGTTGAGGAACGTGCTGCGGTAGTACGACAGGGCGTTCTCGATTTCGTCGGCCACGGTCAGGCGCGTGTAGCGCAGCATGCGGGTCTGCCACAACGTGGCGACGCGGCCCAGCAGCGCCAGGTCCAGGTCGGAGATTTCTTCGGCGGTGAGCGGGCCTTCGCGCTGCACCAGCACGGCGGCGATTTCGCGGTGGACGTCCAGGGTGCTCTTGCGCTGCACTTCGGTGGGGTGCGCGGTCAGCACCGGCACGACGCGCGCCTCGGCCAGCAGGCGGCGGATGCGGGCCGCGCCCACGCCCTGTTCCTTGAGCAGCGCAAAGGCTTCGCGCAGGCTGCCGCGGGCAGGCGTGTCGTCGGTCAGCGCGCGCGTGCGCTGCGCGCGGTTCTGGTCGCGGTCTTCGGCGATGTTGGACAGGTGCAGGAAATAGCTGAATGCGCGCGCCACCGAGTTCGGGTCGCTGTTGCGCAGGCGCTTGACGCGCTGTTCCAGCAGCTTGCCGTCGGCTTCGTTGCCTTCGCGCCGGAAGCGCACCGCGGTGCGGCGCAGCGTCTCGATGGTGTCGAATACCCGTTCGCCTTCGCAGGCCTGGATGACTTGTCCCAATAATCGGCCCAGCAGCCGGATGTCGTGGCGCAGGGGTTCGGCAGTGGCAGACTGCGGGCGGATGGCTTTCATCGGGTAAGGAATCCGTCGGGCTAAGGGTTGATCAGGAATCTGGGGCGATACGGCAAGCAATAGACAAAGCAACGGCGGCCATTTTACGCATGCATCCTTACTGGGCGGGCTTGCGGTACAGTTTCGCCATGGCGCTTTGCCTTGCTATCCGCTCAAGTTTGTTTATGCAGAATCACCCACGACGCGCGCTGGTCTTGTTTTCCGGCGGCCAGGATTCCACCACCTGCCTGGCCTGGGCGCTGGACCGCTACGCCCATGTCGAGACCGTGGCGTTCGACTACGGCCAGCGCCATCGCATCGAACTCGACGCGCGCCTGAACGTGCTGCGCGAGCTGCGCGCCGGTTTTCCGCAGTGGGCCGCGCGGTTGGGCGAAGACCATCTGCTCGACCTGCGCGTGCTGGGCCAGGTGGGCGACACGGCCATGACCAGCGGGCGCGCCATCGAGATGCAGGCCAACGGCCTGCCCAATACTTTCGTGCCGGGCCGCAACCTGCTGTTCCTGACGCTGGCGGCCGCGCTGGGCTATCGGCGCCAGCTTGACGTGCTGGTGGGCGGCATGTGCGAAACCGACTTCTCGGGCTATCCCGATTGCCGCGACGACACCATCAAGGCGCAGCAGGTGGCGCTGGGCCTGGGCCTGGGCTCGCGCGTCACCATCGAGACGCCGCTGATGTGGATCGACAAGGCCGATACCTGGGCGCTGGCGCGGCAGCTGGGCGGCCAGGCGCTGGTCGACATCGTGGTCGAGCACAGCCACACCTGTTATCTGGGCGAACGCGGCGCGCGGCACGACTGGGGATACGGCTGCGGGCAATGTCCCGCCTGCGCCTTGCGCAAGGCGGGCTGGGAACGCTGGCAAGGCCGGGCCGATTCCGACTGATTGCCGGGGATTGCCAGGTGTCTGACTCCCGCAGGGTGTCAGACACCGAGGCGGGGCATATTGCCTTACACAGCCGGTGTCAGGCACCCTTCGACAGCCGGTGTCAGGCACCCTTCGGGAGCCTGACACCTGCCAAAGCCGGCCTCACTTCCTGAACCGCGCGTACAGCCAGGCCGACGCCGCCAGGATCACGCCCGCCAGCAGCGTCGACGCGCCCATTGCCGCGCGCGGGCCTTGCCACGCGATCAGTTCCGCGTACGCCACCGGCGCCGCCGCCGTCAGCAGGAAGCCCGGCACCAGCAGGCGGCCCACCAGCGTGCCGTAGACTCGGTAGTCGAACAGCGCCAGCGGCAGCGTGCCGCGCGTGATGGTCAGCAGGCCGTTGCAGGCGCCGTAGACGGCCGCGTACAACGCGGCGGCGACGGGGTGGCCGGCCAGCGCGCCCGCCACGAAGCACAGCGGCAGTACCGCGGTGGTGGCCAGGTTCAAGGTCAGCGGATGCAGGCGCCCGCCGAACAATAGTTCGAGCAGCCGTGCGCTGACCTGGCCGATGCCCCACAGGGCCGAGATGCCCACCACCGCCGAGGCCGCCAGGCCCAGGCCGGTCAGCATGGCGATCAGGTGCGTGGCGTTGGCGGCCGCCAGGAAGTTGGTCAGCATGGCGATCAGCGCATACAGCGCCTGCGCCAGCCGCTGGTCGGCCGGCGTGCGGGCCAGGCCGCGGCCCTGCGCCGCCTGCTGGCCGCCACTGGCGTAGCGGCCGCGCGGCAGCGCCAGGTACAGCGGCAGCGTCAGCAGCGCGAAGCCGGCATAGGCCAGCACGGCGCCGCGCCAGCCCAGCCATTGCGCCAGCAGTTGCCCCACCGGCCACATCACGGTAGAGGCCAGCCCGCCGAACAAGGTGATCTGCGACATGGCGCGGCGTGCCTGCGGGCCGCCGATGCGCGCCAGCGTGGCGAAGGCGGCGTCGTATAGCGTCAGGCGCATGCCCACGCCCAGCAGGACCCAGGCCGCGTAGTAGGGCAGCGCCGAGTGCGCGGCGGCCAGCAGCGTGCAGCCCAGCGCCACCAGTAGCGACCCGGCCGGCATGACGCGCCGGCCGCCCCAGCGGTCGATGGCGCGGCCCGCCAGGGGCGAGGCCACGGCCATGATCACGATGGCCAGCGAAAAGCCGCTGTAGATTCGCGCGGCGCTCCAGCCCAGCTCGGCCTGCATGGCCGGCCCGAAATTGCTGATCAGGTAGAACGACACGCCCCAGCTGACCAGCTGGACGATGCCCAGGCAGACGACCGCGCGCGCGGGAATGACGGCGGGCACGGGCTTCAGGCGCGTGCGTCGGGTGCGCGCTGGTCGCCGTCGCCCAGCGCGCGCTGCATCAGCACCGTGTCGCGCCATTGGCCGAATTTGTAGCCCACCGACCGCAGCGTGCCGGCCGGATGGAAGCCCTGGCTGGCGTGCAGGGCCAGCGAGGCCGCGTTGCGGCTGTCGCCCACCACGGCCAGCATCTGCCGCCAGCCGCCGGCGGTACAGCGTTCGACCAGGGCCGCCAGCAGGCGGCCGCCGATGCCGTGGCCGGCCCGGCCCGGCTTGACGTACACCGAGTCTTCCACGGTATGGCGGTAGGCCGGGCGCGGCCGGTACGGCGTGGCGTAGGCGTAGCCGACCAGTTCGCCGTCCAGCTCGGCCACCAGGTACGGCAGCCGCTGCGCCAGCACTGCGGCGCGGCGGTCGCGCAGCTCGTCGGCCGAAGGCGGGTCGAGTTCGAACGATGCCGTGCCGTGCAGGACGTGATGGGCGTAGATGGCGTGGATGGCGTCGATATCGGCGGCGCTGCTGTCGCGCACGATCAGGGAGGCGGGGGCGGAGGACGGGGGCATGGGCGATAAGGGCCGGCGGGATGGCGATACCTGCGCAGTGTGCGCCAAGCCGCCGCATTAATAAAGCTTTGCTTTATTATCCAAAGCATAAGAAATACTTTGATGAGCGCCTGCCATGCGCGGCCTGAATCTCGACCATCTGCGCATCTTCCTCGACGTGATCGAACTGGGCAGCTTTTCGGCCGCCGCCGACAAGCACGGGCTGACGCAGCCGGCGGTCAGCCTGCAAGTGCGCCAGCTGGAACGCCGGTATGGCCTGCGGCTGGCCGAAAGAGTGGGGCGGCGCGTGGCCGCCACGGCCGCCGGCGCCGACCTGCTGGCCCATATCCGGGCCATCGATGCCGCCGTCGAACAGGCCGAACGCAGCATGCAGGCCCACAGCGCGCAGGTGGTGGGCCGCGTGCGGCTGGGCACCGGCGCCACCGCCTGCACGTATCTGTTGCCGCCGCTGCTGGCCGATCTGCGGCGGCGATTCCCGGCCCTGGAAATCGTCGCCAGCACCGGCAATACCGCCGATGTGCTGCGCGGCATCGAAGCCAACACGCTCGACATCGGGCTGGTGACGCTGCCGGCGCCCGGCCGCGTCTTCCAGGTGGCGCCGGTACTCGAAGACGAGTTCGTGGCCATTTTCCCGGTGGCCGGCAAGGCGCCGGCGCGCGTGACCCCGCAAGCGCTGGCGGATTTGCCGCTGGTCCTGTTCGAGCCGGGCGCGCGCACGCGCGGGCTGGTCGACGACTGGTTCGAGGCCGCGGGCCTGCGGGCCCGGCCCGCCATGGAACTGGGCAGCACCGAGGCCATGAAGGAAATCGTGGCGGCCGGCCTGGGCTGCGCCGTCTTGCCGCGCATGGCGGTGCCCGCCGGCCGGCTGCCGGCGGGGCTGCGCGTCCTGCCGCTGGCGCCCCGGCTGGCGCGCACCCTGGCGGTCGTGCTGCGCGGCGACAAGCCGCTGCACCGGGGCCTGGGACAGCTGCACGCGGCCTTGCTGGCCCTGGGCCGGCCCGGGCGCTAGGTCCGGCCGCCGCGGCCCCCGGGCATGGCGCGCGCCATTCCGGCGTATTATTTAGCCCTTTGCGAACCCCTTCCGCCCGAGAAAGACCATGCCGCAATACCGTTCCCGCACGTCCACCCACGGCCGCAACATGGCCGGCGCCCGCGCCCTGTGGCGCGCCACCGGCATGCAGGACGGCGATTTCGGCAAGCCCATCATCGCGGTGGTCAACTCGTTCACGCAGTTCGTGCCGGGCCACGTGCACCTGCGCGACCTGGGCGCGCTGGTGGCCCGCGAAATCGAGGCCGCCGGCGGCGTCGCCAAAGAATTCAACACCATTGCCGTCGACGACGGCATCGCCATGGGCCACGGCGGCATGCTGTATTCGCTGCCGTCGCGCGAACTGATCGCCGATTCGGTCGAATACATGGTCAACGCGCATTGCGCCGATGCCATGGTGTGCATCTCGAACTGCGACAAGATCACCCCGGGCATGCTGATGGCCGCCATGCGCCTGAACATCCCCGTGGTGTTCGTGTCGGGCGGCCCCATGGAAGCCGGCAAGATCAAGTCGCCCACCGACGGCAAGGTCGTTGCCAAGATCGACCTGATCGACGCCATGATCAAGGCCGCCGACCCCAGCGTCACCGACGCCGAGGCCGAAGAGTTCGAACGCAGCGCCTGTCCCACCTGCGGCTCGTGCTCGGGCATGTTCACGGCCAATTCCATGAACTGCCTGACCGAGGCCATCGGCCTGGCGCTGCCGGGCAACGGCACCATCGTGGCCACCCACGCGTGGCGCAAGGGCCTGTTCGAGCAGGCCGGCCGCCTGGTGGTGGACCTGTGCCGCCGCTATTACGAACAAGACGACGCGTCGGTGCTGCCGCGCAGCATCGCCACCAAAAGCGCCTTCCAGAACGCCATGACGCTGGATGTGGCCATGGGCGGGTCCACCAATACCGTGCTGCACCTGCTGGCCGCGGCGCAAGAGGCGGGCGTGGATTTCACCATGTCCGACATCGACCGCATTTCGCGCAAGGTGCCCTGCCTGTGCAAGGCGGCGCCCGCCACCGACAAATACCACATCGAAGACGTGCACCGCGCCGGCGGCATCCTGGGCATCCTGGGCGAACTGGCGCGCGCCGATTTGCTCGACCTGGACTGCGGCAACGTGCACAGCGGCACGCTGGGCGGCGCGATCAAGCAATGGGACATCAACGGCGGCGCCGGCGCAGAGGCCCAGAAGTTCTACCGCGCGGCCCCGGGCGGCATCCCCACGACCGTGGCCTTCAGCCAGGACGCCACCTTCCTGACGCTCGACCTCGACCGCCAGTCGGGGTGCATCCGCAGCAAGGCCCATGCTTATTCGCAAGACGGCGGCCTGGCCGTGCTGTACGGCAACCTGGCGCAGAAGGGCTGCATCGTCAAGACGGCGGGCGTGGACGAATCGCAATGGGTCTTTACCGGCCGCGCGCGCGTGTTCGAAAGCCAGGATGACGCCGTGGAAGGCATTCTGGGCGACAAGGTCGTGGCGGGCGACGTGGTGGTCATCCGCTACGAAGGCCCCAAGGGGGGGCCCGGCATGCAGGAAATGCTGTACCCCACCTCGTATCTCAAGTCCAAGGGCCTGGGCAAGACCTGCGCCCTGTTCACCGACGGCCGCTTCTCGGGCGGCTCGTCGGGCCTGGTCATCGGCCATGCCTCGCCGGAAGCGGCCGAAGGCGGCAATGTGGGCCTGGTCGAAGAAGGCGACATCATCGAGATCGACATCCCGAACCGCAAGATCCACCTGGCCGTGTCCGACGAAGAACTGGCCAGGCGGCGCGCCGCCATGGACGCGCGCGGGGAGCAGGCCTGGAAGCCGGTCGATCGCCAGCGCGTCGTGTCGCAGGCCCTGCAGGCCTACGCCGCCCTGGCCACCTCGGCCGACCGCGGCGCCGTGCGGGACGTCTCGCAGCTCAAGCGCTAGGTTTGCCGGTAAGCAAGCAGGTGTCAGGCTCCGCAGGTGCCTGACACCGATGTGGGTCGAGGAATCCGGCCTACCTCGGTGTCTGACACCCTGCGGGAGTCAGACACCTGGCTTACGCCGCGCTGGCCTCAGATCACCACCGACGCTCCGCCGTCCATGGGGATGATCGCTCCCACCACATACGATGCCCGCGCGCTGGCCAGGAACAGCGCCACGTCGGCCACTTCTTCGGCTTTGCAGTAGCGCCCCATCGGGATGCGGGACTGGTTCTCCGCCATGGCCTCGTCGCGCGTGATGCCGCGGCGCTTCGCGTCCAGCTCCAGCCCTTGTTCCACCCGCTGCGTGGCCGTCGCGCCGGGGTTGATGCCGTTGATGCGTATGCCGTATTGCGCGTAGTGGGCCGCCAGGCCGACGGTGGACAGCATCAGCGCCGCGTTGGCCGACCCGCCCGCCAGGTGGGTGCTGGTGGGACGCTTGCCGCCGTTGCCGATGATGTTCACCACGACGCCGTTGGTGGCGCCTTCGGGCCGCGTGGCGGCACGGGCGCGCATGCGCGGCAGCACGGCATCCTGCACATGGATATACGGGAAGAACTTCGCGTCCATGGCGGCGTGCCACTTGGCGGCGTCCAGGTCTTCGGCCTCGTGGCGGCGGGCCGCGCCCGCGCTGTTGACCAGGATGTCGATGGGGCCGACCTCGGCCTCGATGCGCTCGATGACCTGCGCGGCCGCCTGCGCATCGGACAGGTCGGCCGAGAATGCCGCCACATTGTGGCCGCTGGCCTGCAATTGCGCGCGCGCCTGCTCCAGCCCTTGCGGGTTGCGCGCCACGATCACCACGTACGCGCCTTCGGCGGCGAAGGCATTCGCCACGGCCAGGCCGATGCCCTTGCTGCCGCCCGTCACGACCGTCACCTTGCCATTCAGTTTCAGATTCACGTTGCGCTCCCAGAGGACGATGGCGGTCAACGATACTCTATCCGCGGGCCCGGCGCGGGGCCCGCATCTTGCCCGAGAAGTTCAAATGGTGAAACTCCGTTGCCCGTGCCTATGGGCAGCGCGCGGGGGCGCCGATATGCTGGGTCCAGCCGCGGGCCGCCTCGCGCCTCGCCATTCCATCAGGAAGGACCCCTTATGGCACACGCCCCCATTCGCCTGGACCACCAGGTGCTGCACGACGGCTTTGTCGTGGAAGTGCAGGAAAAGATCGAAAAACTGCTGGAAGACGCCGGCGCCATCGAGCAACTGCGGCTGCTGTGGCAGCAGGCGCCCGTGCTGGTGTTCCGGCGCCAGTCGATCGAAGAGCACGAACAAGTGCAGTTCAGCCAGCAGTTCGGCACCTGCGAAGTCATCAGCCGCAAAGACATTCTGTCGCCTTACCAAGACGAGGTCATTTACTTCAGCACGCTGCGCTACGCCGACGGACGGGGCGTGGGCGGCTTCGCGGGCGGCGACGACGTGGCCTGGCATTCGGACCAGACTTTCATGCGCCAGCCGGCCACCGGCGCCATGCTGTACGGCGTGGAAGTTCCCCAGGGCGGCGGCGACATCTACTGGGCCAACCAGTATGGCGCCTGGGAAAGCCTGCCGGCCGACATCCAGGCCCTGATCGAGGGCCGCACCGGCACGTATCGCTATGCCAAGCGCATGGCGATCATGAACCCGCTGGAACTGAAGAAAGACACCAAGCAGGCCAACGCCATGCTCAGCCTGCCCGATGCCACGCATCCGCTGGTACTGACGCACCCCGTCACCGGCCGCAAGGCACTGTACGCCGACCCGACCACGCTGGTGGCCATCGACGGCCTGAGCGAAGCCGACAACGAACGCGTGCTGCCGCTGCTGTTCGAGGCCGCCAGCCGCCCCGGACTGGTGTATCGCCACAAGGTGCGCAATGGCGACCTGATCATGTGGGACAACGGCTGCACCATGCACCGGCGCGACGAAATGCGGCTGGACCAGCCGCGCCTGATGAAGCGCACCACTTTCCGCCTGTCGCCGCAGGCCTACTGCGTGCCGCACTGAACCTGCCCGACCGAAAAGGAACCGAAGTGAACCGATCTCTCGTCTACCTGCGCGTCAACCGCGTCGACGCCGCCGTGTGCGCCCAGGCGCAAGAAGTCACCGTATCCGACCTGCACGAAGCCGAGTTCGCCGATGGCCGGCGCGGCCTGATGTCCAGCCGCATGCGCCCGGTGGTGCCCGGCAAGCGCATCGCCGGGCCGGCGGTGACGGCATACTGCGCGCCCGGCGACAACTTGATGATGCACCGGGCGCTTTACCTGGCGCAGCCGGGCGATGTGCTGGTGGTGGTGTGCGAACCGGCCATCTCGGGCTCGCAGTGGGGCGACATGGCGGCCCGCTATGCCCTGAAGAAAGGCCTGGCCGGCATCGTGGTGCAGGGCAGCGTGCGCGACACCGACATGCTGCGCGAACTGGGCAGCCCCACCTGGGCCACCCATGTGGCGTCGTCGCATCCCGACAAGAGCGGCCATGGCCGCGTCAATGCGCCCCTGGTGTGCGACGGCGTATCGGTATCGCCGGGCGACCTGATCGTGGCCGACGGCGACGGCGTCATCTGCGTGCCGCGCGAACACGCGGCGCAGTCGGTCGAACGCGCCCTGGCGCGCATGCGCAAAGAAGACGCCATGGCCATCGAAGTCGCCAACGGCGCCGCCGTCTGGGACCTGAGCGGCGCCGCGGCCAGCTACGCCAGGATGGACATCCAGGAAATCGACGCCGCCTTCGACGACCCTCGTTGAAGATCGGCGGCGGAATCGGGAATCAGGTGTCTCGAAATCAGGTGTCTGGCTCCCGTCTGGGTGCCTGACACCGAAGTGCGCAGACAGCCTGGACGGCGGTGTCCGAACGCCGGTTCTGCGGCACCGTCTGCGCACTTCGGTGTCCGACACCCTGCGGGAGTCGGACACCTGGCAATAAGGCGCCAGAGTGCCCGCCAGGGCAGGGCCCTTGCTTGCCTACCCCATCCGTTCCGCGAAAAAATCCAGGAAACACGCGATGCGGCGCGCCAGCTGCGTGTTGCGGTAATACACCGCGTGCATGGGCTGCACATAGTCCGTGCAGGCGTCTTCCAGCAGCCTGACCAGCTGTCCGGCGGCCAGATCGGCCTGCAGCATGAACTCGGACAGGCAGGCAATGCCCACGCCGTTGATCGCCAGCAGGCGCTGGGTTTCGCCGCTGGAGGTCGCCAGCGTGGGCGCGATGGCGAACTCGGTGCCGCCCGCGTGGCGCAGCGGCCAGATGTTCAGGCTTTCGGGCTGCGTGAACCCCAGCAGTTCGTGCTGGCGCAAGGCCTCGGCCGTGGCGGGGGCGCCGCGGCGCGCCACATAGGCCGGGCTGGCCACCACCAGCCGGCGCGACGGCCGCAACGGCCGCGCATGCAGGCTGGAATCCGATAGGGGCCCTGCGCGCAGCGCGATATCGGTGCGGTGCTCGACCAGGTCCACGATGCGGTCGGTACTGGTCAATTCCAGCGAGATCTCGGGATAACGGGCCCGGAATTCGGCGATGTGCGGCACCACGCAATGCAGCATCACGGGGGCGGAGGCATCCACCCGCAGCTTGCCGGCCGGCTGCTGGTGGCGAATGCGCATGCATTCTTCGGCTTCGTCCAGGCTGCCCACGATGTCGCGCGCGCGCAGCAGGAACACGCTGCCTTCGTCGGTCAGTTCCATGCGACGCGTGGTGCGCGTCAGCAGGGTGACGCCCAGCTGGGTTTCCAGGCGCGACAAGCTGCGGCTGACGCCCGAGGCGGTCTGCCCCAGGAATCCGGCGGCGGCGCTCATGCTGCCCGTATCCACCACCGCCAGGAAAACGCGCAAGGCGTCTGAATTGAGCGCCATTTTTGACTCCGGAGCATAAGTCAAATGATTGTAGGCCTGTTTTTCTCATAGATCAGGCGGCGCACAATGCCATCCCTACGGGTAAACCCGATTATTTCCAGGAGATTGAAATGCCTATCGCGCTATGGGCGCTGGCCGTGGGGGCTTTTGGCATCGGCACCACGGAATTCGTCATCATGGGCCTGCTGCCCGAAGTCGGCGCCGACCTGGGCGTCTCGCTGTCGAGCGCCGGGCTGCTGGTCACCGGCTACGCCCTGGGCGTCGTGGTGGGCGCGCCGCCGGTGGCCATCCTGACCACCCGGCTGCCGCGCAAGACCTTGCTGCTGGGTTTGATGCTGATCTTCACGCTGGGCAACCTGGCCTGTGCCCTGGCGCCGGGCTACGGCACGCTGATGGCGGCGCGGGTGCTGACCTCGCTGGCCCACGGCGCGTTCTTCGGCGTGGGGTCGGTGGTGGCCACCGGGCTGGTCAAGCCCGAGAAACAGGCATCGGCCATTGCCCTGATGTTCACCGGCCTGACGCTGGCCAACGTGCTGGGCGTGCCCTTCGGCACCTGGCTGGGCCAGGCCTGGGGGTGGCGCGCCACGTTCTGGGCGGTCACCGCCGTGGGCATCGTTGCCATGCTGGCCATCGCGGTGTGGGTGCCGCGCAGCCGCGGCGACCGCGGCGGCGACTTGATGGGGGAACTGCGCGCGCTCAGCCGGCCCCAGGTGCTGCTGGGCTTTGCCATGACGGTGCTGGGATTCGGCGGCGTGTTCACGGCGTTCACCTATATCGCCCCGTTGCTGACCGAACTGGCCGGGTTCAGCCCGGGCGCGGTGTCGCCCATCTTGCTGCTGTTCGGCGTGGGGCTGGTGGCCGGCAACACCTATGGCGGCAGGCTGGCCGACCGCCGGCTGATGCCGACGCTGGTGGGCAGCCTGGCCCTGCTGGCCGTGGTGCTGGCGGTGTTCGGCCTGACCGTGCACGGCAAGTTCGCGGCCGTGGCCACGGTGGCCATATTGGGCGCCGCCGCCTTCGCGACCGTGCCGCCGCTGCAGATGCGGGTGCTGGAAAAAGCGGGCGACGCGCCCAACCTGGCCTCGGCGTTCAACATCGCGGCCTTCAACCTGGGCAACGCGGCCGGCGCGTGGCTGGGCGGACTGACCATCGACCACGGCCCCGGCCTGGCCGCCACCCCGCTGGTCGCGGCCGCCGTCACCGCCAGCGGGCTGGCCGTCGCGCTGTACAGCTGGAGACTGGACCGCGGCGCCACGCGTGCCGCCACGCTGTCGCCAGGTGTGTGATCTACCCGGCCTGGCGGGGTCTGCCAGGTTGCCAGGTGTCTGACACCCGCGGGGGTCGGACACCAACGGTTAACGATATCGTCTCTGCGCTTCGGGCTCAGGCACCCTTCGGGAGCCTGGGCCCTGTTCACACCTCCGCTCACGCAAACGCCTGTTCCATTTCGCGGCGAAACTGCACGGCGGGCGTCCGCTCGTCGAAATCGACGTCGTGCCAGCGGATGGGCTGCGATTGCCGTACCGGGTTTTTCAATTTCACCTTGTGCGCCAGGCCCAGCGGCAGGAAGCCGTCTTTCACCGAGTCGCGCGCGGGCATCAGCTTGCCGTACACCGTATAGCCGCCTTCGCCATCGAGTTCCTGCCCGGCCGCCAGGTCGCGCTTGGCGGTGGCCACCACGTCGCCGTGCCAGCCTGAGGCCGAGCCGGTGGGCTCGTGGCGCAGGCCCACGCTGGCCACGCTGATGCCCAGTTCCAGGCCGATCAGATGGTAGGGCTTGTACATGGCCGCGTAATTGCCGCTGGGGTCGGTGATCAGCCCATATTCCTTGAAGCAGCGCCGCACGTAATCGCTGTCGGCGGCCAGCGTCACGTATACGCCCCAGCGCAGGTCGCGGAACACCGGGCGCCCGTCGCGTTCCAGCGACGAGATCACTTCGACCTGGCCCCGGTGGTGCAGCGTGCCGCCGTCTTCGCGCGGCCGCAGCACGCGGGCCAGGTCGTCCACGCCGCAAGGCGGAAAGTGCAGTCCCGACGGCGCCGGCAGCAGGCCGGTGGCATTGGCCACCGCCGCCATCTCGATGGCGCTCTTGGTGCCGTCCAGGAAGCTGTTGAACATTTGCGCGTTGAAGTCGCCCGCGGCCACCATTTCGTCGGTAAAGCCGTAATAGGGCCATACGGTGTCGGGCGTCGAGGTGTGGAATTCGGGCAGGTATTTGGTGCCCTTGCCGGCGGCAATGACCTCGAAACCGGCGGCGCGCGCCCAATCGACCATTTCGCAGATCAGGGCGGGCTGGTCGCCGTAGGCCAGCGAATACACGATGCCGGCCTCGCGCGCGCGGCGCGCCAGCAAGGGGCCTGCCAGCGCGTCGGCTTCGACATTGACCATGATGATGTGCTTGCCGTGCTCGCAGCACGCCAGTACGTGCGCGATGCCCGCTCCCGGCTGGCCCGTGGCGTCGATCACGATCTCGACTTCCGGGCTGGCGATGATCGCGGCCGCGTCGTCGCTGAAAAACACCCGCCCCGAACGCAGCGCGTCTTGCGAGCTGGCCGCCCGCAGCGCGTCGGCGGGCCATCCCACCCGGGTCAGGGCGGCGCGCGCGCGGTCGGGCCGCAGGTCGGCCACCGCCACCAGCTGAATGCCGGGCGTGCGGCGGGCCTGGCTGAGGAACATCGATCCGAACTTGCCGGCGCCCAGCAGCGCCACGCGCAACGGTTTGTGGTCGGCCTGGCGCTGCTTCAGCAGGCGGTGCAGATTCATGGCGCAGTCTCCTCGGCGATGAGGGCGCCGGGGCCGGCGGAAGGCGGCCCGCGGGCAAGAGTGTTGCTGACGCCAGAATAGCGGTTTTCGCCGACGGGCTGCACAAGTATTTCGTGCCCGGCGGGGTGGATCATGTCTGCGAGGGTGGTCCGTGCGAGCGGGTTAGGCCAGGGCCGGCCAGGTGTCTGACTCCCGCAGGGTGTCAGACACCGCTGTGATGAAACGGCCGATACGCGCTTCGGTGTCTGACACCCTGCGGGAGTCAGACACCTGGCCCGTGTGCCCGTCAGTCAGGCGCCACGCCGCGTTCAGACTTTGCCGGGCAGGGCGGCTGGAGTGCTGCCGTCGATGAGCTTGATGACAGCGGGGTGGTAGTTCTGTGCGTAGCCCGCGTCGCGGGCCAGGCACATCATGTCATGGACATAGGTGCCCATGCGCGGCTCGAAGCCGCCTTCGCGGGCCAGGTCCAGCGCCAGCGCGCAGTCTTTGATGGCATACGTCATGGGAAAGGTCTTCTCGGGGAATTCGTCCTTGGCCAGCGATTTCATGCCATGGTTGCGCAGCGCGAAGCTGTCGGCCGAGCCCTGGGCCAGCAGGCCCAGCAGTTTTTCGGCGTCCATGCCGGCGCGCCGCCCGATGGTAATGGCTTCCGACAGCGCGTTCACGGTCAGGAACACCATGTAGTTGTTCAATATCTTGATGACCTGGCCGCTGCCGACGGGGCCGCAGTGCAGCACGTCGGTGCCCATGGTGCCCAGGTAGGGCTGGACGCGGGCGTAGTGCTGTTCGGCGCCGCCCACGCTGATGAACAGTTTGCCGTCGATGGCGGCCTGCTTGGTGCGGGCCACCGGCGCGTCGATGAAATCGATGCCCGCGGCCCGCAGTTGTTCGGCCAACTGCCGCGTGCGCGCGACGTTGCTGGTGCTCATGTCGACGATCAGCGCGGGCTTGCGCGGCGCGGCCATGATGGCCTGCGCCACCGTTTCGACCTGGCTGATGGACGGCAGCGACAGAAAAATGATGTCGGCCCGGGCCGCCACGCCCGCCACGTCATCGGCCGCCACGGCCCCGTGGGCGACGGCTTCTTGCACGGCCGAGGGCACGGTGTCGAACACCGTGACCGGACGGCCGGTTTTCTTCAGCAGGTTGGCGCACATGGGCCCGCCCATGACGCCCAGCCCGATAAAGCCCAACGTTTCTTCCGATGCGTTCTTGCGCATAGCGAGTCTCCGTAGTGTCGTGTTCAGGTGCGCGGCGCGGCGTTGGCGCCGCGCGATTTGATGATCTTGATGACCTTGCCGTAGGTCTGGTATTCGTTGGCCTGGAAGGCGGCGAATTCCTTGGGGGTGGAGCCGACGGGCATGAACGACATCGATCCGAACTTGGCCTTGACCGCCGGGTCCTGCAGCGCCTTGCGGGTGGCCTCGTAAATCTTTTGCACCGCGGCCTGGGGCGTGCCGGCCGGGGCCCAGATGCCGTACCAGCTGGGCATGTCGAAGCCGGCATAGCCGGCCTCGGCCACGGTGGGCAAATCGGGAACGGTGGGCACCCGCGTGTTGCTGGTGACGGCCAGCGCGCGCAGCTTGCCGCCCTGTACGTGCGGATAGGCCGAGGCCATGGGTTCGGTCATCGCGGTGACCTGGCCGCCCATCAGGTCCACCAGGGCGGGGCCGCCGCCGCGGTAGGGGATCACTTCCATGTTCACGCCCGCCTGTTCATTGACCAGTTCGCAGGCCAGGTGGCCCGCGGCGCCATAGGCGGCGATGGCCCAGGTCAGTTCGCCGGGCTTGGCCTTGGCCGCGGCGACGAGGTCGGCCAGGGTTTTATAGGGGCTGTCCTGGCGCACCAGGATCAACTGCGGCTGGGCGCCGATTTCGGTGATGGGCGTGAAATCGTTGAGCGCGTCGTAGGTCACCGTGTCGAGCAGCAGCGGGTTGGCGACCTGCAGCGACGCATTCAGCAGCAGCGTGTAGCCGTCGGGGTCGGCCTGCTTGACGTGGCGGGCCCCCAGCACGCTGCTGGCGCCGGGCTTGTTTTCGATGATGATGGGCTGGCCCAGCGCCTGCTGCAGGGCCGGGCCCAGCGTGCGGGCGACGGTGTCGACCGAGCCGCCCGGCGGAAACGGCACCACCAGGCGGATCGGCTGCGAGGGCCAGGCGTCGGCGGCGGCCGCGGTTTGCAGCGCGGGCATGGCGGCGGCCAGCGCCAGGCCGAGGGCGGCGGCGCGCAGGATACGGCGGCGGGCGGGCGCGGGCTGGCGGGCGCCGTTTTTCTGGATGTTCATGTCTCTCCTTTTCTTGGTGTGTGGCCTGGCTCGGATGGCTCAGGTCCGGATGGCGAAGGGGTCGCGGACTGCGTCGGAAAAATCGATCATTACGTTGCGGGTGGTCAGGTATTCGCGCAAGCCCGCCTCGCCGCGCTCGCGGCCGATGCCGGAATGCTTGAATCCGCCGAACGGCACTTGCGCGGCGATGGCGCGATAGGTGTTGACCCACACCGAGCCCGCCTGCATGGCGCGCGACACGCGCATGGCGCGCGCCAGGTCGCGGGTCCACAAGCCCGCCGCCAATCCATAGCGGGTGCCGTTGGCCATGCGGATGGCATCTTCCTCGGTATCGAAGGGGATCACGGCCAGGACCGGGCCGAAAATCTCTTCTTGCGCCAGCTCGCTGTCGTTGTCGACATCCGCGAAGATGGTGGGTTCGATAAAGTAGCCGCTGTCCAGGCCGGGGCCTTGCGCGCGCTTGCCGCCGCAGGCCAGCCGCGCGCCGGCTTCTTGGGCCTTCTGGATGATGGCCAGGATGCGGTCGAACTGGGGCCGGTTGGCCACGGTGCCCATTTCGGTGGCGGCATCGAGCGGGTTGCCCATGCGGATGGCCCGGGCGCGCTGCACCAGCGGGGTAAGCACCTGGTCCATGATGCCGCGCTGGACCAGCAGGCGCGAGCCCGCCACGCAGGTCTGCCCGGTGGCGCCGAAGATTCCCGCCAGGGCGCCCACCACGGCCTTGTCCAGGTCGGCATCGTCGAAAATGATGTTGGGCGATTTGCCGCCCAATTCGAGTTTTACCGGCACCAGGCGGCGGCCCGCCAGGGACGCGATTTCCGAACCCACCCCCGGGCTGCCGGTGAAGCTGACCAGCGCCACGTCGGGATGGTTGACCAGCGCGCGGCCGGTATCGGCCGCGCCGGTGACGACGTTGAACACGCCGTCCGGAAAGCCCGCGGCCTGCACCAGGCTGGCGAATTCCAGTGTCGAGGCCGATGCATGTTCGCTGGGCTTGACCACGACGCAATTGCCGGCGGCCAGGGCCGGCGCCAGCTTGTTGGCCAGCAGGGCCAGCGGCGAATTCCAGGCCGTGATCAGCGCCACCACCCCATAGGGCTCCAGGCTGAGATAGTCGAGCGTATCGGGCTGGTCGAGCGGGATGTGCTGCCCGTACAGCTTGTCGGCATAGCCGGCGTAGTAGCGCAGCTGGCGGCCCACCCACACCATCTGCGGGCGGGTTTCCCGCACGATCTTGCCGTTGTCGGTGGTCTCGACGCGCGACATGCGGTCGGCGTTCTGTTCGATGAGTTCGGCCAGGCGCAGCATCATCTGCGCCCGCTTGACGCCGGGCGTATGGCGCCAGGTGGACTCGAATGCCTGGCGGGCGGCGGCCACCGCATGGTCGACGTCCTGTTCGCAGGCCTCGGGGATTTCGGCCCAGGCTTCGCCGGTGTACGGATTATGGGCGGCAAGCATGCGCCCCCGGGCGGGGGGGATGCTGCGGCCATTGATGAACAAGCCATAACGCTGCATGGGCGCGGTCTCCGTTTGCCACAAAGAAATTCGTCGGTAGCGGCGGCCGAGGGCGCCGTTCCGTTGGTGCAGAGAGTCTGGAATCGCGCGCCGCCCGCGTCCAATACGGAATCGCGAATTCAGTGATAGGAAAAGGTGGTCTGGGCGTATTTGAAATTTAGTACGTACAAAAATATCCAAGCCTATAAGGTTCGTATTGAGAAACTAAGCTTCCAGTAGACCTTGACACGGTGCCTATCGCACCGTAGTCTAAAGTTGTACGAACAAATAATCATGGGCTTGGAATGCTGCGCCGCCGCGATGGCGGGCGGCGGCCGACGCCCGGAACCTTTTATCGCGAGACACCCATGCCCATCGACAGCACCCTTCTTCCGGTTTTCGAGAACTATGTGGGCGGCGCCGCCCGGCCGTCCGCGGCGGGCCGTTCATTCGTCAGCATCAACCCGGCCACGGGGCGCGAATGGGGCCGCTTCGTTGAGTCCGGCAAAGACGACGTCGACATGGCGGTGCGGGCCGCGGCCGACGCGCTGGCCGGGCCTTGGGGCAAGGCCTCGCCCACGCGGCGCGGCCGGCTGCTGATGGCCTGGGGCGAGAAAATCGCCGCGCACGCCGAGACCATCGCCCGGATGGAGTCGGCCCAGAACGGCAAGCTGCTGGCCGAGATGAAGGCGCAGGCGGGGGTGGTAAAGGAATGGCTGTACTACTTCGGTGGCCTGGCCGACAAGATAGAGGGCCGCGTCATTCCGGTGGAACGCCAGAGCGTGCTGAACTACACCTTGCGCGAACCCATCGGGGTGGTCGGCGTGATCGTGCCGTGGAACTCGCCCACGTTCCTGTCGATCATGAGCTGCGCCCCGGCGCTGGCGGCCGGCAACACCATCGTGCTCAAGCCGTCCGAGGTGACCTCGGCGTCGGCGTTCGAACTGGTGCGCCTGGCCGAAGAGGCGGGCATTCCGCCGGGCGTGCTGAATGTGGTGACCGGCGCCCGCGCCGCCGGCGAAGCGCTGGTCGACCACGAACAGGTGGCGAAGATCTGCTTCACCGGCAGCGACGCGGCCGGCCGCGCGATCGCGGCGCGCGCCGGCGCCAGGCTGGCGAGCTGCACGCTCGAACTGGGCGGCAAGAGCCCCAATATCGTGTTCCAGGACGCCCCGGTCGAAAACGCCGTGGCGGGCGTGCTGTCGGGCATTTTCGCGGCCGCGGGCCAGACCTGCATTGCCGGTTCGCGCGCCTATATCCACGCAAGCCTGTACGAGCAGGTGGTGGATCGCCTGGCGCAGCGCGCCCGGGCCATCAAGCTGGGCGATCCGCTGGCGGCGGACACGCAGATGGGGCCGGCGGCCACGGCGGCGCAGCTGCAAAAAAACCAGGCCATGGTGGCCCGGGCCGTGGAGAGCGGGGCCGAGGTCTTGTACGGCGGCCAGCGCGCCCAGGTGCCGGGCCTGGAGCAGGGATTCTTCTTTCAGCCCACCATTCTGCATCGCCTGAAATCCGACAACCCGATCTTGCAGGAAGAGGTGTTCGGCCCGGTGCTGGCGGTTACGCCATTCCAGGATGAAGAAGAAGTGCTGGCGCTGGCCAACGGCACCCGGTTCGGCCTGGCGGCCGGGATATGGACGCGCGACCTGCGCCGCGCGCACGGCATGGCCAGGCGCCTGCAGGCCGGCACCGTCTGGATCAACACGTATCGCGCCATGGCGTTCAATTCGCCATTCGGCGGCTACAAGCACAGCGGCATCGGCCGGGTGAACGGCATCGAATCGGTCGAGCAGTTCCTGCAGACCAAGAGCGTCTGGTGCGAAACCAGCGACGAAATCCAGGATCCGTTCGTGATCAAGGTCTGAGGGGCTGACGTGACGACCCATACAGTGGCGGACCTGGTTGCCCAGGCGTGCGCGGCGCAGGGCGTGCGGCGGGCCTACGGCGTGCCGGGCGGCGGCAGTTCCCTGGACATGATCGAGGCTTTCGAGCGGCAAGGTATTGCGTTCCAGTTGTGCCGCACCGAAACCGGCGCGGCGCTGATGGCGGCGGCGGATGCCGAACTGCGCCATGCGTTCGGCGTGGCGGTCACGACCCAAGGGCCGGGCACGGCCAGCGCGATGAACGGCATCGCCCATGCCGCGCTCGACCGCGCGCCGGTATTGTTCATCAGCGACGGCTGGTCGCCGGCGCGCGCCGCCTACGACACCCACCAGGTGTTCGACCAGCGCCGGATGGCCGGGGCGGTGGTGAAGGCCAGCTCGCGTCTCGACGGCGCCGACCCCGCCGCGGAACTGGCGGCGCTGATTGGCCGGATGCGGGCCGCGCCCTGGGGGCCGGTGCACCTGGAGCTGACCAGCGAGACGGCCCGCGGCCCGGCGGCCGCCTGGCCGCCCGCGGCCCAGGCGCTCCAGCCCTGCGCCGGCGCGGCGCCGGCCCGCCACGGCAAGCCGGCCGAACTGCTGCGCGCCGCGCGCCGGCCGGTGCTGCTGGTCGGCCTGGAGGCGCGCGACCCGGGCGCGCCCGCCGGGGTGCTGGCGCTGGCGCGGCGTTTGCGGTGTCCGGTCTTGACGACCTACAAGGCCAAGGGCCTGGTCAGCGATGAATGCGACGAGTGGGTGGGGCACTTCACCGGCGGCGCGGCCGAACGCGAATGCGTCGAGGCGGCCGACCTGATCGTGCTGTGCGGCCTGGACCCGGTCGAGCTGATCGGCCGGCCCTGGACTTACCGCGCGCCCGTGATCGACGTGGCGCTGGCCGAGCATCCCGTGCATTACCTGCGGCCGGCGGCGGGCCTGTACGGGCCGCTGGCGGCGGGGCTGCGGACACTGCTCGACGCGGCGGCCGAGTCGGCCTGGAAGCCGGCCGAGATCGCCGCGCTGCGCTCGGGCATGCTGGCGCGCCTGGCCTATCCGGGCACGGGGGCGGCGCTGTCGCCCCAGGCCGTGGTCGAGACCGCCTTGCGCGTGGCCGGCCCGGCCCGCCCGGCCATGACCGTGGATGCGGGCGCGCACATGTTTTCCGCCATGGCGTTCTGGCGTGCCCGCGTGCCCGGGGGCGCGCTGATTTCGAACGGGCTGGCGACCATGGGCTATGCGCTGCCCGCCGCCATCGCGCGTTCGCTCAATCATCCCGACGAGCAGGTCATTGCCTTTACGGGCGATGGCGGCCTGATGATGTGCGCCGGCGAACTGGCCACCGCCGCGCAGGCCGCCACGCGGCTCTGCGTGGTGGTGTTCAACGACGCCGCGCTGTCGCTGATCGCCCTGAAGCAGCGCGACCGCGGCATGCGCGATGCCGGCGTGTCGTGGCCGCGCGCGGACTTCGCCGCGGTGGCGCGCGGCTTCGGTTTAGAGGCGCATCGGGTGCGGACGCAGGCCGAGTACGAAGACGCATTGCGCCTGGCGTTCGCCGCCGGCAAGCCCTGCCTGATCGACGTCGAGGTCGACCCGTCGGGCTACGGCGCGCAGGCCCGCGCATTAAGAGGCTAGGCCGCCACGCGCCGCGGACCCGGCTTGCAGGGGGGGCCGCGGCGGCATACCACACCACAACATCCCAAGGAGACTTAGATGACATTCCGTATCCGCATGGCCCTGGCGGCCGTGCTGGCCGTGACGATGCCCGCCGCCCATGCCGACGAGGCCTGGCCGACCCGCGCGGTACGCTGGATCGTGCCCTTTGGCGCGGGGGGCACGGCCGATGCCGCCGCGCGGCACATTACCCAGAAGCTGAGCGAGCGCTGGGGGCAGCAGATCGTGATCGACAACCGGCCCGGCGCGAACACCGCCATTGCGGCCGCCGAGGCGGCGCGCGCCAAGCCGGATGGCTACACGCTGTTCCAGCCGATGAACTCGACGCTGACGGTGAACCCCTACGCGTTCTCGAAACTGCCTTACGACCCGCTGCGCGATTTCACGCCGATCGGCGTGATGGCCTCGGTGCCGCTGATCGTGGTGGCCAACGACACGCTGCCGGCGCGGACGCTGCAAGAGTTCGTCGCGCAGGCCAGGCAGCAGCCGGGCCGCCTGACCCTGGGCGGCGGCGACGTGGGCGTGCAGCTGGCCGCCGAGCGCTTTTTGCGCGACGCCGGCATCGACGTGCAGTACGTGCCTTACAAGACCGGCGCCGACGTCATGCGCGGCCTGCTCTCCAGCGAGATCCAGGCCGGGCTGGACGGGGTGCCCGCCTATCCGCCGTTCCTGAAGTCGGGCAAGTTGCGCGCGCTGGCCACCAACAGCGGGCAGCGCATTCCCACGCTGCCGGACGTGCCCACGATGAGCGAGCTGGGTTTCAAGAATTCTTCCGCGCCCATGTGGCATGCGCTGATGGCGCCGGCCGGCCTGCCCAAGGCCATCCAGGAAAAAATCGCCGCCGACCTGCAGGCGGTATTGGCGATGCCCGATCTGCGGGCCCGCATGGCCGAGCTGGGGCTGGAAGCGACCTGGATCGGCACGGACGATTTCGTCAAGCTGATTGCCAGCGAATCGGCGCAGATGGCGCCGCTGGTGAAAGAGCTGGGCATCAAGCTGAACTGATCCCATGAGCACGCCGACACCTTCCGCCAAGACGGCCCGCCAGGCGCAGCGCTGCCTGAGCGTCGGCGACCTGCAGGCGCGCGCGCGCCGCTATTTGCCGCGTGTGATCTACGACTACCTGGAAGGCGGCGCGGACGACGAGGAATGCCTGGCCGAAAACCCCGCACGCCTGCGGCGGCACAAACTGCGGCCACGTTACCTGGTCGATATTTCCAGCCGCTCTCAGCGGGTGTCGGTGTTCGGCCGGGCCTACCGGGCGCCGTTCGGCATCAGCCCCATGGGCATGCTGGGCATGGTGCGGCAAGGCGGCGACCTGATGCTGGCCCGGGTGGCCGCGCAATCCGGCATTCCCTTCATTCTGTCGGGCGCCTGCAATGCCTCGCTCGAGTCGGTGACCCGCGACGCGCCGGGCAGCTGGCTGCAGTTCTATCCCTGCAAAGACCTGGCGATCGAGCGCGATATGCTGGCGCGCGCGGCGGGGGCGGGCATCCAGACCCTGGTCGTCGCGGTCGACGTGCCGCTGCATTCCAAGCGCGAACGCAATATCCGCAGCGGCTGGGTACGGCCGTACAAGCCCTCGGCCGCCGTCATCCTGGAAGCGCTGCGCCATCCGGCGTGGGTGGCGCGGTATCTGCGCCACGGCATTCCGGTCATGGAAAATTTCCTGCCCTATGCGCCCGCCGCCATCAGTGCGCGCGCGTTGACCGGTTTTTATGCCTCGCAGGTTCCGGCCGCGCATGGCTGGCCCATGGTCGAGCGGCTGCGCCGGCAATGGCGGGGCCAACTGGTCCTGAAGGGCATCCTGACGGCCGAAGACGCGCGGCTGGCGGCCGCGGCCGGCGTGGACGGGATCATCGTGTCGAACCATGGCGGCCGCCAGCTGGACCGCGGCGTGGCGGCGATCGATGCGCTGCCCGAAGTGGTGGACGCGGTGGGCCGCCAACTGACGGTGATGTTCGACAGCGGAATACGCCGCGGTTCGGATATCGCGGTGGCGCTCTGCCTGGGGGCCAGGCTGTGCTTCGCGGGGCGGGCGGCGGCCTACGGGCTGGCGGCGTTCGGCGCGGCCGGCGCCCAGCGGGCGGTGGACATCCTGCGCGGGGAACTCGACCTGACGCTGGGGCAGATCGGCTGCCCCGACGTGCGCGAACTGGGTCCGCGCTTTCTTTGGCAGGCCGGGCCCTAGGCCCGGCGCAGCTTCATGTTGAAGCGGAACTTGTCGGCCGGGTACAGGTTGACGGAGATCTCGGCGACTTTGTCCGCGGTGTTTTTATAGGTGCGCCTGACTTCGACCACGCTGGAGCCGGGCTCGACCTGCAGGCCGGCGGCCAGTTCGTCGGGCACGGGGCGCACCCGCAGCATTTGCTCGACTTCCACGAGCCGTTCGCCGTAGATGTCTTCGATTAGGCGCCAGATGGGCCCGCGCTGCCGGCCCAGCATGCGTTCCACGCCGGCGAATTCGGCGGCGACGTAGACCTCGGTCCAGCAAACGGGGGGCGCGGCGGGTTCGTTGCCCAGCCGGAAGCCCTGCAGGCGCAGCCAGCGCTGCCTGGGCGGCAAGCCGGCTTCATCGAGCTGGGCATCTTCGCTATCGATGACGTCGCTGCGCTCGACCGCATAGCGGCTTTCGGCGGCATAGGCGATGAGTTCGTCGATGGAGGCGACCCGGTGCACATTGAACGGTGTGCTGGGCGGCGGCGGCATCACCGTGGTGCCCGATCCTTGCCGCGACGCCACCAGGCCGTCGGCGCGCAATTGCCGCAAGGCCTCGCGCACCGTGTGGCGGCTGACGGCGAAGCGCTCGGCCAGTTCTTCTTCGGTGGGCAATTGCGACCCTACCGGGAACACGCCGCGGATGATGTCGTTGCGCAGGTGCTGTACCAGTTGACGGTACAAGGGCTCGCCCGAGTCGGACGAGCGGGCCGCGAGCGCGCGGGGGCGCCGCCTCGGTTTGGCGGATGCGGCGGCAACTTGAACGGACTTCTTGGCGGCGGGCATGGCGTCGATTCTACCTCAGGCGTCCGGGCGCAAAAGAGCCGCCACGCAAGGGTAGAGCGCGATCCGCGCGGCTTGCGCCGGGCCCCGGCCGGGCGGCGCACATTTACATATGTTCGTACAACTTATTAGTAATAACACCTATACATAACTGATCGTCAGGTGATAGCATTGTTGTTGTACGTACAAGCTACAAATATCCCTGTGCCGCCGGTCCCAGGCGGTCCCACCAGGAGGAGACGTTCATGAGCGATCCCGCCGAAGTACCCTCGACCGCGGCCCGGCTGCGGTTTTCCATGCGCAACCTGCCCTTGCTGGAAGGCGGCGCCACGATGGAGTTGCTGGGTTTGTCGCCCATGTTGTGGGCGCATTCCAAGGTCTATTCATCCGGCGGCGAGAATGCGCTGCACAGCCACGACATCGAAGACCATGTGTTCCTGGTGCTGCAGGGCGAGGCGGAGTTTCATTTCGAAGATGCCAGCATGGCCACGGTGCGGGCCTTCGAAGGCGTGACGGTGCCGCGCGGCATCCGCTACCGCTTCAAGGCCAATGAAGCGCACGGCAATCTGGTGATGTTCCGCGTGGGCGCGGCGGCGGTAAAAGATTCCACCGACCTGCATCCCAAGTTCGGCATTCCGAACGAGGCCATGCAAAGCCGCACCGATCCGCAGGGCCGCCATGCGGCCGGCGACGCCAAGAAAAACGGCGCGGCCGCGCAGCCCACGGTTTTCAAGCCCGGCGCGTATTTCGCCCCCGATAGCGACTGACTAGAGGCCACCATGCTACGTCGAACTTTTTTGCGAGCGTCCGCCGCGGCGCTCGCAGCCGGGGCCGCGCGCCCGTCATACGCGCAAACCTACCCCGCGCGCGCGATCACCCTGTGGGTGCCCTATGCCGTGGGCGGCAACGGCGACCTGACCGCCAGGCTGTTCGCCGACGCGCTGGGCAAGGCGCTGGGGCAATCCGTGATCGTGGGCAACAAGCCCGGCGGGGGCGGCGCGATCGGCGCCATGCACGTGGTCGGCTCGGCGCCGGATGGCTATACGTTGCTGTTTTCGGCGCCCAGCGTGTTTTCGGTGACGCCGCACCTGGTGAAGGTCAGCTACGGCACGGGCAGCATCCAGCCGGTGTGCCTGGTCAGCAAGACGCCGCTGGTGCTGGTGGTCAGGAAGGGCAGCCGCTACAAGTCGCTGGGCGACGTGGTGCAGGCCGCCAGGAAGCAGCCCGAGGCGGTGCCCATGGGCTATAGCGGCCTGGGAACGCCCAATCATCTGGCCATGCTGGACCTGGAAGCGGTGGGGAACGTGCGCTTCAACGGCATTGCGTACAAGGGTTCGAACCCCATGCTGCAGGACCTGCTGGCCGGCCAGATCGAGCTTGCCGCCGATCAGGTGTCTACGTCCAAGCCGTATATCGAGTCGGGCGATTTCATTCCGCTGGCGGTGTTCGGGCCGCTGCAAGAGGCGCTGCCCGGCGTGCCGTCGGTGTCGTCGCTGGGCCCCGAGCCCTTTGACGTGACCACGTACCTGGGCGTGTCGGGGCCGGACAAGCTGCCGGATCCGGTCATGCAGACCCTGCAGCGGGCCGCCAGCGCGGCAATCAAGGACAGCCGCTTCGTGGACGGCATGAAGAACATGGGGTCGTTCGTGCAATGGGGAACCGCGCAGGATTACGCGGGCATCATGCGCAAGGAAGACGATTTCATGCGCGCCATGGTGGCCGCCGGCCGCATCAAGACGGGAGCCTGACATGTCTCATGCCAGCGGCCGCGACAGGCTGGAACCCGACCCCGCGCCGGACGGCGCGCCGCGGCCCCCGCGCACCTATGCGCTGCCGGCCGGCGCGGTGGATACGCATGCGCACGTGATCGGCACGCAATGGATCGACGACCGCAGCTACACGCCGCATCCGGCACCGCCGGAAGCGTATTTGCGCATGCTGGACGCCACGGGCATGGCCTATGGCGTGCTGATACAAGTCAGCGTGCACGGCACCGATAACCGCCTGATGCGGGATACGGTCAGGGCAAACCGCCATCGCCTGCGCGGCATCGCCGTGATTCCGCACGACCTGGACCAGGCCGGCCTGCGCGATCTGCAAGAAGCCGGGATCGTGGGCTTGCGGCTCAACACCACGACCGGCGGCGGCGTGGGGGTGAGCGCGCTGGCCGAGTACGAAGCCATCTGCCGCGAAATGGGCTGGCACCTGCAGTTCCTGCTGAACGCCGGCCAATTGCCGTCGCTGGCGCCGCACATTGCACGGCTGCGGGTGCCGGCGGTGATCGACCACATGGGCTACGTGTCGCCCGACCTGGCCGGCGGCGAAGCCGCGCGCACCTTGCTGCAGATGGTGCGCGATGGCGCCTGGGTGAAGCTGTCGGGGGGCTTTCGCATTTCGCTGACGGCCCGGCCCCATGCGGACGTGATTCCGTTTGCGCGCGCGCTGGCCGAGGCGGCGCCGACCCGTTGCGTATGGGGATCGGACTGGCCGCACGTCAGCTACGGCAGAACCATGCCCAATACGGGGGACTTGCTGGACCTGCTGGGACAGTGCGTGCCGGATGCGGCGGCGCGCGACGCGGTGCTGGCAGCCAACCCGCAGCGGCTTTACGGATTCGCGGCTGCGTGAAGCCGGCGCGCGCGACACGATGCCGCGGCGCGCCGGCATGGCATTCCCCGTGACCCCTGACAGGAGCATTCCTTGAAAAAGTTCATACAGATTCTGTTGTGCGGCATGCTGCTGCTGACGGGCTGGGCCGCCCAGGCAGAGGTTTTTCCGTCCAAGCCGATAAAGATCATCGTGGCGTTCGGGCCCGGCAGCGGCGGCGACATCCTGGCGCGGCTGTTGGCGCAGTACCTGCAGCCCGTGCTGGACACCCCCATCGTGGTCGAGAACAAGGTGGGCGCGCTGGGACAGATTGCCACCAGCGCGCTGGCGCGCGCTCCGGCCGACGGCTATACGCTGGGCATGGGCAGTTCGTCCACGCATTCCACGGCCGCGTTCCTGACCAAGAACCTGCCGTATGACCCCATCAAGGACTTCAGCGCCGTGGGCGGCCTGAACAACTACACCTTCGTGCTGCTGGTGCCCGCGAACGGGCCCGCGACCCCGCAACAGCTCGTGGAGCAGATACGCGCCAAGCCCCAGGCGTTTTATGGCTATGGCAATGCGTCGGGGCGCGTCGGCGCCGCGCATTTCAACCGGCTGGCGAAGCTGAACGCGACAGAGGTCGCGTACAAGAGCTCGCCGGACGCGATGACCGACCTGGCCGCGGGGCGCGTGGACTTCATCTTCAGCGATTGGGGCTCGGCGCGGCCGTTCGTCGAAGGCGGGCGCCTGCGCGCCATCGGCGTGATGGCCGACGAGCGTTCATCGGTGCTGCCCGACCTGCCGGCCGTGGGCGAGGCCTACCCCGGTTTCGATTTCTCGAACTGGGGCGGCCTGATGGCGCCGGCCGGCACGCCGCCGGCCGTGATCGCGACCTTGAACGCCGCCCTGGTGCGGGTGCTGGACCAGCCCGAAGTGCGGGCGCGCATGGCGGCGCTGGGGCTGGAGGTCAAGCCCAGCAGCGCCGACGAGCTGGCCAGGCTGGTGGCGGACCAGCAGCGCGCATGGGGCGCGGCCATACGCGCCGCGGGGATAGACCCGACTTGAATGCGCGGGGAGGCCCTGTTCAGGTGTCAGGCTCCGGAGGTGCCTGACACCGTTGTGCGAGAGGCTTTCGGCCCACTTCGGTGTCTGACACCCTGCGGGAGTCAGACACCTGGATGCCATACGCTGCGGGAGTCAGACACTCGACGCCGGAACATCCGGCGCGTCGGGCACGCTCAGGGTTGCCGCGGCTGCAGCGCGTCGCGGTGCTGGTCCAGCTCGGGAGAACTCAGGTCGATCTGCGCGGGCTCATGCAGGAAGCGGATCGGGCTGCCGATATGGGGCCGGCCCTCGGCGTCGCGCAACACGATGCCGCGCGCCTGGGTTTGCGCGTCTTCCAGGGCCTGCGGCAGCGTGTTGACCGCGCCGAAGCACAGGTCCAGCGCTTCCAGGCGGGCTTCCCACTCGGCGCGCGAGGCCTGCAGGAATGTCTGTTCCAGGAATTCGACCACGGGAGCCTGATGCGGCCCCGGGCCCTGCAGACACAGCGGCGCCAGGTCGGGACGATCCAGGGCCTGCAGCAGGGCATGGACGAATTTGGGTTCCTGGCCCGCCAGCGCGATATGGCCGCCGTCGCGCGTCGGGTACAGGCGATAGAAGGCGCCGCCGCCGGTGGTCCGCTCTTGGTTTGGGGCGGGAGCCTGGTTCTGCGCGAAAGTGGGTCCCAGCACGTTGCGCAGCGCCGCGATCATGCAGTCGGACATGGCGATATCGATATAGTCGCCCTGGCCGGTGGTCTGGCGGCGCAGCAGCGCCATCAGGATGCCGGACAGGCCCTGCAGCGCGCTCAAGAGATCGGCGTACGGCAAATTGGGAATGCCGGGGGCGCCGTCGGCGCCGGTGGTCAGTGTCAGGGCGCCGGTCAGGGCTTCGACCGCCAGGTCGTGCGCGGGCCGGTCGCGGTAGGGGCCGTCCTGGCCGAACGCGCTGATCGAGCAATACACCAGGCCGGGATTGCGCTGCGACAGCGTGGCGTAGTCCACGCCCAGCCGGGCGGCTACGCCGGGACGGAACGATTCGATGAATACGTCGGCCGTGTCGGCCAGCCGCAGCAACGCGGCGTGGTCGGCGGCGTCTTTCAGGTTCAGCGAGATACTTTGCTTGCCGCGGTTCAGGTTGCGGAAGAAAACGGTATGCGGGCCGTCGGACAGCCCGATATGCCGGGTCGGATCGCCGCCGGGTTGTTCGATCTTGATGACCTCGGCGCCGTGGTCGGCCATTTCCAGCGACAGGTACGGGCCAGGCAGAAAGTTCGACAAGTCGAGCACGCGGATTCCGGACAGCTTCATGGTAGATCCTTGATGGGTGTATCGGGGCGCGCCGAAAGAACGGCGTCGGTATCGGCGCCCAGCGCCGAGCAGGCTCGCAGCGCCGGGCGGTGGCCATCGAATTTTAAGGGGTTGGCCAGCAGGCGCAGATCGGGCCTGGCCGGGTGCCGCACGGTAGCTTGCATGCCGCTTTCGTGGAAGAAGCCGGTTTGCAGGGCCTGGGCCAGCCCCAGCACGGGCGCGACCGGCAAGACGCCCTCGAGCAGTGCCAGCCAGTGGCGGGTGGGATGCCGCGCGAATTCGGCGTCCAGCAGTTCGGTCAGGCGGTGGCGGTGCTGGTGGCGCGCCGCCGCGGTCTGGAATTGCGGCGCGGCCGCCAGGTCGTCGCGCTGCAAGACCCGCACCAGCGCTTCCCAGAATTTCTGGGTCATGCACATGATGAAAATCCAGCCGTCGGCGGTGGCAAACGTCTGGACCGGCGTCAGGGAATAATGGCCGCTGCGCGGCTGGCGCTGCGAGACGTGCTGTTCGTTGAGATACCAGGCGGCGGTATACCCCAGCTGGTGCATCGTGACGTCGAACAGGCTCGTGTCCACATCGCAGCCTTGCCCGGTTTCGCGGGCGCGCAGCAGCGCGGCCAGCAGGCCGACCAGCGACGTGACGCCGGTCATGTGATCGACGATGGACGGCGCGCCGATGCGCGCCGGGGGGGTGTCCGGCTCGCCCGTCAGGTGCATCAGGCCGCTTTCCGCCTGCATCAGATAGTCGTAGCCCGGCCACGAGGCCCGGCTGTTGTCGCGGCCGTAGGCCGATATGTGCACACAGACGATGGCCGGGTTGAGCGCCTTCAGCGTGGCGTAGTCCAGCCCCAGCGCGGCGGGCAGGTCGCCCCGCAGATTGTTCAGGACGATGTCCGCCCCGCCGGCCAGCGATTCGAACTGGCGCCGGCCCTCGTCCGATTTGATGTCCAGCAGGACGCTGCGCTTGTTGGTGTTCCAGGCCTGGAAATATTGGCTGTCGTCCTGCCCCAGCAGGAACGGCCCGGTCTGCCGCGACGGGTCGCCGCGCGTGGCGGGGTTTTCGATCTTGATGACTTCGGCGCCCAGGTGCGCCAGGAACATCGTGCCGTACGGACCCGCGCCGAACTGTTCGACGGCGACGACGCGCACGCCTTGCAGCGGCAAATGGGCGGGCCGGGGCGCGGCGCGGTCGGGGGGAATGCCGCTGGCGTCGTTCATTGCACGGGGTTCCGCTTGATCCATTGCTTGGCGATGATGATGCGCTGCATTTCGTTGGTGCCTTCGCCGATGCAAGTGAGCGGGGCATCGCGGTACAGGCGCTCGATGTCGTATTCCTTCGAATAGCCATAGGCGCCGTGGATGCGCATGGATTCGGTGCTGTTTTCCAGCGCCGCTTCAGAGGCGTAGTACTTGGCCATGCCGGCTTCCATGTCGCAGCGTTCGCCGCGGTCGAAGCTGGCCGCGGCATCCAGGGTGAGCAGCCGCGCGGCGCGCGCGCGCGTGGCCATTTCCCCCAGTTTCAGCGCAATGGCCTGATGCTGCGCGATGGGTTTGCCGAAGGTCTGGCGGATTTGCGCGTATTCGGTGGCCAGCCGCAGGGCGCCTTCGGCGATGCCCACGCCGCGCGACGCGACGTTGATGCGGCCCAGTTCCAGGCCGCCCGTGGCTTGATAGAAGCCCTGGCCCTCGACGCCGCCTATCAAATGGTCGGCCGGCAGGCGGTAGCCGTCGGCCACCAGTTCGCCGCTGTCGATGGCCTTGTAGCCCAGCTTGGGCAGCTTGCGCCCGCTGGCAAAGCCGGGCCCCTTGGGGGCGATGAACAGGCTCATGCCCTGGTGGCGCGGCTGCGCCTGGGGATCGGTCTTGACCAGCAGGGCGAAGCAAGAGCCCTCGACCGCGTTGGTGATCCAGGTCTTGGCGCCATTGATGACGTAGTGGTCGCCCTCGCGCCGGGCGGTCATCCGGATGCCTTGCAGGTCGGTGCCGGCATCCGGTTCCGTCAGTGCCAGGCCGCCGCGGATTTCACCCGAGGCCAGGCGCGGCAGCCATTGCTGCTTTTGCTGGGCGGTGCCGAATTTCTCGATGGCCAGGGCCAGCATCAGGTGCGAATTGAAGATGCCGGTGACCGCCATCCAGACAGATGAAACGCGCATCACGATCTTGGCGTAGGTGGTGGCGGGCAGCCCCAGGCCGCCGTATTCGGTGCCGACCGTCGCGCCGAACAGGCCCAGCGCTTTCATTTCTTCGACGATATGCGCGGGATAGCGATCGGCGTGGTCGAACTCGCGCACGACTTCGGGTTTGAGCGAGCGGGCAATCCAGCGGTCGACGGCCGAGAGCAGTTCGGCCTCGTCCTGGGCCGAGAGGGGCCGGGGCTTGCGATCAGTTTCCATTTTTTTACCTGGTTTATAAAAAGTACGTACAAGTATTCCAGTCACTGAGCCTAGCGTCAACCGGCCTGAAAGTCTTTATTGGCGCCGATATTTTCGTTTGATTGATATACTGAAAAAATAAATACGTACAACTTTAGGGAAAGTGGCAATGAAAAGACTGGGCCATCTGGGCGAGATGCCGTCGAGCTGCACCCGTGCTCCGTGACTCACGACGACCACGTGCTGCGCAGGCTGAGCTGCCTGCTTGCCATCAATGCCGCCTTGCAGGTGGACCTGCACGGGCGCGTCAATGCAGAGTGGGCGGGCGCCCGGCGGGTGTCGTCGCCCATCCCGCCCATCGCGTTGCGGCACGGCGGCTGACGGGATGCCGCGCGCGGCTCAGCCCCGCGTGCCCAGGTCGATACCGCTCAGCGCCGCCAGGACCAGCAGGGCCAGCAGCGCGGTGGCCAGCACCGCGCGCAGGGTGGGCGGCGCGTGCCGCAGGTGCATGTAGTAGGCGAGCACCAGCGCGGCCTTGATCAATGCGATGGCCGTGCTCAGCGCGGCGTTGCCCGGCCCCAGGGCCACGCCGGCGCCGGCGACGGTCAGGCCCAGCAGGGCCAGCAGTAGCAGCCACACCGCGCAATGGGCGCGCAGCGCGCGGCGCAGTCCGGGCGGATGCGGGCCGGTGCGCGCGGGTTTCATGCGGCCCGCCCCGCCAGGTAGAACGCCGGGAACAGGAAGATCCACACCACGTCGACAAAGTGCCAGTACAGGCCGGTCAGTTCGATGTGGCGCGCCCAGCCGGGCGGGCGCGGGCCGCGCGCGAGCAGTACGCCGACCAGCGCCAGGCCCGCGATCAAATGCACGGCATGGACGCCGGTGCAGACGAAATACAGTACGAAGAACTGCATGGCCGTGCGTGTGTCGACGCCCGCCGGCGCCTGGAAGCCCGCACCGGGAAAGAGCCCCTGCCGGAAGTCGTGCGCGTATTCCACGCCCTTGACGGCCAGGAAGGCCGCGCCCAGCGCCAGCGTCACGCCCAGCAGCCGGCGCGCCAGGCGCGGCGCTTCCCGGCCGGCCGCGGCGGCCGATGCCATGGCGAAACTGCTGGTCAACAGGATGCCGGTGTTCAAGGTGCCCAGGGTCAGGTCGGTGAGCCGGGCGGCGGCGTCGAAGGTATCGGGATGCGTCAGCCGCAGGGCCGCATAAGCGACGAACAGCGGGCCGATGAACAGGACTTCGGTGCCCAGGAATACCCACATCCCCAGGGCGGCGCGATAGCCGCGGCGGCCGGCCGGCTGCAACCGGGCGGTGTTCATGGCTGCCCCTCGCGGCCGTCGCCGGGCCATGCGGCGCTGCGCGCCAGGTCGGGCGGGCGATTGAAGTTGCGCGTGGCCGGCGGCGAGGCGGCCTGCCATTCCAGCCCGCCGGCGTGCCAGGGGTTCGCGCCGGCGCGCGGCCCGCGCCGCCACGACCACAGCAGGTACAGCAGCGGCAGCAGGTAGCCGACCGCCAGCAGCGCGGCGCCCGTCGACGACAGCACATTGAGCAGCTGGTATTCGGGCGGATAGCTGTGGTAGCGCCGCGGCATGCCCTGGTAGCCCAGCACGAACTGCGGAAAGAAGGTCAGGTTGAAGCCCAGGAAGATGATCAGCGCCGCGGCGCGGCCCAGGGTTTCCGGGTAGAGGCGCCCCGAGATCTTGGGCCACCAGAAGTGCGCCGCGCCCAGGTAGGCCATGACGGCGCCGCCCACCATGATGTAGTGGAAATGCGCCACCACGAAATACGTGTCGGTGACGTGTATGTCGATGGAGAGCGACGCCAGGAACAGGCCGGTGAGGCCGCCGGTGAGGAACAGCGCCACAAAGCCCAGCGCGTACAGCATCGGCGCGGTAAAGCGGATGTGGCCGCGGTACAGCGTGGCGATCCAGTTGAACACCTTGATGGCCGAGGGCACCGCCACCAGGAAGCTCAGGATCGAGAACACCACATTCGCATACAGCGACTGGCCGCTGACGAACATATGGTGGCCCCACACCAGGAAACCCAGGCCCGCGATGGCGATGATGGCGTAGGCCATCGACCGGTACCCGAACACGCGCCGGCCGGCGAAGCAGGGAATGATCTGGCTGGCCACGCCCATGGCGGGCAGGATCATGATGTACACCGCGGGGTGGGAATAGAACCAGAACAGGTGCTGGAACAGCAGCGGGTCGCCGCCCAGCGCGGGATCGAAGATGCCGATGCCCATGAGCCGCTCGGCGGCCAGCAGCAGCAGGGTAATGGCCAGCACCGGCGTGGCCAGCACCAGGATGATGCTGGTGGCGTAGTGGGCCCACACGAACAGCGGCATGTCGAACCAGCCCATGCCCGGCGCGCGCAGCGTGTGCACGGTCACGATGAAATTCAGCCCCGTCAGGATCGACGAGAATCCCAGGATGAACACACCGGCCAGCGTCAGCACCACGTGGGTGTTCGAGAACAGCGTCGAGAACGGCGCATAGAAGGTCCAGCCGGTGTCCACGCCGCCCAGCAGCATGGCGGTCAGGGTGAACAGGCCGCCCGCCACGTACAGGTACCAGCTGAGCAGGTTCAGGCGCGGAAACGCCAGGTCGCGCGCGCCCAGCATCAGGGGAATCAGGAAATTGCCGAATACCGACGGAATGGAGGGGATGAGGAACATCCACACCATGATGACGCCGTGCGCGGTGAACAGCTTGTTGTAGGTGTCGTCGCTGACCAGGTCGCCCGCCGGGGTGATCAGTTCCAGGCGCATGGCGGCGGCGGCCAGGCCTCCCAGCGCGAAGAACGCCGTGATGCTGAGCGCGTACAGGATGGCGATGCGCTTGTGGTCGCGCGTGCACAGCCACGAGCGCAGCGTGTAGCCGTCGCTCAGGTAGCTGGTGGCGGCGGGCATGCTCATGGGGTCTCCTGCGGGCCGGGGGTGCGCAGGTATTCCACCAGCGCGTTCAGGTCGGCTTCTGTCAGTTGGCCGGCATAGGCGGGCATGATGGGCGCGTAGCCGGCCGCGACCTGCTTGCCGGGCTGCAGAATGGAATCGCGCAGGTAGTTTTCGTCGGCCACGACCATGCCGCCGCCGGCCAGGAACACGCGGCGGCCGTACACGCCGCGCAGGTCCGGGGCGTGCACCGACGAGCGCGTGTCGTGGCAACCGATGCAGCCGCGTTCGCGGAACAGCGCCAGGCCGCGCCGGCGCAGTGCCTGAGCGTCGGCCGCGCCGGCCAGCCAGCGCGCATAGGCGTCGGGCGCCAGTACCACGATGCCGCCCATCATGGAGGCGTGCTCGGTGCCGCAGTATTCGGCGCACAGCAGCCGGTAGCGGCCGGGCCGCTCGGGCGTGAAAGACAGCGCGGTGTAGCGCCCGGGCACCACGTCTTGCTTGACGCGCAGCGCCGGCACGAAAAAGCTGTGGATGACGTCCTGCGAGGTCATGACCAGGCGCACGGGCCGTCCCGCCGGCAAATGCAGCTGGTCGATTTCGCGGCGGCCGTCGGCATGCTGCAAAGTCCAGACCCATTGCTTGGCCACCACGTACACCTGGGCCGCTTCGGGCGGGCTGCGCACTAGGCGCGCATAGTCGTGCGCCGACCACGCGAACAGGCCGGAAAAGGCCAGCACCGGCACCAGCACCCACAGCCCTTCGAGCCAGCGGTTGCGGATGGGCGCGGGGCCGCGCTCGGCGCGCGAGCCGGCGCGGTAGCGGATGCAGAACACCAGCGCCACGGCCAGCAGCGTGCCGGCGATGGCAACCGACAGGCCGGTCAGCACGGCGAACAGCAGGTCGGTGCGGGCGGCGGCCTGCGTGGCGGCGACGGGCAGCAGGCTCATGGGCGCCTCGCCGGCCGGCGCTGCCAATACAGCACGAAGCCGCCCAGGGCCAGCAGCAGCGCCAGGCTGGCCAGGCGCACCAGGCGCATGATCGAGACCGTGTAGGCCCCCTGGGCGGGATCGTAGTGCGAGCAGAACAGCACCACCTGGTCCGTCAGCGTGCCGATTGCGCCGTGCGAGGCCTCGACCAGGGCCAGCTCGAGATCGCGCGGCGCATAGCGCACGCCGGTGAAGTAGCGCGATACCCGGCCCTGCGGCGTCAGGACGACGAAGCCGGCGGGATGGTCGAACTGGCCGCTGGCCCGGTCGTAGCGGTAGGGAAAGCCCACCGCGTCGGCCACGGCGCGCGTCGGGCCGGCCGCGCCGGTCAGCAGGTGCAGGCGCGGCTGCCAGGCGTGCGGCAGGGTGGCGCGGTAGCGCCGGGCCTTGCGTTGCGCGGCGGGCGGGCCTTCTTGCGGGTCGATGCTGAGGGCGACGATCTGGAACGGCACGCCGACGCCGCGCGTACCCTCGATCACGCCGTCCATCACGGTGCCGCACAACCGCGGGCAATGGTAGTAGCCCAACACCAGCAAGGCGGGCTGGCCGCGCAGCACGTCGCCCAGGCGCGCCGGCGCGCCGTCGGCGGCCACCAGGACGGTGTCCAGCGGCACCCGCGCCTGCAGGCGCGGGCTGAACGCCAGGGGCTGGGCCTGCGCGGGCGCCAGCGCGCAGGCCAGCGCCAGGATGGCGATCCATGGCAGCGCCCGGCGGGCGTTCATGGGCCCTCCGGCGCGGCGGGCGCGCCGCCTTGCGCGGCCAGCGCTTGCATGGCTTGTTCCAGCGGGATGCGGGCGATGCCGTGGCGCGCGTCCACCCAGGCGTAGCTGTGCAGCAGGTGCTGCTTGGCGCGCTGGTAGTCTTGCAGGTCGGCGCGCGGCCGGGTTTCCAGGGCGGGGCCGGCAATGCGCGGCGGCGCGGGCTGCCGGTCCACCGCGGCAAACCAGTGCCGCGACAGCACGACGGCGCCGGCCGCCACGGCGGCCACCGCGATCACGCACGCCAGCGCGATGCGGCGCAGCCGGTGCATGTCGATGCCTTCACGCATGGCGGGGCTCCGGCAAAGGGGCGGCGCCGGCCTGGACGGCATGGCCGGCCGCGCGCGCCAGGCCGCCCATCAGCGCGGCCATGGCCGGCAGCAGCCACCAGGCATGCGGGCTCAGGCCGTCCAGCGATGGCGCCACGTACCAGACCGTTTCCAGCCAGCCCATCGCGGCCAGCAGGGCCGCCACGCCGGCCAGGGCGGCCGAGCGCTTCACGCGCCGCGACAGCAGCAAGGCGAACGGCAGGCAGGCGCCCAGCACCAGCAGGACCAGGGCCAGCCAATGCCACGAGCCCAGGTAGCGCGGCAGGTACCAACTGATTTCGGCGGGCAGGTTTTCGGCCCAGATGATCTGGAATTGGGTGAACTCCAGGTAGGCCCAGGTCATGACGTAAGTGAGCAGCAGGTTGCCCAGGTCGCCGCGGATGGGGGCCGGCGCGGCGCGGGCCGCGCGCAGCGTGGCCAATGCCAGGGCGGTCTTGAGCTGCGCCACCAGTACCAGCAGGCCGAAGCCGGTGGCATACCATTGCGGCACCAGCGAGGCCACCAGGTCCACGGCAGCCAGCGTAGCGGTATAGCCCAGCACCAGCAGGCCGCCGGCCGCCCCGGCCGCGCCGCCGGGGTCGAGCGCGCTGGCCGCGCGGCGATGGCAGGCGCCCCAGGCCAGTGCCAGCCACAAGGCGGCGTACAGGCCCAGGCGCAGGTCGAAGAACCATTCCGCGCGCCAGAGCTGGCGGAAGGCCGGCTGCGCGGCGCCGTCGACCCAGCCGGGCTGGGCCCACGGATACCAGGCCTGCGTCCAGAGCGCCAGCGGCAGGATCAGCGGCGCCAGCACGGCCAGGCTGGCCGCGCGGCGCAACAGGTGCGGCCGCAGCACGGCGCCCCAGCCCCCGCCGGTAAGGCGGTGGATATACAGCGTACCCAGCGCGCCCAGGGCCGCGCCGGTCCAGAACCACCATGCGGCCAGCCACGCGGCTTGCAGGTCGCGCGGCGCCACATAGCCCCCCACCAGGCACAGCGCCAGCAGCGCGATGCCATGGGCCAGCAGGGCGCGCCGCGCCGGGCGGCCGGCGGGCGCGCAGAGATCCATGCGCCCGTTCATGGCGCGCTCTCCGGCGCGGGCAGATGCGCCCGCGCGGCCTCGCGCACGGGCGGGGGCAGACTGGCCAGGTCCGCGTGCTGGCTCAGCTGCAGTGCCCGGATGAAGGCGACGATGGCCCAGCGGTCGGCCGGTTCGAGCCGGTTGCCGTATCCGTACATGACGCCGTAGCCGCGCGTGATGACGTCGTACAAGTGGCGGTCGGTTGCCTGCCGCAGCCGCTCGGAATGATAGGTGGGCGGCGCCGGAAAACCGCGCCGCGCGATGCGCCCGTCGCCGTCGCCTACCGGGCTGTGGCAGGGCAGGCAATAGATGTTGTAGCGTTCGCGGCCGCGCCGCAGCAGTTGCGCCGACAACGGATAGGGCTGGCCGGGCGCGGCGTCGGCGCGCTGCCGCGCCTGCATGGCCTGCGCGCCGCGCCGGCCGCCGCTGCTGCCGGCCAGGTTGCCGGCGGCATGGGGCACGGTGCCGCCGGGCGGCGCGCGCATCGCACTGCCATCGGCGAACAGGCGGTTGGCCTGGTACGGCTTGCCGCGCGCCTGGTCGTACATGTCTTGCGCGGCGCGCTCGCAGCCGGCCAGGCACAGCGCCAGCGCGCCGGCAAGCAGGCAGACGGCGTGGCGGTTCATCGCGCCACCTCGGCGATGCGCAAGGGCGCCAGGCCGGCCAGGAATGCGCGCGCCTGGGCGGCCGCCCGGGGCGTGCGCAGTTCGCCCAGGCAGACGAAAAAGCGGTCGCGCGATGCGCGCGCGAAGCCGGCATCGTTGAACATGGGATGGCGCAGCGCCGGCAGGCGGTTGCCGGCCAGCATGGCGGCCACCGCGGCCAGGGCCGCGAACAGCACCGCCAGTTCGAACGCCACCGGAATGAACATGGGCCAGCTGTGCAGCGGCCGGCCGCCGACGTTGATGGGATAGTCCTGGGTGGCCGAATACCATTGCAGCAGGTAGCCCAGCACGCCGCCGCCCAGGCCGCCGGCCAGCGTGGCGCGGGCCACGCCGCGCCCGGGGCCGCCCAGCAGTTCGGCCACTTCTTCGACCGGGAAGGGCGAATAGGCCTCGATGCGGGGGTAGCCCGCGTCGCGGGCCGCGCGCACCGCGCGCACATAGGCCGGCACATCGTCGAATTCGGCCAGGATGCCGTACAGGGCGGGCTTCATGGCTGCCCCGCGCGGTCGCGGTACACCAGGTGCCGCATCTCGGTCATGGAAATCGCCGGCAGCACGCGCACGAACAGCAGGAATAGCCAGACGAACAGGGCCAGCGACCCCAGCAGGAACAGCCAGTCCCAGCCCGTCGGCACGAAGCGGCCCCATGCCGACGGCAGGAAATCGCGGTGGGTGCTCTGCACCACGATCATGAAGCGTTCCAGCCACATGCCCACATTGATGATGACGGCGATCGCGAACAGCGCCGCCGCGCTGGCCCGCACGCGCCGCAGCCACAGCAGCTGCGGCAGCGCCACGTTGCAGGCGATCAGGGTCCAGTAGACCGGGGCGTAGCTGCCCGCCAGCCGGTCGCGGGTCATGGCGACTTCGAATTCGTCGCCGCCATAGAAGGCGGTGAAGACTTCCATGACGTAGCCGTAGGCGACCAGCGCGCCGGTGGCCAGCATGACCTTGGCGGCCAGCGCCAGGTGGCGGTCGGTAATGAAATCATGCAGGCGGAAGACATGGCGCAGCGGGATCGCCAGCGTCACCACCATGGCGAAGCCGGAATACAGCGCGCCGGCCACGAAGTACGGCGGAAAAATGCTGGAGTGATAACCGGGCGTGTTGCCGATGGCGAAGTCGAGCGACACGATGCTGTGCACCGAGACCACCAGCGGCGTGGCCAGGCCCGCCAGCAGCAGGTAGGCCGCCTGGTGGCGCGCCCAATGCCGGGCATCGCCGCGCCAGCCCAGCGCGAACAGTCCGTAGGCCAGCCGTGCGGGGCGCGTGCGGGCCTGGTCGCGCAGCGTGGCCAGGTCGGGAATCAGGCCCACGTACCAGAACAGCAGCGACACCATCAGATAGGTGGCGATGGCGAACAGGTCCCATACCAGGGGGCTGCGCCACTGCGGCCACAGGCCCATGCGGTCGGGATACGGCACCAGCCAGTAGAAGAACCAGGGGCGGCCCAGGTGCAGAATGGGGAACAGGCCGGCGATGCTGGCCGCGAACAGGGTCATCGCCTCGGCGTAGCGGTTGATCGAGGTGCGCCAGCGCTGGCGCAACAGCAGCAGCACGGCGGAAATGAACGTGCCCGCGTGGCCGATGCCGATCCACCAGATGAAGTTGGCCAGCGCGAAGCCCCACGCCACGGGAATATTCACGCCCCACAGGCCCACGCCGCGCACCATCAGCCAGGCCGTGGCGGCGCAGAACACCAGGACGCCCGCGGTGGCGCACAAAAAGGCCAGCGGCCAGCGCGCGGCCGGGGCCGCCGCGCCCGCGCCGCGCCGGCCCAGTACCAGCCCGGCGATGCGGTCGGTGACGGCGCCGTAAGAGGGCGCGGCGGACGGGCCGGGACGTTCAGTCATGGTCGTCCTCGCCGGCCGGCAGGCGCCCGGCCACGCGGGCCAGGTAGGTGGTGCGCGGCCGCGTGTTCAGTTCTTCCAGCAGCGCGTAGCGGCGCGGCGACTGGCGTGCGCGGTTGATGGCGCTGGCGGGGTCGTTCAGGTCGCCGAACACGATGGCCTGGGTGGGGCAGGCCCCCTGGCAGGCGGTGACCACGTCGCCGTCTTGCAGCGGCCGGCCGGTGCGGCCGGCGTCGATGCGCGCGCGGCTGATGCGTTGCACGCAGTAGGTGCATTTTTCCATCACGCCGCGGCGCCGCACGGTCACGTCGGGATTGCGGCGCGCCGCGCTGTACGGGTCGGACTCGGCGTACTGGAAGAAATTGAAGCGGCGCACCTTGTAGGGGCAATTGTTCGAGCAGAAACGCGTGCCGATGCAGCGGTTGTACACCTGCGCGTTCAGGCCTTCGCTGTCGTGCACGGTGGCGCCCACCGGGCAGACTTCTTCGCAGGGCGCGTTCTCGCAATGCATGCACGGCACCGGCTGGAAGGCGTCCTGGCCGGGCACCGCGTCTTCGTACAGGTCGACGCGTATCCATGGCATGGCGCGGCCCCGCGCCACTTCGGCGCGGCCCACCACGGCGATGTTGTTTTCGGCCTGGCAGGCGATGGTGCAGGCGCCGCAGCCCACGCAGGCGTCCAGGTCGATCGACATGGCCCAGGCGTGGTCGGGGTAGGGCCGCGGGGGATACAGCGTCTGCCGGGGGCCGGATTCGTCGCGGGCCGTGGCGCCGTCCGCCAGGGCCCGCGCGTCCAGCACGCGCACGATGTCGCGTTGCCGCGTCGAGGTTTCGTTCTGGATGCGCGCATAGGCGTGCCGCGCGCCGGTGGGGCGTAGCTGCACTTCCACCTGGCGGGCCAGCAGCGCGTCGCGCCGCGCCGGACGCAGCGCATGGGCATTCACGCCGATACCGTTGGCGATGGCGCCGCCCGCCCGGCGGCCGTAGCCCACCGCGAGCGTGGCGATGCCTTCGGCCTGCCGGGCCAGCACGTGCACCGGCACGCGCAATGCCGGCCCCGCGTCCGGGGTCGCCAGGTCGACGACGTCGCCGCTGGCTACCTCGTGCTCGCGCGCCGTGGCGGGCCCCAGCAGCAGGGCGTTTTCCCAGGTGATGCGGGTGAACGGATGCGGCAGTTCCTGCAGCCAGGCATTGTTGGCGTACTCGCCCAGGCCGATGCGCGGGTCGGGCGTCATCACGGCCAGCAGCCCGGCGGGCCGCGGCGCGGCGGGCTGCGCGACCTGGCCGCGCAGCACCGGCGGCAGCGGGGCGTACGCGCTATCGGGCAGCAGGCCCTGCCGCAGCGCGTCGTTCCAGGGCGCATCGCTGCCGGCGGGCGCGCTTGCGGCGGCGCGCCAGGTTTGGCGCACCAGGTCGTGGGCGCCGCGCTCGCTGCCGTCCACGATGGCCAGCAGCGCATGCGGGGAATGGGCATCGTGCAAAGGCGCGATGACCGGCTGCACGATGCCCGCCGTGCCGTCGCCGGCGCGCGCGTCGCTCCAGGCTTCCAGGTCGTGCGCGCGCGGCGCGTGCCAGGCGGTGGCGCGGCCGGTCTCGTCGCGATACAGGCCCATGTGCACCGAGAGCGGCACGCGCGCCAGGGCCTGCGCGAAACCGCTGGCCGGCAGCTCGTGCACCGGGTTGGCGTCCAGGATCAGCAGTGTGTCGGCCCGCCCGGCTTCCATGGCGGCCAGCAGGTCTGCAAGGCCGGCATTGCCGGCGCGGCGCACCGGCGGTTCGATGGCCTGGACGGTGGCGCCCAGGTTGCCCAGCTGCGCGTTGAGCGCCCAGCCGATCTGGTGGGCGCGGCCCGACAGGCCATCGCCCACGGCAATGGCCGCGTGGCCAGCCTGCCGCCGCAGCAGCCGCCGCAGCGTGGCTTCGATGCCGTCGGGCAGCAGGCCGGCGGCTGCCGGCGGCGCCTGGCAACCGGGCACGCCGAAGTGGGCGGCCAATCTTTCCAGCAGGGCTTCCATCTGCCAGGGCGGCAACGAGATCCGGCGGTCGGCCTGAGTGCCGATCAGCCCGGGGGTGGATTCGATGGCGTACACGCGGCAGCCGTCCGGCTGGCGGCGCGCCTGGGCCAGGTCGTGCGCATGGCGCACGCCATCCGGGCCGCCGGCCGCCAGATCGGCGTCCAGCGTCAGCAGCATGCCGGTTTGCCGCAGGCGGTAGCGCGGCACGGCCGCGCGGCCCAGCATGTGCATGGCCGCATCGGCCGCGGCCGCGCGCGACAGCGGCTCGTGCACGTACCAGCGCATGCCGGGCAGCGCCTGGGCCAGCGCGTCCAGCTGGCGCAGCAGCGTGGGCGAGCTGCACAGGCCGGTCAGGATGTGCAGCCCGTCGCCGCCGCGCTCGCGCAGGGCCGGCAAGCGCTGCCGCAGCGCCGCGCGCAACGCGTCCCAATTGGCCGGTTCGTTGCCATGGACCACGGCGCCCGAGCGGTCGGGATCCCACAGCTGCAGGATGGCGGCCTGCGCATAAATGTCGGTGGCGCCCAGGCTGGCCGGATGGCGCGGATTGCCTTCGATCTTGGTGGGCCGGCCATGGTTGGTCCGCACCAGCACGCCGCTGGCCGCGCCCTGGCGCACCAGGCTGGTGGCGTAGTAAACGGGCTCGCCCGCCGGCGCGCCTTCGGGCATGTCGACGTAGGGCAGGATAGTTTCGGCGGGCGGGCCCTTGCAGCCGCTGGCGGCCAGGGTCGCCGCCGCCGCCATCGATTGCAGCAGCGCGCGGCGCGCCGGGTCGGCCGGGCCGGCCTCGGCGGGGCGCGGCGGGTGGCGGTGCAGGGTGACGGGGCGTTCGATCATGGCGGTCACCGGTGGCAGGTCGTGCAGCTCGTCATGCGCGCGCGGCTTTCCAGGTCGAAGATGCGCTTCAACTGATCGACATCGGCGGCGGACAGGGGGGCGGGGTCGTGCATGACGAAAACCTGGTCGTGCGGGCCGATGCGGCGGCCCGGCGCGCGATGGCAGTCCAGGCACCACTGCATGTCCAGCCGCTGCGCCCGCACGATGCGCGGCATCTGGTCGACCCGCCCGTGGCAGGTCACGCAGGCCACGCCCTTGGCCACGTGGATGCTGTGGTCGAAATACACGAAGTCGGGCAGGTCGTACACGCGCTTCCAGGGCACCGGCTGGCCGGTCTGGACGCTGGCATGCAGCGGCGCGAACGCGGGCGCATCCTTGAACAGCTGCGAATGGCAGGTCAGGCAAACCTGGGTCGCCGGCATGCCGGCCGCCGCCGAGGTCTCGACCGTCGTGTGGCAGTAGCGGCAATCGATGCCGTCGTCGCCCACATGGTGCTTGTGGCTGAACGGGATGGGCTGGTCGGGGCCGGTGTAGGGCGCTTCGGCGGCCGACATGCGCCAATACGCCAGCACGGCGCCCGCGCCCGCCAGCAAGACCAGTCCCAGCAGAGCCAGCTTGATGAACAGCACCGAGGCGTCGCTGAATAGTTGGGACATTGCGGGCTAGGGTTCCTGAATGCGGATCGCCCCGGGCAAGACGCCGGGCGTGGCATCCGGAATCGGGGCGCGCCCTGTCGCGCAAGCCGTATGCCCGCCGTGTGCCGCGGTGGGCGGGGGCAAGGCCCCGAGGCGGCCGCGCCAGGGAATTTCTTCCATGGCGATAGAGAATTTACTTACACCCCGTCAAAACCTGACAACTTACTGAATGATCTTGGCCAGGATGCGGGCCGGCCGCAACGCGCAAGCGTGTTCGCTAAATGTATTAAATTTGTTTTTGAAATAGCGGGTATACCCGCATAAACACGCGCATATATTCAAGGTTAAATATGTAATTGTATTTTTTATGTACTTAAACGCCATGAAAATTGTGCTGATCGGCTGCGGGGAAGTCGGCCATTGCTACGCCCAGGCCTGGCAGTCGGGCGGGCACGCGCTGCCCGCGGTATGCGAACTGCGGCAAGATGAAGCTATGCAGGCGCGGGCAAGGGCCTATGGCGCGGCCCTGCATGCCGCTCCTGGCCCGTGGCTGGCCGAGGCCGACCTGGTGGTGTCGGCGGTGTATGGCCACGCCGCGCGCGCCGTGGCCGAACAGGCCATTCCCCACCTGCGCGCCGATGCGCTGTATGCCGACTTCACCACCGCCAGCGCGGCCGATATGCGGGCCGCCGCCGCCGTGGCGGCCCGCCATGGCATTGCCTTCGCCGACGTCGCCATCATGGGCGCCATCGTCCTGCTGGGCGCGCGCACGCCGCTGCTGTGCGCCGGCACGGGGGCGTCCGCCATCGCCGGATTCGCCCAGGGCGGCGGCATTCCGGCGCAGGCGATCGCGGGGCAGGCCGGCGACGCGGTGCAGCTCAAGCTGCTGCGCAGCATTCTTACCAAGGGCATGGAAAGCCTGGCGGTCGAATGCCTGGTGGCGGCCGAACAGCTGGGGCTGCGCGACGCCCTGTACGACGTGCTGGGCGATATGGACCGAACGCCGCTGACGGCGTTCCTGGACTCATTCGTGCGCTCGCACGTGCTGCACGCGCCGCGCCGCCTGGCCGAAGTGCGCGAAGCGCGTGAACAACTGGTGCGGGCCGGCCTGCAGCCCTTGGTGCTGGATGGCGTCGAGCGCCTGTTTGCCCGCACCGCGCGGGGCATCGAGTCGGCGCGCGCCGAACGCGGCGGCGCGCCGCTGGACGTGGCCGATACCGTGCCCGCGCGGCTGGCCTGGCTGACGCCGCTGGCACGGCAACAATAAAACCGCCGCGGCGCCCGCGGCATTTCTCATCTGATATGCGAGGAAGACAATGCAAATCCTGAAAAAGATCCTGGCGGTCACCGTCCTGGCGTCGTGCCCGGCGCTTGCCGGCGCGGCCGACCTGGGCGGCGCGCCCATTACCTTCATTTCGCCGTTTCCGCCCGGCGGCGGCACCGACACCCTGACGCGCATGATGGCCACCGCCGTCGGCCAGGACACGGGCTGGAACATCGTGGTCGAGAACAAGCCGGGCGCCGGCGGCAACCTGGCGCTGGACGCCACGGCGCGCGCGCGGCCCGACGGACACACGCTGGTCATGGCGCAGACCGACAACATCGTCCTCAATCCCTGGCTGTACAACAAGCTCAGCTACGACACCTTCAAAGACTTCAAGCCGGTGGGGCTGGTGGCGTCGTCGCCCAGCGTGTTCGTGGTGCTGCCCGACTCGCCCTTCAAGACAGTGGACGACGTGGTGCGCGCGGCCAAGGCCAGGCCGGGCCAGGTATCGCTGGGCATTCCCGGCATCGGCGGCAGCGGCGACCTGATCGGCCACTTGTGGCGCAAGGCGGCCGGCATGGAGCTGATGCACGTGCCGTACCGTGGCTGGTCGCAGGCGTTTCCCGACCTGATGAGCGGCCGCATCGACATGTATACCGGCTCGGTGGCGTCGTTGCTGCCGCAGATCCGCGCCGGCAAGGTGCGCGCCCTGGCGGTGGTGGCCGACGCGCGTTCGCCGGCGCTGCCGGACGTGCCCACCTTCGCGGAAAGCGGCTTCAAGACGATCAACCAGACGATCTGGTGGGGCCTGATGGCGCCGGGCCAGACGCCCGGCGACGTCATTGCCGCGCTGAACGCCGCCGTCAATCGCGCGCTGGAGCAGCCCGAGCTGGTGCAGAAGCTGCAGCAGGCCGGCTACAGCGTCATGAAGGGTACGCCGCAAGACCTGGACAAACGCCATCGCATCGACCACGATGTGTTCGGCAAGGTGGTGCAGGAAGCAGGCATCCCCAAGCAATGACTCCCTTTTCCTCTAGGAGCGCCGCAATGATCGGCTTCGAAATCCATTCCCGCCAGCGCGCGGTCAGCGCCGCGCTGGTCGAACAGTTCCGCCAGGTTCCCGTCGCCAACGTCAGCGACTGCATGTCGCGCATGACAGCCGGCGGCGCGCGGCTGCGGCCCATGCACGATGGCAGCGTGCTGGCGGGGCCGGCGCTGACGGTGCGCTGCCGGCCCGGCGACAACCTGCTGGTGCACAAGGCGCTGGACCTGGCCGCGCCCGGCGACGTGATCGTGGTGGACGCCGGCGGCGACCTCACCAACGCCATCATCGGCGAAATCATGACCACGTACGCGGCCTCGCGCGGCATTGCCGGCATCGTCATCAACGGCGCCATCCGCGACTCGGGCACGATACGCCGCAACCCGTTCCCGGTATACGCGGCCGGCATCACGCACCGCGGCCCCTACAAAGACGGGCCGGGCGAAATCAACTGTGTCGTCGCGCTCGATGGCATGACGATCGCGCCGGGCGATCTCATCCTGGGCGACGAAGACGGCCTGCTGTGCGTGCCCTACGACCAGGCCGAAGCGCTGTACCGCGAGGCGGCGGCCAAGCACGCGGCCGAAGAGCAGACCCTGGCGCAGATCGCCGCCGGCAAGCTCGACACGTCATGGATAGACGCCCGCCTGCGCGCGCAAGGCTGCGTCACCGAATGAGCCCGCAGCCCGCCCGCTTGCCCGGCGCCCGCCTGTGCGTCGCGCGCCTCGATCTGTGGATCGACCCCGTGTTCGACCAGGCCATCGGGCAGGCCGCCGGGCTGGACCTGGCCGTGCTGCCCCTGGCCGCCGACACGCCCGCCACCTGGGCGGGGCTGGCTCGGGCGCATGCCTATCACGTGTCGCCGGCCAAAGACGAATTGCCGCGCTGCTGGTGGGTGTCCCAGGCGCTGCTGGCGCGCTGCCCGAACTTGCTGTGCGTGTCGGCGGGCGGGGCGGGCTACGACACCATCGACGTGGCGACCTGCACGCGGGCCGGCGTGGCGGTCGTGAACCAGGCGGGCGCCAATGCCGCGTCGGTGGCCGAAATGACGTATGCGTTGCTGCTGGCGCTGGTCAAGCGGCTGGACGAATCGGGTGCCGCGCTGCGCGCCGGCGCCGCCGCCCGGCGCGAGGCCCTGATGGGCCGCGAAATCGACGGACGGGTGCTGGGCCTGATCGGCATAGGCGCCATCGGCCGCCGGGTCGCGCGCATTGCCGCCGGCTTCGGCATGCGGGTCATCGCGTGCGATCCGCTGCTGGCGCCGCAAGAAATACGCGCGCGCGGCGCCGAGCCCGCCGCGTTCGACGAACTGCTGCGGCAGGCCGACGTCGTCAGCCTGCATTGCCCCCTGGATGCCGCCACGCGCGGCCTGATGGACGCCGCCGCCTTCGCGCGCATGAAGCCGGGCAGCCTGTTCGTGTCGACGGCGCGCGGCGGCATCCACGACGAAGCGGCGCTGCGGCAGGCGCTGGCAAGCGGCCACCTGGCCGGCGCGGGCCTGGACGTGTGGCAGGCCGAGCCGCCGCCGGCCACGCACCCGTTATTGCAGCGCCACGACGTGGTGGCCACGTTTCATACCGGGGGCGTCACGCACGAAGGCCGCCGCAAGGTGGCGCGGGGGTCGGCCAGCCAGATCGCCGCCATGCTGGCGGGCGAACGGCCGCCGCGGCTGCTGAACCCCGAAGTATGGCCGCACGTGTTGCAGCGGCTGGCGCGGGCCGGCACCGCCTTGGCGGCCTGAGCCGCGGGCGGGTTCAGCGCGCGCCGGCCGGTGCCGGCCGGCGCTGCTCGCGAAACAGGCGGTGGGTGGCGGACAGGTGGAAGCGCATCGCGGTTTCGGCGAAATCCGCGTCGCGGGCACGCAGGGCCGCCACGATCTGCCGGTGCTGTTCGACGCTGCGCAGCATGTCGTCGCGGCTGTAGAAATAGAACGAGCCGATGATGATCGGCATGTCGAGCAGGTTTTCGACCAGCGAGCGCACGCGCGCCGATTGCGCGGCCGCGAGCAGCGCGTGGTGGAAGCGGTTGTTGTAATGCTGGACCTGCGCGACGTGTTCGGCGTCGTCGGACTGCACCGCGCGCAGCATTTGTTCGTTGATGTGTTCGAGTTCGTCGATCTGTTCGGTGCTGGCGCGGCTGGCCGCCGCCCGCGCGGCGTAGGGCTCGAGCAGCAGGCGCAATTCGAAGGCCTCGGTGATGTCGCGGTCCAGCCAGCCCAGCACCACGGCGCCGCGCCGGCCTTCGCGCCCCACCAGGCCGTCTTCGACCAGGCGTTCGATGGCGCCGCGCACCGGCGTGCGGCTGACGGCCAGTTCGGATGCGATGTGTTCTTCGCGCAGCCGTTCGCCGGGCAGAAATGCGCCCGACATCAGGCGCCGGCGCAGTTCGGCGTATACCAGGTCGCGCGCGCTAGGCATGAATGATGGATCCCCGCGTCAGGTTCATATCGGTGTGGCGATTATGGCGCGCGCGGGCCGTCCGCTCAATGACCTACCCCTGTTGTCTCACGAAATCGATGAAGTAGGGGGCCAGCAATTCGTTCCCGTATCCGCTCAAGTGGTCTGCATCGAAGAACAGCGGATGCCCCTGGCGGTAGGCGCTGCATTCGGCGCCGGCCGGGCACAAGATGGGGAAGGGATCCCAGATGCGCATTCCCGGCACGGCCCGGGCCAGTTCGTTCAAGGCATCGACCACCGGTTTGCGCATGGCCTCAAGTTCCGCCCTGTCCATCAGGGATCCGCCCTCGCAGACGGGGTTGCTCTGGTTATAGCCTTCGGCGCAGCGGAAGGGCGGCGCCCGGAAAATCGGCTTGGGCGCATCGACGATGACCTTGGCGCCCTTGGCATGGAACTGGGCCAGCATCGATTTGGCACCGGCCACGGCCTGCTGCCTGCCCTGCACGGCCCGCTGGCCGAACATTTCGTTCCATGCCTTGTCGTCGGGAAAACGCGCCCATTGGTCGGCGAATCGCGGCAGGCGCAGCGATGCCAGGAATACGATGTCGCCCGGCTGGAGCTTGGCCAGCATGTCTTCGACAGCCGCCTTCGCACCGGACAGGCACGGTTCGTTCTGCTCTCGCCACGGTTGCAGGCTCATGAACGGGCAGCCCGCATTGCCGTACAGGACGACCTGCCCGCCGGTTTGCAGGACATAGCGCTTGTACATGGCCTCGTAGGCCACGGAATGCGAGTCTCCGATGACGTACAGGCGCGGACCGGAGGCCGGCGTGTCGCAGCCGATGCGCTTATAGGTGAGGTAGGCGCCGGTGCTAAGCGGCGTATTCGTGATCTCGAGCCGGCAGTCGGGATGCGCCGCGTCGGTGCCGCTGCCGTAGGGATACCATTCCGCGGCGTGGCGGGTCACCGTGCTGGCCGACAGTACGGGCTGTGCCGCGGTGATCTGGGTGGCGAGCCATGCGGATGCGCCGACGCAGGCCAGCCCGACGCCGACAATGACCATGCGTGGCGCCCGGCGCGCGGCCGGCAGGCGGCGGAATGGCGTTTCGACGAAATAATACGATGCCACCGCCAGCGCGAAGGCCAACGCCAGGCCCAGTGCGCGATATCCCGGCGATTCGAGGCCGACCGTCCAGCGGAACAGGACGAATACGGGCCAGTGCCACAGGTACAGCGAATACGAGATCTTGCCCACGAACAGCACCGGCGCGCTGCCCAGTATTCGCATGATGGGGTTATTGCTGCCTTTGCCGTGCAGGAAACCCAGCAAGCCCAGTGTGCCGATGACGGCGGGAAAGCTGCCCGGGAAAGGGAAGGTGGCGGGCGACGCCGTCGCAAAGCCATAGGCGATGAGCACGAGCGACGCGACGGCCCCGGCCATGAACCAGCGCGGCGACGGTTGTTCCGCGATATCGAAGCGCTTTCCCGCCAGCGTCATGAACTGGTACAGGAGTACGCCCGCGGCCAACTGCCAGAAACGGCTGGTGATCATGTAGAAGGCGGCGGTTTTGTTGACCTGGCCCAGCCACGCGGAATGCACGATCGAGGCGCCGAAGGCCACGGCAAACAGCGCCACCGCCATCGTGCGCCACTTGCCCCGAAAACTCCACGCCACGAAGAGCAGCGGGAATATGAAGTAAAACTGCTCTTCGACGCCCAGCGACCAGGTATGGGTGAACGGGTTGAATTCCGCGACCGGCGAGAAATAATCGTTGTTGGTCTGGGCAAGAATGAAGTTGCTCAGGCCGAAGAACGCGAACAGCCCCGTGCGCTGAATGCCGTCGCTCAGCCAGGCGGTGGGGATCAGTATGGTCGAGGCGGCCGTCGTCGCCAGCAGGCAGACGAGCAGGGCCGGGCCGATGCGCTGCAAGCGGCGCGCATAGAAATACGGAACGAACTTGAGCAGCCCGACGCGGTCGAGCGAGCCGACCGATGCGCTGACGATGAAACCCGAGATCACGAAGAAGATGTCGACCCCGGCGAAACCGCCCGGAAGCCAGGCGGCATTCAGGTGATACACCACCACGGACAGGACCGCTATGGCGCAGGGCATCGACGTGCGGGAAATAGGCTAGTTTTTTCGTGAGCTGCATGGGTGTGGAAATGGGTCGGCCTGCACGCTGCAGGGCGCTTGCCTGGCGACTGGACGGTACCGGTCAAGTGTCGGGAATGTAATGCGAAGCGGCGCCAAAGTGTATCGCGATGGCACCATGGCGTGCTTAGCAGGGGCTCGAGGGGGGCGACGGGCGTCGCCGGAGATGGGTGAATGGCCTTTTGCCGCCAGAGTTTTCTATTTCGGCGGCGGCAAGATCAGCCGTTCACCCCCCAAGCCTGTCGGCCGGCGGGCGCGGCCGATGTTCAGGTGGTGATGACCGCGACGGTCTGGCCTTCTTGCACGGCCTCGCCTTCCTGGACCAGGATCTCGGCCACCTTGCCCGCGTCCGTGGCCACCACGGGGATTTCCATTTTCATCGATTCGACCAGAATGATGACATCGTCGGGCTCTACCGCCGTGCCGGGCGCGGCCTCGATTTTCCAGATGGTACCGGTGACCTCGGCCACCACGTTTACGCGTCCCATTGCGGGTTCTCCTTTGTGTGATTGATCAGGGTTGCCTGCCCTCAGGGCTTGGCCAGGTTCAGGTCCAGCAGCAGCTTGCGGGTGGACGCGTACTCGGCATCCAGCACCTGCTGCATGACGTCGTGCCTGGCGAAGCGCGGCCGCCACAGCTGGGTTTTCAGGAAATCTTGCCATTCCTGGCTGGCGGTAACCTTGGCGAAGGCGTTTTCCCAGAACTCCAGTTGCTCGGGGCTCATGTTCTTGGGACCCAGCACGCCCTGCACCGACGTGGATACCGCGTCGATGCCCTGTTCTTTCCAGGTGGGCACCTCGGCCAGCGGCTCGGGCAGGCGCTCGGCCGTGCTGACGGCCAGCAGGCGGATGGTGCCCGCCTTGTATTGCGCCAACACGTTGGGCGACGTGGCCGACACCACGTCCACGTGCCCGCCCAGCAGCGCCGTAATGGATTCGCCCGACGACTTGTACGGCACCATCACCAGCTTGGTGATGTCCACGCCGGCCTTTTGCAGCGGCTTGGCGATGGCCAGGTGGATGTGGTTGCCCACCGAGGTCGCCACCGCGATCGACAGCGAGTCGGGTTTTTTCTTCAGCTGCGCGACCAGGTCGTGCACGTTCTTGATGGGCGAGTCGGCGCGTACCGCCACCAGCATGGATTCTTCGAGCAGCAGGGCGATGGGCGTCATCTGGTCGTAGGACAGCGAATCGGGATGCAGCACGCGGGCGCTGATCATGCCGGTGGTGAAGGTGCCCAGCCAATGGGAATCGCCCTCGTGGGCGCGCAGGGTCTGCAGGCCGACCGCGCCGCTGCCGCCCGGCTTGTTGGTAATGACCAGCGTCTGGTCCAGCACCTTCTGTTGTTCTAGCAGGCGCTGCAGTTCGCGCGCGGCGGTGTCCAGGGCCGCGCCGGGCCCGGCGGGCACGACGAATTCAATGCTGTGCTGCGGTTTCCATGTTTGTGCGTGCGCGGGCCACCCGAAGGTTGCCGCCACGAATGCCACCCAGACCATCAAGCTGCGAAATGAAGCGTTCATCGTCGTGTCTCCTTGGGGACCAGCCCGGGGCAGGTGGAGTCCTGGGTGCCGGCAGGTCCGTCTTTTTAGAAAACCGCAATCTGCTGCATGAAACGAGGCAATCGCCAGCGTGTTGGTGCTTTAGCGTGCCTGCAGGACTACCCATGCATCTTCGACCCAGTCGCACAGCACGTCGCGTGTTTCGCGCGGGTCGATCACGTCGAGCATGCCGAATTTCTCGGCCGTGCGGAATGGCGAGGCGATGCGGTGGTAATAGGCTTCCAGCCGCGCCTGCTCGGCGGCCGGGTCCTCGGCGGCGGCAATGTCGTTGCGGTGCGCCGCCGCCACGCCGCCTTCGATCGGTATCGACCCCCAGCGCGCCGAGGGCCAGGCAAACCGGTGGTTCAGCTGGGGAAAATGCTTGGGCGCATGCAGGCCGCCCGCCATGCCGAAGGCGCGTCGCATGATGATGGATACCCATGGGATCTCGGCCTTTTCGATGGCGGTCAGCACCCGCACGGCGCCCAGCAGCGTGCCGCTGAGTTCGGCCTCGGGGCCGGTGGCATTGCCGGGCTGGTCTACCAGGTGCACCACGGGCAGGTTGAAGGTCTGGCACAGTTTGACGTGGCGCTCGATCTTCCAGGCCGATGTGGTGGTCATGGCGCCGCCCGAGATGCGCGGGTCGCTGCACAGCACGCCCACCGGGTAGCCGTTCAGGCGCGCCAGCGCGGTGATGGTCGACCCGCCCTGGTAGCGGCCGATTTCGAACAGGCTGTCGCGGTCGAACACGGCGGCCAGGATTTTGCGCGGGTCGTATACCTTGCGGCGGTCTTTGGGAATGGCGTCTTTCAGCCAGTCGTCGGCGCGGGCCGGCGGGTCGTCGCAGGCGGTGCGTTCGGCCATCAGGCCGGCATGGCGCGGCAGGTACGACAAGAAGCGGCGCACCTGCGCGAAGGCATCGGCCTCGCTGGTGGCTTCGTTGTGCACCAGCGCGCTGCGGCGATGCACCTGGTAGCCGCCCAGTTCGTTCTTGTCGATGTCGATGCCGTAGGCCTGCTTCACCACCGGTGGCCCGGCGGCGAAAACCTGCGCCTGGTCGCGCACCATGACCGAGAAATGCGACATCAGCACCTTGATGGCGCCCAGCCCGGCGCAGGCGCCGAGCGCCACGCCCACCACCGGCACGGCATCGAGCAGCGGCACCACCGGCCAGTTGGGGTAGCCCGGAATCTTGCTGCTGCCTTGCTGCTCCAGCAGCTTGACGCTGCCGCCGGCGGTGTCCACCAGCCGCACCAGCGGCATTTTCAGGTCCAGCGCCATGCGTTCGGCGTAGATCCATTTGTCGGAAATCGTGGCTTCCGACGAACCCGCGCGCAAGGTGTAGTCGTCGGCCGAGATCATGGCCTTGCGGCCTTCGATGCGGCCCGAGCCGATGATGGCGTTGACCGGCGACAGGGACTGAAAGAAGCCTTCGGCATCGTAGCGGCCCTTGCCGGCGATGCGCCCCAGTTCGCGGAAGGTGCCGGTGTCGCACAGCTGCGCGATGCGTTCGCGCACGTTGAGCCGGCCGCGCGCCCGGTGCTTGGCCAGGGCCTCGGGGCCGCCCATGGCGGCGGCCTGCTCGCGCCGCAGGGCCAGTTCTTGCCGTTCTGCTTCCCAATCTTGGACGGCGGGGGCGCCGCGCGTATCTTCCATGCCTGGTCTCCGGTGGGGCCTGCGCCCTGGGGGGCGTTCTAGGGGTGGGTCTTGATGAGGTTCTGCGCCTGCAGCGCCTGGATTTGTTCGGGCGTCAGGCCCAGTTCCCGCAGCACGGCGTGGGTGTCGGCGCCCAGGTCCGGGCCGCTGTGGCGGATGTGCCCCGGCGTGCGCGACAGCCTGGGCACCACGCCGGCCTGGGTGGTGTGGCCCAGGGTGGGGTGCGGCACGCGCACCAGCATGCCGCGTTCGGCGTAATGCGGGTCGTCGTAGATGTCGGCGATGGTGTAGATGCGCGAGGCGGGAATCGATTCGGCGATCAGCCGCTTTTCCAGCGGCTCGGCCTCGTGCTGGCGCGTCCAGTCGGCGATGATGGCGTCCAGCGCGGCCATGTTCTGGCGTTCGCCGCGCGCGCGGATGGTGGCAAAGCGCGGGTCGGTCAGCAGTTCGGGCTGCTCCATCACGTGCGCCAGCCGGCCGAAGATGATGTTGCTGTTGGCGGCGATCAGCACCCAGGCGCCGTCGGCGCTGGGATACAGGCTGTTGGGCGCCATGGTGGGCAGGTTGGGGCCCACGCGCTTGGGCACGAAACCCAGCTTCTCGAAAGCGGGCACGTACGGTTCCATCTGGGTGAACGCGGTTTCGTACAGGGCCGCGTCCACTACCTGGCCCAGGCCGGTGCGGCCGCGTTCGTGGATGGCCATCAGGGCGCCGAAGGCCGCGTACACCGAGGTCAGGTAATCGGTGGTGGCCAGGGCCACGCGCGCCGGCGGGCGGTCGGGGTCGCCGGTCATGTGGCGCACGCCGCCGAAGGCCTCGCAGATGGCGCCATAGCCCGGCCGGCCAGCGTAGGGGCCGTCCTGGCCGTAGCCGCTGATGCGCACCATGACCAGGCCGGGATTGCTGGACGACAGGGTGTCGTAATCCAGGCCCAGCCGCTCCATGACGCCGGGACGGTTGTTTTCTACCAGGATGTCGGCCCGGTCGATCAGCGCGCGGGTGATGGCGCGACCCTGCTCGGATTTCAGGTCCAGCGACACCGAACGCTTGCCGCGCAGGATCGCGGCCGCGTACAGGGACACGTCGCCGACGTGCTTGCCCATCTGGCGCACGCCGTCGCCTTCCAGCGGTTCGACTTTGGTGACTTCGGCGCCGAAATCGGCCAGCAGGCGGGCGCAGGCCGGGCCGGCGATGGTCGAGCAGATTTCCACCACTTTCAGGCCGGCCAGCGGGCCGGGCGAGGGCGCGTTCATGCTTGTCTCCGGTGGGGAAGCGGCGTGTCTTGCGACAGGCGCCGCACGGCCGCGGCGACGGATTCTTCGACCCGTTGCCGCGAAATGGCGATGTAGGTCTGGCTGTCGCCGCGTTCGAGGGCATCGAGTCCCTTGCGCCACAGCGCGGCCGAGGCCCGCCGCCGCTCGATGGGCGCCAGGCTGATGTAGGAATAGCGCAAGGTTTGCAGCGACAGGGCGGTCAGCATCTGGGTCAGGCGCTGGTTGTCGCAGTTGCGCACCGACAGGATGGACAGCCGGTACGAGGTTTCGGCGTAGCGGCCCTGGTCGTCGTCGAGCCGCGCCAGGGCTTCCAGCCGTTCGACGCCCGCGCGCAGGGTGGCCAGATATTCGGACGTGTGATGGGCCGCGATCTTGCGGGCCACGATTTCGAGCAGGCCGACCCGGATTTCGAAGATTTCGCGCACTTCGTCCACCGACAGGTCCGTGACTACCGCGCCGCGCCGCGGATAGATGGTGGCCAGCCCTTCGCGTTCGAGGATGCGGATGGCGTCGCGCACCGGCCCGCGGCTGACGTGGAACGAATCGGCCAGGCGCTGTTCGTTCAGGGCCTCGCCGGGCTGCAGCCGGCCCTTGATGATGGCATCGCCGATCTGCGCCGCGATTTGCTCGGGCACGGTCAGGGTGGGCGCATGCGGCCGCCCTTCGAACAGGCGGAAGGCGACGGCGTTTTCCAGGTCGGTAATGAGTTGGCTGGAGCGGGGCACGGCGGAACGGTTCGGGAAAGTCTTGCAGGCATTCTAGAGCACAATCAGATTGTTAACAATCATACGATGTGTGGATCATGGCCAGGTGTCTGGCTCCGCAGGTGCCTGACACCGCTGTGTGCGGAAAACCTCGGTCAGGCTTCGGTGTCTGACACCCTTCGGGAGTCAGACACCTGGCATACACGGGAGTCAGACACCTGGCATCACACTCAGCGCCGGTTTGCAGCCAGGCCGCTCGCGGGTCTAAGCTGGGGGCTGGCTATCGACAGGCGGCGCCAGGCGAGTCCCGCGCGCCGCAAGGAGAGCAGCATGCGGCATGCAGTCGATCTTTCCGGACAGGTCGCCCTGGTCACCGGCGCCAGTTCGGGCATAGGCAAGGGCATTGCGCTGGAGCTGGCGGCGGCGGGCGCGCGGGTGGTGGTCAACCACCGGCCCACCGGCGATTCGGCGCGGCGCGCGGCCGAGGTGGTGGACGCCATTACCGGCGCGGGCGGCACCGCGGTGGCCGGGCCCGCCGATATCAGCCGCGAAAGCGACGTCGAGCAACTGTTTCGCACGGTGGCAGACCACTTCCAGGGTATCGACATCCTGGTCAACAACGCCGGCATCGAGCAGCCGGCGCCCATTCAGGACATGACGCTGGCGCAGTGGCAGCAGGTCATCGACGTCAACCTGACCGGGCAATTCCTGTGTTCGCGCGCCGCGGTGCGCGCCTTCCTGGGCCGCCAGCCCGGGCCGCCGGCCGATGCCGCGGCGGGCAAGATCATTTTCATCAGTTCGGTGCACGAAGTCATTCCGTGGGCGTTCCAGGCCAATTACGCGGCCTCGAAGGGCGGGGTGTCGCTGCTGATGCAGTCGCTGGCGCAGGAACTGGCGCCCATGAAGATCCGCGTGAATTCGGTGGCGCCGGGGGCGATACGCACGCCCATCAACGCGCCGGCCTGGAACACGCCCGACAGCCTGGCCGCGCTGCTCAAGCTGATTCCCTACGGACGCATCGGCGAGCCCGACGACGTGGCGCGCGCCGTGGCCTGGCTGGCCAGCGACGCCTCCGACTACGTCACGGGTTCGACCCTGTTCGTCGACGGCGGCATGACGCTGTATCCCGCGTTTCGCGGCGCGGGCTGAGCGATGTCCAGGCCCATCGAAGACTACGGTTTGATCGGCAACATGCTGTCGGCCGCGCTGGTGGGGCGTGACGGCTCGATCGACTGGCTGTGCCTGCCGCATTTCGATTCGCCCGCGTGTTTCGCCGCCCTGCTGGGCGACGAAAGCCACGGGCGCTGGCTGCTGGCGCCGCGGCACGGGGATGCGCGGACGCAGCGCCGCTATCTGCCCGACACGGCGGTGCTCGAGACGCGCCACGAAACCGCCACCGGCGCGGTGCGCGTGTACGACTTCATGCCGCTGAGCGACGAAGACGAGCGCGTCGACGTGGTGCGCATCGTGCGCGGCGAATCGGGCAGCGTGGACATGCGAACCGAGCTGACGCTGCGCTTCAATTATGGCCAGGCGGTGCCCTGGGTGCGGCGCCGCGACTACGGCCTGAGCGCCATCGCCGGGCCGGACGCGGTGGAACTGCACACGGCGGTGCCGATGGAGGGCCATGAAATGAAAAGCGTGGCCCGCTTCACGGTGCAAGAAGGCCAGACCGTGCCCTTCACGCTGTCGTACCACCGTTCGCACAAGACGCCGCATTTCGTGCCCGACCGCATGGAAAGCATGGACCGCACCATTGCCTGGTGGCACGAATGGGCCAAGCGCTGCCGCTGGGAAAACGGTACGCGCGAGCGGCGCGACGCCGTGGTGCGCTCGCTGATCACGCTGAAGCTGCTGACGTTCCAGCCCACCGGCGGCATCGTGGCGGCGCCCACCACGTCGTTGCCGGAACAGCTGGGCGGCAGCCGCAACTGGGACTACCGCCATTGCTGGCTGCGCGATTCGGCGCTGACGCTGTATGCGCTGCTGAACGCCGGCTACCGCGAAGAGGCCGAGGCCTGGCGCCAATGGCTGTTGCGCGCGGCGGCGGGCCACCCCAGCCAGATTCAGATCATGTACGGCATCGCGGGCGAACGCTGGCTGGCCGAGCACGAAATTCCGTGGCTGCCCGGCTACGAGGGCAGCGCGCCGGTGCGCATCGGCAATGCCGCGGCCGGGCAGATGCAGCTGGACGTCTATGGCGAACTGATCGAAACGCTGCATGCCGGCCGGGTGGCCGACCTGGCGCCGCTGGCCGAAGCGTGGCGCATGCAGAAGGTACTGCTCAAGCCGCTCGAGGCCCTGTGGAACCAGCCCGACCACGGCATCTGGGAAATGCGCGGGCCGCGCCGGGCCTTTACGCATTCGCGGCTGATGTGCTGGGTGGCGCTGGACCGCACCATCCAGTCGTGCGAACGCTTCGGGCTGGAAGGCCCGGTGCAGCGCTGGCGGGCCCTGAGCGAGGAAATCCGCCACGACATCTGCACGCACGGCTACGATGCGCGGCGCAATACGTTCGTGCAGTATTACGGCGGCACGGCGCTGGACGCCAGCCTGCTGCTGATCCCGCAAGTCGGCTTCTTGCCGCCCGACGACAAGCGCGTCAAAGGCACCATCGCGGCCATCGAGCAAGACCTGCTGCGCGACGGCCTGCTGCTGCGCTATAACACGGCGCACAGCGACGACGGCCTGCCCGGCGACGAAGGCGTGTTCCTGGCGTGCAGCTTCTGGCTGGCCGATGCCTACATCATGCAGGGCCGGCTGGACGAGGCCGAGCGGATGTTCGACCACCTGCTGTCGCTGCGCAACGACCTGGGGCTGCTGGCCGAAGAATACGATGTGGCCCGCGGACGCCTGGTGGGCAACTTCCCGCAGGGGTTTTCGCACATCGGCCTGGTGAATACGGCCTATAACCTCAGCGCGGCCGGCGGCCCGGCGCGCCAGCGTTCCGCCAGCGACGCGCCGCGCGGCTGAACGCCCGCGCCGCCGCTTATTGCGGCTGGATCTGCGCGGCGTTGACGATGTCGCGCCACTTCTTGCCTTCCGCTTCGGTGAAGCGCGCGAAGGTCTGCGGGTCGGAGCCCACCGGCTTGGCGCCCAGGCCGGCGTATTGGGCCACCAGGTTCGGTTGCCGCAATGCGCGCGCGGCATGCTGCGAGAGCTTGGCGACGATCTCGGGCGGCGTGCCGGCCGGCGCCCACAGGCCATACCAGGTGCTGATGTCGAAGCCCGGAAAGCCGGATTCGGCCATGGTGGGCACGTCGGCCAGTTCGCCGACGCGCTGCGGCGTGGTGACCGCCACGGCCCGCAGCTTGCCCGATTTGATGAAAGGCATGGCCGAGGGCATCGAGTCGAACATCAGCTGGATCTGCCCGCCCACCAGGTCGGTCAGCGCCGGCGCGCTGCCCTTGTAGGGCACGTGCTGCATTTTCAGGCCGCTGCGCACCTTGAACGACTCGCCGGCCAGCTGCTGCGCCGATGCGGTGCCGGCCGAGCCGAAGTTCAGCGGGCGCGTCTTGCCCAGGGCCACCAGGTCCTGCACCGTATGCACGCTGGAACTCTCGGGCACCACCAGCACCAGCGGCACGTCGGCCAGCTGGGTGATGGGCGCGAAGTCCTTGAACGAGTCGTAGCGCATCGACTTGTACAGATACGGGTTGATGACGTGCAGCGAGGCGTTGGCCAGGAAGGTGTAGCCGTCGGGCTTGGCGCGCGCCACCAGGTCGGCGCCGATCATGCCGCTGGCGCCGGGCTTGTTCTCGACCACGACATTCTGGCCGATGGTCTTGGACATTTCGGCGGCCACCAGGCGCGACACGGTGTCGGTGGGCCCGCCCGGCGGGTAGGGCACCACCATGGTGATGGGACGGTCGGGGAACTCGCCGGCGGCGAATGCCGCCAGCGGCGCGGCGGCCAGGCAGGCCGTAGCGGCCAGGGCGGCCGCGGCGCGGCGCAGGGGATGCAGCGGGGCAAACATGGGACGTCTCCTATTCTATTTTTAGCGCCACCTTGCCGATGACGCGCCGGCTTTCCAGCGCGTCCAGGGCAGTGGCAAGATCGGCGGCCGGATACACCGCCGTGACAGCGGGCCGGATCCGCTGTGCGCGGGCCCAGTCCAGCAAGGTGTGCATGGCGCGCTGCAATGCCGGTGCGTGCGCGATGCGTTCGTCGGCCGGGGTCCAGCCCAGGTAGCGGCCGTAGAAAAAGCCATGCAGGGTGATGTTCTTCACCAGCAACAGGTTCAGCGGCACGGCGGGTACCTGCCCGCTGGCAAAGCCGATGGACAGCATGCGCGCGTTGGCGGCGGCCGCGCGCACGCTGCGCTCGAAGGCCGGGCCGCCCACCGCGTCGAAGACCACGTCGGCCCCCAGGCCGCGCGTGCAGGCTTTCACGTGGCCGGCCAGGTCTTCGTCGGCCGCCAGCGCGTGGGCCGCGCCCGCGTCGCGAGCGGCCTGGCGCTTGGCTTCGGTGCTGGCGCAGGCGATTACGGTGGCGCCCAGCAGGGCGGCGATTTCCACCGCGGCCAGGCCTACCCCCGAGCCCGCGCCCAGCACCAGCACCGTGTCGCCCGGCTGCAGGGCGGCGCGCCACAGCAGGGCGGTATACGCCGTGCCGTACGAGATGGGCACCGGCAGCGCCGCCAGGGGGGCCAGGCCGTCCGGCAGCGGATAAACGGTGTATTCGGGCAGCGTCAGGCGCTGTGCGTAGCAGCCCCAGCGCGACACGGCCACCACGCGGTCTCCCACCGCCAGCCGCGAGACGGCCGCGCCGCGGGCCAGCACGCGGCCCACGGCCTCGGTGCCGGGCACGAACGGCAGCGGCGGCCGGCTTTGGTAGCTGCCTTCGATCAGCAGCCGGGTGGCATGGCTGACGCTGGCATGGTCGATGGCGATGGTGACCTCGTGCGGGCCGGGGGCGGGAACGTCGTCGATCTCGCGCCACTTGACGTCCCGCACGGGACCGTGGCGTTCGCAGAGCAGGGCGCGCATCATGCCTGCAGCTCCGCCTGGCGCACCACGCCGGCCCGCAGCAGCGCGGCGGCCTCGGCCGCGTCCACGCCCCAGTCGGCCAATACCTGGGCCGAGTGCTCGCCGATGGCGGGCGCCGCGGCCAGCGGACGGGCGGCCGCCAGGCCCGGCGCGCGTGCGTAGGGCAGCGGCGCGCCGCCCGCCTGCGCCAGCGACTCGAACAATTCCAGGTGGTGCGCTTGCGGATGGGCGGCCAGGTCGTCGTAGTCGCGCACGCGCGCATGCAGCACGTCTTCGCGCGCCAGCCGCTCGATCCAATACGCCGAGGGCTGCTGGCGCAATTGCGCGGCCAGCGCCCGGTGCAGGTCTTCGCGCCGCGCCATGCGGCCGGCGTTGTCGGCGTAGGCGGGGTCGGACAGCCATTGCGGACGGTCCAGCGCGCGGCACAGGCGGGCGAACTGGTCGTTGTTCAACGCCAGCACCGACAGGCGGCCGTCGGCGGTGTCGAAGACGCCGTTGGGCGCGCTGACGGGCCCGGCCACGCGCGCGCCGGCCATGGCGTGGGCCACGATGTCGTGCACCTGCAAGGCCGCGCAGGCCTGGAACAGGCTCAGTTCGACATGGCCGCCGCCGCCGCCGCGCGCCTGCCGGTACAGGGCGGCGCTGGTGGCCTGGGCCGCGTACAGGGCGGTGGCGATGTCGGCCATCAACAGGCCGATGCGGCGCGGCTCGCCGTCGGGCGACTGGTTGGCGGCCATCAGGCCGCTGTCGGCCTGCATGACCGAATCCGAGGCGGGGGCGTGGGCGTAGGGGCCGTCGGGCCCGTAGCCGCTGATCGACACATACACCAGTTCGGGCCGTTCGGCGGCCAGTTCGGCGTAGTCCACGCCGATGCGGGCCGCCACGCCGGGCCGGAAGTTCTGGATCAGCACGTCGGCCTGGCGCGCCAGCCGGCCCAGCAGCGCCTTGCCGCGCGGCGCGCGCGCGTCCAGGCACAGGCCGCGCTTGCCGGCGTTATAGGCAATGGACAGCGCGCTGTGCGCGCCACGCAACACGCCCACGTGCCGGCCCCAGTCGCCGTCGGGCGGCTCGACCTTGACCACGTCGGCGCCCTGCTGCCACAGAATCTGCGCGCAGTAGGGGCCGGCGATGCCCTGGCTGATGTCCAGGACTCGCAGGCCCTCGAAGGGCAGGGGCGGGGCGGCGGTGGTGGCGGGCATGAGCGTGGCGTCGTAGGGGAGGATATCTACCGATGGTAGGCAGTGCCGCCTCATTCGACAATGCACCAGTTTGTGCCCGTAATGGTGAATCATGTTTGACAATATTCCCGACCTGAACCTGGTCAGGCTGTTCGTGGCCATGGTCGAGTCGCCCAATCTCAGCGCGGCCGCGCGGCGCTGCGGCATGACGCGCTCGAACATGTCGCACCGGCTGAAGCGGCTGGAATTGGCGCTGGGCGCGCAGTTGCTGCGCCGCACCACCCGCCACGTCGAACTGACGCAAGCGGGGCGCCTGCTGTACCAGCACGGCGTGCGCCTGCTCGACGAGCTGCGCGCCGCCCAGGCGTCGATCGACAGCCTGGGCGCGACCGTGCGCGGCGATGTGCGGGTGCGCCTGCCGACGGGGCTGGGGCATCTGTACCTGGCGCCGGTCCTGCTGGAATTCACGCGGCGCTATCCCGACATCGCCTTGCGGGTGCACATCAACGACAACATCGGCGACCTGGTGTCGGCCGAGGTCGACCTGGCCCTGAAGATCACGTCGGCGCCGCCGGAAGACCATGTCGCGCGCCGGCTGTGCGCCATCCAGTGGACGCTATGCGCGGCGCCGGCCTTCTTGCTGGACGGCCAGCCGGTACAGACGCTGGACCAGCTGGGCCGCTGCTCGATGATCGCGCCGCAGTCGCTGGGGCGCCGCTTCGATCTGCGCCTGAAGCCCGTTCACGGCGATCCGCTGATCCTGCGGGTGGCGCCGCGCCTGCAATCGGGCGACTATCCCTTCCTGCGCGAAGCCGTGCTGGCCGGGTTGGGCGTGGCGCTGCTGCCGCGCTATGCGGTGTGGACGCAGCTGCGCGACGGGCGACTGCGCGAGGTGCTGCCCGGGTTCGAGCCCGAAGGCGTGGGCAATGCGATCTACCTGCTGACCGCGCCCAACCGTTTTCCGTCGATGGCCACGCGCGCGCTGGCGGGGTTCGTGCAAGAGCACATCGAACAGCATCATCGCGATTGGCTGCGGCCGGCACCCGCGGCCTGAACACCGCGCTCAGCGCTGCAGCGTGTACAGCAGTTCGTCCAGCGGATACCCCTGCGCGCGGGCGGCCTCGAGGGCCTGCTGCAGCTGGTCGGCCGGCATTTGCGGCGTGCGGGCGAGAATCCACAGGGTCTTGCGGTCGGGGCCGCCGACGACGGCCCAGCGGTAGTCGCCGTCGAGCCCGATGATCCAGTATTGCGCGGCGGGCTGCAGGAAATCGGCCTGGTATTGCGCGCCGGTTGCGTCCTTGGCGGCCACGGCCAGGCCCGACATCGAGGCGATGCTGCCGTCTTTGGCGCGGCAGCGGTTGTTGATGTGCAGCGCGTTATCGGGGGCGGCGGTGTATTCCACGGTGGCGTCGCCCACGCAGCGCCGCTGCAGCGGCGTGGGCAGGCGGGCGATTTCGTACCACTTGCCGGCGTAGCGGGCCGGGTCGATGGCATCGACCGCGCGCGGCGGCGGCGCGGCCTGTGGCGCGCCCAGCAGGCCGAACGCGGCCAGCAGCGCAAGAACGATATGGCGTGGCATGGGCAGCCTCCCAGAGGGCGGCCCGTCGCGTGGCGCCGCGCGGCGGGCGAGAACCCTAACGATACGCCTTTACGCCGCGCGCGGGGACGCCGCTTCAGGATTGCCCGGGGGCTTTCAGCGCGGCCTGATAGCGCGCCACGTAGGTGTCGAAGTCGACGTCGTCGGTTTGTTCCAGGCGCGTTTGTTCGGCCAGCGACTGGCGCGCGGCTTCGGCGTAGGTGGCGGCCACGTCGGCCGGCAGCGCGGACGCGCGCAGCGTATCGGCGTGCTGGCGGCTGAGTTGCAGCGAGTAGTCGTGAAACGACAGGCCGCTGTCGCGCAGGTCGGCCAGCAGGCGCGCCGAGGGCGTGTCGTCGGCGCGCTCGAGCTTGGCGCGCTGGGCCTGCAGGGCGCGCGCGTAGGCATCGCCGCCCAGCGCCTGGTCGTACAGCGCGGCATAGGGGGCAAGCTGGTCGAGCAGTTCGTGGCCCCAGGCGGGCACGCTGACGGCCGTGCCTTCGCGGTCGAGCATCAGCCCCGGCTTGCGGCCTTCTTTGACGACCACCGAGAAGTTGTCGGCGCTGCGCTGGCAGTAGCCGTTCTGCGGAAAATAGGGGCTGTCGGAGGCCGCACAGAACAGCAGGAAGGTGTCCATGAAGCGGGCGGTGTCGGCGGCGATGCCCACGGGCTGACGCGGGTCGATGTCGAGGCAGCGCACTTCCACGTATTGCACGCCCCGCTCGGCCAGCGCCGTGACCGGACGTTCGCAGCGGCCGGTGGCGCGCTTGGGGCGGATGCTGGAGTAGTACTCGTTTTCGATCTGCAGGACGTTGGTATTGAGCTGGATCCATTCGCCGTCGCGGTGCGTGCCGATGGCCTGGTAGTCGGGCCATGGCTGCGTGACGGCGCCGTACAGGCGGGCCAGGAAGGTTTCCAGGTCGTTGTAGCAGAGCTTGAGCTGGGACTGGGCCTTGTTCTGGTAGCCCAGGTCGCTCATGCGCAGGCTGGTGGCGTAGGGCAGGTACAGGGTGTCGGGGCCCAGCGCCTGCAAGTCGTGCGTGTCGTCCGCCAGGAAGCCGCGCGACAGGGCGGGCGCGGCGCCGAACAGGTACATCAGCAGCCACGAGTAGCGCGTGAAGTTGCGGATCAGGCCGATGTAGCCGCGCGTGCGGCGTTCTTGCGCGTTGGCGGCGCCGGGGTCCAGGGCTTCCCACAGGGCGTCGGACAGCGAGAAGTTGTAGTGCACGCCGGCGATGCATTGCATGGCCTTGCCGTAGCGTTCGGCCAGGCCGCGCCGGTAGACGTGCTTGAGCATGCCGGTGTTCGACGTGCCGTACCAGGCGATGGGAATGTCGGCCTCGGCCGGCAGCGTGGCCGGCATGGATTGGTTCCAGATGTACTCGCCATCGAGCACGCTGTAGACGAATTGGTGGGTGTGCTCGAGTTCGGCCAGCAGGGATTCGACCCGGGAGTGCGTGCCGGTGATGAGTTCGAGCAGCGCTTCGGAATAATCGGTGGTGACGTGTTCGTTGGTAAGCGCGGCGCCCAGGCCGGCGGGATGCGGCGTGGCCGCCAGGCGGCCCCGGGCGTCGACCCGCAGGCCTTCTTTTTCGATGCCGCGCAGGGTCTGGGCAAGCAGGTCGGAATGGGCCTTCAGGCGGGCCATGCGGCTGGCAGCAGTGTCGGTCACGGTCATATCGATATTCTGTGATTGAGCGCGGATTTTACGGGGTGTGGGCATTTCCTGCCGAGGGAGCCTGCACTGCCGCCAGGGACAATTGACCCAACGCAGGGTTGTGCCACGATCGGCGACAATCACAGGATATCCCTGCCGTCGAACGGAGCCCGCAACGCCATGATTTCCCAGCTGTTTCGCCTGTTTTCCGGACGCTTGCCCCGATTGTTGGGCGTGGCCCTGCTGGTGGCCGCCTGCACGCCCAGTTACAACTGGCGGGAAATGGACGTGGCCGACGGCCATGCGCACGCGGCGTTTCCGGCCAAGGTGCAGACCCAGACGCGCGAGATCGCGCTGGGCGGCCAGACCCTGCGTTTCACGCTTAGTATGGCCGAAGTAGACGGCGCCATGTTCGCCGTGGGCCACGCGCCGCTGCCGCCCGGCGTGGCCGGCGACCCGGCCGCGCGCGACGCGCTGGGCCAGGCGCTGACGCAGTCGCTGTACGCCAACCTGGGCGCGCAGTCTCCGCTGCCGCTGCCGGCCTTTGGCGACGAAATCGAAGTGCATGGCCAGGCGGGCCAGCAACCCGGCTGGCTGCTGGCCCGCGTATGGGTGACCGATACGATGCTGATCGACGCCGTGGCCGCCGGCACCGCGCAAAGCCTGCCCAAAGAGCGCGCGCAGGAATTCGTGCGCGGGGTGAAGCTCAATCGCTGAGCGGCGGCAGCAGATTCTGGCTGAGCGCCTGCGCCACCGCGGCGCGCCGGTTGTAGACCCCCAGCTTGCTGCAGGCATTGCCGATATGGAAATTGACCGTGCGTTCGGCTACGCCCAGGATGACGCCGGTTTCCCAGCTGGTCTTGCCCAGGGCCGACCAGTACAGGCAATCGCGCTCGCGGTTGGATAGGGGTTTTGCTTGCATGGAAGCGCAATGCAGAGAATGGCGGGGGCCGGAACGGCGCCACGGATTATCCACGCCCGCGTGAGCGCCGGCCGCGCCTATATCGGCGGGCAGCGGGTTATCGGACCGATCCGAGCTTTCGGCGGCGGTCAGCCGGGTCAGCCAGGTGTCAGGCTCCCGCAGGGTGCCTGACACCGTCGCAGGTCGATGGCCGGTGGGTCGGGCGGTTTGGCGCTTCGGTGTCTGACACCCTGCGGGAGTCAGACACCTGGCCATGAGACACCTGGCCATGCCACCTGGCCATGATGTCCCGCGCAGGCCAGCCGCCCGCCTCGTCCTTTCGTCAAACGCCCGGCTCCGCGCTTTGCGCGAAGACGCCGCGCAGGGTTTGCGTGATCGCCTGCTTGCCGTGGCGGCGCCGTTCCAGCATGCCCACGCGCCGCAGGATGGCCGGCCCGGGCAGGGGCTTGACGGCCAGTTGCTTGCTGGCGCGCCAGTCGGCGTTGGCCAGCAGCGGCACCACCGCGACGCCGTAATCCTGGCGGACCAGTTCGGCGATGGCCTCGATGGAGTTCAGTTCCAGGATGGTGGCGGGCGTGGCGCCCTGGCGCGCCAGGGCCTCGGTGATCAGGCGGCCGGTCCAGAGCGAGCGGTCGAACTGCAGGAACGGTTCGGTGGCCAGCAGCGAGGCCACCGACTTGCGGCGCAGCCGCGCGGCCGCGATCAGCACCAGGGGCTCCTGGTATAGCGGTGTCCACACCAGGGCCGGCTCGACGCCGTGCGGCGGCTCGGTGACCACGGCGGCATCGAGTTCGCCGCTGGCCACGCGGGCCGCGAAATCGGCCGATTGCCCGGCCAGCAGCGTGATGTGCAGGCCGGGGTAGTCGCGCTTGATGCGCGCCAGCACGGTGCCGAAGGTGCCCATCAGCGACGACACCAGCGTGCCCATGCGCAGGTTGCCGCGCAGGGTGTCGCCGCTTTGCGCCAGCAACTGTTCGTAGCGGGCCACCAGGTCTTCCAGTTCGGCCAGGATCTGGCGGCCATGCGGGGTGGGCACCGCGGCCTGGGCGCGGCGTTCGAACAACTGCGTGTCCAGCTCGCTTTCCAGGTTCTTGATCTGCAGGCTGACGGCCGCCTGGGTCAGTCCCACGTGGCGGCCGGCCGCCACGAAGCTGCCCAGCTGGGCAGCCGCCAGGGCGGTGCGGAATTGGCGTATGGACGGCATGCGGGTACCTGCGCGGCTATATAAGTAAAATTTGGTCTATGGAAAATAATTAATAGTTTTACTTCTGTCAAAGCAGCCGTCACCATGGATGGCGTTGCTTTCTTGGCGGAACCAGGCATGACTGAGCAAGATTCCCCCTCGGCTGTGCTGCGGGTCAGCGTATGGCGCGGCGGCGCCGCGGGCGCCTTCCAGACCTTCGAGGTGCCGCGCCGCGACAACCAGACCGTGCTGGACGTGGCCACGCACATCCAGCGGCACCTGGACCCCACCCTGTCGTATCGCTATGCCTGCCGCGTGGGCATGTGCGGGTCGTGCGCCATGACGGTCAACGGCGTGGCCCGCTGGACGTGCCGCACGCACGTGTCGCGGGTGGCGCGCGACGGCCGCATCGAACTGGCGCCGCTGTCGAACCTGCCCATCGTCAAAGACCTGGTTACCGACATGGCGCCGTTCTTCGACAAGTGGCAGCGCGCGCAAGGCCGTTTCGCCGGGCCGGCCGGCCGCCACGATCCGGTGGCGCGGGTCGATCCGGCCTCGCCGCAGCGGCGTGCCGCCGACGCGGGCATCGAATGCATCGGCTGCGGCGTCTGCTATGCGTCGTGCGACGTGGTGACCTGGAAACCCCGGTTCCTGGGCCCGGCCGCCTTGAACCGCGCCTGGACGCTGGTGAACGACGAGCGCGATACCGCCGGCGCGCGGCGCCTGGCGGCCGTGGCGGGCGATGCCGGTTGCCACGCCTGTCATACGCAGGGTTCCTGTACGGTGCGGTGCCCCAAGGGCATCGCGCCGACGGCGGCCATCGCGGGGCTCAAGCGCGTGACGGCGCGGGCGGCCCGGCGCGGCGAACTGCCCGATGCCGCCGAGGGCGAAGATGCCGAAGCCCAAGACAGCCATCCGGCCAGCCTGTCCGGAGTCGCGCCATGAGCGCGGCGCGCGCCGCGCGGCGCTGGTACTGGCAGCGGGTCAGCGCCATGGCCATGGCACTGTTCGTGCTGGCGCACCTGCTCGTCATCACGCTGGCCGTGCGCGGCGGCCTGAGCGCGGCCGAAATATTGGGGCGCACCCGCGGCAGCCTGGCGTGGATGGCGTTCTACGGAATCTTCGTCGCGCTGGTGGCGGTGCACGCCGCCATCGGACTGCGCAACGTGCTGGACGAGTGCGCGCCCGTGCGCAAAGCGGCCGGGCCGCTGGGCCTGGTGGCCGGCGTGCTGTTGCTGGCGCTGGGCTGGCGCGCCGTGGCCGCCGTGACTTTCGGAGGCTGACATGCGTAAAAACGATTTACGCGCCCGAGCGCATGCCAGCTGGCTGGCGTTCGCGGTGCATCGCATTTCCGGCCTGCTGTTGCTGGCTTTCCTGCCGGTGCATTTCTGGACGCTGGGGCTGGCGCTGCGGGGCGAGGCCGCGCTGGACGGCGCGCTGCGCTGGTACGAGGCGCCGGTGTTCAAGTTCGGCGAATGGGCGCTGGTGCTGTGCCTGGCGGTGCACCTGGCCGGCGGCCTGCGCCTGCTGTGGATCGAGTTCGCGCCGTGGCGGGGCCTGCGGCGGGGCTGGATCGCCGCCGGCACGGCGGCTTCGCTGGCCGTGTCTTTGCTGTTCGTTGCCAACATGCTGGGTTGAATCATGTCCGAAATCGATTATGCGCAGGTAGAAGATGCCGCGCGCGAACTGTACATACGGGCGCTCAAGCGCCTGCCCGACGACATCAAGCAGGGCTTCGAGCGCCTGCGCGAGGCCGAATCGTCCGAGCGGGCGCGGTCCATCCTGGACACCATGACCACCAATATCGCGGTGGCCGAAGACCGCGACAACCTGCTGTGCCAGGACACCGGCATTCCCATCTACAACGTGCTGGTGGGCCGCCGCGTGCCGCTGGACGGCTGGCGCCTGAAGCAGGCCATCCGCGCCGGCTGCGAACGCGCCACGCGCGAGCATCCGCTGCGCTCGAGCGTGGTGCACCCCATCAGCCGCAAGAACGCGCATACGTCCTGCGGACCGGGCGTGCCGGTCATCCACGTCGACTTCTGCGAAGACGACGAGCGGTTCGAGATCGAGATGATCCCCAAGGGCAGCGGGTCCGAGAACAACTCGTTCCTGCGCATGGCGATCCCGGCCGAGGGGCTGGATGCGGTCAAGACCTTCGTGATCGACTGCGTCATGCAGGCCGGCGGCAAGACCTGTCCGCCCACCATCGTGGGCGTGGGCGTGGGCGGGACGTCGGACTTGTGCGTGCACTTGGCGAAGCAGGCCGCCACGCGGCCGCTGGGGTCGCGCTGCGGCGATGCGCTGGGGGCGCAGCTGGAAGAGCAACTGTCGGCGGCCGTCAACCAGCTGGGGGTGGGGCCGCAGGGCCTGGGCGGCGACGCCACGGCCTTCGCGGTGCACGTCGAGCTGGCGGCCACCCACATCACCATGAATCCGGTGGCCGTGAACATGCAGTGCCATTCGGCGCGCCGCGCGCGGGCCACGTTCACGCCCCAGGGCGTGCAGTACGGATTCTGAGCGCACCGGGAATCGCAGCCATGACTCATCACGACCTGACTATGCCTATCACCGAAGCGCAGGCGCGCGCGCTGCGCGTGGGCGACACCGTGACCCTGCAGCGCACCTTGTTCGGCATCCGCGATGCCAGCTATATCGCGCTGTTCGACCACGGGCGCGCCACCCGCTTCGACATGGACGGCCACGCGGTCATCCATACCGCGCCCAATGTGCGCAAGGTGGCGGCCTCGCCGCAGAACCCGGCTGGCTACGAATCGGTGTGCATCGGCACCACCACCTCGGCGCGCATGGAGCGTTTCACCGCCCAGTTGATGCGGCAATGCGGCGTGCGCCTGATCGTGGGCAAGGGCGGCATGCAGCAGGGGTCCAGCCAGGCATTCCAGGAGCAGGGCGGCGCCTACCTGGCCATCGTGGGCGGCACCGCCGCCCTGGAAACCACCTGGATCGAATGCATCGAAGACGTCGACCTGGACGATCTCAACCCCGAATCGCTGTGGAAATTCCGCATCCGCGATTTCGGGCCCTTGCTGGTGGCCATGGACAGCCATGGCGGGTCGCTGTACGACCAGGTATCGGATGAGGTGGCGGCGCGGCGCCAGGCCGTGCTGGCCGGGCTGGGGGTGGCGCGATGAAGGCCGGCGATCTGCGGGTCAGCCAGACCGACGTGCTGATCCTGGGTTCGGGCGGCGCGGGCTTGTTCGCGGCCCTGCACGCGCACGATACCGCGCCCGGCCTGGACATCACCGTGGCGGTCAAGGGGCTGCTGGGCAAGTGCGGCTGCACGCGCATGGTGCAGGGGGGATACAACGTGGCCCTGGCCGAAGGCGATTCGGCCGAGCGGCACTTCATGGACACCATCGAGGGCGGCAAGTGGCTGCCCGACCAGGAGCTGGCCTGGACGCTGGTGAACAAGGCGGTCGAGCGCGTCCACGAACTGGAAAACGAGCTGGGCTGCTTCTTCGACCGCAACGCCGACGGCACGCTGCACCAGAAGGCCTTTGCCGGCCAGACCTTCGACCGCACCGTGCACAAGGGCGACCTGACCGGCATCGAGATCATCAACCGGCTGGCCGAGCAGGTGTGGGCGCGCCGCATCCATCGCCTGGAAGAGCACCGCGCGGTCGAACTCATTCCCGCGCGCGACGGGCAGCGCATCGCCGGCGTGCTGATGATCGACATCCGCAGCGGCGAATTCGTGCTGGTGCGCGCCAAGGCCGTCTTGCTGGCCACCGGCGGCGGGCCGACCATGTACCGCTTTCACACGCCGTCGGGCGACAAGAGCTGCGACGGCCTGTCGATGGCCCTGCGCGCCGGGCTGGGCCTGCGCGACATGGAAATGGTGCAGTTCCACCCCACCGGCCTGCTGGCGGGCGCCGATACCCGCATGACGGGCACCGTGCTGGAAGAAGGCCTGCGCGGCGCGGGCGGATACCTGCTCAACGGCGCGGGCGACCGCTTCATGCAGGCGGTGGACCCGCGCGGCGAGCGCGCCACCCGCGACATCGTGTCGCGCGGCATTTATGCCGAAATGCGCGCCGGCCGCACGTCGCCCAATGGCGGCGTGTATATCGAGATGGCCCACCTGGGACCCGACCAGGTGCGCCGGCAGTTCAAGGGCATGGTGGAACGCTGCGCGGACTGCGGTTTCGACCTGGCGGGGGGGCGCGTCGAGGTCGTGCCGACCGCGCATTACATGATGGGCGGCGTGCTGTTCGAGCCCGACTGCCGCACGGCCCTGGCGGGCCTGTACGCGGCGGGCGAAGACACCGGCGGCGTGCACGGCGCGAACCGCCTGGGCGGCAATGGCGTGGCCAATTCCACCGTGTTCGGCGGCATCGCGGGCGATGCCATGGGCCGCTGGACGCCCGGCCAGGACTGGGCCGAGCCGGACGACGCGCGCGTGCAGGCCGCGCTGGACCGCGCGCAGGCCCCGCTGGCGCGGCGCGGCGGCGATTTGCATGCCCTGCGCGAACAGCTGTCCAGCGTGATGTGGGACGACGCGGGCATCGTGCGCGATGCGGCCGGCCTGAACCGCGCGCTCGAGGCGCTGGCGCAACTGCGCGGCGAACTCGACCGCGTGGGCGTCACGGAATCCACGCGGGCCTACAACATGACGTGGCACGACTGGCTGAACCTGGACAGCCTGGTGCACGTCAGCGAAGCCATCGTGCGCGCCGCGCTGGCGCGCGAAGACTCGCGCGGCGCGCATTTCCGCGCCGACTTTCCCGACGTGCGCGACCTGGAACACTCGTGGTTCTCGGTGGTGACGCAGCAGGATGGCGCCATGCAGGTCCACCGCCGGCCGGTGCAGTTCACGCGCGTGCGGCCGGGGCAGTCGCTGCTGCAGCAGGCGGCGTGATGCGCGGCTGGCAGGTGTCCGGCTCCCGCAGGGTGTCGGACACCGAGGTGTGCCGGAAGTCTTTCATAGACCGGTGTCTGACACCTGGCGGAGTCAGACACCTGGCAAGAGATGCATCCTGACAAAACCCGACAAGCGTTGAACGTGGCGCGGCATCCGAGGAGACGGCAATGGCGATAAGGGCAACGATGTGGCGCCTGCTGGGCGCGATGGCATGGCTGACGGCCAGCCTGGCACTGGTGGGCAATAGCGCGGCGCAGCCGTATCCGCAGCGGCCGGTGACGCTGGTGACGCCGTTCAGCGTGGGGGGCGACGCGGACCTGGCGGCCCGCAATCTGGCGGCCGTGGCGCAGCGGTATCTGGGCCAGCCGCTGGTCGTGCTGAACCGGGCCGGGGCCAACGGCGCCATCGGTTCGCAGTACGTCCGGGAAGCCGAGCCCGACGGCTACACGCTGCTGATGGCGCGGGTCGGGTCGCAGGCGATCCTGCCGGCCCTGCAGGCCAGCCTGTCGTACCGCTGGGACGACTTCACGTTTCTGGGCCTGCTGGAATTGAACCCCTATGTGTGCGCGGTGCCGAAGGATTCGCCGTACCGGACGCTGGATGACCTGGTGGCCGATATCAAGGCCAGGCCCGGCGTGCTGAACTACGCCACCACCGGGCCGGCCACCGTGCTGAACCTGGGGCCGCAGCTGCTGTTCAGCGTGCTGGGGCTGCCGTCCGGCGCGGCCATGCCCATCACCTACAAGGGTTCGGGCGAGGCCGTCGTGGCCGCGCTGTCGGGCCAGGTGCATTTCGTCTGTACCAACTACGCGCCGATTGCCGGGCCGCTGCAGGACGGCCGCCTGCGCGCGCTGGTAACAACCACGCCGGCGCGCCTGCAGACGCTGCCCGACGTGCCCACCGCGCGCGAGGCGGGCGTTGCGCAGCTCGAGGCGATCACCGGCTGGAGCGCGCTGTACGGCCCGCCCGGCATGGATGCGGCGGCCGTGCGCAAGTGGGGCGCCGTGCTGCGCGATATCGCGGCGGATTCGACCTGGAGCGACGGCACCCGCAGGCTGGGCAGCGTGCCGGACGTGCGCGAGGCCGCGGCAACGCGCGAGTTCGTGCAGGCGCAGGTGCGGGTCTATCAGGAACTGGGGCGCGCCACGGGCATTTCGCTGAAATAGCACGGGCGGCATAATCACAGCGCCGCGCGGCCCGCGCGGCGCAGCAGGACAAGGAGTCTCATCGATGGCAGTTTCCGTTCGCGGCGCCGACAGGCTGGCCCGCTCGATCAAGGCGGCGGGCATCACCCGCCTGTTCACGCTGTCCGGCAATCACATCATGCCCGTCTTCGATGCCGCGTTGTCGGCCGGCATCGAGCTGGTGCACGTGCGCCACGAGGCCAGTGCCGTGCACATGGCCGACGCCTGGGCGCGCCTGACGGGCGAACCCGGCGTGGCCCTGGTGACGGGCGGGCCGGGGCATGCCAACGCGGTCTCGGCGCTGTACACGGCGCTGATGTCGGAATCGCCGGTGGTGCTGCTGTCGGGCCACGCGCCCAACCGCCAGGCCGGCTGGGGCGCCTTCCAGGAAATGGACCAGGCCGCCATGGCGGCGCCGGTGACCAAGGCCTCGTGGGCCTGCGCTTCGCCGGACGCGCTGGCGGCCGATTTCGCGCGCGCCTGCCGGGTGGCGCGCAGCGGCCGGCCCGGGCCGGTGCACCTGAGCCTGCCCACCGATGTGCTGGAGCAGCCCGCCGACGGCCCGACGCCCGCCGCGCGCGATTACGCGCCGCTGCCGATGCCGCTGGATGCCGCTTCCGCCGCCGCGCTGGCGGCCCGCCTGGCGCGCGCCGAACGGCCGCTGGTACTGGTGGGCCCGCGCGGCCTGACCGACGCGGGCCGCGCGCGCGTGGCCGCCTTGCAGCAGGCCTGGGGCGTGCCGGTAGTGGCCACCGAAAGCCCGCGCGGCGCCAACGATCCCGCCCTGGGCGCCTTCGCGCCCGTGCTGGCGCGCGCCGATTGCGTATTGCTGGTGGGCAAGCGCATGGACTTCACCCTGCAATTCGGCCAGGCGTTCGACGCGGCCTGTGCCTTCATGCAGATCGATGCCGACGAACGCGAATGGGCGCGCACGCGCCGCGCGCTGGGCGAGCGCCTGCACGAAACCGTGCTGGCCGAAACGCATGCGGCCCTGGACGCCCTGGCGCGGCTGCCGGTGCGCGGCGCGTCCGCATGGCTGGCGCACGCCGAGCAGGCCCTGGCCTATCGGCCGCCGGACTGGCGCGAGGCCCGTGGCCAGGGCGCGGGCCTGCATCCCGCCGAGCTGTGCCGGGCGGTGCAGCAGGTGCTGGATTCGCATGCCGACGCGGTACTGGTGTGCGACGGCGGCGAATTCGGCCAATGGGCCCAGGCATGTCTGCGCGCGCCGCACCGGGTCATCAACGGCGCGGCGGGCGCCATCGGCAGCGCGCTGCCGATGGCCCTGGCGGGGCGGCTGGCCCACCCCGGGGCGCCGGTGGTGGCGATGATGGGCGACGGCACCTTCGGCTTTCATTGCGCCGAAATCGATACGGCCGTGCGCTATGGCCTGCCTTTCATTTGCGTGGTGGGCAACGACGCGCGCTGGAATGCCGAATACCAGATCCAGCTCAACCACTACGGCGCCGAGCGCCTGGTGGGCTGCGAACTGCTGCCCACCCGCTACGACCGCGTCGCCGCGGGCTTTGGCGCGCGCGGCGAATGGGTCGACCAGGCCCTCGCGCTGGGTCCGGCGCTGCGCGCCGCGCAGGATGCCGGTGTCCCGACTTGCGTGAACGTGGCGCTGGCGGGCTTGCCCGCGCCCGTGGTGCGCCAGGGCTGACGCGGGCCGGCGCATGGACACTTGGCTGTTGCTGGCCGTGGGGGCCTTTGCCGCTGCCTTCGTGCAGGGCCTGGCCGGTTTCGGATTCGGGCTGGTCTCGATGGCGTTCTGGTCCTGGACCCTGCCGCCGGCGGTGGCGGCGCCGGCCGTGGTGTTCGGCTCGCTGATCGGCCAGTTGCTGGCGGTGCGTTCGGTGCGCCACGGCTTCGACTGGCGCCGGCTGATGCCCTTTCTGCTGGGCGGGCTGGCCGGCGTGCCGGTGGGCGTGGCCCTGCTGCGCTATGTGGATCCGGCCGCCTTCAGGCTGGGGGTGGGCGTGGTGCTGCTGGTGTATTGCCCCGCCATGTTGCTGGCGGCCGAACTGCCCCGCATTACGCATGGCGGCCGCGCGGCCGATGCGGCCGTGGGCTGGCTGGGCGGCGCCATGGGCGGCTTCGGCGGGCTGCCCGGTCCCGCGCCCACGCTATGGTGCGTGCTGCGCGGCTGGCCGCGCGACCAGCAGCGCGCCGTGTTCCAGAGTTTCAACCTGGCCATGCACGCCATTACCCTGGGCGGCTATGCCGCCGCCGGCCTGCTGACCGCGCAGAGCCTGCCGGTGTTCGGCATCGTGGGCGCGGCCGTGCTGGTGCCGGCCCTGGTGGGCGTGCACCTGTACCGGCGCTTCAGCGATGCGATGTTCCGCCGGCTGGTGCTGGCGCTGCTGACGCTGTCGGGCGCGGCGCTGGCCGTGGCCGGCGCGCGCGGCTTCGGGTAAGCCGCGCCGGGGCCATGCCCTAGGCTTGTGCCGCCAGGTCGCGCAACTGCGCGAGCAGGGCATCGGGAATTTCCACCCCCTGTTCCTGGGCCCGCTGCCGCAGGCCGGCGCGCCGCGCGCCGGGCAGGCGCACGTCGCTGTCGGCCAGCATGGCGGCGATCAGGGTTTCGACGCGCTCCAGGTAGACCTCGCGCCCGGCCAGGGCGCCGGGGTCGATGGCCAGGAAGGCCTGCCCGATGCGCGCCTGGTTGCCGGTTTCGGTAAAGAAAGAATCGGCCTCGAAGCCGAAGCGCGCGCCCGTCAGCGCGCAGGCCAGCAATTCGACGATCAATGCCAGCATGGCGCCCTTGACCCCGCCCATGGGCAGCATGCTGCCGGCCAGCCCCGCCTTGGGATCGGTGGTGGGATTGCCATCGGCGTCCAGGGCCCAGCCCAGCGGGATATCGCGGCCCTCGCGGGCGGCCACCATCAGTTTGCCGCGCGCCACTTCCGATAGCGACAGGTCGATGACCAGCGGGGCCCCGTCGCGGCGCGGAAACGCCGCCGCGATGGGGTTGGTGCCGAACAGCGCGCGCTTGCCGCCCCACGCCGGCATGGCGGCCGGCGAATTGCCCAGCGCCAGGCCGACCAGGCCCTGCCGCGCCAGGGCATCCAGGTGATAGGCCGCCACGCCGAAGTGATGGCTGTTGGTCACGCCGGCGAACGCCACGCCGTGCCGCAGCGCGCGCATGGCGGCCTCGCGCACGGCCAGGGCGCAGGCCGGAAACGCCAGGCCCGCGCCGGCATCGACCAGCACGGCGCCGCCGTGCTGCTGGGCAATGCGCGGCACGGCATCGCCCAGCGCGCGCCCGTTGCGCACATGGGCGGCATACGAAGGCACGCGCGATACGCCGTGCGACGCCAGGCCCTGCGCGTCGGCATAGACCAGCGCGCGCGCCGTGCTGTCGGCCATGTCGGTGCTGGCCCCGGCGCCGCGCAACGCGGCGGCGGCCCATTCATGCAAAGACTTCAGGTCTACGGTTGCCATGGAAAGACTCGGAAGAAGGGAAGATGATTTCAGGTGTCTGACTCCCGAAGGGTGTCAGGCACCGCGGTATGCAGGCGGTCTGGCCATCGGTGTCTGACACCCTTCGGGAGTCAGACACCTGTACTTAGTCGGTGTCAGACACCTGTGCTCTGCAGTGCCTGCGCAACGCGCTGCGCCACCATGCTGGATACGCGCGTGTTGGCTTCTTGGGTCAGCCCGGCGATGTGCGGCGTCAGCACCAGGTTGGGCGCATCGGCCAGCGGGCTGCCGGCGGCCAGCGGTTCGTCGTGGAATACGTCGATGGCCGCGCCGCGCAGATGGCCGCTGCGCAGCGCCCCGGCCAGCGCGGCTTCGTCGACGATGCCGCCGCGCGCGGTGTTGATCAGCACCGCGCCGCGTTTCATGGCGGCCAGCCGGCCGGCATCCAGCAGATTGCGCGTGGCGTCGGTCAGCGGAATATGCAGGGTCAGCACATCGGCGCGCGCCAGCAAGGCGTCCAGCGGCAGGGGCTGCACCCCCGCGTCGCGCCAGGCGGGATCGTCGTCGCGCAGCAGCGGATCGTGGGCGGCGACCCGCATGCCCAGGCCCTGCGCCAGGCCGGCGGCAAGGCGGCCGATGCCGCCGAAGCCGACGATGCCCAGCGTGCGCGCCTCGGCCTCGAGTCCGTTCGACAGCTCGGTGCGGGGCCACGCGCCGGCGGCGACCCGCACGCTGCTGTGATAGGCGCCCCGCAGCAGCATCAGCGCCGCGGCGATCACGTATTCGGCTACCGCGCGCGCATTGGCCCCGGTGGCGGGCAGCACCGCGATGCCGCCCGCCTGGCAGGCGGGCACGTCGATGTTGTCCAGCCCCACGCCCAGGCGGCCCACCGCCTTCAGGCGCGGGCCGGCCGCCAGCAGGGCCGCGTCGACCCGCGTGCGGTTGCGCACGATCAGCGCGTCGGCCTCGGGCAGGGCGGCCAGCAGCGCGTCGCGCCGGTCGACCAGGTCGGGCTCGTAGCGGACGTCGAAGTCGGCGCGCAGCGCGGCGACCGCGGCTTCATCCATGAATTCGGAAATAACGATGTGCATCGGGTGTCTTCTGTGGCAATGGTGCGGGCCGGCCCATGCCGGCCCGGAAGGGTTGGGCCGGATCAGCCGACCTGGATCTTCGCTTCGCGGATGATTTTGCCCCAACGGTCGACTTCGCTGTCCAGGTATTGCCGGAATGCCACCGGGCCGCGCGGCCGCGGCATGAAGCCCAGGCGCTGCAGCGATTGCTGCATGGCGGGCTGCGACACTTCTTTTTCGATCGCGCCGCCGATGCGCTGCACCAGCTCGTCGGACATGCCGGCCGGGCCCAGCACGCCGGTGAAGTTCTCGACGATCAGGTCCGGCAGGCCCGCCTCCGCCACCGTGGGCACGTCGGGCAGGTCGGGGCTGCGCTCCTCGGTGCTGATCGCCAGGGCGCGCAGGGCGCCGCTCTTGACGTGCGGCAGCGACTCCGGGTAGTTGGAGAAAATCACATCCAGCTGCCCGCCGATCAGGTCGGTCAGCGACGGCGCGCCGCCCTTGTACGGCACGTGCAGCAGCGACGTGCCGGTCAGCTTCTGGTACAGCGCCAGCGTCAGGTGGGGCGGCGTGCCGTTGCCGCTGGAGCCCGCCGACAGCGACTTGGCCCTGGCCGTGGCGGTCAGCTGGTCCAGGCTGCGCACCGGGCTCTTGGCGTTGACCACGATCATCATGGCCGACGAGGCCAGGCCGGCCAGCGGCACCAGGTCTTTCTTCAGGTCGTAGCCCGCCTTGCCGGCGAACAGCGTGGCATTGGCGGCGTGCGTCATGGTGATGGCCAGCCAGCTATAGCCGTCGGCGTCGGCGCGGGCCACCTGCGAGGCGCCGATGTTGGCGCTGCCGCCGGGCTTGTTCTCGACCACCACGTTCCATCCTTCCCCCGTGGCCAGGGCCTGGCCGACCTGCCGGGCCGCCACGTCGGTCAGCCCGCCGGGCGGGAAGGGCACGACGTAGCTGATCGGGCGCTGCGGCCAGGCCTGCGGGGCAGCCAGGCCGCGCGTCCAGGGGCCCATTGCCAGGGCGCCCGCGCCGAGCAGGCCCAGCGCCTTGCGCCGCTGAGGGTCGGAACAGGCGTGACGGTCGTTGCGCATTGCAAGTTCTCCTTTGGTCTCGGGTTGCCGCGAAGGCGCGGCCGGTCAGTGCTGCATTCCCCACTTGCGTATGGTGTGGATCTCCAGCGTGCGGAAAATCACGTTCTCGACCAGCAGGCCGATCAGGATCACGGTGAACAGGCCGGCGAAGACATTGGGAATCTCGAGCAGGTTCTTGTTCTCGTAAATGAACCAGCCCAGCCCGCCCGAGCCCGAGCTCACGCCGAACACCAGCTCGGCCGCGATCAGCGTGCGCCAGGCAAAGGCCCAGCCGATCTTCAGGCCCGTGAGAATGCTGGGAAACGCCGCGGGAATCAGGATGCGCCGCACGTAGCCGAAGCCCGACAGGCCGTAGTTGCGGCCCACCATGCGCAAGGTCATCGAGACCGACAGGAAGCCCGAATGCGTGTTCAGCGCCACGGCCCACAGCACCGAATGGATCAGCACGAAGACCACGCTGCCCTCGCCCAGGCCGAACCAGATCAGCGCCAGCGGCAGCAGCGCGATGGCGGGCAGCGGGTTGAACATCGAGGTCAGCGTCTCGAGCAGGTCGGTGCCCAGCCGGGTGGTGATCGCCAGCACGGTCAGCAGCGCGGCCAGCGTGATGCCGGCCGCATAGCCCACCAGCAGCACGCGGATCGAGGTCCAGGCCTTGAGCAGCAGCGCGCCGTGCACCAGCCCGTCGTACAGGGCGCTGACGGTGGCGCCGAAGGTGGGAAACAGCAGCGGGTTGTTGATGCTGCGCGCGTAGATTTCCCAGATCAGCGCCAGCACCGCCAGCAAGAACAGTTTGCGCAGCGCGCCGATGTTGTACAGCCGTTCCCAGGCCGACAGCGGTTTCTGCACCACGCCGAAAGAGTCGTCGGCCACCGGTTCCAGGTAGCGTTCGGCGCGCATGGCGGCGGGGCGGGCATCCAGGTCAGCCATGGTGTTGTCCCTCTTCTTCGACGCGGTCCGCGAACAGCATCGCGTTGATCTTCTCTTCCAGTTCCTGGTGGCGGCCGGCATCGTGGTCGCCGCGCGGCACGCTGTTGATCTCGGCTTTGACCTGGCCGGGGTGCGGCGACAGCAGCAGGATGCGGTTGCCGATCTTGATCGCTTCCGGAATCGAGTGGGTCACGAACAGCACCGTGAAGCGCGTGTCGTCCCACAGCTGCAGCAGCTCGTCCTGCATCTTGCGGCGGGTCAGGGCGTCCAGCGCGGCAAAGGGCTCGTCCATCAGCAGGATGTCGGGCTCCATGGCCATGCCGCGCGCAATGGCCACGCGCTGCTTCATGCCGCCGGACAGCATGTGCGGATAACTGTCGGCGAACTTGGCCAGGTTCACTTTCTGGATGTAATGCATGGCGCGCTCGTCGGCTTCGCGCGAGCCCAGGCGGCCGCTGGCCACCAGCGCGAAGGCCACGTTCTGGCGCACGGTCTTCCAGGGCAGCAACTGGTCGAATTCCTGGAACACCATCATGCGGTCGGGCCCGGGCCGCGTGACGACTTCCGACTTCAGCCGGATCTCGCCTTCCACCGGCGGCAAGTAGCCGCCCACGGCCTTGAGCAGGGTCGACTTGCCGCAGCCCGAAGGCCCCAGCAAGATGAAACGATCGCCCTGCAGCACCTGGAAATCCACCCGGTACGTGGCGGTGATCAGGTATTCGGGCGTCTTGTACTGCAGGGTCACGCCGCGTACGTCGAGCAGCGGCGCGGCGGTTCTTGCATCGGTCATGCCTGCCCTCCTGGGGTGCGGCCCCGGCCCGTCGGGCCAGGGGCCGGGTTCGACACGGTGTTCAGCTGCCCTGCAACTGCTGGGCGTTGGGGAAGAACAGATCTTTCCAGGACTCGGGCATGACCTTGATCGAGCCCACCTTGTGCATGAAATCCACGTATTTCATGATGTTCTTGGGGGTCAGCGTGTACGAGATGTCGGGGTTGTTCAGGATCTCGACCACGTCTTCCAGCTTGGTGCGCTTGTCCTGCGCCAGGCGCAGGTACTCTTTGGCGGCCCAGGTCTTGTCATGGTTGATTTTGTCGGTGGCCTCTTGCAGCGCGGCCACGAACGCGGCATAGACCTTGGGATTCTCTTTGTGGAATTTCTCGGTGGTCCACACCAGGTTGAACGTGGCGGGCCCGCCCAGCACCTCGTAAGAACTCAGGATGCGATGAATGCCCGGCTGCTTCAGCTCGAAATCCTGGAAGGGCGGCGAGGTGAAGTGCGCGGTGATTTCACTGGACCCGGACAGCAGCGCGGTCATGCCGTCGGGGTGCGACAGCGAGACGGTCAGCTTGTCCAGGCGGTTCTGCTGGCCCTTGCCGAAGGCCTGCTCGGCCGCCATCTGCAGGGTCACGGCCTGGATCGACACCCGCACGGCGGGCAGGGCGATGCGGTCTTTGTCGGTGAGGTCCTTGATGGACTTCACCTGCGGGTTGCGCGAATTCAAATACAGCGGCATGGCGTTGATGGCCGATACCGCTTTCACGTTCAAGTTGCCGCGCGTGCGCGCCCACATGGTCACCAGCGGCCCGACGCCGCCCGAGGCGAAGTGCAGGCTGCCCGACAGCACGGCCTCGTTCATGACGTTGCCGCCGGCAAAGCGCGACCATTTCACCGTCAAGTCGTCGACGCCGGCTTCTTTCGCGTGCTTCTCGATCAGCTTTTCGTCCTGCATGATCATCAGCGACAAATAGCTGATGCCGGGCTGCACGGCGACCGTCAGTTCCGAGACCTCGGCACGGGCCGGCGAGCCCAGCAGCAGGCCTGCCGACAGACAGGCGGCCGATGCAATATACGTGAATCGCTTCATGTCTTCCTCCTTGGGGATGGCGCCTGGACAGGCGTATGGCGGGTACGCGCCCGGCATTCTGCGCGCCGGTGCGGCGTACCCCGCGTCTCGCTTCAGGGCCCGGCGGTCAGCCGGGCCGGATGGGGGATGCCTGCGTGCATGGTCAATCGCCTCGCGGGATCAGGCGCTTTCGTACAGGCGCGTCAGCACGAATTCGCGGTGGCCCAGCGCCTCGGCGGAAGTCCAGCGCCCGTTGGCGGTGGCCAGCATGCAATCCAGCAACTTGTCGCCGGCCTGGTCCAGGTCGATCTCGCGCTGCAGCAGCGCCGACGTGTCGACGTCCACGTGTTCGCTCATGGTGCGCACCGTGCGCGGATTGGCGCAGATCTTGATGACCGGCAGGATGGGGTTGCCGATGACGTTGCCCTGCCCGGTGGGGAAGAAGTGCACGGCGTAGCCCGAGGCGGCGCACAGCGTCACCATCTCGGCCGCCGCCGACGACGAATCCATGAACCACAGCCCCTTGCCGGTGGGCACCTCGGCCTTGTCCAGCACCCCGTCGATGCGGCACTTCTTGCCGATCTTCTGGATGTTGCCCAGCGCTTTTTCCTCGATGGTGGTCAGCCCGCCGGCGATGTTGCCCTTGGTGGGCTGCGACTCGGACAGGTCGCTGGTTTTCCAGCGGTCGATCACTTCCTGGTAGCGGTTGAACATGAACATGAAGCGTTCGCGCACAGCGTCGTTGGCGCAGCGCTCGGCCACGATGTGCTCGCCGCCGGTCAACTCGGTGGTTTCGCCGAACACCAGGGTGCTGCCCAGCGCGTACAGCTTGTCGAAAGCGTTGCCCACGGTGGGGTTCGAGCCGCAGCCCGAGGTCGTGTCCGACTCGCCGCATTTGGTCGAGACCCACAGATCCGAAATCGGACAGTCGGTGCGCTGCAGGGCCGTGGCGTAATGCACGAATTCCTTGGCCTGGCGCGAGGCGCGCATGATGGTGTCGTGGTCGCCGTGCAGTTCGATGCTGAAGCCGGCCACGGGCTTGCCGGTGGCGGCAATGCCGTCGACCACGCGCTTCGTCCAGCCTTCTTCGATGCCGATGACGATCACCGCGGCCACGTTGGGGTTGCTGCCCGTGCCGATCAGGGTACGGAAGTGCAGTTCCAGGTCTTCGCCGAACTGCAGGCGGCCGTAGGGATGAGGCAGGGCTAGGGTGCCCTTGATGTTGTTGGCGACGGCTTCGGCGGCGGCATTCGAGATGTCGTCCACGGGCAGGACGATGACGTGGTTGCGCACGCCGACACGTCCGTTGTCGCGGCGGTATCCCCGGAAAGTGGTCGAAGCATTGACGATGGCCATGGCGGTTCCTATGTATGTGATCGGTGGGGTAAAGCGCGGCCGCTTACCAGCGCTTGGTCTTGACGTTGTGGACGTGGGCATGCTGGCCCGCCTTGATGGGCTCGACCACCTTGCCGATGTCGGTGCCGTACTTGAACACCGTGTCGCCGACCGCCATGTCTTTCAGGGCCACCTTGTGGCCGATGGGAATGTCCTGCAGCGCCTTCAGGTGAATGATCTTGTCTTCATCCATGATCCAGGCATTCAGTTCGGTGCCCGCTTTCAGGCCTTCCACGACGGCGACCGCCACCGTGTCTTTCGCATCGTGCAATACGGCGTGAATCATTGTTGTCCTCTCTGGTGTGATGGCCGCCCAGGTTGCTCGGTCCGGGGCCGGTTGGTTTGCATCTTAGGCGCGGCATACGCCGAAGTCAACTAAATCATATATATGAGTTGTATGATTATATCCGCGACGGCCCGCACCGCTACAATTCGGCCTCCTCAACCCGGTTTCGCCATGAAAAACCTTTCGACGACCACAGTTCCTCTCGGCAGTCCCCTGTACGCCCAGGTCAAGCAGGCGGTGCTCGCGGCGCTGGCGCGCGGCGAATGGAAGCAGGGCGACGCCGTGCCCCCCGAGAGAACCCTGGCCGAGCGGTTCGGCGTGTCGATCGGCACGCTGCGCAAGGCCATCGACGAACTGGCCGCCGAAAACATCCTGGTGCGGCATCAGGGGCGCGGCACCTATGTGGCGGTGCACACCCGCAACCACCACTTCTTCAAGTTCTTCCGCATCCTGCGGCAAGACGGCCACAAGTCGTATCCCGCGACCCGGCTGCTGCGCTTTCGCCGCGTGCGCGCCAACGCCGCGACGCGCGAACAGCTGGGCATGCCGGGCGGCGCCTATGTGTACGAGTTCACCAACGTGCTGTCGCTCAATGGCGACGTGGTCATGGTGGACGACATCTGCCTGCCCGAGTCGCGCTTTCCCGGCATGACCGAGCAGCACCTGCGCGAGCGGCCCAGTACGCTGTATGCGCTGTACCAGGATGTGTTCGGCGTGAATGTCATCGCCACCGACGAGCGCCTGCGCGCCTGCCTGGCCGACGCCGCGCACGCCGAATGGCTGGGCGTGCCCGAGCACACCCCCTTGTTGGAAATCCGCCGCGTGGCCTATTCGTACAACCGGCAGCCGGTGGAATGGCGGGTGTCGCGGGTGAACACCGAGGCGTACGAGTACATGGGGCAAGAGCCGGGAGCCGCCCTGGCCAGCTGAATCGCGCCAGGTCGCCAGGTGTCTGACTCCCGCAGGGTGTCAGACACCGAGGCATGCGAAAGCCCCTTCACACAGCGGTGTCTGACACCCTGCGGGAGTCAGACACCTGGCAGCGACACCCTTCGGGAGTCGGACACCTGGTGCATCTGGCACCCGCGCGCGGGGCGCTATTGCACGGTAATGCCCTGGCTTTTGATGACGCCGCCCCAGCGCTTGCCTTCTTCGGCATTGAACTGCGCAAATTCGTCGGCGCTCTGGTATGCGGGAACCAGGCCCATGCCGCTGATTTTTTCGCGGACCTCGCCGGCCTCGCTGACGGCCTTCAAGTCGTTCTCGATTTTCTGGCGCACGGCCTCGGGTACTCCGGCCGGCAAATAGAAGCCGAACCAGCTGCTGGAAATGATGTCCGTCAGGCCGCCGGCCTCGTTGACGGTGGGCAGGTCGGGCCGGTCGGGCAGGCGCTGGCTGGTGGCGACCCCCAGCGCGCGGATCTTGCCGGCGTCGGCGTAGGTCATGGACTGCATGGTGTCGAAGTATGCGTTGACCTGGCCGCCCAGAAAATCGGCGATGGCCGCGCCGGTGCCCTTGTAGGGCACCTGAAGCACGTCGATCTTCGCGCGATTGGCAAAGAGTTCCGCCGCCAGGTGCGGGCTGGAACCGATGCCGGACGACGCGAAGCTGACCTTGCCCGGGTTGGCGCGGGCATACGCGATGAGCTCGCCCACCGTCTTGACCGGCAGGGAAGGATGTACATAGAGCACATTGGGCGCCAGTGCGATCCGGCCCAGGGGCGCGAGCGTCTTCGGATCGTAGGGCATGGTTTTCAACATATACGGGTTGGTGACCATGCCGACGCTGCCCACCAGCAGGGTGTAGCCGTCGGGGTCTGACCGCGACACGTACGCCGCCCCGAGCGAGGCGCCCGCCCCGGGTTTGTTCTCGACCACCACGGGCTGTTGCCAGCGGGCGGCCAGGCGTTCGGCATAAAGGCGGGCGATGTTGTCGGTCAGGCCGCCGGGTGAATACGGAACGACGATCTGGACGGGCTTGCCGGGAAATTCCGCGGCGGTGGCGCCCGCCTGGACCGCCAGGGCGATGCACAGGGTGCTGAGGATGCGACGCATAGATGTAGTCTCCTGTTGTAGAGTGGTTCGGATTCGTTGCCCCGATACCCGTCGTGGCCGGCCAGGGGCTCAACGGCCTTTGAATACCGGCGCGCGCTTTTCGCGAAAGGCTTGCTGCGCTTCTTTGGCATCGTCGGTCTGGGCGATGGCCGCCGTCATGTCCTGCTCGTAGCGATAGCCGTCGCGCAGGCTCATTTCTTCGATGGCGTTGAGGGTCTGCTTGGCCAGGCGGGTACCCAGCGGACTCTTGGACGCGATTCTCTGCGCGATTTCCAGCCCGGCCTCGCGGATTTTCTCGACGGGGACGCTGGCTTCGACGATGCCCAGCCGATACAGTTCATCGCCGTCGATGCGCATGCCGGTCAGCATCATGTGCCGCAGGCGGGAATGGCTGAACAGGCGCATGCCGTGCCGGCCGCCCCCCAGCAGGCCGACGTCGATTTCCGGCAGCCCCACCTTGGCGTCGGATGCCGCCACCAGCACATCGCACGAAGCCATGATGGCCAGGCCCGCCCCGAGCGCCGCGCCGTTGATGGCGCCCACTACCGGCTTGGCGCATTCGCGTATCGCGTGGAAGCACTCGCGCGTGTTGCGCGAGTGCAGGGGCAGGTCGCCCGGCCCCTTGATGATGTCGCCGCGGCCTTTCAGGTCGGCGCCGGCGCAGAAAATTTTCCCTTCGCCCGACAGCAGGACGGCGCGCACGCTGTCGGTTTCGGAGATGACATCCATGACGCGGGCCAGCTCCAGCATCATGGTGCGGCTCAGCGCATTGACCGGTGCGTTGTTCATCAGCACGATGGCGACGTGGCCATCGAGCTGGACAGTCAGTTGTTCATACTTGCCAAGCGTAGAGACGATGTTGTCGTTCATGCGGTTTCCTTTTCGAGAGAGGGCGTGGGAAGGGGCGGCGCGATCGATCGGCCGGGCTATAGCACGGCGCGCTCGCGCAGCGCGTCGATGTCCGTTTTCGAATAGCCCAGTTCCTGCAGAATTTCGTCTGTATGCTGGCCCAGCAGCGGCGGAGCCATGGAACTGTTGGAGGGCGCGTCCGAAAACCGCAGCGGCGACGCGATCTGCGGGACTTGTCCCGCCAGAGGGTGGGGCAGGTGGCGCAGCATTTCGCGGTGGCGCACCTGTTCTTCCGCGAATACCTCGGGAACGGAATTGATGGAGCCCGCGGGCACGCCGGCCTTGCCAAGCGCTTGCAGCCAATGCGAGCGGTCGCGCTGGATCAGGATGTCGTCCAGGATGGGATCGAGCGCCGCCTGGTGCACCACCCGTTGGCCATTGGTCTGGAAACGCGGGTCCGCGGCCAGGTCGGGGCGGCCCAGCACTTTGCACAAGGCCGCGAATTGCCCGTCGTTGCCCACCACCAGGACGATCTGGCCGTCTTTGCAGGTAAAAGTGCGTTGCGGCTGGATATTGGGATGGGCGGTACCGGTTCGGCGCGGCACTTTGCCCGCCAGCAGGTAATTCATGCCCTGGTTGCAGAGCAGGCCGACCTGCACGTCGAGCATGGCCAGGTCGATGTGCTGGCCCCGCCCGGTCTGGGTACGGCCGGCCAGCGCCGCCAGTATGCCCACGGCGGCATACACGCCGGTGACCATGTCGACGATGGGCACGCCCACCTTTTGCGGGCCGCCGCCGGGAAGATCGTCGCGTTCGCCGGTAACGCTCATGAGCCCGCCCATGGCCTGTACCAGGAAGTCGTACGCGGGTTCGGCGCGGCGCGGGCCGGTCTGGCCGAAGCCCGTTACCGAACAGTAGATCAGGCCGGGGTTGAGGGCGGCCAGTTGTTCGTAACCCAGGCCCAGGCGCTCGAGCGTACCGACCTTGTAGTTCTCGATGAGCACATCGGCTTCGGACGCCATTTTCTTGACGATGGCCTGGCCTTCGGGCGTTTTCAAGTCCAGCGTCATGGACCGCTTGCCTCGATTCGCCGCCAGGAAATACCCGCCTTCGCGCGTTTCCGCCCCGTTGCTGTCCTTGAGAAACGGCGGCCCCCAGGCCCGGGTGTCGTCGCCGCCGCCGGGGCGTTCGACCTTGATCACGTTTGCGCCCAGGTCGGCCAGTATCTGGCTCGACCAGGGGCCGGCCAGGACCCGGCTCAGGTCCAGGACTTTGATGTGCTTAAGCATAGCGGTCAACGCGGACTCCTACTGTGTTCGCCGCCGCGGCGGCGCGCCATTCCGAATGGCCTTCAAGTCTAGAGAACCGCAATGCCCGGCGCTATGGGCGGCGGTGTAATCCAGATATGCCAAACGTACATGTCGACGGACGGACGCCGCGCGGCCGGCATTTTCCGCGCACGCCGCCTTTTCCCAGCGGCATACCTGGATTGCGGCTCGGGACATGGTGTTGGCAAGGGCGTTCTCGTAGACTCGTCGCCAGAATGAGTCTCTTTGAAGAAGGAATTCCGACCATGAATACCGTGGCCATGACCGACGTCGATCCCGCCGAAACTGCGCGGGCGTTTCAGGACAGCGCGGGCGCCTTTCTGGCTGCCGCCAGCCCCATGAGCCGCTTGCGCGCGCTGCGCGGCACGCGGCCGGGATACGAACGCGCAGTCTGGACCCAACTGGCGGAGTCCGGCTGGACCGGTCTGCGCATTCCGGAATCGCTGGGCGGCCTGGGCATGGGCATGCGAGAGGTCTTCGCCATTGTGGGGGAAATCGGCCGGCATCCGTTGCCCGAACCGTTTCTGGCAGGCGGCTTCATGGCCGCCGCCGCCTTGTTGCCGCTGCCGTCCGCGCCCCGCCGTAACGCCTTGCTGAGCGACCTGGCCAGCGGCGCCGCCGTGCTCGGCCTGGCCTGGCAAGACGAAACAGGCCAGGCGCGGCCCGGGCAATCGGCGCTACCAGCCGAAAAAGACGGCGCCGATGTGCTCTTGACCGGGCAGAAGCAATGGGTGTACCCCGACGGCGCCGACGGGTGGCTGGTGGCCGCGGCCGAGGGCGACACGGCCCTGCTCTGCCTGGTGCCGGCCGGCAGCGCCGGGCTCCGGGTCGAGGCGTGCGAACGGGCCGATGGCGGCATGGTGCTCACGCTTGGCTTCGATCGCGTGCGCGTGCCCGCCGAAAACATTCTTGCCCGCGGCGAGGCCGCCCGGGCGGCCGTCGCGCGCGCCATTGAAGACACGCGCGCGGCGCAGGCCGCCGAGCTGCTGGGCATTGCCCAGAAAACGTATGAGGAAACGCTGGCCTACCTGAAAACGCGCGTCCAGTTCAACAAGCCCATCGGCGCGAACCAGGCGCTGCAGCATCGCATGGTAGACGCACTGCTGCAGATCGAACTGGCGCGCGCGGCGCTGGACGAGTTCGTGGCCGAGTTCGGCGGCGCGTCAGAGGGCGCGACGGCGCCTGGCGCCGAGGCGTCGTACGGCGCGCGCTGCGCGCGGGTCAAGGCGCGCTGTGGTCATGCCGCGCTGCACATGGCCCGGCTGGCCATCCAGTTCCACGGGGCCATCGGCTATACCGACGAACTGGACATAGGCCTGTACCTGAAGCGGGCCCTGCATCTGGCGGCATGGCTGGGCGGCGTGCGCGAAAACCGCCTGCTGGCGGCGCCGTTGTCGCTCGCGCCGCCGCAAGCGGCCCATGACGAGCCGCAAGCCGCGGTGGCCATCGCGCCGCCGGAAACCGACTGGAACGCCATGCCCGAGGCCGAGTTCCGCCGGCAGGTCCGCCAGTTCGTGCGCCTCAATTATCCGGAACGGCTGCGCAATCCCGCAAAGCGCCTGCACTGGCACGACATGCGCGACTGGTATCTGACCCTCTCGCGGCAGGGCTGGATCGCGCCCGCGTGGCCGCGCGAACACGGCGGCATGGCGCTCGAGCCCGACAAGCTCATCGCCTTCATCGAAGAAATGGAAGCCTACGGGGTGGCGCGCGCGCCCGATCAGGGCATCATCAACATCGGGCCGGTGCTCATCAAGCATGGCACCGCCGAACAGCGGGCCTATTATCTGCCGCGCATCCTGTCCGGCGAGCACGTGTGGTGCCAGGGCTATTCCGAGCCCAATGCGGGCTCGGACCTGGCGTCGCTGCGCACCGAAGCGGTCATCGACGGCGACGATTTCGTGGTGACCGGCCAGAAAATCTGGACGACGCTGGCCCAGGACGCCAACCACATTTTCATGCTGGTGCGCACCGACAAAACCGCCAAGAAGCAGGCCGGCATCAGTTTCCTGCTGACCGAGCTCGACCGGCCGGGCATTACGGTCAGGCCGATCAAGAACATAGGCGGCGAAGAAGAATTCTGCGAAGTGTTCTTCGACCGCGTGCGCGTGCCGCGCAAGAACCTGGTCGGCGACATGAACCAGGGATGGACCATCGCCAAAGCCCTGCTCGACTTCGAGCGGTTGTTCGTGGGCAGCCCGAACCAGGCGCGCTACGCGCTGAACCAGCTGCGATTGCTGGGCGACATGAACGGGGCGTTCGGGGCGGCGCCGGAAGAAAGATCCGCCTGGCGGGACCCGGCGTTCGTCGAGCGCTACAACGAGGCGGCGCTGGACGTCAGCGACCTGCAGGCGCTCTTCGCCAACTACGCGGCCATCGTGAAGCATGGCGGCACGCTGCCGCCCAGCGTGTCCCTGTTGAAGATATGGGCGTCGGAAACTTACTCGCGGCTTGCCATGATGTGCGTGGAAGCCGCCAACGAGCCGGGCGGCAATGCCGGCTCGATACCGTGGCAGGGCGTCATGATTTCGCCGGCCGGCCGGCTTTATAACTCGTCGATCACCACCATTTATGGCGGCAGCAACGAAATCCAGCGCAATATCCTGGCCAAGGCCGTACTCGGGCTGCCCGGCTAGCGCGGATTCGAAAGGCGCCCGGCCCAGCCGGCCCCGCGTTCACGGGGCCGGCGCGTCGGCATCGGCCTGCATCGCGCGCTGGACGGCTTCGCTGAGATACAGGCCGCGGGCCGCCGCGGCAACGGTGCGTACGGCCAGCGACGACGGGCGCACGGCGGTCATTGCCAGTACGACGCGCCGCTCGATGACGGGGTCGACCAGCGTTGCGGCCTGCAGCCGGCCGGTTTTCAGCTCGGCCGCCACCGGATGGCGCGGCAGCACGGTGTAGGCTTCGCCGGTTTCCACGATGGCCTTTTGCAGCTGCGTCGAATCGGCCTCGACGATGACGTTGAGCGCGATGTTGGCGCGTTTGGCCAGCTGGTCGAGCAGCATGCGCACGCCGCTGGGCGCGCTGGGCAACACCAGCGGCAGGCGATCGAGCCTGGCAAAGGGCAGTTCGCCGGCCTGCGTCAGGGTATCGCCCGCCGGGCCGATCAGGCATGAGCCCAGCGTGATCAAGGTGTCGGCGTCGCTGGGGCTGGGCTTGCCGTAGCGGTAGGGCATTCCGATGTCGAGATGGCCCGACACCAGCCACTGGTCTATTTGTCCGCCCGAACCTTCGAAAATGTGCAGCTTGATGCCGGGATAGCTGCGCCGCATTTGCAGCACCAGCGGCACGATGATGGTCAGGTAGTGCGAGGGCAGCGCGCCGATGCGCACGTCGCCGAAGGGAATGCCGGCCGATTCCGCGACTTCTTGCGACAGGGCGCCGGCGTCGGCCAGCAGGGTTTCCACCCTGGGAAACACGCGCGTGCCGAGCTCGGTCAGCGTCATGCCGCGCCCCGTGCGCCCGAACAGCCGGCCATTGCACTGGGCTTCGAGCTTGGCGATATGGCGGCTGATGGCGGGCTGGGGAATGCCCAGCACCGACGAGGCGGACTTCAGGCTGCCGGTACGGGCGACCGTTACAAAAGACAGCAGGTGGGCCATATCCCACGCGGTGGAGGCGGTGATCGACATGAGCTGGCGGGCGCGCACGATAAAGAGCGCTCAGTCTATATCAACCCGCCCGCTCCGGGCTCAGAGCGCAACGCCTCCGTCGACGGCGATTTCGGCGCCGGTCATGTAGGCGCTGTCGTCGGAAAGCAGGAACAGCACCATGGCGGCCACTTCACCCGGCGTGCCCATGCGCCCGAGCGGGACGCGCTTCAGGCGTTCGGCCAGCTGCTCGGCGCTGCGCACCTTGAGCATGTCCGTGGCGATGGGGCCTGGATACACCGCGTTGACGCGTATGCCCTGCGCGGCGAGGCTTGCCGCCGCCGACAGCGTCATGCCGCGAACCCCCCATTTGGTGGCGCAATAGGCGAAAGAGCCGGGCGAAGCCCGCAGCCCGGCCGACGAAGAAATATTGACGATCGATCCGCCGCCATGGCGCGCCATGGCCTGGGCGCCGTATTTCATGCCCAGGAAGCAGCCGCGCAGATTGATCTGCACATGCTGGTCGAATGATTCGACGGTGGTTTCGAGCAGGGGTTGCGGCCGGTAGATTGCCGCGTTGTTGACGAGCCCGTGCAGCGGACCCCAGGCGGTTACCGCCGCCATGGCCTTGATCCAGTCGTCTTCGTTGGCGACGTCCAGGTGCAGGTACGCGGCGTTGGCGCCCAGGGCCGCGGCATGCCGCTGGCCCGCGGCATCGTCGACGTCGGCGATGAACGCGAACCCGCCGTCGTCGACCCAGCGCCGGGCTTCTTCGGCGCCCTGGCCGTGCGCGGCCCCGGTGATCAGCGCGACCTTGTTCTCGAAACGCTTCATCGCTCGTCCTTCCCGCCGGCACGGCATGGTGATTGGAAACTTCAGGGCAAAAGTTTAGCGTGGCAACGCGGGCCGCACGCCGATTCAGGCATGCCGGAAAAGCAATCCAGGTATACGTTTCGGGGCCTCCGACGGCGCGCGGCCCTTGGATAAGATATGCCCACATAAATCAATGATGGCCCGTGCGTTCGTCACGCCATCCCCAACAGGAGACAACGCTATGAACTCGCGACGCAGGTTTTGTGTCTGGCTGGGCGCTAGCGGCGCGCTTGCGCATCTGGGCCTTCCGGCCCTGGCCCGTGCCGCCGAAGCATGGCGCGCCGAGCGGCCGGTTCGATTCATCGTGCCCTTTGCGGCGGGCGGCGCCTCGGACATGTTTGCGCGGCTGATCAGCGAGCCGGCCACGCAGCGGCTCGGCCAGACGTTCATCGTCGAGAACAAGCCGGGCGGCGGCGGCGTCGTGGCGGCCGACTTCGTCAGCAAGGCGGTGCCCGATGGCTACACCCTGCTCATGGCCACGCCGGGCACGCAGCTTACCAACCCATACCTGTTCAAGTCGCTTCCCTACGATCCCGATGCCTTCCTGGCCGTGGCGCCGCTGTTCGAGGCGCCCAATGTGCTGGTCGTCCATCCAAGCGTTCCGGCCACCACGGTCGCCGAACTTATCGCGCTGGCCAAGCAAAACCCGCAGCAACTGAATTTTTCGAGTTCGGGGCAGGGATCGAGCTCGCACCTGTCCGGAGAAATGTTCAAACTGATGGCGGGCGTGCAGATGACGCACGTGCCCTATCGGGGCAGCGCTCCCGCCATGACCGATCTCGTCGCGGGCCGGGTGCAATTGACCATCGATACGATTTCCACGGTGCTGCCGTATATCCGTTCCGGCGCGCTGCGCGTCCTGGGAACGGGCAGCGCGGCTCCCCACCCCGCGTTGCCGGGCGTTCCCACCATTGCCGAATCGCTGCCCGGGTTCGAATCCGGCGCCATCAACTATGTGCTGGCGCCCGCCGGTACGCCCCCCGAAACCATCGCGGGCCTGTCCGAGGTATTCGGCGCGGCCATGGCGGTGCCCGCCACCCGGCAGCGCATCGCGGAAATGGGCTACACCGTGCTCACCGATACGCCCGACGAACTGCGCGCGCGCATCGCGCGCGAGCAAAAAAAATGGAAGCACGTCATTGAAACGGCGGGCGTCACCCTGTGAACCCTCGACAGACCAAAGAACACATCATGCGCGGCAGTTTCCGGAAAGCGGGGCGCCGGGCCCCATCCTGGCGCGGCTTGCTTGCCGCGGCGGCCACGCTGGTGCTCGCCGCCTGGGTCCTGCCCGCGCAGGCCGCCGACGCCTATCCGAGCCGGCCCATCCGCCTGCTGGTGGGCTATGCCGCCGGCGGCCCCACCGATATTGCCGCCCGGCGGCTGGGTTCGCTGCTAAGCGGGCAACTGGGCCAGCCGGTCGTGGTCGAGAACAAGCCCGGCGTATCGGGCATGATCGCCATGAACCAGCTGGCCAAGGCGCCCGCCGATGGCTACACCGTCGCGCTTGCCACCACGCCGGTCATGGCGATTTCTCCCGTCCTGAACACCGACCAGGCTTTCGACCCCATCGACGATTTCACGCCCGTGGCGCGGTTCGTCGAGTACGGGCTGGTTTTGCTGGTGCCCCGGGATTCGCCCTTTACCAGCCTCGACGCGCTGATCAGCCATGCCCGCGCGCATCCGGGCGCCCTGTCTTATTCGTCGTCGGGGGTCGGCGGCACGGCGCACGTGTCGGCTGAACTGTTCGCGCAGCGCAGCGGGGCGCAGTTTCTGCATGTCCCGTACAAGGGGTCCGCTCCCGCGCTGGCAGACCTGATGGCCGGCGTGGTGGACTTCACGTTCGAAGTGGCCAGCACCGCCGAGCCCGCGGTCAAGAGCGGCAAGCTGCGCGCCCTGGCCGTGACGTCGCTGCACCGCAATCCCGCCTTCGAGGGCGTGCCCACCCTGGCCGAATCCAATATGCCGGGTCTTGAAGTCACCGGCTGGTTCGGCATTTTCGCACCCCGGAACCTGCCGGCGGCGGTGCGCGATCGCCTGGCGGACGCCATCGACAACGCCGTCCGGCAGCCCGACTTCCAGCAGTACGCGAGCACGGGCGGCATTTCGGCGGCCTACGAGGCCCCTGCGCCGTTCAGCGACCGTCTGGCCAAAGACGTGGCCTTCTGGAAAGACATACTCGACAAGGCCGGCATCCAATAGGGGCTACAAGGGCTACCCGGGTGTCCGACTCCCGCAAGGGTGTCGGACACCGAAGCGCGCGCGGGCTCTTTCACACGGCGGTGTCCGACACCCTGCGGGAGTCGGACACCTGGCAGAAGGAAGTCGGACACCTGGTAGGTCCGACCTCATCCCCCGGCAGTGCTAAACTCTTGAACATTCAACCGGCGCCGATTTGCCTGATCCGCTTGCGGGCGCCTCTATAAATCCAGCTAAAGAGGTCCGTATGACCGCTCCCGTGCTTGCTCCGGCCGGGGGGCTTGCCCCCGGCGCCGTCACTGCCCCTGCCGAACCCGGTTCGGTGGGCATCGTCACCCCCCAGCTCATCCGCTTCGACGAACCCCTGCAATTGGCCAGCGGCCAGGTGCTGCAGTCGTACGAACTCGCGGTCGAGACCTACGGCACCCTGAACGCCCGGCGCAACAATGCCGTGCTGGTGTGCCATGCCCTGAACGCCTCACACCACGTGGCCGGCGCGGCCGCCGACGATCCGAAGGATATCGGCTGGTGGGACAACATGGTGGGCCCCGGCAAGCCGCTGGATACCGATCGCTTCTTCGTGATCGGGGTCAACAACCTGGGATCGTGCTTCGGATCCACCGGGCCGGCCAGCATCAACCCGGCCACCGGGCATCCCTGGGGCGCCGCCTTTCCGGTGCTGACGGTCGAAGACTGGGTGCACGCGCAAGCGCGCCTGGCCGACCATTTCGGCATCGAACGCTTCGCCGCGGTCATGGGCGGTTCATTGGGCGGCATGCAGGCCCTGAGCTGGGCCATTACCTGCCCCGAGCGCGTCGCCCACTGCATCGTCATCGCCAGCACGCCGCGCCTGTCGGCGCAGAACATCGGCTTCAACGAAGTGGCGCGGCGCGCCATCATCACCGACCCGGACTTCCACGGCGGCGACTATTACGCGCACAACACCGTGCCGCGCCACGGCCTGTCGGTGGCGCGCATGATCGGCCACATCACGTATTTGTCCGACGACGACATGGCCGAAAAATTCGGCCGCACCCAGCGCGAGCCCGCCGAGGGCGGGGCGTACCGCTACGGCTACGACGTCGAGTTCGAAGTCGAATCGTACCTGCGCTACCAGGGCGAGAAATTCTCGCGCTACTTCGACGCCAACACGTATTTGCTGATCACCCGCGCGCTCGATTATTTCGATCCGGCGCGCGGCACCGGCGGCGACCTGGCGCGCGCCCTGCAGCCGGCGCGGGCGGATTTCCTGCTGGTGTCGTTTTCCACCGATTGGCGTTTCCCGCCCGAGCGCTCGCGCGAGATCGTGCGCGCGCTGCTGAAAAACGGCAGTCCGGTGACGTATGCCGAAATCGACGCGCCGCACGGCCACGATGCCTTCCTGCTCGACGACGCGCGCTATCACGCCGTGATGCGCGGCTATTACGAACGTATCGCGCGCGAACTCGGCCTGGACGGCCAGGAAGCTGCGGCCGCCGCGCCGGCCCGCGCCGAAGGATGCCCCGCATGAACCCTGTATCCGCCCACCCCGGCCGCGCGGCCGATATGCGTCCCGACCTGGTCCGCATCGCCAGCTGGGTCGAGCCCGGCAGCCGGGTGCTCGACCTGGGTTGCGGCGACGGAGCGCTGCTGGCGCATTTGCGCGACCAGCGGCAGGTCAGCGGCGCCGGCGTCGAGATCGACGACAACCACGTCATCGCCTGCGTGCGGCGCGGCGTCGAGGTCATCCAGCAGAACCTGGAAGACGGGCTGGCGCTGTTCGACAGTAAGCAGTTCGACACCGTGGTGCTGTCGCAGACGCTGCAGTCCATGCACCGCACCGAACACATCCTGCGCGAGATGGCGCGGGTGGCGCGCTACGGCATCGTGTCGTTTCCCAACTTCGGCTACTGGCCGCACGGCTGGTCGATCCTGCGCGGACGCATGCCGGTAACGGGCCAGATGCCGTACCAGTGGTACAACACGCCCAATATCCACCTGTGCACCTTGCGCGATTTCGAGCGCCTGGCCGCCGATCTGGGCCTGCGCATCCTCGAGCGCGCCACCTTCCACGAAGGCCGCGAAATCACGGTGCTGCCGGGCTGGCGCAGCACCCTGGCGGTGTACCGCTACGCCGCCGGGCGATGATCGGGTTGGTTGATCGGGTGTCAGGCTCCGCAGGTGCCTGACACCGTACGATTGAAACAGCCAAGGCACACAGCGGTGTCAGGCACCTGCGGAGCCTGAAGTGAAAGTCCCACCCCCGAAGCGCTGCGCGCTTCCCCCTCAAGGGGGCGACGCTGGCGGACCGGCAAAGCCGGATCCACGGCGTCCCCGATCGGCGGCCATTGGTTAATATGCCGTGTCCGGCGCGGCCCGCGCCGCCATTGCAGGAGCTGTCTATTTCCGCCGCATCCCATGTCTATTTCAGCCGCCGGGTCGCGCCCCTGCTGGTGCTGGGGTTCGCCAGCGGGCTGCCGCTGGCCCTGACCGGCGGCACGCTGCAGGCCTGGGCCACGGTCGATGGCGTATCGCTCGAACAAATCGGCTTTCTTACCCTGGTGGGGTCGGCCTATACGCTGAAGTTCCTGTGGGCGCCGCTGGTCGACCGCTATGTGCCGCCGCTGCTGGGGCGCCGGCGCGGCTGGATGCTGGTGACGCAGTTGTTGCTGGCGGCCGCCATCATGGCCATGGGCGCGCTGTCGCCGGCCTCGGCGCTGCTGCCGCTGGCCTTGCTGGCCGTGGCGGTGGCGTTCTTTTCCGCTACCCAGGACATCGCTTTCGACGCCTATTGCACCGACGTGCTGCGCCGCGAAGAGCGCGGCGCGGGCGCGGCCATCAAGGTACTGGGCTATCGGCTGGCCATGGTGGTGTCGGGCGGGCTGGCGCTGATCATTGCCGACCAGTGGCTGGGCTGGGGCGCCACCTATGTATTGATGGGCGTGCTGATGCTGGCCTGCGCGCTGGCGACCCTATGGGCGCCCGAGCCCGAACAGCCCGCCAGCGCGCCGCGCAGCCTGGGCCTGGCGGTGGTCGAGCCGTTCCGCGAATTCTTCAGCCGGCGCGGCGCCTACACGGTGCTGGCCCTGATCGTGCTGTACAAGCTGGGCGATGCCTTCGCGGGAGCGCTGTCCACGACCTTCCTGATCCGCGGCGCCGGCTTCGACCCCACCCAGGTCGGCACGGTAAACAAGGTGCTGGGGCTGGCGGCCACCATCGTCGGCGCGTTGGCCGGCGGCTCGCTGATGGCCCGCTGGGGCCTGTACCGCTCGCTGATGGCGTTCGGCATTCTGCAGGCCATTTCCAACCTGGGCTACTGGGTGCTGGCCGTCAGCCCCAAGAGCATCTGGCTGATGGCGGCCGCGGTGGGCATCGAGAACCTGTGCGGCGGGCTGGGCACCGCGTCGTTCGTGGCCTTGCTGATGGCGCTATGCCAGCACCGCTTTTCGGCCACGCAATTCGCCTTGCTGTCGGCCCTGTCGGCGGTCGGCCGCATCTATCTGGCGGGGCCCCTGACGCCGCCGCTGGTGCACAGCCTGGGCTGGCCCGGTTTCTTCATGCTGACGGTGGTCATCGCGGTGCCGGGCCTGCTGCTGCTCTGGAGCCAGCGCCGCACCATCGACGCGCTGGAGCCGCCGGCCTGACGGCCCGCGCGCGTTGTCCGCGAGATTGCCATGCATGCTGAAACGTCCACCTTATTGCTGCACGCGCTGTACCTGGTCGCCATCGTGGCCGAGGCGATGACGGCCGCGCTGGCGGCGGGCCGCCGCGACATGGACTGGATGGGGGTGTGCATCATCGCCTGCGTCACCGCGCTGGGCGGCGGGTCGCTGCGCGATGTGCTGCTGGGCCACTATCCGCTGACCTGGGTGGCGCACCCCGAATACCTGGGCATGACGGCCGGCGCGGCGCTGCTGACCGCGCTGGGGGCGCCGCTGATGCGGCGCCTGCGCAGCCTGTTCTTGCTGCTGGACGCGGTGGGGCTGGTGGCTTTCACGGTCATCGGCTGCAAGGTCGCCCAGCAGATGCAACTGCCGGTCAGTATCGTACTGATCAGCGGCATGATCACCGGCTGCGCCGGCGGGGTGCTGCGCGACGTGCTGTGCAACGACGTGCCGTTGCTGTTCCGCAAAGAACTCTACGCCAGCGTGTCCCTGGTGACGGGCGGCCTGTACATGGGGTTGCTGGCGGCGGGCCTGTCGCCCAACGCGGCGGTGCCGGTGGCGCTGGCCGTAGGCCTGGCCTTCCGCCTGCTGGCGCTGCGCTTCAATTGGCAGATGCCGCGCTTCGTGTACCGCGACGACTGGCATTAGCGAGCGGTAAGGCGGGCAGATCAGGTGTCTGACTCCGAAGGTGTCAGACACCGAAGTGTGCACCAGCCATTCAGATCCAACGGTGTCTGACACCCTGCGGGAGTCAGACACCTGGCCAGGCCGGGTGTCCCCCACCTGGCCGGGCACTGCCTCAATACAAGCCTTGCTGGCGCATCGCGTCGGCCACCTTGACGAAGCCGGCGATGTTGGCGCCGTCGAGGTAGTTGACGGCGGTGCCGCGGCCCTGGCCGTGGCGCACGCAGTTTTCGTGGATGTCGCGCATGATGGCGTGCAGGCGCTGGTCGACTTCGTCGCGGGTCCAGGCCAGGCGGATGGCGTTCTGGCTCATTTCCAGGCCCGAGACGGCCACGCCGCCGGCGTTGCTGGCCTTGCCCGGGGCATACAGTACGCCCGCGTCGATGAAGGCCGTGGCGGCTTCCAGGGTGGACGGCATGTTGGCGCCTTCGGCCACGCACTTCACGCCATTGGCGATCAGGGCGCGGGCATCGTCGATTTCCAGCTCGTTCTGCGTGGCGCAGGGCAGGGCCACGTCGACCGGCACGTGCCACGGGCGCTTGCCGGCGGCGTAGGTCAGCTTGAACTGGCCGGCGTATTCGGCCAGGCGGCCGCGCAGGTCGTTCTTCAGGTGCATCAGCGCGGCCAGTTTTTCGTGCGTGAAGCCGGCCTCGTCGATGACCGTGCCTTCCGAGTCGGACACCGTGACCACGCGCGCGCCCAGCGTCATGGCCTTTTCGATGGCGTACTGGGCCACGTTGCCCGAGCCCGACACCGACACGCGCAGGCCGTCGAACGACAGGCCTTCGCGCTTGAGCATTTCTTCGGCGAAGTACACCGTGCCGTAGCCGGTGGCTTCGGGGCGGATCAGGCTGCCGCCGAAGGTCAGGCCCTTGCCGGTGAACACGCTGGCGGCCGAGTTGGACAGCTTTTTCATCATGCCGGCCATGAAACCGACTTCGCGCGCGCCCACGCCCATGTCGCCGGCGGGCACGTCGGTGTCCGGGCCCAGGTGGCGGTGCAGCTCGATCATCAGCGCCTGGCAGAAGCGCATGACTTCGGCGTCGGACTTGCCCTTGGGGTCGAAATCGGAACCGCCCTTGCCGCCGCCCATGGGCAGCGTGGTCAGGGCGTTTTTCAGGGTCTGCTCGAAGGCCAGGAACTTCAGCACCGACAGGTTCACCGACGGGTGGAAGCGCATGCCGCCCTTGAACGGCCCGATGGCCGAACTGTGCTGCACGCGGAAGGCGCGGTTGACGCGGGACTGGCCCTGGTCGTCGGTCCAGCACACGCGGAACTGGATCACGCGCTCGGGTTCGACCAGCCGCTCGAGCAGGGCGTACTCGGCGTAATGCGGGTGCTGCTGTAAAAAGGGCCACAAGCTGGACATGACTTCGTGTACAGCTTGCATGAATTCGGGTTGCTGCGGGTCGCGCGCGGCGACCTGGCGCAGAAAGTCATCTAGACTCTGCAGTTTCAAGGGGGTCTCCTGGGAACGCCGCAAGCCGGTGCGGGACTGCCCGGATGTGGTGCGAATGAGGTCCAAGTCAGTGCGAAACGGCACTGGTTCGGTGCGCAATTGTAGGGCCAACATCCGGCCCGCGCAAAATCGCCATCGGCCGCAAACCCGCATGGATATTGGGCTTACGGAATCCTGTAATTGGGGACACTACATGCCTGGAAAAGCCGGATAAACCGTATTCCGGACCTGCCGGCGGCCCGGAATGCCCGGTTTCTCTGGGGAAATTATTCTGTCCCTATTATTTGACGCCGGACACCATGCGGCGGCCGGGGCGGGGCACCCCTAGGACCGGTCCGATTCGCAGGGGGCGGCGCGGCACATCCCGGCAGTTGGGGCCAATAATACGACCCCATTTTTAGGCGGCCCCGCTGGGCAGCTTACAGGTCGGCTTCGTAGTCGATGGTCAGCGGCGCGTGGTCGCTGAAACGCTCGTCTTTGTAGATGGCGACGCCGCGGGCGCGCGCCGCGATGCCCGGCGTGGCGATCTGGTAATCGATGCGCCACCCTACGTTCTTGGCCCAGGCCTGGCCGCGGTTGCTCCACCAGGTGTATTGGTCGGGCCGTTCGTCCAGGGTGCGGAATACGTCGACGAAACCGCGCCGGTCGAATACCTCGGTCAGCCAGGCGCGCTCTTCCGGCAGGAAGCCCGAGTTTTTCTGGTTGCCCTTCCAGTTTTTCAGGTCGATTTCCTTGTGCGCGATGTTCCAGTCGCCGCAGATCACGAATTCCCGGCCGGTTTTCCGGTGCTCGTGCATCAGTTCGTCGAGCCAGGGGCCGAACACGTCCAGGAAGCGGTACTTGGCCTGCTGGCGCTCGTCGCCGCTGGAGCCCGAGGGCAGGTAGGCGCTGATCACCGACAGGTTCTGCCAGTCGGCGCGGATGATGCGGCCTTCGGCATCGAATTCTTCGCAGTTCAGGCCGGTTTGCACGCGCTCGGCCGCGTTGCGCAGGTACAGGCCCACCCCGCTGTAGCCTTTCTTGAGGGCATGGCAGAAGTGGCCGGTATAGCCGGGCGGGTGCCGCAGGTCGTCGGTGAGATCGTCGTGGGCGATCTTGATTTCCTGCAGGCACAGCACATCGGCGCTGTGGGTCTGCATCCAGGGCTGCAGGCCTTTGCGGAAGGCGGATCGGATGCCGTTGAGGTTGATCGAGGTAATGCGCAGCACGACGGAACTCCTGAAAAAAGCGGCCGGCCGGCGCCGGTCCAAGGGCCGACTTTAACCGACACGCGTACCGCCCGCGCAAGCTCCGGCCGCCGGGCGCCGCGATGAAGAAAGCTAAAATGCCGGACCATCATCGTCTTTTCGGAACCCGCCCCGCATGGCCGCCGCTACCGCCACCTCTACCGACTTCGTCCGTTTCGCCCTCGATGAGGGCGTGCTGCGCTTTGGCAGCTTCAAGGTCAAGTCCGGCCGCATCAGCCCTTATTTCTTCAATGCGGGCCTGTTCAACGGCGGCGCCTCGGTGGGCCGGCTGGCGCAGTTTTACGCGCAGACGCTGCTCGATTCGGGCATCGCCTTCGATATGCTGTTCGGGCCGGCCTACAAGGGCATTCCGCTGGCCACGGCCACGGCCGTGGCCCTGGCGGGCCATCCGGGCATGGCCGGGCGCGACGTGCCTTTCGCCTTCAACCGCAAAGAAGCCAAAGACCACGGCGAAGGCGGCACCCTGGTGGGCGCCCCGCTGCAAGGCAAGGTGGTCATCATCGACGACGTGATCACCGCCGGCACTTCGGTGCGCGAGTCGGTCGACATCATCCGCGCCGCGGGCGCCGAGCCGGCCGCCGTGCTGATCGCCCTGGACCGCCAGGAACGCGCCGGCCCCGACGACGCCCTGTCGCCCCATTCAGCCGTGCAGGACGTGGCCCAGACCTACGGGATGCCGGTGATCAGCATTGCCTCGCTGGCGGATATCCTGGATTTGCTGCGGGACGATGCCCAGTTCGCGGGAAACCGCGAGGCGGTGCTGGCCTACCGGGCCAAATACGGGGTGGTTTGAATCCTCTGCTGTTCCGAGGGCATTCTTTTGGGGTGTTGTGCGGCCGACACCGCGTCGTCAGCCTGCGGCTTTCTTCGGTTTACACATTGCCAGGTGTCAGGCTCCGCAGGTGCCTGACACCGCTGCGTGCCGAGGCTGTTTCGGTTGAGCGGTGTCTGGCACCCTGGCGGGAGCCAGACACCTGACAACCAAGCCTAGTCGTGGGAGGTGGCCGTGGGCGGGCGGGGCGCCTCGGGGCCGAGCGAGGGAAACCGAAGGAAGCCGCAGGCTGACGAGGTTGACGACGCGGTGTCGGACGCGAAGGCGGCCGACCGGCCCCGTGAAGCCTCGCCCGCCCACGGCCACCTCCCACGACGTCAATAGAACCGAGAGCCCCAGCAACCGAGGTCGTCAATTCACCCGTCGAGCTTCTGCTTCAACACCTCATTAACCTGCTGCGGATTCGCCTTCCCCTTGGCCGCCTTCATGATCTGGCCCACCAGCGAATTGAAGGCCTTCTGCTTGCCCGCCCGGTATTCGGCGACGATGGCGGGGTTGGCCGCCAGCACCTCGTCGATCATGGCGCCGATCGCGCCGGTGTCGCTGATCTGCTTCAGGCCGCGCGCCTCGATGATGGCATCGGGCTGGCCGCCTTGTTCGCCCGCCCACATGGCCGCGAACACATCGCGGGCGATCTTGTTCGAAATCGTGCCGTCGGCGATGCGGCCGATCAGGGCCGCCAGGGCGGGCGCCTGCACCGGGGCGTCGGCGATGTCTTTTTCTTCGCGGTTCAGGGCCGCGGCGAGCTCGCCCATGATCCAGTTGGCGGCCTGCTTGGCCTGGGCCGCCGGCAGGGCGCCCGCCACCGCTTCGAAATAGCTCGCCAGGCCGCGGCCGGCCGACAACTGGGCCGCATCGTAGGCGGACAGGCCGTAGTCGCGCTCGAAGCGGGCGCGCAGGGCGGCCGGCAGCTCGGGCATTCCGGCGCGCACCTGTTCGACCCATTCGGGCGAAATCACCAGCGGCGGCAGGTCGGGATCGGGAAAGTAGCGGTAATCGTGCGCGTCTTCCTTGCTGCGCATGCTGCGGGTTTCGTCGCGGTCGGCGTCGTACAGGCGGGTTTCCTGCACCACCGTGCCGCCGTCCTCGATCAGTTCGATCTGGCGGCGCGCCTCGAACAGAATGGCGCGCTCGAGAAAACGGAACGAATTGACATTCTTGATTTCGGTGCGCGTGCCGAATTCCTTTTGCCCGACCGGGCGCACCGACACGTTGGCATCGCAGCGGAACGAGCCTTCTTGCATGTTGCCGTCGCAGATGCCCAGCCACACCACCAGGCTGTGCAGCGCGCGCGCGTAGGCCACGGCCTCGGCGGCCGAGCGCATTTCGGGCTCGGTCACGATTTCCAGCAGCGGCGTGCCGGCGCGGTTCAGGTCGATGCCGCTGGCCGGGTTGCCGTTGGCCAGGGCGTAGTCGTCGTGCAGCGATTTGCCGGCGTCTTCTTCCAGGTGGGCGCGCGTCAGGTTGACGGTTTTTTCTTCTTCGCCCACGAAGAAGGACAGCGATCCGCCCGACACGACCGGCAGCTCGTACTGGCTGATCTGGTAGCCCTTGGGCAGGTCGGGGTAGAAGTAGTTCTTGCGCGCGAACACCGAGCGTGGCGCCACGGTGCCGCCCACCGCCAGACCGAAGCGGATGGCGCGCTCGGCCGCGCCGCGGTTCATGACCGGCAGGCTGCCGGGCAGCGCCAGGTCGACCACGTTGGCCTGCGTATTGGGCGCGGCGCCGAAGCGGGTGCTGCTGCCCGAAAAGATCTTGGCGTCGGTGGAAAGCTGGGTGTGCGTTTCCAGGCCGATGACGATTTCCCAGTTCATTGCTTGGTGCCTTGCTGGCCGGGCACGCGGCGGTGCCAGTCGGTGACTTGTTGATAACGGTCGGCGATGGCCAGCAGGCGGCCTTCGTCGAAGTAGTTGCCGATGATCTGCAGGCCGACGGGGCGGCGGCCGGCGCCGAACCCGGCCGGGATGGACATCGCCGGCAGGCCCGCCAGGCTGACGCCCAGCGTGTACACGTCGGCCAGCCAGTCGGCGGTGGGGTCGTCGCGGTTGTCGCCCAGGTTCTTGGCCACGGTGGGCGCCACCGGCCCCATGATGACGTCGCACTGGCCGGCATAGGCCTGCTGGAAGTCTTGCGCGATCAGGCGGCGCACGCGCTGGGCCTGCAGGTAGTAGGCGTCGTAGTAGCCATGAGACAGCACATAGGTGCCGATCAGGATGCGGCGCTTGACCTCGTCGCCGAAGCCTTCGGCGCGCGAACGCGCGATCATCTGGTTCAGGTCGGCGTATTCGGCCGCGCGGTGGCCGTAGCGCACGCCGTCGTAGCGGGCCAGGTTGCTCGAGGCCTCGGCCGGCGCGATCACGTAGTAGGCGGGAATGGCCAGTTCGGTGCGCGGCAGCGACACCGCCACGCGCTGGGCGCCCAGGGCCTCGAACTGCGCCAGCGCGGCCTCGACCGCCGCGGCCACGTCGGGCGCCAGGCCGGCGCCGAAATATTCTTGCGGCACGCCGATGCGCAGGCCCTTCAGCGGCTGGCTGCCGGCCGCGTCGTAGCCCGCCTGGGCGGTTTCGTAGGCGGCGCGGATGCGGCCCGGCGCGTTGGGCACGCCGTCGCAGGCTTCCAGGCTGGTGGCGTCGTGGGGGTCGAAACCGCTCATGGGGTCGAGCAGCTCGAGCAGGTCGCGGCTGCTGGGGGCCAGCGGGCCGGCCTGGTCGAGGCTGGAGCCGAAGGCCACGATGCCGAAGCGCGATACGGTGCCGTAGGTGGGCTTGATGCCGCTGACGCCGCACAGGGAAGCCGGCTGGCGCACCGAGCCGCCGGTGTCGGTGCCGGTGGCGGCCGCCACCAGGCGCGCGGCCACCGCGGCGGCCGAGCCGCCCGACGAGCCGCCGGGCACGGCCTGGGGGTCCCAGGGGTTGCGCACCGGGCCGTAGGCCGAGTTTTCGTTGGCCGAGCCCATGGCGAACTCGTCGCAGTTGAGCTTGCCCACCGAGACGGCGCCCGCGGCCTGCAGGCGCTGCACCACGGTGGCGTCGAAGGGGCTGGCGTACCCTTCGAGCATCTTGCTGCCGGCGGTCGTGCGCCAGCCCCGGGTGACGAAGGCGTCTTTGTGGGCGATGGGCACGCCGGCCAGCGGGCCGGCCGTGCCGGCGGCCAGGGCGGCATCGGCCGCGTCGGCCTGCGCCAGGGTCTGGGCGGGGTCGATGTGCAGGAAGGTATTCAGGGCGCTGGCGGCCAGGGCGGCGTCCAGCGCGCTTTGCGCCAGTTCGCGGGCGCTGACCTGGCGCCGGGCGAGCGCGGCGCGCAGTTCGGCGATGCCGCCGAATTGGGTGTGCAGGGCGGAAGTCGTCATGGCTTACTCGATGACCTTGGGTACCAGGAACAGGCCGTCGCGGGCGTCCGGCGCATTGGCCAGCAGCTCGTCGCGGCGCGCCTCGGAGGCCGTCTCGGTGACGGCGTCGGGGCGCAGGCGCAAGGCGATGTCCTGGTGGGCCGACAGGGGGTGGGCCAGCGGCTCGACGCCCTGGGTGTCGGCGGCCTGCAGCCGCTCGATAAGGTGCAGGATGCCGTTGAGTTCGTCCTGGGCGCGGCTGCGCTGGTCGGAAGTCAGTTCAATTCTGGCCAGCCGGGCGATGCGGGCCACGTCTTGTTCATTGAGCGCCATGAGGGGGAAGCTGAGAAAAATCGAAGGAGGGCGGGCTGCCGCCGCAAGACCCGGGTTTTACACCGCCCGGCCCTGTGACAAAGCATGAATAGCCCGCATTTATGCGCTATTTCCGGGGAAATTATAAGTTATCATTCACGGTTTAATCGCTGCACTCGATCGGCGGGCTGGGCTTGTGGCCCGCCGCCGCAGTCCGGCCCTCATTCCTGTATCTCGCTGAGCTCCCATGTTCGGATTCCTGCGCAGTTATTTTTCCAGCGATATGGCGATCGACCTCGGTACCGCCAATACGCTGATCTACGTCCGGGGCAAGGGCATCGTGCTCGACGAGCCATCGGTGGTCGCCATCCGCCACGAAGGCGGGCCCAACGGCAAGAAAATCATCCAGGCCGTGGGCCACGAAGCCAAGCAGATGCTCGGCCGCGTGCCCGGCAACATCGAGGCCATCCGTCCCATGAAAGACGGCGTCATCGCCGATTTCACGGTCACCGAGCAAATGCTCAAGCAGTTCATCCGCATGGTGCACCCGCGCAACATGCTGGCGCCCAGCCCGCGCATCATCGTGTGCGTGCCCTGCGGCTCCACCCAGGTCGAACGCCGCGCCATCCGCGAATCCGCGCTGGGGGCGGGCGCCTCGCACGTGTATCTCATCGAAGAACCCATGGCCGCGGCCATCGGCGCGGGCCTGGCGGTTTCCGACGCCAGCGGCTCGATGGTGGTCGACATCGGCGGCGGCACCACCGAAGTGGCCGTCATCTCGCTGGGCGGCATGGTGTACAAGGGTTCGGTCAGGGTCGGCGGCGACAAGTTCGACGAAGCCATCGTCAACTACATCCGCCGCAATTACGGCATGCTGATCGGCGAACCCACCGCCGAACTCATCAAGAAAGAAATCGGCTCGGCGTTTCCCGGGTCCGAAGTGCGCGAAATCGAAGTCAAGGGCCGCAACCTGGCCGAAGGCGTGCCGCGCAGCTTCACGGTGTCGTCCAACGAAATCCTCGAATCGCTCACCGATCCGCTCAACCAGATCGTCTCGGCGGTCAAGATCGCCCTGGAACAAACCCCGCCCGAACTGGGTGCCGACATCACCGACAAGGGTATCGCCCTGACCGGCGGCGGCGCGCTGCTGCGCGATCTCGATCGCCTGCTCCAGGAAGAAACCGGCCTGCCCGTGGTGGTGGCCGAAGACCCCCTGACCTGCGTGGTGCGCGGTTGCGGCGAAGCGCTCGAACACCTTGAAAAGCTGGGCGCCATTTTCATCAACGATTAAGTCCGTCCCGCCGGGGGCCGCCTTGCCGGCGGTGCCCGGCACAGCGGTTGCGGGCTGATGCCCGGGTTCGGTATTCATGCAACGTCAAGGGACTCCACCGCTGTTCAGGCGCGGCCCGCCCGCAGAAGTCCGGCTGGCCGTCATGGTCGCCCTGTCGCTGGCGCTGCTGGTCCTCGATTCCCAACTGCACGTGCTCGAACCCCTGCGCCGCGCGGTCGCCGTGGGCCTGTATCCGTTCCAGCGCGCCGTCATGGCGCCGCGCGACCTGGTGCAGCAGGTCAACGAATGGGTCAACGCCGCCAACCGCATCCGCACCGAAAACGAAGCCCTGCAGCGCCAGCGCATCGAACTGTCGCAGGTGGCCACCCATGCCGCGCAACTGGCCGCCGAAAACGCCCAGCTGCGCCGCCTGCTGGGGGTGACCGACACCGTCGAGCAGGCGGCCGTGGTGGTCGAAGTCCTGTATGAACCGGCCAACGGCTTCCAGCAGCGGCTGGTGTTCAACAAGGGCAGCCAGGCGGGCCTGGCGCCGGGCATGCCGGTCATCGACGAAGGCGGCGTGGTCGGGCAGATCGTGCGCGTCACGCCCATGGCGGCCGAAGCCGCGCTGGTCACCGACGAACGCGTGTCGGTGCCGGTGCAGGTGCTGCGCAACGGGCTGCGCCTGATCGCCTTCGGCTCGAATGCGCCGGGCCGCATCGAAGTGCGCTACCTGGCCGCCAATGCCGACATCGTCGAAGGCGATGTCATCGTCACCAGCGGCGTCGGCGGCCTGTTCCCGGCCGGCCTGCCCGTGGCCAAGGTGCTGACGGTCGAACGCGACACCGCGTCGGGCTTTGCGCGCGCCATCTGCGAGCCGCTGGCCCATCCCGAGCGCTACCGCCACTTCCTGGTGCTGCAGGTCGACGTGGCCCGTGCGCAATCCGATCTTCAAGAGGCCGATACCGGTGGATCACAATAACCAGACGGTACGGCAGCCGGCGCGCCGCTTGCGCATGCCCGGCAATGTGCGCCCCGAAAGCCTGGCGCGGCCGGCGCACGGCGCGTTCGTCTGGGGCACGCTGCTGCTGGCCTGGCTGTTGTCGCTGCTGCCCTGGCGCGTATGGGAAAGCGCGCCCGACATCCTGGTGCTGGTGCTGGCCTTCTGGTGCGTGCACGAGCCCCGCCGCGTCGGCCTGGTGGCCGCGTTCTGCTTCGGCTTGCTGATGGACGTGCACGACGCCAGCGTGCTGGGCGGCCATGCGCTGTCGTACACGCTGGTCGCCTACGGCGCCGTCGCGCTGCATCGCCGCCTGCAGCGCTTCGACCTCTGGAGCCAGGCCATGCACATGTTGCCGGTGTTCTTCCTGGCCCGGCTGGTGCAGCAGGTGCTGCTGGCGTGGCTGGCGGGCAAGTGGCCGGGCTGGGGCTGGACCCTGGGCGTGCTGCTTACCGTGGCCATCTGGCCGCTGGTGGGCTGGGTGCTGCACCTGCCGCAGCGGGGCGCCGACGACGCCGAATCTTCGTCCGTCTAAAGCCGGGTTTTCCACGCGCCCGCCATGTTCGAGTTCAAGAAAACCGGCCAGCAGCAGAAGCAGCGGTTCAGATTGCGCGCCTGGGTGGGCGGCCTGTTCGCGCTGGTGTGCTTCGGCGTGCTGGTGGGCCGCTTCTGGTACCTGCAGGTCGACCGCTACGAGGGGCTGTCCGAGCGCGCCGACCGCAACCGCATCGCGGTGGTGCCCATCGCGCCGCGCCGCGGCGAGATCCTCGACCGCAACGGCCAGGTGCTGGCTCGCAATTACCGCACCTATACGCTCGAAGTGGTGCCCGCGCAGGCCGGCGACATCAACACGCTGCTCGACCGCCTGACGCCGCTGGTGTATGTCAGCCCCGGCGACCTGCGCCGCTTCAAGCGCCGCGTGGTCGAGTCCAGCCGCTATGCCAGCCTGGTGCTGCGCAATAACCTCAACGAAACCGAAGCCGCCTGGTTCGCGGCGCACGCGTACGAGTTCCCGGGCGTCGAGCTGCGGGCCCGCTGGGTGCGCGAATATCCCCAGGGCGCCACGGCCGGCCACGTGGTGGGCTATATCGGGCGCATCGCCGAAAGCGACGTCGAGGCCCTGGAAAACGCCGGCCAGCTGGGCAACTACCGCGGCACCGACGTCATCGGCAAGAAGGGCATCGAGAAAAGCTGGGAAGAGCAGTTGCACGGCCAGACCGGCGTCGAAGAAGTCGAGGTCACCGCCAGCGGGCGCCCGGTGCGCACGCTGCGCCGGGCCGATCCGGTGCCCGGCTCCGACATCATGCTGTCCATCGACCTCGACCTGCAGCGCATCGCCGAAGAAGCATTCGGCGACCAGCGCGGCGCGCTGGTGGCGCTGGACCCCACCACCGGCGAAGTGCTGGCCTTCGTGTCGCAGCCCTCGTTCGACCCCAATCTGTTCATCGACGGCATCGATGTCGAAAACTGGCGGCTGCTGAACGAATCGCCCGACCACCCCCTGATCAACCGGCCGCTGTACGGCACGTATCCCATCGGCTCGACCTATAAGCCCTTCGTGGCGCTGGCCGCGCTGGAACTCGGCGTGCGCGGCGCGACCGAGCGCATTTCCGACCCGGGCTATTACGAGTTCGGCGGCCAGCGCTTTCGCAATGCCGGCGGCGCCGCTTATGGCATGACCGACATGCACCGCGCCATCGTGGTGTCGTCGGATACCTATTTTTATTCGCTGGGCCCGGAAATCGGCGTGAATGCGCTGCACGATTTTTCCAAGCAGTTCGGCTTCGGCCAGATCACCGGCATCGACCTCGACGGCGAACGCGCCGGCGTCCTGCCTTCCACCGAATGGAAGCGCAAGGCCTACAAGGGCCGCGAGCGGCAGCGCTGGTATGCCGGCGAGACGATTTCGGTGGCGGTGGGGCAGGGCTACAACTCGTTTACGCTGTTGCAGCTGGCGCAGGCCACCTCTACCCTGGCCAATAACGGCGCCTTCCGGCGTCCGCACCTGGTGCACGCGGTGCGTGACACGCGCACCGGCGATGTCACCAAGACGCCCTCGACGCCTGAATACCGCATTCCGCTCAAGCAGCAGAACGTCGACGTGATCAAATCGGCCATGGCCGACGTGGTGCGCATGGGCACGGCGCGGCGCGCCTTCGCCGGCGCCCCGTACCAGGCCGCCGGCAAGACCGGCACCGCGCAGGTGTTCAGCCTGCGCGGCTCGCAATACCGGGCCAGCGAACTCGACGAGCGCCTGCGCGACCACGCCTTGTTCATGGGCTTCGCGCCGGCCGACCAGCCGCGCATCGCGGTGGCGCTGCTGGTCGAGAACGCCGGCTGGGGCGCCAGCGTGGCCGCGCCCATTGCCCGCAAGGTGTTCGATTTCTGGCTGGCCAAGACTGCGCCCATTGCGCCGGTGGCGCCCGCGCTCGCGCCGCCCGGCGGCCCCGCCGCGCCCGCGGCCGTGCCGGCACGCGAGCCGGCACCCGAGCCGGCACCCGAGCCGGCCCCGCGGCCGCGCCCGGCGCCCAAGGCCACGGCCGCGCCCAAGCCGCCGCCCGTGCCGTCGCGGCGCGGTCCGTCCATGGCGCCGGCCCTGTCCGACCTCGACGACCTGTTCCAGTCGTCTCCCAATGGAGGCCAGCCATGAAACGCCTGGGCGCCCTGCTGGCTCGCGTATTCCTCGCCTTCGACTGGCCGCTGCTGGCCATCCTGGTAATGTTTGCCGGGCTGGGCCTGACGGTGATGCACTCGGCCGTGGGCAGCACCGACTGGCGCTTTGCCGAGCAGTCGCGCAATTTCCTGATCGCGTTCTGCGCGATGTGGGCCGTGGCCCTGGTACCGCCCAAGATGCTGATGCGGCTGGCCTTGCCGTTTTACGTGCTGGGCGTGGCGTTGTTGCTGGGCGTGGAATTTTTCGGCGAAACCAGCAAGGGCGCGACGCGCTGGCTCGACCTGGGCATTACGCGCATCCAGCCGTCCGAAATGCTGAAGATCGCGGTGCCGCTGATGCTGGCCTGGTATTTCCAACGCCACGAAGGCGAGGTGCGCATCCGCGATTTCCTGGTGGCGGCGGCCATGCTGGCCGCCCCGTTCGGCCTGATCGTGCTGCAGCCCGACCTGGGCACGGCGCTGCTGGTGTTCGGCGCCGGCTTCTTCGTCATTTACTTCGCGGGCCTGTCGTTCAAGCTGCTGGTGCCCCTGACCGTGGTCGGCGTACTGGCCATCGGCACGTTGATCTACTACGAAGACACGCTGTGCCAGGCGGGGGTCGACTGGGTGGTGTTGCACGAATACCAGAAGCAGCGCGTGTGCACGCTGCTCAATCCCAGTTCCGATCCGCTGGGCAAGGGCTTCCACACGATCCAGTCGATGATCGCCGTGGGGTCGGGCGGGCTGTATGGCAAGGGCTATATGCGGGGCACGCAGACGCACCTGGACTTCATCCCCGAGCGCACCACCGATTTCATTTTCGCGGTGTATGCCGAGGAATTCGGCCTGTACGGCGGCGTGGCCATGCTGGTGCTGTATGCGCTGCTGATCGCGCGCGGCCTGACCATCGCCATGCGGGCGTCGACCCAGTTCGGCCGCCTGCTGGCCGGCGCGCTGACGATGATGGTGTTCATCTATGTCTTCGTCAACGTGGGCATGGTGACCGGCGTCCTACCGGTGGTGGGCGTGCCGCTGCCCTTCATGAGCTACGGGGGGACGGCGCTGTTCACCATGGGGATCGCGTGCGGGATACTGATGAGCATCTCGCGGTATCGGGGGGAGCAGGCGTAGGCGCCGTGGCAGGTGTCTGACTCCCCGCAGGGGTGTCGGACACCGAGGCATGACTTGAGCGCGAGAGGTTGATAGCCCTGGGGCGTCGGCGGCCGGTGGGCGGTGCGGAGGGGGCTTCACGGGGCCAGCCTGGCGCCGTCGCGCCAGGCACCGTTTCGTCAACCTCGTCGGCCTGCGGCCTCCTTCGGTTTCCCTCGCTTGGCCCCGAGGCGCCCCCTCCGCACCGCCCACCGGCCGCCGACTCGCATTGGCCTTAACGCCGGGGCATAGCTGGGCCGGCCGGCGTTCTTGCGTGCTTGGCGTACGCCTTTCAACAAGAAAAAAGTGCAGGGGGCCGCGATTTCCGGCCGCCCAGCGCGGCCGGAAATCGCATTCAGGGGTGTTATGCGTTCGGATGCGTGCCGTTGCAGGTGCCGTGGCAGGTCGTGGCAGGTGTCTGACTCCCCGCAGGGGTGTCAGACACCGAATACACCCAGGGCGCTATCCGTTCGAATGCCTGTGCAAGCCGCCCGGCAAGATCTTCTTCTTTTCAACGGCGCGACGCGCGAAGGCGCCAGGCTGGCTCCGTGAAGCCCATGCCCCTTCCCCCGCCCCGCCCCGGCGCCAGAAGAAAAACCCCCAAAGACCTTTAAAGCACCATCCGCAGGTGCTCGTCCAGATGCGCCGTGGGTATCACCCGCCATCCGCTTTGCGCGTAGCGCAGCCAGCGTCCCAGCACCAGGTGCGTCAGCAGGCTGGCGTGGGCGGTGATGTTGGCGTCGGGCGCCAGGTCGCCGTCGTTGACCGCCACGCGCAGCGATTGCTTCAGCGTGGCTTCGATGCGGTCGTTGATGTGGTTGATGCGGTCTTGCAGGCGGTTGTCTTCGGTGACCAGCGCGTCGCCGGTCAGCACGCGCGTCATGCCCTTGTTGCGTTCGGAAAACGCCAGCAGCATCGATACCGTCTTGCGGGCCTGGCCCAGGCCGTGGGGCTCGGCGGCGGCGATCTGGTTGACCAGCGTGAACAGGCTGACCTCGATGAATTCGATCAGGCCCTCGAACATCTGCGCCTTGCTGGCGAAATGCCGGTATAGCGCGGCTTCGGACACCTGCATGCGCGCGGCGAGCGCGGCCGTGGTGATGCGCGCCGCGTGCGGCTGTTCGAGCATTTCCGCCAGGGTTTGCAGGATTTGGGTCTTGCGTTCGCCGGGTTTGCTTGCCATGGGCCGACAATGGGTGAATGAAAAGTGGGCGGCTGCTAGCCGCGCAGCGGACGGCGGCGCAGCAGCAGGTCGCTGACCGAGTTTACCCGCAAGTCGACGTAGCCCGGCCGGTGGCTGGCGCCGCGAGCAAACGGCGTGCCCGGGTGGTACACGTGCACCGTGCGCATGCCTACCTTGCGGGCGCCGCGCAGGTTCAGCAGCGTGTCTTCGACCAGCACCGCGCGGGCCGCGGGCACGCCTTCGCGCGCCAGTACGTAGCGCAGCAGGGCCGCCGAGGGCTTGGGGCGGAACTCGCCGTGCAGGCGCATGTGCTCGATGGCCCACAGGCTGTCGAAATGGCGCAGGATGCCCAGGCGCCGCAGCACGGCGCGCGCGTAGTGGAACGGCGCGTTGGTCAGCAGCACCTTGCGGCCGGGCAGCCGGCGCAGTTTCGCCGCCAGGGCCGTTTCCGAGCGTACCAGCGGATTCACGTCGAAGTCGTGGCTGCGGTGCAGAAAGGCGTGGGCGTCGATGCCGTGGTGGCGCACCATGCCGATCACCGTGGCGCCGTAGCGGCGCCAGTACTGGGCGCGCAGTTGGTTGGCGGTGTCGACGTCCACGCCCAGCGATTCGGCCACCGCCGCGGTCATGCCCTGGTCGATGCGCGGGAAAATGGCGTGCGAGGTGTCGTGCAGCGTGTTGTCGAGGTCGAACAGCCACACGCGCTCGGCCACGCCGGTGGCCGCGCGGCGCGCGCGGCGCTGGCGCGCCGCCGGCCGCAGCAGGTGCCGGTGCACCTGCATCAGTGCGAGCTGATCATGGTGCCGACGCCCTGGTCGGTCAGGATTTCCAGCAACAGGCAGTGGGGAACGCGGCCGTCGACAATGTGCACCGAGTTCACGCCATTCTTGGCCGCATCCAGCGACGAGGCGATCTTGGGCAGCATGCCGCCCGAAATGGTGCCGTCGGCGAACAGTTCGTCGATGGTCTGCGCCGACAGGCTGCGCAGCAGCTTGCCGCTTTTGTCCAGCACGCCCGGGGTGTTGGTCATCATCAGCAGCTTTTCGGCGCCCAGGACTTCGGCCATCTTGCCGGCCACCACGTCGGCATTGATGTTGTAGGCCGTGCCGTCTTCGCCGTAGCCGATGGGCGAGATCACGGGGATGAACTGGTCGTCTTGCAGGGCCTTGACCACGGCCGGCTCGACCTGGGTGATGTCGCCCACGAAGCCGATGTCGATCGGTTCCTGGGGGTTTTCTTTATTGGTCATGAGCTTCTTGCGGGCCTGGATCAGCATGCCGTCTTTGCCGGTCAGGCCCACGGCCTTGCCGCCGACCTCGTTGATCATCATGACGATGTCTTGCTGGACCTGGCCGCCCAGTACCCATTCGACCACTTCCATGGTCTCGGCGTCGGTCACCCGCATGCCCTGCACGAACGTGCCCTGCTTGCCGATGCGGCGCAGCGCGTCGTCGATTTGCGGGCCGCCGCCGTGCACCACCACCGGATTCAGCCCCACCAGCTTGAGCAGCACCACGTCGTGGGCAAAGCTGCGTTGCAGGCGCTCTTCGGTCATGGCGTTGCCGCCGTACTTCACCACGATGGTCTTGCCATGGAATCGTCGAATATACGGCAGCGCTTCGGAAAGAACGGCCGCTTTGATGGCGGGCGACGAGACGGCGGCAGGGTCGGGGGTGTCGGTCATGGCAAAAGGAGCTCGGCTAAAAAAGGGTGGAAAAGGAAAAATGCCTGCGCCGGCGCGGGCTCGGCGCTGCCAGGGCAAGCATACGGCAGATTGTAGACCGGGCGAATTACTTATACCCAAAACCCATGATGTTATGCCCGACAAATAACCGCCATTCAGGTAAATTGGGGGCGTTTTGCAACGGCGGGCGGCCCATCCGGCCCGCGCCGTCATCCCGTTTCCATCCCACGAGGTTACCTATGCGCTTCCTTCTTGCCCGGACGGCCCTGCTGGCGTCCGCCTTCTTCCTGGCCGGCGCGGCCCACGCCGAAAAGCTCGTCGTGGGGGCCACGCAGGTGCCGCACGCCGAGATCCTGGAAGTGGTCAAGCCCATGCTGGCCAAAGAAGGCGTCGAACTGGACATCAAGGTGTTCAGCGACTACGTGCAGCCCAACCTGCAGCTGGCCGACAAGGAACTGGACGCGAATTTCTTCCAGCACCAGCCGTACCTGGATACCTTCAACAAAGACCGCGGCACCCAGCTGGTGTCGGTGGGCCTGGTGCACGTCGAGCCCTTCGGCGGCTATTCGCGCAAGATCAAGTCGGTGGCCGAGCTGCCGGCGGGCGCCACCGTGGCCATTCCCAACGACCCCTCCAATAGCGGCCGCGCCCTGTTGCTGCTGCAGAAGCAGGGCCTGATCAAGCTGAAAGATCCCGCCAATATCGTGGCCACGCCGCTCGATATCGTGGAAAACCCCAAGCAGCTGAAGTTCCGTGAACTCGAGGCCGCCATGCTGCCCCGCGCGCTCGACGACGTGGCGCTGGCACTCATCAACACCAACTATGCGCTGGAAGCCGGCCTGGTGCCCACCAAAGACGCGCTGTTCATCGAAGGCGCCGACTCGCCCTACGCCAACCTGGTGGCCGCGCGTCCCGACAACAAAGACGCGCCCGCCATCAAAAAGCTGGTGCAGGCCCTGCACAGCCCCCAGGTGAAGCAGTTCATCCTGGACAAGTACAAGGGCGCGGTAGTGCCGGCTTTCTGAGTGCCGGCTTTCTAAGCGGGCGGCGGCGCCCCGCAAGGGGGCGCCACGCCGGCCGGCCCTGAACGTTTTTGCCAATGGCGCTGACCGCGGGCGCCATTGCCCGGCGGCGGGGCCCGCCCATAGACTACGTCACGCATCCAACTTCCCTATGTTGCACGCATGACGCCACAGCAAGCGCCGGCCGCCGGCCCGGCGCGCGGAAATGCCAGCCGCCCGCCCCTGACAGGCATTACTGTCCTGGACCTGACCCGCCTGCTGCCCGGCCCCGTGGCCGGCATGCATCTGGCCGACCTGGGCGCCGACGTGATCAAGATCGAAGACACCGGCCTGGGCGATTACGCCGCCGCGCCGGTGCGAACCCTGGTGAACCGGAACAAGCGCGGCATCCGGCTCAACCTGAAGACGCCCGAGGGCGTGCGGGCGCTGCTCGATCTTTGCGCTACCGCCGACGTCCTGATCGAGGGCTTCCGGCCCGGCGTGATGGCGCGGCTTGGGGTGGACTACGCCGCCGTGCGTGCCCGCAATCCGGCCATGGTGTACTGCAGCATCAGCGGCTACGGCCAAACCGGCGCCTTGTCGCAAGAGCCGGGCCACGACCTGAACTATTGCAGCCTGACGGGCGTGGCCGACCAGATCGGAACACCCGGCGCGGCCCCCGCGCTGTCGAACCTGCCGCTGGCGGACCTGCTGGGCGGCTCGATGGTGGCCATCATGGGCATCTTGTCGGCCTTGTTCGACGCGGCCCGCACGGGGCAGGGGCGCCATGTGGACATTGCCATCGCCGACGGCGTCCTGGCGCACGCCATGCTGCCGCTGGCGGCGGTAAACGAGCAAGGCAGGGCGCCGGCAACCGGCGACGCCAAGCTGACCGGCGCCTTGCCCTGCTATGCGCTCTATCCAACGCGCGACGGGCGCTACCTGGCGGTGGCGGCGCTGGAACACAAATTCTGGGCGGCGTTCTGCCGGGCGGTCGACCGCCACGACCTGATCGAACTGCACCGTACGCGGCACGACCCGTGCAATGCGTGGGTGCGGCAGCAGCTGGAACAACTGATTGCCGCGCACGACCTGGCCTGGTGGCGCGACAGGCTGGCGGGCGCCCAATGTTGCGTGACGCCCGTGCTGCGCTTGCACGAGGTGCTGGACGACCCGCATTTCGTGGCGCGCGGCATGTTGCGGCCGGCCGGGGCGCCTGGCGGCGACCTGCCGCCCGGCGAGCCGGCCTTGCGCAACGCCGCGCAATTGGGCTGCCCCGTCCAGATGACCGGCTTTTGCTTCGATATCCGCCGTCCGGCGCCGGCTCCCGGAGAGCATACCGACGAAGTGCTGGGCCGCCTGGGCTACGGGCCGGAACGGCTCGACGCATTGCGCAAGGCAGGCGCGGTGGCCTGAACGGGCGCAGGCAGGCCGACGGTATACTGGGCACGCCCGCACGTTGCCCGCCGGCTCGCCACCGCAACGCCCTACCGATGCCTGCCTCCATCGATACCTACGGCCCCATCGCGCAGCACACTGTCGCCACCACCCAGGTCATACAAATCATTCAGGGTGCGCGCAAGCAGGGGCTCGATGTCAATGCCATCTTGTGGCGGGCGGGCATTTCGCCGGCGCTGCTCGAATCGCCGCTGTCGCGCGTGACGCAGTCCCAGTATGCGCGGCTGATGCGGGCGCTGGCCCGGGTAATGCGCGATGAACTGTGGGGGCTGACGTCCCGGCCGGTGCGCCCGGGCAGCTTCATCCGCATCTGCAGCCAGCTGATCCATTGCCGCACGCTGGGCGAGGCCATACGCGCCGGCCTGGGCCTGTATCGGCTGCTGCTGTCGGCTTTTACTCCCCGGCTGGTGGTCTTGGACGGCGTCGCGCGGATACAGGTCGATCATCGCGGCGGCCCGGTCGACACGCTGGAAAGCTATGCCATGCGTACGTTCTGCTTCATGTCGTACGGGGTGATGTCCTGGCTTACCGCCAGGCGGATTCCCGTGCTGTGCGTCAGCATACCCAGCACGCGGGGCTATCGCAGCGAGGCCGAGCGCCTGATGCATACGCGCATTCGCTACACGGCGAAATGCGCATCGCTGGAATTCGACGCGCGCTGGCTGGACCTGCCCGTGGTGCAAACCGCCGAAAGCCTGCAGGTCTTCATACGCGAGGTGCCGGGCAACCTGGTCATCAAGTACCGCGACCGCAGCCGGCTGGCCGAGCGCATCCGCCGCGTGCTGCGGCAGCACGCCATGGCGGAAGGCATGACGCTGGTAGAGGTCAGCCGGCACCTGGGCATGACGCCGCAAACCGTGCGCAGGCACCTGAAGGCGGAAGGCAAGAGCTTCCAGCGCATCAAAGACGACCTGCGCCGCGACACGGCCATTCAGTTGCTGGCGCGGCCCAGCCTGACCCTGGCCGATGTCGCCGCGCACCTGGGGTATTCCGAGGCCAGCACGTTCCATCGCGCATTCAAATCCTGGACCGGGCTGGCTCCCGGCCTGTACCGGGAAGCCAAGCTGCAGCCGCCCGCCTCGGATTGAGCATTCTTGCCAATGGCATTGGCCGTTGCCGCCATTGTTGCTGTCTGTCGCCCTGCCTACACTGCCTCTCGCAGTCGATCGTTTCGATCCATTCCTACATAAGCAGCCGCCGGCATCGCCGGACGGACGGCAAGGAGACAAAGACATGAATATTGCACGCCGCACCTTCATGGCGTTGCTGGGCGGACTTGCCTGGTTCGGCGGTACCGCCGCGGCGGCCGCACCGGATGCGCCGCCCGCCTATCCAACCCGGCCCATCACGCTGGTCGTGCCGTATCCGGCCGGCGGCGGCACCGACATCATCGCGCGCCTGGTGGGCAAGCAATTGGGCGACCGTCTGGGCGTGCCCGTCATTGTCGAGAACAAGCCGGGCGCCAGCGGCATCGTCGGCAACGACCAGGTGGCCAAGGCCGCGCCCGACGGCCATACCCTGCTGCTGGCCATCACGGCGCTCATCCAGACGCCGGCCCTGTACAAGAACATTCCCTATGACGCGCGCAAAGACCTGGCGCCGGTCAGCGAGGTGGCGCGCTCGTCCGACCTGTTCGTCGTGCACAAGGACATCCCGGCCGACACCTTGCAGCAGTTCGTCGAACTCGCCAGGCAGCATCCGGGCAAGTACAGCTATGGCAACTACGGCAACGGGACGTCGTCGCACATGCACGGCGAGCTGTTCAAGCTGACGACCGGCGCCGAAATCACCGCCGTGCCGTTCAAGGGGGCCGCGCCGCTCACCACCAACATCCTGGGCGGGCAGATCGCCTCGGCGTTCGTCGACGTGTCGTCCTTCAATGCCAATCTGGCTTCGGACAAGATCAAGATCCTGGCCATCACGGGCACCAAGCGCCATCCCAAGCTGCCGTCGGTGCCGACGTTCCAGGAAGCCGGCATGGACGGCTTCGAGCCCAATGGCTGGTTCGGCGTGCTGGCGCCGGCGGCCACGCCTCGGCCCATCATCGAGAAACTGTCGGCGGAAATCCAGCAGATCGTTCACACACAGGAAGTCAGCGGCCGCCTGGAAAGCATGGGGCTGACGCCGGTAGGCAATTCCCCTGAATCGTTCGCCAAAGTCATAGACACCGACATGCCGTACTGGGCCGGCATCGTGCGGGACGCGCACATCGTACTGGATTGATGCGGCCCGGCACCTGACGCATCGCCCTCGAAACAAGGAAACAAGATGGCTCGACAGCAACGGCCGGTATACGTGATCGGCGTGGGCATGATCCCCTTCACCAAGCCTGGCGCCAGCGACCCCTACGACGTGATGGGCGCGGGGGCGGCGGGGCTGGCGCTGCAAGACGCCGGCATTGCGTATGCGCAGGTCGAGCAAGCCTATGCGGGCTACGTATACGGCGACTCCACCGCGGGGCAGGCGGCCGTGTACGGCATCGGGCTGACCGGCATCCCCGTGTTCAACGTCAACAACAATTGCGCCACGGGCTCCAGCGCCTTGTACCTGGCCAGGCAGGCGGTGGAAAGCGGCGCCGTCGAGTGCGCGCTGGCGCTGGGGTTCGAGCAGATGACGCCCGGCGCGCTCAAAGGGAAATACGAAGACCGTCCTTCGCCGGTCGCCCGGTTCGCCGGCGCCATGACCGGCCTGCAAGGCTACGACGACAACGCGCCGCGGGCCGCCCAGTTTTTCGGCGGGGCGGGCCGCGCCTATATGGCCGAACACGGCATCCGCGCCGATACCTTCGGGCGTATTTCGGTCAAGGCGCGCCAGCACGCCGCGCGCAATCCGCTGGCCGTGTTCCGCAATGTGCTGTCGCTGCAAGAGGTCATGTCTTCACCCACGGTCTTCGACCCGCTCACGCGATACCAGTGCTGCCCGCCCACCTGCGGCGCCGCCGCGGCGGTGGTGTGCTCGGACGACTTCGCGCGCCGCAACAAGCTGGCGCACCGCGTGCGAATCGCGGCCCAGGCCATGACTACCGACACCGCCAGTACCTTCGACGGCGGCGATATGCGCAAGCTGGTGGGCTACGACATGAGCGCGGCAGCGGCCCGCCAGGTCTACGAGCAGGCGGGCATCGGGCCCGGCGACGTCGACGTGGTCGAGCTGCACGACTGCTTCACCGCCAACGAACTGATCTCGTACGAGGCCCTGGGCCTGACGCCCGAGGGCACGGCCGAGCGTTTCATCCTGGAAGGCGACAACACCTACGGCGGGCGCGTGGTCACCAATCCGTCGGGCGGCCTGTTGTCGAAAGGGCACCCGCTGGGCGCCACCGGCCTGGCGCAATGCGCGGAACTGTACTGGCAATTGACGGGCCGCGCCGAGCAGCGCCAGGTAGAAGGGGCCCGCATCGCCCTGCAGCACAACCTGGGCCTGGGCGGCGCCTGCGTCGTCACGCTGTATCAGGCCGGCTGAAGGGCGGCATACACAGAGGTGGAAAACATGCAGAACAAGTTGGAAGGAAAAGTGGCGCTGGTGTCCGGCTCGGGGCGCGGAATCGGGCGCGAGATCGCGCTGAAACTGGCGGCCGAAGGCGCCCGCGTGGTGATCAACGACCTGGACGCCGGGCCGGCCGAAGAAACCGCCGCCGAGGTGCGGGCCGCGGGCGGCCAGGCTTGCGTATGCGCCGGCAGCGTGGCCGAAGCCGGTTTCGCCGACCGCTACATCGCCCGGGCCCTGGAGCAGTTCGGCGGCCTGGACATCATCGTCAACAACGCCGGCTATACCTGGGACAACGTCATCCAGAAAATGAGCGACGAGCAATGGGACGCGATGCTGGCCGTGCACCTGACCGCGCCGTTCCGGATACTGCGGGCCGCGTCGGGCTACTTGCGCGAGGCCGCCAAGCGCGAAAAGGCCGCGGGCCTGCGCAATCATCGCAAGATAGTGAACATTTCTTCCACCTCGGGCGTCTACGGAAACGCCGGCCAGGCGAACTACGCGGCGGCCAAGGCGGGGATTACCGGGCTGACCAAGGCCCTGGCCAAGGAATGGGGCCGCTACAACGTCAACGTCAACAGCGTGGCGTTCGGCCTGATCAAGACGCGCCTGACCGAGGCGCCCGCCGACGCCGATGCCAGCATCGATGTAGAGGGCCGCAAGATCCATGTGGGCGTGGCGCCGGAAAACCTGCGCAATGCCGAGGCGACCATCCCGCTGGGGCGCGCCGGCACGCCGGCCGAAGCGGCGGGCGCGGTGTATCTGTTCTGCATTCCGGAGTCCGACTACATCAGCGGCCAGGTACTGGTATGCGGCGGAGGGCGGCCATGATGGCCCGGCGGCCGTGGGTGGACGCGGAAATCGAGCAGGTGCGCGATACCGCCGTGCGCTTCTTCGAGCGCGAATGCCTGCCCCACGAAGAAAGATGGGCGGCGCAGCGCCACGCGGATCGCGACATCTGGGCGCGGGCGGGGCGGGCCGGCCTGCTGTGCGCCAGCATTCCGCAGGCCTACGGCGGCGGCGGCGGCACCTTCCTGCACGATGCCGCCATCTGCGAAGCCCAGGCCGCCACCCTGGCCGGAGGGCTGAGCATCAACGTCCACAGCGGCATCGTGGCGCATTACATTCTGGCGTACGGTTCGGAACCGCAGAAGCAGCGCTGGCTGCCCCGCCTGGCAACGGGCGAATGGGTGGGCGCCATCGCCATGAGCGAGCCGAATGCCGGCACCGACCTGCAGCGCATCCGCACGACGGCCACCCGCCAGGGCGGCGACTATCTCATCCACGGCAATAAAACCTTCATCACCAATGGCTATCACGCCGACCTGATCATTGTCGCCGTCAAGACCGACCAGGCTGCGGGCGCCAAAGGCATGTCGCTGGTGGTGGTGGAAACGCCGGGCCTGGCGGGCTTCCGGCGCGGACAGCCGCTGGCCAAGCTGGGGCAGAAAACCATCGACGCCGTCGAACTTTTTTTCGACGGCGCGCGCGTTCCGCGCGCCAATTTGCTGGGCGAGGCCGAAGGCCAGGGGTTTGCCCAGCTGATGCGGCAATTGCCGCAAGAGCGGCTGCTGATCGCCGTGGCGGCCGTGGCCGGCATGCACCGGGCCATTGCCGACACGCGCAGCTATGTGCAGCAACGCCAAGTGTTCGGCGACCGCCTGATGGGCCTGCAGAACACGCGGTTCACGCTGGCCCAGTGCTGGACGCAGGCCACGGTCGCGCGCAGCTTCGTGGACGATTGCATCATGCGGCTGCAGCGCGGCGAACTGGATGTGCCGACCGCCGCGATGGCCAAATGGTGGGCCACGGAAACCCATTGCCGGATCATCGACGATTGCCTGCAGCTGCATGGCGGCTACGGCTACATGACGGAATACCCGATTGCCCGGATGTACGCCGACGCGCGCGTCGGAAAAATATACGGCGGCGCCAACGAGATCATGAAGGAGATCATCGCCCGATCCCTCGATGTGCCCGGCTGACGCGGTTACCGTACAGCGCCGCCGGCTGGCCGGATGCTGTGCCTGTTCATACCTATAAACAAGGAGACAAGGCATGTCCCGATTGAAAGGGAGGTTCCCTGCCCGCGTGCGCCGCATGGCGCGGGTACTGGTTCTGGCGGCGGCGGGAAGCGCCGGCGCGGCGCTGGCCGCCGAGGCGGATTACCCATCGCGCCCCATTACCATCGTTGTTCCGTCCGCCGCGGGCAATGTCAATGACGCGGTCGCGCGCCTGGTCGGCGCGGAACTGACCGAGAAATGGGGGCAGCCGGTAATCGTGCTGAACAAGCCCGGGGCCGGGACCGAGATTGGCACCCGCTATGTGGCCAACGCGGATAACGATGGCTATACGGCCTTGCTGACCTATACCGCCCACGTGCAGAATCCCTCTCTGTACAAGAATCTTTCATATGACCCGATTGCGGATTTCGCGCCCATTACCCAGGTAGCTTACTCATCCACGATTCTGGCCGCGTATCCCGGTTTCGAGGCGAAAACGTTCAGCGACCTGGTGGCGCTGGTGCGAGCCCACCCGGGGCAGTATTTCTATGGATCTTATGGCGCGGGCACCACGGGACATATCCTGGGCGAGCTGCTCAAGAAAGAGGCAGGCTTGCAGATGGATCATGTCGCGTACAAAGGCGGGGCGCCGCTGGCCACGGACATGATTGCCGGGCACGTGAAATTCGGCTTCATTGCGGTGGGCACGGCCATGCCCTACATCAAGGCTGGCCAGATAACGCCGCTGGCGATTACCGGCAGCACGCGATCGCCATTGTTGCCCGAGGTGCCGACTTTTCTCGAGTCCGGATACCGGGGCTTCGAGCCGGACGCCTGGATGGGGCTGCTGTTTCCGGCGGGCGTGCCCGCGCAGCGCGTCGACAAGATGTCGCGGGCGGTGGCCGAGATCGTGGCTCGCCCCGACATGAAAAAGCGGTTCGGCGAGCTCAACCTGGTGGCGATCGGCAACACGCCGGCCCAGTTTGCAGCGGTGCTTTCTTCAGACCTGGCCAAATGGAAGACAGTGATCGAGCAGGTCGGCATGGTCCGCAATCCATGATGCCGGCACAACGCTATCGCGCGCTGATCTGCACGCATTGGGGGCACTGGAGCGAGCTGGAGATGCAGGAACTCGGCCGCGTCGCGTTGCGGCCTGGCCAGGTCCGGATACGAGTTTGCCACGCCGGGGTCGGGCATGCAGTCAGCCTGTTCGTGGCGGGCAAGTACCAGCGCAAACCGCCCTTGCCTTTCACGCCCGGAACCGAAGTGGCGGGCATCGTACAAGAGGTCGCCGAAGGGGTGTCTCATCTGCACGTGGGGCAGCGGGTGATCGGCGCGCTGGACTGGGGCGCGTTCGCCGAAGAGGCCGTTGCCTCTGCCGCGACGGTGTACCCGTTGCCGGACGCCGTGCCGTTGCGCAGCGCCGCGGCGTTGCCGATTACTTATGCAACTGTCTGGGCCGCGCTGGAATGGCGCGCCCGCCTGCGGCGCGGCGAGACGTTGCTGGTTCATGGCGCCGGCGGCGCGCTGGGCATGGCCGCTGTGCAGATCGGCCGGCACCTGGGAGCAACGGTAATCGCCACCGCCAGCACGCCCGAGAAGCGCCAGGCCGCCTTGTCCCACGGAGCCGCGCATGCGCTGGGTACCGAGGCGGACAGCTTGGCGGCCGAGGTCAAGGCGCTGACGGGGCAGCAGGGCGTGGACGTCGTGTTCGACCCCGTGGGCGGAGATTTATTCGATGCGTCGCTGCGCTGTGTGCGGCCAGAAGCGCGGGTGCTGGCCATCGGTTTTGCCGGTGGGCGTATTCCAGCCGCGCCGGTCAATCTTCTGCTGGTGAAGAACGTGACGCTGACCGGCTTCAACTACGGCCAATATATCGGGTGGGGGCTGGAAGACCAGCGCGGGCAGCACGCCGAGACGGTGCGGGGCATGGTGGCCAGGCTGACCGACGCATTGGCCACGGAGACCATGCCGCTGCCTCGCACGCAGCACTTTGCTTTCCAGCAATGGCGGGCGGCCATCGATACGACCATGTCGCGGCGATCGGTCGGCAAAGTCATCATCGATATGGGAGACGGCTGACATGCCGCAGGAAGCGTTGTTCGAGGGTCTGACCGTTCTTGATGTCAGCCAGGGAATCGCCGGCCCGTACTGCGGGTTGATCCTGCGCCAGCAGGGCGCGCGCGTCATCAAAATCGAGCCGCCCGCGGGCGACTGGGGACGCGGCATGGGACGCAAGCGGGAAGGCCATACGGCTATTTCGATTGCATTCAATGCCGGCAAGGAAAGCGTGATGCTTGACGCCGGTTTGCCGGCACACAAGGCGGCGCTGCGCCAATTGGCCGTCCGGGCGGATGTGGTGATACAGAATTTTCGTCCGGGCGTGGCCGAGCGTATGGGAATAGGGTACGCAGGCCTGGCCGTGGAAAACCCGCGGCAAGTGTATGTTTCGATCTCGGGCTACGGGGGCCATGGCCCCCGATCGGCACGCCCCGCGCTGGATACGACGATGCAGGCAGAAACCGGCCTGATGTTCGCCAATCGGGGGGTGGCCGGGCAACCGCAGCGCATAGGGTTGTACTTGCTGGATTTGAGCACGGGGCTGCATGCCGCCCAGGCCGCGGCGGCGGCGTTGTACCGTACGGCGCTTGGCGGAAAGGGCAGGCATGTCGAAGTTTCCATGCTGCAGGCCGCCGCGGTGATGCAGTCGTACCTGATCATCGACTGGGCGTTGTTCCCAGAGGCGGATGCGGCTGCGTTCAATGCGCCGACGGGGCTGTTTCCCACCCGTGACGGCTATATCTATGTCAGCATGCTCAACGACGCCATGTTCGGCCGCCTGGCCGATGCGCTCGGCATCGATGGCTGGCGCAACGATGCAGACCTGCAAACCAGCGCCGGCCGCATTGCGCGGGCGGCCGAGCTGAACGCACGGCTGGACCAACGGATGCGGGAACGCACCACCGACCAATGGATGGCCCTGCTCGAAGCGAGCGATGTCCTGTGCGGCCGGGTGCGCGCGCCGGCGGACCTGCTGGACGATCCGCAGGCGCGGCACCTTGAGCTGTTTGCGTTGGCGCCGCAGGCTGGCATCGGCCAGGTGCCGCTGGCGCGCCTGCCCGGGCAGGCGGCCTTGCCGCCCGGGGGCGGGGTGGCACCATTGCCGGGCGAGCATACCCAGGCTGTGCTGCGCGAATTCGGCATACAGATTTGACGATTTTCTTGATGATGGCAAGAGGAGACACGCCATGGTTGCAGCGCTTAGCCCATTCTGGCCCCGGGGCGTGCCCGCCACGCTACGCATTCCGGAAGTTCCGCTCAGCCATTTCCTGGATGTGGCGGCCCGGCGCTATCCTGGCAAGGCCGCCATCGTCTACTGCGACGCCATCACCACTTATCGCGAGTTGAAATCACGCGTCGATCGCCTGGCGGCCTTCATGTATGGCCGCCTGGGTGTGCGGCATGGCGACAGGGTTCTGCTGTTCAGCCAGAATTGTCCGCAGTTCGTCACGGCTTTTTACGCCATCGTGCGCCTGGGGGCAGTGGTGGTGCCGGTCAATGCCATGTCCACCAGCGCCGAGCTTGACCATTACCTGAGCGATACCGATGCGGAACTGGCATTCGTGGCCCAGGACCTTTTGCCGCAGGTGCTGCCGCACCTGGGCGGCAAGCTGGGCCATGCCATTGTCCATGCCTACAGCGACGGCTTGCCCGAACAGGATCCCGCCAACGAGACGCCCGACTGGGTGCTCGCGCCGCGGCAAGGGCTTGCCATCGACGGCCTGACGGGCTTCGAAGCCGCGATTGACGGCGGCAGTACCGCCGCCGGCGGGCTGCCGCCCGCGCCGTCGCCGGACAGCCTGTGCGTCTTGCCGTACACATCGGGCACGACCGGCCAGCCGAAGGGCTGCATGCATACTCATCAGACCATACTGGCCGCGAACGTGGCCTCTTCGCTATGGCGCGGCCTGCACGCCGAGTCGGTGTTTCTTGCCGTGGCGCCGCTGTTCCATATGCTGGGCATGCAGGGCATGATGAACCAGCCCATCGTGCTGGGCGCCACGATGGTGATGATGCCGCGCTGGAATCCGCGCGCGGCCGCCCACGTCATGGAAAAGCACCGCGTGTCGGCGTGGTCGGCGCCGCCCGCCATGGTGATCGACTTCTTCAGCCAGCCGGATATCGGCACGCGCCGGCTGGACTGCCTGGCCACTTTGTGCGGCGGCGGGGCGGCGATGCCGGAGGCCATCGCCACCATGCTGCACCAGCGCTATGGCATCCAGTACAACGAGGCCTATGGATTATCGGAAACGGCATCTTTCCTGCATGCCAATCCCTTGCAGCGGGGCAAGCGGCAGTGCCTGGGGCTGCCGGGGCCCGGCGTCGATTCCCGCATCGTCGATCCCGTTACGCTGCAGGAACTGCCCGCCGGCGAAGTCGGCGAGCTGATAACGTGCGGGCCGCAGGTGATGCTGGGCTATTGGCGCAATGAGCCGGCCAACCAGCAGGCTTTCATCGAACGGGACGGCAAGCGTTTCCTGCGCACCGGCGACCTGGCCTGCGTCGACGAAGAAGGCTACTTCTTCATGCGCGAACGCCTCAAGCGCATGATCAATGCGTCGGGCTACAAGGTGTGGCCCGCCGAGGTCGAGAACATGATGTACGAACACGACGCCGTGCGCGAGGCTTGCGTGGTGGGCATGCCGGACAAGAAGCGCGGCGAGACGGTCAAGGCCATTGTCGTGCTCAAGCCCGGATACGGCGGCACCGTCAGCGAGCAAGACCTGGTGGCCTGGTGCCGCACGCGCATGGCGGCGTACAAGGTGCCGCGCTTCATCGAATTCACGGACAGCCTGCCCAAATCCAATACCGGCAAGGTTCTGTGGCGTCAATTGCAGGACATGCAGCGCCCGCGGCACGGGCCGCAAGCGTAGCCGCCCCGCGCCTGAGCGGGCCTAGACGGGACGTTCGCCTTTCAGGGTGATGCGATGCATCACGCGGCGATGGCCGTGGTAGTCGTTGACCGGGTTGTGCTGGGTGCAGCGGTTGTCCCAGAACGCGATGGTGTCGGGTTCCCAGGCGAAGCGGCAGGTGAATTCCGGCTTGACCTGGTGGTTGAACAAGAACTGCAGCAGGGGCGCGGACTCTTCGCGGCGCATGCCCTTGATGCCGACGGTGTGGGCCACGTTCACGTACAGCGCCTTGCGGCCGGTCTCGGGATGGGTGCGCACGATCGGGTGCTCGGCCATGTATTCCTTGGGCGCCGCGTCGCGGCCGTCGGTGCGGATGCGGTCTTCGCGGGTCTTGGACACGTCGGCCTGGGCCGAGCTGCTGATGCCCACCAGCCCGTCGAGCAGTCCGCGCAGGGTGTCCGACAGCGTTTCGTACGCCAGGTATTGGTTCGCGAACATCGTGTCGCCGCCATAAGACGGAATCTCGCGCGACAGCAGCATCGATCCCATGGGCGGCTCTTCCAGGTAGGTGGTGTCCGAATGCCAGATGCCGCCGAAATTCAGGGTTTCGTGTTCCAGCTTCTTGATTTCGATGATGGTCGGATAGCCTTCCAGGCCGCGCACGAACGGGTATTCGATGGGCTCGCCCATGGCCTGGGCGAACGCCAGGTACTGGGCCGGCGTGAGCTTCTGGTTCTTGATGAAGATGACCTGGTGGTCGAGCAGCGCCTGGCGCACGGCCGCGGCCTGCGCGTCCGTCAGGCCCGGGGCCAGGTCGATTTCTGACAGCTCGGCGCCCAGCGCGCCGGCGATTTTCCGTATTTTCATGACAGTCGGTTCCAAGGGGGCGGACAGTGCCCCGTCCGCGCACATGGTATGCCGGTGCGCGCTCGCAAACAAATCAAATAATATAATGGATTGTTCAGGTATTTTTAGTAATGGCCCGAGGTGGACTCCAGGTGTCTGACTCCCGGAGGGTGTCAGACACCTGATCCATCCGCGCTCCTGAGCATCTCTACCAGCTTCGCGCCGGGCGGCGACAGGGTATAGCCGCGGATAGTGACGACGGCGATGGTGCGATGCAGGGACGGCCGCGCGATGCCCACGGCGGTCAGGGCGGTGTCGCGCGGCACGGCGATGCGCGGCAGGATGCCCGCGCCCAGGCCGGCCTCGACCATGGCGATCAGGGTGCCGGCGTGGGTGAATTCGTAGCTCAGGTCGGCGGCGATGCCGTTGGCGCGCAGTGCGTCTTCCAGGTGATTGCGAAACAGTGAATTGGGCGCCAGGGTCAGCAGGCGCAGCCGCGTCAGCTCGCGCAGCGAGATGGTCTTGCGGCCGTTGTCGCGGTAGCCGCGCGGCAGCAGCGCGCAGTATTCGTCGATGAAAAGGGGGTGGAATTCCAGTTCGGTGCGCTTGTCCTGCACCGGCCCGATGCCGAAATCGACCTCGCGCCGCCGCACGGCTTCGAGCAGGTCGTGGTGCGACAGCTCGCGCACGCGCACGGCAACGCCGGGATACTGGCGCGCGTATTCGGTCAGCACGGCCGGCAGGCGCGTGCCGGCCACCGTGGGAACGCAGGCAAAGGCCAGGTGGCCGTGCTGGGCGTTGGCGGCCTGCTGGATGCGGACCAGGCCGCTGTCGAGCTCGGCCATGGCCTTGCGCGCGCTGATCAGCAGTTCTTCGCCCTCGGCCGTCAGGTGCACGTGGCGGGTGGTGCGCTGGAACAGCGCGACGCCGAGCTGGGCTTCGAGCTGCTTGATCTGCATGCTGATGGCCGGCAGCGACACGCACGCTTGTTCGGCCGCCTTGCGGAAACTGGCATGCTCGGCCACGGCCACGAAGGCCGACAGCAGCTTGAAATTGATGTTATGGGACATGGGCGGCCTGGGCGCGGACAGAAGATCGCGGCCCGGCCAGACTGCCCCGGCCGCCCGGCGCTAGCCCGCGGCCAGCGCCTTTTCGATGGCGGCGTGGAACTCGGCGGGATCGTATTCGCCCAGGTAGCGCTTGACGATGCGCCCCTGCTTGTCGATGAGGAAGGCGGTGGGCGTGAGCTTCACGTCGCCGAAGGCGCGCGCGATGTCGCCCTTGACGTCGAGGGCCACCGGGAAGGGCAGCTTGCGGGTTTCGGCGAAATTCAGCACGTAATTGGGCGGGTCGTAGCTCATGGCCACGGCCACCGCTTCGTAGCCCTTGGGCGCGTATTCGTTGTAGGTTTCGATGGCGCCGGGCATCTGCTTCACGCAAGTGACGCAGCTGGTGGCCCAGAATTTCACCAGCACCACCTTGCCGCGCAGGTCGTGCAGGCTGAAGGACTTGCCTTGGATGGTGGTGAAGGCCACGTCGGGCGCGGGGGGCGCCGGCCGCCAGACGAACCAGGCGCCGATGCCGGCCGCCACCAGGACGGCCAGGGACAGGATGAGCTTTTTCATTTACTTGATTGGTATGGCCTGCACGCCGTTGACTGCGCTGCCGCTGCCCGATTCGATGGGCGCGGCCTGCTGTTGCGGCGCGCTGTTGGAGGGCTGCGTGGCGGCGGGCTGGGTGCCTTCGCCCGACAGCCGCAGGGCTTCTTCGCGGCTGATGACCTGGAACAGCTTGACCACCTTGGCCACGCCGCCGACTTCGGAGGCGGCGCGGGCGGCATAGTTGCCTTCGGCCTCGGTGACCAGGCCCATCAGGTATACCACGCTGCGGTCGGTGGTGACGACGATGGTGGCCGACGGCACGTACTTGGTGTTCAGCAGCGCGGTCTTGACCTTCGAGGTGAGCCAGGTGTCGTTCGAGCGGGTGCCGAACGAGGCGATCGGGCCCACGTTGAGCTGGTTGACCACCGTCTTGACGTGTTGGATGCCCTGCGCCAGCGTGGTGGCCTGGGCCTTGGCGGCGTCGGACGGCACGTCGCCGGTCAGCAGCAGCACGCCGTTGTACGACACGGCATTCACGCGCGCCGCTTCGCCCAGTTTCGCGCCGATGTCGCGTTCGGCCTTGAAGGCGATGTTCTGGTCTTCGAGCTGCGCACCCGAGGTGCGCCGGTCGGTGATGACCACGGCCGTGGTGGCGGCGGCGCCCCCCACGACCAGCGGGGCGCAGGCCGACAGGGTCAGGGCGGCGGTGCCGAGCAGGGCGGCCAGCAGCAGCGGGCGGGCAACCGTCTTGGCGTCGGGCATCATTCGGTGTCTCCTAGAAGAAGGGCATCTATACCGTCGCACAGGGCATGCAGCAGCAGGGCGTGGATTTCCTGGATGCGCATGGTGCGGTCATGGGGCACACATAAATGGACGTCGTGCGCGGTCAAGAGTTCACTGACGACCCCGCCGCCCTTGCCGGTAAGGGCGATGACGGATATTTCGCGTTCGTGGGCGGCCTGGATGGCGCGGATCACGTTGGCGGAATTGCCGCTGGTGGAAATCGCCACCAGCACGTCGCCGGGCTGGCCCAGGGCGCTGACCTGGCGCTCGTAGATTTCTTCGAATCCGTAGTCGTTGCCGACCGCGGTAAGAATGGCGGTGTCGGTGTTCAGGGCGATGCCGGCCAGCGGCAGCCGCTCGCGTTCGAAGCGGCCGACCAGTTCCGCAATGAAATGCTGGGCATCGGCGGCCGAGCCGCCGTTGCCGCATGCCAGTATCTTGCCGTTGTTGGCCAGCGCCGCGAACAGCACGTCGACCGCGCCGGCCAGGGGGGCCGACAGCGCGTGCATGCTTTGTTCGCAGACGGCCATGGCATCGCGAAAGTGCGATGACATCCGAGAGGTCATATCCATGGCCCGCATTATCTCACGGCGCCAGGCGGGCTACTGGGTGAAGGCGGCCGGCAGCCAGCGGGCCTGGCCGGCCTCGAAGGCCACCACGTCGAAACGCGCCGGGGGAATCCGGCCGCCCCAATGGCGCCGGGCCAGCTGCGGCAGCAGCAGCGCGGCGCTGCGCAGCAGGCGGGCGCGCTTGCCGCGGTCGACGCTGGCCGCCGCCCCGCCGTAGCGCCCGCTGGCGCGGGCCCGCACTTCGACGAACACCAGCGTGCCGCCATCGCGCATGACCAGGTCGATTTCGCCGGCCCGGCACCGCAGGTTGCGCGCCAGCGGCACCAGGCCGGCATCCGTCAACAGCCGCAGCGCCTGGTCTTCGTGGGCATTGCCGGCGCGCTGCGTGGGCGACACGCGCGGGGCCGGGGCGGGTGCGGGCGGGCGCGCGGCGCGCCGGGCGGCGGCGCGGCGGCGCTTCAGCAGGCGCTGCTGCGCCTGGTGGGCACGCCCGTAGGCGATTTCCAGGAAAGGGTCGGACATGGCGCGCGGTCGGGCCGGAGGGCTACACTGCTTCTTTTAGCGTTGACAGGCTTCGGCCGCCAGCCCCTTATGAATCAGAATGTCCCGCCCGCGGCCGCCGGCGACGCCTGGAGCCGCATGGCCGAGCGCGTGGCCGGCCAGTATTGGCCCGAGGCCGCGCTGTATGTCGTGGCCACCCCGATCGGCAACCTGGGCGACCTGGGCCTGCGCGCCTGGCAGGCGCTGGCCCGCGCCGACGTGATCGCCGCCGAAGACACGCGTTCCAGCCGCAGCCTGCTCGAAGCCTGGGGAATCTCCACGCCCCTGATGGCCGCGCACCGCCATAACGAAGCCGCCGCCGCCCAGGACATCTGCGGACGCCTGGCGCAGGGCCAGCGGGTGGCGCTGGTGTCCGACGCCGGCGCGCCGGCCGTCAGCGACCCCGGCGCGCGGGTGGTGCGCGCGGTGCGGGCCGCCGGCTATGCCGTGGTGCCGGTGCCGGGCCCCAGCTCGGTCATTGCCGCGTTGATGGGCAGCGGCGCCACGTCCGACGAAAACCCCGCCTATGCCTTTGCCGGCTTCGCGCCGGCCAAGGCCGCGGCGCGCCAGCGCTGGCTGCGGTCGTGGTGCGCGCTGCCGGCGCCGGTGGTGATGTTCGAGTCGCCGCATCGGCTGGCCGCCTGCCTGGCCGACCTGCTCGAGGTCTGCGGGCCCCGGCGCATGCTGACCGTGGCGCGCGAGCTGACCAAGCGTTTCGAACAGATCGCCACGTTGCCGCTGTCCCAGGCGGCAACGTGGCTGGCGGCCGATCCGCATCGCGCGCAGGGCGAGTTCGTGCTGATCGTGCATGCCGCCGAAGCCGCGGCCGCCGAGCCGGCGGGGCCGGACGACCCGGCCACCGGCACGCTGCTGGACGCCTTGCTCGAGACCCTGTCGGTGCGCGACGCGGCGCGGGTGGCCGCCAAGGTCACCGGCCAGCCGCGCGACGTGTTGTACGCGCTGGCCCTGGCGCGAAGGGCCGAATCGTGAAGCGCCCGGGCCCCGACGAGATGATCGCCTACCTGGATGCCGGGACGCCCCTGGGCGGCATGCGCCTGGCCGCCGGCGATGCCGGGCTGCGCGGCGCGTGGTTCCTGGACCAATGGGACCTGCCGCCGCCCTCGCCGGCCTGGCGGCTGGCGCCTGCGCACCCGGTGCTGGCGCAGGCCCGCGATGAGCTGGCCCAGTGGTTTGCCGGCCAGCGGCAAGAGTTCGACGTGGCCCTGGATGCGCAGGGCACGCCGTTTCAGCGGGCGGTGTGGCAGGCCTTGCTGGCGTTGCCGTTCGGCGCCACCTGCAGCTATGGCGACCTGGCCCTTGCCATCGGCCGGCCGAAAGCGGTGCGCGCCGCCGCCCAGGCCATCGGGCGCAACCCCATTTCGATTTTCATTCCCTGCCACCGCGTCATCGGCCGCGATACGTCGCTGACCGGCTTCGGCGGCGGCCTGGCGCGCAAGCAGGCCCTGCTGGCGCACGAGGGGCACCGCTACCCGGGCCGCGACGCGCGCGCCCGCCGCGTGGCCGACGGGCAGGCCGAACTGCCGTGGTAGGTATTTCAAGTATTGCAGGTGTCTGACTCCCGCAAGGGTGTCAGACACCGATTGCTTTTGGGAGGCCCTGGGCAGGCTTCGGTGTCTGACACCCTGCGGGAGTCAGACACCTGGGCCCCTGGGCCGGGCCGTCTATTGGGTGGCCAGGCTGGGCAGGATGCCGGTGAGGTCGGCCAGCTGGCGGGCGGCGCCCAGGGCGGTGGCGCGGTCGCTGTAGGGGCCGATGCGTACCCGGTACAGGCTGCCCGACTGTTGCACCATGGCCGGCGGCATGTCGGCCTGGGCGCTCAGTTGGCTGTTGACCCGGTGCATCAGGCTTTGGGCATTGGCGGACTGGCTGAACGCGCCCACCTGCAGGTACACGCCGTCGGCGGCCGGCGGGACGGGCTGGCGGCCGCGCGCGCTGGCCGGAATGCCGGCCACGGTGCCGGCCGGGGCGGCCGCCTGGGCCGTCTGGACCGGCGCGGGCGCCAGTTCGGTCATGGTCAACTCGGCCACCGGCACGGCGGCGGCATCGGCATCGGACGATGCCGTGGCAGTGGCCGTAGCGCCGGCCGGGGCGCCTTGCGATTGGGCCAGGCGGATTTCGGCGGGCAGGATGCGTTCGACGGTGACTTCGCCGCTGCCCGGGCCGATGATGCCCAGCTTGTGCGCCGCCGCGTACGACAGATCCATGATGCGGTCGCTGTGGAAGGGCCCCCGGTCGTTGACCCGCACCACCACGGTGCGGCCGTTGATGCTGCTGGTGACCCGCGCATAGCTGGGCAGCGGCATGGTGGGGTGGGCCGCCGTCATGGCGTACATGTCGTAGACCTCGCCGATCGAGGTGCGCTTGCCATGGAATTTCTTGCCGTACCACGAGGCCAGGCCGCGTTGCTTGTAGGTTTTATCTTCGTCGAGCACGGGCACGTAGCGCTTGCCGAACACCGAATACGGGCGGTTGGCGCCGCTGGCCAGGGGCTCGAGCCGCGGCACGGCATCGGGGATGTTGTCGAGATCGGAAGGGGGATGGGCGCCCGGGCCGTCGTCTTGGTAGTAGCCGCCGGCCTTGCGCGTGCCGGGCGACGAGCAGCCCGCCACCAGCACGGCCAGGCCGACCAGCACGGGGGCAAGGAGCAGGCGCCAGCGTGTCATAGGGTTTCTTCCGGCAACTGCGTGCGATGCCGCACCAGCAGCGGGTCGTGGTCGGCGAAGCGCAGCGCCAGCTGCTCGACCACGTACACCGAGCGGTGCTGGCCGCCGGTGCAGCCTATGGCCACGGTAAGGTAGTTGCGCGTATCTTGCGTGTATTGCGGCAACCAGCGCCGCAAATACCCGGTAATGTCGTCGATCATCTGGCCCACGATCTCGAAGCCGGCCAGCCAGGTGGCCACCGGCTCGTCGCGGCCGGTCAGCGGACGCAGGTTGCGGTCGTAATACGGGTTGGGCAGGCAGCGCACGTCGAACACCAGGTCGGCGTCGCTGGGCACGCCGCGCTTGTAGGCGAACGATTCGAACGTCAGTACCAGCGGCGGCCGGTCGGCCTGCACCAGGTCGCGGATCCAGGCGCGCAGCTGGCCGGGGGTCAGGTCGGACGTATCGATGACGTGTTCTTGTTCGCGCAGGGGGGCCAGCAGGTCGCGTTCGAGCGAAATGCAGTCGAGCAGCGACGGCGCCTGGCCGCCGCGCGACAGGCGGTCGGTCAGCGGGTGGCGGCGGCGCGATTCGGAATAGCGCTGCGCCAGGGTATGGGTGTTGGCGTCGAGGAAGATCACCCGCAGCGACGTGCCCATGGCCCGCATGGCGGTGATGACGCCCGGCAGTTCGGCCAGTTCGCCGGGCGAACGGACGTCGATGGCGATGGCGACCCGTTCCAGGCCGTCGTCGCGCGCGCCGGCGACGAATTCGCTGAGAAAGCGCACCGGCAGGTTGTCGATGCAGATGTAGCCGGCGTCTTCGAGCATGCGCAGCGCCACCGACTTGCCCGAGCCGGAGATACCGGTGATAAGGACGACGTTTAGCATGCTCTCGATTGTTGCACGATTTTGCCGTCAGAATGTGCGCGCGATGTCATCTGATATGGCCGTAAACTGCGGGACTGATCCTGTACCGGTGCGCCGCGGTGGCGTAACCTGGGGTCGTCCCGGGCACATGGCCCGCTATTACGCCTACGCAGCAATGTCAGTATTTTCCCTTTTGTACTCTATGCGGCCGGTGCGGCGCCACCTCGCGGCGCTGGCCGCGGCCGGCGCGGCTCTGGTCGGCGGCCCGCATGCGCCGGCCGCCGCGCAACCGGCGGCCACCTTGCGGCCCGATACCATGCAGGCCCGCGTGGCGGCCTGTACCGCCTGCCATGGCGAACAGGGCCGGGCGGGCCCCGACGGCTATTACCCGCGCCTGGCCGGCAAGCCGGTCGATTACCTGTACCACCAGTTGCTGAACTTCCGCGACGGCCTGCGGCAGTACCGCCCCATGGCGCATTTGCTGGTGGGGTTGCCCGACGACTATCTGCGCGAAATTGCCGCTTATTTCGCCGATCAGCACGTGCCGTATCCGCCGCCAGCCCGGGCGGCGGGGTCGGCCGACATGCTCCAGCATGGCCGCGTCCTGGCTATGCAGGGCGACCCGGCCCGCGGCCTGCCGGCCTGCGTGGCTTGCCATGGCGCGTCGCTCAGCGGGCAGGCGCCCGCCATTCCGGGGCTGCTGGGCCTGCCGCGCGACTACATCGGGGCGCAGATCGGCGGCTGGAAGAACGGCCTGCGCCGCGCCGCCGCGCCCGACTGCATGGGCGAGATCGCCGGCAAGCTGGCGCCGCGCGACATCGCGGCCCTGGCGGCGTGGCTGTCGTCGCAGCCGGTCGCCGAGCCTTACGTGCCTGATCCGGCCGGATCCACGGAATTGGCCGCCGAATGCGGCAGCCAGGCGCAACACTGAAAAACCATGAAACGCATCATCAAATATTGTTTGTCGGCCCTGCTGCTGGCCTGCCTGGCGGTGGCGGCCATTCTGTACTGGATGGGTACCCGCGAAGACGCGTCCGAGGGCGCGCCCGCGGCGCCGGCCGAGGCCGCGCGCCAGATCGAACAAGGCCGCTACCTGGCGCGCCTGGGCAATTGCATGGGATGCCACACGGCGCAGGGCGGCCCCGCCTATGCGGGCGGCACGGCGATTCCCACGCCCTTCGGCACCTTGTATGGCCCCAACATCACGCCCGATCCGCAAACCGGCATCGGCGACTGGAGCGCCGACGATTTCTGGCGCGCGCTGCACAACGGCAAATCGAAAGACGGCAGCCTGCTGTATCCGGCCTTTCCGTACACCGAATACACCCGGGTTTCGCGCGCCGACGCCGACGCGCTGTTCGCCTATTTGCGCACGCTGGAACCCGTCGCCCAGCCCAGCCGCCCGCATGAATTGGCGTTTCCGTATAACCAGCGTGCCCTGCTGGCCTTCTGGCGCGCCCTGTATTTCCGCCCCGGCGCGCTGCCGGCCGAGCCCGGCCAGGACGAACTCTGGAATCGCGGGCGCTACCTGGTCGAAGGGCTGGGGCATTGCGCGGCCTGCCATGCGCCGCGCAACCGCCTGGGCGCCACGCGCGCCGAAGACGGCCTGTCCGGCGGCTTGATCGCCGGCCTGGACTGGTACGCGCCGCCGCTGGGCAACGACCCCGCCGCGGGGCTGGGCCGCTGGAGTGCCCAAGACATCGCCATGCTGCTGCAGACCGGCATGGCCCGGCATTCGGTGGCCGCCGGGCCCATGGCCGAGGTGGTGCTGGGCAGTTCGCAGTACCTGGCCGACGCCGACGCGCTGGCCATGGGCACATACCTGAAGTCCTTGCCGGCCACGCCCGCCGCCGGGGCGGGGCAGCCGGCCGCGCCGTCGCCCGCGCTGCTGGACCGCGGTGCCCGGCTGTACCGGCAATACTGCGCGCTATGCCATCAAGACCAGGGGCAGGGCAGCGGCATTGCCTGGCCGGCCCTGGCGGGCAACCCCACCGTGACCGCGCCGTCGCCGGTGAATGCCATCCGCATGGTGCTCGACGGCGGGTTCGCCCCCGCCACCGCCGCCAACCCACGTCCGCACGGCATGCCGCCGTTCGGGCAGGTGCTGGCCGACGCCGACGTCGCGGCCCTGGTGTCCTATATCCGTTCCAGCTGGGGCAACCAGGCGGGCGCCGTGTCGCCCTTCGAGATCAAGCGGGTGCGCGATACCAGCACGCTGAACTAGGGCGCCAGCCGCGCGCGCCGGGCCGGGCCGGCGGCCGGGGCCGTGCCGCGGCGCCGCCCGGCCAGGCTGCCCAGTTCGCGCACCGCGTTTTCCATGCGGTCGTCCCAGGGGTGCCCGTAGTTCAGGCGCAGCGCGTGGCCGAATTGCCCGCTGGCCGAGAATATCGGCCCGGGCGCCACGCTGATGCCGTGCGCCAGCGCGCGGCGATGCAGATCCAGCGCATCGGCCTGTTCCGGCATTTCCAGCCACACGAAGAACCCGCCCGTCGGGCGGGTCACGCGCGTGCCCGCCGGAAAATAGCGCGCCACGGCGTCCAGCATGCGTTCCTGCTGGGCCGCCAGCGTGCCGCGCAGCCGGCGCAGGTGGCGGTCGTAGCCGCCGCGCTCCAGGTACTGCGCCAGCGCGCCCTGCGCGGGGCCCGACGCCGACAGCGTGGTGGCCAGCTTCAGGCGCTGCACGGCCCGCGCGTAGCGGCCGGCCACGGCCCAGCCGATGCGGTAGCCCGGGGCCAGGCATTTCGAGAACGACGAGCAATGCAGCACCAGGCCCTGGGTATCGTAGGCCTTGGCGGGACGGGGCCGCGCGTCGCCGAAATACAGTTCGCCGTAGACGTCGTCTTCGATCAGCGGAATCTGGTGGCGCGCCAGCAGCGCCACCAGCGCGCGCTTGTCGGGTTCGGACATCAGGCTGCCCAGCGGATTCTGGAACTGCGTCATCAGCCAGCAGGCCTTGGGCGCATGGCGCGCGATGGCCGTTTCCAGGGCGTCCAGGTCGATGCCCCGGCGCGGGTGGGTGGGCACCTCGACCGCCCGCAGCCCCCGCTGTTCCAGGGCCTGCAGCGCGCCGTAAAAAGTGGGCGATTCGACGATGACCGCGTCGCCCGGCCGGGTGGTCACGTGCAGGCACAGGTTCAGCGCCTCGAGCGCGCCGGTGGTGACGACCACGTCGTCCGGCGCCACCGGCACGCCCGCCGCGCGGTAGCGCAGCGCGATCTGGCGGCGCAGGCGCGGATGACCCGGCGACAGGCTTTCGACCGTGTCGTGCGGATCGAGGTGGCGCAGGTAGCCCGCCATGGCCTGGCCCAGGCGTTCCAGCGGGAACAGCGAAGCCGCGGGAAACGCCGAGCCCAGCGGCACGACCTTGCGGTCGTGCACGGAATCGAGAATGTCGAAGATGCGGTCGCTGATGGCCAGCGAGGTCGAACCGTCGCGCGGCTGCGAGGTGTCGGGCTCGCGCGGCCGGTGGCGGGGCAGGGCCCGCACGTAGTAGCCGGAACGCGGGCGCGCCTGCACCAGGCCGCGCGCTTCGAGCAGGTAGTACGCCTGGAATACCGTGGAAGGGCTGACGCCGCGGCTGGCGCAGGTTTCGCGCACCGACGGCAGCTTGTCGCCCGCGCGCAGCAGGCCCACCCGGATACTGTGGGCGATATCGTCGGCCAGCGCCTGATAGCGTGTCACGGCCATGGTGCGCAAGCCGGCGCGCCGGCTATTTGCTGCTTTGCAGGATCGCCATGGCCTGGCGTTCCATGAATTCGCCCAGGGTATCGATGCCGCGCAGTTTCAGGATGGTGTTGCGCACGGCGGCCTCGACCAGCACCGCAAGATTGCGGCCCGCCGCCACCTGCAGCATGACCTTGCGCACGGGCATGCCCAGCATGTCCTGGGTGATGTCTTGCAGCGGCAAGCGTTCGAACTTGTCTTGGGCGGTGGCGCGCACCAGGTGCACGATGAGCTTCAGCCGCATCTTGCGGCGCACCGAGGTCTCGCCGAAGATGGTGCGGATGTCCAGCAGCCCCAGGCCGCGCACTTCCAGCATGTTTTGCAGCAGCGGCGGGCAATGCCCTTCGATCATGCCGGGGGCGATGCGCGAGAACTCGACCGCGTCGTCGGCCACCAGGCCGTGGCCGCGCGAAATCAGTTCGAGCGCCAGTTCGCTTTTGCCCAGCCCGGATTCGCCGGTGATCAGCACGCCCAGCCCCAGCACGTCCATGAAGACGCCGTGCACGGTCGTGGTGGGCGCCAGTTTCTTGCCCAGGTAGATGCGCAGCAGGTCGATGAGCTGGGCGGCCGCCACGGGGGTGGACAGCAGCGGCACCTGGTGCTGGTCGCACTGGTCGATGAGGTCTTGCGGCGGCGTCAGGCCGTCGGCCAGCAAGATGGCCGGCACGCCGCCGATCAGCAGTTCGTCCATGTGGTGCGCGCGGCGGCGCAGGTCGAAGCGGCTGTAGTAGGCCAGTTCTTCCTGGCCGAACACCTGGATGCGCGACGGATGGATCAGGTTCAGGTGGCCGACCAGGTCGGCGGCCGCCATGCCTTCGTCGCGGATGGCGCGTTCGGCGGCGCCGTGGCCCGCGATCCAGTTGAAGGGGATTTTGTCGGCGTTGTCGTCGACCAGTTCCTGCACAGTAAGCATGGCAGCGGCTCTGCGGGGGTCAGCGTTGGCCCGTGGTGAGCATCCGGTGGACTTCGGCCGGGTCGGTTTCGGTGCCCAGGGCTTCGCGCAGCGCCTTGTTGGACATCAACTGGGCCAGTTCGGCCAGGATTTCCAGGTGCTGCTGGGTGGCGGTTTCGGGTACCAGCAGGCACATCAGCATGGTCACCGGCTGGCCGTCGGGCGCGTCGAACGGCACCGGCTGCGCCAGGCGGATGAACGCCGCCAGCGGTTCGGCCAGGCCCTTGACGCGGCCGTGCGGCACGGCCACGCCCTGGCCCAGGGCGGTGGAGCCCAGGCGTTCGCGGGCGAACAGACTGTCGAACACAATGGTCCTGGCCAGGCCGTGGTGGTTCTCGAAGAGCAGCCCGGCCTGCTCGAATGCGCGTTTCTTGCTGGTGGCTTGCATGTCGAGAACGACATTGCCGGCGGGAAGGATGCGCGACAAATGATTCATGCGAGTCATTATAGGTGGTTATGCCGCAGTGCAAAAACCGGCTGCGGACGCTGGCCCGTGAGGAATCCGGCAAGCATAGTCGGTTCCGGGCGGCAATGGGAGGGGGGGCTGGGCGGGAGATTTGCCGATGCCCCGGCGAAAAAGTGTTGCCTATCGCGGGACATCGGGATCAGCAGATCCGCGGGTGGGATCTTGGGTTCAAGCTCGGATGCGTGTGCGGGTCGAGCGTAGGGAGAAGCGCGGGATTACGGGGTTTGCTGCACGGCGGCAGCAGCTTGTCGCTTCACCGACTCGGCCGTATGGCTTTGCATCTTGTCTTTGTGCTTGAGGACCTGGCGGTCGATCTTGTCGGCCAGCAGATCGATGGCGGCATAAAGGTTTTCATCCACGGCTTCGCAATGGATATCCTTGCCGCGCAGTCGCATGGTGATTTCGGCTTTGTGCCGCAGGGGCTCTACCGAGAGCATGACCTGGGTATCGATCACGTGATCGAAATGCCGCAGCACTCGCGCCAGTTTATTCATGACATATTCCCGGATGGCCGGGGTGACGTCGAGATGACGACCGCAGATGCTCAGGTTCATAGTGTGCTCTCCTTCCAGAAAAAGAGAAATAACAGTGCGCGTTCGCGCGGGATTGTCGGGGAAATGGCCTCCTGAAAATGGATGGGTGATCGCGGTACCGCCACGGGATCGCGGCGGCCGTCAGTACTAGTGTATAGACTCTGTCGGGTAAAACAAGTTGCGCTGGGGCAAGCCCTAAGAGCGCCTCGGGGCGGGCGGCACATCGCCCCACCGACGGTTACATGCGGAAGCGTCCGAGCCGGGTGTCTGACTCCCGCAGGGTGTCAGACACCGTAGTAAGAACCACTGTCCGCACACAGCGGTGTCAGGCACCCTGCGGGAGCCAGACACCTTCTTGGGTTACATGCGGAAGTGTTCGCCCAGGTACACGCGCCGCACGGCGGGGTCGCCGACGATTTCATCGGGCTGGCCGTCGGTCAGTACCTTGCCTTCGCTGATGATGTAGGCGCGGTCGCAGATGCCCAGCGTTTCGCGCACATTGTGGTCGGTGATCAGCACGCCGATGCCGCGGCCCTTCAGGAAACGGACGATGCGCTGGATTTCGATGACCGCGATGGGATCGACGCCGGCGAAGGGCTCGTCAAGCAGGATGAAGCGCGGGCGCGTGGCCAGCGCGCGGGCGATTTCCACGCGGCGGCGTTCGCCGCCCGACAGCGAAATCGCGGTGCTGCCGCGGATGTGGCCGATTTGCAGTTCGTCGAGCAGGGCCTCGAGCTGTTCTTTGATCTGCGCGTCGGTCAGGCCCTTGCCGTGCGCGTCGAGCTGCAGTTCGAGCACGGCGCGGATGTTCTGTTCGACTGTCAGGCGCCGGAACACCGAGGCGTCTTGCGGCAGGTACGACAAGCCCATGCGCGCCCGCTTGTGGATGGGCATCGACGTGATGGGCGTGTCGTCGATTTCGATGCGGCCCGCGTCGGCCGGCACCAGGCCGACGATCATGTAGAAGCTGGTGGTCTTGCCGGCGCCGTTGGGCCCCAGCAGGCCCACGACCTCGCCGCTGACGACCGACAGTGAAACGTCTTGCACCACGGTGCGACCGTTGTAGATCTTGCGCAGGCCCGTGGCGCGCAGGCTGCCCTGCTGGACGCCGGAGGCGGGCGGCGCGGGAGGCGGCATGGAAGTCTGAGTCATGTGAGTGCGGATGAGAACAGCGGATAGAAGGCGTCAGCCGCCCTGCTTGGCGCCCGCGCCGCGCTTGGCGCGGCACTCGGCGATGGCGGCATCGGCCTTGGCGCGCGGCGCGGCGAACGAGCGCACGCGCCCGCCCGGCGCCGAAGAGTTGGGGCCGCCCTGGGCCTGGTAGACGCCGGTTTTTTCGTTGTAGCGCACACGCTCGCCACGGATGGTGTCGAAGGGCTTGCCGCAGATGAAGCGGGTGACGATGGCCTGGCCGATGAGGTCGAACTCGCCCTTGGTGCTGTTGTATTCGGCGCGCTGCCCCGTGCCTTCGATGACCTCGAAGGTTTCGGGGCGTTCCTGGCGGATGGTGACGATGTTGCCCTTGTTGGCCGTGGCGGTGCCGAACTGGTTACCGGCCTCGTCTTCGTTGGCTTCCAGGCGGTCGGCCGTGAGCTTCATGAGGCCGCGCGTCAGCACCACGTTGCCCGTGAAAATGCTCTGGCGCTTGACGTCGTCGTAGTGCAGCGTGTCGGACAGGATCAGTGTGCTGGGTTCTTCGGCGGGCTGTTGCTGCTGCGCCTGCGCGCACGCGGCCATGGCCACCAGCGCGGCGCCGCAAAGGGCCCGTCTCCCGGGGCGGTGTTGCGGCCCGGCGGCAAGGGATCGCATCGAAGCGAGAAAGGTCCGTAAGTGGGTCATGGCTGGGGCTGGGTCTGGGGTTGGTCGCCCGAAGAGCGCTTGCGGGTTTCGGAGCCGGCGATTTCTACACCGGTAGAGGCCGACACCTGCAGCTGCCGGGTCGAGTTGTCGTAGCGCATGCCGGTGCCGCGCATGCGCGAATTGCCCTTGAGAACCACCGCGGGCAGGTCGGTGTAGATGACGTCTTCGTCGGGCAGGATGATGAGCTGTTCGCTGCGCACGTCCAGCGCGTCGTTGTTGGCGTCGGGCTGGCGGTGCACGTGGGCATTGCCCTGCATGACGATGCGCGTGCCGCCGTGTTCCATGACGGCGGTATCCGAGGTGCCCACCGTGATGGGGTTGGCTTCCTGCTGGCCGATGGCCCGCGGCGCGGTGACGTGATAGGAATCGTCGTCGGGAAAGTGTTCGGCGTACTTGCCTTCCAGGCGGTTGATCGGCTTGCCCGTGGGGTCGGTGCGCAGCATGACGAAGTCGCGCGCCCAGGAATCCATTTCGTGGGTCAGGCGGCGCGGCGGATCGATGGGGATGGCGCGCTGGGCGTAGTCGGCCGCCCACCACGTGCCAACCACCAGGGCAACCAGCAGCGACAGGGCGATCAGGGCGGGGAAGCGTTCTTTCATGCCTTGGGCGGATTATTCATTGGATGGCGCCGGGGCCGAGCAGGCCGGGCGCCATCATGAAGGCGCCCAGCCGGCCTTGCGCGGCCAGCAGCAGGTCGCAGCATTCGCGCACCGCGCCGCCGCCGCCGGGCTGCGAGGCGACCCAGTGCGCGGCCTGGGCGATGTAGCCGGGCGCGTTGGCGACGCTGGCGGCGAATCCGGCGCGTTGCAGGGCGGGCAGGTCGATGATGTCGTCGCCCATGTAGCCGGTCTGGTTCAGTTCGACCCCGTTGCGCTGGGCGAGTTCCGTCAGGGCCGCGCCTTTGTCGCGCACGCCCTGCATGACCTCGGCGATGCCGAGTTCGGCCGCGCGGCGGTCGACGATGGGGCCCGAGCGGCCGGTGATCAGCGCCACCTGCAGGCCGCCTTCGATCAGCAGGCGCAGGCCGTGGCCGTCGAGGGCATGGAAGCGCTTGAACAGTTCGCCGTTTTCGCCGTAGTACAGGCTGCCGTCGGTGAGCACGCCATCGACGTCGAACACCATCAGACGCACGGCGGCCGCCCGCTCGCGCACCGCCGGGGTGATGCGGGCCAGGACGAGAGCTTCGGCGGGATGGGGAGAAGAGCGGGAGATTGTCATGGTCATACTACCTTCGCGGCCATCAGGTCGTGCATATGCAGGGCGCCCAGCAGGGTGCCGTCGGTATCCAGTACCAGCATCTGGTTCAGGCGCTGTTCGTCCATCTGGCGCGCCGCGTCGACGGCCAGCGCATCGGGGCCGATGCTGCGCGGCATGCGGGTCATGCCCTGGGCGACGGTCAGGTTGCGGACGTCGCCGTGGCGCTCGATGAGACGGCGCAGGTCGCCGTCGGTGAAGATGCCGGTGGGCCGCCCGGCCGCGTCCAGGACGATGGTCATGCCCATGCCCTTGGCCGACATTTCTTCCAGGGCCGCGAACAGCGGCGCGGCTTCGGCAACGGTGGGCAGGGCGGCGCCGCGGCGCATGACGTCGCGCACGTGCGTCAGCAGGCGGCGCCCCAGGGTGCCGCCGGGGTGCGAACGGGCGAAGTCTTCGGGGCCGAAGCCGCGCGCTTCCAGACAGGCCACGGCCAGGGCGTCGCCCAGCGCCAGGGCGACCGTGGTGCTGGCCGTGGGCGCCAGGTTGAGCGGGCAGGCCTCTTGGGCCACGCTGGTGTCCAGGTGCAGGTCGGCCAGGCGGGCGAGTTCCGAGCCCGGGTTGCCGGTCATGGCGATCAGGCCCGCGCCCATGCGGCGGGCCACCGGCAGGATGGTCAGCAGTTCCTGGCCCGAGCCGGAATGCGAGATCGCGATCAGGACATCGTCGCGGGTGATCATGCCCAGGTCGCCGTGGATGGCTTCGGCGGCATGCACGAAGAACGCGGGCGTGCCGGTCGAGGCGAAGGTGGCGGCGACCTTGCGGGCGATGTGGCCGGTTTTGCCGATGCCGCTGACCACGACGCGGCCGCGGCAGGCCAGCAGCATGTCGACCACGCGCGTGAAGCTGTCGTCCAGGCGCGCGGAAAGGTCGGCGATGGCCTGGGCTTCGATTTGCAGCGTGTGGCGCGCGGAATCGAGCGCCGTGCCGGGCGAGGAGGGGGGATGATCGGTCATGGGCGGATTTTAATCGCAGTATGGCAGGTTGCCCCCGCCCGGGGCGTATGGCATGCTGGCGCCGCAATTTTCCGTTTCAACTCTCGACCAGGCCGCCATCATGTCCTCCGTTCCCGCCCCCGTACTGGGCACGCCCCTGTCCGCCTCGGCCGTCCGCGTCATGCTGCTGGGCGCCGGCGAGCTCGGCAAGGAAGTCACCATCGCCTTGCAGCGGCTGGGCGTCGAGGTCGTCGCGGTCGACCGCTACGCCGACGCCCCTGCCCAGCAGGTGGCGCACCGCGCGCACGTGCTGCCCATGACCGATCCCGCCGCCCTGCGGCGCATCATCGAACAAGAACGCCCCGACGTGGTCGTGCCCGAAATCGAGGCCATCGCCACCGACACGCTGGTCGAGATCGAGGCCGCCGGCACGGCGCGCGTCACGCCCACCGCCCGGGCCGCGCAACTGACCATGAACCGCGAAGGCATACGCCGGCTGGCCGCCGAAACGCTGGGCCTGCCCGTGTCGCCCTACCGGTTCGTCGATTCCGAAGCCGAGCTGCGCCGCGCCATCGACGACGGCATCGGCTACCCCTGCGTGGTCAAGCCGGTGATGTCGTCGTCGGGCAAGGGCCAGTCCGTCATCCACGGCCCCGGCGATATCGCCGCGGCCTGGCGCTATTCGCAAGAGGGCGGCCGGGTAGGGGCGGGGCGCATCATCGTCGAGGGCTTCATCCGCTTCGACTACGAAATCACGCTGCTCACGGTGCGGGCGCGCGGCGCCGACGGCACCATCCAGACACATTTCTGCGATCCCATCGGCCACCTGCAGGCCGACGGCGACTACATCGAAAGCTGGCAGCCGCACCCCATGCAGCCGCTGGCGCTGCAGCGCGCCCGCGACATCGCCCGCGCCATTACCGACGACCTGGGCGGCATGGGCGTGTTCGGCGTCGAACTGTTCGTGGCGGGCGACGAGGTCTGGTTTTCGGAAGTCAGCCCGCGCCCGCACGACACCGGCATGGTCACCATGATCAGCCAGGTGCAGAGCGAATTCGAACTGCACGCGCGCGCGCTGCTGGGCCTGCCGGTGGACACGGCGCTGCGCCAGCCGGGCGCCAGCAGCGTGATCTACGGCGGCGTCGATGCGCGCGGCGTGTCGTTTCACCACGTGGCGCAGGCCCTGGCCGAGCCCGGCACCGATATCCGCTTGTTCGGCAAGCCGGAATCCTATGTCAAGCGGCGCATGGGGGTGGCGCTGGCCACCGCCGCCGACGTCGACGCGGCGCGGGAAAAAGCCAAGCGGGTGTCGGGCGCGGTGGCGGTCAAGGCGTAGGGGGCGGGCAAAGGGGGCAGGTGTCTGACTCCCGCAAGGGTGTCAGACACCGAAGTGGGCAGAGAGCCTCTCGCACAGCGGTGTCAGGCACCTCCGGAGCCTGACACCTGTTCGCCACACCCTGCGGGAGTCAGACACCTGCTGACCCGAGACACCTGCGGGCCCGCCGAATTCACCGAATTCTTGTCGCCCCGCAGCCACGGCCGCCTTCGGGCGGCTTTTTTTATGGCTTGCTTTTGATTTTGGTTAATTCGATAATTTCAGAAATTTCTGAAATCGAAGTAACAAAACATGGCGCTTTCTCCGCAAACCGAACGTTTCGTGCTGCATTTCGGCGAAATGGGCAGCCGGTGGGGGGTGAACCGCACGGTGGGGCAGATCTATGCCCTGCTGTTCCTGGCGCCGCGGCCCCTGCACGCCGACGACATCGCCGAGGCGCTGGGCTTTTCGCGCTCGAACGTGAGCATGGGCCTGAAAGAATTGCAGTCGTGGCGCCTGGTGAAGCTGGTGCACCAGGTGGGCGACCGGCGCGATTACTTCGAAACGCCCGGCGACGTCTGGGAAATCTTCCGCATCTTGATGGAAGAAAAACGCAAGCGCGAAATCGACCCCACCCTGACGCTGTTGCGCGATACGCTACTCGAACCGCCGGCCGGCGCGGCCGACATCCATGCTCAGGAGCGCATGCGCGAGATGCTCGAACTGATCGAACTGTGCACCGGCTGGTTCGATGAAGTACACGATCTGCCGCCCGAAACGCTGCAAGGCCTGATGAAACTGGGCACCAGGGTACAGAAAGTATTGGGATTTGCCGGCAAGCTGCGAGGCCGGGGATGACGTCGCGGCATCAAACAGGATATGTCTCTATGAATTCGCCATGGTCTCACTTAACATGGTTTGCCTGTCGCGTCCGCGCCCAGTGGCGTTCGCCATCGTGGTTCACCGTTCTTCAGTAAGGAACCTTCCATGATCGATCTCGACGTCGTCAATCTGTCGCGCTTTCAGTTCGCCGCGACTGTCATGTACCACTTCATCTTCGTTCCCCTCACGCTGGGCCTGTCGTTCATCCTGGCCATCATGGAAAGCGTGTACGTCATGACCGGACGCGACATCTGGCGCCGCATGACCATGTTCTGGGGCACGCTGTTCGGCATCAACTTCGCGCTGGGCGTGGCCACCGGGGTGGTCATGGAATTCCAGTTCGGCATGAACTGGTCGTACTACAGCCATTACGTGGGCGACGTCTTCGGCGCGCCGCTGGCGCTGGAAGGGCTGATGGCGTTCTTCCTGGAAGCCACTTTCGTGGGCCTGTTCTTCTTCGGCTGGAACCGGCTGTCCAAGGTCGGCCACCTGATGGTGACCTGGCTGGTGGCCTTCGGCACCAACTTCTCGGCGCTGTGGATCCTGATCGCCAACGGCTGGATGCAGAACCCGGTGGGCGCGGTGTTCAACCCCGACACCATGCGCATGGAAATGACCGACTTCGCCGCCGTGCTGTTCAACCCGGTGGCGCAGGCCAAGTTCGTGCATACGGTCAGCGCGGGCTATGTGGCGGGGGCCATGTTCGTGATGTCGATCAGCGCGTGGTACTTGCTGCGGCGCCGCCACGTCGACATGGCCAAGCGCTCGATGGCGGTCGCGGCCAGCTTCGGCCTGGCCTCGGCGCTGTCGGTGGTGGTGCTGGGCGACGAAAGCGGCTATCTCACCACCGAACACCAGAAGATGAAGATCGCGGCCATCGAAGCCATGTGGCACACCGAACCCGCGCCCGCCAGCTTCAACCTGTTCGCCATTCCCAACCAGGCCGAGCGCAAGAACGATTTCGCCATTTCGATTCCCTACGTCATGGGCATCATCGGCACGCGCTCGCTGACCACGCCGCTGCTGGGCATCGACGACCTGGTGCGGCGCGCCGAGGTGCGCATCCGCGAAGGCCTGGTGGCCTATGACGCCATGCAACGCATCCGCGCCAACCCCGACGACACCGAGGCGCGCATGACGCTGGACCGGACCTGGCCGCAGCTGGGCTACGCCCTGCTGGTCAAGCGCCACCAGCCCGATCTCGGCAAGGCCACCGAGGCCGATATTTCGCAGGCGGCGCTGGACACCATTCCCACCGTGGCGCCGCTGTTCTGGGCGTTCCGCGTGATGGTGGCGGTGGGGCTGTACCTGATCCTGTTCTTCGCGGTGGCGTTCTGGCTGGCCTCGCGCGGCCAGCTCGACCGCCACCCCGCGCTGCTGAAGGTGGCCTTGTGGAGCCTGCCGCTGCCCTGGGTGGCCATCGAGGCCGGCTGGTTCGTGGCCGAATACGGCCGGCAGCCATGGGTGATCGAGGGCGTGCTGCCTACCTACTACGCCGCGTCCGGGCTCACGCTCACCGACCTGGTCATCAGCCTGACGATCTTCCTGGTGCTGTACACGGTACTGCTGGTCATCGGCGTGAAGATCATGCTGCATGCCATCCAGGCCGGGCCCAAGTCCGACCCGCCCGCCCCGCGTCCGGCGCAGGCCGACCCGGTCGCCGCCGCCGTCGATGCGTATTGATTACGGAGCCTGCAAATGGAAAGCTTGATTCCCTTCGACTACGCCACGCTGCGGGTGATCTGGTGGTTGCTGCTGGGCGTGCTGCTGATCGCCTTCGCGGTCATGGACGGCTTCGACCTGGGCATCGCCGCGCTGCTGCCGGTAGTGGCCCGCAACGACACTGAGCGCCGCGTGGTGATCAACGTGGTGGGCCCCGTCTGGGAGGGCAACCAGGTCTGGCTGATCACCGGCGGGGGCGCCATCTTCGCGGCGTGGCCCTTGCTGTATGCCTCGTCGTTCTCGGGCTTCTACATGGCCATGATGCTGGTGCTGGTGGCCCTGATCGTGCGCCCGGTGGGCTTCAAATACCGCAGCAAGATGGAAGGCACGCGCTGGCGCGCCACCTGGGACCGCGTGCTGTGCGCGTCGGGCGTGGTGACCGCGCTGGTGTTCGGCGTGGCCATGGGCAACCTGGTCGTGGGCGTGCCGTTCGGCTTCGAGCCGACCCAGATGCGGCCCGAGTACCACGGCCACTTCTACCAGCTGTTCAGCCCCTTCGCGCTGCTGGCGGGCCTGCTCAGCCTGTCCATGCTGATCATGCACGGCGCCGTGCAACTGGTGTGGCGCACCGACGGGGCGGTGGCCGAGCGCGCGCGGCGCGCCGGGCGCCTGGCGGCCCTGCTGACCGCGGCCCTGTTCGTGGCGGGCGGATTCTGGGTGGCGCACGGCATCGACGGCCACGTCATCACCGGCGCCATCGACACCATGGCGCCGTCCAATCCCATGCTCAAGACCGTGGCCGTGCAGCCGGGCGGCTGGATGGCCAATTTCGCCAAGTGGCCGCTGGCCTGGATCGCGCCCGCGCTGGGCGTGGCGGGCGCGCTGCTGGTCGCCGCGCTGCTGGGGCGTGGCCTGCATGGGCTGGTGTTCATCATTTCGTCGCTGGCGATCGCCGGTGTCATCCTGACGGTCGGCCTGGCACTGTTCCCGTTCGTGATGCCCTCGTCGACCGATCCGCGTTTCGGCCTGACGGTCTGGGACGCGTCGTCCAGCCGCCTGACGCTCTGGATCATGCTGCTGTCCACCGCCTTCTTCCTGCCCATCATCACGCTGTACACCGCCTGGGTGTATCGCGTGATGCGCGGCAAGGTCACCAGCGAGTCGGTCGACGGCACGCCCAATTCTTATTAGGAGTCTTCACGCATGTGGTATTTCTCGTGGATTCTCGGCCTGAGCCTGGCGTGCGCCTTCGCCATTCTTAACGCCATGTGGTTCGAACTGCGCGAGGGCGGCGAACACGATCCCGCCAAGCCGCCCGGCAACGCGTGAGCGGCGCGCCGGGCCTGGCGCCCGATCCGGCCGCCGCGGCTGATCCGGCGGCGCGCCAGCATGCGCGCTGGCTGGCGGCGCAGGCGCGCGGGGTGCGCGCGCCCCTGGCGGTGGCGGCCGCGGCCCCGCTGCTGGGCGGCGCCCTGCTGGTGGCCCAGGCGTGGCTGCTGGCGTGGGCGCTCGACGCCGCCATCGCGGGCCGCGCGGCGCGCGCCGAGCTGGCGCCCGCCATCGGCGCGATCGCCGTCCTGATCCTGGTGCGCGCCGGGCTGGCATGGCTGGGCGAACGGGCCGGCGCGCGCGCCGCCGAGGCCATCAAGCAGCGCCTGCGGCTGGCCCTGTTCGACCGCCTGCTGGCGCGCGGGCCGGCCTGGTCGCGCGCACGGGTGTCGGGCGAACTGGCCAGCGCGATCGTCGACCAGGTCGAGGCGCTGGACGGTTTTTTCTCGCGCTACCTGCCCGCCGCCGTGGCGGCGGCGGTGCTGCCGCTGGCGTTCGCCGCCGTGCTGTTGCCGCTGGATGTCGTGGCCGGGTTGCTGCTGCTGGTGACCGCCCCGCTGATTCCGCTGTTCATGGCCCTGGTGGGCTGGGGCGCCGAGGCCGCCAGCCGGCGCCATCTGCGCGCGTTCGCGCGCCTGTCGGGCTTCTTCGCCGACCGCCTGCGCGGCCTGTCGACCCTGAAGCTGTACGGACGCGCCGAGGCCGAGGCGCGATCGGTCGCCGCGGCCAGCGATACGGTGCGGCGGCGCACGATGGCGGTGCTGCGCATTGCCTTCCTGTCGTCGGCCGTGCTGGAATTTTTCGCCGCGCTGGGCGTGGCCGGCATGGCGGTGTATTTCGGCCTGACCTACCTGGGGTTCCTGGACCTGCGCGGGTCGCCGCTGACCCTGCAAGTGGGGTTCTTCTGCCTGCTGATGGCGCCCGAAGCCTATGCCCCGCTGCGGCAGTTCGCCGCGCATTATCACGACCGCGCCGCCGCCCGCGCCGCCGTCTCGCAGATCGCCGCGGCCTTCGACGGCCTGCCCGACCTCGCCGCCCCCGCCGCCGGCGCCCGGCCTACCATGCAGACACCGTCATCACCGTCGTCGCCGCCGCCGGGCACCGCCGCCACCCTGCGCGCCACCGCGCTGACAGTACGGGCCGCCGGGCGGGCGGCGCCGGTGCTCGACGCGGCCGAACTGACGCTGGAGGCCGGCGCGCACGTGGCCCTGATGGGCCCCAGCGGCAGCGGCAAGACCACGCTGCTCGAGACCCTGAGCCGGCTGCGTCCCGCCACGGGTGCCATCGCGCTGGACGGCGTGCCGCTCGCCGATTGGGACGAGGCCGCGCTGCGCGCCCGCGTGGCGCTGGTCGGCCAGCGTCCGTACTTGTATGCCGGCAGCATCGCCGACAACATCCGCCTGGGCCGGCCGGATGCCAGCGACGAACTGGTGCGCCAGGCCGCCCGCCGCGCCTGTGTGCTGGAGTTCGCGCGGGCCCTGCCGGCCGGGCTGGACACCGTGCTGGGCAGCCGCGGGCTGGGCCTGTCGGGCGGCCAGGCCCAGCGGGTGGCGCTGGCGCGCCTGTTCCTGCGCGAGCCGGGCCTGATCCTGCTGGACGAGCCCACCGCCCACCTGGATGCGGCCACGCAGGCGCGCGTGCTGGACGAAATCCTGGCGTACGCGCGGGGCCGCACGCTGTTGCTGGCCACCCACGCGCCGGCAGTGGCGCGGCGCCTGCCGGGCACGCTGCGCCTGGCCCAGGGCAAGCTGGAGCCGGCATGAGGGCGCTGCTGCTATTGATGCCGCTGTATCGCCGCCGGGCCGGCGCGCTTCTGGCCGCCTTGCTGCTGGCGTTGCTGACCGTGGCCGCCGGGGTCGGCCTGCTGGGCGTGTCGGGCTGGTTTCTCAGCGCGGCCGCGCTGGCCGGCGCCGCCACGGCTTTCAACCTGTTCGTGCCGTCGGCCCTGGTGCGCATGCTGTCGTTCACCCGCATCGGCTCGCGCTATGCCGAGCGGCTGGTGGGCCACGCCGCCACGCTGCGCTTGCTGACCGACCTGCGCGCCAGCGTGTTCGACGCGCTGGTGGGCCTGACGCCGCGCCAATTGGGGCGCTATCGCGGCGGCGACCTGGTGGCGCGGCTGACCGGCGACGTCGACGCCCTGGACACGGTTTTTTTGAATGTGCTGGCGCCGCTCGCGACCGCCGCGCTGGCCGCCGCCTTGCTGGCGGCCGTGGTGGGGCAGTGGGTGCCCGCCGCCGCCTGGACACTGGCCGGCTCGATGCTGGCCGCCTGCCTGCTGGTGCCCGCCTGGCTGGCCTGGGCCGGACGCGAGCCGGGCCGCGCCCTGCAGGACAGCCACGCCGACCTGCGCGCGGCCACGCTGGATGCCGTGGAAGGGCATGCGGACCTGGTGGCCTGGCACGCCGGCGCCCAGGCGCGCGGCGCCTACGCCGGGCATTGCGCGCAGGCCGCGCGGGCCCGCGACGCGCAGGTGCGGGTCGCGGCCGGCGGGCTGTGGCTGTTGCAGGCGCTGGCCGGCGCCGGCATGGTGGGAATGCTGTGGTTCGGGCTGGCGGGCCTGGATCAGCGGCGCCTGTCCGGGCCGCTGCTGGCGGGGCTGGTGCTGGCCGTGATCGGGCTGTTCGAGGTGGCGGGCCCGCTGATGCGCGGAGCCGCCCGCCTGGGCGGCTCCATCGCCGCCGCGCGGCGCATCCAGGCGGTCGCGGCGCTGCGGCCCGACCAGCGCGATCCGGCTCGTCCCCAGCCTTTGCCGGCGCGCGGCGCCATCGAATTCCAGGCGGTGCGCTTCGCGTATCCGGGCACCGATGGCCAGCCCGGCCTGCCGGTGCTGGACGACGTGAGCCTGCGCATCGAGCCGGGCGAGCGCGTTGCCATTACCGGGCCCAGCGGATCCGGCAAGTCGACCTTGCTGAACCTGCTGCTGCGCCTGGAAGAGCCGCAATCCGGCCAGGTGTGCTTTGGCGGCGTGGACGTGCGCCAGGCGGCGCAGGCGCAATGGCACCGGCGCGTGGCATGGCTGGCGCAGGATGCCCCGGTGTTCCTGGGCACCCTGCGCACCAACCTGCTGATCGGCGCGCCCGAGGCTGGCGACGCGGCGCTGTGGGCGGCCCTGGACGCGGCCGGGCTGGGGGATTTCGTGCGTGGGCTGCCCGACGGGCTGGACACCTGGGCCGGCGAGACGGGCGCCAGCCTGTCGGCCGGCCAGGCGCGCCGCCTGTGCCTGGCCCGCGCCCTGCTGGCCCCCGCGCCGGTGCTGGCGCTGGACGAGCCCACCGCCGGCCTGGACCAGGCGACGCAGGCGGCCTTCTTCAATGACCTGGCCCAGGCCGCGCAGGGCCGCACGGTGCTGCTGGTCACGCACGCCGCGCTGCCGCCCGGCACCGTGCATCGCAGCCTGGCCCTGCGCGGCGGCCGCCTGACGGTCGCCACCCTGGCCTAACCACGATGGCACGGTTATAGTTCGCCTTGCTTTGTTTTTCCGGGGCGTGCCCATGCAGACCGACACCGCCGAACTCATCCGGCGCACCATCCGCAGCGTTCCCGACTGGCCCAGCCCCGGCGTCGTATTCCGCGACATCACCCCGCTGCTGCAAGACCCCCGCACCTTCCGCGTGCTGATCGACCTGTTCGTGTACCGCTACATGCGCCAGCGGCTCGACCTGGTGGCCGGCGTGGACGCGCGCGGCTTCATCATCGGCAGCGTGCTGGCCTACGAACTGAACCTGGGTTTCGTTCCCGTGCGCAAGCAGGGCAAGCTGCCGTTTCGCACCGTGGCCGAGTCCTACACCCTGGAATACGGCAATTCCACCGTCGAAATGCACACCGATGCCGTGCGCACCGGCCAGCGGGTACTGCTGGTCGACGACCTGATCGCCACCGGCGGCACCATGCTGGCGGCCATCAAGCTGCTGCAGCGCCTGGGCGCCAACGTGGTCGAGGCCGCCGCCATCATCGACCTGCCCGAGCTCGGCGGATCGGGCAAGGTGTCGGCCACGGGCACGCCGCTGTTCACCGTGTGCAGCTACGGCAACGCCGACTAGGCCGAAGGGCCGCGCCGGGCCCCGCCGGGGCCGTCAGGAAATGATCCCGTCCGCCCACAATGACGGTTCGGCCAGGCGCGGCTGGATGAAGTCCAGAAAGGCGCGCGTCTTGGCGGGCAGGGTGCGCGACGGCAAAAGCGCGAACAGCGGAATGGGCGTCAGGCTCCAGTCGGGCAGCACCGGCACCAGCCCCTTGCTGCGGGTAAGCTGGCCGGCCGTATCGAACGCCTTCAGGGGCAGGGGGGCGATGCCCAGGCCCTGGCTGGCCAGGCGCGACAAGATGCCCACGTTGTTGGCCGCCAGCCGGCCCGACACGGCGACGCGCTCGACCTTTTCGCCCGAATGCAGCACCCAGTACGAAAACGCCTCGCTCATGGCCGGCCGCAGGCATTCGTGATGCCCCAGGTCGGCGGGCGAGCGGGGCACGCCGTGCAGCGACAGATATTGCGGCGAGGCGTACAGCCGGTTTTCCATCAGCACGATCTGGCGCGCCACCAGGCTGGAATCCGGCTGGCGGCCGTAGCGCAGCACCAGGTCGTAGGGGTTGGTGATGGGATCGATGTGCTGCATGTTCAGGTCGAAATCGCACTCGATGTCGGGGTGTTGCGCGCGGAAGTCGCGTATGACCGCCGGCAGGAACAACTGCGCCAGGCTCGACGGCATCGATACGCGCAGCCGGCCCTTGGGCTGGGCCGCCATGTCGAGCAACTGGTCATGGGCCACGCGGGCTTCTTCGACGATGGGGCGGCATCGTTCGAAGTACATCAGCCCCGCCTCGGTGAGTTCGATGCGGCGGGTGCTGCGGTTTAGCAGTTTCAGGCCGATGCTCTGCTCGAGCTCGCTGACGCGCCGCGACAGGGTCGAGGCGGGCATGCCTAGCGCTTCGGCGGCGTGGCTGAAGTTCTTGCGCTTGGCGACTTCGACAAAAAGCGCGATGTCATTAAGCTGGATATCCATGGGACCTGCGGGATGTTCGTCTGCCAGACCTAGAACATATCGCAACACAGGCCAGATATTGTTGCTCAAAAATGGAAAAGTCTGTTCCGCGTCAGGCACGCCGGCCGGCGGGGCCGCCGGGGCGGCGGTGAAATGGGGGATGGATTCCCCCATGAATGGAACGATGTGGGTCCAAAGTCAGGGTTTCTACGAGGCCAGACAGGTGTCAGGCTCCCGCAGGGTGCCTGACACCGAGGCGGGCGGCCCGGTCGGTGTCTGACACCGCTGTGAGCAGCCCGTCGGTGTCTGACACCCTTCGGAGCCAGACACCTTTGATGCTGCCGCCGCAGCCTTCCGGCAGGGGCTTTGGGGTACATCTTCTGTGGTTGAAATGCAACGTCTGTCTTTGATGGCCATCAACCCATTCTGCGCGCTCAGGGCGCGCACTGATTGCGCAATCAGTGCGTTCTCCCTGGGGGCGCAGGCCGCCAAGGCGCCGGATCGGGGCCTTTACCCCTCTTTTTGCAAAACAACTCCCCAAAATCGTGGTTAATCCCTATTGCTCTAGGAAAGATACTTTCAACCGTACATGCGCCGTCCAGCCTCGCTGATGGCATAGGCCGGTCGCGCATGCCCTTTCCTGTCACATCGCTTTAGGAAATCATGATGAAAAAAACGCTACTGGCCGTTGCGCTGGCCGCCGGCTTCGCAGGCGCGGCCCAAGCGGAAACCTCGGTTACGCTGTATGGCCTGATTGACGCAGGTATCGGTTACAACCAAGTCAAGGGCGCCAATGGCGACAAAGCCAGCCGTATCGGCGCTGTGGACGGCGTGAACAGCGGCTCGCGTTTCGGTCTGCGCGGCGCTGAAGACCTGGGCGATGGCCTGAAGGCTCTCTTCACCCTGGAAGGCGGCTTCTCGCCCAACAGCGGCAATTCTTCGCAAGGCGGCCGCCTGTTTGGTCGTCAAGCCACCGTTGGCCTGCAAAGCGACAGCTGGGGCCAACTGGACTTCGGCCGTCAAACCAACCTGGCCTCCAAGTACTTCTCCGGCATCGACCCCTCGGGCATCAGCTACGGCCAGGCCACCATGGGCACGTCGTTCAGCTCGGCCAACACCGTTCGCCTGGACAACATGGTGCTGTACCAAACCCCGTCGTTCTCGGGCTTCAAGTTCGGCGTTGGTTATTCCTTCAATGCTGACGACACCAGCGCCACCGGCGGCGGTTTCCGCACCAACAACAACAACCGTGTCGTGACGGTTGGCGGCCGCTACCAGAATGGCCCGCTGGATGTGGCCCTGTCGTACGACAACTTCCGTCCCGACAGCAGCCGTATCAAGGGTCAATACGACACCGACAACGTCCAGTCGTACATCATCGGCGCCGCCTACGACTTCGAAGTGGTCAAGGTCTCGGCCGCTTTCGGTCAAACGTTTGACGGCTGGTTTGTCGGCACGAGCATCGACGGCTTGAGCGACGTCAACGGCACGGGCCTGGGCAGCTGGAAACTGGCCGACGGTTCGCGCGTGAACTCGTACCTGTTGGGCATCAGCGCTCCGATCGGCGGCGCCAGCAACATCTGGGCTTCCTGGCAGCGTGCTGACATCAACAACAGCCGCCTGGCAGGCGACGATGCCACGAGCAACACGTTCAGCCTGGGTTACACCTACGACCTGAGCAAGCGTACCAACCTGTACGCGATGGGTTCGTACGGCGACAACTGGGCATTCCAAGAAGACCAGCGCAGCACCGCTGTGGCAGTCGGCTTGCGCCACCGGTTCTAAGTACGCGGCACGTCTGGCGCGGGTTGCCGAATGCACGGGTTTTCTCTCCACCCGTCGAGTGACGACTGACCCCGCGAAGGTTTGCGCCGGACGTGCGCGTGCCTGGAAAGGAAGGGCCCCTTGCGGGCCCTTCCGCTTTTCCGGGCCTACAGGAACAGCTTGTAGGCCGGGTTGTCGGTTTCGTTCCAGTGCGGATAGCCGAGTTCGGCCACGAATGCCTTGAACTGCTTCTTGTCGGAAGGCGGAACCTGGATGCCGATCAGGATCTGGCCGTAGTCGGCCCCCTGGTTGCGGTAATGGAACAGGCTGATGTTCCAGTCGGGGTTCATGGCGTTCAGGAAGCGCATCAGCGCGCCCGGGCGCTCGGGGAACTCGAAGCGGTACAGCAGTTCGTTGCCGGCCAGCGCCGAGCGGCCGCCCACCATGTGGCGCAAGTGCGTCTTGGCCATTTCATCGTGGGTGAGGTCGAGCGTATCGAAGCCGTTGCGGCGGAAATGGGCCGCGATCTTGTCGGATTCGGCCGGCGAGTGGACCTGCACGCCCACGAAGACGTGCGCGCGCTGCGCGTCGGAGATGCGGTAGTTGAACTCGGTGACGCTGCGGTGCCCGACGAGTTCGCAGAAACGCCGGAAGCTGCCGCGCTGTTCGGGCATGCTGACCGCGAACACGGCCTCGCGCATTTCGCCCACTTCGGCGCGTTCGGCCACGAAGCGCAGGCGGTCGAAGTTCATGTTGGCGCCGCAGGCAATGGCCACCAGGGTCTTGTCCTTGAGCTTGTGGGTGGCCGCGTACTGCTTGGCCGCCGCCACCGCCATGGCCCCGGCGGGCTCGAGCACGCTGCGGGTGTCCTGGAACACGTCTTTGATGGCCGCGCAGATGGCGTCGGTATCGACCACCACGAAGTCGTCGACGTATTTGCGGGTCAGGCGGAAGGTTTCGGCGCCCACCAGTTTCACGGCGGTGCCGTCGGAAAACAGGCCCACGTCGTTGAGCTGCACGCGGCGTCCGGCGCGCACGCTGCGCAGCATGGCGTCGGAATCTTCGGTCTGCACGCCGATGATCTTGATCTCGGGCCGCAGCTGCTTCACGTATGCCGCCACGCCCGACACCAGCCCGCCGCCGCCGATGGCCACGAAAATGGCTTCGATGGGGCCGGGGTGCTGGCGCAGGATTTCCATGCCCACCGTGCCCTGCCCGGCGATCACGTCGGGATCGTCGAAGGGATGCACGAAGGTGAGTTTTTCTTTCTTTTCCAGGGCCTGGGCATGCGCGTAGGCGTCGGAAAAGCTTTCGCCGGCCAGCACCACTTCGCCGCCCAGCCGGCGCACCGCGTCGATCTTGACCTGCGGGCTGGTAGTGGGCATGACGATGACGGCCCGGCACCCCAGCCGCGTGGCCGCCAGCGCCACGCCCTGGGCGTGGTTGCCGGCCGACGCGGCAATGACGCCGCGATTGAGCGCCGCGGGCGCCAGGTTGGCCATTTTGTTGTATGCCCCGCGCAGCTTGAAGCTGAACACCGCCTGGGTATCTTCACGCTTGAGCATCACCGTGTTCGAAATTCGCTGCGACAGCAGGGGGGCGGATTCGAGCGGAGATTCGACGGCGACGTCGTAGACCTTCGAGGTCAGGATGCGTTTCAGATAATCGGCGGGCATGATGGCGTAATGAGCCGGGGAAGGGGAAAAACGGCGTCAGGCAGAATATCACATGGGGTTTTGCCGGCCCTGACGGAATAGTCTTCTTCGGCGCCGCGGCGGGTTGAGTTTCAGGTGTTCAGGTCAGGGTTTCAGGTGTCAGGCTCCGCAGGTGCCTGACACCGCGGCGTGCAGAAGATCCAGGCGTCGGTGTCTGACACCCTTCGGGAGTCAGACACCTGCTGCGGACGGCGCCGTGAAGCCAAGGCGCTCGCGCCCCCTCTAATCTTTGTCCCGCCACCACCGCCCGGGACCAGCTAAACTCCCGCCCATCATGGAACAAAGCCTGCTGAACGCCGTCCACTGGCTGCTGGCGCTGGTGGCCCTGCCCGAAATCGGACTGTCGGCCATTTTCGTGATCAGCGTGGTTTCGGCGACCCTGTTGCCGCTGGGCTCGGAACCGGCGGTGTTCGGCTTTGTGAAGCTGGCGCCCGGCATGTTCTGGCCGGCGGTGCTGGTGGCCACGGCCGGCAACACCCTGGGCGGGGTCATCAGCTACGCCATGGGCCTGGGGGCCCACCGGGCCCTGGAGCGCTGGCGCGAAAAACACCCGCAGCCGCAACCCGACGGGCCGGACGCCCACGCGCCGGCGCATCCAGGCGGCCCCGCCGACCGCATGCGCGGCCGCTGGCACATGCGCGCCCACGACTGGCTGCACCGCATGGGGCCGCCGGCGCTGCTGCTGTCGTGGCTGCCCGCCGTGGGCGACCCGCTGTGCGCGGTGGCCGGCTGGCTGCGCCTGGCTTTCTGGCCCTGCGTGCTGTACATGGCCATCGGCAAATTCGCCCGCTACGCCGTGATGACCGCGGGGCTATTGTGGTTTTTCCCGCAGCATCTTTAGGGCCCCGCGGGGCCTTCCCAGAGGGCCGGCCGGCTGCCGCGCCGCACAATGTCATAAAATGATTCTTTAAGGGCCTATTCCCCGGTTGTCCATGAACGCCCCCCTCGCCAGCCAAATCCTGTCCGCGGCGATTCCGCCCGCGGCTATCTCGCGTTTGCGCGAAATTCCCTACAACTACACGTCGTTCTCCGATCGTGAGATCGTCGGCCGCCTATTGGGGGACGACGCGTGGCAGTGGTTGTCCGACCTGCGCGGCGAGCGCCGCACCGGCCGTTCGGCCCGCATGCTCTACGAGGTGCTGGGCGACATCTGGGTGGTGCGCCGCAACCCCTACCTGCAAGACGACCTGCTCGACAACCCCAAGCGGCGCAAGCTGCTGGTCGAAGCGCTGCACCACCGGCTGGGCGAAATCGACAAGCGCCGCGAGCCCGATGCGCCCGCCGCCGAGGGCCATGACCCCCACCGCGACGCCAAGGTACAAGAACTGCTGGCGCGTGCGCGCGCCGCCGTGGCGGCGTTTGAAAGCGAATTCGACCAGACCGCGCACCTGCGCAAGCAGGCCCAGAAAACGCTGGGCCGCATCACCGCGCGCGACAACATCAAATTCGACGGCCTGTCGCGGGTGTCGCACGTGACCGACGCCACCGACTGGCGGGTGGAATACCCGTTCGTGGTGCTGACGCCCGACAACGAACTCGAGACCGCCGCGCTGGTGCGGGCCTGCATCGAGCTGGGCCTGACCATCGTGCCGCGCGGCGGCGGCACCGGCTACACCGGCGGCGCCATCCCGCTGACCTGGAAGTCGGCGGTCATCAACACCGAAAAATTCGACACCCTGGGCAAGGTCGAGTCCTGTATCCTGCCGGGCCTGGCCGAGCCGGCCGCCGTCATCGACGCGGGCGCCGGGGTCGTTACCAAGCGCGTGGCCGAAGCCGCCGAACAGGCCGGCTTCGTGTTCGCCGTCGACCCCACCTCGGCCGAAGCCTCGTGCGTGGGCGGAAATATCGCCATGAACGCCGGCGGCAAAAAGGCCGTGCTGTGGGGCACCGCGCTCGACAACCTGGCCTGGTGGCGCATGGTCGACCCGGACGGCAACTGGCTGGAAGTCACCCGGCTGGATCACAACCTGGGCAAGATCCACGACGTCGAGGTGGCGCGCTTCGAACTGAAATGGTTCGACGGCGCGGGCAAGCCCGGCGAACGGCTGCTGCGTACCGAACAGCTCGAAATCGCCGGCCGCGTGTTCCGCAAAGAAGGCCTGGGCAAGGACGTCACCGATAAATTCCTGGCCGGCCTGCCCGGCGTGCAAAAAGAAGGCTGCGACGGCCTGATCACGTCGGCCCGCTGGGTGCTGCACCGCATGCCGCGCCACACCCGCACGGTGTGCATGGAATTCTTCGGCCAGGCGCGCGATGCCATTCCGTCCATCGTCGAGGTCAAGGGCTACCTCGATGGCGAGGGCCGCGCGCGCGGCGCCATCCTGGCCGGCCTGGAACACCTGGACGAACGCTACCTGCGCGCGGTGGGCTATGCCACCAAAAGCAAGCGCGGCACCCTGCCCAAAATGGTGCTTATCGGCGATATCGTCGGCGACGACGAAGACGCCGTGGCCACGGCCGCCAGCGAAGTCGTGCGGCTGGCCAACACGCGCCACGGCGAGGGCTTCGTGGCGGTCAGCGCCGAGGCGCGCAAGAAATTCTGGCTCGACCGCTCCCGCACCGCGGCCATCGCCCGGCACACCAACGCCTTCAAAATCAACGAAGACGTGGTGATCCCGCTGTCGCGCATGGGCGAATACACCGACCACATCGAACGCATCAACATCGAACTGTCCACCCGCAACAAGCTCAAGCTGCTCGACGCGCTGGACGCGTTCCTGGCGGTGCCGCTGCCGGTGGGCAAGGCCGAAGACGCCGAAGACGAGGCCACCCGCGCCGAGGCGCTGGCCGAGCACACCCGCCAGGCCATCGACGTGCTGGCGGTGGTGCGCAAGCGCTGGCAATGGCTGCTCGACAACCTCGACCTGCCCGTGCGGCAGGCGCTGCCCGACCTGCCCGGCCTGGGCATGACCGCGCTGCAGGGCGTGCTGGCCGACCGCGTGGCGGCGCAGCCGCAGGCCACGCTGTTCAACGTGCTGCAAGACCGCACGGTGCGCGTGTCCTGGAAGACCGAGGTGCTGGCGCCGATGCAGGCCATTTTCTCGGGCGCCACGGGCAAGCACATTCTCGACGAGCTCAAGGCTATCCATGCGCGCGTGCTGAAGGGCCGCGTGTTCGTGGCGCTGCACATGCACGCCGGCGACGGCAACGTGCATACCAACATCCCGGTCAACTCCGACGACTACGAAATGCTGACCGAGGCGCACCAGGCGGTGGCCCGCATCATGCAGATCGCGCGCGACCTCGACGGGGTGATTTCGGGCGAACACGGCATCGGCCTGACCAAGTACGAATTCCTGACCGAAGCCGAACTGGCGCCGTTCCAGGAATACAAGCGCCGCGTCGATCCGCGCGGGCATTTCAATGCCGGCAAGCTGATGCCCGGCGCCGACCTGCGCCACGCCTGGACGCCCAGCTTCAACCTGATGGGCCACGAATCGCTCATCATGCAGCAGAGCGACATCGGCGCCATCTCCGAGTCCATCAAAGACTGCTTGCGCTGCGGCAAGTGCAAGCCGGTGTGCGCCACCCACGTGCCGCGCGCCAACCTGCTGTATTCGCCGCGCAACAAGATCCTGGCCACCTCGCTGCTGGTCGAGGCCTTTCTGTACGAAGAGCAGACCCGCCGCGGCGTCAGCCTGAAGCACTGGGAAGAATTCGAAGACGTGGCCGACCACTGCACGGTATGCCACAAGTGCTACAACCCGTGCCCGGTCGATATCGATTTCGGCGACGTGTCGATGAACATGCGCGCGCTGCTGCGCCGCATGGGCCGCAAGTCGTTCAACCCCGGCACGTCGGCGGCCATGTTCTTCCTGAACGCCAAAGACCCGGCCACCATCAACGCCACCCGCCAGGCCATGGTGGGCGTGGGCTACAAGGCGCAGCGCCTGGCCCACGACGTGCTGTCGCGCTTCGCGCGCAAGCAGACCGCGCACCCGCCCGCCACGGTGGGCAAGCCGCCGCTGCGCGAACAGGTGGTGCACTTCGTCAACAAGAAAATGCCCGGCGGCCTGCCCAAGCAAAGCGCGCGCAAGCTGCTCGACATCGAAGACGCCAACTACGTGCCCATCATCCGCGACCCCAAGGCCACCACGGCCGATACGGAAGCGGTGTTCTATTTCCCGGGTTGCGGATCGGAACGGCTGTTTTCGCAAGTGGGCCTGGCCACGCAGGCCATGCTGTGGCACGCGGGCGTGCAAACCGTATTGCCGCCCGGCTACCTGTGTTGCGGCTATCCGCAGCGCGGCAACGGCATGAACGACAAGGCCGAGCAGATCATCACCGACAACCGCGTGCTGTTCCACCGGGTAGCCAATACGCTGAACTACCTGGACATCAAGACGGTGGTGGTCAGCTGCGGCACCTGCTACGACCAGCTGGCCGGCTACGAGTTCGACAAGATCTTCCCCGGCTGCCGCCTGATCGACATCCACGAGTACCTGCTTGAAAAAGGCATCAAGCTCGAAGGCGCGCAGGGCGTGCGCTACATGTACCACGACCCCTGCCACACGCCCCTGAAGCTGCAAGACCCGATGAAGACGGTGCGCTCGCTGGTGGGCGATGGCGCCATCAAGGCCGACCGCTGTTGCGGCGAATCGGGCACGCTGGCCGTCAGCCGCCCCGACGTATCTACCCAGGTGCGCTTCCGCAAGCAAGAAGAGCTGCAGAAAAACCAGGCCACGCTGCGGCAGGATGGCTACGCGGGCGACATCAAGGTCCTGACCTCGTGCCCGTCATGCCTGCAGGGCCTGTCGCGCTACCAGGAAGACACCGCCATCGACGCCGACTACATCGTGGTGGAAATGGCCCGCCACATCCTGGGCGCGCAATGGATGGAAGACTACGTGCGGCGCGCCAACGCCGGGGGCATCGAGCGCGTGCTGGTGTAGCGCTAGCCTGGCGGATTCCCCGGGCATCCAGGTGTCTGACTCCCGCAGGGTGTCAGACACCGGCCAGGCCATTTTGCCAGGTGTCAGGCTCCCCGCAGGGGTGCCTGACACTGCTGTATTGAGGTGATCCATCACGTGTCGGTGTCTGACACCCTGCGGGAGTCAGACACCTGGCAATACCCCCGAGCCGCCCTTAGCCCGCAGCTAGCCCCGCGGCATCGCCCGCACTTCGATTCCCGCCGCAGCCAGCGCATCGCTGAGCGCCCGCGCGAAAACCGGGGCGTTGGGCTGGTCGCCGTGGATGCACAGGGTGTCGGCCCGCACGGGCACGTCGCGGCCATTGACCGAGCGCACCACGCCGTCGCGCGCCATGCGCAGCACCTGCGCCACCGCGGTGTCGGCGTCTTCGATCATGGCGTCGGGATGGCTGCGGGGCGTGAGCGAGCCGTCGTCCTGGTACGAGCGGTCGGCGAAGACTTCGTGCGCGGCGCGCAGGCCCACGTCTTGCGCCGCCTGCACCAGCGCGCTGCCGGCCAGGCCGTACAGCACCAGGCCGGGATCCACATCGCGTACCGCGCGGCAGATGGCCTGCGCCAGCCCCATGTCTTTCGCGGCCATGTTGTACAGCGCGCCGTGCGCCTTGACGTGATGCAGGCGCGTGCCTTGCGTGGCGGCCACGGCGGCCAGCGCGCCCACCTGGACCACCACCATGTCGTAGGCTTCTTGCGGCGTGATCTGCATTACGCGCCGGCCGAAGCCGACCAGGTCGGGCAGGCTGGGATGGGCGCCCACCGCCACCTGCCGCGCCACCGCGGCCGCGACCGTCTTGCGCATGGTAGAGGGGTCGCCGCCGTGGAAGCCGCAGGCGACGTTGGCCGAACTGACGAACTGCAGCACGGCCTCGTCGTTGCCCATGCGCCAGGCGCCATAGCTTTCGCCCATGTCGCAGTTCAGGTCGATGGCGGAACTCATGGTGGTGTCCTCAAGCAGATAGCAGGGCGCGCAGCGGGGCCAGGGCGTCCTGTAGTTGGGCGAATGCGTCTTCGCGCTCGCCGTCGAGCTGTTGCGCCTGGTCGAGTTCGACGCGGGCGAACCGCAGTGCCTGGCCGGGACCGCGTTGCGCCAGGGCCGGCAGGTCGGCCGTGATCACCTGGGCGATCTTGGGATAGCCGCCGGTGGTCTGGCGGTCGGCCATCAGCACGATGGCCTGGCCGCCCGCGGGCACCTGTACGGTGCCATAGTTGGTGGCCTCGGACAAGATCTGGCGCGGCACGGCCATGGCCAGGGCCGGGCCGTCCAGCCGGTAGCCCATGCGGTCGGATTGCGTGCTGACGCGGAATTCGGCGTGCAGCAGGTCGTGGCGCGCCCGGGCATCGAATTCGTCCCAGTGCGCGCCCGGCAGCACGCGCAGGTGGCGGCGCGGGTGCGGGGCCAGGGTCGCGGGCAGGTAAATGCGCAGTTGCCACAGCGCCTGGGCCAGGCGGTCCAGCGCGGCCGGCTGGCCGGGCAGCGCGGCCCGCAGGCCGATGGTGTCGCCCTTGGCCAGCGCGCGGCCGGCGTGTCCGCCGAAGCGGCCGCGCAGATAGGTGCTGGCGCTGCCCATGACCGGGACCAGCGCATAGCCGCCGTGCACGGCCAGGTAGGCGCGCAGGCCGCCTTCGGGCCGCGCGGATCCGAACGCCAGCACGTCGCCGGCGCGCGCCACCAGCGGCCGGTGGCGGGGCGCCTCGGCCCCGTTCAGCGTGGCTTGCAGGTCGGCGCCGCCGATGGCGAAGCAGGCCGGCGCGTCAAAACGCAGGGTCGGGCCGGACAGGGTGATTTCCAGGGTGGCGTGGTCGGCGTCGTTGCCGGCCAGCAGATTGGCCAGGCGATGCGCGCGGGCATCCATGACGCCGCACACGGGCACGCCCAGGTGCTGGCTGCCGGCGCGGCCGCCGTCCTGGAAGCTGGACAGCAGGCCGGGCTTGAGTACGGTCAGGCTCATTGCGCGGCCTCGCGCAGGCGCTTGAATTCGTCGGGGCCGATAGGCACGAAGCGCACGCTGTCGCCGGGCTGCAGCAACGTGGGCGGATCGCCCGCGGGGTCGAACAGCACGGCCGGCGTGGCGCCGATGATGTTCCAGCCGCCGGGCGACTGGCTGGGGTACAGCACGCTCTGGCGGTTGGCCACGGCCACCGAGCCCGCCGGCACCGCCGTGCGCGGCGACGCCCGCCGCGGAATGTCCAGGCGCGGGTCGTGCACGCCCAGGTAGGGCGCGCCCGGCGCGAAGCCCAGCATGAACACCAGGCTGTCGGCGCCGGTATGCAGCTTCACGACGTCTTCGGGGGAAATCCCGGCGTGGCGGGCCACGTCGTCCAGGTCGGGGCCGTATTCACCGCCATAGCAAACGGGGATCTCGACGCGGCGAGCCGCCTGCGCGTCCGCCGCCACGCCCCGCGCCAGCAGTTGTTCGACCTGCGCCGCCAGTTGCGGATAGCGCGGTCCCTGGCTGCCGGCGGGCCGGTAATGCACGGCCACCGTGACGAACGACGGCACCACGTCGGTGACGCCGGGCAACGGCGCCTGGCGCAGCACGCGCGCCGCCGCCAGGCACAGGCGGCCGGTTTCGACGTCGATACTGTCGCCAAACCGCACCAGCAGGCAGCGGTCGCCTTGCGGCTCGATGCGCCAGGCGGGCGGGGGGGAGGCGGAAGAGGGGGTGTTCAACGGCCGGGCCGGCTCCTACTTGGCGAACAGCGAATCCAGGTTCTTGAACGACTTGAATTCCAGGGCATTGCCCGACGGATCCAGGAAGAACATGGTGGCTTGTTCGCCCACTTCGCCCTTGAAGCGGATATATGGTTCGATGACGAACTGGGTGCCCGCGTCGGTCAGCTTCTTGGCCAGCGCTTCCCAGTCGGCCAGGGGCAGCACGGCGCCGAAGTGCCGCACCGGCACGTCGTGCGCGTCGACCGAGCTGGTGGACTTGTGGCCACATTCGTCCGGCGACAGGTGAGCGACGATCTGGTGGCCGTAGAAATTGAAATCGACCCATTCATCCGAGCTGCGGCCTTCGGGACAGCCCAGCAGTTCGCCATAGAAGGCGCGGGCTTCGGCCAGGTCGCGGACGGGAAAGGCCAGGTGGAAGGGGGGCAGAGTGGCGGATGCGGTCATGCGGGACTCCAGATGCGGCAAGAGTAAAACAAAATGAGGGGCTGCGGCTGGCGGGCCGCCGTGGCAGGCGGGCCCCCGGTCGCCGGAAAGAACAGGGTTATCAGTTTAGAGATTGTTTTTTTGATCGAAAAGCGATATTTTTTTGCCCTGAGCATCGAAAAAAGTAATCGTGATCCGGGAATTCAAGACCTTTATCGCCGTGGCGCGCGATGGTACCTTTACCGGGGCGGGCCGGCAGCTGGGGCTGACGCAGTCGGCCGTCAGCGCGCAGATGCGCCGCCTGGAAGACTATCTGGGCGCAACGCTGTTCGAGCGCACCGCCAAGTCGGCGGTGCTGAACGCCGCCGGCCGCGAGATGCTGCCGCAGGCCGAAGAACTGGTGGCGCTGGCCGAACGCATGGCCAGCTCGGCCGGCGCCGGCCACGTCAGCGGGCTGCTGCGCGTGGGCGCCATCGCCTCGGCGCAGCAAAGCCTGCTGGTGGATGCCCTGGCGCAGTTCCGCGAGGCCTTTCCCGATGTACGGGTGCGGATGGTGCCGGGGGTGTCGCTGTCGTTGCTGGGGCAGGTGGACGCGGGCGAGATCGACATGGCGGTGCTGATCCGGCCACCGTTCGCGCTGCCGCCGGAACTGGCGTGGCGGCCGCTGCTGCGCGAACCGATGCTGCTGGTCGGCCCGGCCGCCCAGCCTGCGCAGCCCTGGCGCGAGTTGCTGGCCACCCAGCCGTTCATCCGCTACGACCGCTCGTCGTTCGGCGGACGACTGGTCGACACATTTCTGAAGAAGCACCGCATCGCGGTGCGCGAGGCGATCGAGCTGGACGAAATGGATGCCATCGCCAACCTGGTCCGGCGTGGGCTGGGTGTGGCGCTGTTGCCGCGCACCCGCCAGTTCGATGCCACCGGGCTGCGCCTGTACGACCTGGCCGAAGCCGGCTTCAGCCGCGACATCGGCCTGATCGCCCGCCTGCCGCACGACCCCGCCTCGCTGGCCGGCCACCTGGCAGAGTGCCTGTTGCAGGCGGCGGATCTAAAGGTTTAAAGGTGTCCGACTCCCGCAGGGTGTCGGACACCGATGTGTGTCCAGGCCATTCCAGCCCCTGCGGTGTCCGACACCCCGCGGGAGTCAGACACCTGGAGGCACTTGGATTGTTCGCCCTTACAGCAGGTCGCACCGCACGGTGATGGGGTGGCTGCACAGCGCCGCCATGACGGTATCGCTGACCGGCCCGTCGACGTCGGTGATCACGTACCCGATCTGGCCGCGCGTCTGCAGGCTTTGGCTGACGATGTTCAGGCCCTGTTCGGCCAGCAGGTTGTCCAGCGTGCCCAGCGCCCCGGGGGCATTGCGGTGTACGTGCAGGATGCGCGCCTCGCCGGCCGGTTCCAGGTAGGGCAGTTCGGGAAAGTTGACCGCGCTTTTGGTGGTGCCGGCCTGCAGGAACCGCACCAGTTTTTCGGCCACTTCGCGACCGATGTTGGCCTGCGATTCTTGCGTGCTGCCGCCGATGTGCGGCGTGAGCAGCACGTTGGGCAGGCCGATCAGCGGGCTGGCGAGCGGTTCGTCGACGCTTTTGGGTTCGGTCGGGAACACGTCGAGCGCGGCGCCCGCCAGGTGGCCCGAGGCCAGCGCGGCGTGCAGCGCCGCGATGTCGACCACCGTGCCGCGCGAGGCGTTGATGAGAATGGAGCCCGGCTTCATGCGGGCCAGCGTTTCGGCATTGATGATGTTCTCGGTGCTTTTGCCGCCCGGCACGTGCAATGTGACCACGTCGGCCTGTTCCAGCAGATCGTTCAGCGAGCCGGCCGCGCGGGCGTTGCCCAGCGGCAGCTTGGCTTCCACGTCGAAGAACACCACCCGCATGCCGATGCTTTCGGCCAGGGTGCTGATCTGCGAGCCGATATTGCCGTAGCCGACGATGCCCAGCGTTTTGCCGCGCGTTTCGAAGGCGCCGTTGGCCGACTTGTCCCAGTGGCCCTGGTGCACGCGGGCGTTTTTTTCGGGAATGCGGCGCAGCAGCAGGATGGCTTCGCCCAGCACCAGTTCGGCCACCGAGCGCGTATTGGAAAACGGCGCATTGAACACCGGCACGCCGCGCTGCATGGCGCCGTTCAGGTCGACCTGGTTGGTGCCGATGCAGAAGCAGCCCACCACCCGCAGGTCGGGCGCGGCCGCCAACGCCTCGGCATCGAGGTGGGTGCGCGAACGGATGCCCGCCACCTGCGCATCGCGCAGGGCCGCGTGCAGTTCGGCGGGCGGCAGGGCGCCCGCGTGCGTGACGATATCGGTGTAGCCGGCGGCGGCGAAGACGTCGCGCGCGCTGGGATGGATATTTTCGAACAGGACGATCTGGGCCATGGGTGCGACAGCGGGAAAGTGAAAGGAAGCAATTCCCTATTGTGGCGCAGTTTGCCGGGCGCGTGCCCAGAGGCCATTTGGCCGGTGGGGCGATCAGGCCGCCACGATCCGCTCGGCCGGGAAGTGCAGGGCGAAGACGCTGCCCTTGCCGGCCTCGCTGGTGATCAGCAATTCGGCATCATGGCGGATGGCGATGTGCTTGGTGATGGCCAGCCCCAGGCCGGTGCCGCCGGCGGCGCGCGAACGGCCGCGGTCGACGCGGTAGAAGCGCTCGGTCAGGCGCGGCAGGTGCAGCGCCGGGATGCCGATGCCGGTGTCCTGCACGCTGAAGCGCGCGCCGCCGTCGGGCTCGCCCTGCCAGCGCACTGTGATCGTGCCGCCGTCGGGCGTGTAGCGCACGGCGTTGGTCAGCAGGTTCGACATCGCCGAGGCCAGCTCGGTTTCGGCGCCCAGCACGTCCAGCGATTCATCGACGTGCCACACAAACCGATGGCGCCCGGCCGACAGGGCCTCGATCTGCTGGCGCGCCTTTTGCAGCAGGGCCGGCAAGTCGACGGCGTGCGGATCCGAGCCGGGCGAGGACTCGAGCGTGGACAGCGTCAGCAGGTCTTCCACGATGGCCTGCATGCGGCGCGCCTGCTCGTGCATCATGCCCATGTATTGTTCGCGCTGCTCGTTGTCCAGCGCCTCGGGCGGCATGTCGCGCAGCGTTTCCAGAAAGCCCGCCAGCACGGTCAGCGGCGTGCGCAGCTCGTGCGAGACGTTGGCCACGAAATCGCGCCGCGTGGTCTCGAGCTTTTCGATCTGCGTCACGTCGCGCGAGATCAGCAGGCGGCGATTGCTGGCGTAGGCGGCCAGGTGCATCATCATGACGCGTTCCTGGCCACCGTGGGCCAGGCGCACCAGGATCGGCTCGGGCCAGTCGTCGCGGTGCGCGTAGGCCACGAATTCGGGCGCGCGCAGCAGGTTCAGCAGGTTATGGCCGCGGTCGGCGGGCAGGGTCAGGTTCAGGTGGTGGCGCGCCACCCGGTTGCACCATTCGATCTGGAAGTCTTCATTCAGCGTGACCACGCCGTCGGGCAGGGCCTGCGCGGCCGCCAGCATGCCCTGCATGGTGGCGCGGGTTTCCGCCAGTTCGCGGGCGCGCGCCCGGGTGTAGCGGTACAGCGGGGCCAGGATGTCGTCCCAGGGGCCCACCGAAGCCGGCGGCGCGGTCTCGGGATGATGCGCCCAGTACGACACCGCGCGCAGCCGCCAGCTGCGCCAGAACAGCATGAACAGCAGGGCCGTGCAGAACACCACCCAGCCGGCGGGATCGCCCGCCAGCCATTGCATGAACAGCGCCAGGACAGCCCACAGGGCGACAAGAAATAACGTACGCAGCCAGATCATCGTGGCGGTGTTTTACCGTACAGGGACCTGTGCGGTAAACCGGTATCCGCTGCCGCGCACGGTTTCCACGTGCGCGTCGTGGCCGGTGGGTTCCAGCGCCTTGCGCAGGCGGCGGATATGTACGTCGACCGTGCGTTCTTCCACGAAGACGTGGTCGCCCCACACCTGGTCCAGCAACTGCGAGCGCGAGAACACCCGCTCGGGGTGGGTCATGAAGAAATGCAGCAGGCGGAATTCGGTGGGGCCGATCGACAGCGACTGTTCGTTGCCCGACAGGCGGTGCGTGACCGGATCGAGCTTCAGGCCGCCGACGTCGATGATGTCGTCGGTCAGTTGCGGCGCGCGCCGCCGCAGCACCGCCTTGATGCGCGCCATCAGTTCCTTGGGCGAGAAAGGCTTGGTGATGTAGTCGTCGGCGCCGGCCTCCAGGCCGTCGACCTTGTCCTGCTCGGCGCCCTTGGCGGTCAGCATGATCACCGGCACGGCCCGGGTGCGCTCGTCGTCGCGCAGCTTGCGCGCCAGGCTCAGCCCCGACGTGCCGGGCAGCATCCAGTCGAGCAGGATCAGGTCGGGCAGTTCGGCGCGGATCAGGGTCTGCGCCTGTTCCGCGTCGAAAGCGCGCAGAACCTTATGGCCGGCGAACGACAGGTTGACGGCAATGAGTTCCTGGATAGCGGGTTCGTCTTCGACGACAAGAATGGTGCTGGACATAGAGTAAGAGGCTGGCAGTGGGCGCCGGGGGGCGGCGCGAACATTGCGATAGTATGGCCGGAATATTTCAGGTATGTGACTTGAGGCGGGTTGGGTTGTGATTTGCTGGGGGTGTGGTTCTTCTGGCGTCGGTGTGTGGGGGGCGAGCCGGCCGGGCTTCACGGTGCCGTCCGGGCGCCCCGCGCGCCCGGGCCCGGCCCCGAGGCGCCCGGCCGGCTCGCCCCCCACACACCGACTCGCGATGCCCGCATGCCCCGCGAAGCCGGGGCGGCCCGGGTTCTTGCTTTCTTTTGCCGCCTTCTAGAAGAGAAAAACATCTTGCAGGGCCGCCACGCCCCGGCGCCCTGCGCGCCGGGGCGTGGCATTCGTGGCCGGGCAGGCGACGGATGCTTCTTCGAGGTCGGGGCAGGATGTGTTCGTTATGGGCAGATGGTTGCCGTCGCACAAGATCGTCGAACAATCGCAACACGTCACTCGAACCTCGGGCACGCCCCTTGCAGCGCGCCGCCCGAATGGTCCGCCGCGCCGCGCAGGGCGGCACGGCGGGCCGGCCCTGTACTTTTTTCTTTTACCGGCGGGCTGCCCGCAAGTATGCAAGAACTCCGCCGCCGCCAGCGGCAGCGGAATCCAGCGCTACTGCGAGTCGAGGCGGGGGTGGGGAAGCGCCGCGGCGCCTCGGGGCCGGGTCCGGGCGCGCGGGGCGCCCGGACGGCACCGTGAAGCCAAGGCGCTTCTCCGCCCCCGCCTCGACGTCCAGAAGAAAGAATTCCACGACGCAAAAAAACGGAAAACACCCTCGCAGCCAACGCGACCGCAAGCCCGATCGGCTACCATTCCCCCATATCCCCGGGATTCCACTATGCAACAAACCCCAACTCCCCCTTCCGACTCGGCCTCGTCCACCACGCATTTCGGCTTCCAGTCTGTCCCCGAAACCGAAAAGGCCCGCAAAGTGGCCGAGGTGTTTCATTCGGTGGCGTCGCGCTACGACATCATGAACGACCTGATGTCGGGCGGGCTGCATCGGGTCTGGAAGGCCTTTACCATCGGGCGCGCCGCGATCCGGCCCGGCATGAAAGTGCTGGACATCGCCGGCGGCACCGGCGACCTGGCGCGGGCCTTCGCGCGCCGCGCCGGGCCCACCGGCGAAGTCTGGCTGACCGACATCAACGATTCCATGCTGCGCGTGGGGCGCGACCGCCTGACCGACGACGGCCTGCTGCTGCCCACCGCCGTGTGCGACGCCGAACGCCTGCCGTTCCCGTCGGGCTACTTCGACCGTGTCAGCGTGGCCTTCGGCCTGCGCAACATGACCCACAAAGACCGGGCCCTGGCCGAGATGACGCGGGTGCTCAAGCCGGGCGGCAAGCTGCTGGTGCTGGAATTCTCGCGCGTGGCCAAGCCGCTGGCGCCCGTGTATGACTGGTATTCCTTCAATATCCTGCCCTGGCTGGGCAAGAAGGTGGCGCAAGACGAAGCCAGCTACCGCTACCTGGCCGAATCCATCCGCATGCATCCCGACCAGGACACCCTGGCCGACATGATGCGTACCGCCGGCCTCGAGCGCGTGCAGTATTTCAATCTGACCGCCGGCGTGGTCGCCCTGCACGAAGGCGTGCGGCTGGCCTGAATGCCCGTTGCAGGGAACTTGTCGCCCGTTGGCTTGTCCGTTATTCTTCGGGTATTCAGTTTTCTGTAAGCTAACCTGATCAGAACAACGTGCCGGCCGCCCCGCGGCCCGGCCGCGCCCCTTGCGGGGGGCCATGCGCTAAGGAGTCACGCAATATGTCCCGTTCCGGATTCACCCGGTTGCTCGCCGCGGCCCTCATCGCCGTTGCCGGCACTGCCATGCTGGCTGTGTCGTTCGACGCCGAGGCCCGCCGCATGGGCGGCGGCAGCAGCTTCGGCCGCCAGTCCAGCAACATCACCCAGCAGCGCCAGGCCACCACGCCGCCGTCTGCCACCACCACCACCCGTTCCACGGCTCCGGCCGCGGCCGCGGGTACGGCCGCCGCCGGCACCGCCGCCAAGAGCGGCATGTCGCGCTGGCTGGGCCCCATCGCCGGCATCGCCGCCGGCCTGGGCATCGCCGCCCTGCTGTCGCACCTGGGCCTGTCGGGCGCCTTCGCCGAATTCCTGTCCAGCATGCTGCTGATCGGGCTGGTGGTCTTCGCCATCATGTTCATCGTGCGCCGCCTGCGCGGCGCCGGCCCGCGCCACGCCACCCAGGGCGCCTACGGCGCCCACGCGGCCCGCCAAGACGACGCCGGCCAGGGCCAGCAGCAGCCGCTGTGGCGCCAGTCGTCGGCGCCCGCCGCCGCTCCGGCCGCCCCCGCCGCGCCTGCCGCCGCCGCGGTGCCCGCCGCGGGCGACGACGGCAACTGGTACATCCCCGGCGATTTCAACAGCACCGAGTTCCTGAAAAAGGCCAAAGAGCAGTTCGTGCAAATCCAGGCCATCTGGGACAGCGGCGACACCGAACGCCTGCGCGAATTCCTTACCGATGACCTCATCGCCGAACTGAAGCAGCAACTGGCCGAACGCGGCGCCGCGCCCAACAGCACCGAAGTGGTGCTGCTCAACGCCGAACTGCTGGGCATCGAAACCGTATCCGACGGCCACCTGGCCAGCGTGCGCTTCTCGGGCATGCTGCGCGAGGCTCCCGGCACCGAAGCCTTCCGCTTCGAAGAAGTCTGGAACCTGTACAAGCCGCAGCAGGGCGGCTGGCTGCTGGCCGGCATCCAGCAGATTCCGGTCGAATACGCCAGCTGACCGTTCCCGGGCGCCCATGCGGCGCCCGGCTTCGGTCCGGCCTGCCGCCCCGAAGGCGGGGCAGGCGTGCGCCCGACCCGGTAAACTCCGGGTTTGTCCGTTAAATCGGCCGGGCCTTCGGCAGGCCGGCCTGCCTTGCATCGATGCTGCCCTTTTCCGTATTGCCCACCCCGCCGCGCCTTGCTGTGCGCGCGCTGAATGCCTTGCTGGCACGCGAAGCGTGGGCCCGCGAGCGCCTGGCGCGCCACGCCGGCAAAACGGTGCGCTTCGCGCTGGGCGGCTTCGCGGCCGGCCTGGCCATCAATAGCGAAGGGTATGCCGACCTGGCCGATTCGGCGGTGGTGCCCGATGTCACCCTGACCATCGATCCGGCCAAATTCAACCCGCTGCGCCTGCTGCCGGGGCAAGAAAAACCCGATGTGGCCGAAGCCACCCATATAGCCGGCGATGCCGCGCTGGCGCGCGTGGTGGCCGACCTAGCCGCCCAACTGCGCTGGGACCCGGAAGACGACCTGGCGCGCGTGGTGGGCGACATTCCCGCGGCGCGCCTGGCCGCCGGCGCGCGCGCGGCCAGCCAGGGCGTGCGTTCCGCCGCCACCAGCCTGGGCCGCAATGTGTCCGAATACCTGGCCGAAGAACGCGGCGTGCTGGCCGGCTCGCCGCTGCTGGGCCAGTGGCACCTGGACCTGGCCGACCTCGGCCAGCGCGGCGACGCCGTGGCGCGCCGCGCGTCCGACCTGGATGCGCGGCTGGCCCGCCTGACTCGACAGCGGGGCGCCTGAATCCATGCCCAGCTTCCTGCGTGTCCTACGCATCATGTATGTGGCGTTCCGGTTCGGCCTGGACGACCTGGTGCTGTCCAGCCTGAACCATCCGCTGGCCAGCGGGCTGCGCTGGCTGATCCGCCTGGGCATGCGGCCGCGCGCGCCGCGCGGGCTGCGCCTGCGGCGCGCCCTGGAATCCCTGGGCCCAATTTTCGTCAAGTTCGGCCAGGTGCTGTCCACCCGCCGCGACCTCATCCCCGCCGATATCGCCGACGAACTGGCGCTGCTGCAAGACCGCGTGCCGCCGTTCCCGTCGGCCCAGGCCGCGGCCAGCATCGAGGCCGCGCTGGGCGCGCCGCCCGCCCGGTTGTTCGCGCAGTTCGACGTCGATCCGGTGGCCTCGGCGTCGATCGCCCAGGTGCACTTCGCGGTGCTGCACGATGGCCGCGAAGTGGCCGTGAAGGTGCTGCGCCCCGGCATGCGGCAAGCCATCGAACGCGACCTGTCGCTGCTGCGCATCGTGGCGCGCATCGTCGAACGTACCGGCCCCGATGGCCGCCGCCTGAAGCCGCGCGAAGTGGTGGCCGAATTCGACAACTACCTGCACGACGAACTCGACCTGGTGCGCGAGGCCTCGAATTGCAGCCAGCTGCGGCGCAATTTCGATGCGGCATCGGGGCGCGGCGAGATGCTGATCGTGCCCGAGGTCATCTGGGAATACACCGCGTCCACCGTGTTCACCATGCAGCGCATGTACGGCATTCCGGTGGGCCAGGTCGACCGCCTGCGCGCCGCGGGCATCGACATCCCCACGCTGGCGCGCAGCGGCGTCGACATCTTCTTTACCCAGGTGTTTTCCGACGGCTTCTTCCATGCCGACATGCATCCGGGTAACATCTATGTATCCGACCGGCCCGAAACCCTGGGGCGCTATATTGCGCTGGATTTCGGCATCGTGGGCTCGCTGTCCGAGTTCGACAAGAACTACCTGGCGCAGAATTTCCTGGCGTTCTTCCATCGCGACTACCGGCGGGTGGCCCAACTGCACATCGAGTCGGGCTGGGTGCCGGCCGACACGCGCGAAGAAGCGCTGGAAGGCGCGGTGCGCGCGGTATGCGAACCCTATTTCGACCGGCCGCTGGCCGAGATCTCTCTAGGCCAGGTGCTGCTGCGGCTGTTCCAGACCTCGCGCCGCTTCAACGTCGAGATCCAGCCGCAGCTGGTGCTGCTGCAGAAAACCCTGCTCAACGTCGAAGGGCTGGGGCGCCAGCTGGACCCCAATCTAGACCTCTGGAAAACGGCCAAGCCGTACCTGGAAAACTGGATGCGCCAGCGCATGGGCCTGGATGGCCTGCGCAAATCGCTGGCCAAAGAAGCCACGCAATGGTCGCAGATACTGCCGGCCTTGCCGCGGCTGATGCACGAGCAGCTCAGCCGGCCCGATGTGGGGCCGGCCGTGCTGCTTGAAATGACCCGCCTGCGCCGGACGCAGGAACAGGGCAATCGCCTGCTGGCCGCCTTGGCGGCCGTGCTGGCGGTGGCGGTGGGGGTGGCCCTGTGGGCATTGACCCGTTGAGCCGCTGACCCACCGGCTGGCCGGGCCGCCGTGTCATGAATTCGTCATTGAACGGTCATGACACTTTCGCGCGGCGCGGCGATAAATAACCCTGCGCGACTGCGTGCAAGGTCCGAGCCGTGACCGTACGGCATTTCTTTGAAGTTTTACAGCCCCACGCGGGACCAACAAGGGCACACCATGCTTTATCCTGAACTCTTCAAGACCATGGAAGCCGTGCGCTGGAACATGGCAAGCGACATTCCCTGGGACGACTTCGACGGCAGCAAATTGTCGGACGAACAGGCGTACACCATCAAGATGAACGCCATCACCGAATGGGCGGCCTTGCCGGCCACCGAGATGTTCCTGCGCGACAACCGCGGCGACAGCGATTTTTGCGCGTTCATGTCGGTATGGTTTTTTGAAGAGCAGAAGCATTCGCTGGTGTTGATGGAATACCTGCGCCGCTTCCGTCCCGAGCTGATGCCCACCGAAGAAGAACTGCACAAAGTGCGTTTCGAATTCGACCCGGCGCCCGAGCTCGACACGCTGATGTTGCATTTCTGCGGCGAGGTGCGCCTGAACCACTGGTACCGCCGCGCGGCCGAATGGCATACCGAGCCGGTCATCAAGGCCATCTACCACACCGTCTCGCGCGACGAGGCGCGCCACGCCGGCGCGTACCTGCAATACATGCGCCGGGCGCTGCACGACCGCGGCCAGCGCATCAGCGAGCAGGCGCGGCTGTCGTTCTCGAAGATCGGCGTGCTGATGGCTTCGGCCAGCCGCACGGCCCAGGCCCTGCATCCCACCAACCTGCACGTCAACAAGGCGCTGTTTCCGAACGACACGGTGCAGTCGCGGCTGCCCGAGCCGGGCTGGCTGGAACATTGGCTGGACACGCAGATCCGCTTCGACGGCGCGTGGGAACAGAAGGTGGCCAGCCGCATCCTGCACATACTGTCCAGCCTGATGGGACGCAGCTTCGATACGGTCAAGGACCTGAACCGCTACCGCAAAGAAATCACCCAGCAGGCGGCGGCGAACGGACAGCCCGAGCTGATCGTGCCGGCCGGCGCCTGAGGCCGCCCGGGCGGCGTCGTACAATCGCCGCATGTCCGCCGCCCGCTTCGAATCCAAGATCCTGTCCCGCGACGCCTGCGCCGCCGCCGTCGCCCTGGGCAAGCTGCCCCGGCCGCTGGTGTTTACCAACGGCGTGTTCGATATTCTGCACCGCGGGCATGCCACATACCTGGACCAGGCCGCGCAACTGGGCGCCACGCTGGTGGTGGCCATCAACACCGATGACTCGGTGCGGCGCCTGGGCAAGGGCAGCGACCGGCCGCTGAATCGCCAGGAAGACCGGGCCGCGCTGCTGGCGGCCCTGGGCTGCGTCAGCGCGGTAACCCTGTTCCATGAAGACACGCCGGTCGAGATCATCGGCGAACTGCGTCCCGACCTGATCGTGAAGGGCGGCGACTACGACATGGAAACCCTGCCCGAAACCGCGCTGGTCAAGACCTGGGGCGGGCGGGCGGTGGCCATTCCCTTCGAGTTCGAGCGCTCGACCACCGCGCTGCTGCGCAAGATACGCGGCCCGGAAAGCTGAGCCCGGGGGGCTGGTGGGTGTCTGACTCCCGCAGGGTGTCAGACACCGGTATGTGGCTAAGCCGTTCCAACAGAATGGTGTCTGACACCCTGCGGGAGTCAGACACCTGATTTGTATCTTGGCGCCTGCTCACTCATCAGGCCGGCCGTCAGTCAGGCAGGCGCAATAACCGGTTGATGGCTTCGAGGTCGGCTTCGGACAGGATGCCGCCGGTGGCTTTCAGGCGCAGGCCGTTGAGCAGGGTGTGGTAGCGCGCCTGGGCCAGGTCGCGCTGCGTGGCATAGAGCTGTTGCTGGGCGTTGAGCACGTCCAGGTTGATGCGCACGCCGATCTCGTAGCCGGTTTCGTTGGCCCGCACCGCGGCGCGGCTGGATTTTTCGCCGGCCTCGAGGGCCGAGATGCGCGCCAGCCCCGTGATTACGCCAGTGTAGTGCTGGCGGGCCGACTGCATTGCCTGGCGGCGCGCGGCTTCGTAGTCGTTGCGAGCCTTTTGTTCGAGTTGGACTTTTTCTGTTACCTGAGAAGAAACGCCGCCGCCCGAGTATATGGGCACGGACAACACCAGGCCGATGGAGTTGTCGACCGCGCGCCCGCCGGCGATGTCGCGGTGCGAGCCTTCGGCGCTGCCGCTGGTGGCCCGCAGGCTCAGGGTGGGGTAGTGGCCGCTGCGCGCCACCTGGATGTCGCGCTGGGCGATTTGCGTTTGCAGCTGGGCACGGGCCACTTCCAGGCTGGCGGCCTCGGCCTGGGTAGACCAGTCGGCCAGGCGGGCGGGCTGCGGCGGCGGCAGCCGCACGCTGCGCGGCAATTCGGCCAGGGCGCCGGGCGGCTGGCCGATGATCTTGGCCAGCTCGTCGCGCAGTACTTCCAGGGCGTTTTGCTGCAGCAGTTCTTGCGCCGCGACCAGGTCGTAGCGCGCCTGGGCTTCGTAAGAGTCGATGATGGTGGAATTGCCCAGCTCGAAATTGCGCTTGGCGGATTCCAGCTGGGCGGCCACGGCGGCTTTTTCGCCTTCGGTGGCGGCCAGGGTGTCTTGCGCGGCCAGGACGTTGAAATAGGCGTCGGCCACGCGCAGCAGCAGGTCTTGGTAGGCCTGCTGCAATTGCAGTTCGGCATCGGCCACGCCCAGCTTGGCCTGTTCGAAGCGCTGCCAGCGCGACCAGTCGTACAGGGGCTGGGTCAGGACCAGGCCCCAGGTGCCGCGGGTGCCGTCGCGGCTGCGCGACGATATGTTGCGGGTGGCGCGGGTTTCGTCGTAGCCGGCGCCGACCTCGGCGCTGACCGCCGGCAGCAGGTCGGCGCGCGCCTGCGGCAGCTGTTCGATCGAGGCGCGGTAGGAAGCGCGCGCGGCGGCGTACAGGGGGTCGCTGGCCAGTGCCGTGCGCCAGATCTGCAGCAGATCTTGGGCGGCATGGGCCGGCGCGTTCAGGCCCGATGCCAGCGCCAGGGCCAGCCAGGCCGCGAACGAGCGTAGGCCCATGCGCGCGAGGTCAGAACTTGAACTGCGAAACCGTGGCCCCGCGCAGCGGCTTGACGACCGTTTCGAACAGGTTGACGGTTTCGAAGCTGGCGGCGGTGGTGCGGGTGATGCGGCAGGCCGTCATGATGGGCGCCTGGCCCACGATGACGACCAGCCTGCCGCCCACGCGCAGCTGGTATTTGAGGGCGTCAGGCACCGCCGGCACCGAGCCGGTGACCAGGATGGCGTCGTATTCGGTGGTGCCCCAGCCGTTGCGGCCGTCGCCGGTTTCGACCTTGACGTTGGCGACGTTGTTCATTTGCAGGTTTTGCTGCGCGAACGCCACCAGGCGGTTGTCGATTTCGACCGACGTGACCTGCTGGGCCAGGCGCGCCAGCAGCGCCGCCTGGTAGCCCGAGCCGGTGCCGATTTCCAGCACGCAGTCGGTGGGCGTCAGTTGCAGTTCTTGCGCCAGGCGGGCTTCGACCTTGGGCGCCAGCATGACCTGGCGGGTGTCCACCGCGTTGATCTGCAGGGGGATTTCGAGGTCGGAGAACGCCAGGGCGCGCATCGCCGGCGGCACGAATTGCTCGCGGCGCACCGCGAACAGGGTATCCAGCACCTTGGAATCGAGCACGTCCCAGGGGCGGATTTGCTGTTCCACCATGTTGAAGCGGGCTTTTTCTACGTCGGGCAGGGTCGAGGCGTTCATGACGGCAAAGAGGAAATCAGGAAGAACCAACCGTGCATTGTACTGATTCGTTGCACGTCTGGGCATGCGGTCCGCGCAAAGGCCTGCCAGGTCTTACCACCAGGCGTGGAAATGATGCGTGGGGCCGTGGCCCGAGCCCACTTGCAGGCGGTCGGCGTGGCGCAGCGCCTCGGCCAGGTAGGCCTTGGCCCGGCGGGCGGCCTCGGGCACGTCGTCGACCTGCGGCAGCAGCGCCGCCAGGGCGGCCGACAGCGTGCAGCCGGTGCCGTGGGTATTGCGCGTATCGATGCGGTGGCCGGGCAGTTCGATCATGCGGTCGCCGTCGTGCAGCAGGTCGATGGTGTCGTTGCCGGGCAGGTGGCCGCCCTTCAGCATGACCCAGCGCTGGCCCGCGTGCGCCATGATGTTGCGCAGCCGTTCGGCCACGCGGCGCATTTCTTTCAGGGTCTCGACGGGGCGCTGGTCGAGCAGCACCCCGGCTTCGGGCAGGTTGGGGGTGAGCAGCGTGGCCTGCGGCAGCAGCGCTTCGCGCAGCGCGCCGACGGCCTCGCGCTCGAGCAGCAGGTCGCCGCTTTTCGCCACCATGACCGGGTCCAGCACGATGTGCGGCGGCTGCCATTTGGCCAGTTTCTCGGCCACCACCACGGTAACGGGCTGCTGGCCCAGCATGCCGATCTTGACGGCGTCGATGCGCACGTCGGCGAACAGCGTGTCGATCTGCTGGCCGACGAAGGCGGGCGGCACCGGCGCGATGCCCGTAACGCCCTGGGTGTTCTGGGCCGTGAGGGCCGCGATGACAGCGCAACCGTAGGCGCCCAGCGCGCTCATGGCCTTGACGTCGGCCAGCACGCCGGCCCCGCCGGAGGGGTCGACGCCGGCGATGCTGAGCGCATTGGGAATGGTCCGCCCGCCGGCGGAAGGCTGGCGCGCGGCAGTCATCGGGGGGCGGCCGCCGAGGCGGTGATCAGGCCGTCGGTGGGCGAGCTGGGCGCGCCGCTGTACAGCTTGCGCGGCATGCGGCCGGCGCGGTAGGCGTCGCGGCCCGCCTCGACGGCTTTTTTCATGGCGCCGGCCATCAGGATGGGGTCTTGCGCCGCGGCGATGGCGGTGTTCATCAGGATCCCGTCGCAGCCCAGTTCCATGGCGATGGCCGCGTCGGACGCGGTGCCCACGCCCGCGTCCACGAGCACCGGCACGCGCGCCTGGTCGATGATCAGGCGCAGGTTCCAGGGGTTCAGGATGCCCATGCCCGAGCCGATCAGCGAGGCCAGCGGCATGACGGCCACCACGCCCAGGTCTTCGAGCATGCGGCATTGGATGGGGTCGTCGGTGCAATACACCATGACCTTGAAGCCGTCGGCCACCAGGGTCTTGGCGGCCTGCAGGGTTTCGGGCATGTTGGGAAACAGGGTGTGCGAATCGCCCAGCACTTCGAGCTTGACCAGGTCGTGGCCGTCGAGCAGTTCGCGCGCCAGCCGCAGCGTGCGCACGGCGTCGTCGGCGCTGTAGCAGCCGGCCGTGTTGGGCAGCAGCGTGAATTGCGAGGGCGGCACGTAGTCGAGCAGGCTGGGCTCGCCGGGATTCTGGCCGATGTTGGTGCGCCGGATGGCGACGGTGACGATCTGCGTGCCGCTGGCATCGAGCGCGGCGCGGGTCTGGGCGAAATCTTGGTACTTGCCGGTGCCCACCAGCAGGCGTGACTGGTATTCGCGCCCGGCGATGGTCAGGGTATCAGGAGTGGTCATGGCGAAGCTTGCGGAAAAAGAAGCGGCGGCCGGCGCATGCGGCGCGCCAGCGATACGCCCATGATAAAGCACGCGGGCCCGGGTGGCCCTAGTCCGGACCGCGCAGCGGGTCCAATGCCGCGCACAGCTGTTCCGCCGCATCCACCAGCCGCGGCCCGGGCCGGTACAGGGCATCGGCGTCCAGCCCGTAGACGTGGCCTTGCAGGGCCGCCGGCAAGCCGCGCTGCCGCCAGGCCTGACGGCTGGCCCGGGTATCGCCATCGCTCAGCGTGCCCACCAGCACGGCGTCGGGACGCGCCGCCAGTACGCTTTCCGGCGACACTTGCGGCGCCAGGACGGGCGCGTCGGCAAACACGTTCACGCCGCCGCACAGGCGCACCGCGTCGCTGACGATGCTGGCGCCGCTCAGGGTGTAAATGGGCTGCAGGCCCGCCTGGACGAAGACCCGCACCGGCGCGCGGCCCGCATAGCGGGCCGACAGTGCCGCCAGCCGCGCGCGCAGGGCGGCGGCGGCGGGCGCGGCCCGGTCTTCGGTGCCGAACAGCCGGCCCATGGCCTCGACCGCGTCGGGGATCGCCGCCAGGGTGCGCGGATCGCTGTAGTACACCGGTACGCCCAGCCGGCGCATCAGGTCGCCCAGCGGGTCCGGCACGGCGGGCTGCCAGGCGATCAGCAGGTCGGGCCGCAGCGCGGCGGCGCTTTCCAGGCTGGGCCGCAGGGCATCGCCGATCGAGGGCAGGGCGCGCGCCGCGGGCGGATAGTCGCTGCCGCGCGCGGTGCCGGCCAGGTAGCGGCCGGCGCCGGCCGCATAGACCAGTTCGGTGGCATGCGGGGTGATGGCGATGGCGCGTCGCGCCGGGGCCGCGAGGGTCACCGCGCGGTCCTGGTCGTCGCGCACTGTGATGGGGCCGGCCGCCGCCTGGGTAGTGGCCGCGGCGCAGGCCAGGACCGCCGCCAGCCGTCGCAGCCGTCCCGGTTCAGGTGTCTGGCTCCGAAGGTTCCAGACACCTGCTTTTGAGGCTGTTGCCGCACACGTCGGTGTCTGACACCCTGCGGGACTCAGACACTTGGCGAGGCACCTGGCGAGGCACCTGGCGCGGGGCGCGATCGGCGTGTGCATCAGTAGCGGATGGTCAGCGCCGCCTGTACGTTGCGGCCCGCGGCCGGGTACAGGTTGTACGCGCCGGTGGGGCCGGTGCTGCCGGAGCGGATGCCGTAGGTGGCGTATTCGCGGTCGAACAGGTTGTTGACGGCCAGCGTCCCGGACACGTTTTCGGTGAAGGCATAGCCGATCTTGCCGTTGACCAGCACGTAATCGTCGAGCTGCCTGTCGAATTCATTGGCCTGGTCGTTGTCCATGCGCGCCTTGCCCACATATTGCGCCGCCAGGCTGACGTACAGCTTGTCATCGGGGCGCCAGGTAGCGCCGAGGTTGGCCATCCACTTCGGCACCAGCGGCACGGTATTGCCCGCCAGGTCTACGCCGTTGTAGGTGCCCGAACGGAATTCGGCCTGCAGCCAGGTCAGGTTGGCGTCCATGGTCAGCGTGCGGGTCAGTGCATGATGGCCTTCCAGTTCGACCCCCTGGCGGCGGGTGGGGTCGAGGTTGACGTTCGAGAACGTCACCGGGTTGTACTGGATTTCGTTGGTGAGATCGTAGCGGAACCAGGTCAGCCGCGCGCTCGAGGCATCCGTTTGCCACACGATGCCCAGTTCCTTGTCGACCGAGGTCTGGGGCTTGAGCGGCGTGGCCACGTACAGCAGCTCGTCGGAATTGGCGTAGCGGAAGCTGCGCCCCACCTTGCCGTAGGCGCTGAAGCCGGCGCCCATTTCCTGGCGCAGGGCCAGTTGCCAGGCGCCCAGGCGGCGCGTCTCGTCGGAATTGCCGCTGAAGCCCGACAAGGTTTCCAGCCGGTCGCGGGCGTACTGGCGGCGTCCACCCAGCGTGATGCGGGTCGTGTCGGTGGCCTGCACCTGGGCCTCGGCGAACACGCCATGCTGGCGCTGTTCGGCGCGCCAGCGGTCGCCCACCGGCGAGAATGAATAGGTATTGGCGGCGTCGAGGTTGCTGTCGAGCATGTCGGCGCCCAGGATCAGCGCGTGCCGTTGCGCCACGGGCAAGTGGTAGCGCACGCTGCCGGTGGTCTCGGTCAGGTCCTGCGCGCGGCGGGTGTCGCCGTAGTCGCTGCCGGTGAAGCCGGTCAGCGACTTGTCGCGCTGGCCCAGGTCGGCATACAGGGTGCCGGCGCCCAGGCGCTGCTCGACCTGCACGCCGAACGCATCGGTCCGGGTCTCGATGTAGTCGTCGGGCGTGGATGTGCCGCGCGGGTCGTCTTCGTATTCGTTCAGGCCGGTGGCAGGGTCGACCCGGCGCGGGCCGGGCAGCCCCAGCTTCTGCCGCGTGGTGCGGGCGTACAGGCGCACCGTGCCGCCGTCGTGGTGAAAGCCCACGCCCACGCCGCCGCTGTCGCGGCTTTCGCGGTTATTGTCGCGGTAGTTGTCGGTGCGCAGCGTCTGGCCGTATACGTCCACGGTGACGTGCTCGTTCTGCAGGCCGATGGCCGCGTCGAGCTGGTGCAGGCCATAGCTGCCGACGGTGCCCATGACGCTGGCCGACACCGGCTTGCCGTTGGCGTTGCCGCGCTTGGTGATGATATTGATGACGCCGCCGGTGGTGCCGCCGCCGTACTGCACCGAGCCGCTGCCGCGCACGATCTCGATGCGTTCGATGCGGTCCAGCGGCACCGTGCCCAGCGACGGGGCCGACAGGTCGTTGTTGTTCTGGGGAATGCCGTCGATCAGGATCAGCGTGTTGCCGGGGCCCGTCAGGCCGAAGCCGCGCAGGTCGACCATGGCCTGCTCGGCGGCGCCGGTGCTGTTGATGACGTGTACGCCGGCCTGGGTGGACAGCAGTTCCTGCACCGTGACCGCGCTGCTGGTGCGGATCTGTTCCGCGGTCAGCACCGAGACCTGTACCGGCTGGTCGGGCGTGCCGATGGGCACGCGCGAGGCGGTGACGGTGATGGTGTCGAGCTGGGGGGCGGCGCTGCCGGCGGGTTCTTGCTGGGCGGCGGCCAGGACGGGCACGGCGCAGGTCAACAGGCCGGCGGTGCGCCGGAACAAGCGGGATTTCATCGGACGAACCTCGGTGTGACGCGCGACCCCGCACGTCGGACTCGGTGTGAGGACGCGCAAGGCGCGTCCCCGGTGGGCGAACCGGCCGGTATCGGGCTGCCATGCGGCGCGTGGCGCGGCATGGGGACCGTTGCGGGGGCAGCACAGGCTGGGCGCGGGGCGCCTTCCTGTTTCCCGTTTGGCTTCGATGCGCAGGGCGCGCCGAAGCACCGGTTCGGGGGCGAACTGTAGCACCCGCGGGCGGGCTGCAACCCATTTTGTTACCATCAAGCGTAGGTTTTCGGGCGTTTTTTGCCTTTTCGCCACATTTCCGAGACTTCCGTGCCGTATCCTCGCCTGCCTTATCCGCCCTCGTCATATACCCGCGGCGGCGACTTCGCCCGCCTGCTCGAGCATCGCATCCTGGTCCTGGACGGTGCCATGGGCACCATGATCCAGCGCTACAAGCTGAGCGAGGCCGACTTCCGCGGCGAGCGCTTCGCCGACCATGGCAAAGACCTGAAGGGCGACAACGAACTGCTGTCGCTGGTGCGGCCCGATATCATCGACGAAATCCACCGCCAGTATCTCGAGGCCGGCGCCGACGTCATCGAGACCAACACCTTCGGCGCCACCTCGGTGGCCCAGGGTGACTACGACCTGCCGGGCCTGGCCTATGAACTGAACCTGGAGTCGGCGCGGCTGGCCCGGGCCGCCTGCGACGCCTACAGCACACCGGAACGGCCGCGTTTCGTGGCGGGCGCGCTGGGGCCGCAGCCCAAGACGGCATCGATCTCGCCCGACGTCAACGACCCGGGCGCGCGCAACATCAGCTTCGACGAACTGCGCGACGCGTATACCGAGCAGCTGAACGGCCTGCTCGACGGCGGCATCGACATCGTGCTGATCGAAACCATTTTCGACACGCTCAATGCCAAGGCGGCCATCTTCGCGGTGGAATCCGTGTTCGAGGCGCGCGGCGAGCGCCTGCCGGTGATGGTGTCGGGTACCGTCACCGATGCGTCCGGGCGCATCCTGTCGGGCCAGACGGTCGAGGCCTTCTGGAATTCGGTGCGCCACGCGCGCCCCGTGACCATCGGCCTGAACTGTGCGCTGGGGGCCGCCCTGATGCGGCCGTACGTGGCCGAGCTGGCCAAGATCTGCGACACCTACGTCTGCGTGTATCCCAACGCGGGCCTGCCCAACCCCATGGCCGAGACCGGCTTCGACGAAACGCCGGCCGACACCTCGGGGCTGCTGGAAGAGTTCGCCCAGGCCGGGTTGGTGAACATGGCGGGCGGCTGTTGCGGCACCACCCCCGATCACATCCGCGCCATCGCCGGCAAGGTGGCCGCGCTGACGCCGCGCGCGGTGCCCGACATCCCGGTCAAGACCCGCCTGTCGGGGCTCGAGGCCCTGAACATCGACGAAGAGTCGCTGTTCGTCAACGTGGGCGAACGCACCAACGTGACCGGCAGCAAGATGTTCGCGCGCCTGATCCGCGAAGAAAAATACGACGAGGCGCTGGCGGTGGCGCGCCAGCAGGTGGAAAACGGCGCCCAGATCATCGACATCAACATGGACGAGGCCATGCTGGATTCGGTGGCCTGCATGCGCCGCTTCCTGAACATGGTTGCCTCCGAGCCCGACATCGCGCGCGTGCCGATCATGATCGACAGCTCGAAATGGGAAGTCATCGAAGCCGGCCTGAAGTGCGTGCAGGGCAAGGCGGTGGTGAACTCGATTTCCATGAAAGAGGGCGTGGACGCGTTCCGCCACCATGCGCGGCTGTGCCGCCGCTATGGCGCCGCGGTGGTGGTGATGGCCTTCGACGAAGAAGGCCAGGCCGACACGCTGGCGCGCCGCCAGGAAATCTGCGGGCGCGCCTACCAGATACTGGTCGAGCAAGAGCAGTTTCCGCCCGAAGACATCATCTTCGATCCCAACGTGTTCGCGGTGGCCACCGGCATCGACGAGCACAACCACTACGCCATGGACTTCATCGAGGGCGCGCGCTGGATCCGGCAGAACCTGCCGCACGCGCGCATCTCGGGCGGTATCTCGAACGTCAGCTTTTCGTTCCGGGGCAACGACCCGATGCGCGAAGCCATTCACACCGTGTTCCTGTACTACGCCATCCGCGAAGGCCTGACGATGGGCATCGTCAATGCCGGCCAGCTGGGCGTGTACGCCGACCTGGATGCGCAGTTGCGCGACCTGGTCGAAGACGTGATCCTGGACCGCGCCGAGCCGCTGGGCAAGAAAGACCCGGCCGACGACCGCTCGCCCACCGAGCGCTTGGTGCAGTTCGCCGACAGCGTGAAGGGCTCGGGCGCCAAGAAAGAAGAAGACTTGGCCTGGCGCGCCGGCACGGTCGAAGAGCGCCTGTCGCACGCGCTGGTGCACGGCATTACCACCTTCATCGTCGAAGACACCGAAGAAGTGCGCCAGAAAATCGCCGGCCGGGGCGGCCGCCCCATCGAAGTGATCGAGGGCCCGCTGATGGACGGCATGAACATCGTGGGCGACCTGTTCGGCGCCGGCAAGATGTTCCTGCCGCAGGTGGTGAAGTCGGCGCGGGTCATGAAGCAGGCCGTTGCGCACCTGATCCCGTTCATCGAAGAAGAAAAGCGGCAGATCGCCGCCGCCGGCGGCGACGTGCGGGCCAAGGGCAAGATGGTCATCGCCACGGTCAAGGGCGACGTGCACGACATCGGCAAGAACATCGTGTCGGTGGTCTTGCAGTGCAATAACTTCGAAGTCGTGAACATGGGCGTGATGGTGCCCTGCGCGCAGATCCTGGACAAAGCCAAGGAAGAGCAGGCCGACATCGTGGGCCTGTCGGGCCTGATCACGCCCAGCCTCGAAGAAATGGCCTACGTGGCCTCGGAAATGCAGCGCGACCCGTACTTCCGCGAACGCAAGATCCCGCTGATGATCGGCGGGGCCACCACCAGCCGCGTGCATACGGCGGTGAAGATCGCCCCCAACTACGAAGGGCCGGTGATCTACACGCCGGATGCCAGCCGCGCCGTGGGCGTGGCCGCCAACCTGGTGTCCGACCAGGCGCAGGCCTATATCGACGAGATCGCGCAGGAATACGTCGAAGTACGGCGCCGCCATGCCAACCGCAAGGCGACGCCGCTGGTGTCGCTGGCCGAGGCGCGCGACGCGCGCCCGCAGATCGACTGGTCCAGCTACGTGCCGCCGCGCCCGAAGTTCATCGGCCGGCGCGCTTTCAAAAGCTACGACCTGAACGAAATCGTCAAGTACCTGGACTGGACGCCGTTCTTCCAGACCTGGAGCCTGTTCGGGCAGTTTCCCGCCATTCTGGAAGACAAGGTGGTGGGCGAGCAGGCACAGAAGGTGTATGCCGACGGCCAGGCCATGCTCAAGCGCATCATCGAAGGCCGCTGGCTTACCGCCAACGGCGCGGTGGCGTTCTACCCGGCCAATACGGTCAACGACGAAGACATCGAGGTCTACACCGACGAATCGCGCAGCGAGGTCTTGTTTACCTATCGCAATCTGCGCCAGCAGGGCGTCAAGCGCGAGGGCATCAGCAACAAGTGCCTGGCCGATTTCATTGCGCCCAAGTCCAGCGGCGTGGCCGACTATATCGGCCTGTTCGCCGTGACGGCCGGGCTGGGCATCGAAAAGAAAGAAGCCGAATTCCAGGCGGCGCTGGACGATTATTCCAGCATCATGCTGAAGGCCATGGCCGACCGCCTGGCCGAGGCGTTCGCCGAATGCCTGCACGCGCGCGTGCGGCAGGATTTGTGGGGCTATGCGGCCGACGAGACCTTGTCCAATGACGAGATGATCGCCGAGAAGTACGTGGGCATCCGGCCCGCGCCCGGCTACCCGGCCTGCCCCGAACACGTGGTCAAGCGCGACATGTTCCGCGTGCTGGACGGCGACGACATCGGCATGCTGTTGACCGACAGCTATGCCATGTACCCGGCTTCCAGCGTGTCGGGCTTCTACTTCAGCCACCCGCTGTCGCAGTACTTCAATGTGGGCACGATCGGCGCGGACCAGCTGACCGACTACATCGCGCGCAGCGGCCGCAGCGAAGAAGATGTGCGGCGGACATTGGCAAGCAGCCTGGGCTAGGCATGAAGTCGCCCAGGTCGCCAGGTGTCTGACTCCGCAGGTGTCAGACACCGAAGTGTGGCGAGATCGTCGGTACACAGCGGTGTCAGGCACCTGCGGAGCCTGACACCTGGCAAGAGCCATGCACCCTTCGGTGCCTGACACTCTTCGAGAGTCAGGCACCTGCCTGCAACGCCTGGCCCCATGCGCTGCGCGACCCTTCCGCCAACCTCCCCCTCGGCGCCTGAAACAACCCCGAGCGCCTGGCATTACAGGCAAATTCCCCCTTGCACCTACCCGCCGGGCCGGCGTGAGTGCAGTTTTTTCTTTCGTTATTATTTTCATAATGGTATTCTAAAAATATTCACAGTCTATTTGTAATGCCATGAACCTAGATTTTCTCGCCGCACGCGTCAAACGCATCAAGCCGTCGCCCAGTGTGGGCGCCAAGGCCCGGGTCGTGGAGCTTGCCAGCCAAGGGCGAGACATCATCGATTTCACCGTGGGCGAGCCGGATTTCGATACGCCGGCGCATATCGTTGCCGCCGCGCATCAGGCCGCGCTGCGGGGGGAAACCCGCTATACGGCCGCCACGGGCACGCCGCAATTGCGCCGGGCCATCTGCGACAAGCTGCAGCGCGAAAACGGCGTCGTTTACGGGCCCGGCGAGATCCTGGTGGGCGCCGGAGCCAAGCATGTGATTTATTGCGCCCTGGCCGCCACGGTGCAGCACGGCGACGAAGTGATCGTGCCGGCGCCGTATTGGGTGTCGTACCCCGACATGGTTCAGCTCAACGGCGGGACGCCCGTCATCGTTCCGTGTCCGGCGGAAACGGGCTTCAAGCTGACCCCGGCCGAACTCGAGCGGCACATCACGCCCCGCACGAAATGGCTGATCCTGAATTCGCCCAATAACCCCAGCGGCGCCATTTATTCGGCCGTCGAGCTGGCGGCGCTGTGCAACGTGCTGCTGCGCCATCCGCACGTCTGGCTCATGACAGACGAGATTTACGAGCACTTCAACTACGACCGGACTCCCGTGGCATCCGCGGTGGCGCTCGAGCCTGCCCTGCGCGAGCGCACGCTGATCGTCAACGGGGTGTCAAAGGCCTACGCGATGACAGGCTGGCGTATCGGCTACGGGGCAGGTCCGGCCGAACTGATATCGGTATTGGGGACGTTGCTGACGCAAAGCGCGGGCAGCATGTGCGCCGTCAGCCAGGCCGCCGCCATCGAGGCGCTGAGCGGCGACCAGACGTGCGTCCGCCAGGCCGCGGCAGACTATGCAGAACGGCGCGACCGCATCGTCGCCGGCCTGAACGGCGTTCCCGGCTTGCAATGCGACGTCCCGCAGGGCGCATTCTATGCATTCCCCAATTGCGCGGGCCTGATCGGCCGGCAGACGCCCGAAGGCGCCGTGCTGGCCAACGACCAGGATGTGGCGGCCTATTTCCTCGAGGCCGCATCGGTCGCCGTGATCGACGGAGCCGCCTATGGGCTGTCGCCGTACTTGCGTATTTCATTTGCCACCTCGCTGGCCCAGCTCGACCTGGGATGCCAGCGGATGACAGAGGCCGCCGAGCGCCTGCGCTGAAGCGGAATTGCCCAGACCAGGGCCAGGGGCGCACAGCCCTGTTTTCAATCGACAAATAGTGAGACAACCATGAAGCCTATATACCTGGCAGTATTGTTGGCAGTCGCCAGCATCGCTCCCGCCCATGCCGATCAACTCGACACGATCAAAGAGCGCGGCACGCTGATCTGCGCCACGCTGACCAATACCGAGCCGCTGGGCTTCCAGGACCCCGAAACCCGCCAGACCGTCGGCTTCGACGTGGACACCTGCGCCGCCATCGCCAAGCACCTGGGCGTCAAGCTCGAGCACCGGGGCCTGTCGGTCGAAGCACGCATTCCTGAGCTGAGTCTCGGACGCGTCGACGTCGTGGCCGCGGCGCTGGGCTACACGGCGGACCGGGCCAAGCAGATCGACTTCACGGCCTCGCACTATCAGGTGCCCATCAAGCTGCTGGTCAAGACGAGCTCGCCCATACAGAAGTTCGCCGATCTCGACGGCAAGAAGATCAGCGCCACCAAGGGATCGTCGCCTGAATACTTCGCGCGCAAAGTGATTCCTACCGCAACGGTAATGACGTTCCAGGATCCTCCGTCTGCCTTCATGGCGCTGCAGCAGAACAAGGTCTCTGCTCTGGCGCTGTCGAAGCCGGCCGGCATGCGTTATGTGCAGGAAACCGGCGGCAAGATCCGCTTCCTGGAAGAGTCGTTGTACTGGGAACCCACCGCGCTGGGCGTCAAAAAGGGTGAAACCCGCCTGCTTGCCGCAGTGAACGATGCGCTGGCCAGCATGGAGAAAGACGGTGAGATCGATGCGCTGTGGAACAAGTGGTACGGTCCGCAGACAAAGTTCGCCCTGCCGCGCGAAAAGAAACTGACGCCGATCTCGCAGTTCGCCGAATGAGTCCGTCGCATCACTGATCTTCCCATCGACGATCCGCTGCATGGCGCAGCGGATCGCACCGGCGTCGTGCTTCCATGATCAATCTCCATCAATTTTCGATCGTCCTGCAAGGCCAGTATCTGCAATGGCTGATTGCCGGCCTGCTGACGACCCTGGGTATCTTCGCGGTCAGCTGGATCCTGGCTTTCTTCCTGGCCACGCTGTTGCTGGGCCTGCGGCTGCTGCCGGCCAGGATATTCGATCTGGCCGTATCGGCCTTTGTTAGCTACCACCGCAACGTGCCGCTACTGGTGCAGATCCTGATCTGGTACTTCGGCGTGCCTCAGTTGCTGCCCGATGCGGCGCAGATGTGGATCAACGACCGCCATGGCGAAATCATTTTCGCCACCATCGCGCTGGCGATGAATGCGGCCGCCTATATGACCGAAGACATGCGCAGCGGCCTGCGCTCGCTGCCGGCCGGCCAGGCCGAGGCGGCCCGCGCGCTGGGGCTGAGCTACCGCCAATCGTTGATCCATGTGCTGCTGCCGCAGGCGCTGCGCGCGGCGGTTCCGCCCCTGATCAGCCAGACCATCATGCTGCTGAAGACGACCAGCCTGGCCATGGCCATCGGCGTGGCTGAATTGACCTACAGCGCACGCCAGATCGAAAACGAAACCTACCTGACGTTCGCCACGTTTGCGGTCGCGACGGCCGCCTATCTGGTGATGTCGTGGACCATCATGCTGGCGGGCAGCCGGTATGGCCGGCATCGTGAGCGGGCCGGCACCGGAGGTTCCGCGACATGATCGACATTTTGCGCGACTACGGTGTTTCCCTGTTGATCGGACAGTATCCCCACGGCCCGCTCGGCGGCCTGGCGATGACCTTGATCATCGCGGGGCTCAGCTTGCTGATCAGCATTCCGTTCGCCATCGCGGTGGGCCTGGCGCGCGTCAGCCCCTGGCGGCCCGTGCGCCTGACGGCGGCGGCCTACGTCAATGTCATGCGCGGCATGCCTTTGCTGCTATTGATTTTCTGGGCCTATTTCTTCGTGCCCTATCTGACCGGCGGACAGGTGTCCGGCGCCACGACGATGATCTGGTCGCTGGTTCTGTACGAAGGAGCGTTTCTGGGCGAAATCGTGCGCGCGGGCATCCAGGCGATCCCGAAGGGGCAGGCGGAAGCGGCGCGGGCCCTGGGGTTGAGCTACCCGCAGATGATGGCCCGGATCGTGCTGCCCCAGGCGCTGTTCAACATGATTCCCAGCCTGCTCAGCCAGTTCATTCTGCTGGTGAAGGACACGTCGCTGGCCTACATCATCGGCACGCCGGAACTGACCTATGCCGCCGATCAGGTCAACGCCCAGTTGATGACACGGCCATTCGAGGTCTACGCCATCCTGGCGGGGACGTACTACATCCTGTGCTATTCCCTGAGCCGCGTGGCCAACGGGCTGGAAAAGCGCATTCACGTTCGCCGCGCCGCGCGCGCGGCCGCGAGCCAAGCATGATTACCTTCGACAATGTCAGCAAGTGGTATGGGGCCTATCAGGCCCTGAAAGAAGTCACCGGCCAGATCGAGCAGGGAGAGGTCGTCGTCGTGTGCGGGCCGTCCGGCTCGGGAAAGTCGACGCTCATCCGCACCGTGAATCGCCTGGAACCGATCGAGTCGGGCACGATACACATCGCGGGGCAGGACATCTATGCCAAGGGTCTGGACCTGAACCGTCTGCGGGCCGGCATCGGTTTCGTGTTCCAGCATTTCAACCTGTTCCCGCACATGAGCGTGCTGGACAACATCACGCTGGCGCCGCGCCTGCTTCTGAATGAGCCGCATGCCAAGGCCGAAGAGAACGCCCGGCGCCTTCTGGACAAGGTCGGCCTGTCGAACAAGGCGCAAGCCATGCCGCAAAACCTGTCGGGCGGCCAGATGCAGCGGGTGGCCATTGCGCGCGCGCTGGCGATGAATCCGCCGGTCATGCTGTTCGACGAACCCACCAGCGCCCTCGATCCGGAAATGGTGGGCGAGGTGCTGCAAGTCATGAAAGAGCTGGCGCGCGAGGGGATGACCATGATGTGCGTCACGCACGAAATGGGGTTTGCCCGCGAAGTGGCCGACCGGGTCTGGTTCATGGACGCCGGCAGCATTCTCGAACGCGCGGCGCCCAACGAATTCTTCAGTCAGCCCGCGCATCCCCGCGCGCGCAAATTCATTGCGGATATCCGGGGCCTGTAGGGCATCGGGTTTTTTTCAAAGGAATATTCATGAAGCAGGACAACCTGTTGGTCGTGGCCGCTCATATCGGCGATTTTGTCTGGCGCTGCGGCGGCGCGGTGGCGCTGCATGCGCGGCAGGGCGTGAACGTCGAGATCCTGTGCCTGTCGGCGGGGGCGCGGGGAGAATCCGGGCCGCTGTGGAAGTCGGCAGAGGCGACCCTGGAGTCGGTCACACAGCAGCGCCGGGAAGAGGCGCGAGCGGCGGCGGCGGTGCTGGGCGCCACGGTGACTTTTCTTGACTACGCTGATTGGCCCCTGCCGCAAGGTTCGGAGATTTCGTACCACATCGCCGAGGCCTACCGCCGCCTGCAGCCGAAGGTCGTACTGACCCACAGCGTCAATGATCCCGCCAATCTGGATCACGCCCGCACGCATACCATGGCGTTGGAAGCCCGCATGATCGCGCTGGCCCCTGGGCACGACCGCCGCATCATATCGAATCCGCAGTTCTATGCTTTCGAGCCGCATCAATCCGAACTGTGCGATTTCAAGCCGAACGTGCTGCTGGATATTTCCGAGGTGTGGCACCTGAAGAAGCAGGCCATGGAATGCCTGCCGACCCAGCAGAACCTGTGGGGCTATTACGAGTCGCTGGCAACGCAGCGCGGCAGCCATGCCGGCCGCCGCGCGGGGGAAGCCGTGGCGAAGGCGGAGGCATTCCAGCGGCTGTTCCCGCAAGTGGCCAGCACGCTGCTTTGATGGAAGCGAGACAACATGTCTGATATTGGTTTTCGTATTCTGCCGGCGGCCGGCGCGCCAGACCTCGACTTGATCGCGCAATTCCGCGATATCGCTGTGGCGCATCTGTCGGATTCGATGCAACGGATGCACTCCGGGCAAGGCATCCTGCCTCTCAATCGCCGCGCCCGGCTGGCCGGTGCGGCGCTGACGGTGCGCGTGCCGCCAGGGGACAATCTGATGGTGCACAAGGCGCTGGACCTGGCCAGGCCTGGCGAGGTCATCATCGTGGATGCGGCCGGCGCAACCACCAATGCCATCATCGGCGAATTGATGAGCCGCTACGCCATCAAGCGCGGTGTGGCCGGCTTCGTCATCGATGGCGCGGTGCGCGATTCCGAAGTGCTGAGCGAGGGCGATTTTCCTGTGTTCGCGCGCGGGGTCTCGCATCGCGGGCCGTTCAAATCGGGGCCGGGCGAGATCAATGTGCCGGTATCGATCGGCGGCATGGTGGTGTGCCCCGGCGACATCATCGTGGGCGATGCCGACGGCGTGGTGGCGCTCGGCCGCGAGGATGCGCCGTTCATTTTGCGGGCGGCCCGCGCCAAGGCCGCCAAAGAACAAGTCCAGATGGAAAAGATCGCCAATGGCACCAATGACCGCAGCTGGGTCGATGCCACGCTGCGCAGCCTGGGCTGCGCGCCGTAACGCTTGCCGCCGCGACGACATCCCTCTGATAATAGCGCCAGTTTCTATATGGTTTATCACTTATGCCAGGTATGGCCGAACTTTCCACCAAGTCGATAGAACGCACGGTTTCCAGCCTGGAACGCGGGCTGACTATCTTCGATGCGTTCCTGCAGAATCCGGGCGAACTCTCGCTGGGGCAGCTTGAAGAGCACACCAAGCTCTTCAAAAGTGTCATCTTGCGGTATATGTTGTCATTCGAGGCACATGGCTATATCCGGCGCACGGCAACGGGCAAGTATGCGCTTGGCCCCACGCTGTTCCAACTGGGCAAGCAATACGAAAGCTCTCTGGATCTCGAGGGCGTTGTCTTGCCGCTGCTTGATGCGCTGAGCAAGTTTTCTTCCGAAAGCGCGTTCATGTCGGTGCGCCAGGGTAATGAACGCCTGTGCCTGATGCGGGTCGATTCGCCGCACCAATTGCGCGTCAGCGCGACGCCGGGCAGCACCATGCCGCTCGATGCGTCGGCTACGGCTCGGGTGCTGGTGGATTTCGAGTCCGGGCCGGCTCCGGGCGATCTCTTGCGCCGTTCCGATGGGGTGGGCGATCCGCTGACCGCGTCGCTGGCGGCGCCGATTTTCGGCCTGGGCGGCAAGCTGGTCGGCGCGCTGACGGTTTGCGGTCCGACATCGCGGTTCGACAATAGCAAGGCCGACCTGGCCCGGTTCACCCTCGATTGCGCGCGGCGCGCCAGCCAGGCCCTGGGGGCGCCATCAGAGGCCGTACAGGCCGGTTAGCATTTACCCTTCCCGCGCTCTGCGGGCAACGGCAATGTCGCGCCAGGGCGTTAACATAAACCACCGCCCATACATGTATCGAACGGTGGTTTATCCTGGTATGAATGCTTTTTCCTCCATCGGTTCGCCGGTTTCGCTCGACAGTTCCACGCGCCGCCGCCACGCGCTGGGAGAGTTCGTGCGGGCGGCGCGGGCGCGCATTACGCCGCAGATGGCGGGCCTGCCCGAAGGCATGCGGCGCCGCACGCCGGGGTTGCGGCGCGAAGAAGTGGCGCAGCTGTGCGGCATCAGCGTCACCTGGTACACCTGGATCGAGCAGGGGCGCGAGGTGTCGGTGTCGCCGGCGGTATGGGCCCGCATTGCCGGAGTGTTGCAGCTGGCGCGGGCCGAGCGCGCTTATTTGTTCGAACTGGCCGAGTGCGCCGACCCGCAGCATCCGCGCGACGATGCCAGCGAGGCGCCCGGACTGCTGCGCGAGTGCGTGGATGCAATCATGGTGCCGGCCTACGTGCTGGACCGCGCCTGGAACGTGCGGGTGCATAACGCGCCCATGCGCGAGCTGTTCGACGACTGGCCGGTGCGCGACCCGCAGCCGAACCTGTTGCGCTACATTTTTCTGGACCCGGCCGCGCCCCGGCTGGTGGTGGACTGGGACCAGCGTGCCCGCCGCGTTGTGGCGGAGTTTCGCGCCGATGCCGGCGCGCACCTGGACGAGCCCGACGTCCAGGCGCTGCTGGACGAACTGAACCGCGACAGCGAGGTGTTCGCGCATTGGTGGACGCGCCATGCCGTGGTGGAGCGCGAGGGCGGCCTACGAGAATTCGAGCATCCGCGGCGCGGCCGGCTGGCCTACCAGCAGACGACGTTCAGGCTGGCCACGCACCCGGACCTGAAATTGGTGATGTTGCTGGAGGGTTCCTGAAGCCGTGCCCGCGGCGCGAGGGGCGGCGGGGCGTGAGTGGGGCACCGCCGGTTGGGCTATCGGGGGGTAAGGAAGTACACCGCGGCCGTCAATGCGCTGCAGATGCCGGTGGTCCAGGAGATGGTCCAGGTGATCATCTTCCAGGTTTGCCGGCTGATTTCGCGGTGCAGGTCGGCCTTGGTGACGTAGTTGGACAGCACCACGGAAAGGTCCTGGCGGATGAGCGCGACGTTGTGTTCCAGGATTTCGACCCGGCTTGCCATGGGGCAGGTTTTCTTGCGCAACGATTCCATGACTGTGCGGCGGTGGTTTCTGGCCGCTATACGCCCGAGCGGACGATGGCGTAGACGATGCTGGTCAGCAGGGTGCAGATGCCGGTGGTCCAGGTGATCATCTTCCAGGTTTGCCGGTTGATTTCGTGGTGCAGGTGGCCGATTTCGCGGTGCAGGTCGGCCTTGGTGACGTAGTTGGACAGCACCACGGAAAGGTCCTGGCGGATGAGCGCGACGTTGTGTTCCAGGATTTCGACCCGGCTTGCCATGGGGCAGGTTTTCTTGCGC
>WMBV01000003.1:262892-268776 GCA_017745595.1 Bordetella petrii
GCAACGATTCCATGACTGTGCGGCGGTGGTTTCTATCTGCCGCAGCATAGCCCCGGCCGGATGGCCGGTCTATGCGTACTTCCCGATGTCAGACTGATCGCATGACGGTACGCAAACTCAATCCGGCAATCCCGCGTCCAGCAGGCCGTCGAGCAGCTTGCGGATGGGCGCGGGCAGGGCCAGGGCCGGCAATTCGGCGGGGCCGGCCCAGCGTTGCGGCAGGCCGGGCTCCGCCAGGACGGCGGCCGCCCTGACCGGCAGGTACCAGGGCTTGATGTGCAGGCGGTAGTGGGTGAAGGTGTGCGCAAAGGCCGCCAGTTCGTAGCGCCGCAGGGGTTCCAGGCCCAGTTGGCGCGAGGCGTGGGTGGGATCGCCGCCCGCTTCGAATTCGGGCAGGCTCCACAGCCCGCCCCAGATGCCCGGCGCCGGCCGCTGCTGCAGCAAGATCGCGCCATCGCGCTGCAATACCAGCATGCCGGTCTGGCGCTCGGGAATGGCCTTGCGCGCTTTGGGCGTGGGCAGTTCGGCCTGGCGCCCCTCGCGGCGCGCGATACAGGTCGAGGCCACGGGGCAGCGCCCGCAATCGGGCTTGCCGCGCGTGCACAGGGTGGCGCCCAGGTCCATCAGTCCCTGGGTGTAGGCCGCCATGTCGAGGCCGGGCGCGCCGGCCACCTGCGCCTCGGCCAGCGCCCACAGGCGCTGTTCGATTTCGCGCCGGGCCGGATCGCCGTCGATGCCGAAGTGCCGCGTGAAGACGCGCTTGACGTTGCCGTCGAGAATGGGCGCGCGCTCGCCGTAGGCGAAGGCCGCGATGGCGGCGGCGGTAGACCGGCCGATGCCGGGCAGGGTGGCGATCTGCTCGGCGGTGGGGGGAAACCGCCCGCTCCAGTCTTGCACGACGGCCTGCGCGCAGCGGTGCAGGTTGCGGGCGCGGGCGTAGTAGCCCAGGCCGGCCCAATAGGGCATGACGTCTTCCTGAGACGCGGCCGCCAGCGCGGCCACGTCGGGAAAGCGTTCCAGGAAGCGCTGGTAATACGGAATGACAGTGGCGACCTGGGTCTGCTGCAGCATGATCTCGGACAGCCAGATCCGGTAGGGGTCTAGTGTGCGCTGCCAAGGCAGGCCGTGGCGGCCATGGCTGGCCTGCCAGGCGACGATGCGGGGGGCGAAATCCATAAGGCGTGATTATCGCATCGGCCGGCCCGCGCGGCATGCGGCCGCGACAGGGCGCCGGTGTTCGTCGGCGGTGGCGTGGGCGCGCTGCCACGATGCCCGTCCGTCGGTCTGGTCGGCCCATTAACATACTAATTAGTATGTCGATAAAAAACGGGATTCCATGAAATAAGCGTGGAATATACAGGGGAAAACACCTACTTGAGATTGAGTGATTCATTATTGATCAATCAACATACCAAGTGGTATGGTACCCGCCAGTGTGTTGATGCAAGGGAGCAGCACACCCGCGGGATGTGCTGCACGTTCACATTCATGAACATCGAAGAGGGGAGACCGAGAAGATGTCTGAATTGAAGCGAGATGGCGTCTTGTTGCACTACGAGGTATACGACTTCACCGATCCGTGGCTGAAACCCGAAACGGTCTTGCTGCACCATGGCTGCGGAAAGCATTCTCGATTCTGGTATCGATGGATCCCCGTCCTGGCGCGCAAGTACCGGGTCGTGGTCATCGATGCGCGTGGTTTTGGCCAGTCATCCGATCCCGGCCCCGCTTACCAGTGGTCTCTGAAGGGCTTCGCCGATGATGTGATCGCCGTGATCGACCACCTGGGGGTCGACAAATTCCACTTCGTCGGCGAATACATGGGGGCATGGGTCGGCATCGAGCTGAGCCTTGCCTACCCGCAACGGCTGGCCTCGCTGGTTTTTTCGGCGGTTCCCTATTTCTGGACCACGGCCGCCAACATGACGGACCCCATCGACAACGTGGGCGTCAAGGAATGGCAGCTTGCCGAAGAACCCTATCGGTTCGGCGGCGACCCGGTGTACGGAACCTGGTTTGCCGAGGAATTCGCCCGGTCCAGAACCGAGGTCGTGAAGTCGGTGATCCGGGCGGCCAGCGCCGTCGATTTCCGCGGGCGCATCTCCGAGATCCAATGCCCGGTGCTGGCATTGCTGGGCGAACTGTACGTGCGCAAGAACAACGCCGAAGCCGCGGTAGAAGACATGAAGCGGCAACTGAACGACCGGTCCGAAGTCGTGGTCTTGAAGGGCGGGCCCATGTTCGCCATCTACACCATGGCCGAAGACTGCGCGGCGCGCGCGGCGGGGTTCTTCGAACGGGTTCGCGAAGATCGCGAATCCAAGCGCAAGTGACGCGGTGGGGAATGTCATGCCACAGCTGAAACTGAAAGACGCCACCATCAACTACCGGATCGACGATTTCACCGATCCCTGGACCCAGCCCGAGGTCGTGCTGCTGCACCATGGTTGCGGCCGCCACATGGGTTACTGGTATCGCTGGGTGCCCGTGCTTGCGCGCAAATACAAGGTGCTTCGGCTCGACGCGCGCGGCTTCGGCGAATCTTCCGACCCGGGCGAAGACTACCCGTGGTCCATCGAGGCCTTCGCCGATGACGCCATCGCGTTGCTGGACCACCTGGGCATCGAGCAAGCCTATTTCGTCGGCGAATTCATGGGCTCATGGACCGGCATCCAGATGGCCTTGAGCCATCCCGGCCGGATCAAGAAGCTGGTGCTGGGGGCTCCGCCTTATTTCTGGACCAGCTCGCAGCGCTGGGTGAAGGCGATCGACGGCGCGGGGGTGAAGGCCTTCCAGGAAGGCGAGATGCCGTATCGCTTTGGCGACGATGTGACGTACGGCAAGTGGTTCGTCGAAGAAATGGCCAAGGCGCGTCCTCATGCGGTGCGCAACCTGATCGCCGCGGCGGGGGCCGTGGACTATCGGCCCCATTTGTCGCGGATCGGCTGCTCCGCCCTGGTGCTGCTGGGCGAACATTTTGCCCGGGACCTCGACCAGGATGTGCTTGCCCAGATGCGGCGCCAGCTGCCCGCCGGATCGGAAGTCCGGCTGGTGGAAGGCGGGCGGATGTTCGCCCTTTACAACCTGGCGGAACACTGCGCCGAGCTCAGCATGTCTTTCTTCGAACAGCCATAGCTGCCGTGGCGCATTGCCTGGTATGCCTAGGAGACGCTGATGAAAATCAAGGGGTTGGGGCATGTCGCGGTCGTCGTGCGCGACGTGGATGCGAGCCGGCATTTCTGGCAGGACTGCCTGGGCCTGCGGTTCGACTGCGCCGAAGAGTTTCCGGCCAGCATGGCGCGCCTGTCGATCTATCGCGCGGGGAATGATGCGGTGGAACTCATATCCGGCACCGCGCCCGAGAGCAGGTATTCGCGAATGATCGAAGAGGGGCGTGGCGGATTGAACCACATCTGCCTGCTGGTGGAAGACATCGAGGCCGCCCTGGCCGAGCTGAAGGAAAAGAACGTGCCGCTGCTCGATGCCGAACCGCGGAAAGGGCATGGCGGCAGCCTGATCGCCTTTATCGATCCGGCCGCGACGGACAACTGCCTGGTCGAGCTGGCGCAGATGCCCGGAGGGACGGCGGCATGAGGCGCCATGCGCCATGCACGTCTTCTTGAAAATCCATTCAAAGGAAATAACATGACCGGCTTTTTCCGCCGACGCATTTTGGCGGCGCTCGTCCTGGCCGCGACGGCGCCCTTCTCGTCATTCGCGCAGTCCGGCTCGGCCGCCGACTGGCCCGCTCGCCCCGTTACGCTGGTGGTTCCGTTTCCCGCCGGCGGCCTGAGCGACGTGATCGGGCGCCAGCTGGCCACGCTGCTGCAAGAAGAACTGGGCCAGAACGTCATCGTCGAGAACCGGGCGGGCGCGGCGACCGCCATCGGCGCGAGTTTCGTCGCCCGCGCGCCCAAAGACGGCTACACGCTGCTGCTGTCGTCGGGCAGCACGTTCACGGTGCTGCCCCACCTGAAAGACAAGCTGGCGTACAAGCTGGCCGACTTCGATCCTGTGGGAACCGTGTGCATTTCTCCTTATGTGTTCGTCGTCAGGCACGGCTTTCCGGCCAAGACCCTGGACGAGTTCATCGCGTACGCCAAGGCGAATCCGGGCAAGATCAACAACGCCACCACGGGGCAGGGCAGCATGGTGCACTTGCTGGGCGAGCTGGTCGCCAGCAGCCTGGGAATTTCCGTGACCCAGGTCCACTACAAGGGAACCGCGCCGCTCAAGGTCGACATGATCGGCGGGCAGGTGGACGCCACCGAAGACACCATGGGCAGCGCGCTGCCGAGTGTGCAGGACGGAAAATACCGCGCCCTGGCCATGATGACTGCGGAACGCCAGGCGGTCATGCCCGACATTCCCACGTTCAAGGAACTGGGCTATCCGTCGGTCATAGGCGAAACCCTGTACGCGGTATTCGCGCCCGCGGGTACCCCCGAGCCGATTATCGAAAAGCTGAATACCGTGCTGCGCAAGGTGACGACATCGCCGCGCTTCGGCGAGGCGATGCGCGGCATCGGCAATGAGCCCAAGGCCAGCACGCCCGCGGAACTGCGCGAGATCACGATGCAGCAAAGCCAGCAATTGGGCGACCTGATCAAGCGCCTGAACCTCAAGGCCGACTGAGCGTCGACGCCCCGGCCACCCCCCGACCACCAATACGCATCGGCCATCCGCAAGAAGATGGCATGCCAAGGAGACATTCATGAAATTCCTGACGCGCCGCGGCCTTCTAGGCCTGGCCTGCTCGGCAACGTTGACCGCGGGCCTGGCCGCGCCGGCGTTTGCCCAGGGCGGCAACGGCACTTTTCCGAGCCAGCCGATCCGGCTGCTGGTGCCCTTCGCGCCCGGCGGCGGAACAGACCTGGTAATGCGCGCCATCGCCCCGGGCATGGCCAAAGAACTGGGGCAGCCCGTCGTCGTCGAGAACCGGCCGGGCGCAAGCACGCAAATCGCCACCGACGCGGTAGTCCGCTCTGCGCCCGACGGCTATACCTTGCTGGCCGTGTCCGCATCCATTTACCTGAACGCGGCCCGGGGCGTCAAAACCCGCTACGACCCGCTGAAAGACCTGGTTCCCCTGTCGCTGCTCGTCAATAACCCCGGCCTGCTGCTGGTCAGCAAAAATGTAAAGGCCCAGACCCTGCCGGAACTGGTGGCCTTGAGCAAGTCGCGCCCCAATGGGCTGAACTACGCCAGCGCCGGCACCGGCACCATCGGCCACCTGGAAGGCGAACTGCTCAAGGCCCGCCTGGGCTTGAAAATGCAGCACATTCCTTTCATGGGCAGCGCGCCGGCGTTGGCGGCGCTGGTAGGAAACCAGGTAGACGTGGCGCTGGACCTGCTCATTCCTTCGGGCGCGCAAGTCACCGCCGGCGCGGTACGCGCCCTGGCCATCGCGTCTGCTCAGCGTTCGCCGCTGTTGCCCGACGTGCCTACGCTGGCCGAGCTGGGCCACCAGGGGGTGGACTTCGGCGGAAGCTTCGGCCTGATGCTGCCCGCGAACACGCCGCCGGGCATCGTGAAGCAGCTGCATAGCGCCGCCATGAGCGCCATTTCGGATCCGGCCACGCGCAAGCAATTGCTGGACATGGGCTATGAGATCGTCGCCAGCACGCCGGAACAGTTCGACGCCTTCTTGCGCCAGCAAATGGCCACCTGGACCGAGGTGGTGAAGGACAACGACATCAAGATCGAGTAACGCAGGCGGCAGGCCGCGCTTTTGCGGGCCTTGCCAGACACCGCTGTGTGCAAAGAGCCCAGGCCTGGCTTCGGTGTCTGACACCCTGCGGGAGTCAGACACCTGGACTCTTGGACCGGAACGCATTCAACCTAGTCCCGGGACGGCCGGGCGGGCGGGGGCGGCGTGTCGGGC
>WMBV01000040.1 GCA_017745595.1 Bordetella petrii
CACCCACCCATCCCCCGCCTTCCCGCCCTGCGGGAAGGAGCGAGTCGCCCTCTGTCGTCAAGGGTGCGGGGGAGATGAACCTTTCCCCCACACCCTCGACTGGAGGGTCTATCCCGGCACGCCAGCCCGTCAAGGGCCGCTGCGCTGTCGTCCTCACCCGTTCGGTGCTCGACCTGGCCTGCGGCCAGCTCTGCGCTCCGCTGCGGCTTCCGGGCGTCCCCTTGACCGCCTGACATGCCGAACCCCCCAGCCAAATATTTACGCAATTACGTATTTACGTATGTACGTAAGCAGACTATAATAGATCCCATGCAGTGACGGCCACGCCTCACCGCATCCCGGCCGGAACCACTGGCGGCTACCAGTCCCCGGCCTACCTCCCAACCGTCTAGGAGCAACACCATGAACGATCGCGCACCGATCTTCTTCTTCGACAAGCTGGCAGCGCTGGCCGACTTCACCACATTCGATGTTCGGGCTACCGAGGACGGCGGCATGCCGGTCTCGTGGGCGGTCGTCGGCACCTTGCCCAACGGCGAGATCTGGCCGGTCCTGACCGACCTGCTGACCGAGGCCCACGCGCAGATGGTCATGTCGTTGTGCGAGCTGGCTGCGATCGCGCCGGACGTCATTCGCGCGTTGAACGCGTTGCCGCGCCAGAAACTCAGCGGGCATTACGGCGACACCTACGAGCTCGTGGCAGCGCTCGAGCGCGTCACGCGATGAGAGGGCAGGCCGATCCTCAAGGCCGCCTTATCGCCTGACGCATGAAAAAGGCCGGATATCCGGCCTTTTTTCAATATGCGGGCTTCAGCTCGACGCTCTCCTGCCATAGCCGCGCCCACTCGGCCCCGTACCGATCTGCGAGCGGTTTCGCGTTCCACAGGACCAGTGCGTTCTCCGCATTCCGGTTCGCGGCCGCCGACGAGTAGTTGAACGAGCCGGTCTCCACGTGAAGTCCGTCGATCACCATGAACTTGTCGTGCGTCGCCTCGTATCGGTCGTTCAACCGCACAGGCACACCCTGGTTCGCGAGGAACCACACAGCCGAATAACTCTTCGCGTTCTGCCCGCGATCGGCAACGACGGCGACCTTCACCCCGCGGCGATGCGCGGCCAGCAATGCGGTCGCGATCGGTTTGCTCGTGAAGCTGTACGCAACGACAACAATCGACGAGCGCGCGCTGCCGATCGCCTGCAGCACGACGTCCAGTGCGCTCGCAGGGCCGACGGCCGGCGAAAACCCGAGGTCATACGCAGCGCCGGCGGGCAGCGCTTGCGCTGCGATCGCGCCCTGCGCCGCAACGGCGATCGCGGCAGCGGCGACCCAGCGCCGAAGGAAGCGAGAGTTCATCATGTTCAGGCTCCCCAGCGTCAGAACCGCACCTGGCGGAACGATGCGGACTGTCCTTTTTCCAGCATCCGCACAGCGCCCGTTTCCTGCGGCTTCAGGTACTTCAGATCCTTGACCTCGATCTTCAGCTTGCGCGCCGCTTCGTCCCAATCGGCCGTGGCCAGGTTCAGCAGCAGCAGCGTGCCGGCGTTCTTTATGAAGTCGGACGAGAAGTGTGCCGGTGACTGGCCCGCGAGCAGGATCGCGAGGCCGAACTTGCGCATCTCGTTCACGACCACGTTGATCGGGTTGCTCGCATCCTCGTCGTTGAACTTCTTCGACTCGTCGAGCACGATCAGCCGACGCAGCTTACCGCCCGACTCGCCGCGTTGCATCATCTCGCGGATGATCGCGCGCATGCGAAAGCGCACGAACATCTTCAGCTCGTCCTCGGACTGCGCGAGCGGTTTGAGAATGTAGCGACGCACGCGGGCGTTGCCGAAGGGCGGGGGATTCGGATTGAAGATGCCGGTCGCATTCAGGTTTTCAAGCCGCGTGATGACGCTCAACAGCACATCCTTGCTGTTGTACTTCATCGCCTCTTCGAACTCGCGGCCGTTCTCCAGACTGTTCAAAAAGTTGGCATGCGTGTCGAACGCCTTGGCCTTCGCCGTCTCCATCCGCTTCTGCAGGCGCTCCATGTCTTCGTCGTCTTTCGCGCCACTCTTCGCGAGCTTCGTGCGAAGTTGGTTCACCGCGGCCATTGAACGACAGTATTCATCGAACGCGCTGAGCGCTGCCCGTCCGTTGTCCTTGTCCTCGATACCCATCCACAGCGCCTTGAGCTTCCGTTTCGCAAAGCCAATCACGTCACTCAGTGTCGGGTACACCTCGCGCAGGCCTGACCAGTTGCGAGCCTCCATCATCTCCCGGATCTCGGCCTCCGACGCTTCGCGTCGCGCCCACGAACGCGGATTGTCGGAGAAGATGCCCTTCATCATGTACGAGTCGGTCAGCAGGTGTCGAAGCACGCCCTCTTGATTGCCGCCGAGCTGGCGTGCCGTGCTGTTGATCGCCTCGATCACGTCGTTGACCGCGCGGCGCACACCGCCGTAGTGCGGATCGGTGTTCAGCACGAGCGGGTTGTATCCGTAACGGGTTGCCTCGCTGAACATCACCGTCTTCGCGCCCTCGATCTCAATGTCACCGTGGTAGTCGAAGATGTCGATCTCCACGTCGTCGGGCATGCCCGTGACGAACTGGCGAATCCAATGCGTCTTGCCTGCGCCCGACGTTCCGGCGACGCCGACGTGATGATTCGACACCTGCGCTTCGCGCCAGTAGACCGGGAGTTTTACATTCTCGCGGAGCTTCCAAAAGTCATGACCTATGAGGATTTGCGACATTGTTTCGTTCCTTATTCATCGAAGGCGGATTCGGGTATGTCGTCGTCATCATCCATCGGCATCAGCTCGATAGGGTCGTCGTGACGCGGCTCATGCATGTACCCGGAACGGCCGGCTGCCTCGGCCTCTTTCATCGCCTTGCGTGCAGCTTCAAAAAGGACAATCCCGCGCTCCGTCGGCGTAACCTCGAAGCGCTGGATGTCGTTCATGTGGGCGACCGCACCCACTACCGCCGACAGGATCGGATCGTCCAGCGACGGGTAATACGGTTTCTCGCTCCGACGGAGCTGCGCAAAGATGTAGTCGGCCGAATGCACGTCTGCGCTGCTGACCTTCTCGGCGCTACGCGGCAGACGCTTGAACTGCGGCCGTTCGATCTGCAGGAAGCGGTTGATACGCGCCCGGAGCTTCGACGTCTTTTTGTGCTCGTCCGGGATGTAGTACGACGCGCACGGCACCACGGCGTCCTTGAAGATCACCATGCCTTCGCCAGCGTTGAGCTTCTTCAGCTCGTTCAGCGTGATCTTTTCGCGACGCTCGACGCTCGATTGCGCCTGCGCCTGGTTCGACGTCGTGAACGTGCCCATCGTCGCATCGTGACCTGACAGAACGCTGAAATACGCGTCGCCACCGGCTTTCTTGATGAGCTCGAACGTGTCTTCCGGGTCCTCGAGCGCGAGCGTCCACTTCACCTTCGTGTTCGCGATCATCGAGGCCGATTCTTCGCTTGCCTCCCCGCGCTTGAGGCCCTGCACGTCCTGTACCGCGGCAATCATCATGAAGCCCAGCGAACGGGCCTGAGCGAACATGACCGCGATGCCCTCGGCGAAGTAATAGGCAAGCTCGTCGCTGATGATGACCGACGGGTTCGGCGCGTTCGTTGCCTTCGCATCCAGCACTTCCGCCTTCGTGCCTTCGAGCCGGTAGCCGAGGTTCTGCGCCATCATCAAGCGGATCGACGAGATGTACAGCTTGCCGAGCGACGCTGCCTCAGACGCCGATTTCTCCAGCGAAGGGATCATCACGACGAGCAGCCGGTTGTTCAGCAGCACGTCGAGCATGTCGATCTCGGGGTACTTATCGGCGAAGATGAAGCCATACGTGTCCATCATCATCGACAGCGTGCGAGCGAACTGCCCGGTCAGATAGCCGTGCTGGTTGAACACTTCCGGGTCCCACTGCGTAGGATCGTGCGCCTGCGCCGGGTTGAAACCGGGCAGGCCGGTCTCGAAGTACGCCTTGATCGGCAGGAACGCCAGTTCGGGGATCTTGCCTTCGCGGCCTTCGATATAGAACTGCACTAGGTTCTGCAGCGCGAGGTAATGGCGGATCACTCCAATCGAAATGTCCAGCTCGCCCTTCGCTCGCTTGTAGCAGAGCGTGCGGAGCAGGGCGTCGATCATGTTCAGCGCCTTCTGTTGCCACTGCGCGCCGTCGCCGCTTGCACGCGGCAGCAGCGATGCCATCAATTGCAGCAGGAAGTCGGCAGAGCCGTCGCCGAACGAGTTCATCGAGTTCGACTGCGCGAGCACCGCACGGCCAGCAAAGCGGCCGAGCTCTTCGTCCACGATGCGCTGGAACGGGTCCATGCCACCGGTGAGGTAATTCAGGATCAGGAAGTCATCCTCGCGGCCGTGACGGCGCGACAACGACCATAAGCAGAAGGCGAGATTCGAGTCCGCCTTGCCGTCCCCATAGCAGGCCCCTGAGCCCCAGCAAATCGCGTTGTGGAACGTGCCCATCAACCCTTCGCTTTTGCCGCTACCCGTGGTTCCGACCTCGAACATGTGCGTGCGCGCGTCCGAGTTCGTCAACCAGAGTTCACGGCCCTGATCGTGCAGGTTGCGCGATCGCAGGAAGCCAAGATAGAGAATGCCGCCGGCGACGAGATACTTGCGCAGGGTCTTCGAGCGTCGCACGAAGCCCCACAGCATGTTCTCTTCGACGAGTTCCTCGTAGTAGTCGGTACGATCGAGCCCGCCGACATCTTTCGGCATGCGCAGCGGCATCTGGAATTTCTGGTCCTGAAACGACATGACCATCATCCAGAGCAGAATGACCCATACCGGCCACAGCGCAGGCAGATAGACCTGCAGGCCGATGAACAGCACCAGGAAGTTGCGGAACGTCGACGGCCGGTAGAGCGCAGCGAAAAACCGCTGCTCGGCGCTGCGGGTGTCGACTGTCAGTCTCGCCGAGTCGATCTCGTGATTCGGGTCCAATGCCATCAGACTGCCTCCCGCTTCAACAGATATTCGTGTGCCATGAAAGATCGTCCCGTCAGTCCAATGCGACGCCGATGATTTCCTCGAGCTTCGCCTTCATTGCACGGCCGAACAGCTCGGCGTGCTGGATTCGCGCGAGGATTGCTTTTGCCTTCTCGGCGGCCTTGACCTGACTTTCTGGCACGTTTCGGTCGAGCCCGTGAGCCACGTAGTCGGCAAGGAACGCACTCAGAGGCACAGCCTGTTCCGTCGCGGCGTGCCATGCTTCAAGTCCGTGCGACCGCACGAAGCTATCGGGATCTTCGTCGTCGGGAAGAAACAGGAAGCGCGCCGACTTGCCGTCCTTCATCTCGTCGAGCAGCACGGCTGCGGCCGCGAGCGCGGCCTTGCGTCCCGCCGCGTCGCCGTCGAACGCGAACACGATCGTGTCCGCGTGGACCAGTAGCCGGCGCACCTGCAGGTTGGTCAGCGCCGTGCCCATCGGCGCGACAGCGCGCTCGTCGCCGGCCTGGTGCAGGCTGATGACGTCGAAATAGCCTTCCACGATCACGGCAACTCGCCCGCTGCGGATCGCCGGCTTCGCAAGATGCAGCGCGTACAGCTCGCGGCCCTTGTGAAAGATCTCGGTCTCCGGGCAATTGATGTACTTCGGCGTCTTGTCGGGCTTCTCGATCATCGAACGACCGGCGAACCCGACGAGGTTTCCGGTTTCGTTATGGATCGGGAACATGATGCGATGGCGAAAGCGGTCGTAGATCTCGCCGTCGTCGCGTTGCGCGGCAAGCCCGGAGGCCAGCAGCGCATCGCGACTCGTCGAGCCAGCCATCAGCTCGACGACGCCCTTCGCGACAACGCCCAACCCGAAGCGATCGATCGTCGAGGCCGTCAGTGCGCGCTTCTCCTCGAGGTAGGCGCGCGCGGCCGGACTCTTCGCCAAGCCACGCGAAAACACCCGCGCGGCCTCTTTCAGCGCCTGATAGAGCGTGGCGAGGCGCTTGCGCTGCGCCTTATCCTCGTCGCTGTCCCGATCCTCGACGGGCAGGGGAATGCCGCAGACCCCGGCCAGATGCACCACAGCGTCGTGAAACGACATGTGATGCTTGTTCCGCATCCACTCGATCGCATCGCCGCGCGCACCGCATCCCCAGCACCGATACGTGTGCTTGTCGGGCGACACGTGGAATGAAGGCGTCTTCTCTTCGTGGAACGGGCAACACGCGACAAAGCTCTGACCGGCGCGTTTGAGTTTCACGTCACGTTCAATCAGCGCCGGCAGATCGGTCTCGCTTCGGAGACGGTCCAGAAAGTCATCGCCGAACCGGATGTACTTGGCCATGCTGCCCCTTACTTGCTTGCCGTCGTCGCGGTCGACATCCACTGATTGATCGCGTCCGCCGTGTTCGGAATCGAGTCGGGCGTTTGCTCGCCGGCCGCATTGATGATGGTCGGCGTGCCGAGGAACCGCATTACGCGGAACATCTTGTCGTTCCGGGCAACCGCATCCGTACCCTCGGCGCATTCGGCGTTCGGAAGATCGTCACCCTGCACGATCTTCTTCCACAACGCGCCGCGTGCGTCGGGCTTTGCACACATGAGCTTCGCCGTGCGATGCGACGACGCTTCGCCGCCGATAACCGTCACCGGGAAGATGTAGATCGTGTAATCCTTCGCGAGCTTGTCGAGCTCCGGTTCGAGATCCTGGCAGTGCGGGCAGGACGGATCGGAGAACACGTACAGCGTGCCCTTGCTGCCCTTCGACAACTGGACGGCGTACTTGCCCGACTTCGCGCCGTCTGCCATCGCGAGAGCCAGTTCGGCGGGAGAGGCCACCGCCGGCCGCGCGATGGGCGGCTGCGCCGCGGCGGTGCCCAAATTGCTGGGCAGCGGCACCATCGGCGCTGCACCCGCCGCGCCGATGCCGCCCGCCGAGCCGCCCACCGAGCCGCCCACCGCGCGCGTCGCCGCCATGTTGATCCCGAGCGCGAGGACGGCCACCGTCAGGGGCGCGAAGCCCCATTTCACCGCCGCTTTCCAGTAGCCCGCGAATCGCCGCACGCGTGCATAGCGCTTCAACGCCGCCTGCAGGTTATGAAACGCCGTGTTCGCGAGCGGCTCGCTCGAAAAGCGCTCGACGACAAACGCCTCGCCGGCGCCATCGTGATAGCGCGCCTCGATCGTGTTTCCCGACCGAATGAACGTCACGCCCTGATCGAGCCGCAGCGTGCTGACATGCTGCAACTCCCCGGTGCTGCCAAACTGCACAAGCAGCGATTTCTCGAACGGCCGAATGATGTCGTTGCTCTTCACGGATTACTCCTTGTTCTTGCGCGGGGCCATAAGGCCGACTTTGATGAGGTAGGCTTCCACGCCATCGACCGCATCGTCGACGTGGGGCTCGGTGAGCCGATAGCCGCTGTCAAACGCGAAGTCTTCCCACAGGGTCTGCGTGAAGACTGCGGCCGATTCGAGAAAGGGCGTTTTGCGGCCCGTGGTGTTGAGGGCGTACCAGAGTCCCCGGTCCATACCCTTGAGCCAGCGGAAATGGGATGACGGCAGCTTGCCCGAGCCCTGCGCCGCCTTGTGCATGGCGTGCAACAGCGTGCGCGGGTAGGGATGCTTTTCGAGCCATCGCTGCGCTTCGGGATGCTGGGCATATTTCGCGAACGGCTTGTTCGCGATCGACAGGTCGGGGTATCCCTTCTTACCGTTCCACGTATGCTTGTGGCACGAACGGTTCAGCGCATCGAGCAGATCCTGCGCCTTACCGCCATCCTTCCCGTCGGCGAGCAGCCGCGTGCCGAAGATCGCGAACATCGCTTTCTCCTGCGGTTTCAGCTCGTCCAGCGACTTCACGGGCTGACCGAGATCCGCAACAAACAGGGCTCGGCAGCGCTCGCGGTCCAGTACGCCGTTCACCAGCAGACCGTGCTGCTCGACCCATTCCTCTGGATTGATCGAGCTCCGGTGTTCCTCCGGATCGACGTTCAGCAGCAACGTGTCCTTGTCGCCGTAATACAGCGACGGGATGATCGCCGGCGAGTGATTCGACATGATCCACGGCAGCGTCTGTACCGTGACTTTTCGCCGAGTTAGGTTCGCCTTGTGCTTCACCGCGAGCTTGATGCCCCGGATCGCCAGCAAGATCGGAATCCACACGAACAGGTAGCCAGCCCGGTTCATCATCGAGAGAAACTGATCGAATGACACAGTCGCTGGGCGCATGGCCAGATAGGCGACCTCCTGCTTCCATCGCCGGATCGCATCCGGCATGAACGGCCAATCGAGCGCCGACAGTTGATACCACGCGAGCTTGAGGCCGTAGTACACGATGTCGGCATGCGACGAGTACCACATGAACCAGCAGAAGCCCGCTGCGAGCCCGAGCATCCCGAGATACACGAGGCCCATGTCGTCGCGCTTACCTTGCGTTGCACTCATGCGTCATCCTCAAAATTTCATCGAGTTGCGATAGACGCGCTCGATGTACTGATACTTGTACTGCGGCGTGCGCGAGTGATAGTGCCCGACACCATCCCAAAAGCTGCCGCCCGCCTGGTTGATCTCGTAGCGCAGGATGTATGCGCCTGCGCGAACAGACCAACAGAAGTCGTCCGTAATCATCTGGCGCGTCACGCCAAACTGCGTTTCGAGACGCGTTGCCCACACGGTATTGATCTGCATCGGGCCATAGTCCGCCGTCCCGTTCGTGTTCTTGCTCACCGTGCCGAGGCGGCCGCCCTCGGTCAGCCAGACGGCCAGCAGCCCACGCACCGGCAGCGTGTAATCGTTCGCGGCCTGAACAACACATGCCGGCACGGCCACGACGCCGGCTGTTGCAGACGCATGCGCTATATGCGCGACGGCCATCAGGCCGACGGCGGCACTGACTCGCTTCAAAAGCATTGGATCGTCCTTTCTCGGTGACTCATAATGCTATATACTTTTTTCGTATGGTAGCCATTCTACGGAAAAAGAGCAAGCGGCCGAACGAGACGCGATCGGCGTCCTAAGCCGCTTGTAGCCGAGCAACTGAACCGAGGAAGGAACATGGGTAAAGCACTGATAGTCGCCGAGAAACCGTCCGTCGCCGCTGACATCGCGAAAGCGCTTGGCGGCTTCACCAAAGCCGACGGGTACTTCGAGAGCGACGACGCGATCGTCGCTCCGGCAAGAGGGCATTTGGTGAAACAGACGGTGCCGGTCGCCGACGGCAAAGACATGTGGAAGATCGGCGCCTTGCCGATCATTCCGGACAGCTTCGAGCTCGAGGTCATCGACGGCTGTACCGCCGAATTCAGCCGGCTGAAAAAGCTGATGGCACGCGACGACGTGGCCAGCGTCGTCAATGCGTGCGACGCCGGGCGCGAGGGCGAACTGATCTTCCGCCTCATCTACAACAAGGCGGGGTGCCGGAAGCCGACGAAACGCATGTGGATTCAATCGATGGTCGCGTCGGCCATACGCAAGGCGCACGACGATCTGCGCCCCGGCGCCGAATTCGACCATCTTTCAGACGCTGCCTTTTGCCGCTCCGAAGCTGACTGGATTGTCGGCGTCAACGGTACGCGTGCGACGACCGCGTTGCGCGAGCGGCAGACGCAGCGTCGCGAGGTATCACCCGTCGGGCGCGTCCAGACGCCAACGCTCGCCATGCCAGTCATACGCGAGCGCGAGATTGCCGCGTTCGTCGCGCGCGATTATTGGGAGATCCACGGCACGTTTCGCGCAGAGGCAGGCACCTATGTCGCGAAGTGGATCGGCGATGCCGACGGCGGCAGCGATTCGGCAGGCGAGGGCGATGCCGAATCCGAGCAAACCGGCGCACGATGGTTCGACAAGGCGAAGGCGCAGGCTATCGTCGATAAATGCAAAGGCGTTGATCCATCGTCCGTGGTGGACGAGTCGAAGCCCGAGGAGCGCCACGCCCCCGCACTCTTCGACCTGACCGCGCTCCAACGTGAAGCCAACAAACGCTTCAAGTTCTCCGCGAAGAAGACGCTCGACATCGCACAAGCGCTCTACGAGAAGCACAAGGCCACCACCTATCCGCGCACGGACTCCCGAGCGCTGCCGGAGGACTATCTCGAAACGGCCACGACCACGCTGGCCAGCTTCGCCACGACGCCACTCGATGCGCATGCGCAGCGCGTCATTGACAACGGCTGGGTACAGCCCGACAAACGTATCTTCAACAACGCCGACATCAGCGACCACTTCGCCATCGTGCCGACGGGCCAGCAGCCGGACGGTCTGTCCCCTGACGAGCAGAAGATCTATGACCTCGTGTCGCGCCGCTTCATCGCGGTGTTTCATCCGTCGGCGAAATACGAGAAGACCGTGCGGACCACCATCGTCGCGGATGAAACGTTCCGTGCCTCCGGCAAGGTGCTGGTCGATCCGGGCTGGCTCGCGGTCTATGGCGACAAGGCTGATGACGACGCGACGCCCGCGCTTTGCAAGGTCGCAGATGGCGAGTCCGTCAAAACCGACTCGATCGACCTGAAGGCGTTGCGCACCAAAGCGCCGAAGCGCTACACCGAGGCGACGCTTCTGTCGGCAATGGAAAATGCCGGCCGCCAAGTCGAAGACAAGGACATCCGCGCCGCGATGAAGGCCAACGGCATCGGCCGCCCAGCCACGCGCGCGGCGATCATCGAGGGCCTGCTCGAAGACAAGGACAAGAACGGCAATCCCAAAGAGCCCTACCTTCTGCGCGACGACAACGAGCTCGTGCCGACGCCCAAGGGCATGGACCTCATCGCGTTCCTCGAACAGGCTGGCATCGACTTTCTCGTGTCGCCGCAGATGACCGGCGAGTGGGAGCAGAAGCTGCTGCGCATGGAGAAGGGCGATTACCGCCGCATTGCGTTCATGAGCGAGATCGCTGACCTGTCGACCGGCATGGTCAACACCATCCGCGCGAAACACGGCGAGCTGCCCGAGCCGGTTGCCAAGGCTCTCGACGCACCGTGCCCGAAATGCGGCGCCGCTGTTCATGTCGACGGCCGCGCGTATCAGTGCAGCGGCTGCGACTTCAAGGTATGGGGCGAAATCCTCGGCCGGCGGCTCACCGAGGGCGAGGCCAGCAAGCTGCTCGCCGATCGCAAAACCGGTGTTCTGTCCGGTTTCACCAGCCGCTCGTCGGGCAAGAAATTTTCAGCCGCGCTGAAACTCGACATCGATACCGGCAAGATCGACTTCGAATTCGAGGACCGTGCCGCGCCGGCGTCCAACGGCGAGGCGAAGCAGCTCAAGGCCAAGTGCCCGAAATGCTCGTCGGCCATCGAAGTGCAGGCATGGAACTACGCGTGTACCGGCTGCGACTTCAAGGTGCGCACCGAAATCGCGAGCCGCAAGCTCTCTGCCTCCGACGCCGAGACCCTCATCAGCAAGGGCAAGACGGGTGTGCTTGCAGGCTTCGTCAGCAAGTCGAAACGCAAGTTCTCGGCATCGCTGAAGCTCGACGCGAGCAACGGCAGCGTCACGTTCGAATTCGAAGATCGTAAGTGAGGAGGACCTATGCAGCTCCCGTTTGAACTCGATCCGCAGATCATCCACCACATCATCTACAGCCAGGCCGGCTCGATCGGCAAAGCAATCATTGAGTTGCTGATGAATTCCGTCGACGCGCGCGCCACGGCCGTGCGGCTTTCCATGACGAAGGAGGGCTTCGAGTGCTCTGATGACGGCAACGGTTTCGCGAGCCGCGAAGACGTCATTCGCTACTTCGGGCGCTTCGGCACGCCGCACGAGGAAGGCGATGCGACCTACGGCCGATTCCGCCTCGGGCGCGGCCAGATCATGGCCCATGCCAGCACGATCTGGTGTTCGAACGCGTGGCAGATGACGGTCGACACGCGCGCGATGGGCTACAGCTACGACCTCGAGCAGCTCGTGCAGACGCTGCCGGGCTGTTCCATCACCGGCCGTTGGTACGAGCCGCTCACGGATTCTGAGCTCATGTCGGCCGTGCAGGAAATCCGCGACCTCGTGCGCTACACGCCGGTCAGCGTCGAGCTGAACGGCCGCGTCATTACCCGCGATCCCCGAACCGAGCGATGGGATGCGGAAGACGAATTTGCTTGGTATCGCGCGAAGGAAGATGGTGCCGTGTCGATCTACAACCAAGGCGTGCTGGTGCGACATGACCCCGCGCACATGTGGGGCGCAGGCGGGCTCATCGTCTCGAAGAAGGCAATCGCACTGAATGTCTCGCGTACCGAAATTCTGCGCAAGACGTGTCCGGTCTGGAAGGCGATCGCGAAGCAGTTTGGCACGCTGGCCGACGACGTTCGATCGCGACTCGGCGACCACCGCAAGACCGAAGCGAGCCGCGAGAAGTCGGCTCGCGCGCTGCTCGCCGGCGACCCGAACATCGTGCAGATCTACGAGAAAGAGGAGGTCATCACGCTGCTGCCCGGAAAGCGTAACGTCACGATGCAGGCATTCCTGCAGAAATGCCGCTACAGCCACAACAAGCGTCAAGGCAACCGCTTCACGGTCGTCGAGAACGGCTTCGACGTGCCAAAGGGCGAGGCGATCGCGCGCGAGGGGATCGCAGTCGTTGTTCACCCGAAGACGCTCGAGCGATTCGGTTGCTATAACGCACACGACCTGCTCGATTGTGTCGATCGCATCCACGCCAACATCCGCGAGGACGTCGAGAAGAACGGTACCCGTTTTTGGGGACTCGACTCGCTCAAGCTGCCCGAGCTCGTCGCCTTCTCGGCGCTGCGCGACGCATTCGTCGAGCGAACGGCGCTTGTTACCGAGCGCGATGCGCTGGACAAGGAGGCCCGCCGCGCGTGGACCGCGTTGCGCACGATTCTCCACCACTATGCTGCTGTCCTCACCGGCGGCGAACGCCGCTATCACGGCAGCCCCATTGCGAGGGGCGGCAAGTCCTTTCAGATCCTTCTCGGCCAGTCAAACACCGCCGAGGCGTGGACGGATGGCGACAGCTACATCGCGTTCACCGTCGACGTGGTGAAGCGTCTCAAGACGGTGCCGCTCAAGGCCGCCGCATACATTTTCAGCTTGATCGAACACGAGGTCGCACACGAAGGCGATAGCCTCGATTGCGGGCACGACGAAGCGTTCTACCAACGCTTCCACGATCTAACCATCAAGTATGCGCAGGAGCGCCAGTGGTACATGCACGCGTGGCTCATGCGGTACACGACCAGCATGGAAGGCGAGGGCAAACGCGCACGCGGCGAAGCATGGCGCGAGCGCTATCTTGTCGATCGCGCGGGCACGGGCCGCACGAAGCGCGGATTGCCACGCGCAATCGACGACGTGGCCACCGAACCGGCCGTCGTGACGCCAGAAGAGAACATGGCCTTCATCGACTATCAGAATGCCCGCCTCGTGCAGGCCGGCGTTTGTCCGCCTCCGCCGAACTGGACGGAGGTGCTCGACCGCGCTCGCGCTACCCAACAGCAGATCGAGGCCGAACTTCGCGCCAAGCGAGAGCGTAAAGAAGCCGAAGACGCCGCCGAGATGGCCGAGATCGACGCGTTCTACGAAGAAATGCGCCGTGAAGAGGAGGCGGCAAGGCAACGTCTCGCCTTGGTGCTGGGCGTCGATGCCAATGAGATCAGCGGCGAAGCGCTTGACCGCCTCACGGGGCCAGGACTTACCGATGACGATGTGCGAGCACTCTGGTCCGAGAAGCCGTGGGCCGAATATGAGCAGCAGTTGTACGGCATGCCCGAGGACTATGAAGACCACGGGTCGGAGCCCCACGACGTTGAGACCGACACCGATACGGATGAGGAGTCTCCCGACAACGATCCGGCCGCAGTAGAGGCGGGCGCATTCTATCCCCCTGAATTGCGCGCACTGATCCAGCCGGGCGAGACGACATGGGCGCTCGAGCGCAACGCCGCGGCGGCCGGTTTCTACCGCGTCGAGGACTATCTGAAATGGCGAGCAGAGGTGAACTCATGAAGCGCTGCGCCATCGCCCTCGCGCTCGTGGCATTGCTCGCGGCTTGCGATCGCAAGCCGCCGGCCGAGACTGCCGAGCAACAGGGCACCCATCGCGAGGTCCTGCAGGGCTTCCAAGCCACGTTCTATCGCGTCAGCGAAGGCAAGCAGCGGTGGATCGAGGTCGCGATCGCCGTCGACGGCAGCAAGACGTTCCGCATGCCGGTGTTCTTCTCCGACAATGGGCGACTGGTCCAGGTCAACGACGACGAAGCCCGCGCGCTGATCGACAAGTGGCTCAAGCAGCGCGCAGCGAATGTTGCCTCCTTCGGGTCAATCGACCCGCAGGTAGGCGGCAACACCCCGTTTCTGGCCATCGACCGCAATTCCCCATAACGGAGCGACCATGCAAGAACGCGTCTACCTCGATGCTGTACCGGCCTACCACGCGACAGCGCCCGACGGGCGCACGGTGCCGTTCATCGTGTCGCTGCTGCTGCGCGATGCCGACAACAAACCGCGCATCACGCCAGCCGTCGAGCGATCGATTGACCGCACCATCGACATTACCGGCCGCGAAGGTCTCGCGCTGGCAATCATCGCCGCTGACGACGAAATGCCGGCCACTGCCCGTCGTTACATCGAGCGGGCAATGGGCATCCCCGGCGCGATCGTGCTGTTTCGGTGCCAGAGCCCCGAAACGGCAGAGCGTTTGATGCAGCACCTGCATACCGAGTATCAGCTCACGCTCGTTCAAGAACCTGCCGAGCCCCCGCGCGATAAAGAGGGTAGCGTCTAAGGTGTTGCACGTTAATTGTTAGTCGTGTACTCTAATAACAATTACCTTGCATCGGGAGATTAGCATGCACACCTTGACCCTTGAGCAGTTGCGGGCCACCACCGACGCCGGCGGCGTCGCGGGTGTCACGCTCAAAGCGCAGGGCGGCGCCTTCTACGTACAGGTCGACACGCGCAATGGCGGGGAAGCCATTCTCGCGAAGGCCCGCAGCAGCGAACCGCGCGGTTTCGGCAATCCTGCCCAAGCGCTGACGTTGCTCCGCGGCCTCGGTCTGGCCGTCGGCTCGTTCGACGTGAAGGACTGGAACCCCGACGATAGGGAGACGACGCGAACGCGGCCCGATCGGGCTGAAGCCCTGAAGCGAACACACGAAGCGGCCGAACACGATAAGTGGTTCCGCGCGCAGGTCGAGCAGGGCCTCGCCGAGGCCGACGACCCGAATACGGAGTGGGTGCCGCACGACGTGGTGAAGGATGACATGCAGCGTCAACGCGAAGCGTTGAAGGCCCGCATCGCAGGCGGCAACAAGTGATGGTGTTGGTATGGACACCGCGCGCTCGTCGCGCTCGCGAAGAAGCAATCGACTATATCGCGGAGGACAACCCGGTTGCCGCACTTGGCCAACTCGACGAGATCGAACGGCAGACCGACATGCTGATCCAGCATCCCGAAATGGGCCGCCCCGGTCGCGTAGACGGCACACGCGAGCTGGTCGTCAGCCGCACACCGTTCATCGTCGTCTATCGCGTGAAACCGCGCGCGGGACGAATCGAATTGATCCGCTTTCTGCATGGCGCGCAGCAGTGGCCGAAGAAGTGAAGCACATCGAACAATCATCGAGAGGATCGACATGGAACTGAAAGTAAAGGACGCTGCCGGCGAAGTGCGCGCGATTGACATCGATGCGTGCAACGCTGCGATTGTCGCCGGCACCGACGGCTTCGCCATATCGCTGCTTGACAGTCTCACGGCTGACGAGTGCCGACAGCTCTATCAATGGTGCAACGACCAAAGCGCGAATGCGAGCGGCGCAATCGACATAACCGCTTGGCCTGGCTGGAATGACACTGCGGCTCAACAGTTTCAACGTGCCGCTAACAAATGTCGGAACTACAACATCAATGTCCAGACGATATCGCAATCGTTCGTTCAACTCATTGTAGGAGCACCGTCCAGCGGCAAATCGGTGATGATGAACACGATTTCCGTGACCGACCCGGCCGCGCCGGAATCGAAGGAGGGCAACTGACATGAAGGCAGCCGTACAGACGAGCGTCGCGATCGTCGCCCTTCTCGTAGGATTGTTTTTCTGTTTCGCAGCCGCGCGCGGCTACATGCTGCACAACACCATCGCTTTCAGACCGCTGCTGTTCGGTCTGGTCGACGTGGTTGTCGCATGTGTGTTGCTGCGCCACGCCTACATGGCCCGCAAGGCCCGGAGCATGACGTTATGACTACTTGGACTGACGACCAGCTTGCCGATTACGAGTGCGCGCTCGAAACGATCGGCAACGTAATCGCCTTGAAGGCGCGCGACATCGAAGAGGAAAAGGCGAAGAACGCGCCGGACGTTGACCGGCTCGCCGAACTGCGTCGGCAGCAAGCCGACCTCGCCGGGGAGCGCAGCCGCCTGCGCATCGGCGACCACGATGCTGTCGCGCGCGTCATTGAACAATATGGCAGGCTCGTGCGCGCGAGCGCATGACGACTTGAGGCCACGATGACGGTCATCCACGACAATCGCCCGCGCGGGCTCTCGGTCGAAGAGGCGCAGCAAGCCGTCGACGAGTTCCTCGCCGAGTACAACGGGAACATTCCCGTAACCGCCATTGTGCGTGCGACGCAGGAGGAAATCTATGGACCCGAAGCATCCCGTGAAAAACTCGGCTACCGCATCGACGGGGCATACCACCCGGCCCGACGCATCTTTACCCTTGCAGCTTCCAATATGGGTGACGAAGGGGCCGTCCGACGAGCCCTTCGCCACGAGCTGCTCGGCCACTACGGGCTCAACACTTTCAGCCCGACTGAAAAGCGCGCTCTGCTCGATCGCGTTCTGGAAACGCGGCACGAGCCATCGCTGAGCCATATCTGGAAGCGGGTAGAGTGCGATTACGCCTCGCTTCCAGATCTGTACAAGGCCGAGGAAGTGTTCGCCTTCGTCGCCGAGGAAGAACGGAGCTTCGTCGGGCGTGCGTGGGACGGCGTGCGCGCGACGCTCCAGCGTGCCCTGCGCGCAACGGGCCTTTCGAAGGGCCCGCTTACGCTCGCAGAGCTACGCGACGCCGCACGCGACATCGCCACGGGCATCCGCGCCGGCGATCGCCAGCAGCAGACCTTTCCGCAGACCGACACTGCGCAGTTTCGGCTGGACTCTGAAACGCACGGCGAGATCCTGCGCGAGATCCAGACCCAAGCACTCGCGATCACGCGGCCCGTCCAGCGACCCGTAGCGATCATCCTTGGCGGCCAACCGGGCGCAGGCAAGGCAGCGCTCGCCAGCGTAGCGCTGGACGAGCTCGCCGGCAATGCCGTGAAGATCGACGCGGACGAACTCCGCAAGAACCATCCAAGGTACATCGCGCTGATGCGCGAGGATGACCGCACGGCGGCAGACCGCACCCACGGTGATGCGGGCCCGTGGGCCGTCAAACTGACGAGCGCCGCGATGGCCGCGCGTCGAAACCTGATCGTAGACGGCACGATGCGCGACCCTGACAACCTCGCCAAGCTCTGCCGGAAACTGCGCGATGCCGGCTACCGGATCGAGGCCCGCGTGATGGCCGTCAACGCGCTTGTCAGTCGCCTAAGCATCCACGAGCGCTATGAGCGCCAGGTGCAGGCCAACGGCTTCGGCCGTTGGTCGAATCGCGATAAGCACGATGCAGCGTTCACCGGCGTTCCGCTGACTGTCGAGAAGCTCGAGGCCGAGCAGCTCGTCGACCGGATGACCGTGTTTGCGCGAAACAGCGACGAGCCGGTCTACGACAATCGCCTCGTCGCCGCGCAATGGGAGCAGCCACCGGCAGGCCGCGAGCGTGTCGACGCCGAGCGCTCACGCGAATGGTCATCTACCGAACGCCACCAGTTCGTCGGCAGGCTCGACGCGATCGCACGTCGCATGGAGCAGCGAGGAGCAGGCGAAGCCGACTTCAGGTCGCTGGCCGATCTGCGCGCCGACTTCGAGCGCGAGCACCAAGCTGACCGCCACGCGCCGCGCGTGCCGCACCGCGTCGCGCCGAAACCGGGAGGCTGACGCCGATATACGACACTCGCAGACATACGCCGCATACGCCACAGAACCTGCCCGTATGGCCGTATGTTCAATCCCGCTAGCCGTTTTGGACGTATTTTGTATAATGCCTATGATACAAACGGCTAGAGGGCGTACATCATGGCGAAAAAACGGCAGCCGGCCGACGATCTCAATCAGTTTTCATTCGATTTCGAATTCAACGAGACCGCCGACATCATCGACAGCCTTCAGGCACAGATCGATGTCGACGAAGATGAAGGAGCACAGCATGCTTATCGGACAAACTCAGCCGCTGACGATCGCGGCCAAAATCCTCAAGCCGACGACGATCCAAGCCGTCCGGCGTTCGCCCTCGTATCACCTGCAGGGCTGGAAAATCCTCGACCGCTGGGCGTTCAACAGCCCGGAGAAACTGCGCTCGCTGGAAGCGCAGGGCGAGGTAATTCTGCTGGGCAGACTGCTCGAGCAGCAGACGATCGAGCACCAGGTCTTGAGCCGGTCGATCGACCAGAAGCAGAACGGACTGACGGAACACGAGATTCTGGCCAGCAACGAGATCAACACCGAGCTGTAACGCCGGTCGATTACACGATCACCGCAGCGGATCAGCTCGGCGAGGGCGGAGCCAAGGCCAAATATCGCGACAACATCGCTGCCTTGAAGCTGCTCATGCAGCTCCGCGAACAGGCTCGCGCCGCGACGCCCGACGAACAGGCGATCCTCGTGCGCTACGTTGGTTGGGGCGGTCTCCCGCAGGCGTTCGACCATCGCAACCAGGACTGGCAGGACCAGTACCTCGAGCTCGCCGCGCTCCTCCCGAAAGACGAATACGACCGTGCACGCCGTTCCACGCAGGACGCGCACTACACGTCGCAGATCGTCATCGACGGCATCTACAAGGGCCTCCAACGTATCGGCTTCGACGGTGGCCGGGTCTTCGAGCCGTCGGCCGGCATCGGCAACTTCGTCGGCCTCATGCCGGCGCCGATGCGAACCGCGAGCCATTTCACCGCGATCGAGCTCGACCCGCTGACCGCCGAGATCGCGCGTCATCTCTATCCGAGCGCGACGCATATCAACCGTGGCCTGCAGGACGTTGTGATTCCCGCCGGTCACTTCGACGCCTGCGTCGGCAATCCGCCATTCGGCACTCAATCGCTCTACGATCCGCACCATCGTGAGTTGGGCGGCTTCTCGATCCACAACTATTTTCTCGCGAAGTCGATCGACAAGCTCCGCGAGGGCGGGGTGATGGCCGTCGTCGTCAGCCGCTACTTCCTCGACGCGGCCAACACCGCGGCGCGCGTGCACATCGCCGATCGCGCCCACTTCCTCGGCGCGATCCGTCTGCCGAACACCGCATTTAAGCGCAACGCGCTCACCGAAGTTACGACCGACATCATCTTTTTTCAGAAGGCGGCCGCCGGCGATACTCCCGATCGCCGCTGGGTGGATGTCGGCGAAATACGAGACCACGAGACTGGCGAGGCGATCACGCTCAACCGCTATTTCGTCGACCATCCCGAGCAGATGGCCGGTCGCATGGCCATCACCAGCAAGATGCACCGCGACACGGCGGACCTGTTGCCGGAGGCCGGCGTCGATCTCGCCGACTCGATCGAGAAGCGCCTGCAGGCGCTGCCTGCTGACGTATATCGACCAGCGACCGATGTCGCTGCTGCGGTCGACGAACGCGAGGAGAAGCCGGCGCTCACGCTGCCCGACACGCTCAAGATCGGCTCGTTCTTCACCGCGCCGAACGGACGCCTCGCACGACGCCTGCCGGACATCCTCGACGAGCACGACTATGCCTACGTCGAACCGAAGAACGAGCGCGCCGGCGCACGCATTAAAGGCATGGTGCAAGTGCGCGAGGCGCTGCGCGACCTCATGCTGGCCGAGCAGTCTGAGCACGTCACCGACTTCGCACTGACCTCGAAGCGCACGACGCTCAATCGCGTCTATGACGAATTCGTGCGCAAGTTCGGGCACGTCAGCTCGCAGGCGAACCGCCTCGCCATGTCGGAAGATCCCGAGTATCCGCTGCTGCACGCACTCGAAAGCGACTACGACAAGGGCATCTCGCCCGAGACAGCGAAGAAGCACGGCGTGGAGCCGCGCCGGCCGAGCGCGAACAAGGCGGCGATCTTCTCGAAGCGCGTCATGAGTCCACGTAAGGAAGTCACGCACGTCGAGACGGCGAAGGACGCGCTTGTGGTGTCCATGAACGAGAGCGGCCGCATCGACCTCGCGCGCATGATGCGCCTAACGGGCAAGCCCGAGGACGAGTTGATTCGCGATCTCAAAGGGCTTATCTACCTGAATCCCGAGCGCGATCGCTGGGAGACGGCGGACCAGTATCTGACCGGCAATGTGAAAGCGAAGCTGCGCACGGCCGAAACGGCCGCCGGGCAGAATCCGCGCTACATCGAGAACGTCGACGCACTGCGCGCCGTTCAGCCCGCCGACATCGAGCCGGTCGATATCTCCATCCAGCTCGGCTCGACGTGGGTACCCGACCAGGTGATCGGTCAGTTTGTCGGCCACTTGCTCGGCGACGTGCGCCGCCGCATCACGTATCAGGAAACGCTGGGCAAGTGGCTCGTCGACATCGAGCACGGTGATCGCACCACGGCACGCGTCACATGGGGCACCGAGGCATATCCCGCCAACGAGCTCATGGAGTCGATCCTGACGAACCGGCCGATCCAGGTCAAGGTCGAGGCCGGCAAGGACGCGAACGGGAACAAGATATACCGCGTTGATGACGCACAGACGGCGGCCGCCAACCAGAAGGCCGACGAGATCCGGCAGGCGTTCCTCGATTGGGTGTGGGAGGACAAGGATCGCCGCGAGACGCTCGCCCGAATCTACAACGATCGCTTCAACACGAACATTCCGGCGAAGTACGACGGATCGCACCTGGACCTTCCCGGCGCGTCGCTCGACATCACGCTGCGGCCGCACCAGAAAGACGCTATCTGGCGCGGCATTCAGGACGGGACCGCGTTGTTCGATCACGTCGTCGGCGCCGGCAAGACGCTCGTGTGCGTCGGCACCATCATGGAGAGCAAGCGCATGGGCCTGATGTCGAAGCCCATGCTCGTCGTTCCGAACCATCTGCTGCTGCAATGGAAGGACGCTTTCTACTCGCTATATCCCAACGCGAACATTCTCGTCGCCGAAAAAAGCGACTTCAAGAAGGAGAATCGCGAGCGCCTGTTCGGTCGCATCGCAACCGGCGATTGGGACGCCGTGATCGTCGCTCACAGCTCGTTCAAGAAGATCGGCATGCCCGAGGATACGCTGCGCGAGCTGCTCGAGGAACAGATCGAGGACCTGAGCGACGCCATCACGCAGATCAAGGCTGAGCAGGGCGACCGGATCACGATCAAGGAGATGGAAAAGGCGAAGGAGCGCATGACCGAGCGCCTCGAGCGCAAAGCCGACACCGGCGCGAAAGACCAGGCGGTTAGCTTCGCCGACCTCGGCGTCGACTCACTCTTTGTTGACGAAGCGCACGAGTTCAAGAACCTCTTCATCACGACGACGCTCAGCCGCGTGTCCGGACTTGGCAATCTCGCAGGATCGGAGAAGGCATTCGACTTGTTCGTGAAGGCCCGTTACCTGCAGCAGCGCAACGACGGCCGCGGCATCTTCTTCGCGACTGGCACACCGATCAGCAACACGATCGCCGAGCTTTACACCATGCAGCGCTACCTTCAGTACGACGAGCTCAAGGCGCGCGGCATCGTCCACTTCGATGCATGGGCCTCCACCTTCGGGCAGGTGGTCACGGGCTGGGAGCTTGATGCCACAGGCGTTAATTACCGTCTGAACAGCCGGTTCTCGAAGTTCCAGAACGTTCCCGAGCTCATCTCGCTGTACCGCACGTTCGCCGACGTTATCACGAAGTCGGATCTCGACCGCCAGGCCGCAGAACGTGGCACCCGCTTCCCGGTTCCGAAGATCAAGGGCGGGCGGCCGCAGAACATCATCGTCGAGCGATCGGAGGCGCAAGCGCTGTTCATGGGCGTGCAGACACCCGTGCTCGACGACAAGGGCGAGGCGGTCCTGCGCGGCGACGGCATGCCGCTGAAGAACTGGAACAGTGGCTCGATCATTCACCGGATGGAGAACCTGCCCAAGGACCCGCGCGTCGACAACCCGCTCAAGATCACGAACGATGCACGCAAGGCCGGCCTCGACTTCCGCCTCATCAGTCCGCACGCGGCCGACGACGCCGGCAGCAAGATCAACACGGCGATCGACAACATCTATCGCATATGGGAGGCGTGGAAGGACCGGAAGGGCACGCAACTCGTGTTCTGCGATCTGTCGACGCCAAAACTGTCAAAGAAAGCCGCGCCGATCGCGCCGGCGGACGGCGATGACGAGGGCGACGACGAAGCGCCCGCCATCTCGATGGACGAGTTGCTGGCCAGCAACGCGGACTTTTCCGTCTACGATGACATCAAGGCGAAGCTGATCGCGCGCGGCGTGCCCGAGCATGAGATCCGCTTCATCCACGAGGCGACGACGGATCTGCAGAAGGCGAAGCTGTTCGACGACATGAACCGCGGCCACTCGCGCATCATGCTCGGCTCGACTGCGAAGATGGGCGCCGGCACGAACGTTCAGCGGCGACTCGTCGCCGAGCACCATCTCGACGCGCCGTGGCGGCCGAGCGATCTGGAGCAGCGTGAGGGCCGCATTCTGAGGCAGGGCAACCTCTTTTACGAAGAGGACCCAGACGGCTTCGAGGTCGAGATTCTGCGCTATGCGACTAAGCAGACCTACGACAGCCGCATGTGGCAGACGATCGAATACAAGGCCGCCGGCATCGAACAGTTCCGTAAGGGCGACAGTCTCCAGCGCGTGATCGAAGACGTTGCGAGCGAAGCCGCCAATGCGGCCGAGATGAAGGCCGCCGCGACGGGCAATCCGCTGATCTTCTTGCAGGTGCAGCTCAGTGCCGATCTGAAGAAGGTCGAGGCACTGTTCTCGAACTACAAGCGCAATCAGCACAGTCTCGAAAGCCGCGTCGGTTGGCTGGCCGATGCCGACAAGCGTGCTGATCGCGCTATCGCGCGCTGGAACCGCGAGATCGAGATCCGCGATGCAGCAACGACCGAGCAGTTCCGATTCGAGACCAAGAGCCGCGTCTATGGTGAGAAGGATCGGGAGACGCTGCTGGGCGAGGTCATGTACGCGATGAAGAAGGCCGTCGAACGACGGGCGGTCGGCATTCTTGACCGACCCACCGAGATGCCAGTCGGCCGCTATCGCGGGTTCGACATCAAGGTCTACGCCAGTCGCGACGAAATCCAGTTCACGCTGACCGGTTCCGACACTTACGAGCCCGAGAACCTGAGCTACCGCGCCGAGGAGAAATTCAGCATCACGGGTTTCGTCCATCGGCTCGACAACTTCGTGGCGCGGTTCGAGGACTGGCGACAGGAGGCCGAGGAGACGCGCGAGAAAGAGCGTCGTGAACACGCGAAGGCCGTCGCGGAGCAGGGCAAGCCGTTTCCGCAGCAGGCGCGCCTCGAGGCGTTGCGCCAAGACGTGCGCGACGTCATGACCGAGCTGAAGCTGATGCAGGCCGACGACAACTACGTGTCGCAGTGGCAGCCGCAGTCGCGGACCACCGACGGCAATGCCGGCCAGCAGCAGGACCGGTTCCGCATGCGCGCATGACGGGCAGGCACAAGATGTTGTGTCCGACCAGCTGCTCCTAACCACAACATCTTGTGTCACAGCCGCCGCGATCGCGGCGGTTTTTTCTTGCCTGCAAGCAGGCGGGCAGGGCACCCACCCATCCCCCGCCTTCCCGCCCTGCGGGAAGGCGCGAGTCGCCCTCTGTCGTCAAGGGTGCGGGGGAGATGAAACCACCCCCACACCCTCGACTGGAGCGTCTATCCCGGCACGCCAGCCCGTCAAGGGCCGCTGCGCTGCCGTCCTCACCCGTTCGGTGCTCGACCTGGCCTGCGGCCAGCTCTGCGCTCCGCTGCGGCTTCCGGGCGCCCCCTTGACCGCCTGACATGCCTCAACACCCACCAAATATTTACGTAATTGTGCAATTGCGTATTTACGTAAGTACGTAAGCGGGCTATAATATCTTCATGCAGTGACGGCCACGCCTCACCGCATCCCGGCCGGAACCACTGGCGGCTACCAGTCCCCGGCTACGTCGTTCACCGTCCCGTCTAGGAGCATTGGCATGAGCGCGAGTCTGTTCACACTGCATCATTGGATCGTAGTCCTAAGTTGCGCGTACATGGAGTACACGTACACGCCGTGGAACGGTCGCAACTACTACCGCCGCACGGTCGATTACGGCCGCGTCGTCTGGTGCTAACCAGACAAAAACTTCACTGATCGCATTGGCGGCTACCGATGCGATCGGTTCCTGCAACACCCACGTCTAGGAGCAACCATGCACATCAAGTTTCCGGTGCAGAAGGGCATGGCCCTCGCCGAGCTCGGCTACGGCGAAAGCCTGCTGGTTCCGTGCAACGATCGCACGGTGCAATCCGTCCAGTCGTCCATTCAATCGCTTTACGCGAAGAAGGGGCTCGCCTCCCGCGAGTTCTCTCAGCGCAAGGCGCTGCTGATCCTCGACGAGCACGTCCTGCCGGTGCCGGTCGTCATCGTCACCCGTCAACGTGCCGAAGTGCTCGAGGAGGTGCCGGCATGAGCAACCTCCTCGATTGCGTGAAGATCCGTGCGATGACGGCGGCCGACGCAGCGGCCGCGATGCGCACGCTGGCCAGCAAGATCGACGCCCAGGTCGGCATCGGCATTTGGGAAGGCTCGATCACGGGCACGCTGAGCGGGCAGACCTACGACGGCAACGACGGCAAGCACGTCGCCGTGTTCCACGACACCAGCTTGGTCGCACCGTTCGGCCCGCACGGCGACGCAGAGAGCGAGGCATGCGCCGCACTGTTCTGCCTTGCCGTGAAGCACGCCGAGGCGCTTGGCGGCCTCGTAGAAGCCGCACAAGCCGTTCTCGACTCGTGGGAGAAGGGCGATCTCGCCGCAGCCGTCCGCAGCCTGTCTGCGGGCCTGCAACGCGTCACTGAGTAGGGGAGGCCGGCATGTCCATCCGCAACATGCCGGTCGACCAGCGCAACGCGAGGCCGGAGCCGGGCCTCGTGATGCGCGTCGGCCTGCCGCATCGAGGCGGGAAGCTCGCCTTCCACGCTTTCAACAACGACTATCCGGTAATGGTGAGCGCTAACGCGTTCTGGAATCCGGCCACTCGTCGCTTTCACTTCCCGCAGGCCAGCGACATCGAGGAGCTCGACTTTGCCGTCGACAGCGCAGGCTTCACCGCGATGAAGCTCTGGCAGAGCAAGGGGCAGCAGCAGGGCATTGCCGGCATCTTCCCGTGGACTTACGCGCAGTACATCGAGTTCGCGACGTCGATCGGCGCGGCCTGGTGGGCGCAGCCGGACCTTTGCTGCGAACCCGAAATTGCACGGAATCAGGACGAGATCGACTACCGCGTCGACGCGACGGCAACGCTCCTCGAAGGTACGTTGCGCGTTGTCCATCACTGGCAGGCCGAGCTCGCGAAGACGTGCAGCCAGCGCGTCGTGATGAACCTCCTACAGCCGCCCGTGCCCGTCATTCAGGGCTGGTCGGCCAGCGATTACCTGCGCAGCCTCGATCTGCTCCTGCAGGTGTGGGAGCGTTGGCGGCCGTGGTATGCACCGCCGGCGCTGATCGGCATCGGATCTGTATGCCGACGCAGCCTGCACCACCCGACACATGGCTTGTTCGCGATCCTCGCGGCGCTCGAGGGGCATCTGCCGGCCGGGTCGCGCTTGCACATGTTCGGCGTGAAGGGGAGTGCGCTGTCGGAGTTGAAGATGTTCGACTTCGTCGCGTCGGCCGACTCGATGGCCTACGACTTCGGCGCGCGCATGACGGCGCGCAAACGCGGCGCGTCCAACAGCATCGCGCATCGTTCTGCGGAAATGAGCCGCTGGATGACGGCCGCGCAGGAGCGCCTGCGCCCGGCCGCCGGCGACCAGCTACGCCTGTCGTTCACCACTGACCAGTAAGGAACCACCATGAGCAAGGAACAACGCACTACGGCGTTTCGCACGGAACTGATCGCCCTCGTGAACTCCCACATCCGCGAGAACCAGATCATTCCCGAGGAGGTGGCCACCGTCTTCGCCGAAGAGGCCAAGGAGGCGCTGGACAGTCTCGCGTGGAAGCCGCACCCGCAGCGTGCCGCGAGCGAGCACCTGGTCGCGGCCGCGGCGTGTCTGAAGGACGGCCGCGTCATCCCGGTGCCGAACTTCGAGATCCTGTTCCCCGACGTCGACGACAAGGAGTAGGGCAGATCCACGCGCGAGGCACCAAGAGAAAAGGCCGGGAAATCCCCGGCCTTTTTCGTATATCGCCGTCGCCTTCACGCCGGCCGCGGTGCGCTGCTGCGCCGCGCGCGAGTCTCCTGCAGGCGCTGCATCTGTTCGTTGGCCAGCCGCGAACGCGGCGTCACACCGAGCTGCGCGTCGATCGCGTCGCATGCTGCCTGGAAGCTGCCGTAAGTGCCCTTAAGCACCTTGTCGCCATCCTTCGGCGCCGACGGAATACCGCTGCCGTAGGTCGTGTGGGTCTTCGCCATGACCTGATACACGTTGTAGCGGTCGACGACACCATCACCCTCGTGCTGGATGTCGAGGCGCTTGGCCGTGACTTCGCGCCCTGGATCGCCGCGATCGTTCGGCACGTTCGCGCGCGCAACGTGGTCGTACTCGCGCGATCGGAAGACGGTCTTGCCGACGACGACGTGTTCCTGCATTCGCGGATCGCTATCGGCCGGCGTAACGGGCTGGCACTCGACCATGAACACACGGTTCATGGTCGGATCTTCGAAGGGCGGCTTGCTGCCTGGCCCTTCGTGTTGTGCGAGTTGCGCGGCCACCTGGCGCGCGAGCTGCGCCACGTCGCGATCGACGCGATGATTGTCGACCGCTTGGATGATTGCCTTGTACTCGCTGCCCGTCAGGCGATGCCGTCGCTTTTCGTGGATGTCCTGCAGCAGCTCTTGGCATTGCTCGAGCGAAAGCGTCAGCACGCTATTCATCGCTTCACCCCCCGAGTCGCGACCTGTCGTAGTTGCACGCGAAGCATAGAGCTCACCAGCTCGGCGATGACGGCAATCGCGGCCGATGCGATGAGCGGCTTCGTCGTCCACTGCGCGATGCTGTCATCCATGCTGAGACCCTTCGTGTGCAGCACGATGCTGCTCACGACAGCAAGGGCAAGCACGAAGACGACACCGATTTTCCCGAGGCGGGAAAGTCGGTTCAGGAAGACGATCGTCTGGTTGAGCAGCAACTGGTTCATCAGGCTCTCCATTAGCTCGCGCTATCGAATTCCCCGCGCCGATAGACGCAATTTTACATAATAAAGATTATCGGTATTTTTGTAAGTTGTTGATTTTGCAGGAAATTTCAGGTTTTAGCCGCCGCTCGAACGATCTTTGGTGCATATCCGGACAACTGCTTGATGAGCGGATGCTCGGCTTCGAATCGGTCGATAGCTTTCAACGTCTCGCGGCGTTTTTCGAGCGCCGTATTCATCGGAGCGTTTTGCTGGGTGACGACTTCCTCGCCATGTTTCTCGACTCGGGCGTCGTAGCCCAAGCCTCGATCTGGCAGCGCATCTTGCGAGCCTCGAAGTTCAGCAAATGCGGCCGCATCTTCATCGTAGAGTTGTCGGTGCCGCGCGATGAGACTCTGACGTTCTTCCGCCGAATAGAACGTCTTCAAAAGCTGCAGTGCGGAGAGCGTTTCCAGAGATCTGGCGATGCTCCTCAGTTGCTCCAAAGTTTGATCGGTTTCCTTCGTATTCATCGATGGCCCTTGCTGTTCAATTACACGAAATCCCCACCCATCCCCCGCCTTCCCGCTCTGCGGGAAGGAGCGAGTCGCCCTCTGTCGTCAAGGGTGCGGGGGTAAGCCCCAACCCCCACACCCTTGCCTGGAGCGTCTACACCGGTACGCCAGCCCGTCAAGGGCCGCTGCGCTGCCGTCCTCACCCGTTCGGTGCTCGACCTGGCCTGCGGCCAGCTCTGCGCTCCGCTGCGGCTTCCGGGCGTCCCCTTGACCGTCTGCCATGCCCACAAATCAAACGCAAATACATACATACGTAATTGCGTACACTAATCCGGCAATCGACACCCTTTCCGCTGCTGGATATCTCGATCGCTCGGCCTCGAGGAGGCATCGAAGCGGAACGTCCCATCGTCGTACAGCTCAAGCCAACCCCACACGCATTCAAGCTCGGATTGACCTGGTTGCGGAGGCTTTTCCCACCACGGTTCGCGACTCATCAGTGCCGGCATGGCCATCTCCCTCACCTGCAGGTGTCGTTCGAGATCCCGCCGTCCGGGTTCGTGTCGACGCACACGGCGTTGCCTGTCGCGACGACGAAGTAGCGCGCGATGCCGGTCTGCGTGGACACAACCACCGCCGCGGCCGCCAGAAGCAGCCACAGCAGGCCCAAACCGATATTTCGCACTGCCTTGCCGCCCGAGCGTGCCTTCATCGCCGTGTCCCCTGCGTGTTAAAGATCGAAGCTGGCCAGCGGCGCCTTGGTCTGCGCATTCACCAGCTCGAGGTGCGCACGCGAGACGACGGCGAGCGCCGTGCCGTTCTCCGCGCGCGGCACGTACAGATACAGCGTGCCCTGCAGAGCGAGCGCGTTCTGAACGCGTGCCGCCTCAATGAGTTTCGCCTGCGCCTCATCGGAGACGGGCAAGCTGCACGGGAAATCCGACGGCAAAATTCGCAGCGTCGTGCCTTGCTGATTCCGCAGAATCCCTGCCCAGCAATACTGGCCGTAGCTCGTCAGCGGGAAACTCTTCGTGTTGAAGTCGTACTGGCTCACAGTGACGTTCGTCAGACCCAGCGGCTTCTGCGAATACCCGGACACCGGCAGCGCGTAGTAGTCGTGCTTCCGGTATTCGTCCATTGCGGCATTGATGCGCGGCAACTCGGTCGCGGCGAGATCCTTCTTCTTGAAGGCGTCGGTCTCGTTGTAGTACGAGGGCGACAGGCGGTTGAGCTTGTCTTCATCGCTCACTGCACCCTGCGTCTTCGCCGAAACGATATACGTCAGGGCCATGCCTGCCGGTTCACCGTTCAGATCGACATAGCTCGCCACCGGCACGCTGCGGTCCGGCTTCGGTAGCGTCGGCACCTGCGCGGCGGCCGGCGCCGGCGCTGGATCAGGCAGCTTCGGACTGTTCAGCAGCGACGCGGGCGACGCATTGGTCTGCCCCGCGCTGGCCTGCACCGAATCTTTCTTGCCATCGCACCCGGCGAGTACAAGGCCAACGGCCAACAGCATCGCACCAGCTTTCAAAGTCATCCATCAGTCTCCATGCAAAAATGGGCATGGTCGCCTCACAGCAACACATGCCCACAGGTTTGCCTATACGGCCTGCTCTCAGCCGAAAATCGTGACGAGGTTCGCCTTGCACTCGTCGGCTTTCCGACGGTCGATACGCACACCCACAACCGGCAACGCGGGCACACGCGTCAGCAGCTTCAGCAGCGCCGGTTTGTTCTTCTCGACGTCCAGCTCCCATGCGTTCACGTTGTCGAAGTCCACGAGCGTCTCGGTGCCGTCGTTGACATCGACGTAGAGCGCTTTGCGCGTCTTCGGATCGAAGCCGACGTAGCGGTTGTAGATCACCGACACGACCTCCCACTGCGGCGCGAAGCCCTTCGCCTTGAAATTGGCGACGCGGGCGAGCACGCGGCCGCGCAGGAAATTCGGCAACGTCTTCAGCAGCAGGTAGCCGAGCACGAAATAGCCGAGGCAGCCAACCAGCAGCGGCACCGACACCTCGAGATCCTTGCCGGCATGGTTGGCCACGATGAAGAAAAGCGGCACAGCCAGCACCAGGCCAAGCAGGTAGAACGGGCGGAGCACATACCAGATGATGTTCATTTTGGTCCTCCTTAGTATGCCGCGATTTTGTATCACGTCTTGCATACGGAATTTCTACAAGGTCATTCTAGCATGAGCTATTGACAAGGGCCAGCACTATTGATAAGGGGCCGACTCCTGCGAGCCAGCCCCCATTCACATCACGCCTTGATGCCGTCGCCCGGCTTGTTGCCACCGGCGCCCGGTCCTCGACCACCGCCCCCACGACCGCCCGGCATCATGTGCTCGAGCTTGTTCGAGAAGACGTTGAGCGCGTTGCGCATGCGGTCGTTGTCGTCGCGTCCCACCGTCGCCGAGGCGTGGCCACCCACCCAATTGATCACCTGGTCCGGCACGATGAAGATTAGGTTGAAGCAGCTATGCACGAGGTTCAGGCACATCGACGCGTAGATCGCGAGGAAAAAGATGATGCTGAACAGACCTGTCACGGAGTCGAACTGCGCATTGGCCACCGCGATGCCGTACAGCAGATTTAACAGCGTGCCGCCCGCGATGACGCCGGCACCGCCGAGGAAGAACCCGATCACCATCAAGATCGGACGCACCATCACGTTCAACAGGAAGATGTAACCGTGTGCGGTGCGATGACCGAGGCCATCGCCCTCACCGCCTAAGTGCGTGATCGCCCACAGCGGAGCGGCAATGATCGCCTCGCCCACCACGACGAGCCAGTTCACGGCCGCCCCGAACCAGATGATGAACGGAACCATCGGCAGATAGGTCGACAAGGTGCCGCCAAGGATGAACAGCGCAATGATCGCCATCACGATGAACGGCGACATCGCGTCAAGCACACCTTGCAAGGCGTCACCGATCGACGACACGGCGTTAGCCACCTTCGCAAACATGCCGGCGACGCTCCACCCTTCTTTGACCTGCGCGATCGCCTTTGCGGTCACGTAGGCGCCCAGCCCCGTCTCCGCGGCCGCCATCGTGTAGTCGCCGAGATTCTTCATCTTAATGAGCGGATTGACTTGCCCGCGCCCTTCCCCGCCGGCGTTGATGTCGATCATGTAGTTGACGATCCGCTGACCAGGCGCGTTGAAGAAGCTGCCGATGATCTTGTTCGCGTCCGAGCCGGCCGCGCCCTTCGAATAGTCACCCGTGCTCGACGTGCCCAGCGTCGGCGTGTACGTCGACGTCGCTTGCTGCGCCTTGTACGCCGCCATCGAGCTCTGGTAGACCGTCAGCATGGCCGGATCGCCTTCCGACGACATGCCGTACACAGAAGCCTTTGCCGCTACCGCGTCGGAGAGCTTCGTGTTGGCCTGAGCGAACGTCTGATACCACGCGCCCAGCGTCCACCACCCGCCTTCCTTGATCGACGTGCTCAACTGGCTAGCCAGTTGAGCAATGTTGCCCTGCTTCGTCGCAGCCATGCTGCTGATGGTGTTTTCGTACTGCTGAGCCGCCGACTGGATCGCAATCTCCGCGTCGGGTAGCGCTCCGCCTCCGCCATTCTGTTTCTGGATCACAGCGTTGACGAAACCCTGCGCGGATGACGTCAGGCTCGATTGCATCGCTTGCAGCGCCTGCAGGTGCGCTTGGCGAATATCCGACGTGTCGATCGTACCGCTAAACCAGTTAGTCGACTGCGACTGCGGCTGGAGATCGTTGTTGATGTCGGCACCACCGCAGACAAAGCTCGAGTTCTTCAACACGAAACCCGAGTTGGTCGGCGACTGCTGGATGTAGCCGTCCTGAGTCACCAGCGCGCCGCTCGACTCGGCCTGCGCCAAGCCGGCATTGATCGCGTGCATGCACAGGTTCGACTCGAACACGCTATGCGCGAGGTTGATCGTGCTCGGCATCACCGGCTGCACAACCATCGACTGGCCGTTCTCGAAGGCCGACACCGACGCGTCGACGCCGAGGTTGGCGATCCCGACGCCCATCAGCGAAGCACCCCACAGCATCAGCAACTGCGAGAGCGACCAGCCGTTCGCGGTCGGCACGAGCGAGGCAAGACCCCACACGATCCGAATCGGCCCCCACATCGTGTGCTTCTCGCGGTCGAACACGGCACCATCATGGGCCGTCTGCGACACCTTCTTGAACATCACGTAGCACGCGAAGAACGCGCCGACGACGAGCAGCGCCCCGTTTGCGACTTGGAAAATTCCGGCCAGAATCGTATCGCTGCCGCCGGCGCCGCCCGTAGCGAGCGGGTTGTTGACGACGTTGCCGTAGATCGATACCAGAGCTTCACGGGACTTGTCGCCCGAGCGTTGAGCGGCCTGCGTGATCTCGCCGATCGACGTAGTTTGCGCCAGTGCTGGCAGTGACAGCAGGGCCGCTATGCCGGCCATGAGGCCGGCGAAAATGCGGGAGGTCTTCATGCGCGCGACCCTCCCTTGCGGCTGAACTCGGGATCGAGCGTGACCCACCACCATCCCTTCACTTCGCGCATGAAATCACCGAGGCCGCCCCTCTCCTCTTTTGAGAGCCGGTGCGTCCGCAACTGCCACAACCGGAGTTGCGCGCCCAGCGCAACCATGAAGAACACGGGCTGGCTCGCGAGCAGCGAAATTGCCCCGAGTGCGATGCCGCGGTTATGACCGAACCAGATCCCGCCCAGCATGCCGTAGAGGGCCATCAATGCGAAGAACGCTGCGGTGCCGATCGCGACGCGCTTCTTGCCGAGAAAATAGCGGTACAACTCGTCTTCGCTGAGCGCATTCTCAGAGCGCTTGCTCATCGCATCCGAGAACGAGTCGTTGCGCTGCTCCTTCGGCCCCTTGATGCCTTCGACGATCGTCTTGCGCGCGTCGTCGCCCAGCTCCTTCAGGGCGCCGAGGCTTTCCTTCGTCCGTTCGGCTTCCTTTTTCGCGAGCGCGACGGTCCGCCGCATCGCCGCGAACGGCAACAGTACGCGCCATGCGACCTTGCCCGTCGTGCGCAACGCGCTCTTCTTCTCTTCCGTAGCCATCACTGACCTCCCATACGGCCGCCAATCGCCCGGTACTTCTGCGTCAGGATCGGCTCGTATTCCTGACGCGCTAGGCTCGCGAGAATCTGACCATTGATGACGTTGCCCTTGCGCATCTCGTTTTCGACCTTGAGCAGCAGCCAGTTATTGAGCGACGAGACGCGAATTTGCTCGCGCACCAGGTTATCGCCGCTCATGGCCTGCAGATCCGTCTGGTACGCCGTGTTCGCATACCGTCGGCCGACTTCGAAGGCTTCAAACTCGCGCGCGGACATCATGCCGGTTGCCTTCGCTTGCGACGACGCCACCTGGTTGTAATACGACGCCGCCGACGGCGCTTGCAGCGCATCGGTCAGCAGATCCTTCGTCGCCGAGTTCGGCTGGCTGTCGGCAATGAGTTGATCTTGCGGATCGGAGGCTGCGGAGATGACGGAGTTGTACTGGTTCATCAGGCCCACGTATTGACCGCCCGCGACCGTGTTCGCTTCACCCTTGCGCAGTTGCGGCCCGATCGACCGACGAATCGAGTTCTGCGTGTACATACGCGCGGCATCGGTCTGCGCCTGCGAGAACGTGAGTTCCGGTGCCTTTCCGTTCGGACCAGCGCCGCTCAGCACGGAGTCGATGCGCTTGTCGGCGCCGGGCATGTTGCCGGACACCGACGGGCACGCGGGAGCGCCACCATAGGCCGAGTAGTCGTCGCTGTCGCAATACTGAGCGTGGATTTTCGCCGCGCGCGACGCGTCGATTTCCGGTGCCGGCGGTGGAGAGTTGATCGCCTGCGCGATCGCGGCATTCGCGATCGACCCACCACCACCCGGCCGGATACCACCCTTCGCCGCGCCGGCGGCCGCACCGACCTGGACAGCACCGCCCGAGCCGGACTCGCTGCAGATATTGTCGGGCACTTGATAGCGTTGGCGCGCGTCCTCGACTCGGCGATTCATCTCCATGTTGACGTCGTTCTCGCGCTGCGCCCGCGCGGCGGCTTCGATCGTGCTCGCCGTCTTGCTGCCGTTCTCATTCACGGCCACGCCCAGGTTGTACAGCAGCGTGCTCACCGACGTGTTCATTGCGGAGATCGCGCCCGTGATGGTCGTGTTGGCGATGTTCACTGCGCCCACCACGCAGCCGTCGCAGATCGCGAACGCCGGCGTCGACGCCACCAGACCGCCAACCAGCGCCGCAGCGGCGAGCGGCTTCATTACGATGTTCTTCTTCATACGGCCAACTCCCGTTGCTTCCTGATGTTGCGCGTGTACGCCTCGACCAGCTTGCCCGCCAGTCGCTCGACGACGGACACGTCCTCTTTCTCCGACGATTCGGTGCGCATGTGCTCAATCGTCTCCAACGCGGTCCCCAGCGGGAAGTGCTCAGCGAGCAGCTTGCGCGCTTCGTAAGGCCCGATTCGTTTGTAAAGCCGGTTGCGCAGCGCGACGTCTTCCTGCGTCGTCGAGAACGCCCACAGCTCGATCGGACCCACGGTGTTGGTAAGGAGCTGCACGACGAAACCGACCTTCGTCTTAAACAGCGCGAGGAAGTTGCCGCCTTCGGGGCCCGGACCGACGGCTTCGCGTTGCAGCCGTCGGATCGCTTCTTCGGAAACGTTGTAGAGCGTGCGCAGAATCGACTCGTCGGCCGCGTTGCCGCCGCGCATCACATAGACTGCCGTCGCCGCGTTGAGCAGCTCTTCCGGATAGTCGGCGAGGTACTGCGAGGCGTTGACGATACGGATACCCCACTTACGCCCTTCTCGCCCGTCCTTGATCATCGTCTGCACGAACGCCTGCTGACCGCCAGTGTTATGCACTTCGTCGTAAGCGATGGTCTTCTGCTCGTCTTGAACGTCCGCTACCCGCTTCAGGTGATAGTCCTGATACATCTCGGGGATCACGGGCAAAACCACTTCCTCGCGGAGGAAATAGTTCTTTGCTGCCATCTGCCGCGCGAACATGTACATGGCGGCGGTACGAAGCATGCCCTCGGGCGTTTTCCCGCCAATCACGTCGTTCAGGTCGATCGAAATGACGCGCGTCTCGCTGTTCAGCTCGAAGCGCGTGCGGCCGGCGAAAAGCGCGTAGTTCGACGTCGCCACCGAGAAGCAACGGTACATGTACTTGAGCAGCGGCTCGTTAGTGCCTTCGACCCTAGCGTCGCCGAACAGGTCGCGGATCGACTCGTCGTTCAGATATGCGCTGAAATCCTGCAGCACAGGAACGGCTTGGCGCTGCGCGAGCGAAGCCTCGCGCACGTAGCCAGCCTTGAACAGCATATCGGTCACTTCCCACCACTTCGCGACCGACCACCACTCTTCCGAATACTGTTCCTTCAGGCCCGACGACTCGAGCACATCGTCGACCGTCCGGTCGATATGCGGCTCGTACATGTGCGGGTTCTTCGTCGCACGATCCTCGTAGGCAATCCGTAGCAGCATCTCGTTCACCTGCGAGCAACCCGCAGGCGCTTTCTTGGTGCCGGGATCGGTACAGAACAGCGTCATCAGATCGACGAGGAATTCGGTCTCGCGCGACGTCGGCGAGCGCGCGCCGAGCTGCGTGTCATACGGATTGGTCGCATAGTCGACCGAATTCTGCAGGCGAAGATACACAGCCTCGCTTTTGCGATGCTCCGGCAACGAATCCTTGATCAACTGGATAAGGCCGGACGAAGACGGGCCGACATCGATAATGGTCATCAACGGCAGGCGAACGTTGCCGGCGCGGTGAACCGTCGCGCTGTTCATCGAGTTCATGAGAACCGACTTACCGCTGCCCGGAGGCGCACTGATAAGCTCGATCCACGTGTCCTGCAGGCGACTGCCCAACTGGATCGGATAGATTTTCCCGTCGGGCGTGCGAACAATCAACGAACCGCCGTCGCCCCACGGCGTCGCCGGCCGCTGCAACGGCAAGAGATACAGCGCATCGGGCAGCGGCGGCACCATGCGGTTCGCGATGTTCTTCGTCGTAAAGCCCGGAATGGTGGACGCCCACGCAGCCAGCGGATCGCCGTGTACCGACGTCACTTGGCAGATGCCCCACGACTGAATCGACTTCTCGAGCGCTGCCATTCGGCGCTTCGTTTCGCGCTCGGAAGGCGACCAGGTGGACACGGCGAATTTCATTGAGCAGATCGCGTCTTCCTTCGATCGCTCGTTCAGGTCGATAAACGACTGTCGGATCTGGCGGTTGCTGGGCAGCATGCCCACGAACGCGACCATCATTTGCCGAGCCCGCATCTCATTGAGGCCACCGGGATTCAGATCGACGCGAACGCGCCACGGGATTTCGCGGTCGATCGAAGCGAACAGCGACGAAAACGGCTGCGGTTCCTGCGGCCCGAGCTCCATCGACATGTTGCCGTGCCAGAGGTCGTCCGTCTTGATGATCTCGCGATGGTTCGTCACGTCGTTCGTGCAAACCTGATAGTTGACCGGCGGCGCCGAGAGGTCCGAGTGATCGTGCTTGTCTTCCCGGCCACGCGGGATAAAGCGATCGCCGGGAAGCACCGGCCGAAACTTCTGCGAGGTCCGTTCGCGATTGACCATGATCCGCACGCGCTTGATCGCTTCGTGCGCGCTGATCGGCCGGAGCATGATGCCCGGCCGCCCTTCCGAGCCGCTGCGCTCGAAGTCATGACGCACGCGATCCACCATCGTGTCGTGACGATATTTCATCGCCATTATCACTGACGCGGGATTCTGACCGAATTCGATGCGCGGCAGATTGTGTTTCTGCGCATCCACCGACCGTTCCTTGAGCTCCCGCTTCATCTCCTCGGGGCTCATGACGTTCATGTGCGTGTACACGATCATCAGGTTCTGTTCCCACGCGACGAGCGGAGCATTACGCCGCACGCGGTCCAGAATGATGTCCTCCGACTTCAGGCCGATACGCCGAGCCGCATTGATCTGCGGCTCGGCAAGACGCATCAGCTCGTCAAGCGATCGATCGGGATCTCGCTCGAAACCGAACGTGATCGAGTGGCCGTAGCGCTTCATATAGCCGTTCATCTTCACGCGCAGGTTGTCGATCATCTTCCCGAAGTCTTGATCCGACAGGATCTGATACGTGCCCTGCACGTCGAACGCGGTCAGCAGCGCGAGCTTGTTGTCGACGACGATGTACGGGTCTTTCAGGCCCGGGTGCCGCTTGATGTCTTCTTCCGTCAGGCCCACGGCCGTCGCCAGCTCGCAGTATCCGGCGAAGTCCTTGCCGATCCAGTAACGCGCGAGATAAGCGAGCGTGTCCTCGATCGCGGTTACACCCTTGTCCAGAAAGCCCATGTTCGTTCCTTTTATGCAGGCGCGTTCATAACGTCGTGATACACCTGGCCCCACTTGCCGACCGGCAACGTACCGTAAGATTCGCGCGCCCACGTCGCAGCGACTTGCGTGTACGGGCCAGGATTGAAAACTACGGCGAGGTCTTGAAAGACGACCTCGCGCTTTTCCCGGTCCTCCTCCTCGAGGCGAACGATCGCCTCGGCGAACACAGCCGGGTCACTCGTGCCCCAAGCGTCCTTCGCGTAGTCGCGATGCGAAGCCATCCAGTTCAGCAGCTTCTTCGCATCCTCCCGCACGACAGGATCGTCCGACTGCATCGCAACGATGATCGTGCGCTGGAGATGGTTCGCATCTTGCCCACTCAGTCCCGGCAGATAGGCGATCACGGCGTTGCCTTCGCCGAGTTCGCCGAGATGGTTCCAGCCGTGGCACAGATGATCCGCGGCGCGCAGGTTCTCTGCTCGCACGTCGCGATGGTTGTCGCTCAGGTTGTGAACCTGGTTCTGCGACGAATAGAAGCCGCAGAACATGCAACGGTGCCCGTCGGCGACGAGCGTTTTGCGGCGTAGATCCTGCTGCTCGAATTCGGGTTCCGTCGGCTCGACCGCGCTCGGGTGCTTGTCGCCCCAAACGCGGCTTTTCGTCGAAAAGAGCAGAGCCGGGTGCGCCGCCTTCTCGAAGTTGCTGCCCAAGCTTGGCTTAGGCTGCACCTTGTCGAGCTCGACGTCGGCCGGGTCGTGAATATCGGTTCGGTCTGTCGTCATCGCTAAGTAGAGGCGGTCGGTTGACCGCCCTCCCCCGTATGAGAGCGGTTACTGCGGCAGCGCGCCTTGCGACGAGCTCTGGATACCTACCGTTTCGCCGGCCTTGATCATCACGAAGCCGGTCGCGCCGAGAGCGGCACCCGCCAAGATCGGAACAAAAATCTGGCCGCCCTTGATCTGGCTATGCTCGCCTTCCTTACCCTTGCGCCACCAGTTGTAGCCGCCGTAGCCTGCCCCGCCGAACCCAACGGCGGCGAAGAGCTTGCCGAGGTTGGTCTTGATTGAATCGCCCTGTTGGGCGGCTGAGTCGACCATCCCGGCAATACCATTGGTGGCCTGAGCGTGTGCCGCAGTCGCGACGAACAGACCCGTAAAGGTCATCGCGGCGCTTGCCATCATGATGCGACGCTCGCGCGGCGTCCGCGATTCCACATAGTCCGCGCACTTTGCCGTCGCGCTAATGTGCGCTTTACGCCCGAGGTCTCCGAGCCACTCGATGGGCTTGAACATTACCTTTTTCATACATCTTCTCCTATCAAGGTGGAACTACCAGTAGAGGCCGAAAGATTGCCGGAACGCCTCGATAACATCCGGGATCTGAACCAGCATCGCCCCGCCCACCATGTGAGTGAGGGCACGCCAGACAGAATCGTCAGCACCGTGTGACGACTGCCCGTCCATCGATGCTTTTTTCAGAATGACGACGCCACGAAAGAAGAAGACGCCGCCCGCCACACTCGCGATCGTTAGGACTGCATTGATCGCGTCCGCAAAGCGACCGAAATCGGCCGCCCCACTGTACGAAATCGGCCCGTAGCTCACTGAGCCGGTGCCGAACGAATTCCACGTCGCGTTGATGAACTGCGACAGGTTCAACAGCAGGCCGCCGATCAGGATGATCGGCAGAATGTCACCGATCGTGACCGGAGACTGGCCCGGCAGTCGCGACGCGCGCTGCATACGCAACAGCGAGTTCCCGACGTACAGGATGCCGACCACTACGCCGAGCACCCAAAGGAATCGCCACATCGCCACCGAAAAATCGCTGGCGAAGTGGACGACCATCTGAGCCAGATCCATAGCGTCGCGCTCCTATCGAATGGTGCCGAGCGACGTCACAACCTGACGCGTCGAGGCATCGACACGAACGATGCGCATGCCATCGATGACATCGCCAGCTTGGACGACATAGGTGCGCTCGGCATTCTGAATCCATGCCTGGTCGCGGTAGACCGTGTTGAGCGTGAAGTCGCCCGGTTTCGTCGTTCCGGCGCCAATACGCGTCGTCGCCGTCGGCGTGGTGCTTACATACCGACGCGGTGAGGTCGAAACGTGACGCACCCGATGCTTCGGCTTGCTGACGCTCGTGCTCGCGGTCGCGATCGGAGCAGGACACTTCGCCGCTTGCGCTTCGGCCGTGGCGAGCTTGCCCTGCAGATCGTCAACCTTCGCCTGCAACTCGGTTTCCTTCGCTGTCGGTTGCGATGCTTGCGTGCTGGTCGCGCTCGCACCACCCGGCGCTGACGCAGCGGTTACCGTCGCCGCAGATGCACCGCTTGCCGGAGCCACCGCAGTCACGTCGCTCGCCGGGGCTGCTGTCGCAGCCGTGACGCTCGAGGCCGCGACTGCCGGCGATGTGGCGGGCTGATTCGCGACCGGCTGATACTGTTGAGCCCGGCTTGCATCGGTCATTGCCTGATCGGGGTTGAGCATGCGCGCGGTCGTCGATTTGTCCGAAGACGATCCGCTGAATACATACGGCCAGCCGATCCACGCCGCTGCGACGACAGCGCAGGCGATCGCGAAGTGCACCGGGCCGAGCTTCGACACGAAACTCGGCAGCGTGGAAGCCTTCGGCTGCGCTGCACTGGCTTGCGTTTTTCCGGATTCGCTCGCGTTCTTCGCATCCGGCTTCATGTTGAAAATGTCTACGCCGGAATCCGGCTGCTTATCCTTGCCTGTCGGGTCGCTCATATCGGGCACCTTTTCGTATCGTGTCTATTATACGGAATTATTGCTGAGGATAGTAGCCCGATCCCGGCGGCTGGTAATAGCTCGGAGGCGTGTACCCAGGCATGTTGTACGGCGTATTGCTGTAGCCGCCGTAGCCGCTCGGAGCCACGGGAGAAACGTTCAGCTTGGGCGGTTGCGATGCCGGCTGACCCACGGCGCTGAGCGGATCGGTTCCGGGAGCCATCGGCTGGCGAGGTTGGGTCGGTCCCGTCGCACCAGCGGCAACGTCGTCGCTCGCGAGCACCGGGCCGATGAACTGAATCCAGATAGGCGTGTCCTTCGGGATAAGAACCTGCTTCACTGGCATGTTCGCCGCGTCGTTGGCCAGCACCTGCCCCGCTTGCTGGCCCATACCGCCCGCAATCGTTCCACCGACAGCGCTCCAGCTTGGCGTCGACGGATAGGTCTGGATGACACCGCCTTGCGGCGTGATGATGTTCTGCGCGGCCGCCTGCTCAAAGAGTTGACCAGTTCGCCCAATGCCCATCGCGATGGCAGGGATGATGATGCGCGAGAAGTAACGGTTGTTGACGTCGCCCGACAACGCCGTGCGCATCGTCGTTTGATCCATAGCCTTCGCGGTCACCTTGTACGAGTGGCCCTGCCACTGCATGTACGAGAACGTCATGTCGACCGAGTTGGTGATTCGCTTGTAGCCCATCGCGAACAGCACCGCACCGGCGTACTGACCGTTCGGGATATACGCCCGCACGACCGAATTCTCATCCGTATCGATAGCCGTCTGGAGCATGGCAGGGATAAGAGCGAAGTCCTCGACGACCTTCACTTTCGCTGCGGCCGCCGCGGCGGCCTGTTGCACCTGGGCCGGCGTGTCCGACTCGTGCATCAGCGACTTCGCGTAATCAGCGCTGTCCGTCGAAACGCGCGCAGTGCTATGCGGCACCGGCGCCCAGTTCGCCATCAACCCCTGCATCTGGTCACTGACTTCCTTCTGACGCTGCTGGTCCTGCTGCGGGTTCTGTTGCTGGGCCGGCTGCTGGTAGTAGACGACCTGCTGCGCTTGAGGCTGGGCCTGCGGCGCACTCGCGGGCTGATCCGGTACGTTGTTCGTGCGACTCGACAGCACTGACAGATACGACTGCCCGTTCTGCTCGGCATCGGTCGCCTTGGTGCGGTTGTATTTGTCGAGAACCTGCGAATACTGCTCGCTTTCTTTGGTCGGTGTGCCGCGCCCTTGCGTTTGCACCGCGCTGATCTGCGACTGCTTGCGCGAGCTGTCGGCGAAGTAGGTCGCGGCGATATAGCCGACAACCGCGATCGTCACGATGACCCCGATCGCGACGATTTTGCTTTGGCGCCCGACGTCCGATTGTGTACTCATGCTCTGCCTCTCAATTGATGTCGAGTTGGAGCGTCACGGACCGGCCCATCTCGGACAGCGTGACGTAAGGGGTCGGCGGCAACCGATAAACGCGCGTGCCGTCGGCGGCAGACATGCTTTGATCGAATGCCGTCTGAATGTCGTAGTTCGTGCGAACGAACATCGCGTCGCCGTACTGCCAAACCTGCGTGCGTGCCGGTACGTCGCCATGCGCTGTCACGCGCTTCGCGCCACTCGGCGGAATGCCGTCGAGGAATCCCTGCATCGTGTCGTCGTACAGCGCGATACGACCGGCTCCGAGGAACGGGGCTTGTGCGTTCGGACCACGGCCGGGCACACGCAGATCGAGGCGATAGTCGACAACGCGGCTCTTCTCTTTCGAATCGGGCTCGCCGGTGGCGAGCTTGACCACGACCGGCGTCGCCATGCCCTGAAGGAAGACGGTCACATTACCGTCTTCATAGGCCGATAACGCCGAGATCACGACGGACGGCGTGCCTTGCAACCATTCGACATCGAAGTAGCGGGCATCGGAAACTCGCGGAGCAACGGCGAGCGGCCACGGCGCGCCCGTCGAATCCACGAACACCAGCGTCGTCTGCTCGCCGGGCAGCACGCGCGCGATCGGGAGCGCGGCACCGGGCGAGAGGTCGACCGAGATGCTGCTGATCCGGGGCACGGTCCTGACAGGGTGATAAGCCTTTGCCTTGCGCGAGTCGTCGAGCTGCTGACGCAGCTTGACGATCTCGCCGTTGCTGAAGGGCGAAACGACCTGCTCGGCGCGTTCGTAATTGCTCGGAGGCGCGAGCGGGGGCATCGGCGCGACGCCATTCTGAGGTACTGCTCCCGCCGGATACTGCTGCGGGTAGCCCTGCGGGGCTTGTCCGGCCACAGCATAATTCGCCGCTCCATAGTTGGTTTGCGGGAACGCAGCCTGAATTTGCTGCTGCGAGCTCATCGGCGCTTGACCAGGCGGCGGCGGAAATGCGCCGGCCGGTGCGCCCGCATTGACCCACTGCGGGGCTTGCGCTTGTTGCGGCTGCTGCGGTGCCGGTGCAGGCGCTGCGACACCTTGCGCGGCCGGTGCCGCGCTTTGCTGCTGCGCCGGTTGGGGTTGAGGCTGTTGCGCGTTTTGAGCCATCGCCGGAGCGAGTGTGCTGGCCGCCAACGGTGCAACGAGCAAAAGGGCGAGTCGTTTCATCGTTCGAGTCCTCAAAGCGGCTTCGTCACCAGTTGGCCGACGCCGATGCCTTCAATGGAGTCGAGCGTGGAAACTCGCTCGATCCGAACCGTTGCGAGGAAGCGCTGCGCAGGAAGCTCAGACGTCTGCCCCGACAGCTTGACCTCGATCGGCATCTCGACGTACCACACGTAGACGCCGTTCTCGACGCCCTCCTTTGTGAGAACGCCAGTGCCGGCAGTGATCGACATGTTCATGCGGCGATCGCGCACGGTCGCCAAGACGCCCGAGGCTTGCAGCGATGCGATGAACGACTTGAAGCCGTCGCGCGTGTAATTGCCGCGGATGTCCTCGAGCTGTTGACGCCAGTTGAGGAAGTCCATCGTGAACGAACGGTTCATCGTGTCCTTCGCGTACTGGATCACGTCGGCCGCTTTGCGATACGGCTGCGACATCGGAATCAGCGGGAAGATGCGGCCGTTGTCGGAGGCGAAATACTGGCGGTCCGGGTTGAACGCACGCCAACCGAGCGCACCATTCGCGACGACACTGATCAGAAGCGCTGTCGCGAGAATGAAGTTCAGCTTGACAGACGAGCCTGCAATGAATTGCAGGTGCTTGCGGTCCTTCTCCATCCGCACCGCCGGCTCAACCGCATCGGCTGTTTGATGAAGTTGAGCGGCGAGCTCCGCGAGTTGCTCGCTCGCCGCATTCGGCTCTGCTGCATCGGACACGGCCTGGTCTCTCGAGGGAAGCGGGCCGGCAGCTACGGCCCGTTCCTGGTTTGCTTCGTTCAGTGCGGTCATCGAACCACCTCCTTTTTTCCGTATTATAACCATGATGCAAAAAACGACAAGAGCGCGCAAGCCTGACTGTCGGGGTTTTTGGTTTCATCAGTCGATGTAATTGTTAATTCCCATGCAGGATTGAATACGGAACGGAAGCAAGCGCTTCTGAGGCGCCCTTTGGGCTCGTATATCGCCGACGTTTTCCGGCCGATTTCGTATATCGCCGACACTTGAGGGCCTCACCGATTGCCCGCTAAGCCTCGAAAAACAAGGGGAAGAGGTGGATTTAGGACGAGAGAGCGGTACAGGAGGGGAGATGCGACAGGCTCGTACATCGCCGACAAGGGTCGTACATCGCCGACAATGTGGATAAGCCTCTGGACAGGCTGTTGAAGCGCTCGTATATCGCCGATGGATAGCCTCGGATATCAGCGACAAATGACTCGTATAACGCCGACGGCCATTTCGTACATCAGCGACATGCGCAACGCGCAAAGCCCTGTCGCGCAAGGCGTTTGAGGAGTTTTCCACAGCGCTAACACGCGCGCGGCTGTTAACCCTCCTTTTTTTACAAAACATAGTAGTAACGCGGCAGAGGCCTCCGCCTCTTGGGGGGCGCAAGCGCCCCCCGCCGGCTCGCTACGCGCGCTCAAGCGCGCTCCGCCCCGGCCGCGCTACGCGCGTCCTTCCCGCCCGGCATCCCCCCAACAAGTGGCGCGGCACAGCCGCGCAGGTTGACCAAGGCCGCGGCGAACAAGGCTTCCACGCGGCAGGCAAGCCTGCCGTGAAGCACCTCCGCGCCGCGGCCAAAAGCATTCAATAAAAAGGGAGGGCGACCTTGACCCTGCCGCTTCCAATCCTTGCACCGTCATCGCAGAACGACCGTCTCACTTCGAACAGCAAAAAACCATCATCTCGATCCTTCAGGCTCCGCCTCTACAAAGTAGCGACAAGCGAAGGCCGCCGTCGGCGGCGTCCCTACCTTCCCCCCGCCCATCCCGCCCAGCG
>WMBV01000041.1 GCA_017745595.1 Bordetella petrii
CCACGCCGCGGCGCACCTGCGACACCGTGCGCGCCAGGTTCTCCTGCATCCGCTTCAGCGCCGCGAACAACTGGCCGATCTCGTTGCTATTGCGCACCTCGACCCGCGCCGTCAGGTCGCCCGCCGCGATCTTGTCAAAATGCTGGCCCGCCTCGCGCAGCGGCCGCAGCACGCTGCGCTGCATGAACGCCCAGCACAACAGCGACAGCAGCAGCGAAATCGCCAGCAGCGCGATCGACACGGCGCGCGACAGGTTGTAGTCGGCCTCGGCGTCGGCCACCAGCCGGTCGGTGCCCTCATCTACATACTTCAGGTAGCCGGCCATCGTTTCCTCGAACGCCACGGCGACTTCCTGGGTGCGGCTGTTCTGGTCGATGAAGCCGCGTACATCCTGCCTGCCCAGCGCCTCGCCCTGCCGGGCGGCCTGGCTCGCATAGCGCTCGTAGGCGCCGGCCAGCGCATTTGCCTTGTCGGCCAGCTCGCCGCTTTTCTCGACCTTCGCGAAACCGGCCATCGCCTGCCCGGCGGCATCGCCGGCCGCCCGTGCCCGGCTCAGGAACTGCCCCGACTCGCGTTCGTGGCCTTGCTGCAGCTCCACCGCCGCCGCGGCCAGGTTCAGGCGCGAGCGCTGCAACAGGGTATAGGCCTCGTACACGGCCGTTACCTGGTCCGAATACACCGCGTTGACCCGGTCGAGCTTGTCGTTGCTGGAATACATGGCCAGCCACGCCGCGCCATTGGAAACCAGCAGCGCCAGCAGAAACATTCCCAGCACGAGCAGCAGGCCCGTGCGCACTTTCAAATTGGACAGCATGATCTAAGGTAGTGGTAAGAAAGCGAAGACGCCGCGGCGCCGGCAACAGGGCCGCTTCAGCGGTTGGTGCTGAACAGGCTCGACCCCTGGATGATCGAGAACGACGAACTCGCTGCCTCCAGCGCGACCTTGCGCAGCAACAGCTCGGACGTCACCGAGTAAATGTCCACTTCCTCCAGATCGGAAAGCTGCTTGGTATATGACAGCGTGCGCTGCGAACCGACGGCATCCAGCGCGTCGAGTTCGTTCAGCCGCGCGCCCACCGATGCCTGCACGGTCAGCACGTTGTCCAGCGTCAGCGTCAGTTTCTTGTTGGCCGTGGCCAGCATGTTGTTGATGGCGGCCGAGGCCGACGGGTCGTTCATGGCGGAACGGCCCAGCGTGTCGATCAGGCCGTCCAGGGTCTCGAACATGTCCATGTTGGACGGCTTCGGAGTTTCGATGGTGTAGCTGTCGCCATCGGCCGGCGTGCCCGAGAAGCTGACCACGACGCCGCCCATGTCGATGCTCTGCCCTTCCGCATACGGCACCGGCGCGGGCGCGGGCGTGGAGCCCGGCACCATATCGGCCGTGTAGTACATGGTGCCGTCGACCTCGGAAAACACGATGCTGAAGTCCTGCCCGACGTTGTTGCCGGCCGCTTTCGCCTCGAACGACACCGCGCTGAACTGGGCCGTGCCGGCATTGCCGGCCGCGGCCTGGGCGATATACGCCATCGAGCCGCTGGCCGCCTTGCCGAAAATATCCGACAGCACGTCGCTGCCCGCCATCTGGCGGCTTTGATCGACCTGGATGACGCGCTGGCCGTCGTCGCCGCCATAGGTCACCGAGCCGTCGGCATTCAGGGTAACGGGCTGGGTAAAGCCGTCGCGTCCCGAAAACAGGTATTGGCCGTTGCCGTCGGTTGCGTTGGCCAGCCCCACCAGTTGTTCGCGCGCGCCTTTCAGCTCGGTGACCAGCGCCTGGCGGTCCGCGTCGCTGAGCGTGCCGCCGGCCTGCACCACGCGTTCCAGCACCGCTTGCAGGGTGGTGACGGCCGAGCTCAGCGCATTGCTCTCCAGCCCCAGCGTTTGCTTGGCCGTGTTGCGGTTGGACGCATAGGCGGCATTCATGCTCGACGTCTGCGACAAGTTCACCGCCAGCGACGCCGCCAGCGGATCGTCGGCAGGGGTCAGCACGCGGCGGCCGCTGGCCAGCTGCTCCTGCAGCCGCGACAGCGAGGCCTCTTGCTTCAAGATCCCATTCAGGCCGTTCTGGTAAATCAGGGTGGTGCTCAGGCGCATGGCAAAGACTCCAAATCCGTGTCGGCCGGCATCGATCAGCGCAGGCCCAGCAGGGTGTCGAACACCGTGCTGGCCACGTCCAGGATCTTGGCGCTGGCCTGGTACTGTTCCTGGTAGATCGACAGGTTGACGTATTCCTCGTTCAGGTTGACGCCCGACACCGACAAGTGCGCCGTGGTCTGCTGCGTAATCAGATTGTCCTGCGCCGTGGCGGCCGTCTTGATCTGCTGGGTCTGCACCCCGACGTTGTTGATCAGTTGCGAAAACTGTCCGCTCAGGCTCAGGGTGCCGCCGCCCAGCACTTTGTCGGTCTGCAATTGCGCCAGCAGCAGGCCGTTGGCGCCGTTGGTGGTGCCGCCCTCGCTGTCGGCCAGGGCGAGCTTGGCCGGGTCGGTGATCAAGGCCTTCAGGTCGCGCGCCGCGTCGCGGGCCGGCTGCAGCGTCCATTGATCGCCCGCCATGGCGGTGCCGCCCAGGGCCAGCGACATGCCGTCGAACTCGATGGTGGGCGGCGTGCCGCTCGGCGTCAGCGCCTGGGTGGTGCCGTCCGAGCGGCGCGTCACCTGGTATTGCGTGCCGTCGTAGACAATGTCGTACGAAGTGGCCTGTACGGCGTTGGCATCGGTGTATTCCGCCGTCAGCGCGCCATCGCCGGCATTGCCGACCTTGGGAATGCCGGCCGGCTGGCCCAGGCCGAACATGGCCTGCCCCGGATCGCCGTTCAGGTCCCGCCCCTGTCCGTGCTGCGCATTGAACGCCAGCGCCAGCCCGATCGCGAGCTGGCCCAGCTGGTCTTGCACGGCATCGAGCGATTGGCTGCGGAACTGCAGGTACCCCGCCAGCTGCCCGCCGCTGAGTTCGCTGTCGGCCAGCTCGACCGTCACGGTCGAGCCCGCGCCCGCGGGCAACGTATAGGCCAGCGCCGTGCGCGTCGGGTCGCTGGCCGATTGCACCGCGGCCAGCGGATACACCGTGGTGCCCGACAACAGCGTCTGGCCGCCCTGCAGCGTGATGTTCAGGCTGTTGCCCTGCTCGTAATAGCGCACGCCCACCAGTTGGTTCAATTCCGACAGCGCCTGGTCGCGCTGGTCCAGCAGGTCGTTGGGCGCCTGGCCGGATTTGCCCTGCGCCACGACAATCCGCTGGTTCAGGTCGTTGATCCGTTCCAGGTAGCTGTTGACCTGCTCGACCGTGGTGGATATCTGCGTATTCACGCCCTCGCGCAGATTCTGCAGTTCGCGGTATGCCGTGTTGATCTGCGTGACCAGCGAGTTGGTCTTGCCGATGATGTCCTGGCGCACCGCCGGATCGGCCGGACTGCTGGCGCCGGCATTCAGGCTGGCGAAAAATCCCTCCAGCGCGGGCGTGATGCCCACGGTGCGGTCGGCGAACAGATTATTGATCTGCGAGATCTGGTCGTACTGCGTGCCGAGCTGGGCGCCCGTGCCTTGGGCGCCCACCATTTGCCGGTACAGGAAACTGTCGTACTGGCGCTTGACCGTGTCCACCTGGACGCCGCGCCCGAAGAAGCCCTGGCCGGTGGCCATGGCGCCGGCCGTCGAGGTGACCAGGCGCTGCCGGCTATAACCGGCATTGGCCGCGTTATTGATGTTGTGGCTGGTGACTTCCAGCCCCGCCTGGGCCGCGCCCAACCCGCTGACCGCCAAGTTGTACAGATTCATGCTGCCGATATCCCGTAGAAAACCGCATCCGGTCCAGATACCGGGTTAACGGCATCCGGGCGCGCGAATTTAGCGCGCACCGGAAAAAACCATGCCGTCCGCGTCGCGGAACTGCTCCATGACGGCGATCAGCTTGTCGGCGTAGGCGGGGTCGGTGGCGTAGCCGGCCGCCTGGATGCGCCGAGCGGCCTCGATTTCGTCGCGCGCCCGCAAGACCGGCTCGTAGCGCGGGCTGTCGCCGATCAGGCTGGCATAGTCGGCGAACGACTCCTCATACGAGCCGTAGGCGCGGAACGGCTGCACCACCTTGCGGGCCACGCCGTTTTCGTATTCGGTGGTCAGCACATTGACGACCTTGCCGTTCCAGCTGGACCCCGCCTTGATGCCGAACAGGTTGTAGCTGGTGCTGCCGTCGTCGTATTTCAGCTCGCGCCGGCCCCAGCCCGATTCCAGCGCCGCCTGGCCCAGGATCAGGCGCGCCGGCACGCCGGTGCGGCGGGCCGCCTCGTGCGCGGCCCCCGACATGCGCGACACGAAGTCCACCACGTGCGCCGGCGCGCCCTCGGCCGCGGCCAGGGCCCGGCCACGGACCCGGTTGCCGTGCAGCACGTCGAGCAGCGCGGCAACCTGGCGCGGCCCGCCGCCCGCTTCCAGGGCGCCGTCCAGCGCCGGGTCGGGCACGCCCGCGGGCCGGCCCTGCTGCATCTGCTGCAGCATCGACCGGGCCAGGCCCACGCCGGGCCGGGCCAGCTGCAGCGCCAGCTGTTCATCCGCCATGGACCGCAGCATCTGCGATTGCTGGGAATCGAACAGCCCGCTCTGGGGCGAGGCCTCGCGCATGCGCTTGAGCATCATCTGCAGGAACAGTGCCTCGACCTGGGTGGCCACCTGCTTGCGCGCCGCGGCGTCGTCCGGCCGGGCCTGTACGTCGCGCTTCAGATCGGCCAGGCGCCCCAGGTCGAATACCGACTGCTGGGAACCGGGGCGCGGGGTATAGCTGACAAAGGCCATGGCGCTCAGATGATTTCCAGGTCGGCGCGCAGCGCGCCGGCCGCCTTCATGGCCTGCAGAATGGCCAGCAGGTCCTGGGGCGTCGCGCCCAGCGCATTCAGCGCCTTGACCACGTCGGCCAGGTTGGCGCTGGTGCGCATCCGATGCAGGGCGCCGTCTTCCTGGCGCACCTCGATCTGCGTATTGGGCACCACCACCGTCTGGCCGCCGCCGAATGGCGTATCGGGCTGCGACACCTGCATCTGCTGGTTGATGATGACCGACAGGTTGCCGTGCGCCACGGCGGCCTCGTCGATCATCACGGTCTGGTTCATGACCACCGAGCCGGTGCGTGCATTGATGATGACCTTGGCGGTGGCCGGCGCGCGCCGCACCTGCACGTTTTCGACCTGAGCCAGGAACGCCGCCTGGTCGGCGGTGCCCAGCGGGCCGCGCACCTGCACCACGCGGCCGTCCAGCGCCTGCGCCGTGCCGGCGCCGAACTGCCGGTTCAGCGCGGCCACCACGTTCTGGGTCGTGCCGAAATCGGTCACGTCCATTTCCAGGTAGATGTTGCCGTCCTGCGCGAACGAGGTCGGCACGCCGCGCTCGACGATGGCGCCCGCGTCGATGCGTCCGCCATTGAGCTGATTGATCTGCACGCTGGAACCGCCGGCCGACGCGCCCGCGCCGCCCACCAGGATATTGCCCTGGGCGATGGCGTACACCTGGCTGTCGGCGCCCTTGAGCGGCGTCATCAACAGCGTGCCGCCCCGCAGGCTCTTGGCATTGCCCATCGACGACACCACCACGTCCAGGCGCTGGCCGGGGCGGGCAAAGGCCGGCAGCGTCGCCGTGACCATCACGGCCGCCACGTTCTTGAGCTGCATGTTGCTGCCGGGCGGCACCGTGATGCCCAGCTGCGACAGCATGTTGGTCAGGCTTTGCTGGGTGAACGGCGTCTGCCGCACCTGGTCGCCGCTGCCGTCCAGCCCCACCACCAGGCCATAGCCGATCAGCGGATTGCCGCGCACCCCCTGGATGGACGCCAGGTCTTTGATCCGCTCGGCCTGCGCGGGGCCCGCCAGCGCGATCAGCGCCACGCCGATGGCAAGCGCGATGCGGCGCGGCAAGACAGTAAACAGGTAGAAGTTCATGGTCAGAACGGCGAAGCGATCAGGAAAAAGCGCTGCAGCCAGCCCATGGTCTGCACTTCGTCCATGACCCCCTTGCTGCGGTATTCGATGCGGGCATCGGCGACCTGGGTCGATGACACCGAGTTCGCGCCCGTGATCGAGCGCGGATCCACCACGCCCGAAAAACGCACGTATTCGCTGCCCCGGTTGATGGCGATCTGCTTTTCGCCGGCGACCTGCAGGTTGCCGTTGGGCAGCACGCCGATCACCGTGGTGGTGATGGTGCCGGTAAAGGTATTGTTGGCACTCGAGTCGCCCTTGCCCGAGGCCTTGTTCGAGCCCGACACGTCGGTATCCAGCTTGGCATTGGCCCAGCTGTCCATGAAACTGGGCGCGGCCGCCACGCTCAGGCCCGTACTGCCGCTGCGGTCGGTGTTGGTGGCGACGTTCTTGGCGGCGTTGGTGCGCTCGTTCAGCACGATGGTGACGATGTCGCCGACGTTGCGGGGCCGGCGGTCTTCGAACAGCGGATAATTGCCGTACACGCGCGGCTGGTAGATCGAGCCATTGGGCTGCGCCGCCGGCATCGGCGGCGCCGGCGGCACGGCCGTCACTGGCCCGGTCACGATCGGCTCGGGCGGGATCATGGCGCAGCCGGCGGCGGCCACCGTCACGACGGCCGCCAGCAACGGGCGCAACACGTTCATCGACATCACAGCTGCGTCAGGCGGGCCAGCATTTCGTCCGAGGTCTTCACAGCCTTGCTGTTCATCTCGTAGGCGCGCTGCGTGGTGATCATGTTGACCAGTTCCTCGGCCACGTTGACGTTCGAGGTCTCGACATACTGCTGCAGGATCGACCCCGCCCCGTCGATGCCCGGCTGCAGGATGTTGGCCGGGCCGGACGAATCCGTTTCCAGGTACAGGTTTTCGCCCATGCTCTGCAAGCCGGGCGGATTGATGAAGGTCGCCAGCTGCAGCTGGCCGATCTGCACATTCAGGCCGGCGGCGCCCGGCTGGGTCACCGACACCGTGCCGTCCTTGCCTATCGTCAGCGACAGCGCGTTGTCGGGCACATTGATGGGCGGCTGGATCACATAGCCGCCGGCGGTGGTCAGCTGGCCGTTCTGGTCCACTTGCAGCGCGCCGTCGCGCGTATACGCCTGGGTGCCGTCGGGCAGATCGACCTGCAGGAACCCCTTGCCGTCGATCGCGATGTCCAGCTCGCTGCCGGTATTGTTCATGTTGCCCTGGGTGAACACCCGTTCCGTCGATGCCACCCGCACGCCCGTGCCCAGCTGCAGGCCGGTGGGCAGCTGGTTGGCGTCGCCCACCTGGGCGCCGGGCTGGCGCAGGGTCTGGTACATCAGATCCTGGAAAATGGCCCGGCCGCGCTTGAAGCCGTTGGTCTGGACGTTGGCCAGGTTGTTGGATATCACATCCATCGAGGTCTGCTGTCCCTCGAGGCCGGTCTTGGCGATCCACAGCGAACGCATCATGATGAAAACTCCTGGCTAGGCCCGGCCAGCGGCCGGCCTGCTCGTGAAAAATGGAAAAGGGCTCAGCCCATCGACAGCAGGCCGTTGGCCCGCTCGGCGTTCTTGTCGGCCTCGCTGATCACCTGCATCTGCATTTCGAACCTGCGCGCGCTGTCTATCATGCCCACCATGGCCTTGATGGGGCTGGCGTTGCTGCCTTCCAGCACGCCCGCCATCACGCGCAGGGCCGGATCGGCCGGCACCCGCGGCGCGGGCTGGCCGCCGGCCTGCGCCAGACGGAACACCCCGTCGTCGCCGCGCACCAGCGCCGCGTCCGGCGGGCTGACCAGTTTCAGGCGGCCCAGATTCAGAATATTGTTGGGCGGGTCCCCCGCGCCCAGCGCGGTAATGGTGCCGTCGCTGGCGATGGTCAGCGTGGCCAGTTCGGGCACGTCGATCAGGCCGTTCTGGTCCGACAGCACCGGCTGGCCCTGCGCGGTTTGCAGCAGGCCGTTCACGCCCACCTGCAGGTCGCCGGCGCGCGTATAGGCCTCGCCCTGCGGCGTCTGGATGGCCAGCCAGCCGGGGCCGGCCAGCGCCACGTCCAGCGCCCGCCCGGTGGCCTGCATATTGCCCATCTCGAAATTGCTGCCGGGCGTGGTCGTCACGGTGGACACCCGCGTGGGCAGCGAAGTGCCGTCCAGCACCGGCACCGACCGGTACATCGCGAGCTGCTCGCGAAATCCCGGGGTGCTGACGTTGGCCATGTTGTTGCCCAACACCGCCTGGTGCTCGGCGACGCGCGCCGCCCCGCTCATGGCGGTATAGATGATTCGGTCCATGGATTATTTCCGTGCCGGCGCCTCGCGGCCTCAGCTCATGTTCATCAGCACTTGCATGACCTCGTCCTGGGTCTTGATGCTCTGCGCATTGGCCTGGTAGGTGCGCTGGGCCACGATCATGTTGACCAGCTCTTCGCTCATGTCCACGTTCGACGCCTCTACCGCCTGCCCCACCACGGTGGCCAGGCCGTTGGTGCCGGGCTGGCCCAGCATGGCCTGCCCCGACGCGCCCGTCTCGGCCCAGGCGTTGTTGCCCACCGGCTGCAGGCCCTGCACATTGTTGAAGTTGGCCAGCGCCAGCGTGCCGATGACGGCGGTCTCGCCGTTGGTGTAGCTGGCCAGCAGCGTGCCGTCGGCGCCGATCGAAAGGCCCGAGAATTCACCGCTGGAATAGCCGTTCTGCGTGACCTTGGGCGAGAAATCGCTACCGTACTGAGTGATGCCGTCGTAGCTCATGACCACAGTCATCGGGTCGGCCGGCGAGGTCGCGCCGCCGGGGGTGCCGAAGCTCAGCGACACCGTCGACGGAGTCGCCGGGCTCAGGCGGCCCGCCGAATCGAACCTCAGCGGCGTCGGGCCGCCCCACGCGCCATCGGCGTCCTGGGTGGTGGGGAACATCGGCTCGCCGTCCAGCGCGTAGTAGACGTCGTACACGCTGTCGGTGCCGTCGGCCGCCCGCTTCACGAAGTACTGCGTCAGCTGGTGCGAGTTGCCCAGCGAGTCGTACACCGTGGTCGGCACCGAATCGGTGTAGGTCGACGCCTGGGCCGGATCGAACGGCGAAGTCGCCGGGTCGATGGCCTCGGCGTTGGCATTCAGGTTGGTCATCAGGCTGGCGGCGGTGGTGTCCTGGGGCGCGATATTGCCTTGCGGCAGGCGCAGGTCCACCGGCGTCGAACCTACCGCGCCGGCGGCATAGCCCGTCAGGCGATAGCCCTGCGCGTTGACCAGGTAGAAGTTCTTGTCCACCAGGAACTCGCCGTTGCGCGAATAAAACACCCCGCCGCTGGGGTCGGTCAGGCGGAAGAACCCGCGCGGGCCATCGATGGCGATGTCGTATTCCCCGCCGGTGACGCTGATATTGCCCACGGTAAAGCGCTGGTTGATGGCGCTGACCTTCACGCCCAGCCCCACGCGCGAGCTCGCATAGACGTCGGCAAACGAGGCCGACGCGGACTTGAAGCCCACGGTGCCCGAGTTGGCGATGTTGTTGCCGATGACGTCCAGGTTCTGCGCCGCGGCGTTCAGGCCGCTCAATCCTTGTCCGAAACTCATGTGTTTTCTCGCTCGTCTGTGAGTGTCTAGTCGATTGCCGGCATTCGCGCCGGCCGTTGCCGCCGCGTACCGTCAGGTACCCAGCACCTTGCGCACATCCAGCATGCTGATCTGGCCGGCCAGGCCCAGGTCCAGCCGCAAGCCATCGGTGGAATACGACACACTGTTGACTTCGCCGTAGCTCAGCGCTTCGGCGCGTACCTTGTTGCCGTCGGCATCGGCGGCGCTGACGTTCACGGAATACTTGCCGTCCACCAGCGCCTGCCCGCCATCGTTGGTGCCGTCCCAGTCCAGCGTCAGCACGCCGGTATCCTGCGCGCCCAGCTCGATGCTGCGCACTACGGCCCCGGAAGCATCCAGGATCTTCACCGTCACCTTGGCCGCGTCGCCCTGCAGGTCGATGCCGAAGGGCGTGGCCACGCGCTTGGACGGATCGCTGGCGTCGGTACCCAGCGAGATCTTGTCGCCCGGGATCAGCACGCCCTTGCCTATCATGGCAACCGCGTTCATCGACTGCGACACGTCGATCTGCCCGCTGATGGCCAGCAGGGTGTTCTTCAGATTGGTAATGCCCTCTACCGTGGAGATCTGCGCCAGCTGCGACGTCAGTTCGGCGTTCTCCATGGGGTTGAGCGGGTCCTGGTTCTTGAGCTGCGTCACCAGCAGCGTCAGGAAGCGGTCCTGCAGGCTCCCGGCGCTGCCGGCGGACGAACCGGCCTGCGCCAGCGCCAGCGCGGTGGAATCGGTGGTGCTATTGACCGTGGTCATTCGGGGCTCCGTGCGGGGATCAAGACTGACCGATGGTCAAGGTCTTCATCATCAATTGTTTGGCCGTATTCAGCACTTCCACGTTGGCCTGGTAAGAACGCGACGCCGCGATCATGTTCACGGTCTCGGCGACCGGATCCACGTTCGGCATATTGACGTAGCCCTGCGCGTCGGCCAGCGGATGCGCCGGATCGTAGAGGCGCTTGGGCGGCGACGGATCCTGCACCACGCCGGCCACCCGCACGCCGCCGATCTCCCGGCCGTAGGGCTGGCCGGCGGGCGGGTTCACCTGGAACACCACCTGGCGCGCACGATACGGCTGGCCGTCCGGGCCGGCCGCGCTGTCGGCGTTGGCCAGGTTGCTGGCCGCGACGTTCATGCGCTGCGACTGGGCCTGCAGCGCCGAACCGGCGATATCGAAAATGCTGGTCAAAGACATGGCGTAATGGCTGGGTTATTCCTGGATGGCCGACATCATCGAGCGGATGCGGGACGAAAGCATTTGCAGGCTGCTCTGGTAATGCAGCGTGTTGTCGGCGAACTGCACGCGCTCGGCGTCCATATCGACGGTATTGCCGTCCACGCTGGGCTGGTAGGGCAAGCGGTACTGCAAGGCCACCGGATCGGGCGTCACCGCCTTGCCCGGAATGTGGCGCGCCGACGTCAGCGCCAGGCTCGTGTCGGGCAGGCGCATGCGGGTATCCAGCGCGTCCTGCATGGCGGCCTGGAAATTGAAGTCGCGGGCCTTGTAGTTGGGCGTGTCGGCGTTGGCGATATTCGAAGACAGCACTTCCTGCCGCTGGGCGCGCAGCGCGATCGCTTGCTGGTAAAAGCGGAAATCCTCGTTGAGCCTGTCTAGCATCGTGGCAGCGTCCTGCGGGGGGAACAAGAAACCGGCACGGCGGCGGCGCGCCGCTGTCCTTCTTGCATGACGGCATCTTAGGGGCCGGGTGGGCAACACAATCAACCAAATAACCCGCCATTTCCAACGCAATTCGATTCTTGGCGGACGCCCCGCGCTTCTACAATCTTGGCATCATGCAATCGCTATCGCGCGCTTTCCTGCAACTGGCCCTGGCGGGCGCCGTGCTGCTGCCGGCGCCGCGTGCCGTGGCGGCCACGCGCGCCGATGCCGCGGATCCGGCCGCCGCCGTCGCGGGCGTTGCCGAGGCCTTCCTGCGGGCGCAACTCGCCGGCCTGCCCGGCACCCTGTCGGTCGCGCTGGACCCCATCGAGGCCTCGCGCGCGGCGGGCTGCGCCGAGCCGGTTCCGTTCTTGCCCTCGGCCCTGCGGCCACGGACGCGCATGACCATCGGCGTGCGCTGCGCCGCGCCGCAGCCCTGGACGCTGTATGTGCAGGCCACCGTCAGTGTGCGCGGGCAGTACTACGTGGCCGCGCACACGATTCCGCCCGGCCAGGCCATCCAGCCGGGCGACCTGGACGCCCGCGACGGCGATCTGGTCGCCCTGCCCCGCGGCGTGGTCGTCGATCCTGCCGATATTGTCGGCATGCGTGCCCGCTATCGCATCACGGCCGGCCAGGCCATCAAGGCGTCGGCCCTGCGCAGCGCGCGGGCGGTTACCCGCGGCCAGCAGGTGCGCATCACCGCGCGCGGGCCCGGCTTCGTGATCAGCAGCGAAGGCGAAGTCCTCGGCGACGCGCCGCCGGGCGCGCCCGTCCAGGTGCGCACGGCATCCGGGCAGATCGTCAGCGGCATCGTGCGCAGCGCCACCCTGGTCGAGGTCGCGCTGTAGATGTTACATATCGCAATCAACCGGCCGGCATTGGCGCTAAAGTTCGGCTGGCGGTGGCCGTTACAGAAACCACACCCGGGCGCCTTTCCCAGCGCCCGCCGGCGCACTGCCTTGCGGAGATTGCCTTGAAAATCACCCTTTCTTCTTCCCGGCCCGTCGGCGCTCAGGCGCCGGGCGGACGGCCCGATACGCCGGCCGCCGCCCACGCCGCCGGCCCGTCCGGCGGCAGCAGCGCGCAGGTGGCCCTCAGCCCCGCGTCGCGCCAGCTGATGGCCTTGCAGTCGGGCGACAACGACATCGACGTCGAGCGCGTGGCCGCCATACGCGATGCCATCGCGTCGGGAAAATTGCAGATCGACGCCGGACGCATCGCCGACAGCCTGATCGCCAGCGCCCGGGACCTGCTCAAGTAGATTTTCCACGCCCGGCCCATCCATGGACATGCCCACTTCTTTGCACGATTGCCTGATACGCGAAAACGCGCTGGTGCAGGAATTTTCCGCCGCGCTCGAACGCGAAGCACAGGCCCTGGCCGATCGCGCCGCATATCAGCAGCTGCCGGACCTGACCCAGCATAAAGAATCCCTGGCTCTGCAATTGGCGGCGCTCAGCGACCGCCGGGATGCCTTGCTGGACCAGATGGGGCTGCCTCCGGGCCATGCGGGCACGCAGCACGCCGTCGCGCGCGATCCGCAACTGGCACAGGCCTGGCAAACACTGCTGGACCATGCCGCCATCGCGCGCGAGCGCAATGCCCGCAACAGCGCGCTGGTCGAAGCCAGCCTGCGCCACACCCAGCAGTCGCTCGAGGCCTTGCGCGAATTGGGCGGCCTGGCCAACGCCGGCACGTACGACGCCCAGGGCCGCGGCCGCCGCGGCGCCTACGGCGGCAAGAACATCGTCGCGGCCTGACGGCCTGCCGCAAGCAGGTGTCTGACTCCCGCAGGGTCTGCCTCGCAAGCAGGTGTCTGCCTCGCAAGTAGGTGTCTGACTCCCGCAGGGTGTCAGACACCGTAGTATTGGGATGGCCTAGGCATACATCGGTGTCCGACACCCTGCGGGAGTCGGACACCTGGCGTGCCTGATCGATCTGGCGTGCCCGGCCCGCCGGCCCTTCCCGTTCACGCCGCCATTTCCAGCATCGAGAACATTTTCAGCAAGGCGCCCGGCACGGCGCGCGCGGTGAGTTTGCGGCCCGGTCCCAGCACGCCGCGCAGCGGGGCCTGCAGGGCGGCCGCGCCAGGGGCGCGCGCCACTTGCCAGCAAGCCGCGCCCAGTTGTGCCGCCAGCGCGGCGCGCCCGGCCAACCCCATATCGGCCGGAGCCGCCGCCCAGGCCTGCGCCATGTCGCGAAACGCGCGCCGCGCCGGTTCCTGCAGCGCCAGCCAGCGCGCCACCGTGGCCGCATCGGCCTGCCCCGCCGCCAGGCTGGTCAGGCCAAACCATTGGCCCAGCACCGCGCCGTCGGCCGCCAGCACGCGCGCGCACACCAGCCGCAGGGCAAGGGGCGGCGCGCCGCGCCGCGGCACCGCCACTTCGGTGCCCGATGCCCAGAGCTCCAGCGGCGCCGCGCCCGCGCCCGCGCATGCCGGAAGCAGCGCGGCCGGGCCGGCGGCGCCGTCCAGGCGCCCCGCCGGCACGTAACCCAGCAGCTTGCCCACCGCGTTCAGGGTCGTCGGGCAGTCATCGTGCAGCACCTTCATGGCGCCGGCGCAACGCGCCAGCCAGGCCGTGCCGGGCGGCAACACCCGCCAGGGCAATTCGTCGCCGGGCTCGGCCAGATGCACCAGGGGCACCCCGGGCAGCCCCCGCGCCACGGCCGCGGCCCGCTCCGCCAGGGCCAGCCCGGCCTCGCGCGGCGCATCGGCCCGCATCGGCGCGGCCCGCGGACGCGTCCGCCGCAACTGCCCGGCCGCCGCGCCCAACGCCGCGCCCCGGTCGCTCAACAGCAAAGCGGCCCGCAGACTGGCGCCCGGCATGCCGGCGCCGGCCAGCGACGCCGCGCCATGCAATACCAGCAGATGGCGGTCGCACGCCGCCGCGAAGGCCCGCCGCACCCCGGCCAGGCCAGCGGGCCCGTCCGCCATAGCCTCCGCCACACCTTCCGCCACACTTGCCGCATCCCGCGCGCCGGCCGCGCGCCACGCCGCGCGCGCCTGGCTGCAGGCGGCATCGCGCTCCAGCCAGGCCAGGGCCGGGCCCAGCGACTCTGCCGCCGCGGCGGCGCCCGGCAACAGTGCGGCGGCCAGCCACTGGCGGCGGCGATGCGCATCCGGCTCGGACGATGCCGCGGACCGCGCGCGCCACAGCGATGCCATGTCGGCCTCGCTGGGCGCATACAGCGCGGGCGCGCGTGCCGGGGCCGCCAGCGCGCGGTCGACCAATTCATCGGCGCGCGCGGGCGACAGGTCTTCCGGCACTTTCTGTCCCACGCAGACATAGTGCACCGGCAGCCGGTGCCGCACGGCGGTGTCCAGCGCCGGGCCCAGGCGCGCCGCCTCGTCCAGTTTGGTAATGATGCAGCCCGACAGGTCATCGCCGGCGCCATGCCGGTAGGCGTGCGCCACCTCGTCCAGGGTATCGCCCTGGCTGGCCGCGTTCAGCACCAGCAGGCGCCGCACCGGCCGGCCCGCGCCGCACAGCAGCGCGGCCTGCGCCGCCACGTTGCGGTCGCGCTGGCTGATGCCGGTGGTGTCGATCAGCACGATCTTGCGGTCGCCCAGCTCGGCCAGCGTCGCGCGCAATTCGGCCACGTCGCGCACCGAGCGCGCCGGCACGCCCATCAGGCGGCCGTATATCTGCAATTGCTCCAGCGCGCCTATGCGGAAGTGATCGGTCGTCAGCATCGCCACCCGCTCGCGCCCCTCGCGCGCCGCACAGCGCGCGGCCAGCTTGGCCAGCGTAGTGGTCTTGCCCACCCCGGTGGGGCCCACCAGCGCGTAGACTCCGCCCTGGTCCCACAGGTCATCGTCGCGCGCCAGCACCGGCAGGTGCGTCACCAGCTCATTGCGCACCCATGCCTGCGCCTCGCGCTGGGCCAGCCCCCCGGGCAGGCGTTCCAGCATGGCGCGCGCCAGGCGGGCACTGAAGCCGACGTCGAGCAGCAGGCGGAACAGCGCGGCGCGCTGCGGCTCGCGTCCCGGCGCGTCGGCGCCGCCCCACAGCAATCCGTCCAGCCGGGTTTCCAGCGCCCCGCGCAGCGCGCCGATAGCCGCTTCCAGGCCCTCCGCGCCGTCCGCCGCCCGCGCGGCGGCGGGCCGCGATTCCAGCGGCGGCCCCGGCAATGCAGGCAGGGCCGGCCCCGGCGCGGCAACGGCCGGCGCGGCGCCGCTCGCGGCCTCGTCCAGGGTGGCCAGCACCTCGACGCCGTCCGCCACGCTGCGGTTCGAGACAATCAGCGCCTCGGGCCCCAGGGCCGCGCGCACCTGGCGCATCACTTCGCGGCTGCTGGCGCCGATGAACCTGCTGATTTTCATGCGCCGGCACCGATCAGGGCCGTCACCCGCAGCATGCGCTCATCGGGAATCTCGGCATTGGACAACACGCCCAGCTGCGGCAAATGATGCCGCAGGAAACGCGCCAGCGGCGCGCGCAGGGGCGGCGACACCACCAGCACCGGCGCCAGGCCCTGGGCCTCTTGCCTGGCCACGCTGGCCTGCGCCTCGCGCAGCAGCGTGTCGGCCAGCCCGGGCTCCAGCCCGCCGCTGGTGCTCAATGCCTGGTTCAGCACGCGTTCCAGCTTGACGTCCAGGCCGATCACCTGCAATTCGCCTTCGCCCGGGAACCACTGCTGCGTTATGGCGCGGCCCAGCGCGCGGCGCGCCAGGGCAATCAGCTCGGGCACATCGGCCTGGCCCGCCGCGCCCTGCGCGGCCAGGCGCGGCGCGTGTTCGGCCAGCGTGTCGATAATCGAGCGCATATCGCGGATAGGCACTTCTTCGGCCAGCAAGCCCTGCAGCACCTTCTGCAGCGTGGTCAGCGACAGGGTCTTGGGCACCAGGTCCTCGACCAGCTTGGGCGCCTCGGCGCCGATGCGGTCCAGCAGCTGCTGGGTTTCCTGGCGGCCCAGCAGGCCGGCGCCGTGGCGATGCATCATGTGATTCAAATGCGTGGCCACGACCGTGCTGGCGTCCACCACGGTATAGCCCGCCGCCTGGGCGGCATCGCGCTGGCCGCCGTCGATCCACAGCGCGGGCAGCCCGAAGGCCGGATCGGTCGTCGCGATGCCCTTGATCGGGCTCACGACCCCGCCCGGGTCGATCGCCAGCCATTGGTTCGGCATGGCCGTGCCCCGGCCGATTTCCACGCCCGACAACAGAATGCGGTAATCGTTGGGTTTCAGCTCCAGGTTGTCGCGGATATGCACGACGGGCGGCAGGAAGCCGACATCCTGGGCGAATTTCTTGCGCAGGCTGCGTATGCGATGCAGCAGCTCGCCGTTCTGGGCATGGTCCACCAGCGGAATCAGGCGGTAGCCCACTTCGAGGCCCAGCGGGTCCACCATGGACACATCTTCCCAGCTCGCCTCGGCCGCCGCGGCCTGCGCATGGGCCGCCACTTGCGAGGGCTGGCTGGCGGCGGCCTGCTCGGCCGCCTGCGCGCGCTTGTACAGCATCCAGCCGGTGCCCGCCAGAATCGCGGCCAGCGTCAGGAAGGCCACGTGCGGCATATTGGGAATCAGGCCCATGATGCCGATGATGCCCGCCGTCAGGAACAGCACGCTGGGGTTGGAAAACAGCTGCGCCAGCATCTGCTGGCCCACGTCCTGGTCGGTCGATACGCGCGACACCACCACGCCGGCCGCCGTGGAAATCACCAGGGCGGGAATCTGCGCCACCAGGCCGTCGCCGATCGTCAGCAGCGTATAGACCCGCGAAGCATCGCCAATGGCCATGTCGTGCTGCGCCATGCCCACGATCAGCCCGCCCACCACGTTGATCACCATGATCAGCAGGCCGGCGATCGCATCGCCGCGCACGAACTTGCTGGCGCCGTCCATCGAGCCGAAGAAATCCGCTTCCTGAGACACTTCGGCACGCCGCCGGCGCGCTTCGTCTTCGCCGATCAGGCCGGCATTCAGGTCGGCGTCGATCGCCATCTGCTTGCCGGGCATGGCGTCCAGCGTAAAGCGGGCGCCGACTTCGGCGATGCGTCCCGCGCCCTTGGTGATGACGATGAAGTTGATGATGGTCAGGATCACGAACAGGATGATCCCGACCGCGAAGTTGCCGCCCACCAGAAAGTGGCCGAATGCCTCGATCACTTTGCCGGCCGCGTCCGGCCCGGTATGGCCGTGCAGCAGCACCACGCGGGTCGATGCCACGTTCAGCGACAGGCGCAGCAGCGTGGCAAACAGCAGCACGGCCGGAAACGCGGCGAAATCCAGGGGCTTGCGCGTGAACATCGCCACCAGCAGAATCATCACCGACAACGCGATGTTGAACGTGAACAGCAGGTCCAGCAAGAACGTGGGCAGCGGCAGCACCATCATGCCCAGCACCAGCACGATCAGCACCGGCCCGGCCAGCATGCGGGCGTTGGCCGCGCCGTGAGTCTTCAATGCAGAAATCAATTGGCTCATAAGTGATTTTCTCTAGGGCCGGCTAGCGGGCGCCGGCCAGCGGATCGAGTTCGGCGGGCACCGCCAGCCCGGTGGGCGCGGACGGCTCGGCCCCCCACTCGGCTCGCCAGCTGCGCAGCTGGAACACCCATGCCAGCACCTCGGCCACGGCGGTATACAGGGCGGCCGGGATCTCCTGCCCCAGCTCGACATGCTGATGCAAGGCCCGCGCCAGGGGCGGCGCCTGCAATAGCGGCACGCGATGTTCGGCGGCCAGTTCGCGGATGCGGGCCGCCACCAGCCCGGTGCCCTTGGCCACCACGCGCGGCGCCGCCTGCCCGTCGGCGTAGCGCAGCGCCACCGCGTAATGGGTGGGGTTGGTCACCACCACGTCGGCGCGCGGCACTTCGCTCATCATGCGCCGGCGCGCCATGGCACGCTGCTGCTGCCGGATGCGCGCCTTGATGTGCGGATCGCCCTCGCTTTCCTTGTGTTCCTGGCGCACGTCTTCCTTGGACATGCGCAATTTCTTCAGGTGGCTCCAGATTTGCCACGGAACGTCCAGCAGCACGACGGTGCCCAGCGACGCCACGATCAGCGCCGCGCACAGGGCCACCAGGGTCAAGGTGCGGGCCAGCGCCTCGGTGGGCGCCGCGTGCATCAGCGCCAGCATCTCGTCGCGATGCCCGCTGATCACGGCCACCGCCACGCCGCCCACCAGCAAGGCCTTGGCGATCGCCTTGGCCAGTTCTATCGCCGTCTGCGCGGACACCATGCGCTTCAGCCCGGAAAGCAGGCTCAGCTTGGCGAAGTCCGGCTGCAGCGGCTTGGACGAAAAGACAAAGCCCCCCAGCAGCACGCTGGCCAGCACCGCCACCGCCATCAAGACGCCGAAAATCGGCAGGACCAGCAGCAGGGCCTGGCCGGCGCCGTCCACGGCCTGGGCCACCATGATGCCGGCATCGCGTCCAACCCGCGCGTCGAACCCCAGTCCGCCGCGCAGCACGCCGGTCAATCCGCGGTACAACAGCGGCCCGCTCAGCCACAGGCCGCCCACGCCCGCCGCCAGCAGCAGAAACGTGCCCAGCTCGCGCGAACGCGCGATCTGCCCCTCTTCGCGCGCCTTTTCCAGGCGCCTGGGAGAGGCGGATTCGGTTTTCTCCAGATCGCTTTCGTCGGCCATGCTCGCGGGTTCGTGCGCCGCCGCTACAGGCAAACAGAGCGGCTCGCCGAGATTCTAGAAGGCCCGCGCCGGCCGCGATCACCCAAGAAGCAGGGAGAAAGCCGCGCTATTCGGCGCCGGCCGGGCGCCGGTCCGGCTGCCTAGAAACCCAGGCTGGCCAGCAGGTCGTCGACCTGGTCCTGGCTGGTTACCACGTCGGGCTTGCCGGCCGGGCTGACCTGGGGCCCGTTGAGCAGGGTCTGGGCCTCGTCGCGGCGCTCTTGCGGCACGTTGTCCAGCAGCACCTGCAGCAGTTCGCGTTCGATGGCGCCCACCACATCCATCATGCGCATGATGACCTGGCCGGTCAGGTCCTGGAAGTCTTGCGCCATCACGATTTCCATCAGCCGGCTCTGCGTCTGCTGAGTCTGCACCGGCACGTCGGCCAGGAAGGCGCGCGTGTCGTCGACCAGCTCGCGCGCCTGCGGCAGTTCCAGCGGCTGGTCGAACCACTGCCGCCAGCGCTCGTCCAGACCCTGGGCCGCGCGGGCCATGCGGTCCTGCAGCGGCCCGGCCGCGTCGGTGGCATTCAGCACGCGGTTGGCCGCCTGCTCGGTCATTTGCGCCACGTAGCGCAGCCGGTCGCGCGCATCGGGAATGGCCTGCGCGGCGTCTTTGATGGCCTGGTCCAGCCCCAGCTCGCGCATGCTGTCGCGCAGCATGCGCGTCAGCGAGGCGATGCGGTGTATCAGGTCGGTGGGGTCGGCATTAACGCCGGTATCCATTGCGCTCATGCCGCACCTCAGCCCGCGAGTTTCTCGAAGATCTTGGTCAGCTTCTCTTCCAGCGTCGCCGCCGTAAAGGGCTTGACCACATAGCCGCTGGCCCCCGCCTGCGCGGCGGCGACGATGTTCTCTTTCTTGGCTTCGGCCGTCACCATCAGCACCGGCAGCGACTTCAGCGCCGCGTCGGCGCGGATCTGCTTGAGCATTTCCAGGCCGTCCAGGTTGGGCATGTTCCAGTCCGACACCACGAACTGGAAGGTGCCGTTGCGCAGCTTCTCCAGGCCGATGGCGCCGTCCTCGGCCTCGTCCACATTCTCGAAACCCAGCTCTTTGAGCAGGTTGCGGATAATGCGCCGCATCGTGGGGAAATCATCCACCACCAGAATTTTCATACCCTTGTCTATCATTTCCACTCCAGAAAATAATCTTGGCTGCTTGCGGGCGACGTCGCCGCGTCAGACCCGGTTCACTCGATCGCCCAGGCAAGTCAAGATGCGTTCGCTCATCGAGGCCAGCGGCACCACTTCGGCGGCGGCGCCCAGCGCGATGGCTTCGCGCGGCATGCCGAACACCACGCAACTGGCCTCGTCCTGCGCCAGCGTGTGCGCGCCGGCCCGGCGCATGGCCAGCAGGCCGGCGGCGCCGTCCTTGCCCATGCCGGTCAGGATCACGCCGATGGCATTGGCCCCCGCGGCGGCGGCGGCCGAGCGGAACAGTACGTCTACCGACGGGCGATGACGATTGACGGGCTCGCTGGCCTCGAGCTCGATCACGTAATTGGCGCCGCTGCGCCCCAGCTTCATGTGCGTGTCGCCGCCCGGCGCCAGGTACGCGTGGCCGGGCAACACCCGCTCGCCATGGACGGCTTCGCGCACCGTCACGGCGCACAAGGCATCGAGGCGCTGCGCGAACGAACGGGTAAAGCCGGCCGGCATATGCTGGGTAATCAGCATCGCCGGGCTGTCCGGCGGCAGCGGCCGCAATACTTCGCGGATGGCCTCGGTGCCGCCCGTCGACGCCCCCACCATCACCAGCTTTTCAGAACTGGCGTACGGGCTGCGCAGGCGCACCGGCGGCGCGGCCAACGCGGCCGCGCTGGCCACCCGCAGGCGCGCCCGCGCGGCGGCGCGGATCTTGTCGGCAATCAGCTCGGCATATTCGAGCATGCCGTGGCGTATGCCCAGCTTGGGCTTGGTCACGAAATCGATGGCCCCCAGTTCCAGCGCGCGCAGCGTGGTTTCGCCGCCGCGCTCGGTCAGCGACGACACCATCACCACCGGCATGGGCCGCAGCCGCATCAGCTTCTCGAGGAAATCCAGGCCGTCCATGCGCGGCATCTCCACGTCCAGCGTCAGGACGTCGGGGTTATGCCGCTTGATCAGCTCGCGCGCCACCAGCGGGTCGGGCGCCACCGCCACCACTTCCATGTCGGCGTGGCTATTGATGATCTCGGTCATCAGGCCGCGCACCAGCGCCGAATCGTCCACGCAGAGAACCCGTATTTTTTGCATCTTGCTCAGCCCGCCGTCCCCGTTCCCAGGCATTCGTACACCGTCTGCCCGCGCAGGCGGAAATCCCGGCTGATGTAGGTGAAGTTCTCGGAATGGCCGGCGAACAGCAGGCCGCCCGCCTTCAACAGCGGCACGAAACGCCGCAGGATCCCGGCCTGGGTGGGTTTGTCGAAATAAATCATCACGTTGCGGCAGAAAATCGCGTCGAACCGCTCATTCAGCGCCCAGGACGCGGCCAGCAGGTTCAAGGGCTCGAAGCGCACCATGGCCGCCAGCTCGGGGCGCACGCGTACCTGTCCCGCGTTGGGGCCGCGGCCCCGCAGGAAAAAGCGCTTGAGCCGGTCCGGGTCCATGCGGGCCACGCGTTCCTCGGCGTAAACGCCCGCGCGCGCGCGGTTCAACACCTGGGTATCGATGTCCGTGGCCAGCACGGTGGCCGCGGCGGCCCGCTGCCCCAGCGCTTCGACCAGTGTCATGGCGATGGAATACGGCTCTTCGCCGCTCGAGGCGGCGCAGCACCATACCGACACCGGCCCCGGCCGGGACCGCGCCAGTTCGGCCAGAATCGGAAAATGATGCGCCTCGCGAAAGAAGGCCGTCAGGTTGGTGGTCAGCGCGTTGACGAAGTCTTCCCATTCGGGCGCCGCGGGCTGGTTTTCCAGATGATCCAGGTAGCCGGCAAAATCGTGCCGGCCCAGTGCCCGCAGGCGGCGCGTCAGCCGGCTGTACACCATTTCGCGCTTGTGTTCGCCCAGCGAAATACCGGCGCGCGCGTGGATCATGCGACGCACGCGTGCGAAATCGGCCTCGCGGAATTCGAATTGCCGCTCGGCCGCGAACGATGCGCTGGCGCCAGAGGTGGACACGGCAGGCTACTGCTGCAGGGCCAGCGCACCCGCCGCGGCAGGATCGCGCTCTTGCGCGGGCTGGCGCAAGGCCTCGCGGGCCGCGCGCTCGCCTTCCAGCTGCCGCGCGGGCACTTCGATGACCTCGCCGGCGTTGATCTTGAACACCGCCACCGCCTCGGCCAGCCGCTGCGCCTGCTCTTGCAGCGAGCCCGCCGCCGCGGCCGCCTCTTCCACCAGCGCCGCGTTCTGCTGCGTCACCTCGTCCATCTGCGACACCGCCCGGTTGACCTGCTCGATGCCCCCGGACTGCTCTTCCGAGGCCGCCGAAATCTCGCCCATGATGTCCGTCACCCGCTTGACCGAAGCCACGATCTCTTGCATCGTCGCTCCCGCCCGCTCCACCTGCTGCGAGCCCGTGCCCACCTTGCTTACCGAATCCTCGATCAGCACCTTGATCTCTTTGGCCGCCTGCGCGCTGCGCTGCGCCAGCGAACGGACCTCGCCGGCCACCACCGCGAAACCCTTGCCCTGCTCGCCCGCCCGCGCCGCTTCCACCGCCGCGTTCAGCGCCAGAATATTCGTCTGGAACGCAATCCCGTCGATCACCGACACAATCTCGGATATCTTGCGCGAGCTCGCCGAAATCCCTTCCATCGTGCTCACCACTTCCGACACCGCCGAACCGCCGCGCTCGGCCACGTCCGAGGCGCTGGCCGCCAGCTGGTTGGCCTGGCGCGCGTTGTCGGCGTTCTGCTTGACCGTCGAGGCCAGCTCTTCCATCGACGCCGCCGTCTCTTCCAGCGACGCCGCCTGCTGCTCGGTGCGGCTGCTCAGGTCCGTGTTGCCCGCCGAAATCTCGCGCGAGCCCACGTTGATCTCGTCCACGCCGCGGCGCACCTGCGACACCGTGCGCGCCAGGTTCTCCTGCATCCGCTTCAGCGCCGCGAACAACTGGCCGATCTCGTTGCTGTTGCGCACCTCCACCCGCGCCGTCAGGTCGCCCGCGGCCATGCGGTCGAAATGCAGCCCCGCTTCCGTCAGGGGCTGCAGCACCCGGCGGCGCAGGAACACGTAAGTGCCGAACACCAGCAGCGCCGCCATGGCGCCGCCCGCCCCCACCGCAGCCAGCACGCCCTGGTAGCGCTGGGTGGCCAGTACGTGGGCATCCTGCAACTGGGCGGCCCGCCAGAAGTCGAAGCCCTCGACCGCGCGGGCAAAGCGCCCCTCGGCGGCGTCATGCAGCGCCTGCACCTGCTTCTGATAAGTACCCATGTCGCCGCGCTCGAGCAAGCCGAACAGCGGCGCAACGCCCTGTTGCATCAGGGCGGTGTAAGCCTGGTCGACCTCGTCCAGGCTTTCCTGCGCGCCCGGCGAGCGCGGCAGCGTCTTGAAATATTCGAACTCGGTCTGGGCGCGGTTCATTGCCGCGCTGGCGCGCTGCAACAAGCCTGCCGCCTCGGCTCCCAATCCCGACGTCAGCGGCACCGGCTGGCCGATACTGCGCACGACGTCGCCATAGTGCGCATTGGCCGTGCGGGCCAGGCCGGTGACGACGTCTTTATAGCTATTGACCAGGCGCGTCAGCGCATCGCCCACGTCCTGCGTCTGGCGGATGCTGGCCAGCGTGCCGTTGCTGATCCGCAGCGACAGCACGCCCAATGCGGCCCCTATCACCAGCATCAACGAGAAAAACGCCAGTACGCCCAGCAGACTGGTGCGTATCTTCATGTTGGCCAGGAACTTGCGCATGATTAAACCCCCAACGTTGCTTGCACGACTGCCCGGCTTCACGGCCCCCGCGGGCCGCCCGCCTCAGGCGGCAGCCTTTTCTACCAGCGCCATTTCTTCGCTGGTCATCAATTTTTCGATATCCACCAGAATCAACATGCGGTCGTCGATCGTGCCCAGCCCCGTCAGGTATTCGGTGGACAAGGTGGCGCCGAATTCGGGCGCCGCCCGCACCTGGGCCGAGTTCAGCATCAGCACATCCGATACGCCGTCGACCACGATGCCCACTACCCGGTGATCCAGGTTCAGAATGATGACCACGGTCTGTTCGTTGTATTCGACGCTGCCCAGCTTGAACTTGATGCGCAGATCGACGATGGGCACGATGATGCCGCGCAGATTGGTGACGCCCTTGATGAAGGTCGGGACGTTGGCGATGCGCGTCACCGCGGCCGCGTCGTAGCCGCGGATTTCCTGCACCTTCAGAATATCGATGCCGTACTCTTCTTCGCCCAGCGTAAACACCAGGAACTCACTGCCGACATCTTCGACGCGCGCGGCCTGCGCTTGCGGTTTGATAGCCATATCAGGTTCTCCGTCAATTCAATGTGAGTTCGGGCTGCGCCCATTTTTCTCGGTTGGCCCGCGCCAGCGCGAATACGTCGACGATCAGCGCCACGCTGCCATCGCCCAGGATGGTGGCCGCGGACACGCCCGGCACCTTGCGATAATTGGATTCCAGGTTCTTCACCACCACCTGGTGCTGGCCGACCAGGTGATCCACCAGCAAGGCAAAGCGGCGGTCCTGCGCCTGCATGATCACGGCAATGGCCTGGGTGGGATCCGCCTGCGCGCGGGCCACGCCGAACACCCGGTGCAGCTCGACCAGCGGCAGGTATTCGCCGCGCACCTGCATCACCCGTTCGTCGCCCGCCACGGAGTACATCTGGTCTTCGGTGGGCTGCAGCGACTCGGTCACATGGTTCAGCGGCAGAATGAAGGTTTCGTCGCCCACCCGCACCGACATGCCATCCAGGATCGCCAGCGTCAGCGGCAGCACGATGCGCGTGGTGGTGCCTTCGCCCGGCACGCACGAAAGCTGCACGTGCCCGCCCATGTCCTGGATATTGCGCCGCACCACGTCCATGCCCACGCCGCGGCCCGAAATATCGGTGACCTGCTCTGCGGTGGAAAACCCCGGCGCGAAGATCAACTGCCACACCTCTTCGTCGGGCGTGTTCTCGCTGACCGCCAGGCCCTGGGCCAGGGCCTTTTTCAGGATCTTGTCGCGATTCAGGCCGGCGCCGTCGTCGCTGACTTCGATGACGATGTTGCCGCCGTTGTGCTCGGCCGACAGAATCAGCTGGCCCACCGGTTCCTTACCCGCCGCGATGCGCTTTTCCGGGGTCTCGATGCCGTGGTCCAGGCTGTTGCGCACCAGGTGGGTCAGCGGGTCGATGATGCGTTCGATCAGGCTCTTGTCCAGCTCGGTGGCGCGCCCGTAGGTCTGCAACTCGATCTGCTTGCCCATCTTGACCGCGATGTCGCGCACCAGCCGCGGAAACCGGCTGAACACGTAGTCCATCGGCATCATGCGGATCGACATCACCGCTTCTTGCAGGTCGCGGGCATTGCGTTCCAGCTGCTCCATGCCATTGAGCAGGCGGTCGTGCAGCACCGGGTCCAGGCCCGAGGCCGTCTGCGCCAGCATGGCCTGGGTGATCACCAGCTCGCCCACCAGATTGATCACCTGGTCGACCTTCTCGACCCCGACGCGGATCGACGTGGATTCCTTGTCGGCCGCGGCGGTGGCGGGCGCGGCACGCGCGGCCTTGGCCGGGGCGGCGGGTGCGTGGGCGGCGGCGGGCGCCGGCGCCGCGGCCGGGCTGGCCGCGATAGCCGAAGCCGCCGCCGGCTCGCCCGCCGCCTGCGCGGCAAAGCCCGCGGCCGCCCGGGCGAACTGGTCCACGGCATCGCCCGCCCGCGGCGCGCCGGCGCGCTGTACGTCCAACTGATCGGCATCCACAATGAAGCAGCACACCGCCTCGATATCATCGGCGGTGCACGTGCTGTCCACCCACACGGTCAGCCCGCCCTCGGCGCGCTCGTGGGCCAGCACCGTGCCCAGGTTGCCCATCTCTTCCAGCAGCGACTGGGCATCTTTGTCGGAGACCTGGGATATCCGCACCCGCAGCGCCAGGCCGGCATCCGGCTGGCCGGACGGCGCCGCGGCAGCCGGCGCGGCGGGCACGGCCGGGGCCGGGGCGGCCGCGGGCATCGCCGGCTCTATCGGGGCGGCCGCCGTACCGTGCTCATGGGCCAGTTGCCGCAGCACCGCGCAGATCCGCTCGTACACGGCTTCGTCGGGCTCTTGCGCGGCGCGATAAGTGTCCAATTGGCTTTTCAGCACGTCTTTTGTTTCCAGGAAAATATCCACCATGTCGGCGCGCAGCGTCATTTCGCCGCGCCGGATTTCGTCCAGCAGGTTCTCCAGCAAATGGGTCGTGCCCGCCAGGTGCTGGAAGCAGCCGAAGGTGGCCGCGCCGCCCTTGATGGAATGCGCGGCGCGGAAGATGGCGTTCAACTGCTCGATATCGGGCGCGGCGATATCCAGCTGCAGCAGCAGCTGCTCCATTTCGGCAAGCAGCTCATCCGCTTCGTCGAAGAATGTCTCGTAAAACTGACTGAGATCCAGACCGCCGTTCATAGACGTACGCCTTCTTTTCGAACTTGCTCAGGCGTCCGGCTGCTCGTCGAGCAGCTCGGCCACCAATTCCACCAGCACGCCGGGATCGAGCGGCTTGTTCAGCCAGCCGCATACGCCCAGGCCGCGCGCCGCGTCCTTGCTTTGCCCATCGTCTTCGGTCGTCAGCACCAGCACCGGCAGGTCCCGGTAGCCCGGCTCGCCGCGCAGGCCCCGGATCAGGGCCTGCCCGTCCATGACGGGCATATTCCAGTCGCTGATCAACAAATCGACCCGCGCGCCGCGCGCCAGCTCGAGCGCCTGCCGGCCATCGGCGGCCGTCAGCACGTCCCAGCCCGCCTCGCTCAGGGTCGCCCGGACGATCATGCGCATCGTTGCCGAATCGTCCACCACCAGTATCGTTGCCGTCATGACTACCTTGCCGTCTCGCCCGCCGGCGGCCGCGCCGCCGCCGATTCGCCTACTTCCCTGGCGTCGCGCACATTCAAATCGGCCGCCGCCGCGTTTTCCTGTTCGATCTGGCGCTGCGTGCGCCGGTTCAGCACCACCAGGCTGATACGACGGTTAACGGCCGCATACGGATCATCTTTAACCAGGCTCATGCTGGAAGACAGGCCCTGGATGCGCATCAGCTTGCCTTCGGCCATGCCGCCGGCCACCAGCTCCTGGCGCGACGCGTTGGCGCGGTCGGCCGACAGTTCCCAATTGCTGTAGGCACGCTCGCCCCGGGCGTACTGCGTGGCGTCGGTGTGCCCGGCGATACTGAGCTTGTTGGGCAATTCGTTCAGCACCGGCCCCAGCTCGCGCAGGATGTCGCGCATGTACGGCTGCACCTCGGCGCTGCCGGTGGCGAACATCGGCCGGTTCTGGTTGTCCACGATCTGGATGCGCAAGCCCTCGGTGGTCATGTCGATCAGCAACTGCGGCCGGAAGTTCTTCAGCACCGGGTTTTCTTCCAGCATGGCATCCAGCCGGCGCTTCAGGCTTTCCAGCGCGTGGCGGTCGCGCCGCTCGGCGTCGGACAGCACCTGGGCCTGCACGCGGTTGCCCTCCGATTGGCGCACGTCGCCATCGTCGCGCAGCGGATCGCGCCCGCCGCCCGGGATGGCGCTGGTCTCGGCCGAGTATTTCGGGCCGCCCGTCAGCGCCACGCGCAGCGGCATGCGGAAGTACTCGGCCAGGCTGCGCAGTTCTTCCTTGGGCACAATGGCGATCAGCCACATCACCAAGAAGAACGCCATCATGGCGGTAATGAAATCGGCGTAGGCGATCTTCCAGCTGCCGCCCTGGTGGGCGGGCCGCACCGCGCGCTTGCGGCGAATCACCACGCGGTGATTATTCAGCGAGCTCATCGAACGCCTCGTCAGGCGCGGCCGGTGGCGGCCGACTTGGCCTGGCGCACGTGCTCTTCGAGTTCACCGAAAGACGGCCGCACCGACGAGAACAGCACCTTGCGGCCGAATTCCACCGCCAGCTGCGGCGGATAGCCGTTCATGCTGGCCAGCAGCGTCACCTTGATGCATTCCAGCACCTTGACCGATTCCGACGTACGCTGCCCCAGGCGCGCGGCCAGCGGCGCCACGAAGCCATAGGCCAGCAGCACCCCCAGAAAGGTGCCCACCATCGCTTTCGAGATCAGGTCGCCCAGCACCGCGGGGGGCTGGTCCACCGAGGCCAGCGCCTTGATCACCCCCAGCACCGCCGCCACGATGCCGAAGGCGGGCAGCGCGTCGGCCACCTGCTGCAGCGAATGGCACGGCACTTCGCGCTCGTGGCGATAGGTTTCGATCTCTTCGTCCATCAGCGTCTCGATCTCGAACGAGCTCATGTTGCCGCTGATCATGATCCGCAGATAGTCGGTAATGAATTCCATCAGCTTGGCATCCTGCCTGATGCGCGGATACTCGCTGAAAATGGCGCTGGCCTCGGGGTCTTCGATATGCGATTCGATGGCCATCAGCCCCTCGCGGCGCGCCTTGTTCAGCAAGACGTACAGCAGCGCCATCAGCTCCATGTAGACCTCTTTGCTGTACGGGGCGCCCTTGACCGCCTGGGGCAGCGACTGCCCCAGCAACCCCAGCGATTTGCGGCTGTTGCCCGCCAGCAGCGCGCCCAGCGCGGCGCCCGCGATCAAGGTCAGCTCGAATGGCTGGTACAGCGCTCCCAGGTGCCCGCCCAGCGCCACGAAACTGCCGACCACCGCGCCCAGCACTACCGCATAACCAATAACAATCAACACATCGGGCCTCTGCCATCGAGTCTAGAGTTGGCGACAATGATCTCCCGCGCACCCGTGTGTAAAAACACGGGATACGGGGAGTTTTCAGGGGCTTTTGGACTGTTTGGGGCCGCGGCTCAGGGCCGCGTCGCGGCCACGGCCGGCGCGGCCGCGCGCTGGCCCGCGCGCGCCTTGGCCGCCGCGCGGGTCTTGCCGGCGCGTGGCGGCGGGCGGCAGATCGCGCACACGAAGTCCCCTTGGGGATCGTGCGCATGCGCGATGAAATGCCCGCCGCACTGGCGGCAAGGCGTCAGTTGCAGCATGCCGCTATCGAAGAACCTGACCAGCATCCAGGCCCGCGTGAAGCTCAGCACCGGCTCATCGCCCTGGTTTTCGACGCCGGCGTGTTCCAGGTACAGCCGATACGCGTCGATGGTCGCGCGGATGCCGCGGCTGGCGGTACGCGAATTCAGGAACGAATACACGTTGTAGAACAGCGACGAATGGATGTTCGGCAGCCAGGTCATGAACCAGTCCACCGAAAACGGCAGCATCCCCTTGGGCGGCGAGCAGCCGCGAATTTCGCGATACAGCCGCGACAGGCGGTCGTGGCTGAGGCGGGTTTCGGCCTCGAGCACCTGCAGGCGCGCGCCCAGCGAAATCATCGCGCTGGCCAGGAGAATGTCATCGGCCTCCTGGGACACGCTTTTGGTAACCATGGCAGCGCGGGACATCAGGCCAACTGCTCGACCGGCTGCTTGGCCAACAAGATGGTGGCATGGGCCTGTTGCAGCGCCCCGCCCAGCACGTCCTGGGTCAGCGCCGACAGCAGGCTGTAGTCGTCGAACCGGAACCGGCACAGCAGCGAGCTCGATCCGGCCAGCTTGACCAGTTGCGCCGGCGACAAGCGCATCAGAATGTCGGCCACTTCGTTGCTGAAGCCCAGGCGGAACATCGACGCAGCATAGTCATCGCGCAGCATCCGCTGGGCCAGCAGCAGATACGAAAGATTGACTTCCCGAATATCGGCGAGCAAAGAACTATCCGCTGCATTCACGCTTATGGCTCCTAAAAGACTTGGAATACGCAATTTCTTGGCATCAGCGGCTGAGCCTTGCCCCCGCGGGCGGCTCGCCGATTTCAATACAACATGTATCTATTAATACCAATATGCGTGCAATCTACCATGCAACGTGTCAAATTTTATGACATTCATGTCAAAATCTTCGTTATTCACCTATATTTGGCATAAAAGATACAGTAACGTTACATTGTCTTGATTTTCCCGTATCGGAATTACGTAAATAAACGCTTAAAACCTTTCGTTTTTATACGAATGAACTGGCTGCCTTTGCCGACAATCGCTACTTGGATAGAGACGTCGACAACTACGCATGCCCTACGCCGATGAGAGCCTGGTACGGTACGCGCCGCTGGTCCGCAAGCTGGCGCTGCAGCTGCTGGCGCGGCTGCCGGCCAGCGTGCAGCTCGACGACCTGATCCAGGCCGGGATGATCGGCTTGCTGGACGCCACCCGCCGCTACCAGGAAACGCCCGACGCCCAGTTCGAGACCTACGCCACCGCCCGGATCCGCGGCGCCATGCTGGACGAGCTGCGCAGCCAGGATTGGCTACCCCGCAGCGTGCGCAGCAAAAGCAAGCGCATCGAAGCGGCCATTCAGCAGAAAGAACAGGAACTGATGCGGCCGCCCACCGAGCGGGAAATCGCCCATGCGCTGGACCTGCCCCTGGACGAATACCAGGGCATGCTGAACGACGCCCGCGGCATCCAGATCCTGCACTACGACGATGTCGGCGCCGACGACGACAACGAGCGCCATTGGCGCGAGGCGCCCGCCGACGACGCCGGCACTCCCCTGGACGCCCTGCTGACCAGCGACCTGCGGCGCGCCCTGGTCCGCGCCATCGAAAGCCTGCCCGAACGCGAGAAGCTGGTGCTGTCGCTGTGTTACGAACAAGGCCTGAACCTGAAGGAAATCGGCGCGGTGCTGGAAGTGACCGAGGCCCGCGTGTGCCAGTTGCGCAGCCAGGCCACCGCCCGCATCCGCGCGCGCCTGAAGGAAGGCGCGTGGCACGAACTGCCTGCCGAGGCCCAGCTGGCGCAGGTGCTGTAGCGCGCCCGGCCCGGCCTTCGCAAATTCCGCTGTAAACGCACTTAAGTTGGCGACGATCGCGCCGTTACCCAAAGCAGCGGGACATCCAGCCCCGCGACATGGGCGGCCTGGCTGCCCGGTTTGAAGATGCCTTTCTCTCTTGGGAGCTATCCATGGCTGCTGTTATCAACACCAACTACTTGTCGCTGGTTGCGCAGAACAACCTCAACAAGTCCCAATCCGCTCTGGGCTCCGCCATCGAGCGCCTGTCCTCCGGCCTGCGCATCAACAGCGCCAAGGACGACGCGGCGGGCCAGGCCATCGCCAACCGCTTTACGTCGAACATCAAGGGCCTGACCCAGGCCGCGCGTAACGCCAACGACGGTATCTCGATCGCTCAGACGACCGAAGGCGCGCTGAACGAAATCAACAACAACCTGCAGCGCGTGCGCGAACTGACCGTTCAGGCCCAGAACGGCACGAACTCGGCTTCGGACATCGACTCGATCCAGCAGGAAGTCAACGAGCGCCTCGCCGAAATCAACCGGATTGCCGAGCAAACGAATTTCAACGGTACCAACATCCTGGAAAAAGGTACCGCGACGACGATCACCATCCAAGTCGGCGCCAACGACAACGAAACCATCGATATCCAGATTGCTGGCAATGCCGCCTGGAACCTGTATGACGAGGCTGGCACCGGCACCGGCGCCGCGGTGAACGGCGACGCGCGGACCGTTGAAATCAAGGGTTTTGATGTCCGCTCCGCGCTCGCGGCCAACCCCACGTCGGACCTGGATTCGTACGATTACGCTGTTGCGCAGGCTACCACTCAGCTGGCGGACGACGGTTTTACGGCCGCTAGCTCCAGCCTCGTTTCCTACGATGGCGGCGATAGCTACGCAATCGTTCTGGAAGACGCGGGCGGTGCCCAGCGCTCTTACGCGGTCTCCTTTGATTCCACCGGCAAGGCCGCCTTGGGCTCGGAACTGTCGGGCGCCGCCAAAGAGGCCGCGGAAGCCAGCACCACCACGTTGACCGCAGGCACCGACACCGTCAAGGTTGCCGGCGGAGACAGCGATGCCCTGAAGGCCATCGACGACGCGCTGAACGCCGTCGACGCTCAGCGCAGCTCGCTGGGTGCGATCCAGAACCGCTTCGAATCCACGATCAGCAACCTGAACAACACCATCAACAACCTGTCGTCGGCCCGTTCGCGCATCGAAGATGCCGACTACGCGACCGAAGTGTCGAACATGACCAAGTCGCAGATCCTGCAACAGGCTGGCACCTCGGTCCTGGCGCAAGCCAACCAAGTGCCGCAGACGGTGCTGTCGCTGCTGCGTTAATCGATATACGTTCGGACTCCCCCGAACCCAGGCGCGATGGCCCACAAGGCCGTCGTGCCTGCCTGACGGCTGGATGCACGCATCCAGCCGTTTTTCTTTGCGCCCGCGAAGCCGGCTCGATGGGCGCGCACCATCGCCAGTTTGACCAGGTGCCTGACTCCCGCAGGGTGTCAGACACCGACATGTAACGATCGCTCGGCCAAGACGGTGTCTGACACCCCTGACAGGGAGTCAGACACCTGATGCCAACGGCTGCGGTCATCAGGCGCCAGGTGACGTGCCCCAATCAAGCTGCCAGCCACTTTGTACCGGCAATGCGCTATACAGAGAGTTTTCCTAACACCACCACCCAGAAGGCATCCGATGACCCGCAACGAGACCCTGCGTGCCGCGCTGGCCAGCGGCACCCTGTTTACCGCGATGGCGGCCCATAACCCATTGGCGGCCAAGCTGGCCGAAGAAGCGGGTTTCGCCGGCATCTGGGGCAGCGGCTTCGAACTTTCCGCCAGTTATGCCGTGCCCGATGCCAGCATCCTGCCCATGGGAACCCATCTCGACATGATGCGCGCCATTGCCTCCGTCGTCACGATCCCGGTCATTGCCGACATCGACACCGGTTTCGGCAACGCGGTCAGCGTCCATTACATCGTGCCGCAGTACGAAGCCGCCGGCGTTTCCGCGGTCGTGATCGAAGACAAGACCTTTCCCAAGGACACCAGCCTGCGCGCCCAGGGGCGCCAGGAACTGGTGCGCATCGAAGAATTCCAGGGAAAAATCGCGGCGGCCGCGGATGCCCGCAAAGACCCGGATTTCGTGGTGATCGCGCGCGTCGAAGCCTTGATCGCCGGACTGGGCCAGGCCGAGGCGGTGAAGCGTGGCCTGGCCTACGAAGAGGCCGGGGCGGACGCCGTGCTCATTCATTCGAAGCAGCAAACGCCCGACGAAATCCTGGCCTTCATCAAGTCCTGGCCCGGCAAGGTGCCGCTGGTGCTGGTGCCCACCGCCTACCCGCAACTGAGCGAAGCCGACATTGCCGCGCTGGGCAAGGTGGGCATCGTCATCTACGGCAATCACGCCATACGCGCGGCCGTCGGCGCCATGCGCAAAGTGTTCGCGCAGATCCGCCACGATGGCGGCATCCGGGCGGCCGACACGGCCCTGCCGGCCGTCAAGGAAATCATCGATCTGCAAGGCGATCGCCGCATGCGCGCCATCGAAAGCCGCTATTTGAAATGACCGGCTCCGCGCGCGGGCCGCGCCAGGCTCGCCAGGTGTCTGACACCCGCCAGGGTGTCAGACACCGCGGGTTTCGGAAAATCCAGGCCCACGTCGGTGTCTGACACCCTGGCGGGTGTCAGACACCTGGACAGGCCTGAACAGAACCGCCGGCCTACTTCTTCCGCACGGGCGGCAGGTCGGTGCACACGCCTTCGGCGACTTCGGCCGCCATGCCCACCGACTCTCCCAAAGTGGGATGCGGGTGGATGGTCTTGCCGATATCGACCATGTCGGCGCCCATTTCGATTGCCAGCGCGATTTCGCTGATCAGGTCGCCGGCATGGGTGCCCACGATGCCGCCGCCCAGGATGCGGTGGCTGTCGGCGTCGAACAGCAGCTTGGTGAAGCCCTCGTCGCGTCCATTGGCGATGGCGCGGCCGGAAGCGGCCCAGGGGAACAGGCCCTTCTCGACCTTGATGCCCTGCTTCCTGGCTTCGTCTTCGGTCAGGCCCACCCAGGCCACTTCGGGGTCGGTGTAGGCCACCGACGGAATCACGCGGGCGTCGAAGAACGACTTCTGGCCGGCCGCGGCCTCGGCCGCCACGTGGCCCTCGTGCACGGCCTTGTGCGCCAGCATGGGCTGGCCCACGATATCGCCGATGGCAAAAATATGCGGCACGTTGGTGCGCATCTGCTTGTCGACTTCGATGAAGCCGCGCTCGGTGACGGCAATACCGGCCTTGTCGGCGCCGATCTTCTTGCCGTTGGGGCTGCGCCCCACGGCCTGCAGCACCAGGTCGTAGCGCTGCGGCTCTTTCGGCGCGCCCTCGCCCTCGAAGCTGACGTAGATGCCGTCTTTCTTGGCCTCGGCGCCCACCGTCTTGGTCTTCAGCATGATGTTGTCGAAGCGCGGCGCGTTCATTTTCTGCCACACCTTGACCAGGTCGCGGTCGGCGCCCTGCATCAGGCCGTCCAGCATTTCCACTACGTCCAGGCGCGCGCCCAGCGTGGAATACACCGTGCCCATTTCCAGGCCGATGATGCCGCCGCCGATGATCAGCATCTTTTTCGGAATGGCGCGCAACTGCAGCGCGCCGGTCGAATCGACGATGCGCTCGTCATCGGGCAGGAACGGCAGCTTCACCGACTGGCTGCCGGCGGCGATGATGGCATTCTTGAAGCGGATGGTCTGGGTCTTGCCGTCGGCGCTCTTGACCGCCAGGTGGTGCGGATCGGCGAATTCGCCCGTGCCGGTCACGACCCTGACCTTGCGCGCGCGGGCCATGCCGGCCAGGCCGCCGGTCAGCTTGGCGACCACGCTGTCTTTGTAGCCGCGCAGCTTGTCCAGGTCGATCTTGGGCTCGCCGAAGCTGATGCCGTGGGCGGCCAGCGCGCGTGCTTCGTCGATGACGGCGGCATTGTGCAACAGGGCCTTCGACGGAATGCAGCCGACGTTCAGGCAGACGCCGCCCAGGGTTTCGTAGCGCTCGACCAGCACCGTGGACAGGCCCAGGTCGGCGGCGCGGAAAGCCGCGGAATAGCCGCCGGGGCCGGCGCCCAGCACCAGGACGTCGCATTCGACATCGGCGGAGCCGCTGTATTGGGCCGCGGCGGGGGCGACGGGTTTGGGGCCGCTGGAAGCGTCTTTGGCGGGGGCTTGCGCCTTGGGTTCGGTGTCTGACACCCTTTGGGAGTCAGACACCTGTTGGGGCGCCTGCGCTTTGCCTGCGGTGTCCGACACCTTTTGGGAGTCGGACACCTGCGGCGAAGCTTCGCCGGCCTCGATTTCCAGGATCACCTTGCCTTCGGCGACCTTGTCGCCCACCTTCACCTTCACCGACTTCACCACGCCGCCGGCCGAGGCCGGAATCTCCATCGACGCCTTGTCCGATTCGACCGTGATCAGGCTTTGCTCGGGCTGGATGCTATCGCCTTCGGCAACCAGCACCTCGATGACTTCCACTTCCTTGAAGTCGCCTATGTCCGGAACCTTGATTTCCACGAGTTTGCTCATAAAGCCCCCGGTTACAGCGCGATGCGGCGGAAGTCGGCCAGCAACTGGCCCAGGTACGCATTGAAGCGCGCCGCGGCGGCGCCGTCGATGACGCGGTGGTCATACGACAGCGACAGCGGCAGGATCAGGCGCGGCACGAACTGCTTGCCGTCCCACACCGGCTTCTGCGCCGAACGCGACACCCCCAGGATGGCCACTTCGGGCGCGTTGATGATGGGCGTGAAATGGGTGCCCCCGATGCCGCCCAGCGACGAGATCGAAAAGCAGCCGCCCTGCATGTCGGCCGGCGACACCTTGCCGTCGCGGGCCTTCTTCGACAGGTCCGCCATTTCCTTGGCGATGTCCAGGATGCCCTTCTTGTCGGCATCGCGGATCACCGGCACCACCAGCCCGTTGGGCGTGTCGGCGGCGAAACCGATGTGGTAGTACTGCTTGTAGACCAGCTGGTCGCCATCCAGCGACGCATTGAACTCGGGGAACTTCTTCAGGGCCGCCACGACGGCCTTGATCAGGAACGCCAGCATGGTGACCTTGATGCCGGCCTTCTCGTTTTCTTTGTTCAGCGTCACGCGCAGCGCTTCCAGGTCGGTGATGTCCGCCTCGTCGTTGTTGGTGACGTGCGGGATCATGACCCAGTTGCGGTGCAGGTTGGCGCCCGAGATCTTCTTGATGCGCGACAAGGGCTTGGCTTCGACCGGGCCGAACTTGGTGAAATCGATCTTGGGCCATGGCAGCAGGCCCAGCGCGGCGCCATCGCCCCCGCCCGCGGCGGCGGCCGGCGCGGTCAGCGCCTGCTTCACGAAGGCGCGCACGTCGTCGGCCGTGATGCGGTCTTTGCGGCCCGTGCCCTTGACCTTGCTGAGGTTCACGCCCAGTTCGCGGGCGAACTTGCGCACCGACGGCGAAGCGTGCGGCAACTGGCCGGGCTTCAGGTCCGGGTCTTCCAACGCGGCGGCGGGCGCCGGCTTGGCGGCGGGAGCAGCAGGGGCTGCGCCAGAGGTCTCTTTGGGTGCGGTGTCTGACACCCTTTGGGTGTCAGACACCTGAGACGGCGCCTGGGCGGCCGGTGCCGGGGCGGCGCCCTGGCCTTCCACCACAGCGATGGCGCTGCCCTTGGCGACCTTGTCGCCCACCTTGACCTTCACTTCCTTGACCACGCCGCCGGCCGAGGCCGGAATTTCCATCGAGGCCTTGTCCGACTCGACCGTGATCAGGCTTTGTTCGGGCTGGATGGTATCGCCCACCGCCACCATGACTTCGATGACTTCCACTTCCTTGAAGTCGCCGATGTCGGGCACCGTGATTTCGGCGGTGCCGCCACCCTGGCCCTGGGTCTTGGGGACATCGCCGGAGGCTTTCTCTTTGCCGGCGGTGTCTGACACCCTTTGGGAGTCAGACACCTGTTGGGGCGCCTGCGCTTTGCCTGCGGTGTCCGACACCTTTTGGGAGTCGGACACCTGCGGCGAAGCTTCGCCGGCCTCGATTTCCAGGATCACCTTGCCTTCGGCGACCTTGTCGCCCACCTTCACCTTCACCGACTTCACCACGCCGCCGGCCGAGGCCGGAATCTCCATCGACGCCTTGTCCGATTCGACCGTGATCAGGCTTTGCTCGGGCTGGATGCTATCGCCTTCGGCAACCAGCACCTCGATGACTTCCACTTCCTTGAAGTCGCCTATGTCCGGAACCTTGATTTCCACGAGTTTGCTCATGTCTGTTTACCTTCAGGCGTGATGCGGGTTGGCTTTGGCGGGGTTGATGCCATACTTCTTGATGGCCTCGGCCACCTTGGACGCGGGCACCTTGCCCTCGTCGGCCAGGGCGCGCAAGGCGGCCAGCACCACGAAATGACGGTCTACTTCAAAGTGCTCGCGCAGCTTGTAGCGGAAGTCGGAGCGGCCGAAACCGTCGGTGCCCAGGACGCGGTAGGTGCGGTCTTTGGGCACGAACGGACGGATCTGGTCGGCGAACAGCTTCATGTAGTCGGTGGACGCGATGATCGGGCCGTCGGTCTTGGCCAGCTGCGTCGTCACGTACGGCACCTGCGGCTGCTTCTGTTCCGGATGCAGCAGATTGTGGCGTTCGACGTCCAGGCCGTCGCGGCGCAGCTCGGTGAAGCTGGTGACGCTCCACAGGTCGGACGCCACGCCCCAGTCGGCTTCCAGCAGTTCCTGCGCGGCCATGACTTCGCGCAGGATCGTGCCCGAACCCATCAGCTGCACGCGCTGCTTGCCCTTGCCGTGCGATTTCAGCTTGTACATGCCCTTGATGATGCCTTCCTCGTCGCCCTTGGTCAGGCCGGGCTGCGGGTAGTTCTCGTTCATCACGGTCAGGTAGTAGTACACGTTCTCCTGGTCTTCGACCATGCGCTTCAGGCCGTGCTGGATGATGACGGCCAGCTCGTGCCCGAAGGTGGGGTCGTACGACACGCAATTCGGAATGGTCGAGGCCAGGATGTGGCTGTGCCCGTCTTCGTGCTGCAGGCCCTCGCCATTGAGCGTGGTGCGCCCCGCGGTGCCGCCCAGCAGGAAGCCGCGCGCCTGCATGTCGCCGGCCGCCCAGGCCAGGTCGCCGACGCGCTGGAACCCGAACATCGAGTAATAGATGTAGAACGGGATCATGATGCGGTTGTTGGTGGAATACGACGTGGCCGCCGCCATCCACGAGCTCATGGCGCCCGCTTCGTTGATGCCTTCCTGCAGCAATTGGCCGTCGGCCGATTCCTTGTAGTACATCACCTGGTCTTTATCGACCGGGGTGTATTTCTGCCCTTCGGGCGCATAGATGCCGATCTGGCGGAACAGGCCTTCCATGCCGAAGGTGCGCGACTCGTCGGCCAAAATGGGCACGACGCGCGGGCCGAGTTCCTTGTCGCGCAGGATCTGGTTGAGCACCCGCACGAACGCCTGGGTGGTCGAGATTTCGCGGCCTTCCGCGGTGGGTTCCAGCACGGCCTTGAAGGCATCCAGCGCCGGCGCCTTCAGGTTTTCGTCGGACTTGGCGCGACGCTTGGGCAGATAGCCGCCCAGCGCCTTGCGGCGCTCGTGCAGGTACTGCATTTCCGGCGAATCTTCGGCGGGCTTGAAGTACGGCAGCTTTTCGAGCTGGTCGTCGGGAATCGGAATGGCGAAGCGGTCGCGGAACTCGCGGATCGACTCCAGTTCCAGCTTCTTCTGCTGGTGGGTGGGGTTCTTGGCCTGGCCGACGTGGCCCATGCCATAGCCCTTGATGGTCTTGGCCAGGATCACGGTGGGCTGGCCCTGGTGCGTGGTGGCCGCCTTGAAGGCCGCGTACACCTTGTGGGGATCATGGCCGCCGCGGTTCAGGCGCCAGACGTCTTCGTCGCTCATGCGCGACACGGCTTCCAGCAGCTTGGGATGCTTGCCGAAGAAATGTTCGCGCACGAACTTGCCATCGTTGGCCTTGTAGGCCTGGTATTCGCCGTCGACCGTTTCTTCCATGATCTGGCGCAGGATGCCTTCCTTGTCGTGCGCCAGCAGCGGGTCCCAGTAGCCGCCCCAGATCAGCTTGATGACATTCCAGCCCGAGCCGCGGAAGTCGCCCTCGAGTTCCTGGATGATCTTGCCGTTGCCGCGCACCGGGCCGTCCAGGCGCTGCAGGTTGCAGTTGATCACGAAGATCAGGTTGTCGAGCTTTTCGCGCGCGGCCAGCGAGATGGCGCCCAGCGACTCGGGCTCGTCCATTTCGCCGTCGCCGCAGAATACCCAGACCTTGCGCTTGCTGGTGTCGGCGATGCCACGCGCGTGCAGGTACTTCAGGAAGCGCGCCTGGTAAATGGCCATCAGCGGGCCCAGGCCCATCGACACCGTGGGAAACTGCCAGAATTCCGGCATCAGCTTGGGGTGGGGGTACGACGACAGCCCCTTGCCGTCGACTTCCTGGCGGAAATGATCCAGTTGCTCGGCGGTCAGGCGGCCTTCGAGATACGCGCGGCCGTACATGCCGGGCGAGGTGTGGCCCTGGAAATACACCAGGTCGCCGCCGTGCTCGGCATCTTCGGCGTGCCAGAAATGGTTCTGGCCGCAGCCTATCATGGTGGCCAGCGACGCGAACGAGGCAATATGGCCGCCCAGGTCGCCGCCATCGGGCGGATTATGCTTGTTGGCCTTCACCACCATCGCCATGGCGTTCCAGCGCACGTACGAACGGATGCGCGATTCCAGCTCGAGGTTGCCGGGGTGCGCCGGCTCGAGCGCGTGCGGGATGGTGTTGACGTAGGCGGTATTGGGCGAAAATGGGATGTGCGCGCCCGACCGGCGGGCCTCGTCGATCAAGCGTTCCAGCAGGTAATGGGCGCGCTCGGGGCCTTCGCGGTCGAGCACGGCGGCCAGGGCTTCGAGCCACTCCTGGGTTTCCAGGGTGTCTTCATCATTGGCGGCAGATAGCGCGCGAGCCTGGGCATTAGAGGACATCGTGTGTCTCCTGTGGGTATTCTGAGCACGCCCGCCCCGGGATAATGGGTCGGGCAGACCAATGGGTTCCGGCACGGACCGGGGTTATCCCTTGCGTTGCCGTCGATCTGATAGCGTACGGCAAGGGACGCTTAAGGCGAAGATTAACCCGTCCCACAGAAAATTTCATGTTGCGGTACGGCATTTCGTAATATGGAAAATTGACAAACAACTGAATATTCAGGCCCATCCACCGGCCGCCTCGGCCCCGCGGCCGCGCAGGCGGCCGCAACAGGCTCTAAAATGCCGGCTCTATACGGCCCGAACGTCATGTCCAGCCCGCACAAGTCCAATATTCCGAATTCGTTCCACGACCACGCCCGGCAGCGCCGGCGCGGGGTGTATTGGGTCACGCCGGCGGTAGTGCTGATTCTTTACCTGTGCGTGATGGGCGCGTTTTTCTGGTTGCAGCGCCTGCACGACGACAGCGTCATGTTCGTGACCATCGACCAGGAAGTCCGGCAGCAGCGCCTGATCTGGGTCGTGCTGGCCCTGTCGTGCGTGATCATCATCAGCCTGCTGATGCTGTGGCGCTATACGCGCTTTCGCTCCACCGCCGAAGCCGCCCTGATCGCCGAAACCGGTTTCCGGCGCGCCATGGAAAACTCCATGTCCACCGGCATGCGCGTGCTCGACATGGAAGGCCGCATCGCCTATGTGAATCCGGCCTTCTGCCGCATGATAGGCTGGAACGAGGCCGATCTCATCGGCCGCAGCCCGCCCTTTCCCTATTGGGTGCCGGGCCGCCACGAACAGCATCAGCATACGCTCGACGTGCTGACCTCGGGCAAGACGCCCAGCAGCGGGCTCGAAGTCGAGGCGCAGCGCCGCGACGGCTCGCGTTTCACGGCGCGCATGTATGTGTCGCCGCTGCTCGACCCCAACGGCACGCAGATCGGCTGGATGACCTCGATGACGGACATCACCGAGCCCAAGCGCATCCGCGAGGCCCTGACCGCGGCGCACGAACGCTTCATGACCGTGCTGGAAGGCCTGGACGACGCCATCTCGGTCACCGCCGACACGCACGACGGGCTGGAATTGCTGTTCGCCAACCGCACCTATCGCCGCGTGTTCGGCGCCCAGACGGGCGGCCACGACGAACTGCTGGCGGGGCGGCGCGGCCGTTTCACCGACGAATCGGTGGAAGTGTTCGCCCCGTCGGTGCAGCGCTGGTTCGAGGTCCATCATCGCATGCTGGCCTGGACCGACGGGCGCCGCGTGCGCATGCAGGTGGCGCGCGACATCACCGAGCGCCGCAACCACGAAGAAGCCTCGCGGGTGCAGCAAGAAAAAATCCAGCTTACCAGCCGCCTGACCACCATGGGTGAAATGGCCTCGTCGCTGGCCCACGAACTGAACCAGCCCCTGACGGCCATCGCCAACTACAGCATGGGCGCCGTGGCGCTGGTCAAGGCCGGCCACACCAGCCCCACCATGCTGCTGCCTGCGCTGGAAAAAGCCGCGTCGCAGGCCGAGCGCGCGGGCAAGATCATCAGCCGCATCCGCGAATTCGTGAAGCGCAGCGAACCGCGCCGCCAGCGCGTGCCCATCAGCCGCATCGTCGACAACGCCATCGGCTTCGCCGAGATCGACGCCCGCAAGCGCCGCATCCGCATCGAGCCCTTCGTGCCGTCCAACGCGCCCGACGTGCTGGCCGACCCGATCCTGATCGAGCAAGTACTGCTGAACCTGCTGAAAAACGGCCTGGAGGCCATGGAAAAAAGCGAGTCCGACGAACTGAAGGTCGCCGTGATCCCGCACGAGCAGCAGATCGAAGTGGCCGTGGTCGACCGCGGCCATGGCCTGCCCGAACCCGAACGCCTGTTCGAACCCTTCTTCAGCACCAAGTCGCAAGGCCTGGGCATGGGGCTGAACATCTGCCGTACCATTATCGAGTCGCATCACGGCCGCCTGTGGGCCGATCCGAACCCCGCCGGCGGTACTATCTTCCGCTTTACCCTGCCCTGCGCCACGTCCGACACACGGACGCAGAGTGATCAGCCCGAGGAGTTGCACGCATGAACACCCCCCCCCAGTCGAGCACGGTATTCATAGTCGATGACGACGAAGCGGTACGCGATTCATTGCGCTGGCTGCTCGAGGCCAACGGCTATCGCGTCCGCGCATTCGCCAGCGGCGAGACCTTTCTTGAAGAATACGACCCCAGCCAGGTCGGCGTCCTGATCGCCGACGTGCGCATGCCGGGCATGAGCGGCCTCGAGCTGCAAGAACAGATCCTCGCGCGCAACGCGCCGCTGCCCATCGTGTTCATCACGGGCCACGGCGACGTGCCCATGGCCGTGTCCACCATGAAAAAGGGCGCGGTCGATTTTCTTGAAAAGCCGTTCAACGAATCGGACTTGCGCGAGATCGTGGCGCGCATGCTGGAACAGGCCACGCAGCGCGTCAGCCAGTTCCAGGCGCAGAAAGACCACGAAGCCATGCTGGCCCGCCTGACGGCGCGCGAACAGCAGGTGCTCGAACGCATCGTGGCGGGCCGCCTGAACAAGCAGATCGCCGACGACCTGGGCATCAGCATCAAGACGGTCGAGGCCCATCGGGCCAACATCATGGAAAAACTTGAAGTCACCACGGTCGCCGACCTGATGAAAGTCGCGCTGGCCAAACCCGAGGCACATGCATGACCCAGCAGGAACCTTCCACCACGATGCGCGCGGGCGCACGCATCATCGACGGCGCCGCCCTGGCGCAGCGTATCCGTGAAGACGTCGCGCAGCGCGTGCGGGCGCTGGCCGCCAAGGGCGTGCGACCCGGCCTGGCCGTGGTGCTGGTGGGCGCCGACCCGGCCTCGCAGGTGTACGTGCGCAACAAGGTGGCGGCCTGCGAAAAGGCGGGACTGTATTCCATCAAAGAACAATACCCGGCCGACATGACCGAAGCCGAGCTGCTGGACCGCATCGACGCGCTCAACCGCGATCCGGCCATCCACGGCATTCTGGTGCAGCTGCCCCTGCCGCCTCACATGAGCAGCCACAAGGTCATCGAAGCCATCGCGGCCGAAAAAGACGTGGACGGCTTCCATGTCAGCAACGCCGGCCTGCTGATGACGGGCCAGCCGCTGTTTCGCCCCTGCACGCCCTACGGCGTGATGAAAATACTGGAAGCCGAAGGCGTGGCCCTGCGCGGCGCCGAAGCGGTCATCGTGGGCGCCAGCAACATCGTCGGCAAGCCCATGGCCATGCTGCTGCTGCAGGCCGGGGCCACCATCACGATCTGCAATTCCAAGACCCGCGACCTGACCGCCCAGACCCGCCGCGCCGACGTGCTGGTGGTCGCCACCGGCAAGCCGGGCATGATCACCGGCGACATGATCAAGCCGGGCGCGGTGGTGATCGACGTGGGCATCAACCGCGGCGCCGACGGCAAGCTGTGCGGCGACGTCGACTTCGCCTCGGCGCGCGAGGTAGCGGGCGCCATCACCCCGGTGCCGGGCGGCGTGGGCCCCATGACCATCGCCATGCTGCTGGTCAACACCGTCGAAGCCGCCGAAAGGGTGTAATCCCCCGAAGCGCTGCGCTTCCCCAGGTGTCTGACTCCCGCCAGGGTGTCAGACACCGAGGTGCGCAATGGTTGCCTCAAACAGGCGGTGTCTGACACCCTGCGGGAGTCAGTGAACCTGTTCCGTTGAAACGGACGCCAGGAAGCGATATTTTCATCGCATTCTGGAGGTTCCTATGCACTATGTGACCCGTCGTCAGTTCACCGACGATTTCAAGGCCCAGGCTATCGCGCTGGCCGAATCGATCGGGCCCACCAAGGCCGCCCAGCAACTGGAGATGTCAACCAAGACGCTGGCCAACT
>WMBV01000042.1 GCA_017745595.1 Bordetella petrii
CCGGACTCGACCCGCTTGATCGCTTCAATAATCTGCGCGTCCGTGAACTTCGATCGCTTCATTTGTAGAACCCCTCTGTCGAGAAAATTCTACCTCTCACGCCACTGGTTTTCCGGGGGCATTACCGTCTAATATTGATTCCACAAAGAAGGCGATGGCGACAATCTCTCTTGGGCCAGAAGAAAGGTGGGTCCAGAACCTTATTATGAAAATTGAGGGGGATGTTATTGGCCAGAATGATCCAACCGAAGAACAAATCGCGCGAGGGGAGATCTCTAAAGAGTTTTTTCTCTCTGAGGAAAACAAGCTTTGGCTATCGCCGTTTATTAAGAACTTATTGTCTCGCGGAGATGTCTCCAAGGGTGATTATTTTGACTATGTGCAAGGCCATTTCAAAAAATTCTATACAATACCTGAGTGGCGGAATCACATAAAATCCAATTACGGGTTTTGTTTTGGTACTCGCTTTCATGGGAATATGATTGCGCTCCAGTCCGGAGTTCAAGCTCTATGGCTGGTTCATGATATGAGGACAAAAGAGCTGTGCGATCATCTTAATCTGCCGTCTACTTCGATAGAGTATGTTGGTTCCGACACAGAAGTCCAGGATTTGTATGATAAATGTGATTATCGTAAATTCTGGCAGAATATGCCAAAAAGGACGAGAGAGTTTGTGAACTATTTGTCGGGCAACGGCGTGTCAGATCTGATGGATGAGGGGATAGTCGAAATTTTCGATCGTTTGATATCCAAGAAGTATGGTATGGCGTAGTCATTCTACTCGGCTGGCAGTTCGATGAAAAGTTCTTCGCAGGCTCGGACAACATGCGAAGAACGTCGATATTGCTAGCGATGAGCCTGCCGGCAACCTAATAGTGATGGTCGAGAAAGCAGGGGCTAATTTTCGATCGCATTCACCACGCAGGGCAGCCGCCAGCTATATCTATAGTGAAGAGCTGGCGGCGTAAGCACCCCTGTCAAGTAGACGGCGGTCGATAGAGATTCGGAGCGTGGGTTAGCCGGGGCATGAATTGCACCGGCGGGATGCCGACCAGGGCTTCGTGCGGGCGGTATTCGTTGTAGTCGACCAGCCACTGCTCAGTAATGGCCTGGACCTGCTCTAGGTTCGCGAAGAGATGCGCGTCGAGTACTTCCGTGAGGTATGTCCGGTTGAAGCGCTCGATGAAAGCGTTCTGATTCGGCTTGCCTGGCTGGATATAGCGCACCGCAATACCTTTAGCGGCCCACTCAGTAAAGGCCTCCGAGACCATCTCGGGACCGTTGTCCAGGCGAATCGCGTCCGGCGTTCTATAACAGTCGATCAGGCGGCTCAAAACGCGGATCAGCCTGGCGGATGGGATGGATGTGCCGACCTCGATGGCCAGGCATTCTCGATTCGCTTCATCGATCACGTTCAATGTCCGGAACCGCCGGCCGCAATACAAGGCGTCGTGCATGAAATCCAAAGCCCAGCAGCGGTTTGGCTCGCTTGCCAGGTCCAGCGGCTGACGGGGCCGGTCTGGTAGCCGCTTCTTGCAACGCCGAGGCAGATTCAAACCCATATTGCAGTACACCCGGCGCACACGCTTCTTGTTCCAGCAGTGGCCGTCAAGCCGCAAACGGGTAAAGCATTTCCAGAACCCCCATCGCCCATGTCGGCTGACGATGACATTGAGCGCCTCGATCACGTCGGCATCTCGCTCGGATGCCGACGCTGGCCTCTTGTAGTACGCCGCCCGCGACAGGCCTGCAATTCGACAGGCGCGGGCGATCGACAGTCGGGCTTGCACCAACTGTTCGACCATCTCGCGCCTGGCCGACGGCGTCAGGATTTTCGGTTCAGAACATCCTTGATCGCCGAATTCTCCAGGGCCAGATCCGCGTACATGCGCTTGAGCTTGGCGTTCTCGGCCTCGAGCTCGCGCAGTCGCTCCAATTCGGACACCTGCACGCCCGAGTACTTGCTCTTCCACTGGTAGTACGTGGCACTGCTGATGCCGTGTTTGCGGCACAGTTCGGCAACCGGCATACCGGTCTCGCCTTCCTTCAGCACCGCAACGATCTGGCTTTCCGTGAACCTGCTTTTCTTCAAGGGAGTCTCCGACTCGTGGAGGCTCCGAAATTCTACTGGCTGATGTCTACCCATAGGGGGAGCTTACGGCGGCACATGTCGAGCGCTACCAATACAGGTCAAGCTTTTTTCGCCCGCCAATGGCGGTTTTGCATCGGCCACGCGGACTTGCGTCGGATTTTCGAGCGCTAACCTGAAACTGCATGTTCAGTTCCGGCATCGATCTGACACGTCACGCGCTAAATTTTTCTTGATCGGGTGAAAGTGCATTCTTAGTTTTTGGCGTGAATAATTACAACTGATCTGGGCTCAATCCCCACAGTTTGGTCACTAGCTTTTTTCACGGAAGCTGTGCATGTGGTTTCTTGTGGCTTACCATTCTGCTGTTGAGTAAAGCGGGATACTTTTACTTCACCACTCTTATTGAATCGAAAATGTACATCGACGGCCTTTGAGCCCTTGTTTACAACCATGGCGTGATGTGTGGCAGTGTCTCCTGTATTGAGTAAATAAAGAGACGGTGAAAGAGCCGCCTCTGCCACCGGTTGATCGGCCGTAATTTGATTCGCCAATGAAAGGAGCTGGCCTGCTGTGCTTAGGCTGGAATCAGGGGCGATCAGGCTTTCCCATCCTCGCTGGTCGGTTCGCATTGGCCAGTATAAAGCATAATCTACACCGCCAGCCGCATTATTGCCAAAATGGATCGCTATCTCAAGTAATCGCTGCATTGCAGGCATTCTACTTTCCGGATCGCGCTTGATATTCCATTCTGTCAACGCAAGCGGCACGACTCCTCCCTTTGCTGCATCGAGCTTTTCCTTGAAGTTTCGAAGGCTGGTGGTTCTATGGAATGCCTTCTTGCCTTGCGGCCATTGAGGCATGCCATATTTATGTATTACGACGAAATCAAAACTGTCCCTGGCTTCGGCAAGAAGTGTAGGCCACCATTTTGCCAAGGCTTCGCTCTTTTTATTCTTGCCACTAGGAGAATAAGCTTCTAAACGGATCTCTCTTGCGCCCGATGGCCCGGCAGCCCCGATCTTAATTGTCGGATCTGCAGCCCGCATAGCTTTTGCGTATGCATTCAAGACCTGTGCATACTCTTCGGCAGTGAAGGAGTTGCTCTTCAGGTATGGTTCGTTGCCGATCTCCCAATATGGGACATGATAACCGGCGCTTTTCACCGCAGCTACCCAGCGAGCAGCTTTATCGGCATATTTCTGCAAATTCTTCTCTAACCCGCCATTCTCCCGCAAAGCACTATCGATATTGACAACGAAAAAAATGTTCTTCACACCAAGCCGTTTTGCTGTTGCAAGAAACTCTAAATAGTCAGTACGCTCGGCCTTCAACTTAGCTGTCTTTGCTTCTTTGGGCCATTCGCTGGGGCGCAAGACAGAGGATGTCTCCCAATCGTAATTGTCTGCCACCTCGCCTCCGGGAAAGCGGAGGGCAGTGATCCCTGCATTTTTCAGATTTTCCGATCCTAGACTATTCCAGAACTTGTCGTCATCTGTATTAAATAGCGTGGATGCCCCGTATAGATTCTGTGACGCACGAGCAGAATGCATGCCGGCGGGCACTGTGAATGAGTCTTTAACATGGCCATTAATTTGCAAACAAGAATCTGCTGCATATGCCACGCAAGAAGACATCAAGCCGCTGACTACGCAAGCAAGCCTTAGATATCTCCCGGTGGCCGAGCGCTCAGCGCTGTAGGGTACTTTAGAGTGTGCTTCTGGCATAGGCTATGCTTTTCAATGTTGGCGGAGGCCCATAAAAAAATGGCCCGTGCGGTAGCGCGGCAGGTCATATTCTTAATTTACACCTGTTAAGGTGTCATAGCCTCTCATGGTTCGTACTCGAATTGGGTGAAATCCCGCGCATAATGTTCTTGGACTCGAATTCTGTCTACGTGGTCCCACGTAATTTTTCGCCGCTTCGACTTCAATTCGTGAGGCGGTTGCTTGGGAGGATCAACCTCCAGTATCCCTGCTACTTTTGCCAAGGGGGCTTCCAGGCCTTCTTCCATATGAAAAACTTCTACATCATTGCTGACAAATTCCCATTGCGGTCGCAAATGGTTGTCTAAGACAAATTTATCGCGCTTTTGCTGCTCTAAATGCATTTCTAGCCAAGGAGAGAAATCGGGAAGACCTTTCCAAAATGACTCCTTAGCTAACTGAGCACGCATGCGATACTCACTTTCTATCCGTTCATACGGGTTACGCACAATTGTGAAGATGTAGTCAAAGTAGCCTTCGCCGAGGAGGTTTCGGATGTCCTGGGCGCGATAATGCTGAGGTGTACAGCGGCTGATTGCGGGAATGCCCATGCTAAACAAACGTAGCGGTGCAATGGTTTTCATCCACGCTTCTACTGATGTACCACCTGCTTTGGGAATGTGGATAAAGAGAACGCGCCTTCCGTTATGCTCAATGAAGGGCATGAAAATCTCCGCGATTAGTATTCGATTTTGTATTCAATTTGTTCAGGATTACAGAGGAATTTTGCGGGTTGCGTTCGTCTGAAAGCATACTCGGCACCCAGTAGATATCATGGCATAGACTTGGGCAGCATATCAATGATGCGATGGAGATATTATTATTTTTGTATTGCCTAAGGCATCAAAATATAAAAAACGCTTGTGAGCGGCCCAAGTCTGCGCTACGTTCAGGCCGGCGCTACCTATTGAAGAAGTTCATTGGGTGAGGCAAACTTGTAAGCTTTCTTCCATGGAGAGATCATAACGTTCACGTGATGTGACAAAATTACTATGTATGTCTAAGATGCTCTTGGTCCCTAGGCAGGGCGGATGTGCTAGGGGTGCCCAGCTCGTGTGCAGACTATGATGTTGCGATGAGCCGTGAGTAATGCTCGAGACATGCAGGGGCCCCTCCCATGCCTGATAAAACGATGACTACGAATCCACAATCTCCTTTCCTCATTCTTACCCTTCGCCGCACAGGTGGCACTTCGTTGATGACGTTTATGTCGGCTGTGTCAACGTTTCCTACGCAGTCGCATGAGCCATTCAATCCCGATCGGCCGTGGGGCAAGATCGTTGCACGGTATGAGGAAACAAAAAATGTCAAATTTTTGCGTTCCGATATCGAAGCGGTCTTAAGTCCGCGTCCCAACATCAAGCATTGCTTTGAGATCATTCCAACTATCGTCACACGGGAATTGATAGAAATTTGCTTTAAGTTGGGTTATAAATTCTTTCTTCTTACTCGTAGCAATGAAGCAGACCGCTTGCTGTCGCTGGCTCTCGCTACAGCAACTGGTGCGTGGGGTCCTGAGACTGCTCAGAAGATTTATCCACGCATTCTTACTGGTGAGGTAAAGGTTCCTCCGCTATCAGTGCAGGACTCTGTCAAACGCGCCCGCCTAGACGCTTCGTCGCTCGGTGACACTCTTAAGTTGTTGCGGCATCGAAATATTCCTTACGAATGGTTGGTTTTTGAGGAAATTTACCAGGGAAAGATTTCAACGGAAGAACAGGCTATTCGCATTGTTTCGACCCTTGGCGTCCAGACTTTGTCCAATGATCCTAGATTGGCCAGCTTTCGTGAGAGTTCGGGGCAGAACAGTCGTTCGATTCAGCCTTACATTGGAAATATTGAGGCAGTACGCTTCGCGTTAAAGAACATCTGTATTCCTTAATTACACCTATGAATGATGATCTCAATCATCATTCACTGCTACCCGAGCACTGAGGATACTTCCGCTGAACGGCTCGGGGCGATTGAGTATGTTCCATAATACCGGAGCGTTTAATGCTGTATTTCCCATGCCATGGTGGCGCGTCTTTTTCATGCGAAATCGATCTTGCGGAACCTGGGTTTGCAAATTTTTTTTTCGAGAGAGAAGACAAGACTCGAATCCCTTTCCACGTGTCTGTTCGCCCGCAGAATGATTCGGTCATTCTTAATGCGAAAGAAGGTAACGGCTGGGGCGAAGAAACCACGCTCTCTTATGTTTTCGATTCCCGCCATGCTCTGCTGCGCGTTGACTTTGACGAAGAAACTGGGATAACACTGTTCATTAATGATGAGCCATTGCATCGCGCAACAACAGATGATTTTCCAGAAATCGATACGGTGGTGTTCGTTCGCTATGATGGAGCGATTCTCACCGATACCATTCAAGTAAGTGGAGCAAGCATCCCTTCCCGTGTTGGGGAATGTTCGTTAACTGTGCAGGCTCCATGTCTGCTAAAGGGGTGGGCGTTTGATCCGAGCAAGCCAACGAGCGAATTGAAGGTAGTGCTGTCGGGAGGGGGACGAAACCCCGATGAGCAATTCATTGCCGATCGCTTTGCATTAGCTGATACCGCTACCGAGGTAGGTGCGCCATGGCCGGATATAGGGCTTTCCGTGAATTTGCCGGGCCGTATTTGGCAAGATCTGCTCCCCAATGAGGCTGTTGTTGTTCAAGTTTTTTGTAATGGCATCCCATGCGGCGAACCATTTGAATTGAAGCGTGAAACCGTCGTCGCGAACTTGGAGCTCATGGCTGCTACGAGGGATACCGCAAACCAAGTGGATCATGTTTCTCTGCTATTTGCGCTGGAGCATATTCGCTTTGGCGGCTTATTGCCTTTACTGAGCTCGGGCACGAAGGAATTTTTCCACTCCTGGGCTTCTACCCAATTAGGATTGGCAGCGTTCTTGTCGCCTGACACTGAGGAAGGAAAAGAGGGAGAGAAATTTGGCGTTGATGCGGCTCCGCCCGAAAATCTGCTTGCCAAAGTTCCATCGGCTACGGAACTGCTAGTTACTCGGGCGCGCAATAGTCTGGTCACGCAGCTGCGAGCCAATCCGAATACCGACGTTGCCAGGCTTTTGCGTGGTGTCGTTGATGGCGGTTTGTTCAGTGCGGAAACACAGCGCCAGTTCTTCCTGGAGGTTGCAGAGTTTCTGACGGTCAGAGGTGATTTTCCCGCATTATATTCTGTCGCCGCACAGTATGGGCAGCATCATTTTGAGCCGGGCGATAATGTTTGGTACAACTCGACTATTATGCCCTTTGTTTATATGGCAGGGAATGTCGAGCAATGCCGCAACTTGCTGTGGGGGCTTGGTAAAGCTGAGGGCTGGCTGGTAACTCCAAACCTTGCCTGGACAGTCTATCAAATCATTAATGGCGAAGATCGAAAGATAGTTTGCAGCGAAAAACAGCGTGAAGAAATCATTTATGCTTATATGGCACTGATCGATCATCAGGCAGCGGACTACTGGGGGCGTACATTCAGCGAAGATTTTCTCAAGCTGGCCGCACAACTGCTGGCAAACATAGAACGATTTTCTGATTATTTGCGGCTCGACGTTGAGTCATTTCTACTTCGATGCTATGGTTTGTCGCAGCGATTTTGGATACTGGTCGACCAACGTGCGTTGGCACTATCCCTGCGTATGGAGGCTGGCCGCGGGCTGTTCAATAAGATTGCTCAACGTGCGGGGGGGAGTGACGAGGATGTCGATGACGCTATAAATTTTTTTGAGGCTGCCAAGAATCACGATATTACGAGATATCGCATTGAGCTGTTCGGCCCGTCCGGCACGCCACCTGAAAATTTGAGCAAGACGGCGAATTTGGCCCATCACTCCGGTGACTTGCCAGAGGCGTCGCTGCGTTTGATGGCAAGCCCGAGCGCTCCGAACACGGTCGATGATAATGTCGTGTCTGTCGTGCGGCAGGCTGTCAGGGCGCGTTTTTTGTCGGCGGCAAAGGCACCTTACTATCGCCTGCAACGTAGTGCAGGTAAGCTGATGCGGGCAATTAGTAAGTGCCTGGATACTGGTGAAATGCTAGATCCCGCTCAGATCAAAACGCTAATGCCAATGTTGCGAGTGTTGGTTTCGTCGCGTAGCCAGCACTTGGGCCTCACAATGATGGTCATATTGTTTGATAGGATGCTGCTGAGCGAAAGAGACGCAGAGGCGTCCGCCGTCTTGGCAGAATTATATGGTGGCCTGCAAAATCAACCTGATCCAGCTTCTCTCTGGCAGTATTGTTCTGGCGTGCGTCAAGCGTTAATCGCGCTGCAACGGAACGAGAAAATGTGTCCGCATCCGATGCGGCGCGCAGTTCTGCAGCTTTTTGGGGCCGACCATCAGTCGGGAGCGTACGGTGGTCTCGAAAACATAGTACTTCCTATTACTCCGGCGCAGTCATTGCACGACACATTGGTTGTTATTTTTTCTTGTAAAGGTTATTTGGATACACGCATTGAAACAATGCGCAAGGGATGGCTGGCAAAATTATCGGAATTGGCAGTCCCTTATATCATCGTCATTGGCGATGGTGATGGCCGTCTCGAAGGCGATATCGTGCACCTCGACGCACCGGACGATTATGAGGGGCTACCGCAAAAGACGCTAAAAGCAATCGAATGGGTATTTTCTCGTACGCAGTATTCGTACATGTATAAAGTCGATGACGATTGTTTTCTGAATGCGGAGGAGTTCTTCGATAGCTTCAGCTATCGAAAGTTCGATTATTACGGCAGAATCATTCGCCGCCAACCTGGCCTGTTGGATCGTGCATGGCATCATGAGAAATCCACGTCACTCCGCGGCAAATATGAACTGGACAAGTCGCCAGGAGGCTCAGTTTACGCCGATGGTGGCTCAGGATACGTAATTAGTCGCCATGCCATGCATGCTGTCCTTAATGCCGCTACCACGCGTGCAGGCCACGAGCTTATCAAGTACTCCTTCATGGAGGACAAGCTGCTAGGCGATTTGCTCGCGCTTGAGAAAATTAATGTTGCTGACGAAGATTATTTCGTGAGTGTATTGCGACGCACACACGCCAAGGCTATTCCAGTCTCGCGCTGGGCTAATGGTTTCTATCCGTCACGTGCAGCAGGGGTCAAGCTTATTCACTTGGATACACACTTGACTCAGGAGTTTGCCGAAAAACAGGCAGTGCGTGACAGTCTAATGCCCAAGAAATTGTGGCCAACATTCAGCGCGACAAAACTTGAGGCAGACAGTAATGCGCTTGAGTTAGTGAGTGATATTAAGAAACTTGACCGACTGAATGCCGCGCCCTTGGCGGTAGTGGCCTGCATGCGTAATGAGCGTTTCATCCTTCCACATTTCCTGGATCATTATCGTAAACTCGGTGTACAGTGTTTCTTAATAGCAGACAATGTATCCGACGATGGAACGCTTGAGTACCTGGCAGACCAGTCTGATGTGGTCACTTTTTCTGTAGATACACAATACTCGAAGTCTGGTTACGGCGTAGCCTGGCAGCAAGCCTTGTTGGCCAGCCTGCGTTGCGGACGCTGGTCTTTGATGGCTGACGCAGATGAGTTGCTAATATATCGAGGTTGGCAAACCAAAAGTTTGGCCGAAAAACTTGCTCAGCTTGATGGCAGCACTGCGGACTCAGTGCGAATCTTCATGCTTGATATGTACCCCAAAGGGCCTCTTAGCAATGCGAATTTCAGCAGTGGCGACTTATTCGCCGAAGCTGGTTATGTTGAAGCACATCCATTCCTGGAGAATTCTACTAGTAGTGGGCCATATTCGAACTCATTGACTTGGACAAGCGCATTGCGACATCGGCTGCTGCCTGGGTCTGAGCCAAATATGTTTGTGGCGCAGAAAATCGCATTGCTGAAGTACCAGCCGTGGATGCGTTTGTCTGCCGGCCTTCATTACATCGGCGAAACGAATCCAGCAGATGAGGAAATGATTTTCGCGCACTTCAAGTACCATGCGGAATTTCGCCGCAAGGCACTGGTAGAAGTGCGGCGCGGCCAGCATTTCAATGGTGCAGCCGAATATCGAAAATATCTTGCATTAATGTCAGAGGGGCGCGAAGTTATTTATGATGAAAAAATTTCTGTTCCCTGGCAAGAGTGCGGATTTGTTCGCGCACGACTGACATAAGGTGATGCGGCCGCCATCAGTGCAGTCCCGTTTCGCAAACAAAGAAAACGGGGTGGGGAAGGTTAGCTGCTATAGTCAATTAGTTTGAGCCCGAGCATGGCTGCGCTCATGTGCGGCCATTTTGCGTTGCTCGTCTTCAATCAAGGGTACGGAGAAGACCTGCAGAGGGTTCAGCAGATGGGGATGTTGGCCGGCAGATCCGGGGCGTCTTTTAGGCCTTACGCCAGATCTGAGCCGGATAAGACAGCCGGATGGCTCTGGTGTTGGCAATTGACACGCTATCTTTTGTGGCTGGCATCTCCGTGTAACTAGTGAGGCGCTCGGCTTTGGAGCAAGCGACGCGTTTGGTATGAAAACTTCGACAGCAACCGCTGTGTATCCGCTTGGCCACCATCTATCTATTATGGAAGTCCTATTCACCTATTGCAACGGCATATTACTAGACAATTGTTCGGGAAACGCTGTACCATCGCTTGTCCAGTTGCTCTGAATGCGAAGGGTTAATCGACATATGAACGGCGATATAATGTCGGCGCGCATCGCACGGATGGTGGCGAATGTAGGAGGGGAGCCGCTATTCAATTACACCATTCACATTGATCCCGATTTGAGGTTCATTTTTTTTTCTAATCCGATTTGTGCCTGCTCAACCTTAAAAGCCACGTTGAATGTGGCGACAGCTCGGGCGCTCGGCATACCATTTGCGATCAATAGTGCGGCTATGATTCATGACCGCGCATCGAATATTCTGAAAACCCCTCGCCAAGTGGGGCTGAATGTTCTGGAGTCATTATTGGACGATCCCGGCGTCAAGAAAATCGCTTTCATACGGAGTCCTGAATCCCGATTCTTGTCCGCGTTTAGAAAGAAATTGACTTATGAGTCTGTATTCAGCAAGCGCGTGCGTACACACCTGGGTGTCGCTTCCGATATGCCGCTGCGCGACTTCCTCACGTTGGATAGTTTTGCCAAACAAGTAGCGAACGATCAGACATTAAGAGACCTCGACGAGCATTGGCGCCTGCAGCGGAAGCAGATTTTTTTTGATGAGGTTTCCGACTTGGATATCGGTTTTGTAGAGAATTTTTCTGCTGATACTTCGCGGCTTTTGGGTGAAATTTTTGGCGCCGATGGATATCAGATTCAGGATGCCGTGGCGTTGAATCCATCGAACGCATCGGGTAACCGAAAGAGAGGAGGGGAGTTGTCTGATGCGGCGCGTGGTTATATAGCGGATGCCTATGCTGCCGATTATGACATGATCAATTTATGCCGCAAGCGTAAAGCATATTCCATGTAAGATAAAGCGAGATTAGATGAAGCTGATTTTTCATGTCGGGATGGGTAAAACCGGCTCAAGCGCTATTCAAGCTGCTCTAGCGGCTAATGCTGAACGTCTAGCGGCTCAGAAGGCCGAATATCTGGGGATGTGGTTCGATATGATCGATCCGCGATTCCATGGACTTAAGAATCAGGATCTTTTCTTCACGCAAAGCCAGTCTGAAATGGAGACAACCGCCGAAACGTTGGTCGCTGTTCTAAAGGCGCGTTCGGCGGACCGAGGTATCGAGACATTCATTTTGTCGAATGAGGCTCTATCTGGGCGAGCCCATGTGTTGAAGCCGATGATCGACAAATTGATGGCGGAAGATATCAACGTGCAAGTGGTCGGTTATGCACGGAACCCGGCCGCTTGGTTGCCGTCCGCACATATACAGTGGTCGGTTCGCGACAAGGTAGAAGCTGGGCCGATCAAGCCATATGGCGCCCGGGCTCGAAAGCTGGTGGGCTGGTATTCCGGCTTGATCAGTTGGGGCAAGGTATTTGGCAATATTGTTGATATTCGGCCATATGACCGTGCTGCAGATATTGTTGCCGACTTTTCCGAGGCGATCGGTACCAAATTGGATACGTCCGGCGCGCGCGTTTTGGAGCGCGGAGAGGATGCCGAGGTTTTGCTTCGAGCTTTGTTCAATAATCGATTCAATGATCACACATTGCCCCAGGTTTTTGATCGAACCGTACTGCGCACGACGGCCACGATACCAAGAATGGAGGAACTGGCGCGAAAGTGTTTCGATTATTCCGAAACCGACAAAATTCTGGCGGAGAATGCCCAATTATTTGACCGATTTACAAGTCAATTCGGCTTCGATCCGCGAAACGAAGGGGATACTCGCTTGGCAATGCCTGATATGCCGACATTGCGGAATCGAGTATTCGACTGCCTGGTAGAAATTGTGTTGAACCAGGCACAACGTATTCAGAGGCTGGAGCGCAGGATCACTAGTCTGGAGGCCTCTTCTCGCGCTACATCTGACTAGCCGCAGGCTCGGTCAAAGGGGCCGCGAGGCGATGTTGCACGCCATGCAGGTTCATGTAATTGAAGAATTTTGCATAGTTGCCGGAATACTTGCGGGAAAACGCTGATGTGTCGTAATGCCGTTCGAAGAGTTCAGAAATGCTGCTGCCTGCGGTTGCCTGTTTGAGCGTGATATTGGGTAGCCCCAGATAGTTGCAAAACTCCTCTGTGCGCGTGTCATGCACTACCCACAGCGTCGGAACCCCTGATAGCATTGCGGCCATGTTCCCGTGAAAACGAGTGCCGATACATGCCTCGTGACCTTGCTTTATTTTTTCGAACCACGGCTCCATCGAGTAGTACTGAAAGAAATGCTCTCTTATCCAGGCATGGAATTTTTGAAAATCTATGGCGCCTGAATCGAAAAATTGCTTCATTCCCGGCTTGACTAACGCCTGGACGTCCCGTGGAATATCATCGAAAGTAATCGGATTATCTATTTTTTTTAAATTATATTCAAAATGCTCTGATTGCCCAATAAAAGTTGCATTGCCTTCCATTGCAGCGACGAGAAGAGAGCGCTCGTGAACGTGGTGCGTTACAGTGAGGATGGTTTTAGCTACTTGAGGAGAATGTGTCAGAGGCGGAAGTTTGAAATCGGGCCGGCAACTCAAGAAGCATGATTGGCAACCGATTATTTCGATATTATTTATGCCGAGAGATTTACATATAGAGGCTGTGAATTCGCCGCGGACCGCAATTTGGCTGGAATGGTGCGATAATACGGAAAGTAATCGCCGTGTTTCAGGTGCGATTTCGGCTCCCTGGACGCTCGTGCCTAGACTGGCCTGGGCTCCTAGGCCGAACACAATTACTGGCAGTTTGAGTTTTTCAATGGCGTCCGCGAGCATTGCCTGTTTTTGTGCTTGTGCCGGGCTTAGCGGCTTGTTCACCATTATTGTGGTCGCAGCGACGTAGGCAAGGTGAGAGATTCTGCCTCGCAATGCCTGTGCAGACTCATCGTTTATCTGTTCGCGATATACTTGTATATGATTCCCTTTGATAATATGACGGGCAGCATAGCCATGCAGAAAGTTGCCGGTATTTTCGCGAGTGCCTTCGCGGCCATTGGATCTATTGCCGATGAATCCGACGCGATTTTCTATTTCTGAACCGGAAGGGATAGCCTTGTCCATGCTTTATCTCTGAAGTGGTTTGATGCAGTGTCCGACGAGTTATGGATTGTAGCGTGGGGTGCGGCGTAGCGCTTGAAAACAGGGTAGATGTTTCAATTATGAATGCAGTACATTGTGATTATTTGTGCTATTGCGCCGCGAACCATGCGTCAGTCGCTGAATTGGCAGCGAAATGATTGGATCTAATGCTTACTGGCCTTCTCAAGACATCGCTGAGATTGGCTCCATTTTATAATCTGTTTGATCGGGAATTCGTGATGTCGCTGCATCGTATGTCGCTTCTTGTTTCGCCGGCTGATTGCTCTGCTATTACGTCATTGGCATTGCCGGTGTCTATTACCGTCGCTACCGTTTCGGACAATGAGTTGCTGCTAAATGATATCAAAGGCGGCGCTGTAACTTTCGGACAGATTTTTCCGTTCGTTGTTGGCCTTGTAGCGCTGTCCAAAGCGGGCTTGGCGCAAATGAAGCAAGTATCGGATAGCTGGGCTGTCCATGCGGGGGAAAGTGCGCCGCCGATGATGGTGCTTGACAACCCGAACGGGACAGAACGCAGGGCCGATATCGTTGAGTGGCTAGCCGGTCAACTGGCGGGCAACCAGCAGCAGATGGCCCGTCGCACAACCACGCTGATGCGCGAGTTGGCAATCCTGAGGCAACAGCACGAAACCATGCAAGAGAGTTTTCGCAGGCTCGAGCAGTTTGTTCAGGGCAATGGCCTCACGCATCGAGTTCTCGAGACTACGCTGTCACCTGTCCAAGGCCAGCAGCCCATCAGCCTGGGCGGCGGCTCATCGTTGGTTGCGCGCTTGCCAGGCTCCAGTGTGGGGTTGTGCGATATCGCTATTCAGATCAATAACGCAGGAATCCTTCCGGAAGGTCGGCTTTCGTGCAGCCTGCTGTCAACGGATAGCAAGGTAACCGTGGCTACTTGGGAGGTCTCTCACGATCGTTTGCGAGAGGGTTGGCTGCGTTTGTCATTGGACAATGCGTTGGGAATGGACCCGATCAGCCTGAAGCTGCATTTGACATGGCACGGCAAAGGCAATTTGCTTCTGGCCACTGCCATGATTCACCCGGACGCTCGATTTCATCCTTCTCTCGACCATGCCGAATTGGATGCCATGCTGGCGATACAGCTTTGGCGTTGGGTGCCCGATGCCGCCGCTCCACTGGCGGCCGACGCGATTTCCCAGGTCGGTGGGCAGGGGAAATTGCACTATGTCGAAGCATCCTTGCTTGCCACCGCTACAGCTCCGGGCTCGGAAGAACGGCTGCCAATGTTGGATGACAGTGCCTCTTTGCTCGTGCACGTTGATCCGAAGCTGACAAAGTGCGCCGTTCTGCCAGGCATCGCTTTGCCGGGGGTTCGGCAAGTATCCGGCAGAATTCACACCCGTCACCCGAAAGGGCCCGCAGTCGAGTATTGCCTGGCGTTGCTGCCTCAAAGCCGGCGCACGTCGCAGTCGGGCCTGCCACACTTCGACCCCAAATTGAGTTCCGGTTGGATTTGTTTGCAGCCAGATGAGGGAGGTCAGGCGACCGTCTTGGCACCGGAAGCGCTGAAGGAGCCACACGATATCTACATGCTCACTCGTTTGCCAAATGGAACGAATACCAATGAGTATGGATGGTCAACTTTTTCTGATATCCGGCTGCGCTTTTGATCGAGGTGAAAGGCATGCATCAAAATGAGTCCGTACCTGAGCATGGGGCTGGCACGGCGGTGCTTGAGACGAGGACGGCCGGCAACATCGGCCCCAGACTCGCAGTCGTTGTGCCGATTTTTCGCCACTCGGTGCTGCTCTGCGAAGCGATAGAGAGCGTACTGGCTCAAAAGGCGGATTTTGGCATTCACGTGGTGCTGGTCAATGATGGCTGTCCGTTCGAGGAGACTGATGCAGTTTGCCGAGAGTATGCGCTCAGCTACTCAGGCCAGATCACGTATCTGCGCAAGCCCAATGGCGGCCTCAGCGATGCACGCAATTATGGCATCCGGTATGTACTGTCGGCCTTGCCAACGGTTGATGCGATCTATTTGCTGGATGCAGACAACCGATTGCGCCCGACAGCGATGGCCAATGCGATGGGTGCGCTTGATTTGAATCCTCAAGCCGGCTGGATTTATCCAAACATAGACATGTTTGGCTTGGCCTGGGCTGGCGATTATGGTGGAGATTATTCCCTGCTGATCCATACGCAGATGAACATCTGTGAAGCAGGCAGCCTGATACGACGCACTGTGTTCGAGTCGGGAATTTTCTTTGATACTTCCTTTAAGTCCGGGTTCGAGGACTGGGATTTCTTTCTGTGCGCCGCAAGCGCGGGCTTTCGCGGGAAGAATATTGAGGATTTTGGCTTCCAGTATCGCAAGCGTGCAGAAAGTATGCTGGCCGAGTCCGAGCGCGATGGCGCGGCGATCCGCTGGGAAATGCGGAAGAAGCATAAAGCGCTGTTTTCTCCAAGGGGGCTTACTCAACTCGAACAGGAAGAGGCTCCACGTTATGCTTTGATCTTGTCAGATAAGCAAGAAGTAATTGCTGCCATGGATCCCTACGCGCCAGGAGCAAAGCGCCTGTCGTTGGAAACGTTTGAAAAGCAGTGGTGGACAGCGCAATCCAATTGTAGTCACCACCACGTTCCGCCTATAGTGGTGGTCACTCATTCTGATGTGGTCGACCAACTGCGAATTTCGGGGACCGTGCACTTTGCATTATGGGCATTGGAACGACAACTTGCTCAGCACCCGTTATCGGCGCTCGAGATTGATCTGATATCCGAAGATCGTATTGGTTATAGTGAGGGCGACGCCTTCAAGCAGCAGGGGCCGCGGTTGGCGATGCTGATGGTGCGTCCTCAGTTATTTCGTGAAGTCGCCCAAGATACGTCAATTGCGTGGATATCAGGCTTGGCGGCGGATCCATGTCCGTTGCATGTTCCGATATTGAAACTGCGGCTGCCCGCATCGATTTTTCTCAAGCCGACGTACAAGCAGTACAATGCCGCTGGACACGATCTGGTGGCGCTCGCCATCCGATTCCAGGCCTCATCCTTTCGCGTAACGTCGAACTGGAAACTCGATTGGCGGGAAGCCGGGGTTCCATGGCGCAACAGGAGCCACGAGGTCAGTCGAACTCCGACGCAAGCGGATGCCGCCTATCCTCGCCTGGCTGGTGCCGAGCGGCACGTCGGCTTTGTCTTGCCGCTTGTGGAGTTTGGCGGCGTTGAGCGTGTTGCCCTTAATATTGCCCGCGCAATGAAAAAGGCTGGATGGAAACCCCATCTGTTTGTGGTGGATGCCCACGACTGCCAATATGGCCGGGAATGGCGAGAGATTTTCGAGAGTGTCACGTTTCTGGCTGACGCCGCCTTTACAGCCTGGGGGAGCGCGCAAGATCATTACATGGGAACGGATTTGCCGGATTGGTCGCGTTCCGGAGATCAACGTAATGCGATAGCGATGCTGGCGTGGCTTGATTTGGCCATCAACTTTCATGGCGGCGCCATTTCTGGAGTCATGGGCCAGCTCAAACGCTTTGGCGTCAAGACGGCGTTGTCACTTCACTTGAGCGATCGGTCGAAGTTTCAGCGTTTTGTGGGCAACCCGTATCTGGGCCTGGCATTCGAACATGCTTATGATTTTATTTTGCCGTGTTCGCAGTACTTGGCAGATTGGTGCCATGGCATGGGTGTCCCAAGCCAGAAAATTATACCTTTGCTTAATGCGCCAGCCTTTGAATTGCCGGATGCCGCGGCTTTGCAGCGTCAAGCACCGCGCGAGCCTGCAAGCAGCGGACGGCCATTGCGCGTCATCTACCTAGGTCGCCTGGATCGACAGAAGGGCATAGAGCGGCTTATCGCCATTTTCGAAACCGCGAAAGCCCTCGGGCTGCGCATTGAATGGCGGTTTGTCGGCAAAGCCGTCATAGAAGGGGACGATGCGGTAGCCTTGCCAGAGCACATGCTAGCTATGGTCGAGCCGGCCTTGCTGGATCCGGGGGCTCTTGCAAGGGCCTTTGAATGGGCCGATGTCTTTCTTTTGCCTTCTTATTATGAAGGGCTACCCTTGACAATTCTGGAAGCAATGCGGGCAGGCACCGTGCCGCTTGTCACGGATGCAGGGGCCGTGACTGAAGTCGTAAGCTCTTGGCGCAATGGCATCGTTCTTCCACAGGAAGGGGCGGTACCCGAGGCGATTGCCGCATTGGAGCGTTTATTGGCCGACCCCGCATTGGTGCACCGTCTCTCGCAGCAGGCCAGAATGGACATGGCGGGGCGAACCTGGGATTCGGCCGTGGCGCCGCTGCTTGAAAGGCTGAACGTGTTCAAGGCCGATGGAATACATGGCAAATTGATTTAAAGCCTGATCCCTTGCTGCCTTTGCGGCGAGATCGATACAGTCATTTGATGCATGGCCGATAACAGTAACCAAGCAAAGAAAGCCGATATCCACGGTATGGATATTGCCGTGCTCAGACGGCAATTGGCCGATCAGCAGAATCTGCTGGAGCAGGAAACTTGCGCTCGAGCGGCGCTTGCGGAAAGACTACAGCAAGAGCTGGTCCGCGTGGCACAGCTTAATCACAAGTTGCGTAAACGACGCGCCGGCCTGGAGGGCATGCTGTCAGCACCTATCCGCTACATGCGCGCGGCCTACCGCGGTATTGCCAAGCGTTGCCAACTGGAGCCGGTCCCTATCAGCCGGTTCGAGGTTGTCGAGCCTGAGGGCCGGAACAAGCCGGAGGGTGGCCCCCAGTTTTTATTGCTCGGGGATATAGGCTGGCCGCGTATGGCGGGCTGGCATTGGTTGCTGCTCGACATTGAGGCCGGCCAAGCGCTGGAAGCAAGGTTGCGTTTTGATTTGGGGCGTGGATTTACTGAATCGCATGTTGTGAACATTGCCTTGCCGGCGCGCGGACGGGTGTGCTTTCCATTGTATGTGCCAGATGGATGCCGCAACATTTGCCTGGATCCGCACGGTGACGAGGCTGCGTTTCGGCTCTGCGCCGCTATCCTGCAACAACTACCCGAGTCGCCGGAAGCCGGCGCTGACATGTACGGCGTGATGTCGGCATATGCGAGTATGGGCGGAAGCAGCGGCAATCTTGGCAGGCTCGAGCCAGGGCACGCTGTCAAGGCTTGGCGGGAAGAGGGCTACGCATGGCGCTCTGAGGGGATTGATCCGTGGTTCCGGGTGCGAAGAGCCAGAGTGTCCCTGAGAGAAGGATGGTTTAAGGTCAGCATGCGGATTTGTTCCGAAGTCGACCGAGGCAATGCCAAGCTGTACATGGATTATGGCAAAGGGTACAGCGAGCAGAATGTGGTGTCGTTACCGTTTTCCAGCGGCGATTCTGTTTGCCGCGTAGTTCATCTGAAGAGTGCGTTGCGCGGCATTCGGTTTGACCCTATGGAATGCGCAGCAGCCTTTACTGTCGATCTCTTGCATATGGAGCCTGTGACGGCAGCGGTGGCTCGCACGCTGATGCTGGAGCGGTTGGCTGAATGGCGTGAGCAAGAGGATTCGGCGGGCGCAGGAATCTATCCAGATGCGGTGAATCTGGCCGCCAAAGGCGGAGATGAGCCGTCAGAGAATCTGTATTCTCTCTATGAAGCTACATATCACCGCGACCCATCCTCGACGAATTATGCCGAGTGGATTCAACGCAATGAGAAATCACTTTTTGGCAATATCGCCGCGTTGCAGGAGCAAAAACGGGCATTTCTGCTTAAGCCGAAAATATCAATAGTTCTGCCGGTATACAACCCTTCGCTTGACCTGCTCACAAAGGCAATCGAGTCGGTGCGCGGCCAGAGCTATGAGAATTGGCAACTTTGCATTGCAGATGATGCGTCCCCAAACGACGCGGTGCGTTCCTTATTAAGGGAGTATGCAGAGCGAGACTCAAGAATCGTAGTGGTGTTTCGTGCCTCGAACGGGCATATCTCGGCAGCATCGAATTCTGCGTTGGGCCTGGTTACCGGCGATTATGTTGCGCTGTTGGACCATGACGACGAGCTTGCGGAGCATGCTCTCCATTTTATTGTGGGCGCGATCAATAAGACGCCTTGCGCTCGGGTCCTGTATACGGACGAAGATAAAATCGATGACAATGGCATACGATCGGAGCCACATTTTAAATCCGATTGGAATCCAGATCTTTTTTGTTCGCAGAATTATGTCTCACATCTTTCCGTGTACCAGCATCAGCTATTGTTGCAAATCGGCGGATTCCAGGAAGGCGTAGAAGGCAGTCAAGATCAGGATCTATTGCTGCGATGCTTGCCAGTAGTGCAGTCAGACGAAATCGTGCACATTCCCATGGTGTTATATCATTGGCGCAGCACGGCGGGCTCTACCGCCCGGGATGCCGAAGGGAAAAGCTATACGACAGAGGCCGGCATTCTGGCACTTAGACGCTATTTCGATTCGCAGCAGCGGCCTGACATTCTTGTGGAAAAGGGCCTGGCGCCCAACACATATCGCGTCAGATATCCCATCCCAGCACCGCAACCTCTGGTCAGCCTCTTAATCCCCACGCGCGATAGGGTGGACTTGCTGCGTGTATGTATCGAAAGCATTCGTGCAAAAACCACCTACCAAAATTATGAAATTCTGATACTGGATAATGAAAGCGTTGAGCCGGATACGCTTGCGTATTTTGAGACGATTCATCGCATCGACCCACGAGTACGCGTGGTGCCGTATCATCATCCTTTCAATTACTCAGCCATTAATAACTTTGGCGCCAGCCAGGCTCGCGGCGAGCTGCTGGGTCTTGTGAATAACGATATTGAGGTCATCTCCCCGGAGTGGCTGACTGAAATGGTAAGCCACGCTTTGCGGCCGGAAATTGGCTGCGTGGGCGCGAAGCTGTACTTCGAGGATGATACGCTGCAGCATGCCGGCGTGATCCTGGGGTTGGGGGGGGTCGCCGGGCATTCGCACAAGTACTTTCCAAGGGCCGCCGCCGGGTACTTTCACCGCCTTCAAGTGACGCAGAATCTGTCCGCTGTCACTGCCGCTTGCCTGGTGGTTCGGAAATCCGTGTTCATGGAAGTAGGGGGGCTGGAAGAGGAGGCGTTGCGGGTGGCGTTCAATGATGTCGATTTTTGTTTGAAAGTGCGCGAGGCGGGCTATCGGAATTTGTGGACCCCGTATGCGGAGCTCTATCATTACGAATCGAAATCAAGGGGAACGGAAGACACGCCGGAAAAAAGGGCGAGATTCGCCAAGGAATCAATGTATATGCAGCAGAAATGGGCAGACAGGCTGCGAATTGACCCTTTCTATAGCAGAAATTTGACGACTTCACGCGAAGATTTTTCTATCGCCTGAGCTTTCGCTCGCAATTCTCGACGGTATTCCGCTCACGGCCGCAGTATGGTTCAAGGCGCCGCTGGCGCGGCGCATGACTTTCATCTGACAGATAGCGTACCGGTTCGCGCTATGCGCCAAATGTCCGCTCTTCCAATACCTGCCCTGTCGCCGGGACAAAACATGTGACAACATCCCCGGGCTTCAGGGGGCTAGGCCAGCGGATATCGAATCCCACACAACTGTTGCGGGGAGGACGCAAGAATTGCAGATTCGGCCGGTGCAGCGTTGCCATGGCAGCTTTTTGCACTGGCTGGCCATTAACGCGCACACTTACTCGGACAGGGTTGTTACGGTCAAGCCTGTAGGCAAACCCTCCAAGGGTGGTTTTGCTCAATGTCTGAATCCCGCCATGTATATACTCGTACCCTTGCTCAATCGCTTTCTTGCGCTCTTCTAGCATGGTTTGCGCCTGATTCCACAGCGAAAATTCGGGTTTCAGGAGTTTGGCAATATCCTCGGACAGCTCATCAGCAATTGTGTAAGAGGTTTTCTCAGTCTGAGCTGGATTACGATTGTCGTAGCGCACCGGAAGATCCAGCTTGTACAGAGCGGAAAGAATGTTCAGGCTGGTGTCGTATTGTTCAGTCACCCCGACAAAACCCAGGGTCCCCAGTGGTACTCCTGACAGCATTTTGGTGGCAATGGGGCCAGCCATTGGGGTTTTGATGAACGCTTCGAAAGTGCCTTGATAGTCAAAGTGCCGCACATGGTGCTCGTAGTGGGAAATGAGCTGATCGACAGGGTTTCGAATAAAGGTGAAGCTACGCCCTGCTGGAATCATAGTCAGATAGCGTACGGCCGGCACATGGCCGCCAATTAATTTGTAGTGCTTGGGCGCCAGGGCGCGCTCTAAGCGGTACATGTCCGGCGCAGGAGGGTAGGCCAGGCGAGCAATGTCAGGCTCAGTATGCGGACTGGAAGCTCCATAGTCGTAGCAAATGGATTCTCTACCCAGTGCTTGTTCGAGTGCCAAGCGCAGGCTGGTGCCCGCAGTTTTAGGTATGTGAATGAAAAATAGGCAATTGGCGAGAGACATGTTTTTATACAACTCCGGCATCAAGATGATGCCGGAGAGGAGGTGACGTGAGGTTGGGCCAATATTATTGGCAAATTCCGCGCGATTTCAATAACGCGATGAGCCGATCCGCAGCCTCATCGGGCTTGCATTTGGAAGTATCTATTGCCAGATCAGGGTTCTCCGGCGCCTCATACGGCGAATCGATGCCCGTGAAGTTCTGCAACTGCCCCGAGCGCGCCTTTTTGTAAAGCCCCTTGGTGTCTCGGCTTTCGGCGACGGCGAGCGGCGTATTGACATAGACTTCGATAAATTCACCGTCCTCCAGCAGGCTGCGAGCCATTTCGCGCTCGGACTCGAAAGGCGAAATGAACGAGGTGATCACGATGAGCCCGCTGTCGACCATCAGCTTGGCCACTTCCGCCACGCGCCGGATATTCTCGACCCGATCGGCGTCAGTGAAGCCCAGGTCTTTGTTGAGCCCGTGTCGCACGTTGTCGCCATCCAGCAGGTAGGTATGGCGGCCTTCGGCGTGCAGCTTTTTTTCGACCAGGTTGGCGATGGTGGATTTGCCGGCGCCGGACAGGCCAGTGAACCATAGCACGCAAGCCTTTTGCTGCTTGATCCCGCTGCGGGCCGCCTTGTCGACGTCGACATGCTGCATGTGAATGTTATGGCTGCGGCGCAGTGCGAAGCGCAGCAAACCGGCACCCACGGTGTTGTTCGTATGGCGGTCTACCAGAATGAACCCGCCCGTGTCCGGGTTGTTGTCATAGGCATCGAAGGCGATAGGGCGGTCAAGGTTGATATTGCACACGCCGATTTCGTTCAGATCGAGCTTGCGGGCCGCGATGTGCTCCAGCGTGTTCACGTTGACTTGGTGCTTGATGCTGGTGACCGTCACAGTGGCCGTGCGGTTGCCGATTTTCATCAAGTACGGGCGGCCGGGCAGCAGGGGTTCGTCGTGCATCCAGATCAGCGTCGTTTCGAACTGATCCGCCACTTCGGGAGGGTCTTCTTTGGTGGAAATGACGTCGCCGCGAGAGATGTCGATCTCGTCGTTCAGCGTCAATGTGATGGATTGGCCCGCTACCGCCATGGGCAGATCGCCGCCGTGGGCCACGATGCGCGCCACAGTGCTCTCTTTGCCCGACGGCTGCACGCGGATGCGGTCTCCTGGCTTCACGACACCGCTGGCGATGGTGCCGGCAAACCCGCGGAAATCCAGGTTGGGGCGGTTGACCCATTGCACCGGCAATCGGAACGGCTGTTGCTGCATGCGCAGCTCGTTGATCTCTACCGTTTCCAGATAGCCCATCAGCGTGGTGCCGTGATACCACAACATGTTGCCGCTGGGGGTCACGATATTGTCGCCCTTGAAGGCCGACATGGGGATGAAGGTGACGTTCTTGACGCCGATGTGTTCGGCGAAGCTGCGATAGTCTTCGACGATTTTGTTGTAAACGCTTTCGGCATAATCGACCAGGTCCATCTTGTTGATGGCCACGACGATGTGCTGAATGCCGATTAGCGATACCAGGTAGCTATGGCGGCGGGTTTGGGTCAGCACGCCTTTGCGGGCGTCGACCATGACTACGGCGACGTCGGCTGTCGAGGCACCGGTCACCATGTTGCGCGTATATTGCTCATGGCCCGGGGTGTCGGCCACGATGAATTTGCGCTTGTCGGTAGAGAAGAAGCGGTACGCGACGTCGATGGTAATGCCTTGCTCACGTTCGGCGGCCAGGCCGTCGACCAGCAAGGCGAAGTCGATGGCATCGCCCTGTGTGCCCCATTTTTTGGAATCGGCTTCGACCGCGGCGAGCTGGTCTTCGAACAGCATTTTCGATTCATAGAGCAGCCGCCCGATCAACGTGCTTTTGCCGTCGTCTACGCTGCCGCAGGTGATGAAGCGCAGCAGGCTTTTCTTTTCGTGGGTGCTCAGGTACTGAGCAATGTCGGTAGAGATCAGGTCAGATACGTGAGCCATTAGAAGTACCCCTCTTGCTTTTTCTTTTCCATGGAAGCAGCGGAATCGTGGTCGATGACGCGGCCCTGGCGTTCGGACGTACGCGTCAATAGCATTTCCTGAATAATCGCCGGCAGCGTGTCGGCTTCGGACTCGACTGCGCCCGTCAGCGGATAGCAGCCCAGCGTGCGGAAGCGGACGTTCTTCATCATGGGGACTTCGCCGGGGTTCAGGGGCATGCGGTCGTCGTCGACCATGATGAGCGCGCCGTCGCGTTCGACAACGGGCCGCAGGGCAGAGTAGTACAGCGGCACGATCGGGATGTTCTCAAGATAGATGTACTGCCAGATGTCCAGCTCGGTCCAGTTCGACAGCGGGAATACGCGCATCGATTCGCCCTTGTGTTTGCGGGCGTTGTACAGCTTCCAGAGTTCCGGTCGCTGGTTTTTGGGGTCCCAGCGGTGCTGGGCGGTGCGGAACGAGAAAATCCGTTCTTTGGCGCGCGATTTTTCTTCGTCGCGCCGGGCGCCCCCGAACGCGGCGTCGAACTTGTATTTGTCCAGGGCTTGTTTCAAGCCTTCGGTTTTCATGACATCGGTATGGATGGCCGACCCATGCGTAAAGGGGTTGATGTCTTTGGCCACGCCGTCCGGATTGATATGCACCAGCAGCTTCATGCCCAGTTCTTTCGCCATCTTGTCCCGGAACTTATACATGTCCTGGAATTTCCAGCGCGTATCGACGTGCAGCAGGGGAAACGGCGGAATGGCGGGGTAAAACGCCTTCATCGCCAGATGCAGCATGACTGCGCTGTCTTTGCCGATGGAATACAGCATGACAGGGTTGTCGGCTTCTGCGACGACCTCTCGCATGATGTGGATGCTTTCGGCTTCCAGCCGCTGTAGGTGAGTTAAGGGCATGTCGGGCCTCGTGTTGGAATCCAATGGAACAATGATCGAACTGGATTGCGCCTCGCCCCGGGCGACCGGAGCGGGTGGTGCATTGACAGGCAGGTAAATGGCCTGGAACCGGTCGGCTTGCGACGCGATCCAGGGACCGAGAGTCTTCGGGTGGCCAAGGTGCCGGTTGGCCAGAACCGCGAAAATCTTGTCGGGCACTTCTTGAATCAGGGCTTGCAGGAATGCTTGCCAGTCGGGCGCGCCGGGAGGGTGATCGAAAACCAGCCAGAATATCTGGCCGCGTGGCATATGTGCGTAGAGCTGATGTTGGCCTTCAGGCAGCGCGCGTTGGCTTATCCATAGCACTTGGCCGCCGGCCTGGCGGGCATCGTTTTGGAACTGCCGATATTCCCTGGTCAGCCACTGGATGACGATAGGGCTGGTGGCGGCCCGCGCCTGGTCCAGCATCGACGGTGCTGCCAGGTCCCAGCGATGCAGAAGGCGGGCGCAACTGCGTGTCAGGATCGGGTGGCCGCGACGCGCCTGCAGCCAGGCGCCAATGGATTCCTGGCCCCAGACGTAATGGCCTGCCAGGTGTTCCGCCTGGGGGGTGCTGCCTAACAGGGCCTTGTGCAGCGCGGCTTCGTCCGCCGCGGTCAGTTGCTCTTGCCCGCGCGCCGGGCGGCCGCGCTTGCCTGTATCGACCGCGCTCCAGCCGCCGGCCGTATAGGCCTTGTGCGCCGCGACAATGGTGGGGACGCTCAAGCCCGTTGTCTGCCGTATTTCGGCCAAAGTCGAGCCGCCCAGCCGCATGCGAACCGCCTCGCGGCGGCTTTCATTGAGACTTGTAATCGTACGGGACTTGGAAGCCAAGGAACTACGGGTAATGAGTGAATGAGTGCAAGTAGTGTAGGGGAAATCGCATCGCTTTTCGACTATTAAACATTTTTTTAATGGATCAAATAGTAAAAGTATTTGATGCGATGAGATCGGCTCGTTTATATGTATCGGTGCTTTGCTTATCCCTTTTGCTTATCCCTCTTGTAGGGACTTCTCGGAGTTCTGGTTCTTATGGTTGCTACCTCCCGCCTGGAATTGTTGGATCGTCTGATCCCCGTCGTGCACGCCGCTGGCGAAGTGGTAATGCAGGTGTATCGGACAGACTTTTCGGCTGAGACCAAGGGCGACGATTCGCCCGTGACCCAGGCCGATCAGCGGGCCGAGGCCTTGATCGTTCCCGCACTGCGTGAACTGCTGCCAGGGGTTCCCGTGGTGGCGGAAGAAGCGGTGGCCGCGGGGGACATTCCCGCTGCGTGCGAGCGGTTCTGGCTGGTCGATCCCCTGGACGGGACCAAAGAATTCATCAGCCGCAATGGGGAATTCACCGTCAACGTCGCGTTGATTGAAGAGCGAATTCCCGTGCTTGGAGTCGTTCTGGCTCCCGCCCTGGGCCAATTGTTTCTGGGCGGCAGCGATTGTGGCGCCTATCTTGAGACCCAGGGCGAAAGGCGCAAGCTGGCTTGCCGATCGGCGCCTGTCGAAGGGTTGACGGTGGTGGCCAGCCGGTCGCATGGCGATGCCGATGCGTTGGCTGCTTTTCTGAACGGCCGCCAGCTTGCTGAAGTGCGTAATGCGGGTTCTTCGTTGAAGCTGTGCCTGGTGGCGAGCGGCGAGGCGGACCTGTATCCGCGCTTGGGCCGCACCATGGAATGGGATATCGCGGCGGGGCATGCCGTGCTGGCGGCCGCGGGCGGCACGGTCAAGACTTTGGACGGCCAGATGCTGCTTTATGGCAAACCGGGTTACGAGAATCCCCATTTTGTGGCGGCCGGGCTATAGGCCGGGCGGGATAGGCGCATAAGAATCCGATTCAGCTCGATTGCATATTGGAAAATGATGACCGCATGGTTGGTGTTAGCGTCAGTGGGTGTGTTGCTGGCGTTATTGGTGCACGGGCGGATTTCACCCGCCATTCTTTTTAGTGCATGGGGAGGGGGCTATTACTTGCTGGGGCTCGTTGACGAGAAAACGTACCTGGCGGGCTTCACGAATTCGGCCCTGGCGACTTTGATCGTGTTGTTGCTGGTGTCTTTGGCGCTGGAGCGTTCGCCGATTCTGGGAAAACTGTCTCGCGTGCTGATACGAGAAGGCTCTTCTACCTGGGCTGCCCTGAAACTGACGTGGGTGGCGACCGTGGCTTCGGCGTTTGTGAATAACACCGCCGTGGTGGGTGCTTTCCTGGGGATGGTGTCGAAGCAGCGGCGCGTGCCGGCCTCCAAGCTGCTGATTCCCTTGTCATACGCATCGCTTATCGGCGGTGTCACGACTTTGGTAGGCACCAGTACCAACCTGGTCGTGAATTCTTTTGCGGTCAACGCCGGGCTGCCGGCCTTGACGATGTTTCAGTTCAGCTGGGTAGGCGTACCTCTAGCCATAGTGTGCATTTTGGTGATTACCTGGTCTTCGCGCCTGCTGCCGGCCCATGAAGCCGAGGAGAATGGCGAAAGCATGCAGGCGTATTTTCTCGAGGCCCATGTGGCCCTGGATTCGCCGCTGGCGGGCCGTACGGTCGAAGACAACGGGCTACGCAATCTCGATGGCTTGTTTCTGGTCGAGATTCTGCGGTCGGGTCATCTGATATCGCCGGTTACGCCTGACATGATGATAGAAGCCGGGGATCTGCTGATTTTTTCCGGCGAGGTCGAGAAACTGCAGGTTATCCAGCAGTTCGATGGTTTGCAGGTGTTCGGTGCGCAGGCTTCGTCGCTGCTGGCGTCGAACCTGGTCGAGGTCGTGATTTCGAATGAATCCGAACTGGCAAACCGCACATTGCGCGAGGTGGATTTTCGCACCATGTTCGATGCGGGCGTGGTCGCCATACGCCGCGGAGAGCGCCGTTTGACGGGCCAATTGGGACGAATTCCCCTGCGTACCGGCGACAGTTTATTGCTGGCCGTGGGGAAGGATTTTCGCCAGCACCGCAACCTGGATCGCAACTTCCATATTCTGAATGGCGACGGTTGGATGCCCCGGTTGGGGCGTGTGCAGAACCTGATTACCGTGGGAGGGTTTGCCCTGGTGATTGCCTTGGCGGCGCTCGAATGGGTACCGCTGCTCGCCGGCATGTTGGTGTTGCTGAGCGTGCTGCTGGCAACCGGGATTTTGAAAATTTCGGAATTGCGCCGGCGCTTTCCGTTCGACCTGGTATTGATCATCGGATCTGCACTGGCCATGGCCACGGTGCTGGAAAGCTCGGGGGCCGCGGACCTGATCGCCAGTGGAATGCGCGCCCTGTTTGACGGGTATGGCGTCATCGGCGCGTTTGTCGGCGTGTATCTGATGACGTTGATGCTTACCGAACTGGTCACCAATAACGCGGCGGCTGCCCTGGCCTTTCCGATTGCGTTATCGACCGCGCGAGCGTTTGGCGTCGATCCGACCGCCTTCGTCATGGTGGTGGCCTATGGCGCCAGTGCAGGCTTTCTGATGCCGTTCGGCTATCAAACGCATTTGATGGTGTATTCGCCGGGCCGTTACCGCATTCGCGATTTCGTCAAGGCGGGGCTGCCCGTTAGCCTGGCGTATTCGCTCTGCGTGCTGTTGCTGGTGCCCATTTTCTTTCCATTCTGAATGGAGTAGAAGCCATGACCATACGAATTGCCGTAATCGGGGCCGGATTCTGCGGGACCATGATTGCCTGCGAACTGGCCCGGGCCTCGGTGCCTGAAGAACTCGTGATCGCGCTTATCGACGATCGATCCCAGTTCGCCCGGGGCGTGGCCTACCAGACCAACGATGAGGGCTGGTTGCTGAACGCCCGCGCGATTCAGCTAGGGGCGGTCGGCGGCCAGCCTGGGGATTTCAGCCGTTTTTGCCGCGACATCGGCATCGGGGCCTCGGCAGAGACATTCGTGCCCAGGGCAGTGTATGGCGCCTACCTGGAAGATTTGCTCGACAAGACTTCGGCATCCGTGCTGCGCAATCGGCTGTATCGCGTGTATGCCCGGGCGGAATCGATTGAGCCCGCTTCCCGCGACGGCAAGGCGTTGCTGAGGTTGGGCAATGGCGAAACCATGCTGGCGGACCATGTGATTCTGGCTACGGGGCCGGTGTCGCGCAGCACCGCCGTGCCGGCGCAGATGCGCGACCTGGAAGACCATTACTTGCACGATCCCTGGGATGTGCGACGGCTGTACGATGCGCGGCCCGGTTCGACATTCGCCTTGCTGGGCACGGGCTTGACCGCTTTGGATGTGATCAGTTCGCTGCGTCGGCGCGTGCCGCTCGCAAGATTCCATTTGCTGTCACGGCGCGGCCTGCTGCCGCGCTCGCACGCCAGCGGCCCCACCGTACGCCCGGATATCGACCTGGCGGGGCTGCTGCGGGCACGGGTGCGCGGCAGTGCGCGGCACTGCATGCGCGAGATACGCGCCATCGCCGCCCATTACCAGGAAGAGGGCGGCGATTGGCGCGACGTGATCGACGCGATGCGCCCGCAGGTGTCCACTCTTTGGCAGTCGTGGTCTGTGCGGGACAAGGCGCGGTTCGTCGAGCACGTCGCGCCGTACTGGGAGGTCCATCGCCATCGCTGCCCGGTGAGCACTAGTCACATGATCGATCAGTTGTGGTCGGATCGACGGCTGGTGGCCGACGCTGCCAGGTTGGAAAAGGCGTGGCTTCAGGCCGATGAAATCGAGCTGCAAGTACGTCGCAGGCATGCCAGGCAGTCTACGCAGATACAGGCCGATTATTTGATCAATTGCACGGGGCCGTCGTTGCAGGCGTCTCAGAGTCCGCTGCTAGCGCAACTGCAGCGTATCGGGCTGGCGTCCGATGATGCCTTCGGCTTGCGAGTCGACGACGAATATCGTTTGATCGGGGCCGGCCAGCGGCCGGTGGATTGGCTGTCCTATGTGGGGCCGCTGCTCAAGGGAAAATTCTGGGAAGCGACCGCGATTCCCGAATTGCGCGACCACGTCGAGCGGCTGGTGTCGCGCCTGAAGGCGCAATGGTTGGAGCACGAGGCCGCGCTAGCGGGGTAATGCCGCGCCTCTGTTGCATGAGCGCGGGGGCTTGGCTAGATCATGCCACGAGCGAACTGAGCGTGTCGATGGTCTGGCGCAATTGCGGTTCGGTGTGCAGCGAGGATATGAAAAACCGAAGGCGCGCCGATTTCTCGGGTACGGCGGGGTAGAGAATGGGCTGCACGTTGATGCCCCGCTCAAAGAGCGCCGAGGACAGGCGCGCGGCCTTCAGCGAACTCTGCGTAATCGCCGGCACCACCGCCAATCCGGCGCTGCTTCCTGTGTCGATGCCGGCGGCTTGCGCCAGTTCAAGAAAACGCTTGCCTCGCGCCTGCAGCGTTGCCACTCGTTCCGGCAGTTCCTGCATCCGGCGCAGCGCCGCCAGCGATGCCGCCGCCACGCTGGGCGGCATGCCCACGCTGTACAGGAACCCCGGCGCCAGGAACTTCAGATGTTCGATCAGGGCGGTTTCGCCGGCGATATAGCCGCCGCACCCCGCCAGGGTCTTGCTCAGTGTGCCCATCCAGATATCGACATCCTTGCCCGCCAGCCCGAAGTGCTCGCGGATGCCGTAGCCCCGCTTGCCCATCACGCCCAGCGAATGGGCTTCGTCGACCATCAGGAAGGCCTTGTGGCGGCGCTTGATGTCCACGAAGCGCGGCAGGTCGGGGAAGTCGCCGTCCATGCTGTAGATGCCTTCCAGCACGATCAGCACGCGTTCGAACTGGTAGCGCTGGTCTTCCAGAATGGCGTCCAGGGCGGCCCAGTCGTTGTGAGGGAAGGGCAGGCGGCGCGCGCCGGACAGCTGTGCGCCCTGCAACACGCTGTTGTGGATGAATTCGTCGTGCAGGATGAGGTCGCGGGGGCCGAACAGGTAGCCGATGGCGGACACGTTGGTGGCATGGCCGCTGACGAAGGTAATGGCGTCTTCGACCTCGTACACCTCGGCCAGCGCGCGTTCCAATTCGCGGTGGATCGGGCGTTCGCCGGACACCAGCCGGCTGGCCGAGACCGACGTGCCGTAGCGTTCCATGGCTTGCCGCGCGGCCTGGTGGACGATCGGGTCGCCCGACATGCCCAGGTAGTTATAGCTGGCGTAGTTGACGTAGGTTTTTCCGCCGATGCGGGTTTCGGCGCCGGCGGTGCCTTCGTGCAACTTGAAGAACGGGCTGCGCACGCCCATGCGGGACGCGCCCTCGTTCATGATGCGCAGTTGCCGATAGCCCGGATGCAGGTCGAAGCGGTAGAACTCTTCCGGAATGACGTTTTTACGCGCCGACGGGCGGGGCATGCCGCGCGGCCCGTGTTCCTGTCCAGCCTGGCGCAGTTTGCGTTCCAGGGCTTGTTGGATGAGTTTGTCTTTGATGCTGGCCGACAGGCCCGGCAATCCCTTCTTGGCGTTGCTCACGGTGTTCAGTGGATCATGCGTTGTTTGGCGTCGACGCCGTCCGATTTCAGGTCGTCGACGAATTTTGCCATGGCTTCCGCGGGAACTTCGTCGGTGTGCTGGGAAACGACTTGTTCTACCTGCGCCAGCAAGGTGTCTTGCCCCGCGGGCTCGCCATCGTTGCGCAGCAGCTGGATCAGCCGGCTTGCCAGCTTGGCCAGGGTGGGGCTTTCGTTCAAAGCCATCACGGGCAAGCGGATGCCGAAACGGTTTTCCAGGGCCACGACCAGTTCCACGCCCATCAGCGAATCCAGCCCCATGTCGTACACCGATACGTCGGGGTTGACCTTGTCGGCGGGCACGCGCAGGATTTCGCCGACTTCGGCCTTGAGCATGTCGACGAACACGGGATGCAGGGCCGCGTCGTCCAGCGTGGCCAGCAGGTGCGAAATGTCGCGGGCGTCGCCGTCGTCGTCGCCGTTGTCGCTGGCGCGGCGCGCCAGCAGGCTGAACTTGGGCGTGGCGGCGCTGGGCAGGAAGCGGCGCAGGGCGCGCCAATCCAGTTCCAGCACGCCCAGGCCGCTGGCGCCGGCCTGCAGCATGGCTTCCAGCGCCCGCAGCGCGGCGTCCGAGGCCAGCGCCGCGCCGCCCATGCGGCTTTGCAGGGCGTCTTTGATTTTTTTGTTGCGGGCCAGGTAGCCGACGTCGTCGATGGCGCCCCAGCGCACGCAGGTTGCCGGCAGGCCTTGCGCGCGGCGGCGCCGCGCCAGGGCTTCCAGGCAGGCGTTGGCGGCCACGTAGTTGGCTTGCCCGGGGTTGCCGAACAGGGTGGTGGCCGACGAGAACGTAACGAAGAAATCCAGCGGCAGCCGGCGCGTGGCGGTGTCCAGGTTCAGTGCGCCCAGTACCTTGGGCTCTAGCACGCGCTGGATCTGTTCGGCGGTGGCGCTGCGTACCAGGCCGTCGTCGATCACCATGGCGGCGTGCACGATGCCCTTCAGGGGCGGCAGGTCGCCATGAATTTGCTGCAGCAGGGCGCTGACAGCGGCGGCGTCGGTGACGTCGCAGGCGGCCGCGTGCACGGTGACGCCGCGTGCCTGCAGCGCCGCGATGGCTTCCTGGGCGGCATCGGAGGCGGGGCCGCTGCGGCTGACCAGCGCCAGGTGGCGCGCGCCTTTGTCGGCCAGCCATTGCGCGGTGCGCAGGCCGAAGCCGCTGAGGCCGCCGGTGACCAGGTAGGTGGCCTGCTCGGACAGCGCCAGCGGGGCGGGCGGCGCGGCGGTGTCGGCCATGGGCTGCGCGCCCAGGATGCCGTTGCGGTAAGTGATGACGATCTTGCCGATCTGGCGGGCTTGCTGCATGTAGCGGAAGGCGCCGACGATGTCGTTGGCGTCGAATTCCTGGTAGGGCAGCGGGTGCAATACGCCCTGTGCGAACAAGGCCATCATTTCGCCGAACAGCCGCCGCGTCAGGGTGGGCCGTTCGTGCATCAGCTGGTCGGCGTCGATGCCGAAGTAGCTGATGTTGTTGCGGAACGGCCGCAGGCCGATGCGGGTGTTTTCGTAGAAGTCGCGCTTGCCCAGCTCCAGGAAGCGGCCAAACGGCTTCAGCACGCGCAGGTTGCGGTTGATGGCTTCGCCCGCCAGTGAGTTCAGCACCACGTCGACGCCCTTGCCGCCAGTGTCGGCCAGGATTTCGTCGGCATAGGCCAGCGAGCGCGAATCGTAGATGTGCTGCACGCCCAGCAGGCGCAGGAAATCGCGTTTTTCGTCGGAGCCGGCGGTGGCGTAGATGTCGGCGCCGCGCCATTGCGCGAACTGGATGGCCGCGATGCCCACGCCGCCGGCGGCCCCGTGGATCAGCACTTTTTCGCCTTCTTCGAGTTGCGCGAGGTGGTGCAGCGCGTAGTAGATGGTGAAGAAGGTGCTGGGTATGGTGGCCGCGGCTTCGAACGAGATGCCGTCGGGAATGTGCGCGATGGCGCTGGCCTTGGTGTAGACGCGGTTGGCGAAGCTGGCGGGGCCGAAGCCCACCACGGCGTCGCCGGGCCGGTAGTCGCCGCCGGCTTCGGGGCCGGCGCGCAGTACGGTGCCGGCGAATTCCAGGCCCAGGGTGGGGCCGGCGAAGCCGTTTTCGATGGCCTCGTCGGACAGCAGGCCCAGCGCGTACATGACGTCGCGGAAGTTCAGGCCAGTGGCGTGGACTTCGATTTCCAGTTCGTCGTTGGCCAGCTCGCCGGCCGGGCTGGTTTCCCAGCGCAGGTTGCGCAGCTGGCCGGGAAATTCGAAGCCCAGGCGCACATGGCCGGATCCGGGCGCCGTGGCCGCCGGTTCGGCCGGCGACGGCACGGTGTGCAGGCGCGGCGCGTAGCGCCGGCCTTGCGGGGTGATGGCCGCTTCTTGTTCGGCGTCGGGCCAGCGCAGTTCGCGTTCCAGGGCGTCGAGTACGGCATCGCTTGGCGCGGCGCCGGGCAGGTCGAGCAGCCGTACGCCGAATTGGGCGGCCTCGTTCATCATGGTGCGGCCGTAGCCCCACAGCGATGCGTCGCCCGGGGCGCCGGAGCTCGCCTGGTCCGCCAGGTGCTGGGCGGCGCCGGCGGTCAGCAACCACAGGGTGGCGCTGCTGTGCTGGCGTTCCAGCGTCTGGGCCGCCGCGGCGGCCAGCGCGCAGCGGCGCACCTGGATTTGCAGCAGGGCGGCCGGGTCGGCGTCATTTTGTGCTTCGGCCAGGCCGTCGAGGTGCACGATGGCATCGATCTGGCCCAGCCGGGTCTTGGCTTGCGCGTATAGCGTGTCGAACCGGGCCGGATCGGCTTCGCGCTGGATGCAGGTGCGATGGCCGGCGGCGGCCAGGCGGTCGGCCACTGCCTGGGCCAGGGCCGCGTCGGCCTGTTGCGGGCCGGCCAACAGCAGCCAGCCGGGCGCGACGGCCGGGTCGGCGGGCGCGGCGGGCTGGCCGGCTTCGGCCGGCGCGGGGGCCACGGCCGTCAGCAAGTAGGGGCCGGTCAGGGCGCCGGGGACGAGTTCGGCCAGCGGCCCGCACGCATAGCCGTGCTGGACCAGGGTGTCTTGCCAGAATTGCGCCGGATACTGGCAAGAGGCCCGCGTGCCGTCTTCGGCCAGGGCGCTCCACCAGTCGGGGCGCGCGCCGGCCACGAAATCCAGCCAGGCGACCGGATGCGTGCCCAGCAGCAGCAGGGTGCCGCCCGCCTTGAGGTTGGCGCGCGCGTAATCCAGCATTTGCTGGGCATCTTGCGCGCAGGCGGCGTCGGCATGCAGGATCACCAGATCATGGGCCTGCAGCACGGGCTGGTCCGGCCCGCCGGCTTCGGGAGCGATCGCGCCGCAACTGGCATCGGGATAGCGGTCGAGCAAGCGTTGCGCGTGTTCCTGCGCGTCGGGGTTGGCCGAGGCGTAGTGGTAGTCGGCCAGGCCGAAGTCCAGCACGCCGCACGAGTCCACCGCGAAGGCCGGGGCGTGGGCGCTGATTTCCAGCACGCCCAGGCGGGCGCCGGCCGGCAGGTTCTGTTGGGCGCGTTCGAGTACTTGCCGCAAGGCGCTGCCCAGCCGCTGGCGGGCTTCGGCCCCCAGGATCTGCCGTGTCAGCGCGCCGGGCGAGGCCTCGGGCGGGCACACGGCATCCAGTGCAATGCGGCCTTGCAGCAAGGCCGCCAGGTGCAGGCCGACGCGGCCCACGGCATGGACGACGTGGGCGTAATCGGGATATTCGCGCACCAGGCTGTTCCAGATGTCGATGACATCCGGCGCGGTGTCGTCGTCGGCATGGAAGGTCCAGCCCGAGGGCGCGCGTTCGAGCAGGCCGGCATCGGCCGCGCGCGCCAGCAGGTGGTCGAGCAGCATGGCGGTGTCGGGCGAGGCCTGGCGGCAGCGCTCGAGCACGTCGTCGTACAGGTGCTGGGTGTTGGGCGCCAGCGTGCGCAGGGCGCGCAACACGAAACGGTCGCACAGGCTGTCGAGCAAGGGCTCGATTTCGTGGGCGTAGCGCGCGTGGGTGCCGTTTTGCGCGGCGCCGGCGGCGGCGCTGGCCAGGGCATCGGCCGCGGCTGCCGGGTTCAGCGTGCTTTGGTGGCTGCGCGCGTCGTGGGCGTGCGGGCTGGGCACGCCCGTGTCGTCCAGGAAATCCAGCGCGTCGGCGCTGGCCTTGGACAGCCGGATGCTGCGAAAGCGGGCTTCATGCACGGCCGCGATCGGCTCGCCGGCCGCGTCGTACAGCGTGAAATCGGCGGTCAGCGAATGAGGACCCCGGCCCCGCAGGCGGGCGCGCGCACAAACGGGCGCGCCGGCGCCGGTACGCAGTGCCAGGCGGCCGATTTTCGCGGGCACGAAGGCCACGCCGCGATCGATGGCGGGATCGTCGCGCAGCAGCTGGATGATCAGCTGGAACGTGCAATCGAGCAGCGCCGGATGCAGATGGCTGTGCGGCAGGTCGGCCCGCAGGGCGTTATCGGGCTGCAGCACGGCCAGCACGGTGTCGGCGGATTCGACCCAGCCGTGCTGGACGGCCTGGAAAGCCGGGCCGTAGGCCAGGCCGACCGCGTGGGTCAGCAGCGCGTGGCTGTCGCCGGTGAAGTCGGCGGGACGCTCGGGGCATTGCAGGGGCGCGCCGGCCAGCAGGGCCGGGCCGGCCTCGCGCAGGACTCGCGCGGCGGCGTGCAGGGCCCAGGGCTCGGTGCTGCCGACGTCTTTGGCCTGGATGCGCAGGCCGCCGTCGGCCGCGTCCAGGCTGACGCGCAGGCGCTTCGACGGCGAGGCCGCGAGCAACAGCGGCGCGCGGATTTCGAGTTCTTCGATTTCCGCCCAGGCGCCGGGCTGCCATTGCGTGGCGGCGGCCAGGGCGATTTCGGCGAAGCCCGTGCCCGGAAAGACGATGGCTTCCCCTACCACGTGGTCGGCCAGCCAGGGGTGCAGGACCGTATCCAGCTGGTTTTCCCAGATGCCTTCGTGCTGGCGCACGGGATGGCCCAGCAGCGGATGCACTTTGGCGCGCTGCAACTGCCCCAGCGATTCGGGCGTGACGGGGTGCCAATGGCGTTCGCGCTGCCACGGATAGGCGGGCAGGGCGACGTGGCGGCCTTCCCAGGGGAACAGGTCTTGCCAGTCGACCTGCGCGCCGGCGCATACGGCCTGGCCGGCGGTGTCGCGGATCTTGGCGGGCTCGTCGTTGCCGCGGCTGGCGGTCAGCAGTACGCGGCCCTTGCGCTCGGCGGTGGCGAGGCTGTCGTTGATGTACGAGCGCAGCACCGGATGCGGGCCGATCTCGATATAGATGTTTTCGCCGCTGGCCACCAGTGCGTCGACGGCGTGCTGGAAGCGCACCGGTTCGCGCACATTGCGCCACCAGTATTCGGCGTCGAGGCTTTCGCCGTCGATCGCGTGGCCGGCGATGGTGGAATAGAAGGGCGTGTGGCCGGCTTGCGGGGCCAGGTTGGCCAGCGTTTTCCGCAGGCCGGCCCGGATGGGATCCATGGCGGCGCTATGGAAGGCGTAATCGAGATCGAGCCGCTTGTAGAACACCTGGCGTTCGCCCAGCACGGCCTCGACCGTGGCCATGGCGGCCGGATCGCCCGCCAGCGTGGCGCCGCGGCCGCTGTTGAAGCCGGCCACGCACAGCGCGTCGGTGAGTTGCAGTTCGGCCAAGAGCGCCTGGGCGCTGCCGCCGTCGATGCCGACCGCGGTCATGCAGCCCTGGCCCTTGGTGGTGCCTTGCAGGCGGCTGCGGTGGAAAATGACCTGTACCGCGTCGCCCAGTGCCAGCGCGCCGCAGGCCCAGGCGGCCGCGACTTCGCCCACGCTGTGGCCCACCACGGCGGTGGGCACGATGCCGCGCTGGGCCAGCATGCGCGTAATGCCTACCTGGATGGCGAACAGCGCGGGCTGGGCGATTTCGGTGCGCTCGTATTGGTTGGCGCCGTCGGTGCGCGCCAGTTCGTCGGCCAGGCGGTAGCCGGCCAGCGGTTCGAAGTGGTTGTCGATTTCGTGCACGGCTTCGGCGAACACCGGCTCGGCCAGCAGTTGGCGGCCCATGCCGGCCCATTGCGAGCCGTTGCCCGAATAGACGAATACCGGGCCTTGGGCATCGGGCACCGCGCCGCCTACCGATACGCTATAGCGCGGCGCTTCGCCGTCGGCGAATTGCGTCAGTGCCTGTGCCACGGTTTCGCTGTCGGTGCCGTATACCGCGGCCCGTTCGGCGTGCCATTCGCGCCGCATGGCGGCGTGATAGGCCACGTCGTACAGCGCGCGGGTGGACTGGCCCCGCAGCACGCGCGCCAGATCGCGCGCGGCGGCCTTCAGGGCCTCGGGGGTCTTGCCCGATACCATTACCGGCACGGCGGCGGCATTGGCCAGCTTGTCGGCCTGGTCGTCGCCGGTGACGGGCGGGCTTTGCAGGATGACGTGCGCGTTGGCGCCCCCGAAGCCGAACGAGTTCACGCCGATGGTCAGCGGGCCGGTGCGGCGCAGCGGGTAATTCTGTTGGGTGACGGCGATGTTCCAGTCGTCGAAATCGATGGCCGGGTTCAGCGTCTGGATGCCGATGGTGGCCGGCACCATGCGGTGCTGCAGGCTGTAGACGGCCTTGACCAGGCCGGCCACGCCCGACGCCGCTTCCAGGTGGCCCAGGTTGCTTTTGATGGAACCGATGGGCAGCGGGTTGCCCGCGCCTCGCGGCTGGCCCAGCGCCGCGCCGATGGCGCGGGTTTCGATGGGGTCGCCCACCGCGGTGCCGGTGCCGTGGGCTTCCAGGTAGTCGATGTCGGATATCGGAATGCCGGCGCGTTCGTAGACCTGGCGCATCAGCGCGATCTGGGCGTCGGCATTGGGTACCGTCAGGCCCGACTTGCGGCCGTCGGTGTTGACGGCGCTGCCGGCGATCACGGCCAGGATGTGGTCGCCGTCGGCCATGGCCTGGTCATAGTCTTTCAGCAGGAACAGGCCGCCGCCTTCGGACCGCACGTAGCCGTCGCCCGAGGCGTCGAAGACCTTGCAGCGGCCGCCGGGCGACAGCATCGAGGCCTTGGAAAAGGTGATGAAGCCGTAAGGGTGCAGGTGCAGGCTGACGCCGCCCGCGATGGCCATCGAGGTTTCGCCGGTGACAATGGCGCGGCAGGCCTGGTGTACCGCCACCAGCGACGACGAACACGCGGTATCGACGGCCATGCTGGGGCCGTGCAGGTCGAACAGGTACGACAGGCGGTTGGCGGCAATACTGGATGTATTACCAGTGGCCATGGATGCATCGACCGCGCCCACGTCGTCGGCCATGCGGTAGGCGTAGTCGGCGCTGGCGATGCCGATATAGACGCCGCAGTCGCTGCCGCGCAGGGCCGAGGGCCGCATGCCCGCATGTTCGATGGCTTCCCAGCACAATTCCAGCAGCAGGCGCTGCTGCGGGTCCATCAGCGCCGCTTCACGCGGCGAAATACCGAAAAAATGCGCGTCGAAGCCGGAAATATCGCCGATCGATCCGGCGGCGAAGGTATACGCGGTGCCAGCGTGGTCTTTGGCGGGATGCAGATAGGCGTCCTGCTGCCAGCGGTCGGCGTCTACCTGGGTGACCAGGTCGCGCCCCGCCAAGAGGTCGGTCCAGTATCGCTCGGTATCGGTTTGCGGAAACCGGAACGAGAGCCCCACTACGGCAACACGCTTTGCCATGTATATCTTCCTTCGAACAAACAGCTTTCGAGAGCTTTTCTTGGTCTTGTTTTGCTGCGGATAGACGACGCAGGAGCCGTGCCGGAGCAGCGGACGGGCTGTGTCTAACAGGCAATAATCAGTAAGGTGGCCGCGGGCGGCCGGGTCGGCGAGATGGGAATCGGAAAGCTCCTTGCGAAGTCAGGACTGCCACGGTTTCAGGAATAAGGTTGGAATACGGCCCGGCCCTAAAAGACCCGACCATTATGGCCGGGCTGAACGGCTATTTCGAGAGCGCAGATTTTACAGTTTATTGTGGCCGCGGCCTTTTGCGGTGGTGCGCTGCAAAACGCAGATACAAAGCGCTGCGGTTTGGCGATTTTACGGCGGCAAACCGCGCGTTTGCGGCCGGTCCAAGGCTGCCGGAAGCACGCCGCGCCGGCGTTTACGACGGTGCGCCGAGGGCGGCGCAGCAGACGTTAGTAACTAAATGCGTTAAATAACCCGGTTATGAGGGAATAAGAAATTTTTAGTTGCGTCGGTTGCTATTTTTGTTAGAAAGAGGACGGAACCTACTAAAAAGAATTGAAAAGGCCCATGCGGGCATGGGCCTTTTCGAGACGGCGCCGGCCCGCGGGCCGGCGCCTGCCGCCAGGGGATTACTTGAAGGCGGTCTTGCTGCCGTCTTTATGCCAGGTAAACACCTGGAATTCGAAGTCGTTCAGGTCGCCCTGCTTGTTCCACGAAGTTTTGCCGATGGGCGTGTCGAACGAGTTGGCGTGCAGGTAGTCGGCCACTTTGGTGGGGTCGGTGCTGCCCGAGCCCTTGATGGCGTCGGCAATGACCTGCGTGGCGGCGTAGGCGGTGAGCTGGAAGGCGCCTCCGGCGTTGCGCTTTTTGCTTTCGAACGCCTTGACGATGTCGGCGTTGGCGGGGTTTTGGGTGAAGTCGGCCGGCAGGGTCAGCAGCATGCCTTCCGCCGCGTCGCCCGCGATGGCGTTGATGTCGGGGTTGCCCACGCCTTCGGGGCCCATGAACTTGGCGGTGACGCCTTGTTCGTGCGCCTGGCGCAGCAGCAGGCCCATTTCGGGGTGATAGCCGCCGTAGTAGACGAAGTCGACGTCGTTGGATTTCAGTTTGGTGATGACGGCGGAATAATCGCTGTCGCCGGCGTTGATGCCTTCGAACATTACGACCTTGACGCCGCCTTTTTCGAGATTGTCTTTGACCGCGGTGGCGATGCCCTGGCCATACGATTGTTTGTCGTGCAGTACGGCGACGGCCTTCGGCTTGATTTTGTCGAGGATGAACTTGGCGGCGGCGGGGCCTTGCTGGTCGTCGCGGCCGATGGTGCGGAAGATGAAGTCGTAGTTTTTGCCGTCGGTCAGGGCGGGCGAAGTGGCCGAGGGGGTGACCATGACCACCCCTTCGTTGTTGTAGATGTCGGCTGCCGCGATGGTGGCGCCCGAGCAGACATGGCCGACCACGAAGCCGATTTCGTCATTGACGACACGGTTGGCGGCCACCGGGCCTTGCTTGGGTTCGCAGCCGTCGTCGATGACCACGGTTTCGAGCTTCTTGCCATCGATGCCGCCGGCGGCGTTGATGCGTTCGACGGCGGTGTCGACGCCTTCGCGCACCATGGCGCCATATTGCGTGACCGGGCCGGTGGTGGGGCCGACGACGGCGATCTTGATGGTTTGCGCCTGCGCGCCGGCCGAAAAGGCCAGGCCCGCGGCCAGGCCCAGCGCGGCCAGCACCGGAGTAAGGCGGAACGGATGCTTCATGGGGAATCTCCTTTGCGTCGTTATATAAGCCGGCCGGCCAGCTTGGGTGGGCACGGGCTTGTGCAGGCAAGCATACCTGAAAGCCTGGTGAATTTGCGCCAGGCGGATAGACAATGGGCTGGGTTGCGGAGAACGGGTCTTATGCCTTTGGGCGTATATGCAATAGACGATTTATTCGTTTGCGATCTTAAGCGGGCGGGGCATTATTGACGCCATGCGATTCCAACCTATCATCGTTCCGGGCTGGAAAGACTCCGGCCCCAGCCACTGGCAAAGCCGCTGGGAATTGTGCGTGCCGCACGCCCGGCGCGTACGGCAGCCCGATTGGGATGCTCCCGATCCGGCGGTATGGAATGCCACGGTGGCTGCCTATGTCGACGCCGCCGCATGTCCGGTCTTGCTGGTTGCCCACAGCCTGGGGTGCCTGGCGGCCGTCAGCCTGCCCGTGCCGCTGCGCGCCAAGGTGGCCGGCGCATTGCTGGTGGCGCCCGCCGACGTCGAACAGGCCGGCATGCCCGATTGCCTGCGGGCGTTCGGCCCCGTACCCAAGCATTCCTTGTCGTTTCAGTCGGTGGTCGTGGCGGGCGACGACGACCCCTACTGCCGCCTGGAGCGCGCGCGCCAGTTCGCGGACGCCTGGGGCAGCCGGCTGGAAATCATCCCGCGCGGCGGGCATATCAACGCGGACAGCGGTTTCGGCGACTGGCCGCAAGGCCTGAAGCTGTTGTCGGCCCTGCGGCGCCGCGCCATCTGGCGCGTGGCCGCGCCCCTGCCGCGCGTTTCCCCCGTACCCATGTCCGCCGACGTGAAAACGCAGGTGGCGGGGTAAAGGGGGGCTAGGTGTCAGGCTCCGCAGGTGCCTGACACCGATGGGCAGGGACGTCTGGGCGTATTCGGTGTCTGACACCCTGCGGGAGTCAGACACCTGGAGGGGCCTGGAATCGGCCGTCGTAGCCAGGTGTCAGGCTCCGCAGGTGCCTGACACCGATGGGTAGGGACGTCGCGTATTCGGTGTCTGATACCCCGCGGGAGTCAGACACCTGGAAGGATCTGGGTGGGCGCTTTGGCGGTGGGCAGGTGCCAGGCGCCGAAGGCCCCCGCCTGCACGAAGGCAGTATAGGCGGCGCGGCGTGCCGCGTCGTCGCCGCCCATGGCCATATAAAGCGGGTGCAAGTCGAGCATCTGTGTCTGGGCCAATCCCACGCGTTCACGATAGCTGGACCATGGATAACCGCATGCCGCCTGCGTGAGCCGTGCCCGTACGGGGTTCAGTTCGATATACCGGCAGCATTCCAGCAGATATCGTTCTTCATCGATGACCCGCGATTTGAAGCGGGCTTCCCAGATTGACCCCGTGGTCTGTTTGCGTGCGTTCCAGCGGCGGGTCGCGCCGCGCGCCAGGTGCTGCATTAATGTGGACAGGGAAGTGGGATCGTCTGCGGGCGTCAACAGCAGATGGACGTGATTGGGCATCAGGCACCAGGCATGTAGCGCCACCGCCAGCTGCCTGGCGTGCTGGTTCAAATCCTGTAAATAGACGCGATAGTCATGCACGCGCTCGAACACCACTTGTCGCCGATGTCCGCGCTGGACGATGTGATGAGGGAGGTGTGCAAGAAGAATGCGACGTGATCGGGGCATGGCTGCGGGCGTGGGAACGGAGCAATGCCGACGATAGCGCCTGGCGAGGCGGCCGGACGCATGCCAGAGACGGATTTGTCTGGGGGAAATAACGGAAACGGTTTAGGGGCCTAGGCAGGTGTCAGGCTCCGCAGGTGCCTGACACCGATGGGCAGGGACGTCTGGGCGTATTCGGTGTCTGACACCCTTGTATGCTTCGATTATGTCCGAAGTTGGGCATAAAGCTGCTGTGTACAGCCCGTCCTCCCACAGAGTTAACAACTCGTCCCGCAGCATAGGGGCGTGCACGGTCAGCGTT
>WMBV01000043.1 GCA_017745595.1 Bordetella petrii
AACGCTGACCGTGCACGCCCCTATGCTGCGGGACGAGTTGTTAACTCTGTGGGAGGACGGGCTGTACACAGCAGCTTTATGCCCAACTTCGGACATAATCGAAGCATACAAGGGTGTCAGACACCGATGCGCAACGGTGTCAGGCACCTTCGGAGCCTGACACCTGAAACGATGTATTTTTGCAGGTGTCTGACTCCGCAGGTGTCAGACACCGACAGCAGGGCTACCCCTTCGCCCCGCGCTTGCGCCACGCATAATTCAGCGCCAGCATCAGCCCCGCCGCCACCGAAAGCAGGTGCTTGATGGTATGGCCGCTAAGCAAGGCGATGTCGCCGAAAATCTGATGGTCGAGCAATTCGGCGGCCTTGGCCAGCACATACAGCCCGATCGCCGCGGCGAAATACAGGCGTTCGCGGGCCGGCGCGCGGTTCTGCCATTGCAGCAGCGGAATCAGCAGCAGCGGCATGAACTGCACATACAGGTAGGGGCGCAGGTCGCCCGTCTGGTAGTGGTCGGTGTACCACCACCAGATCACGCTGACGACCGCGGCAATGGCCCACAGCCAGTCTACCCAGCGGCCGTCTCCCAGGGAATCGCGCCACACGGCCGACAAAATGCCCGCGCACGCAAGGGCGATGGGCAGGCGGTCCCAGATCAGGCGGGCGTTGTCCGGCAGCAGGTGATACCAGCCCGAACCGAAGGCCGTCAGCACCAGGGCGAAGAAAAACAAGGCATAGCCCGGGCGGATGGCATCCAGTTCGCGGTTGCCGCGGCTGTGCAGCACTAAAGACAAACCGTACCAGCCCACGACCGCGAACCCCAGGTTGGACAGCACGTCGGCGGCGTTGGGAATGCCCAGCCACGACCGGTGATCCGCAAAGTCGTGGTAGTGCTCGAGCTGCGCGATCGGCCCATACCAGGCCAGCCCCGCCGCCACCAGCACCACCACCGCCCAGGGCAGCACGCGGCGCGCGTCCATCCAGGTGCCGGCTCCCAGACGGGCTTTCTGTTGACCTGCTTGAATGTTCATGCAGCGTCCAGTCTTTGAGGGGATGATTTTTCTATTCTATGAGGAATTGACACCCACCCGCGATCCTCGCCGGGGCGGCCGCCGCCGCCCGCTTTTGGCAGGCCGGCCACGGGGCGGGCAGGGCGCCGGACGCGTTATGCTTGCGGGTTTCGCGGGTTTTTCCGGCCTCGCGGGCGCCTCGCCATTCAAAGGAATCACTATCTTGGCCCAAACCGAACCCCGCGCCGCCGCCGGGATGCCCAGCAAAGACGTCTCGACCCCCGGCGGCCTGCGGCGCACCCTGGCCGCCCGCCACCTGTCCATGATCGCCGTGGGCGGCTCGATCGGCACCGGCTTGTTCGTGGCGTCGGGCAATACCATCGCGCAGGCCGGCCCGGGCGGCGCCCTGCTGGGCTATGCGCTGATCGGCCTGATGGTCTATTTCCTGATGACCAGCCTGGGCGAACTGGCGGCCGCCATGCCGGTGGCCGGCTCGTTTTCCACCTACGGCTCGCGCTACGTCGAGCCGGGCTTCGGTTTCGCCCTGGGCTGGAACTACTGGTACAACTGGGCGGTGACCGTGGCGGTGGACCTGGTGGCGGCGCAATTGGTCATGGCCTACTGGTTTCCCGACGTGCCCGGCGTCTACTGGAGCGCCTTGTTCCTGGCGCTGACCTTCGGCCTGAATGCCCTGTCGGCGCGCGGCTTCGGCGAAGCGGAATTCTGGTTCGCGTTGATCAAGGTGATCGCGGTGCTGGTGTTCATTGCCCTGGGCGTGCTGATGCTGCTGGGCATCATCCGCGGGGGCGAAACCGGCGGCTGGCAAAACTGGACGGTGGGCGATGCCCCCTTTGCCGGCGGCTTCGCGGCAATGATAGGCGTGGCCATGGTGGTGGGCTTTTCTTTCCAGGGCACCGAACTGATCGGCATCGCCGCCGGCGAATCCCAGGACCCGGCGCGCAACATTCCCCGCGCGGTGCGCCAGGTGTTCTGGCGCATCCTGCTGTTCTATGTGCTGGCCATCGCCGTGATCGGCCTGCTGATTCCGTATACCGATCCGCAACTGCTGCGCAACGACGTCGCCGACATCAGCGTCAGCCCCTTCGCGCTTATCTTCGACCGCGCCGGGCTGCTGGCGGCCGCGTCGATCATGAACGCGGTGGTGCTGACCTCGGTGCTGTCCGCCGGCAACTCCGGCATGTACGCCGCGACGCGCATGTTGTATGCCCTGGCGCGCGACGGCAAGGCGCCGGCCCTGTTCGGCCGGGTGTCGGCCAGCGGCGTGCCGGTGCTGGCGCTGCTGGCCACCACGGCCCTGGCCGCGCTGTGCTTCTTGTCTTTCGTGTTCAGCCCCAACCAGGTCTATATCTGGCTGCTGAATACGTCGGGCATGACGGGCTTCATCGCGTGGCTGGGCATCGCCATCAGCCATTATCGTTTCCGGCGCGGCTATCTGGCGCAGGGCGGCCGGCTGGCCGACCTGCCTTATGTATCGCCGTTCTTCCCGTTCGGGCCGATTTTCGCCTTCGTGCTGTGCCTGGTCATCACGCTGGGCCAGAACTACCAGGCCTTCCTGCAAGACCGCATCGACTGGGTGGGCGCCGCGGCCACTTATGTGGGCATTCCCGTGTTCTTGCTGATCTGGGCCGGCTATCGCCTGGCGCGCGGTTCGCGTTTCGTGCGCTATCCCGAGATGACGTTTCCGTTTCGCAATGACCAGCCGGCTCGTCCGTCCAGGCTGACCGCCACGTCGTGAAACGCATCCAGCGTGCCGCGATGCCCCACGCTGACGATCATGCAGTCCGGCAGTTGGGCCCGTATCAGGCGATACAGCGCGTGTTCCAGGCCTTCGTCGGTGGCCGAGGTGGCTTCGTCCATGAACACGATGGCCGGCCGGTTGTACAGCACGCGCGCGAAGGCCAGGCGCTGCTGCTCGCCCAGCGATAGTATCCGCGACCAGTCGCCCGCTTTATCCAGCGCGCCCGCCAGATGCCCCAGCTGGGTCTGCTGTAGAACTTCTTGTAGGCGCGCGTCGTCGGCCGGCCGGGCCGCGGCGGGGTAGGCGATGGCGGTGCGCAGATCGCCCAGCGGCAGATAAGGCCGCTGCGACAGGAACAAGGCCTGGCCGCCCGCCGGCCGCCGCACCCGGCCCTGGGCATACGGCCACAGGCCGGCCAGCGCGCGCAGCAGCGTGGTCTTGCCGCTGCCCGACGGGCCCTTGATCAGCAAGGCCTGTCCGGGCGTCAGTTGCAGCTGCAGGTCGCGCAGCAGCGGCTGGCCATCGGGCCGCTGCACGTTCATGCCGCGAATCTGCAGGCCGTCGTTCAGCGTATCGATGTCGGCCGCGGGCAGGTCGCGCGCCTGGCGGTTGGCGTCCTGGAATCCGTCCAGCCGCGTCAGCGTGGCGCGGTACTGCGCGAACGCGTCGTACGAGGTGCGGAAGAACGACAGCGAATCCTGCACCTGCCCGAAGGCCTGCGAAGTTTGCATCACGTCGCCCAGCTTGATGGCGCCACTGAAAAAACGCGGCGCCTGCAGCATGAAGGGAAACACCACCGCCACCTGGCTGACGGCCAGGTTCAGGCCGTCGAACTTCAGGGTGCGCCGGATCAGTGCCCACAGGTTGGCGATGTAAGCGGCGAAGCGCGCGCCCAGCGTCTGCCGCTCGACATCCGCGCCCTGGTAAAAGGCCACGTTCTCGGCGTTTTCACGCAGCCGCACCAGCGCATAGCGAAAATTCGCGGTGAGTTGTTCGCGCAGGAAATTCAGGCGGATCAGCGGCCGGCCCACTTTGAAGGCCAGTAGCGTGGCCACGATGACGTATACATAGACCAGCAGCACCATGGCGCGCGGTACTTCCACGGTGCCGATCTGCAGCGGGCCCGACAGGTTCCACAAGATGGCCGTGAATTCCACCAGCGACACGACGGCGCTGACCGCGCCCAGCGCCAGGGTGCGCGACCCGGTCACGAAGGCCGCGATGTCCAGTTCGATGCGCTGGTCGGGGTTGTCGATGGGGTGGTCCAGGAACTGGCCGCGATAGTACGCGTTGCCGGCCAGCCAGTCGTTTGTCAGCCGCGCATTCAGCCAGGTGCGCCAGTCGATCTCGAACGCCTGGCCCACGTAGTAGTCGATCAGCGTGCGCGCCACGTGTATCGTGGCCAGCACGCCGAACACGCCCAGCATGGCCCAGAATGCGTCCAGGTCGAGCGCCTGCAGCGAGTTGTAGAAACCGTTGTACCAGTACGAAAAGAGTACGGTCATGCGCACCGCCGCCAGCGTCAGCAGCAGTTGCAGCGCCAGGCTGGCCAACGGGCGCCAGTCGCGCCGCGGCGACAGGTAAGCCCCCGCCAGGCGCCAGAACTGGCGGCCCCAGGCCGTGCCGCGCGCCAGGGCCCAGACCAGGGCCGCCGACGCGGCGCCCGCGATGGCAAAGCTGCCCAGCAGCCATAGCAGGCTGCCGCCAAGTTGCTGATGCCAGTTCGGGTCCATGAGGCGCGACGTGTGTTGTTCTTTGGAAAATTAGACGCCATGCGTAAAAATAGTTCCCGCCCGCCGCGCTAGCCATCGTGCGCGGCCCGCGCCGCCTGCCAGAAGACCTCGGCCGCAGGGGCCAGCGCGCCATCGGGGCGGAACAGGCGGATATCGGCGGCCAGGCGCCACGCCGCGTCGCCCGCTTCCACCAGGCGCTTGTCTTGCAGTTCGGCCTGCACCATGCTCAAGGGCAGCCAGGCCACGCCGCGCCCGTCCAGGGCCATGCTTTTCAGCACCGCGGCCAGGTGGGCGGTGAATACCGGCTCGGCCCGCGCCTGCCGCAAAGCCGGCTCCAGCAGGGCCCGCACCAGGCGGCCCAGGCCGGATTCGGGACTGTACGCCAGCAGGGGCACGGCCTTGCGCGCCTGGGCCGATAAACCGTGGCGTGGCCGGCCCGCGCGGTCGGGCGCGCATACCGGCACCAGCGTATCGGTGCCGATTTTCAGGGAACGGTAAGCCGGCGTGTCCAGCCGCCCCGGCGCCTGCGCATGCGTATGGCACAGCAGGAACTGCACCCGCCCCTGCTGCATCCAGGCTTCGCATTGCTGCAGCATGTCGGACACCAGCTGGATCGGCCCGATGGGCGTGCGCGATTCCAGGCCGCGCAGCCATTGCGGCAGGAAGGTCAGCGACAGCGCGTGGGTAGCGGCAAAGCGCAGCGTGGCCGAGCCGGCGGCGGCCACGGCGCGCGCCTCGTCGGGCACGCGCGCCACGCGGCCCAGAATCTCTTGCGCGGTGGCGCGGAACCACACGCCGGTTTCCGTCAACGACACGGGCTGGGTGGCGCGGTCGAACAGCGTCACGCCTAGCCAGTCTTCCAGCGCGCGGATGCGGCGGCTGAACGCCGGCTGCGTCATGTGGCGCTCTTGCGCGGCGCGCGAGAAATTGCCGCTGGCGGCCAGGGCCAGGAAGTCTTCCAGCCAGGACAGATTCATGGGCGATGCCTACAAAGCATGAATGCGGAAAAAAACGGCATTGGGCAAGCCCGCCGCGTGGCCCCGATAATACGCTGCATCACCCGCCGGCATGCCGGCGCCACCCGTCATTGCCGGAACCGCCCATCATGAAAATCGTCGACATCCGCGAATCGACCCGCCCGATCAAATCCAATATCCGCAACGCGTACATCGATTTTTCCAAAATGACGCTCAGCCTGGTCGCGGTGGTGACCGACGTGGTGCGCGACGGCAAGCCCGTGGTGGGCTACGGCTTCAATTCGAACGGCCGCTACGGCCAGGGCGGCCTGATCCGCGAGCGCTTCGCGCCGCGCATCCTGGAAGCCGACCCGGCCGCCCTGCGCGATGATGTCCGCGATAATCTCGATGCCCACAAGATCTGGGCCGCCATGATGACCAACGAAAAACCCGGCGGCCATGGCGAACGCTCGGTGGCCGTGGGCACCATCGACATGGCGGTGTGGGACGCGGTGGCCAAGATCGAACGCAAGCCGCTGTACCAGCTGCTGGCCGAACGCTATGGCAACGGCCAGGCCAAACGCGATGTGTTCGTGTACGCGGCGGGCGGGTACTACTGGCCGGGGCAGGGGCTGGACGGCCTGCGGCGCGAAATGCAAAGCTACCTGGACCGCGGCTACTCGGTGGTGAAAAAGAAAATCGGCGGCGCCTCGCTGGCCGAAGACTGCCAGCGCATCGAGGCGGTCCTGAAACTGCTGGGCCCCGGCCAGCGCCTGGCGGTCGACGCCAATGGCCGCTTCGACCTGCCGACGGCCATCGAATACGCCAAGGCGCTGTCGCAGTACGACCTGTTCTGGTACGAGGAAGCCGGCGATCCGCTGGACTACGCCTTGCAGGCCGAACTGGCCAGGCATTACGACAAGCCGATGGCCACCGGCGAAAACCTGTTCTCGATGCAAGATGCCCGCAACCTGATCCGTTACGGCGGCATGCGCCCCGACCGCGACTGGCTGCAATTCGACTGCGCGCTCAGCTATGGCCTGGTGGAATACCTGCGCACCCTGGACATGCTGAAGGAACACGGCTGGTCGGCCTCGCGCTGCATTCCGCACGGCGGCCACCAGATGTCGCTGGCCATCGCCGCCGGCCTGGGCCTGGGCGGCAACGAGTCATACCCCGACCTGTTCCAGCCTTACGGCGGCTTCCCCGACGGCGTGCAAGTCAAAGACAGCATCGTCACCCTGCCCGAACTGCCCGGAATCGGCTTCGAAGGCAAGGCCGACCTGTACGCCGAAATGAAGGCCCTGGCCGTGTGATGGGATGATTCAAGGTGTCCGACTCCGCAGGTGTCAGACACCGATCCGGTGCGCACCCCCGTCGTTCCCATCCAAAGCGTTCGATGGCGGTCATGGCAAAATCGTGGAAACCATAGCAGAAGAGGTACAGCAGTGAACGACGCTCTCATGCCGGACACCGATTTTTCCGAAGACCGAAAGGTACAAGAGCCCAGGCTTTGGCGTGATGATGGCTGGACGGCTCGTATCATCAAGAACGAAGACGACGACGGCTGGGCCGTAGAGATGACCATGGACGGAGAAGCCGATCCGGCCCTGGTGGGCCCCTGGACCATGGGCCGCGACAAGAAAAACCCCAAGCCGCTCGATTCCGCCGCTTTTATCACCTTGGTCAAGACCGCCAACGAAGTCCTGCGCCGCCACGAACAGCAATTGCACGCAACGCTGCACAAGAGCGTGAAGATCGATACCGCCGACGGCCGGCTGACCGTCAAGCTGGACATCGTTCCCGACGAAGACGAGCCGTATGCCCTGCTGAGCGCCTACGATGCATCCGGCGAACAACTGGCCCAAGTGCAGGTTGCACCGACGTACAAACTAAGCGCACAACGCGCATCGGAATGGGCCGCCGGCGGTTTCGGAAGGCACGGCTGACAACGGCCAGGGCACGCATCAGGTGTCTGACTCCCGCAGGGTGTCAGACACCGAAGCAGGCAGAAATCGCCGCAACATGGCGGTGCCTGACTCCCTGCGGGAGCCAGGCACCTGGCACAGCCTTCAACGCGGCAGCACCAGCAGCCGCCCCGGCAGCGTGGGATGCGGCAAGACATCGGCTTCGATGTCGTAGACCGCGCGCAGGTTATCCGGCGTCAGCACCGCATCCGGCGCGCCGTCGGCCACGACCGTGCCGCCGCCCAGCATCACCAGCCGGTCGCACCAGCGCGCCGCCAGATTGACGTCGTGCAGAATCACCAGTACGCCCAATTGCTGTTCGCGGGCCAGCGTGGCCGTGGTGCGCAGCAACTCGGTCTGGTGCTTGGGGTCCAGGCTGGAAATGGGTTCGTCCAGCAGCAAGTAGCGCGGGGCGCCGGGCACGCGCCGCGCCTGGCATTGCACCAGCACGCGGGCGAATTGCACGCGCTGCTGTTCGCCGCCCGACAGTTCCGGATAGCGCCGCGGCGCCAGGCCCGGCACGCCGGCCAGGGCCAGCGCCGCGCGGGCCAGCTCGTCGACTTCTACCGGGTCCAGTTCCGGAAACGGATAAGCGCCCATGGCCACTACCTCGTGTACGCCCAGGTCGAAGCTCAGCGACGGCTTTTGCGGCAGCACCGCGCGCTGGCGCGCCTGGTGGCGCAGCGGCAGGCGCGCCAGCGTGGCGCCGTCCAGTTCGATGGCGCCGCCGTCGGCCGGCAACTCGCCCGCCAAGGCGGCCAGCAGCGTCGATTTGCCGGCGCCGTTGGCGCCCAGCAGCCCCAGCACGTGGCCGGGCTCGACCGCCAGCGATACGCCGCTTAGAATGCGGGCGCCATTGCGCGACAAGCTCAGGTCGATGGTGCGCAGGCTCATCAGAAACGGCGTCCTCGCGCCAACAGCCACAAGAAAAACGGCCCGCCCACCAGGCTGGTCACCAGTCCGATGGGCAACTCGGCCGGAATGACCACGATGCGGGCCAGCCAGTCGGCCAGCGTCAGTGCCAGCGCGCCCGCCAGCATGGAAGCCGGCAGCAGCCAGCGATGGTCGGCGCCCAGCGTCATGCGCACCAGGTGCGGCACCACCAGCCCCACGAAGCCGATGCCGCCGGTGGCGGCCACCAGCGGCCCCACGATCAAGGCGGTGGCCACCACCAGCTTGTAGCGTACCGTCACCAATGCGAAACCCAGATGTTGCGCTTCGCGCTCGCCCAGCAGCAGGGCGTTCATGGCGCGCCACTGGCGCATCAGCCAGGCCGACCACAGCAGCGTCCACGGCGCCAGGAAGGCCAGCAACGGCCAGCTGGCGCCGGCCAGGCTGCCCATGCTCCAGAACGTCAGGTCGCGCAATTGCGCGTCGGAAGCCATGTAGGTCAGCAGCCCGATCAGGCTGCCCGCCACGGTGTTGATGGCAATGCCGGCCAGCAGCAGGCCGGCCACGCCGGCCACGCGCCGGCCCACGGCATAGGCCGCGCCGGTGGCCAGCAGGCTGCCGGCAAAGGCGGCCGGCGCCGTGGCGGCGAACCCGCCGGCGGTCAGCACGATGGCCGAGACCGCCCCCAGCGCGCCGCCCGCCGAAATGCCCACCAGGCCCGGTTCGGCCAGGGGGTTGCGGAACAGCGCCTGCATGGCGGCGCCGGCGATGGCCAGCGCCGCGCCGGCCACCGCGGCAAACAGCACGCGCGGCAGGCGGATATCCAGCAGCACATTGCGCCACAAGATGTCGTCGGGCTGCGAGGCGCCGGCGGCCAGCACGCGCAGCGCATCGGCCAGCGGGATGTGCACCGCGCCGCTCAGCGCGGCCAGCAGCGCCACCAGCACGGCGGCCGCGCCCAGTCCCGCCAGCACGGCGGGCGGCGCGGCGCGCCTACCCGGCCGGGCGAGGCGACTGGCCGGCGCGAGCGACACAATCGGTCTCCTTCAAGGCGCGTATGGCTTGCGGCAGCCGCGGCCCGGTGCCCAGCGCCAGCAGGTCGTCCATGACCACGATGCAGTCATTGGCGGCGGCCGGCGTGGCCGCCACGCCCGGCAGGGCCAGCAATTTCTGCTTGCCGCCGGCCGCATCCAGCGACAGGCGCGGCACCACGATCACTTGTGGCGCACGCGCGCCCAGCGCTTCGGCCGACAAAGGCTTGTAGCCTTCCTGGTCGGCCAGCACATTGACCAGGCCCGACAGTTCCAGCACCAGCGACGCGGCCGTGCCGCCGCCCGCGCCCAGCGGCGTGCCGGTGCGGTTCATGATCAGCACCGCGCGCGCATGCGATTCCGGCAAGGCGCGCGCCGCGCTCAGCGCCGCGTCTACCGAGCGCGCCAGTTGTTCGCCGCGTTCGGGCACGTCCAGCGCCCGCGCAATTTGCCGGATACGGTCTTGCAGCGACCGCACAGAGGGCTGGTCGGACACCACCTGTACCCGCGCGCCCACTTCCCGCAGGCGGGCCATGGCGTCGGGCGGCCCGGCCTGGTCGGAGGCCAGTATCAGGTCGGGCTTCAGGGCCAGCACGCCTTCAACCGGCACGGCCCGGTAATAGCCCACGCGCGGCAGCTTGGTGGCCGCTTCGGGGTACAGGCTGGACAAGTCGTTACCCACCAGGCGGTCGCCCTGGCCCAGCGCGTACACAATCTCGGTCACCGTGCCGCCCAGCGCCACCACGCGCCGGGCCGGCGCATCTTGCGCGGCGTGGGCGGCGGCCATGCAGGCCGCCGCCCACGCCGCCGCCACGAACTTCAACAGGCTTGCTGCCATGATGTTCCTTGAGTGCCGTCAGGCGGCCAACGGCTGCGCGCACAAGCCGCTCAGCAAGCGGCGCCATTCGGTCAGTTCCGGCTTGCCGGGCTTGCGCTCGCCGAAGAACTGCACGATCAGGTCGCCGCTGGCCGCATAGCATTCCAGCGAGGTGACCCAGCCATCGCTGGTCGGCTTGCTGACGACCCAGGCCGTGTCGATGGCCTGCGTATTCAGGTGCAGGTTGAACCGCGAATCCAGCACATTGAACCACGGGCCCGTGCGCCGCAGATTGGCGATGGGCCCGGTGTGGATCTGGATCATGCCCCGGTTGCCCACAAAGCACATGATAGGCAGCCCCGATCCGGCCGCGGCCTGCAGCATGCGTTCGGCCGTGTCGGGCGGCACGCGTTGGGCCAGGTCGATGCCCGCGGCATCCAGGGCGGCCAGCCGCGACACCTTGAACTTGCGCAGCATGGGAAAGAATTCGTGGGTGTCCTGCATGGCCTGCCAGGCGCTGCGCAGGGCTTGCGGGTCGCTGACCGTGTCCGCTTCGTCGTTGGCGGAATAGGGCTGGGTCCGGGGCCAGGCGGGTTCGCCCGCGTAGCGCGCCACCAGCGCATCGTAGGCGGCCGCATCGGTGGCGTCGGTGCGGTACACCTTGTGCACCGCCACCCCGGCGCGGTCGAAAAACTGCAGGCTGTGCCGGCCTTCCTGCTCGACCGCCCACGCCGTGTCCCAGCCGCTGAAGAACACGCGCAGGTCGATGTCGGGGCCCAGCACCAGGCCCACCGGCCCGTTGGCCTGGATCGATTCATAGCGGCCGTGGCGTTCGTGCACGCACCATTCGTTGCGCGTCAGCGCCATTACGTCGCCCAGCGTGCCCAGCTCGCGGAAAACAGCCTGCGGCGAGGCGGCCCCGGTCAGGGCGGTGGCGCGCAGGCCATTGCATTGCGCGGCCACCCATTGCGCTTCGGACACGCCCAGCGCCTGCGCCAGGTTGCGCGCGCGCTGCCCGGGCTGCGCCGCCGCCAGCGCGTCGTTGCGGGCCCGCAGTTCGGCGGCCAGTTGGGTATACGTGGGGGTGCTCAAGGGGCTTGCTCCTGTATGCGAACGCGGCGCGTCCGTGTCCATGATAATGGAAACCACTCTCATCTTAAACGCCCCCGGGGCCATGCGCGGATGCCCCTGCGCTACTATGGCCAGCACTTTCCGCACGACGCCAATGCCATGGGCCAGTCCCAAGAACTGCAATTGCTGGTCGAACTCGTGCGCGCAGGCAGCTTTTCGGCCGCCGCGCGCGAAATGGGCGTGACCACCGCCGCGGTCAGCAAGCGGCTGGCACAGATCGAAGACCGCCTGGGCGTGCGTCTGCTCAACCGCAATACCCGCCGCATCAGCCTGACGGCCGAGGGCGAGCTGTACCTGGAAAATGCCCGCCGCATTCTTAGCGACATCGAGCACCTGGACCAGCTCATGGGCAATCGTCAGGCGCAGCCGCGCGGCCTGCTGAAAGTGAATGCGCCGCTGGGCTTCGGCCGCAGCTACATCGCGCCGGCCATCGTATTGTTCGCGCGCCGCTATCCGGATGTCGAGGTGCAACTGCAATTGACCGACGCGCCCGGCGACTTCGTGCAGGATGCTTTCGACGTGGCCATCCGCTTCGGCGACATCCCCGACGCTCGCCTGATCGCCCGCCGCATCGCGCCGAACCGCCGCCTGGTGTGCGCCGCGCCCGCCTATCTGAAGAAGCACGGCCGCCCGCAAGCGCCGCAAGATCTGGCGCGCCACCAATGCATCGTGCTGCGCCAGAACGAAGATACCTATGGGTTATGGCGCTTCACGCAGGGCGAACACACCGAAACGGTGAAAGTGCGCGGTCACCTGAGCAGCAACGATGGCGAGGTCACGCTGACCTGGGGCCTGGCCGGGCTGGGCATTCTGCAGCGCGCCGAATGGGACCTGGCGCGCTACCTGCGCTCGGGGCGCCTGGAACTATTGCTGCAAGATTACGCGCTGCCGCCCGCCGACATCCACGCCGTATTTCCCGAACGCAACCACCTGTCGGCCAAAGTGCGCGTCTTCATTGATTTTCTGGTGGATTACTTCCAGGACCGGCGCCAGGGCGGAGCCGCCGCGGCGTGGTGAGTGGGGGGCCTGGCCAGCCAGGTGGGCTGCCAGGTGTCTGACTCCCGCAGGGTGTCAGACACCGAAATACCGGGAAGCCCGCTGCCCTTCATCGGTGTCTGACACCCTGCGGGAGTCAGACACCTGCTTTCACCAGGGAGTCAGACACCTGCTTTCACCCGGGGGTCAGGCACCCGCATCAGGTCAGGCACCCGCCCCCATCAATTGATCGCCACGTTCGCCTGCTTCACCAGCTTGGCGTAGCGTTCGGTGTCTTCTTTGATCTGCTGCGCCATGTGCGCGCTGCTGTCGCCGATGGGCACGGCGCCGATCTCGGCCATGCGCTTGCCGAATCCGGGCGACTTGATGATCTTCACCATTTCGCTGTTCAGGCGTGCCACCACTTCGGGCGGGGTGGCGGCGGGCGCCAGCACGCCGAACCAGGTGCCCATGTTGAAGTCCTTCAGCCCGGCTTCCTGCAGCGTGGGCACGTCGGGTAGGGCGGCCGAGCGCTGGTTGGTGGTAACGGCCAGGGCGCGCAGCTTGCCCGACTTGATGTGCGGCAGCACTGGCGTGATGGTGTCAAACGACATGTCGATCTGGCCGCCCAGCAGGTCGGTGGTAAGCGGGCCGCTGCCCTTGTAGGGCACATGCAGCAGCTTCACGCCGCCCAGGTCCTGGAACTGCGCGCCGATCAGATGCTGCGCCGTGCCCATGCCGTTAGAGCCGAAGGTCAGCTTGCCCGGTTCCTTGCGCGCCAGCTCCAGCAGTTCTTGCACGTTGCGGGCCGGCACCTTGGGGTTCACCACCAGAATGTTCGGCACCAGGGCCACCGTGGTGACGGGCGCGAAATCTTTCTGGAAATCGTAGTTCAGGCTTTGGTATACGCTGGTGGCGATGGTGTGGTGCACCGCGCCCATCAGCAACGTGTAGCCATCGGGCTTGGCCTTGGATACGTAGTCGGCGCCCAGCGTGGCGCCCGCGCCGGGCTTGTTTTCCACCACCACCGGCTGGCCCAGGCTCTTGGCCAGTTCGTCGCCCAGCGCGCGCGCCAGCGCGTCGGTCGTGCCGCCGGCCGGAAACGGCACCACCAGGCTGACCGGCCGGGTCGGGTACGACTGCGCGGCCGCGCCGGCCGCCAGCGCGATGCCCGTGGCGCACAGCGCGCCGGCCAGCGCGCGGCGCAGGCTGTTCTTCGCAAGTTTCATGGTGTCTCCTCTTTCTTATTGACGAATGGATTGCGCGCTAGGCCGCGCGCACCCGGGCCGCCGCTTCTTGCAGGTGACGGCAGACGGCCTGCGTGACCTGCGCGGTGGTCGCCGTGCCGCCCAGGTCGCGCGTATGTAGCGACGGGTCGGCGGTCGCGCTTTCCACGGCCCGCATCATGCGCGCCGCCGCCTGGTGTTCGCCCAGGTGCTCCAGCAACATCACCACCGACCAGAACGTGCCGACCGGATTCGCCAGCCCCTTGCCCATGATGTCGAAGGCCGATCCATGGATGGGCTCGAACATCGACGGAAAGCGGCGTTCGGGGTCGATGTTGCCGGTGGGCGCGATGCCCAGGCTGCCCGCCAGCGCGGCCGCCAGGTCGCTCAGAATGTCGGCGTGCAGATTGGTGGCCACGATGGTGTCCAGCGACGCGGGGCGGTTGACCATGCGCGCGGTGGCGGCGTCCACCAGTTCCTTGTCCCAGCGCACATCGGCAAACTCGCGGCTGATCTCCAGCGCGATTTCGTCCCACATCACCATGGCGTGCCGCTGGGCATTCGACTTGGTGATCACGGTCAGGTGCTTGCGCGGCCGCGACTGCGCCAGGCGGAACGCAAAGCGCAGAATGCGCTCGACCCCGGCGCGCGTCATCATGGATACGTCGGTGGCGGCCTCGATGGGCAGCCCCTGGTGGACCCGGCCCCCCACGCCCGAATATTCGCCTTCGGAATTCTCGCGCACGATCACCCAGTCCAGCTGGTCCGGCGCGCAGCGCTTCAGCGGCACATCGATGCCGGGCAGAATGCGCGTGGGGCGCACGTTGGCGTACTGGTCCAGGCCCTGACAAATTTTCAGCCGCAGGCCCCATAGCGTGATGTGGTCGGGGATGTCCGGGTCGCCCGCCGACCCGAACAGAATCGCGTCCTTGTCGCGCAGGCTGTCCAGCCCGTCGGCCGGCATCATGATGCCGTGGCGGCGGTAATAGTCGCCGCCCCAGTCGAAATCGTAGAACTCGAACGCGAACGAACCGTCGGCCTCGGCCAACGCCTGCATGGCCTGCCGGCCCGCGGGAATCACTTCTTTGCCGATGCCGTCGCCGGGAATGGTGGCGATGCGATAGGTCTTCATATGCCTGGCTCCTGGCCGGCGACCGTCGCCGGCTTGCTTGTCGGGCACTGTACCCAGCGCGGCGCCCCGCGCCACGGCGGGCGACTCAAATCATTTTTAACTTCAAGTTAACGGCCAGGATGGCCCGCCGCCGCGCGGGGCCGCCTTTGGCAAACGAAAAGGGCCTGTTAGTGAAATTTTAATTCTAATAATCGACCATGATTCATAAACTTGAACATCATTGGATTCGGACGCCGACACCTGCACTGCCATCGGGCATGAGCGGCAAGGCAAGAAGAGGGGGGCGCGATGAATTGGGGGGTGGTGTGCCATGGCCCGGGCGGGCCGGATCTTCTGAAACTGGAAGAGTTTCCGGCCCGGCCGGTGGGGCAAGGCGAGCTTCGCATCGCTATCCATGCGGCGGGCGTGAATTTTCCCGATCTCTTGACCTCGGGGGGCAAGTACCAAATCAAGCCGCCGCTGCCATTCATCTTGGGCATGGAGGCATCCGGCGTGGTGACCGAGGTGGGGGATGGCCTGCCCACCAGCCATATCGGGCAGCGCGTCATGTGCTGGGCGTGGCACGGCTGCTACGCGGAAGAAATCGTCGTGCCGGCGGCCGATACGCTGCCGCTTCCCGACGGCTTCAGTTTCGCGGAAGGCGCCGCCTTCATGGTGGCGACGTCCACCGCCACGAACGCGCTATTGCAGCGCGGGCATCTCGGGGCCGGGGAAGTCTTGGTGGTGCATGGCGCCGCCGGCGGCGTCGGGCTGGCGGCGGTCGAGGTCGGCAAGCGATTGGGCGCCACGGTGATTGCAACGGCCTCGACCGCGGACAAGCTCGCCTTGGCCGCGGGGCGCGGCGCGGATCACTTGATCGAATACACCAGCCAGGATTTCTCGGCGGCCGTCATGGACATCACTGCCGGCGCCGGGGCCGACGTGATCTTCGACACGGTTGGCGGCGATGTGTTCGACCGGTCCTTGCGCTGTATCGGCTGGGGCGGAAGGCTGTTGGTGGTCGGCTTTGCCGGCGGGCGCATCCCCGAAATGCGCACAAACCAGGCATTGCTGAAGTGCTGCAGCGTCGTTGGGGTCCGGGCGCTGGAACACACCCGGCGCAAGCCCGAAGAGGGCGCCGCCTATCGGGAGTGGATGCTTTCCCAGGCAGCCAGCGGGCATTTGCGGCCCTATGTGTCCGACATTTTTCCGCTTGCCGACTTCCGCGCGGCATTGCGGCAGATCGAAACGCGCAAGGCCCGGGGGCGCATCGTGCTGGAGGTCCGGCCCGGGTAGCGAAAGGCCTTTTCGCTTATTGACATCGTGGCCTATTGGTTTATATAGTCGAACAAAGTTCATAAATTAACATCAACGAATGCCGGCTCGCAGCCCCCGTTTCAAGACGCGGGGCCCGGTCAATCAGGCATACGCTAGAAGGAGCGGTTTGTGTTTTCAGAAGACCAAATTCACATCCGGGACCTGATCCGTCGCGTGGCGCACGACAAAGTCGCGCCCCGTGCCGACCAGATCGACCGCTCCGCGGAATATCCGCAAGACATGTTCGATCTGCTTCAAGACCTGGGGCTATTCACGCTTCCCTTTCCCGAGCGCTACGGCGGCACGGGCAGCATGGTTTCGGCGTGCCTGGCCATCGAAGAGTTCGGCCGGGTTTGCTACAACACGGCCTACCTGTTGCTGCTGCAATGGGTTCCGTTCGGGGCCATTCTCGCGGGGGGAAGCGACGAGCAAAAAGAGCGCTACTTGCCCGATCTGGCCGCGGGGCGGATTCGCGGGGCCATATCCACCACCGAGCCCCAAAGCGGGTCGGACGTCGCCGGCATCCGTACCAGGGCCATCCGGGTAGAAAACGGCTATCGCGTGACGGGATCGAAGATCTGGTGCACGAACTCGCACATCGCGGATTTCATCCTGCTTGCCGCAAAAACCGAAAGCGGCGACCGCAAGCCGGGCATCGATCTCTTCATCGTCGAGCGCGGAACTCCCGGCCTGACGGTGGGCCGCAAAGAAGAAAAAATGGGCGCGCGCGGCGTCCCGTCATGTCCGCTGTTTCTGGACGATGTCTTTGTGCCCGATGCCAACTTGCTGGGGCAGGCCGGTGCCGGGTTCAAGCTGGTAATGGAAACGTTCAACAAAAGCCGGCCGCTCATCGGCGCCAGAGGCGTAGGCCTGGCCCAGGGGGCCATCGACCTGGCTAGCGAGTACGTCAAGAACCGCAACGCGTTCGGAAAAAGCGTATCGGAATTCCAGGGAATCCGGTGGATGCTGGCCGATATGGCCATGCAGACAGAGGCGGCCAGGAATCTGGTGTATCGCGCCGCCGCGATGGTCGATGCCGGCCAGCGGGGGCCGGAGTTCGCGTCCATTGCCGCCATGGCCAAATGCTTCGCCACGGATACGGCAATGAAAGTGGCAACAGATGCCGTGCAGCTGTATGGCGCGTCCGGCGTCTCGAACGAGTACCCCATCAACCGCTATTTCCGGGACGCGAAAGTCCTGCAAATTATCGAGGGTACCAATCAGATTCAACGCAACATCATCGCCAACCAGATTCTGGGTCGGGTATCGCACTGACCGCGAGAAGCTGTCAACCAAAACAAAACGGAGGAATACACATGGAAACGGTCGGCATTGGCTTGCACTTCGAGGATTTGCCCGTCGGAAAAAAATTCAGAACGCTCGCGCGGACGATCCTGGACGCGGACATCTGCGCGTTCTGCAACGTCATCCACATGACGGAAGTGCTCTTTACAGACATGGAGTTTCTCAAGCACGAGTCCGACATCAAAGGAAGGCTGGCGCCGGGCGCATTGAGCTACTGCTACGCCGAAGGCCTGCTGGCGCAGTCCACCATGCAGAAGACGGGCTACGCCTTCCTGAACATGGAACTGAACATAGAAAATCCGGCGTTCGCCGGCGACACCATCCATGTCGAATGTGAAGTGATCGAGGCACGGCTTTCCAAAAGCCGCCCCGGGCGAGGCCTGGTGCGCACCAAAAACAAAGTCGTCAACCAGGACGGCAAGGTGGTGCTGACGTACACCCCGCTAAGAATGGTCAAGTGCCGCGCGTAGGCGCCCGGAGAGCCACAGTGTCGAATGCCACTACAGACGGAACCGGCGGCCCGCTTTCGGGCGTCCGGGTGCTGGACCTGACGATCAATGTGCTGGGTCCGGTCGCCACGCAAATCCTGGGGGACATGGGGGCCGACGTGATCAAGGTCGAACCCCCTCAAGGAGATCCCATGCGCGATTCCGGCCATGGCCGGAATCCGCGCATGTCGGCTTTCTTCCTGAATATGAACCGCAACAAGCGCAGCGTGGTGCTGGATCTGAAAAAAAGCAGCGGCCGCGATGCCCTGTTCCAGCTCGCCGAAGGCGCGGACGTGCTGGTTCATAGCATGCGGCAACGGGCGGCCGTGCGCCTGGGGCTCGACTATGCCGACCTTGCCGCGCGCTATCCGCGCCTGATTTACGCGTCCGCGCCCGGCTACGACCCCGGCGGCCCCTATCGCGACCGGCCCGCCTACGACGATGTCATCCAGGGAGAAACCGGCCTGGCGGACATGGTGCGCCTGGCGACCGGCACACCGGGTTACCTGCCCACGGTCATTGCAGACAAGACCTGCGGCGTTTATCTGGCGTCCGCGATAGGCATGGCGCTATACAGCCGCGAGCGCACCGGCAAGGGGCAGCAGGTACAGGTTCCCATGTTCGAATCGATGCTTTCGTTCAATCTGATAGAGCATTTGTGGTCGGGAACATTCGGAGACCCTCACGGGCTGGGGTATGTGCGGGCGCTGTCGCCCCATAGGCGGCCATACGCCACCCAAGACGGATTCATCTGCGTGCTGGCCGTCAACGACGAGCAGTGGCGCCGTCTTCTTGCGGCATTGGGGCTGAAAGAGGCGATGGCCGACCCGAAGTACGCAACGCTGACCGAGCGTACCCGGAACATCAACGATCTTTATGCCATGGTGGCGCAGGCAATTTCGACCCATAGCACAGCGGACCTGGGCAAGCTGTTCGACCAGGCCGACATTCCGCACGGCCCGATGAACCGGCTGGAAGATCTATTCAGCAACGATCATCTGGCGCACACCGGTTTCTTCCAGCGCTACGAACACCCCACCGAGGGCACCGTCGTGACCACCGCTGTTCCCCAACGCTTTTCCGAGACGCCCGCCGGCTTCCGGTTGCCGCCGCCGCGCCTGGGACAGCATACGGCCAGCGTGCTGCGAGAGGCCGGGCTTGCCGAGACAGCCATAGCGGAACTACAGGCTTAGCGCCCCGCGCGGGGCACTCGACTGACGAAAACTGATTGAGGGCGATATGCAAGGACTGACAGGCAAGACGGTGATCATCACGGGCGGCGCGGGCGGCATCGGGCGCATCTTATGCCAACGATTCGCGCAATACGGCGCCCAGGTCGCCGTGCTGGATCGCAATGCCGAGGCGGCGCAAGCCGTTGCCGAAGGCATCGGGACGTCGGGCGGCAAGGCGGCCGCCTATGACGTTGATATTACCGATACCGCCGCCGTCGAGGCCACGGTAGCCAGAATCGGCTCAGACCTCGGGCCGGTCGACGTCCTGGTGAACAACGCGGGGTGGGACTACGGGGCCCGGTTCGTGGATACCACCCCGGATATCTGGCAAAAAATCATCGCCATCAATTTGCTCGGTCCGCTGAATATGCATCGGGCCGTGCTGAAGACCATGAGCGAACGCGGTTCCGGACGAATCGTCAATATCTCATCCGATGCCGGGCGGGTCGGTTCGTCGGGCGAGTCGGTGTACTCCGCGTGCAAGGGCGGGATCATCGCCTTTTCCAAGACGATCGCGCGCGAGGTTGCCCGTAAAAAAATCAACGTCAATGTCGTGTGCCCCGGGCCGACAGATACCGCGCTATTCCACGATTTCGCCGGCGAAGGCGAAAACGCCGAGAAGCTGAAAAATGCGTTGACCCGGGCGATTCCATTTGGCCGGCTTGGCCAGCCCGAAGATATCGCCGGGGCCGTCTGCTTCCTGGCCAGTGACGATGCCGCGTTCATTACCGGCCAGGTCCTGAGCGTATCGGGCGGATTAACCATGGCCGGCTGACGGAGGACTCGACGTGGAATCCCTTCTGGAAGTGACGCGCGAAGGCGCCGTGGGCGTATTGCGGCTGGCCCGTCCCGAGAAGTTCAACTGCCTTTCGATGAAGCTGTTCCAAGAGATCGAGACGGCGCTGGATACGCTGGAGCAATCCGACGAAATCGCGGCCATTGTGCTATGCGGCCAAGGCAAGAATTTCTGCACGGGCGCCCAGCTGGATGAGGTCGAAGAAGTGCGAAACGACGAGAATCGCCTTCGGGAATTCCTGGCCTTCGGGCATCACGTGCTGAATCGGCTCGAACGTAGCCGGCTGCCCATTTGCGTGGCCATAGAAGGGCTGTGCCTGGCGGGGGGCCTGGAGCTCATGCTGGCGTGCGACATCGCGTTCGCCGGGCGGTCCGCCCGGTTTGGCGATCAACACGGCCAGTTCGGGCTGATTCCCGGCTGGGGCGGCAGCCAGCGGCTTCCCATGGTCGTCGGGCAGCGCCGCGCGCTTGACCTATTTCTTGGCGTGCGATGGATAGACGCGGATACCGCCTTGGCCTGGGGGTTGGTCAATTACGTCGAAGACGACGGCGGCGCGTTGCCCGCGGCAATGGCCTATGCGCAAACCATAGCGACCCGCAGCCAGGCAGGAATGGCACGCATGAAGCACCTGGCGCGCAGCGCGCACGAACAGGCCATGGCGCGCGGAAAAAAAACAGAAATCGACATGGCCCTTGGCGCACTGATGTCGGCCGATGTCGCCGAAGGCCTTGCGGCGTTCAAAGAGAAGCGTCAGCCCAGCTTTACCGTCCACCACCCATAGCAAGCCTCCGGTCAGCAGAGGCAGAATAAGGAGACAAACAATGAACCGATTCTTTTGCATGCTTGCCGCGGCAGCCGCGCTTGCCATTGGCGCCATCCAGCCCGTGCTGGCCGAACAGAATTATCCTTCCCGTCCCATACGCATCGTCATAGGCTTTGCCGCTGGGGGCGGAACCGACGCGATGCTTCGCGAGATTGCCGCGGAGCTTTCAAACAAGCTCAACGTGCCGGTGGTAGTAGAAAACCGGCCCGGCGCAAATGGCAATATCGCCAACGAAACGGTGGCTCGCGCCAAAGGCGACGGGTACACGCTGCTGTACAACACCTCTTCCCTGGTGTTAAGCCCCTACCTGTATTCGGATCTGAAATACGATTTCAGGAAAGACCTGAAACCGGTCTCGATGACGATCAATATGCCATTGGTCCTGGCCGCGAACCGATCGGTGCCGGTAAAGACCGTGCAGGAATTCGCCGATTACCTGAAGAAAAATCCCGGAGCCGTCAATTATGGGTCGGCGGGCAAAGGCAACATCACGCATCTGGCGACAGTGCAGTTGCTGGACAGCATCAAGGCCAACGCCGTTCACGTGCCGTACCGAAGCGAAGCGCCGGCGGTCGCCGATCTGTTGGGGGGACACGTGCAGTTCTATATGGGCACGTCGGCGGTGATCTTGCCGCTGGTCAAAGACGGCCAGTTGACCGGGCTTGCCGTGACCAGCATGAAGAGGCTGCCCGGCGCCGACGCCGTGCCGACCCTGGCCGAGACCATTCTGCCCGGGGTCGAATTCGGCGCATGGTCCGGAATCATGGCCCCGGCGGGCACGCCGGACGAGGTCATCGCAAAACTCAATGCGTCGGTAAACCAGGTGCTGGCAGACCCGAAAATCCGGGAAAAAATCGCCAGTTCCGGGGCGGAAGTTCGCGCTTCATCGGTTCGCGAGTACGCCGATTTCATCGAGTCTGAATACCAGCGTTGGGGCCAGGCGGTGAAGGCGGCGGGCATCCAGCCCGAATGAGCCCGGCCATTACTCATCAATGCGAGATAGCGAAATGTCTGGTCCGCTGGCGGGAATCAAGATAGTGGAGTTTGCCGGAATAGGCCCCGGCCCGATGTGTGCCATGCTGCTCGCGGACCTGGGTGCCACGGTGCTGCGAATTGACCGCAAGCAGCCGGCAAATCTTGGTATTCCTCGTCCCTTGCAGTACGACACGCTGCTGCGGAACAGGCGTTCCATCGCGCTCGATCTGAAGTGCGGGCAGGCCGCCGGCGCGGCCCTGGAACTGATCGAGCAGGCAGACGCGGTCCTGGAAGCGTTTCGGCCGGGCACCATGGAACGCCTTGGATTGGGGCCAGAACCCTGCCTGGCCCGCAATAAACGCCTGGTCTACGGAAGAATGACCGGTTGGGGCCAGGACGGGCCGTTGTCGGCCTATGCCGGCCACGACATCAACTATCTGGCAATTACCGGGTTGCTGGATGCCATTGGCCGCCCGGGGCAGGCGCCCTCCATTCCCTTGAACGTCGTCGGCGACTACGCGGGGGGCGCCCTGTATCTGGCGGTCGGGATGCTGGCTGCCTTGCTGAACGCGCGCCAGACGGGCCTGGGCCAGGTGGTAGACGCCGCCATTGTCGACGGGGCGGCGCACCTGTCCGCGACGTTCTTCGGGATGATCGCGGGCGGCATCTGGCAGCAGGGGCGGGGAAGCAATCTTGTGGATGGCGGCGCTCCGTTTTACGACTGCTACCGGTGCAGCGATGGCAAATACGTCAGCGTTGGCCCCATCGAATCGAAGTTTTTCTCGGTATTGCTGCGGGCGCTGAATATAGATCCCGGCCAGGCCGGGCCTCAAAGCAACAAGGAACACTGGGCGGACTGCAGGGAACTGCTGCGCGCGCGCTTTCTGGAAAAAAGCCGTGACGAATGGGTTGCGCTGCTCGAGCATACCGACGCCTGTGTGACGGGCGTGCTGACGTTCGAAGAAGCCCCGCATCACCCGCATCTGCAAGCCCGCAACACGTATGTCCAGGTCGATGGGGTGGTACAGCCCGCGCCGGCCCCCCGGTTTTCGCGCACCCGGCCCGGCACCCCTTACCCGCCCCAGAAGCCAACGGCCGAGAACACCGCCCATGCCCTCGCATCCTGGATAACGCCCGAACGGCTGGCAGAGCTTCGATCAGCCGGAGTCCTGGCGTGATTTCCCGGCGCCGCGCCACGAAGAAGCAACACTCTAGAGGAAGCTGAAATGAATGACCGTTACAGCCGCTATCAACGGCTCGCTTTTGATCGCCCCCACCCGCGCGTGCTGCGGATTACGATGCGCTCGCCGTTGAAGATGGGGGCGATGGATGCGATTCTGCACCGCGAGGTGTCGGAAATCTGGCACGACGTAGACACCGATGAAAGCGTGTCGGCCGTGATCATTACCGGGGAAGGCAAGGCGTTCTCGGCCGGGGGAGACCTTAACCACGAGCGCAAGGTGTGCGACGATTATCATCTGCGGATGGAGGTCATGGCCGAAGCGCGCAAGCTGGTCATGGGCATGCTCGACTGCCGCAAACCCATCGTCAGTGCCGCCCGGGGGTGGGCCGTGGGGGCGGGCCTGGCATGCGTGATTCTTGCCGACGTTTCCATTGCGGCAAAAGACGCCAAGTTTTCCGACGGCCACCTGAAAATCGGCGTGGCCGCGGGCGATCATGCCACCATCATCTGGCCGCTACTGTGCGGCGTGGCGAAGGCCAAGTATTTTCTGCTGACCGCAGAGGCGTTCTCGGGCGAAGAAGCCGAGCGCATGAACTTGATATCGCTGGCGGTTCCCGATGACGAGGTCGAGGCCCGCGCGGTGGCCGTGGCCACTCGCCTGGCGGAAGGGGCCCCGGCCGCGGTTCGCTGGACAAAGATGATGTTGAACCACTGGGTCAAGTCGGCAACCCCCATTTTCGACGCATCGTTGGCCCTGGAATTCATCGGCTTCGCCGGGCCGGAAGGCAAGGAAGGCATTGACGCTTTCCTGGAAAAACGCAAACCGGACTTCGGCGGGACGCGGACAGTTTGAACCCACCGCCACGCACGGTCGCGGGCGGGAATTTGCCGTGATGCCGGTCGAGTAACATGGCGCTGTCTGAAATCATATTTGGGGTGGTACCCCATATTTTTTGAATAGGCAGGCATCACCATGGCAAGAGCAGACAAGAGCGAATCGGCCGCCGATGCTGACCGCGATGTGACGGGTCCCCGGTCGCTTACCCGCGTCCTGGGGATCTTCGGCGTGTTATCGGAAGTCGGCGATGGCGTTTCCCTTACGGATCTCAGCCTCGCCCTGAAGTCGCCCAAGAGCAGTCTCTTGAACTTGCTTCGACCGCTGGTGGCCGATGAGTACCTGGTCAATGACGGCGGCGTGTACCGGCTGGGGCCCTCGATATACCGTTTGTCTTCCCGCGTGCTCGCGAGCTGGAATTTTCCCCGCTTGATCCGCCCGTTCATGGAAGAGCTCGCCGAACGTACCGGCGAATCCGTGTTGCTCAGCGTGCTCAACCGCGAGGCAGAGGTTGCGACCTATGTCGAGATCATCCCCAGCCCGCATCCCGTCCGGTACCACATTGCGGTCGGCACGACCCGGCCTTTGTACGCCAGCTCGGCGGGGCGCCTGTTGCTGGCCTACACTGACAAGGCCTGGCGCGACTCATACTTGAGTTCCGTGGCGTTCAAGGCCAAGACCGCGGTGCCCATGAATCGCGTCTGGCTGCGGCGGGAACTGGAACAGATCCGCAAAGAGGGCGTGGCCGCTGCCATCGATGTTTATATGGTCGGCCTTGCCGCCGTCGCCGCGCCCGTATTCGACGCCGAGGGGCAATGCGTGGCCGCGCTGACGCTGGCCGGGCCGACGGAGCGCTTCCGGCATGAGCTGACCAAGCTGAAGAACGTGCTGCGCGAGGTAGCCGCGCGATCGTCGGGGGTGGTAATGGCCGGAGGAGAAGGCGACGGATTCCGTCTTTGAGGTTTTCGCGGCATCACGGGGCGGATTCCGTACGCGGGCGGCGGGCCGCCGATAGCGGCGCCGCTTTCGGTTCCCGCGCCTGCGCCCACTGCACCACCCATACGCTACCGATGACGATCACCATGCCCGTCAGTTGCGGCAGGTTCAGGTTCTGCCCCAGCAGGCTCCAGCCCAGCACCACCGCCGTTACCGGGCTCAGGAAGCCCAGCGCGGCCACCGCCGCCGGCCCCAGGCGCGCCAGGCCGCGAAACCACAACGCATAGGTAAACGCGCCGCCGATCACCGCCAGATAAACCAGGCCGCCCAGGTTGGCGGCCGTCAGCGGGGGCAGGGGCGGTTCCAGCCAGGCCACGAAGGGCAGCAGCACCAGGCCGCCCGCCGTCAGTTGCCAGCTGGCAAAAGTCAGCGCCGGCACGGGCGGCTGCCAGCGGCGGCTAAGCACCGTGCCCAGCGCCATCGCCATCGCGCCCAGCAGCCCGGCGGCGATGCCGATGGGGTCCAGCGCCGCGTCGGGCGTCAGCACCAGCAGCGCCACGCCGCCGATGCCCGCTACCGCCGCCACGACCGATCCCGTCCGCACCGGCGCGCCCAGCAGCAGGCGGGCCAGGCCGATCACGATCAGGGTCTGGATCGAACCCAATGTGGCGGCCACCCCGCCGGGCAGCCGGTAGGCCGTGACGAACAGCATGGCCCAGAACAACGCGAAATTCAGCGCGCCCAGCAGCAGGCTGCGCAGCCACCAGATGCCGTGGGGCAACCGGCGGCCCCACAACAACAGCAAAAGGCCCGCCGGCAGGGCGCGCAGCATGGCCACCGTCAGCGGGTAGCCCTGCGGCAGCATGCCCGTCGTCACAATATAAGTGCTGCCCCAGATGGCGGGCGCCAGGGCGGTGGCAAGAATGTCGGCACCGCGTTTCATGGGTTTCATCAAGATTGCTCTCTGTTGCCGCGTCCAGGACCAAGCTGCAACAAAAGCAGCGGCGCTGAAAACAATCGCCGTTCGCCTGCTTTTTTGCCTGCATGAACATCAGGCTACTTGTCCTACCTATAATTGATAATCCACTTCGGAGTGCATTCACTATTAACTAACAATTAATAATAGATGGAACACCTTACCGCCCTTCGTGTTTTCCGCAATATCGTCCAGCGGGGCAGTTTTGTGCAGGCGGCCCGCCACATGCAAATATCGCCGGCGGCGGCCAGCAAAAACATCAGCGAACTCGAATCCTATCTGGGCGTCAGACTGCTGCATCGCACCACCCGCCGCATCAGCCTTACCGAAGCCGGCACGCTGTACTACGAACAAGTCAGCCGCATCCTCGACGACCTCGACGAAGCCGGCCGTTCGCTGGCCCCCATGCAAGCCCAGCCCAGCGGCGTGCTGCGGGTCAGCGCGCCCATGTCGCTGACGCTGACCCGCCTGTCCGCCGCCATTCCGGCCTTCCTGAACGCCTACCCCGGGCTTACGCTCGACCTGCACCTCGAAGACCGCCGCGTCGATCTCATCCAAGAAGGCTTCGACGTGGCCATACGCGGCACCGATCACCTCGAAGATTCTTCCCTGGTTGCTCGCCCCCTTACCGTGCTGCCGCACGTATTGTGCGGCGCGCCGGCCTATTTCAACGCACACGGCGTGCCCGATACGCCCGATGCGCTGCTGCGGCACAACTGCCTGCGGTTTACCTTGTCGGGGCACGCCGACGAATGGACATTCCGGCGCAAGGGCCAGACCGCCCGCGTGCCCGTGCGCGGGCGCTACCAGGTCAATTCCAGCCTGGCCCTGCGCGACGCCCTCAGGGCCGGTGTCGGGCTCAGCCTGGTGCCGCGCACCTACGTCGAAGACGACCTCGCGCATGGCCGCCTGCGCGCCGTGCTGAACGACTGGACCATGATCGACACCTACCTCTACGCCGTCTATCCGTCGCGTCGCCATGTGGCGGCCAAGGTGCGCGCTTTCATCGAATTCATCATCGCCGAACTGGGGCCGCCCGCGGCGCTCTTGCAGCTTGATCAGTAAGAAATTGATCACCCGCAATTTGCTCGCGCGGCCGGTCCGCCACAATACGTTCATTTCCGTATCACATGGCCGCGCCATCATTCTTACCCGTTTGCCGAACCAGCCTTCCGATGTACCCTATGTGGCGTGGTGTCATCTACATCGGGCAGAGGGTTCGATGCCGGCCAACCATCCAGAAGCGGCCTGGATCGCCATCTTGGTGTTCTTTGCGCCCATCGCGTTGGGCACGGCGGCCTTCCTGTTTTTCGATCGCTCTCGCCTTCGGCTAGAGCGCGATACCCTGCAGTCGCGCGAAAATGACCTGCGCCTTGCCATAGAAAGCATTGCCGCCAGCAGACGGGTCGCGCTGTTTTTCCTGCGCCTCGACAGCCAGGGGCACTGCAGCTTTCCCCAGGTGGTGGGCTATACCGAGCGCTTCATGGGCTGCCGGGCCGACGACATCATGGCCGACGCCGAAAACTGGCTGCGCTGCCTGCCCGACGCCGATCGCGCCGCCGTCCAGCAGCTCATTGCGCGGTGCGGGGCCGAACTGCAGCCCATCCGCGCCGACCTTCAAGTGCGGCATCCAGACGGCCAGGGCCGGATACGCATCGGCACGGGCAAGCCCGCCCGCAAGCCCGATGGCTCCATCCAATGGACAGGCTACTGGGCCGACACCACCGCCGAATACGAGCAGGCGCGGGTGCTTGCCCAGGCCAAGCACGACGCCGAAGCCAGCGCCGCCGCCAAGGCCCGTTTCCTGGCCACCATGAGCCACGAAATCCGCACGCCGCTCGCCACGGTCATCGGCGCGCTCGACCTCATCCGCCACACCGAATCGGTATCCGAAAGGCAGCGGTACTACGAGCTTGCCGACAACGCCGCGCGCCTGTTAATGGAAATCATCGGCGACATTCTCGATTTTTCGCGCCTGGAATCCAGGCACGTCCAACCCGAATCCGTGCCGTTCGATTTGCGCGACGTGCTCGGCCAGGTACTGCGCGTGTTCCGGCTGCAGGTGCGCCGCAAGGGCCTGGCGCTGACGCTCGACATGGACCCGGACACGGACTGGCAGCGCGTGGGCGACCCCACCCGTATTCAGCAGATTGCCCTGAACCTGGTGGGCAATGCGGTCAAGTTCACCGAACGCGGCCAGATCCGGGTCAGCGTCCGCGCCGAGTCCGCGCCGGGCGCCCACCTACAAGATATCGTCATGACGGTGGCCGATACCGGCATCGGTATCGCCGCGGCGGCGCAAGCGGGCCTGTTCCTGCCCTTCGCCCAGGCAGACGTCTCCATCACGCGGCGCTACGGCGGCAGCGGGCTGGGGCTGGCGGTGTGCCACCGCCTGGCCCGCCTGCTGGGTGGATCTATCCGGCTGGTCGAAAGCGCGCCCGGCCGCGGCAGCACCTTCGAGCTTCGGCTGCCCTTGGCCCAGGCAGACCCCGCGGCGGCGGCAGCCATGGCCGTCGCGCCGGCGGCTGCCGCACCGGCCGCCGTTCAACAGCCGCGCGCCGCCGGCGCGCGCGTCCTGGTGGTCGAAGACCAGGAACCTTATCGCATCATCTTGCGTCAATTACTCGCCAGGGCGGGGTTCGACTGCGACGTGGCCGCCACCGCCGAGCAAGCGCTCGACGCAATGGCCAGGCGAAGCTACGCCATGCTTTTTACCGACTGCCAGTTGCCCGGTATCGACGGCTTCGAGCTTGCCCGCCAGGTACGCCGGCAAGAACTGCAGGCGTGGCGCGGCCGCATGCCCATCGTCGGCGTTACGGCCGACGGCAGTGCCCAACAATTACAGCGCTGCCGCGATAGCGGAATGGACGAAATGCTCGCCAAGCCCGTGGCGTTTGCCGACCTGGAAAAGTGCATTAACCAATGGATGAACTGAACTCGTGACCTGCGTACTCATTGTCGACGACCACCCTTCCTTGCGGCTGATACTCAGGCAGCAACTGTCGCAGATGCTGGGCGTGTCGGAAATCATCGAGGCGGGCAATGGCCAGGATGCCGTGCAGGCCGTGCGGCAGTCCGAGCCCGGGCTGGTCATTCTGGATATCGACCTGCCCAAAATCAACGGCCTGGACGCCATTCCCCGCATCAAGCTCATCAAGCCCGATGTCCGCATCCTGGTTATCTCCGCGCAAGACCCCGCCGTTTTCGCGCCGCGCGTCAAGGCCGCCGGGGCGCAGGGCTACATCAGCAAGGTGCAAGAACTGCCGCAGATCGTCCGCGCCATCGAGGCGGTGCTGGCCGGCTACAGCATCTTCCCCGACGTGGTCAACGGCGCGGCCGAGTCCCCCGAAGCCAAGGGCACGAACAAAATCGAACGCCTGTCCGACAAAGAAATCATCGTCATGCAGATGCTGGCGCGCGGCATGTCCAACAAAGACATCGGCGACGCGCTGTTCATCAGCAACAAAACGGTCAGCACCTATAAAACCCGCCTGATGGCCAAGCTAGACGTAAACACCCTGGTCGAGCTGGTCGACTTTGCCCGCAAGCACCATATTGCCTATTGACCGCAACGCGGCCGCTATTCACTTGAACCCGCATTTCCGCCTGCCATGCACCACGCCTTGATCGTATCCGCGCAACCAGGGTGGGCCGCCCAAAGCGGCGTGTCGGGCACGCTTGCCGGGCTGGGTCTGTCCGTACGCGAAGCCCCCCGCCTGGACGGCACCGGAGACTTCCATTATGCGGTCATCATCCTTCATTCGGTGGAGGGCCAGCGGGCGCTAGGTAGCGCGCCGGACCAGCCGGTGGCCGTGCCCGGCGCCATCGTGCTGACCAGCGGCGTCGCGTCCGCCCAACCGGCCGCGGCCCGCGGCCGGTTGCCCCTGCCCGTTACCGAAGCGTCGCTGGCCGCCGCGCTGGCCGCCGCCGGCTACGCCGTGCCGCTGCCGGCACACGAGGCCATTTTGCAGCATGTGGGGCAGTTAGTGGACTGCGACGCCGAGGTCACGGCCGAGCTCGTTGCCAGCCTGCTTGCCACGAACCGCGTCGATCTACACAAGCTGCGCGATGCCTGTGCCGCGGGCCGTTGGCCCGACGTGCGCGCCAGCGCGCACCGCATCAAGGGTACGGCGCATCTGGCCGGCGCGGCGGCGCTGGCCGCGCTAAGCCTGCGTGTCGAAACGCTGGCGCAGCAGGGCCAGGGCGAAACGGTGCGGGCGTTGATGCTGTTGTATGAGCCGGCGGTGGAACGGTTGTCGCAGGCGCTGGCCATTCTGGCCGGATAGCGGTTGGGCAGTGGCCGACGAGTGGTCGATGGGTGACCGATGGGTGACCGATGGGTGGCCCACTAATTGGGCAAGTGGGTCCGCAGGGCCGCCTTCAGTTCGGCCAGCCCCACCGGCTTGAACAACACCATGTTCATGCCGGCTTCCAGCGCTTCGCGCATATTGGTATCTTGCGTGCCTGCCGTATAGCCCAGCACCGGAATGCGGCTGTTGGCGTCGGCCCGCTTGCGCAGGGCGCGTACGAATTCCATGCCGTTCATTTGCGGCATGGAGCAATCGCAGATCACCAGCTTGAATATCCGCTTATCGGCGGCTCGCAGTGCCTGCAGGCCATTTTCGGCGGTGACGACAGTATGGCCCAGGCGCCGCAATTGGTGTCCCAGCAAGATGCGATTGGACGCCTGATCGTCCACCACCAGAATCGACGCGGGCCCATCGGGCTTGGCCGGCGCTTCGGCAATGGCGTTGGCAACGGCTTCGGCAGGCGTTTGCCGCGCGGGCAGCTTCAGGCGCACCACGACTTGGGTACCGGCTTCCAGTGTGCTTCTGACCCGTATGTAGCCACCCAGAACGTCCGTCAGGCGTTTGCAGATCGACAGGCCCAGCCCCACGCCGCCATTGGATGCCGCCCCGTCCACTTGCATGAAGGGTTCGAACAATACGGGCAGTGCCTGGGGCGGGATACCGATGCCCGTGTCGGTGACGGAAAACTGCACCCACTGATGCGCTTCGTGAATGCGCGTTGCCGTCACCCCGATATGAACATGCCCTTTTTCGGTAAAGCGGATGGCATTGGAAACCAGGTTGTTCAGAATCTGCTTCACGCGCAGCGCGTCGACAAAATGAGCGGGCGCGACCGACGGCGAGACATCGACATTCAGCGCCAGCCCCTTGCTGTTGGCTACCGGCGAGAATACGCCCGCCACCTCTTCCACAACCTCGCGCAGCCCCACGAAAGCGGGCTTCAGATCGAGTTTCCCGGCTTCCATCTTCGACAGATGCAGCAGGTCGTCGATCAACGACAGCAGCGAGCGCGCCGACTGCAGGGCGGTGTCCAGCTGCTGCCGTTCGCTTGCGGTCAGCGAGGCCTGCAGCAGCGTCAGTTCCAGCATGCCCATGATGGCGTTCATGGGGGTGCGTATATCGTGGCTGACCGCCGCCAGAAACGTGGATTTGGCGCGATCGGCGGCCTCGGCGCGATCGCGCGCTTCGGCCAGTTGATTCAGCGCACGCCGGCGTTCCGTAACGTCGAGCCAGCCGCCGACCACGCCTATGATCGCGTTGGACGCATCGCGCAAGGGTGACGTCCAGTGTTGCAGGGTGGCGGGGCCCGTGCGCAGCAGCATGGTCCTGTCTTCGACGGCGGGCAGGCCGCTGTTCATGACGTCTCGGTACTGGCGTTCGATTTCACGCAGATTCAGTGCATCGGCGCCCAGCCAGCGGGCCGCGGTGTCAATGGAGGCCTGGTCCAGCACGGTGCGCGGCTGTCCGCAAGCCTGGGCGTACGCGGTGTTGCAGGCGATCAGTTTAAGATCGCGGTCGCGCAGGTAAATGGGCAGGGGTATGGCGTCCAGCACGACCATGTAGGTGCGCAGCATGCCGCGCATCAGTTGCGCGCTGCGCCGCTGGCGCCGCATCGTGGCAAGCAGCAACAGGGCGGCGCTGGCCAGCGCGGTTACGGCAATCGCCCACAAAATAGACGCGTCCGACAAGGCATGCCACGGCGGATCGATCAGCATGCTGGCCAGCCGCTCTCGTATTGACGACGGATGGTAATAATGCGGTGCATGCGGCGGCACATGGCACCGTGGCGGCTGGAAAGATGAAAGTGCGACATGGCAGATTGCGAAAAGTGATTTTCCTGCCGTATGTGGCTGAAGCTCTGCTTCAGCCACATACGGCGTGACGTAACACTACGCGTAATACCTATGTCATCCGCACAGAAATTTCGTCGAATATGTCAGAAATTTCCGAAGGCACGCCTTTAGCGGTCGATGAGCGTTATCAGCGCCCGTTATGCAGGTATCTGACTCCCGCAGGGTGTCAGATACCGTAGCCTGTAGACGTTGCTTCAATAGAACGGAACGGTGTCAGGCACCCTGGCGGGAGCCTGACACCTGACAGGACCTAACAGACGAAGCGCCTATGTGTGTCCTACTGATACATGACCGTAACTATGGCCGACGCGTTGGCGGTGCCCGGTGTAACGCTTGGGGCCATCTGCATATATCGCGCCTTCAGCCAAATGTTGGTGTCCGGCGTGGAAAGGCCGTTGGAAGTCAACGTAATCTTGGTGCCCAATGGATGGCCTTGGCCGTTCTCGTACAGAAGCTGAATGCCCACGCCGCTGGCGCTCGAGGTGGAGTCCAGTGTCATTAACGAAGAACCCTGGCCGCCACCGGCCTGAGGGGGAACAATGCTGGTGGTGGGATCGACGCGGTAATAGATGGGAATGCCGGTAGGGCAGCTTGTCAGATGAACCGAGAAATCGGTTGCGGGCGTGGTTGCTCCCGGGCCGCCGACCAGGTTGTGCGTACCCAATTCGACGGTAAGGTTGGCGACCTCACAGGTTTGCAGGGTAAAGCTTATATCGTTGCTAAGTTCGATGTCGTAGTATTTCAAGGCCGTGCCAGGATTGCTGATATCTTCAATTTGAGATGCCTGCACCCGGCCAATGATCCCGCCGGAAATAACCTCGCCGCTTGCGACAGACCCCATGGTGACGATCTGCAAGATCATGGTCGCGCCGGTGTAGGCATTCTGGCTCGACGATTCATTGCGCACCCATTTCTGTAGCGTGAACAAACTCGTATTTTGGATCGAATAGCCCCCAGACTCGTACGACGGGCCACCCGTGTATCCTACGAATCTCATGCCGAGATTGGTGCCCGCAATGCGTATCGCGCCATTGGCTATATCGGATACCGGGCCGGGAAAAAACATGTCCAGGTAGCCGGCATGCTCGGCGCTGATACCTTGGCCGTTGCACGCCGCTTGGAATTGGTTGACTCCCGCGTATGCGTAGTAAGTGCCGATGAGAGTGCCCACGGGTAAGGCGGGATTGATGGTCAGGGAGCTTGGAACATTGAACCGGAATTTTCCGGGCTCGGGCTTCAGCTGGCACTGCAGCAGCCAAGGTTCCGCCGACGCCGTAGCGGGTATCAGCAGCGCGGCGATAATGCTGGCCAGCGCAAGCGCCCAGGCGCGCCACCGAAACGTGGTTCGCTGGATGCGCGGCCGCGTCCGGATCCATGAGGACGCGGCTGCTATGGCGAAGAAGAATGAAAGGGAAGAAACGGTAGGGTGTGGCATGGGGTGTCGCGCGTGATGTTCATACGGTGGCTCCGCGACGGGTATGCCTGCGAGCGCCGCTGCCTGAGTGCGACCCTACATGTCACGTTTGTTTCGTAGTTGTGGAATTTTCCTAAAATGCTGGGGATACTGCCGAAGAGGGCTGACAGCCAGTGTTGGCTGAGGCCAGGTACTGCTTGTGTTCGGGCTACTGATAAGTGAAAGTAACCGTGGCCGAAGCGTTGGCGCTTCCTGGCTCGACGAGGTCGCCCGTCGGCATATAGCGTGCTTTCAGGTCGATATCGAAGTACGTCAAGACAAGGTTATTGTCCGCAAGCATAACGTTGGTTTCCAATGGATGGCCATCGCCGTTGTCGTACAGAAGCTGAATACCCACGCCTTTAGCGCCCGATGCGGCGTCCAGCTTCATTAACGTAGAGTTTGGGCCGCCCAACGATCCAGGTGGAACAATTCCGCTGGTGGGGTCGATACGGTAATAGATGCGCGTCTTGATTGGGCAGTTCTTCACGTGGATGCTAAATGGTACTGCCGGCGTGGGGGCCAATTGCCCTGCGGTTATGGAGTGTGTGCCGAGCTGTACGTGGACATCATCCATTGTGCAAGTGGGCGTGCTTGGCGTTATTGTGATTCCCGAGAACCTGTAAGACACTACCGAGGTCTCCGCCCCATTCGTCTCTCGTAGAAAAACGCGTGCAAATTCGCCAGTCAATGTTCCGCCCGCTGCGATGGGGCCTGTTTTTATGAACTCGATTTGTATCTGCTGGCTGCCATCAGCATTAGGTATACGGAATACCTCGTTAGCCCCACGGCCGGTATTTGGTTCGGTGTACGGGAAAATGCCAGGGGTGCCAGGATAGCGAATCCTCATTCCAAGGCCTTCGATTGACGTGGGGTAAATTTTTCCGTCAGTTCCTCCAGGAACCCCCGTCGTGCCACGGCTACTGTGAACCCATCCAGCGGTGGTGCATGTTATAGACCCATCTGTGTTCGCGGTCGGCTTTGCAGTTATTGTCTTAAGCACTGTGCCGTTATTCGCACTGACATTTATTTGAAAACTGGAGGCCGGGAAATATGAAATGGCACCCGTAGCATCTTGCGGTCCCGTTACATTCCAGAACGAGCAAGATGCCCAGCTTTGTAGTGGCGCAAGCCACAGACATAATGCAGGCAGAAAGAAAATAGCAAATTTCAACATGGCTTTACTCTAAGCATTGCGCCGGTACGCAAGAGACGTTCTGAGTCACGGCTGTAGCTCCAATGGTCATTACCCTTGCGAGCAGGTACCCTGCAACAGATGGAATGGCTGGGTGGATTTGCCGCTAGCCTCGGGAATGACGTAGTCCAAGAAGCATTGCTCGGTGGCGCCCTTGCCCCACTTGACGGTCAGGCGGCCCGAGCTGTCTTTCAGGCTGTTGGCAATGACGCGGCTGCCCTGGGCAACCGTGCCCACCGGGTTGTTGCTGGCGTCCAGCACTTCGGCGCCGAAGGGCAGGGCGCTGCCGTCTGGCAGGCGGGCCCGGATGACGGCGGCTTGCCCTTTTGCTTCGACTTCGAATTTCACGGGTACGATGGCGCCGGCGGTGGGGGCCACGTGCTGTATGGTGGACTTGAACTGCACGTTCAGCGGCAGGCCCTTGGGGTCGACTTCGACGGTGTTTTGCGCGAATGGCGTCAGGTTCGACACCAGGCCGTAGCCGCGCGAATTGACCCGCAGCCCATTCATGTTGGTAATGCGGGCGCCGGCCGCGCCCTGCGCGTCGACGATGGCGAAGGTGTCGCCCAGCGTGGGTGTCAGGGCGACCCCGCCACCCCACGCCACGGCCGCGCCGGAAATGCTGGCGCTGCTTTGGGTGCTGCTACCGGACCGGCTGGCGCTGCCGCCCAGTTGCGCATAGGGTGAGGTCCAGGAAGCGTTGGCGCTGACGTTATTGCTGCTGCGGTTGCCGCTGCCGCCGCTCAGGTGGCTGGCGCTCAGGCCGTAGTACAGGGGGTTGTTGGATGCCCCCAGGCTGCCGTTGACGGTTTCGTAGATGGACGTGCTATTGTCGCGGTTGTTGTGCTGGATGGTGGTGTTGGACCGCGGCGCGCCGGCGTTGCGGCCCAGCGGCAGGCTGAAGTTCACCATGTAGGTGTTGTCCCACTTGCCCGAGTACACGCTGTACTGCCGCGAGGCATTGATGCTGTAGTTCAGCTGCTTGAACGAATTGCGATAGCCGGCCTGGTATTCGGTGTCGCGGCCGTTGCGGGCCCAGTAGTCTTGGCTGTAGCCCGACAGGTACAGCGAGCCCCAGCGTTCGCCCAGCGACTGGTTCAGCATGACCTGGAAGCGCCCTTTGGCGTTGCCGCCGTATTGGCGGGGCAGCGTGTGGCGCGACTCGAGCGAGCGCTGCGCCATGGTGTCGCTCAGGCTGAGAAAGCCGCTGGTGGAATAACGGTAGGCCGCCAGCGTTACGCTGGTGCTGGTGGGCTCGAAGAACCGCGAATAGTTCAGGCTGTAGCTTTGGCCGGTGCGGTCGGGCTGGTTGTTGAGCTTGGCCCTGGCGTACGTGGCGTCCACGCCGAACGCGCCCAGGGCCGTGTTCAGCGCGGTGCCTACCTGGCCGGCCAGGTAGTACTTGGATGCCACCACGCCGCCATAACCGGTGACCAGGTTGTTGAAGCCGTGCCGCGCCGTGGCCTGCAAGACGTACGGTTTTTTGCGGACCAGGGCGCTGCGGTACTGTCCGGCGGCCACGCTGTAGCGCGTGGTGCCGGCGCGCAGGGCGTTCACGGGCGCCGAAAACGGCACGCGCGATATGTGTTCGCTGCCGTCGGCCTCGGTAACCACGACTTCCAGGTCGCCCCCGTAGCCGGTGGGGTACAGGTCGTCGATTTCGAATTCGCCCGGTGCCACCGTGGTTTCGTAAATGACATTACCGCTTTGGCGGATTCTGACGCGCGCATTGCTGTTGGCGATGCCGCGTATGGTGGGGGCGTAGCCGCGCTGCGATTCCGGGTACATGCGGTCGTCGCTGGACAGGCTGACGCCGCGCAGGCCCACGCTTTCGAGCACCGTGCCGTCGGTGAAGAATTCGCCGGCGGTCAGCTGGCTTTTGATCGGCGCCAGCGAACGCTGTACGGAAGTCTGGATGCTTTGGTAGCGCGTGCCCTGCAACTTGCTGTAGTTCAGGTTGCCGCGATGGCGGAACCGCCACGCGCCCACATTGAAGCCGCTGTCCAGGCCCGCATAGGCCTGCGTGGCCGAATCGCCTCGGTTGGTGCCGTAGCGGTACACGTTGGCGTTGTAGCGCAGCATGCCTGCGGTGATGCCGTCGTTCCAGTATTTGGGGTCGACATAGCCGCGCGCGCTGCGGTTCAGCCATATCTGGGGAATGCTGAGATCCAGGCGCTGCTCGCCGTTGTCGAATTCGGCGCGCGCGTCTGGGATGAGGTCGGCTATGCGCATGCAAGAGTCGGCCTGCAGCCGCGCTTGCGCGGCTTCGTCGAGCCGGGTCAGGTTGATGCCGGCCATTATCAGCAGGTCGGTATCGACACAGGGCTGCGGATGCGGTTCACCAGCCTGCTGGCGTAGGCGTACCGTGCTGCGCCCTATAGGGATGTTGTTGACCATGACCGGCACCGTATAGTCGCCAGGCGCCGCGAAGTTGCCTCGGCTGTACCGGCTGATGTCCACAGGGACACCGCCGAAACTGCGTAGCATGTCGGTATTGAACTGTACTTCGGCCATTTGGACGGGCGCCGGTTCGGTCGCTGCCGTTGTATAGACGCCCGCGAACAACGCGGAAATCAGGCTGGCGGTATACCGCAAGGGGGGCAGGCGAGGGCGGCAATACGGCATGATATTGATCCGGTTGGGCATCGACGCCGCGCGCCTTCAGCGCGCTGCCCCTTGCAGCGCGGCTTCGCCGTTGGTGGTGCCGCCGTAGTCGTTGATGAACTGGTATCGCACCTGCGTGCCGGCCGCTGACGTGGCCGCGCGCGGCAGTGCCAGCGCGCGCGTTTCGAACGGCGCCACCATGCCGGGCTCTTGCACGGACAGGGTCTGCCCGCCTGTGACGAGCTCGACGACGGCGAAGTTGACGTAGTACGGGGTGGGGTTCGCCACCTGCAGCATCGGGCGGCCTCCTTCGGTGGCCAGCTGCCATGTCAACTTTTCTGGTGCTTCGACCGCGGTGCCGGCCAACCCGGCAGGGCGGAAGAACAGCTTGATGCGCGAGCGGAGCGAGAATTGCATGTAGTTCGTGCCGTGGCCGTCTTCGGGGCGGGGGGGAATTTCCAGCACGTTCAGCCAGAACACACTTTCGCGGTCTTGGGGCAAGGGCTCGCCCGAGTGCATGATGCGCAGGGTTTGGCTTTTTCCGGGGTCGATGCGCGAGATGGGGGGCGACACGATGAAGGGCACGTCCAGCGTGCCGCGGTCGGCCTGCAAGGCCCCGGTATCCAGCCACGACTGCACCAGGCTGGGCGACTTTCCTTTGTTGGTCAGCCGGACGGTTTGTTCGCCGCTTGCCGCTTCGTAGATGACGCGGGTTGCGTTGATGACGATGGAAGCTTGCGTGATTGCCGGGGCTGCGGCCAAGGCTAGCGTGGCCGCCGTAAGAGTGATGGGCAGGAAGCGGTGAAGATGCATGACGGTTTTCGCTAGTGCGGGCCGGGCCGCGGGTTCGACAACCCGGGCCACCGGCCGCCGCGCGTAAGCGCGGACGGCCGATTGATGGAGGGCGCCTGATGGGCGCCCGCTGGCACCGTAAGCCTGATGGGCTTAGTTGTACGCGACGACGTAGTCCACGCTGGCCGCTACATCACCAGCCACTGCGGGGCCGGTTGCGTAATACCCGGCTTCGTAGCGCATCTCGGCTACACCACCAACAAATGCAAACGCCGTGCTCTGGGGATGGCTGCCATTGATGATGATTTGGCCACCGCCATTGCTAGCGATCTGGCGCAGCCGGACTTCCACGTTTTGCGCGCCAGTGCCGCTGATGTCGGTGTTCACCAGGTTGTTCGTGGTCGAATTGACAGCGGCAGCCCCGCCTTGGAAGTGGGCCCCGGCTACAGTCGGGCCGCCCGTGCAGCCGGACAGCTTGATGGTGAATCCGGTCCAACCCGTGTCTTGGCCGGCGGCGGCGAGTGTGTCGGCGCCGACGGTGGGAAGAACGACAGTGGCGTCGGGACCTTGTCCGTCGACACTGATAGTGCAGGTGACGTCAGTGATCTTGCCGGTGAAATCGATCTTGCCATCGGGGGCGGCAGATGCCACTTGTGCGCCGGCCAGAATCCCAGCACCTGCCAGCAGGGTGGCAATGCGAGACAGTTTCATGATTTTGACTCCGTGGATAATTACTTGGGATAGCCATCGGGCTAACGACTTTTGAGAAACCCGCTATGGCAATTGGAGTCTAGGGATGAAGGCCCTTGCAGCACTGAGGAAAAATCTGACGAACGTAGCGGAAAGTTCTTGAGGCACGCCGTCGCGTATGCCCGCGCAAGTACAGCGCGGTCAGCGGTAGACCAGGTTGTATTCGACGCTGGTGTGCACGGTGCCCGGCGTGGCCTGGCCCAGGGCGTAGTAGCCGGCCTCGTATACCAGGGTGGCATGGTCTTCCAGCACCCGGGGCGTGGTGCCCTGCGCGCCGGCGGGCGCGCCGATAAGTATGTGCTGGGTGCTGCCGAGTTCGCGCAGCGCGATCTGTACGTTGCCGGCGGAGCTGTGGCTGTCGAGGTCGAGGCGGCCGGTGGCCAGGTCGACGAAGGTGCCGGGTTCGAAGTGGGTGCGCACCAGGCTGGGGGACGTGCCGCAGTGCTGCAGGGTGATGACGAAGGGCGACCAGCCGGCGGTTTGGCCGCGCGCCGCCAGGGCATCGATGCCGATGGTGGGAAGATCGACGGTGAAGCGCGGCGACAGGTTGCGCGCGATGGGAGCGTAACCGCTGCTGTCGACTTCGCAGCTACTGGCGACGACCGCGCCGGTAAACGTGATGGTGCCCGATTGTGCCCAGGCGGAAGGCGCCCCGGCGGCCAGGGCTATGCCCGCAATGAAATGAAAAACGCGGGAGGGTGTCATGATCGGCTCCGTGGTGGCGGGATGGCATGCCGATTGCCCGCGCGCCCTTGGGACAGCTTGCTGGCATGCTTGCCGATGATGTCCGATCTTGCATGACTAATTCGTCGGAAATTTCCTACAGTGCACCGGAATTTTCCGATGTTCCCGCGTGAGTACCCCGCCCGACCGGGCGCCGCCGGTCAAGTTACCGCGTCGCGCTGCGAGAACCGCGGCTGTTTCCATTCTTCGGTATCGAGCACGGTTTTCAACGCGTCGACGGCGTCCCATATGTTTGCGTAGCCCAGGTACAGCGGCGTCAGGCCGAAGCGCAATACCTGGGGCTCGCGGTAGTCGCCGATGACGCCGCGCGCGATCAGGGCCCGCATGACCTCGTAGCCCTTGGGATGCCCGATGCTGACATGGCTGCCGCGCCGCGCGTGTTCGCGCGGCGTGACCAGCGTCAACGGATGATCGGCGCAACGGCTTTCTACCAGCCGGATGAACAGGTCGCCCAGCGCCAGCGATTTCTTGCGCACTTCGTTCATGTCGGCGGCCAGGGCAATATCCAGCCCGCATTCCACCAGCGCCAGCGACACGATGGGCTGGGTGCCGCACAGGTAGCGGCGGATGCCGCCAGCCGGTTCGTAGGTCACGGCCATGTCGAAGGGCCGCTGGTGCCCCCACCAGCCGGACAGCGGCTGCTGGAAATTTTCGGTATGGCGCGGCGCGACCCAGATGTAGGCGGGCGCGCCGGGGCCGGCGTTCAAGTATTTGTAGGTGCAGCCCACCGCGAAATCGGCGTCGGCGTCCGTCAGGTCCACCGGCACCGCGCCGGCCGCATGGGCCAGGTCCCAGATGGCCAGCGCGCCGTGCGCATGCGCGCGGGCGGTGACGGCGGCCATGTCGTGCATGGCGCCCGTGCGGTAGTTCACATGCGAAAGCAGCACCACCGCCACGGTATCGTCCAGCGCCTGTTCCAGCGGCAGCTGTTCGTCGACCAAGCGCATTTCGTAGCCCTGTTGCAGCAGGTCTATCATGCCCTGGATCATGTACAGGTCGGTGGGGAAGTTGTCGCGCTCGGACAGGATCACGCGGCGCCCCGGCGCCGCCTGTTGCTGGATGCGCAACGCGGCGGCCAGCGCCTTGAATAGGTTCAGCGAGGTGGTGTCGGTGACCACGACCTGGCCTGGCCCCGCGCCGATCAGTTGCCCCAGCTTGTCGCCCAGCCGGGCGGGCAGGTCGAACCAGCCGGCCGTGTTCCAGCTGCGGATCAGGCCATTGCCCCATTCTTGCCCGATTACGGCCGTGGCGCGCGCCGCCGCCGTGTTGGGCAGCACGCCCAGCGAATTGCCATCCAGGTAGATCACGCCGGGCGGCAGCTCGAATTGTTGCTTCAGCGGGGCCAGAGGATCTTGCCGGTCGGCCTGCAGGCAGTCTGAGCGGGTGTGCATGAAAAGCTCCTTGTTTGCCTGCAAATACTAGCAGTCGGCGATGGGAGATGTATCAGGTGATGTATCAGGTGTCTGACTCCCGCAGGGTGTCAGACACCGCTGTGCTGAGACAGTCTTGAACCGCCCCGGGAAACTCGGAGGCTCCGACATTTGAGAGAATGGAGCCATGAAGAAAGTAAAGAGTTTTTCGCCCGAGGTTAAGGCGCGGGCGGTACAAATGGTGTCGGATCATGAGGCGG
>WMBV01000044.1 GCA_017745595.1 Bordetella petrii
CACAGGCCGTAGCGGTAAAAGGTCTAAGGATTCTATCGTCATGCTTGCGTCCGCAAAGTTCGTGGCGGACGCAAGCATCAAGCATTTTGCGCTAACTCGATAGGGCGTGGGTTATTGAGCGCTTACGTTTATCTGGTGGTATGTCTATGAGGCGTACGCGCCAAGTGTTTTCATGCGTGGTGGCATCATCGCGTCGATGGGTGGCGTCTTGGGGGCTGGCACGGCCGTAGCAATGTCGGTATACCGTGCTCGCCAGGCCAAAAGCGTGACTACCTATGGCTCGGCTTGTTGGGCTGAGAAGCAGGACATCGAGCAAGCGGGCTTGTTGCGCCCTGCGGGCGTATTCCTGGGGCAGCTCGGGGGCCATGCGCCAGCTTATCTGCGCCACGATGGCCCGGAACATGTCATGGCGATTGCGCCAACCCGATCGGGTAAAGGAGTGGGGTTGGTCGTCCCCACACTCTTGACATGGCCCGCTTCGTGCGTCGTGCATGACATTAAGGGCGAGAACTGGATGTTGACGGCGGGATGGCGTTCACGCTTCTCTCATTGTCTGTACTTCAATCCTACGAGCCTGCATTCGGCAGCGTATAACCCGCTGCTGGAAGTTCGTCGGGGTATGAACGAAGTACGTGACGTGCAGAATATTGCGGACATTCTGGTTGACCCCGAGGGTATGCTCGAGCGCAGAAGTCATTGGGAAAAGACTGCGCATTCGTTGCTTGTCGGTACGATCCTGCACGTACTCTACGCCGAGCCCGACAAGACTTTGCGTGGCGTGGCGGCTTGTCTGTCAAATCCAGCTCGCTCGTTTGAAGCTACTTTACGGATCATGCTGCAGACGCGCCATATGGAAGATGGCCCACATCTAGTGGTGACCTCCGCTGCCCGCGAAGTCCTCAATAAGTCGGAAAACGAACGGTCTGGGGTGTTGAGCACCGCTATGTCCTTCCTGGGCCTGTATCGCGACCCTACGGTGGCGACCGTGACTGAACGCTGCGATTGGCGCATCGCTGATCTTATCAGCGCCGATAGTCCGATATCCCTGTACCTGGTGGTTCCGCCTTCGGACATCAGCCGCACGAAACCTCTGGTCAGGTTGTTGCTGAATCAGATAGGACGACGCTTGACTGAATCTTTAGATGGGTCGGACGGCATTGTCCGATTGCGCGACCTACTGTTAATGCTTGACGAGTTCGCTGCCCTCGGACGGCTGGACTTCTTCGAGTCGGCACTTGCTTATATGGCGGCCTATCGTCTGCGTGCTTATTTGATTGCGCAAAGCCTAAATCAGATCGAAAAATCCTACGGCGCGAACAATTCGATTCTGGACAATTGCCATGTTCGAGTCGTGTTTTCGTCGAACGACGAACGCACTGCCAAGCGTATCTCGGATTCGTTGGGCACGGCGACTGAGCTGCGCGCTCAGCGTAACTATGGGGGGCATAGGCTCGCGCCTTGGCTCGGGCATCTTATGGTTTCGCGCCAAGAGACAGCCCGGCCGCTTCGCACTCCAGGCGAGATCATGCAATTGCCGGACACCGACCAGATCGTGATGGTCTCTGGCCACCCCCCCATCCTAGCCAAGAAACTGCGCTACTACGAGGATGGAAATTTTTCACAGCGCATTCTGTGCCCACCGCAGCCGAGCTCAGTCGGTTATGTCGACCGACCAGCCGCACGGCCCGACGATTGGAGCGGGCTGGCTTTACCGCCGCTCCTGGCTGCTACCTGCACGGCCGCTACGTCCCTGGACGGCGAAGGCAGTTTACAGATTCAGTCAGAACTGAGCATGCCGGCCGGGGCTACATCTTTGTATTCCGATTCAGCACTCATCAATGAGGATGAAGACCTGCCTCTACCCATGGAATCCGAGCGGCGCCTACAACGCGCGGCGCGCCTGGTAGCAGTCGATCCTGACGATGGGATTCCTCTATGAGCACCCGCACCCGCCTAAATTTATTTATAGAGCCGAGCCACGCTCGACGATTGGAGGATATATCCGCCTATCGTGGCGTTTCGAAATCGTCGCTGGTGGCAGCCGCCTTGGCGTCGTTTCTGTCGCCGGATGCCGCCGACCAACGGGAAGCCGCGCTGGCTCGGCGCTTGGACCGCATATCGCGCCAGCTCGATAAGTTGGACCGCGACCAGAACATTTTGATCGAAACTCTGGCAATCTACGTGCGCGTTTTCCTGACCGTTTCCCCGCCTGTGCCGTCGACACATCAAGAGGCGGCGCGCGCACAGGGCAAGTTGCGGTACGGCCAATTCATCGACCAGCTTGCACGTCATCTACAACGTGGTCGCAGCCTAGTGCGCGAGGTTCACGAAGAAATACGTCCCGATGCTTATGGCTTGACCGCAGGGGGGGACGATGGCCCAGCGGTGGTCGATGCCGAATCGCCAGTCGTGCAGAACGCGGATGAGGCTAACGATGAGTGATTCCGATTCCAGTCGACAGGTGGCGCGCGAGCGCAGCGTGCAGATGCTACGCACGGCGCTTGGCACGGCCATTATCGAGGCGCTGGACGACCCGGGCATCAGCGAAGTCATGTTGAATCCCGATGGCCGCATCTGGGTGGACCGGTTGCGCGGCGGCCGCGAGCCCACGGGCGTGTCGCTGTCCTCAACGGACGCCGAACGCATCATTAGGCTGGTGGCCGCCTGCGTGCAGGCCGAGGTCCACCGCGAGCGGCCGCTGTTGTCGGCGCGCCTGCCCCTGCATGGCGAGCGTTTCGAGGGCGTCTTGCCGCCCGTCACGTATGCGCCTGCCTTCAGCATCCGCAAGCATGCGGTCGGGGTCTTTACGCTGGACGACTACGTGCGCGACGGCATCCAGCAAGCCGGCCATGCCGCGTTTCTGCGCATGGCCGTGCGCGAGCGCCTGAACATTGTCATTGCCGGCGGGACGAGCTCGGGCAAGACGACCTTTGCCAATGCGCTTCTGGATGAGATCGCCGACAGCGGCGACCGCATCCTGATTCTCGAAGACACGGTGGAGTTGCAATGCAGGAACGAGGACCGCGTGCAGCTTTGCACGCTGCCGGGCGTGGCGTCGATGGCGGATCTGGTGCGCTCGACGCTGCGCCAGCGGCCCGATCGCATCATCGTGGGTGAAGTGCGCGGCGCCGAGGCGTTGGATCTGCTCAAAGCGTGGGGCACCGGGCACCCCGGCGGCATCGCCACGCTGCACGCCAACTCTGCCTACGGGGCGCTGCTGCGCCTGGAACAGCTCACCCTCGAAGCCTCCAGCCAGCCGCCGCGCCCGCTGATTGCCGAGGCCGTCAACGTCATTGTGTTCCTGGCCGGGCGCGGCGCCGCCCGGCGCGTGCGCGAGATCGCGCGCGTGACTGGGCTCGACGGCGAACGCTACGTCCTTGAACTCATCCCGCCCACCTTCGGAGAATCGTCATGAAGCCCCAATTTTCTTCCGTTCATTCGCGTAGCTATTCGCGCACATCCCATGAACAGGCACTGGCCTATGCGCAGCGCTGCGGCGGGCTGGTCCTGCTGCTGGTTGTGGCCGCATTGCAGGCGGCTGGCTCCAGCATGCCCTGGGAAGGGCCACTGCAGTCCATCCTGGATTCGGTGCAGGGGCCGGTGGCGCGCATTGTCGCGGTCATCATCATCATCGTGACGGGCCTTACGCTCGCCTTTGGCGATACCAGCGGGGGCTTTCGGCGGCTGATGCAGATCGTCTTTGGCCTGTCCATTGCCTTTGCCGCGTCCAGCTTCTTTCTCAGCTTCTTCTCGTTCTCGGGTGGAGCGCTGGTATGACGACGCCCGCCAACTTGCCCGAGGGGTTCGAGACGCCGCTACACCGGGCGCTGACCGAGCCCATCTTGCTGGGCGGTGCGCCGCGCACTGTGGCGATTGCCAACGGCACACTGGCCGCCGCCGTGGGCCTGGGCCTGCAACTGTGGCTGCCGGGCGTGGCCTGCTGGTTTGTCGGCCATATGCTGACCGTCTGGGGCGCGCGGGCTGATGTGCAGTTCATGCAGGTCTTCGGGCGCCATGTGAAGCATCCGGCGCTATTTGACGTGTAGGAGGCCTGCGATGCTGAACCTGGCCGAATACCGTAAACGTCCCGCGCACCTCGCGGACTGGCTGCCCTGGGCGGCGCTGGTTGCCGATGGCGTGGTGCTGAACAAGGACGGCGCGTTTCAACGGACCCTGAAGTTTCGCGGGCCGGACCTGGATAGCGCGACAGAGTCGGAACTCGTTGCGGTCACGGCGCGGCTGAACAACGCGTTGAAACGCTTTGGTTCGGGCTGGGCGCTGTTTATCGAAGCCGACCGGCGCGAGGCGGTCGACTATCCCGCATTGTCCTTTCCCGAGCCGCTGTCGTGGTTGATCGACGAAGAGCGCCGCGCCGCCTTCGAGGAAGCGGATTCGCACTTCGAGAGCGTCTATCACATCACCGTGCTGTGGCAACCGCCCGAGGATACGCGGGCGCGGGCTGGCCGTGTGCTCTATGAGAACCCCGCACGCCAGGGCGTGGATTGGCGAGAGCGCATACAAGGGTTTCTGGCGGAAACCCAGCGCTTCGCCGGGCTGCTCGATGGCGTGATGCCCGAAGTGCGCTGGCTCGATAGCGCCGAGACCCTGACCTATCTGCATGACACGATCTCCACGCGCGCGCACCCGGTGGGCGTGCCTGAAGTGCCTTGCTATCTGGATGCGTTGCTGGCGGATAGCCCGCTGGTCGGTGGCGTCGCGCCCATGCTTGGCGGCGAGCATCTGCGTGTGTTGTCGGTACGCGGCTTTCCGACGCGGACCTGGCCGGGCCTGCTCGATGACCTCAACCGGCTGGGGTTTGCCTACCGCTGGATGACGCGCTTCATCTGCTTGGAAAAGAGCGAGGCGGAAGGCGAACTGAAGCGCCTGCGCCGGCACTGGTTTGCCAAGCGTAAAAGCGTGCTGGCGCTGCTGCGCGAGACGCTGACCCAGCAGGAAAGTCCGCTCGTCGATAGCGATGCCGACAACAAGGCGGCCGATGCGGACGCCGCCCTGCAGGAGCTGGGTGCCGATGATGTGGCTTACGGGTATTTGACCGCGACTGTCGTGGTGCGGGATACGGATGCGGCTGTGGCCGACGAGAAGTTGCGCATGGCAGTGCGCGCCATCGAGGCCCGTGGCTTCGTCGTCGTGCCCGAGACGCTGAACAGCGTGGAGGCCTGGCTGTCGTCACTGCCTGGGCATGTCTACGCGAATGTGCGCCAGTGGCTGGTGTCCACGTTGAACCTGGCGCACCTGATGCCCGCCTCCGCAGTCTGGGCCGGGCAGGAGCGAAATCATCATCTGGACGGCCCGCCGCTCATTGTCACGCGCACCGATGGCGCGACCCCCTTCAGGCTCGTGACGCACATCGGCGATGTCGGGCACACGGTAGTGGTCGGCCCGACCGGCGCCGGCAAGTCGGTGCTGCTGGCTTTGCTGGTCTTGCAGTTCCGCCGCTATGCCGGGTCTCGCATCTATGTCTTCGAGATGGGGCGCTCGCTGCGCGCATCCATTCTCGGCCTGGGTGGCGAGTATCACGACCTGGGGCTGGAGGGGGAGGCAGCGTTTCAGCCGCTGGCGCGCGTGGACGACCCCGCGTACCGCAGTCAGGCCGCCGAATGGGTGGAAGGGCGGCTGGTGATGGAAGGCGTGACCGTTGGCCCCGAGGAAAAGGCCGCCGTCTGGTCGGCGCTGGGGAGCCTGGCCAGCGCGCCGGCTGCGCAGCGCACGATGACGGGGCTCTCGGTCCTGTTGCAATCGAACCGGCTGCGCCAGGCGCTTGCACCCTATGTGCTGGGCGGCGCTTATGGCCGGCTGCTCGATGCCGATCACGACCGGCTCGGCACCGCTGACGTGATGGGGTTCGAAATGGAGGAGCTGATGCCGTCGAAGGCGGCAGCCAATGCCGTCATTCGGCATCTATTTGCGCGCCTGGACGAGCGATTCGACGGCGCCCCGAGTTTGCTGGTGCTCGATGAAGCCTGGCTGTTCCTGGATGACCCCGTGTTCGCCGCGCGCCTGCGCGAATGGCTTAAAACGCTACGCAAGAAGAACGTATCGGTGATCTTTGCCACGCAATCGCTGGCCGACATCCGGGATTCCAGCATTGCGCCGGCCATCATCGAAAGCTGCGCCAGCCGCATCTTCCTGGCCAACCCGCAGGCGGTCGAGCCGCAGATTCGCACGATCTATGAGGGCTTCGGCCTGAACGCCCGGCAGATTCAGCTTGTCGCGCATGCGAGCCCCAAGCGCGACTACTACTACCAGTCCAGATTGGGCAACCGCATGTTCGATCTCGGCCTGGGGCCGGTGGCGCTGGCTTTCGCGGGGGCATCGACGCCGCAAGACCAGCGTGCCATCGACAAGGTTCTCGCCGAACACGGCCCCGATGGGTTCGCATCCGCCTGGCTTGCTCATCGCGGCCTGGATTGGGCCGCCGATCTCATCGACGCGGCGCCCGCGCACGCACTTGCCGGTCCTGCTTCTGTTCCTGTCTCTCTCGTCTCTGACGTATCGGAGGTCTCATCATGAAACTGCCCGCTTTCGCCATCCTTGCCGTCGCCCTGGCGGCGGCTACGCCTGCCGCGCACGCCTGGCGCACGGTATTCGACCCGTCCAACTACACGCAGAACGTCATGACGGCTGCGCGCACCTTGGAACAGATCAACAACCAGATCCAGCAGTTGCAGAACGAGGCGCAGATGCTCATCAACCAAGGCCGGAACCTCGCCACGCTGAACTTCGACAGCATCAACCGCCTGCGCGCAACGCTGGCCACGACCACGCGCCTGGTCGATGAGGCGCGCGGTCTGGCCTTCGATGTGTCGCGCCTGGACGCGGATTTCTCGCGCCTGTATCCCGAGCAGTACGGTGCGGCCGTGACCCAGGACCAGATGGTGCAGGACGCACGCGAGCGCTGGACACAATCGCTCGAATCGCTGCGCACCACCATGCGCGTGCAGTCGCAGGCCGTGCAGAACCTGCGCGACGACGAAAGGGTGCTTACCGACATCGTGGCGCAAAGCCAGTCGGCCGTGGGCGCCTTGCAGGTGCAGCAGGCGACCAACCAGCTTTTGGCGCTTCAGGCCAAGCAGGCGATTCAGCAGCAGTAATTGCAGATCGCCCAGGACCGCGCCATTGCGCTGGACCAGGCGCAAGCCGCGGCCGACGAAGCGCAGGCCCGCGAGGTGCGGCGCCGTTTTATGGGCAGCGGCCAGAGCCAGTACACGCCGCAGTCGGTGACGTTCTACCCCTGATGGGAGGTTGCCATGAACAAGGTGACGATCGCTTTGCTGGCATTGGGCGCGATGTTGGCCTCGTGCGGCGACAAATCCGAGAACGCTGCGTGGTCCGGTGCGCCGGCCGTGTCCGAAGCGGATGAAGCCCAGGCGCAGCGTGAAGCCGACGAGAACCGCAAGCGGTTCATGGGCGACGGTAAAGCCAGGTACACACCGCAGCGCGTCGAAGGGTTTTAGGGAGCGAGGGTTTTGTCATGAACGATCTGGCCGTCATCGACCGCTTCACCAACGTCTTCTCCCGCTACATAGACTCGGGCTTTGGTCTGGTCAATGGCGAGGTGGCGTTTCTGTCGGCCACGCTGGTGGTCATCGACATCACGCTTGCCGGTCTGTGGTGGGCGATGGACGGCGGCCAGAACGAAGTGATGGCGCGGCTCGTGAAGAAAGTGCTGTACGTGGGCGTGTTCGCCTTCATTCTTGGCAACTTCAACTGGCTGGCCGGCATCGTGTTCCGTTCGTTTTCCGGCCTGGGGCTGACCGCCTCGGGCTCGGGGCTGACGGCGGCTGAGTTTCTGCAACCGGGCCGACTCGCGCAGGTGGGCGTCGATACCGCCGCGCCGCTGCTCGCCCGCGTAGGCGAGCTGTCCGGCATTACCAAGGTCTTCGCCAATCTGGAGACCATAGTGGTGCTGCTACTGGCCTGGCTCATCGTGATCCTGAGCTTTTTCGTGCTCTCGATTCAATTGTTCGTGACCTTGATCGAATTCAAGCTGACGACCCTGGCGGGCTTCGTACTGGTGCCGTTTGCCTTGTGGGGAAAGACGGCCTTTTTGGCCGAGAAGGTGCTGGGCAACGTCATTTCGTCAGGCATCAAGGTCCTGGTACTGGCGGTCATCGTCGGCATCAGCACGCAGGTCTTCAACGACTTTCGCACAGGCATCGGTTCGGAACCCACGTTGGACCAGGCCGCCGCCGTCATGCTGGCTTCGCTGGCGATGCTGGGGCTGGGCATCTTTGGGCCGGGCATCGCCACGGGCCTGGTTTCAGGCGCGCCGCAACTGGGCGCGGGCGCTGTGGCCGGTACGGCGCTGGGCTTAGCGGGTGTGGCCGCCGTCGGCACGGCTGCCGGCGCTGCCGCCGTGGGGGGCGCTGCCCATGCGGCCGGCGGCGGTGTGCGCGCGGCCACGTCGATGGCATCCAGCGCCCGCAAGGCCTATGTGGAAGGCGCCAGCTTCTCCGGCGAATCGGGCTGGAAGGCCACCGCTGCCGGGCTCAAGGACGTGGCCCGCGCCGGGGTTTCCGCCGCCGGCCGGCGCCTGAAGGCGGGCCTGGGCGGCGCGTCCAGCGCCAGCGGCGGGACGGGTGCGGCGGCAAATTCAGCCTCGGCGCCATCCGCGCCGCCGGCCTGGGCCAAGCGTGCGCAAGCTCGCCAGCGCGCCACCCACGGCGCGACCCTGGCCGCCCACGCGGTGCGCTCGGGCGATGCCGGCGGTAGCGGGCTGATTCCCAGCTTACGCGACGATTCCTGAAGGAGAACACGATGCGTTTTCGACGACCTTCCGTGAAATATGCGGCCACGCCCGAACCTGTGACGCCGTACCAGAAGGCCGCACAGGTCTGGGACGAGCGGCTGGGCAGCGGCCGCGTGCAGGCACGCAACTGGCGGTTGATGGCCTTTGGCTGCCTGCTGCTGGCCGCCATGTCCACGGGCGACAGCGTGTGGCGGCGCACCGAAGGCACGGCCGCCATCCCGTATCTCGTTGACATCGCCGACGGCGAAGTGCAATCGGTGCGCAAGGCGATACCGCTGGGCGAGCCCGCCGATCAGGACATCGCTAATCAACTAGCGCGCTTCATCGAGAACGTGCGCTCGCTGTCCATCGACGCGGTGGTGGTGCGCAAGAACTGGCTGAGCGTCTATGACTACACGACCGACCGGGGCGCGGCGTTCCTGAACGAATACGCGCGCGAGCATGAGCCGCTCAAGAACATCGGCAAGCGATCGGTCATGGTCGATATCGTCAGCGTCGTGCGCGCCAGCGAGCACTCGTTCCAAGTCCAGTGGGATGAACATGCCTATGTCAACGGCGCGTCTGCCGGCACCGAACGGTGGACGGCCATTCTGACCATCGTAAAGCTGCGCTCGCGCAAGGAAGAAAAGCTGCGCGTCAACCCCTGGGGCGTCTATGTCGATGGCATCAGTTGGAGCCGCCAGTTTTCCGCAAACGCTACGCCTGGAGGTGCATCGCGATGACGCATACCCCGTCTTTTCCCACGCTTGAGACCAATGCAACACTGCTGACTGACGGGACTGGCCAGCGCGCCCGCCTGCCTTGGCGGCACCGCGGCTTGCAGGATGGCCGCCGGTGCCGTGGCCGTCCCGCGTACCGGCGCTTGCCCGGACATTCCCGGCCCACGCGGAGAGGCGCCTATCGGCCTCGTCCTTGCGCCCTGGCTCTGGCGGTGCTGGTCACTGCCTTGGGAGGCTGCGCCACGCGCGGCACGCCGCCGCCGGAAATCAGCTTGGATGAACCGCCCGTGGCGGTGAGCCAGCCTGTCGAGGTGCCCGAGCCGCCCAAGCCGGTCGAGATCGTACCGATGCCGCAGCCTTTGCCGTTGCCCGGGCAGTTGAAACGTATCGACGACAAGCCCGCGCCCGAGCCGGCCGGCCCGGCGGTACGGGTCGAACGTGCCAACCGCGAGGCGCGCATGGCGCCCACACGCGATGGCTTCATCAATGCGATACAGGTATGGCCGTACACGGAAGGTGCCTTGTACCAGGTCTATGCCAGTCCGGGCCGTGTGACGCTGGTGCAATTGCAGGTCGGCGAAAAGCTGATCGACGTCTCCGCCGGCGACACGGTGCGCTGGATTGTGGGGGATTCGTCCAGCGGCAGCGGCGCGACGGCCCGGCCGAACCTGCAAATCAAGCCGGTGCGCGCGGGCCTGAAAACCAATCTCGTCGTGACCACCGACCGGCGCATCTATCTGCTGGAACTGGCCTCCACCGAGTCGGCCTGGATGGCCTCCGCGTCGTGGGACTATCCGCAAGACCGCCTGGCCGAGCTGAAGCAGCGCAACGAAGCCGCCGCTCAGGCGACGTCGCTGGCCACGGGTGTCTCGGTGGACCAGTTGCGTTTTCGGTACGAGATCACCGGCGACACGCCTCCGTGGCGGCCGCTGCGGGCATTCGACGATGGCCAGAAGGTCTTCATCCAATTTCCGGCCGGCATTGCGCAGGGCGAATTGCCTCCCTTGTTCCTGATCGGGCCGCAGGGCGATCTGCAACTGGTTAACTATCAGTACCGCGCCCCGTACTACGTGGTGGACAGGCTTTTTGGTGCGGTGGAGCTACGCTTGGGCGGGGATGACGCCAAGATCGTCCGCATCCAGCGCAATGATGGCAAGACGGCGCGAGGTGGGTCATGAGCGAAGCGGCTGAAACCACGGCGTCGGCAGTCCCGCCGAAGCTGCCGCCCGAGTCCGTCGAGCTGCGCGCCGCGCCCCAGCGGGTTACGCGCCTGAACCGCCGTACCTTGGCCGTCGGCATCGGCACGGTGTCGCTGGCGGTGCTGGGCGCCACACTCTGGTCCTTGCAGCCACGCACGCGCGGCACGCAGGAGAACCAGGAGCTGTACAACGTCGATCGCATCACGCGCGCCGAAGGGTTGGAGTCGCTGCCCCGCGATTACAGCCAGGTGCTGCAGCCCGAGCCACCGCCGCCGGTGCTGGGCGAGCCGCTGCCCGGGGATCTGGGCCGGCCGGTGCTGCGCGCCGAACGCGAAGCCGGCCTGCATTCGCACGGCGGGCCGGATGCGGCCGAAGCCGAACGACTGGCGCGGCTCAAGGAAGCCGAAGAAGCCGCCCGGTCTGCGCTGTTCTACAAGTCCAGCAGCCGGGGGGCATCGGGTACTAGCGCTGCGCCTGGTGCCATGCCCGATGGAGTATTCGCCGAAGCGTCCGCCGGTGCCGACAGTCCGGTTGACCCAATGCAAACGCAGAACATGCAAGACAACAAGGTCGCCTTTGCGGGCCAGGGCCGCACGGCCACGCAAAGCGCGCACCGCATGGACGCGCCACGCGGCCCCGACACGATCATGGCCGGCACTGTCATTGCCGCCGCGCTGGTCACAGGCATCAAGTCCGATATGCCGGGCGACATCATCGCGACAGTGATCGAGCCGGTTTACGACAGCGCCACCCATACAAACGTCCTGATTCCTCAAGGTGCACGCCTGATGGGCCGCCACAACAGCCAGGTGGCCTACGGACAAAGCCGGGCGCAAGCGGTCTGGGACCGCATCATCCTGCCCGACACCTCGTCCATCGTGCTCGACAACCTGGCCGCCGCCGACCCCGCCGGCTACGCGGGCCTGGAAGATGACGTGGACTGGCATTGGGACCGGATACTGGCCGGCGCCGCCTTGACGACGCTGCTGGGCGTGGGCGCTGAGCTGGCCGCGCCGCAGAACCAGGGCGGTGGCAATGGCGTGGTTATTGCCGCGCGCGACGGCGTGCAGGACACCGTGAATCAGGTCGGCCAGGAGATCACGCGCCGCAACCTCCAGATCCAGCCCACGATCACCATCCGGCCCGGCATGCCGGTGCGGATTGTGGTGAACCGCGACATCACGCTTCGGCCTTACCGGCCGCTTTTTATCAACAGGTGAGGCGATGGTGACGAAACTGCGCTTAGGCCCACTCCCGAAGCAAGCGGCCGTCAAGATGACGGTCAGCCTGCCGGCGACGCTGAAAGCCGACTTGGAGCGGTACGCCGCCATGCACAGCCAAGCCTATGGAGAACAGGTGGATGCAGCCACGCTAGTGCCACACATGCTGACCTGGTTCCTCAAGAATGACCGAGGATTCCGACGGTCGTAGTGCTAACTGTGTTCTACGGAGTCAAAATCCGGTCAAGTAAATTGCAGGGGAGTCAAAATAACTGTATAAATATACAGCATTAAATGCTATTCCATACGATCATGCTTCGCGCCTATACCGTCACTTTGCACCATCCCAGCTTGTCGCCCAGTCAATGCCTGGAGGCGGAGGCACAGTACCGACAAGTGCTTGAACAGGCGCTCGGTGGGAGTGATGCGGTGCTGAGGACTTGGCGAGCTTGGCAAGAGGCGGAGAATAAGTTGGGCAGTTTGTCAGAAGACACATGGAAGGTGGCTCGACAATGGTTGATCGCAGCAGACCAGGCGCGTCAGGTCGCACTTCAGGAGTCAAATGCCTCAGAAGCTTACTTTGAGGTGCAACGCCTGTAATCCTGATAGGTCATTGGTCATCGCAAGATTCGGGTGCTGCCAACCCAAAGAAAAAGGCCGTCTCTGTTGATCACAGAGACGGCCTTCCGAAATTGGTGCCCGGGGCCGGAATCGAACCGGCACGCCTTGCGGCGGGGGATTTTCTTCCCACTTCGGCTTTCGCCGCCGACGCTTCCGAAGAAACGGCGTTCGTGGTCTGGAGCACGCCTTCACCATAGCTTTTCAGCCTTAGGTGCCCGCCGTCTGCTCTCTACACCTTCCGAGGGGCCTTTCGGCTCCAGGGCTTGGCTCGGCATTAGCTCGGACTTAATGTCCAGGGCCTTCACCGAGTTTGACGGGCTTCACCTCTGGAGTTTCCTCCGGAGGGCTCAAATTTGGTCTGAGTCCCCTGCGTCTACCAATTTCACCACCCGGGCAAAATTGTGAAGCAAGTCCTACTTCACTACTACTTACTACCACTACGTAGGATCCAGTACGAAACACTCTGGCTCCTATTTGGCTCCTAGAACAAAAACTAGTGTTTCTGTTCCGGCGCCCGCATTTCCCTCAAATCCTTATCCCATGCGGCTTGGCGAGCATTCGACTCATGCTGCAAATAGGTAGAAGTCCCTATTTTTGAGTCCCCTGCGTCTACCAATTTCACCACCCGGGCAAGGGGGCACGTCCGGGAATCAGCTTAAGGCTTGCCCGCGCGGTGGCGGGGGCCAAGCTCGGGGACGAGCGGCAGGAAGGGAAGCATTATATAGGCTTCCCGATATTTTTCCAGCCGCCACAAAGCTGTCTTACGGCCGCGTACGGGCCAGGCGGGCCAGGCGGCCCGCCCGCCACTCAGCCCGGCGCCAGCTGCGTGACGCTGCCGTCGGGCAGCACGAACCAGCTTCTTGCACCCAGCGGCTGTGCGACCCGCGCCGCTGCGTCGAGCGGCATGTTCGAGAAGGCGGTCGACAAGGCATCGGCCGTGGTGGCGTTGGCCGCCAGCACCGACACGCTGCGATAGCGCGGCTGGGCGCTGCCCGTGCGAGGGTCGAACAAATGGGTATGCCGGCCGGTCGGGTCCAGGGGCGTGCCGTATCCCCCCGAGGTGGCCAGCGCCTGATTGCGTAATTCCACGGTGGTGTGGATCTGGTCCGGCGATTGCGGCTGGGCCAGGCCCACGCGCCACGGCGCCAGGCTCGGGCCGGCCTGGTGTTGCAGGCCGCGGATTTCGCCCATGTCCACCAGCGCGCGCTCCAGCCCGCCGGCCTGTAGTAGTTCGGTGATGCGGTCGGTAATGTAGCCCTGCGCGATGCCGTTCAGCGTAAGCGCCATGCCGGGGCGCCCCAACTGGATGCGCTGCGGCGTGATGTCGATGGAGCGGTAGTCGACCTGTTCCAGCGCGCCGCGCAGCGCCGCGGCCGACGGGCCGGCGGGGTCGGCGCCGGGCCGCGCGTAGTGGTCGGCATACAGCTGCCACAGGGGTTGCACGCTGGGGTCGAAGGCGCCCGCGGTAATTTTGCCGAAATGCACGCTGTCGCCCAGCAGGCGCACCAGGTCGGCCGGCGGCGCATCCAGGTACCCCTGCCGGTTCAGCACGGCCAAAGCGCTGTCTGGCCGGTACAGGCTGAACACGCGTTCCAGGCGCTGGACTTCCGCCAGCGATCGGTCAAGCAGTTGCTGCGCCACGCCCGGGTCGGGATGGTACAGGCGCAGTTCGGCATCGGCGCCCAGCGCGATGCCGCGCCAGTGCAGGGGCGTGACGCCGTCGGCGGGTTGGGCGGCCAGGGCGGCGTGGGCCCGCCGCAGTACGCCCGGCGCCAAAGCCAGGACAGAGGCGGCGGCGGTGATGCCGATGAAGCGGCGGCGGCTTGCTACAGGGCTGGGCATGATGATGTCGGGACGATCAAGGGTTGGGTACTGGCGGCTGTTGCGCGAAGATGTAGCTGTCGGGAACTTCATCGAAGGTGGCGACGCGGCCGCCATGGGCCTGGGCGAAAGCCTCGGCTTGCGCGCGCTGGCCGAACGGCATGGCGTCTTCGGCGCCCATGCCGCCGATGTAGCGGGTTTCGATGGCGTAGTAGGCCTGGCGGGCGTCGATCCAGGCGTCCGGGTCCGGGGCTTGCCCGCGCTCGGCGCCGGCCATGTCGTTGACGTAAATGGCGCGGATGGTCTTGGGTTCTTCGGGCAGCACGGTGTAGGCGAACACTTGCTTGATGGCCGAAAACCAGACGGGGGTATCGCGGCCATCGAGGAAGATCTGGCCCTTGGGGCCGGTATGTTCGCTCAGGGCCATGCCGCAGTAGTGGCCCACGGCCTCGACGGTGACGGCCTGCGGCGACGGGGGCGCGGCGGCCTGGCGGTCTTCGCCGCCGCACGCGGCCACGCCGGCCAGCAGCAAGACACCGGCCAGGCGCCGGGCTTGCGTGTAAAAAGCGGATGGCGTTTTCATAGCGATTTCCGTTGAAAGCAGGCCGCCGCCAGCAGAAAGGGAACGGCGATCCACAGCAACTGCGCCACCGCCAGGGTGGACAGCCCCAGGCTGGCCTGGCTGCCGACGCCGGCCATGCCGGCGTACATCGAGATGTTCTCGAAGCCGGTCAGGTTCATCAGCCGGTAGATGTCGGACGGGTTCAGCAGCAGCAGCGTGTCGAGCACGGCGGGGGTGACGCTGCGGCCCTGGTCGGCGGCAAGCAGGCCCAGCAATGCCATGTCGTAGATGACTACGAAGAACAGCCATACCGCGATGGCGATGCCGGCCGCGGTGGCGCGTTCGCGTACCAGGGTGCTGATCAGGTAGCCCATGGCCAGGAAGCTGGCACCCAGCAGCACGCTGGCGGCGATCAGCAGGGCGAACGGGCGCCAGGCGGCGGCGTCGGCGCCGCCGTGCAGCCACTGCAGGGCCAGGCCGGCAAACCCGTAGCCTGCCGTGGTGGCCAGCGCCAGGATGGCCAGGTGCCCGACGAACTTGCCCACGATGACTTGCCAGCGCGATACCGGGTAGCTGAGCAGCAGGGCCAGGGTGCCGCGGTCGATTTCGCCGACGATGGCGTCGTAGGCCAGCAGCATGGCGATCAGGGGCACCAGGAAGATCGACAGGCTGGACAGGCTGACGACCGTGACGGTCAGCGGGTCGACCTTGACGTCGCCGGTGGGCGAGCTGCCCAGCAGGCCCAGCGACAAGGCCAGCGCGGCCAGCAGCAAGGCGGTGGCCAGCACCCAGCGGTTGCGCAGTCCGTCGCGGATTTCTTTACCGATGATGGTCAGGACGGCGTTCATGGTGTTTTCCGTTCGAGCAGGTGGGCGTAGATTTCGTCCAGGCTGGGGGTGCGGATGTCGATATCGGCGATGGCCAGCCCGCTGGTGCCGATGGCGCGGATGGTGTCGACCTTGTCGGCTTCGGTGCACAGGCGCTCGAAGCGCGCCGGGCCTATCTGTTGCCAGGGCGCGGGCAGGGCCGCGGCCGGCGCGGGTTCGGCCAGCGTCAGGTCGATGCGCACGGGCACGCCCACGGACTGCCGCAGCTGCGCCAGCGTGCCGTCGGCGATCTTGCGGCCGCGCTTCATGACAATGACGCGGTCGACGTGGCTGGCGATCTCGGCCAGCGCATGCGTGCTGATCAGCACGGTGGCGCCGGCGCCGCGCAGCTCGCGCACGATGTCGTAGAACATCAGGCGCGAGGCGGGATCGAGGCCGGTGGTGGGTTCGTCGAGCAGCAGGATGCGCGGCTGCCCCAGCAGGGCCTGGGCCAGCGCCAGGCGTTGCCGCATGCCCTTGGAATACCCGCCCACCCGGCGCCGCGCGGCGTCGGCGATGCCGACGCGCTCGAGCAGGGCCGCGTTGCGCGCCAGGGGCTGGCGCTTCAGGCGGGCGTAGAAGTCCAGGGTCTCGGCGCCCGTCATGGCAGGGTGCAGGGCCACGGTTTCGGGCAGGTAGCCGATGTCGTGGCGCAGGCGCGCGGCCTGGCGGCTGGCGGCGTCGTGCTCCAGCAGCAGCACCCGGCCATGGGTGGGCCGGATCAGGCCCAGCACCAGCTTGATCAGGGTGCTTTTGCCCGCGCCGTTGTGCCCGGCCAGGGCCACGCATTCCCCGGCGTGCAATTGCAGGTCGACGTTGTCCAGCGCGCGGTGCGGACCGTAGTGTTTGCTGGCGGCGGCCAGCGCGACTTGAATGGGGGTCATTGCGCAGCCCCCAGCGCGTCGGCAGCCGGAACGCGGGGCGGCTGCATCAGGGGGGCGCTGTCGATCACGCCGCCCGGCAGCAGCGCCGGAAATTGCGATTGCGCCCAGCGCACGATGGACACCGCCGGACTGTTGAGCAGGATGCGGGCCGCGGGAGCGCGCCACAAGACCTGGTCGATGATGCCGTTGGGCCGGTAGGCGGTGTCGGCAATGCCGTCGCCATCCAGGTCGAAGGCGGTGTTGTCGCTCCAGTAGTTGCCGCGGCCCTGGCGCGACCATTCGATGACGCGCGTGCCTACATACTTGACCTGGTTCTGGTTCCGGATGAAAGCGTTGTCGGATATGGCGTTGCCGTCGGACCCCGCCGTGAAATGGATGCCGATTTCGCAGTCTTGAAAATGGTTGAATTCGAAGCGGTTGTTGTTGGCGTTGTACAGGAACACGCACTTGGAACCGCCTTGCACCGCGTTGCCGGAAATGACGGCATCGTTGGCGTAGTTGAACATCATGCCCTGGTCGCGGCTGCGCAGCGCGGTGTTGTTGCGCACCACCAGGCGGTGCGAATACATGATGGCGTAGCCGATATCGTTGTCTTCAGAGATGTTGTCGCTGACTTCGCTGTCGTTGGTATACATGTAGTGCACCGCGTAACGCAGCTGCCGGAAGCGGTTGCCGCGAAACAGGTTCTGTTTGCTGGTGTTCGAGAAAATGCCGTCCCGGCCCGCCGAGATGTCGTTGTCCAGTACTTGCGTGCCGGGGCTGTTCCACACGGACACGCCGTTGCCGCGCTCGGCCACGCGCAGTGCGGTGTTGCCGACGATGCGGTTGCCGCGCACCATGGCGGCGTTGGGGCCCCATACGTACACGCCCATCAGGTTGTCGAGGATGTCGTTGTGCTCGACCAAGGCATGGTGGGCCATGCGGTCGAGAAACACGCCGGCGTCCATGTCGGGCAGGCTCAGGCCGGAATTGCGGATGCCGAGCTGGCGCAGGGTGACGTGCTCGGCCCGTACCCAGATGGTCCTGCCGCGGCGTTCGCCCACGATGACGGCGGAACGGTCGGGCGGGCCTTCCAGCGTAAGCGGTTTGTCGATGACCAGGTTGCCCGGGTACACGCCGGGAGCCAGGCGCAGGACGTCGCCCGCGGCGGCCGAGGCCACCGCCTGCTGCAGGTTGGCGCCGGCCGGTACCGGGACGACGGCCGCCGCCGCCGTGCCGGCCAGGACAAACCCGGCCAGCACGGTGCCGCCAAGGGCGGCTAGGGCGGCAACGCCACGGATGATCGCAGATGGCGCATCAGGCATGCGAACCTAGGCCTTCTTGGGCCGGACGATCATGTGCCCCGACATTTCCATGTGCAGCGCATGGCAGAACCACTGGCAGTAGTACCAGAACACGCCCGGGCGGTCGGCCGTGAAGGTAACCGAAGAGGTCGCCTGCGGGCCGATTTCCATGGCGATGCCGTGGCCTTCGAGCGTGAAGCCGTGGGTAAGGTCTTCGATGACTTCCATGTTGGTGACCACCACGGTAACCTCGTCGCCCTGGTTGACTTCGAAGTTCTTGATGCTGAACATGGGCGCGACCGCGATCATGTAGACGCGCACCTTGTTGCCGTCGCGCACCACCTTGGCGGCGTCTTCGAGCACCACGCCGTCTTTCTTGGCCAGCTGGCGGGCGTCTTCCCACATGGGGTCGTCGCGCTTCCAGGTACTGACCGGATGCACCTTCGAGCGATGCACCAGCAGCATGTCGTGGGGTTCGGCGAAGCTGGGGCCGTCGTGCACCAGTTTCATTTCGTCGCCCGAGATGTCGATGAGCTGGTCGTTTTCGGGTTTCAGCGGGCCGACGTTCAGGAAGCGGTCTTTCGAGAACTTGTTCAGCGACACCAGCCACTTGCCGTCGGCTTCGCGGGTTTCGCCCATGGTGCTGTGGTTGTGGCCCGGCTGGTAATGCACGTCGAGCTTCTGGATGATGGGGTCGACCTTTTCGCCGGCATAGGCGCGGCGGGCCTTGTCGAGGCTCCATTTGACCATCTGGCTGTCGATGAACAGCGTGGTGTAGGCATTGCCGCGGCCGTCGAAGGCGGTGTGCAGCGGCCCCAGGCCCAGTTGCGGTTCGGCCACGACGCAGTCGCGTTCTTTGATCTTGTCGTCGAACAGGTCGTCGAGCTTGCGTACGTCGAGCACGGTGACCGTGGGCGAGAGCTTGCCGTTGAGCACCACGTGGATGCCGTCGGGCGCGGCGTTGCAGCCGTGCGGCGAGTTCGGCACGGGAATATAGCGCGTGTACTTGGAGCCATGGCGGCCATCGACCACCGGTACCCCGCCCATCGTCTTGAAGTCGCCGGCCTTGATGGCTTCTTCGATGCGCTTGATATTGAACACGACCACCCAGTCTTGCTCGTTGGCCGAGGCCTCTTCGACGGTGACGCCCTTTTCGGAGTTGTAGCAGGTGGCGAAGGAATACTTGCCTTGGTAGTCGGCGTCGCCGTTGTCGAGGTTGCCGTCGACCAGCACCTGCCAGGCGATCTTCATGGTGTCGCCGTCGATGGCCGTGTAAACCGCGAAGAAGTTTTCCTTGGGGTTGTCGGTGACGGTGCCATCGTTGGGCAGCGGCACGATGTGTTCGCCGTTGGCGAACACATAACCCGTGCGCGGATAGCGCTGCGGACGCAGGCCATGGATGCCCGAGGCGTTCGGGATTTCGATGATCTTGTCGGTTTTCATGACGTCGCAGCGGATGCGGGCGACGCGATTGTTGGCCTTGTCGTTGATGTAGATGTAGCGGCCGTCGTAGGTACGGTCGGTGAACGACATGTGCGGGTGGTGGGCATCGCCGTTCAGGAATACGCCGCCCTTGTCTTTCAGGTATTCGCGGGTTTCGGGGGTAAGGCCTTCGGTCAGGACCCGGCGGCTTTCGTTGGTGACGCCCCAGCCGGTGGCGCTGCAGTGGTTGAACACCGGGATGCGCATCAGTTCGCGCATGGACGGCAACCCCAGGATGCGGACTTCACCCGACTGGCCGCCCGAGTTGAAGGCATAGTATTCGTCGAGTTCGCCGGGGGCGATGTGGCCGGACTGGCCGGTCGATTTGGCGTCTTTGGCTTGCGCACCGCTTAGGTGCGCGCCGCCCACGAGCCCTGCGGCACCGGACAATGCGGCGGTGCCCAGGAAGCCCCGGCGGCTGAGTCCGGTTCGGTCGGGTTTCTGATCGGACATGGCTAACTCCTTGGTTGGGATGGCTTGGTTGCCGTTAGTCAGAAATTGGAAGGAGAGGGCTTGGCGTCGGCCTTGGGGTTGGGCATGCGTTGCAGCACAACTTCTTGGGGCGGCGGGCGGCGGCGCTCGCGCTTGGCCTTTTTCTGGATCAAGTGAGGGCATTTGCCTTCGTGGTGGTACAGCATCTGGCAGTGCAGGCACTGGATGCATTCGTTAGGGTTGATGGCGCCCGTGGGCTCGATGGCCTGTACCGGGCATTCGACGTTGCAGCGCTGACAGGGATTGCCGCATTCGTGGTAGCGGCGCAGCCAATTGAAGATGCGCAGGCGGGCGGGAATGGCCAGGGCGGCGCCCAGCGGGCACAGGTAGCGGCAGAAGAAGCGTTCGATGAACAGCCCCGCCACCACCAGCGTCACGGCGAAGACCACGAAGGGCCAGTCGCGCACGAAACGCAGGATGATGGCGGTCTTGAAGGGCTCGACTTCGGCCAGGCGTTCGGCGAAGGCCAGGTCGTACAGCGAAAAGCCGAACAGCAGCAGGAAGATGACGTATTTCAGGGTGGACAGGCGCTGGTTGACGCCATGGCCCACGTCGATCTGCTTGATGCCCAGGCGCTTGGCCAGGCGGTTGGTGAGTTCTTGCAGGGCGCCGAACGGGCACAGCCAGCCGCAGAAGGCGCCGCGGTTCCAGAACACCATGGATATGGCGGTGGCGCACCACAGGATGAACACCAGCGGGTCCATCAGGAAGGCGTCCCAGCGGAATTCGCTGCGCAGTGCCGTGGTGAAGGTAAGCACGTTCACGACGGACAGCTGTGCCTGCGAATACCAGCCGATCCAGAACAACGCGAAGGCCAGGAACGCCAGCCGGGTGCGGTCGTACAGCATCGGCCGGCGGGCCAGCTGGTCTTGGAAGAAGAAAATACCCACCAGCACGGCCAGGCCCACCGCCAGGATGGCCACCTGTCCGCGCTTGGCGTGCCAGATTTGTTTCCAGAGCGCCGTGGGAGCGTCGTCGGCAACGGGCTGCTCGCCGGGGGCGGGCGGCTGGGCCGCGGGCGCGGCGCTGGCGGCCGCCGCGGGGTCCGGGCGCGTGTAGGCCTGCGGCAGTTCGTAGGGCAAGTCGAAGGTGACGAAGGCCTTGTCTTGCACGCTGAGCACGCGCTGCACCATGAGCTGCAGGCGCCAGGGCGCGGTGGGATCGAACGCGGCGTCGTCGGGCACTACGAACAGCGCCACTTCGGCGAACGACGGCGCGCCGGGGGCGGCCACGTCGGCCAGGCGCTGGTGGTTGCGGTCGCGGAAGCGGAAGCTGCCGTCTTGCTGGATGATTTCGATGCGGTCGAAGATGCCGCCGCGCACGTAGCCCGACCCCTTGAACGAATATGCGCCGTTGCCGGCCACCAGCAAGGCCTGCTGGCCGGGCTGCAGGCGTTCGGACAAGTGTTGCCAGGTGGCATCGCCCAGCAGGCTGCGGCCGATGGTGGGCACGCTGACCAGGGCGGCGTACAGGTCGATGAAGGTATCGGCGGGGTCGCCGGTTTCGGGGCGGCCGGCGGCATCGGCCCGGCCGGTGTGGGCAAAGGCCTGGTTCACGTCGGCTACCGACAGGTGCAGGCGCTGCACCGCGCCGTTGTCGAGCAGCGTTTGCCATGGCTGCACCGGGCCCAGGGTATCGTCGATCTGGCGGGCCGGCCGCGCGGGCGCGGCAGCCGCGGTGGCGGCATCTGGGCCCGGCGCCCCGCCGATGCCGTGCGCGCGCGCCACGGCGATGGCCGAGCGGGTGATGCTGTCGCCGATGACCATGAGCGTGACCGTGGCGCCGCTGATGATGTCGACGGGGGGTGGCGCGCCATGGCGAGGCGGCGATTCGATGAAGTTAAGGCCTACGTAGCCCTGGATGAACGCGTCGACCTTGGTTTGGGGAATACCGATGAGGACGATGGGTTCGTGGTGTTCGACCAGGCGGGCCCCGGCGATGCGGCCGTTGTCGGCCAGCCCGACGATGACGTCGATGGGCTTGCTGGAATAGCCACGGGTATTGACGACGTCGGTGGTCAGGTAGACATAACCCAGGGCCTGGTCGCCGGCATAGGCGCGCGCGGCCAGGGGCTTGCCTTCGGGCGGGCCCAGGCGGTCGGCGCCGGGATAGAGCTCGGCCGGGGGGAAGGCGGACAGGAAGTGGGCCAGGCGTTGCGCTTGGGCGGGAGCCGCGAGTATGGCCGCAAAGACCAGGACGAGATAAAAAAGAGCCCGAAGTGTTCGGGTGAGACCTGCTTGTACAGCGCGCCCTGGCATGCGACAACTCATTTAATTTGTTTACAACCCATACTAAGCAGGCATGCCGCAAGGCGCGTTGCGGTAGGTCAAGGTGACTGCGAAGCCATGAAAAAAGGCGCCCGCTATGGGGCGCCTTATGGCGGCAACGCAACAGCAGGGGCTTAGCTGCCGAGCTTCAGCGCGCCCTTCATGATGGCCCAGTGGCCGGGGAACGAGCAGAAGAAAGCGTAGTCTTCACCGGCGGCCAGCTTGGAGGTATCGAACGTGACGGAATCGGATTCGCCGCCGCCGATCAGTTTGGTGTGCGCGATGACGCGGGCGTCGTCGGCCTTGACATAATCGTTGGCCAGCCCGGCGGTCATGCCGTCGGTGGCGACGGGTTGCATGTCGGCCTGCTTGGTCAGCACCCAGTTGTGACCCATGGCGGCCTTGGCCATTTTGCCCACGTGCTTCAGGTGGACGGTGAACTGCTTGCAGCTGGCGTCGACGACGATTTCTTTGGTGTTGAACTGCATGGCGTCGTTGCTTTCGACGGTGGTCTCGCATTGTGCTGCCAGCACGGGCAGGCTGGCGGCAGATAGCAGAATGGCGAGGGTGGCTTTGACCAGCATGAGAATCTCCAGTAATAGAGCGACCGGCGCGCCGACTGGTGCCGGTGACGTGTCGCACAAGGTGGCAGTTTATCTAGGGGGCCGTGCGAAGGCCTTGATTAAAAACAATGACGCAAATCATAGGGCAGTGATAAAGGGCAATATCGCCGTGGTCTTGAAATTCCGGGGGGCTGCCCCTATAACTGGCGGGCCCCTGTAACTTCGCGGGTTGGTGCTCCGGCCGCGGCCGAGATTCCGTCCCTGTTTTTGCTTCTTACTTATTCGCTCTATGAATCAATCCACGACGTCGTCCACGCCCCAGACCCTGGGCTTCCAGGCCGAGGTGAAGCAACTGCTGCACCTGATGATCCATTCGTTGTACAGCAACAAAGAAATCTTCCTGCGCGAGCTGGTGTCCAACGCGTCCGATGCCTGCGACAAGCTGCGGTTCGAGGCGATCGACCAGCCGGATCTGCTCGAAGGCGACAGCGACCTGGCGATCCGGGTCGATTACGACAAGAATGCGCGCACGATCACCATTTCGGACAATGGCATCGGACTGTCGCGCGACGAGGCCATCGCCAATCTGGGCACCATCGCCCGCTCGGGCACGCGCGAATTCTTTTCGCAGCTGACCGGCGACAAGCAGAAAGACGCCCAGCTGATCGGCCAGTTCGGCGTGGGCTTTTATTCGTCGTTCATCGTGGCCGACAAGGTGACGGTGCTCAGCCGGCGGGCCGGCGCCCAGGCGGGCGAAGCCATGCGCTGGGAATCCGACGGCCAGGGCGAATTCACCATCGAGGCCGCCGATAAGGCGTCGCGCGGCACCGACGTGACGCTGCACCTGCGCGAAGACCAGGACGAACTGCTCGACGGCTGGAAGCTGCGCGAGATCCTGCGCCGCTATTCCGACCATATTTCGCTACCCATTCGCATGGCCAAAGAAGAATGGGACGCCGAGAAAAGCGAGCAGGTCAAGCGCGACGAACTGGAAACGGTGAACCAGGCCAATGCGCTGTGGACGCGCAGCAAAAGCGAAGTCACCGACGAGCAGTACCGCGAGTTCTACAAGACCGTATCGCACGACTACGACGACCCGCTGGCCTGGACCCACAACCGCGTGGAAGGGCGCAGCGAATACACTCAGCTGCTGTATGTGCCCAAGCACGCGCCCTTCGACCTATGGGACCGCGAGGGCCGCCGTGGCGTGAAACTGTACGTCAAGCGCGTGTTCATCATGGACGACGCCGAACAGTTGCTGCCTTCGTACCTGCGCTTCGTGCGCGGCGTCATCGATTCGGCCGACTTGCCGCTGAACGTGTCGCGCGAGATCCTGCAAGAAAGCCGCGACGTGCGCGCCATTCGCGAGGGCTCGGCCAAGCGCGTGCTGTCGCTGCTGGAAGACCTGGCCGAGAACAAGGCCGAAGACTACGCCGCGTTCTGGACCGAGTTCGGCCAGGTGCTGAAAGAAGGCGCGGGCGAAGACGCCGGCAACCTGGAACGCATCGCCAAGTTGCTGCGCTTCGCGTCTACCCATTCGGGCGACGCGGCGCAGACGGTGTCTTTCGCCGATTACGTGTCGCGCATGAAAGAAGGGCAGGACAAGATCTATTACGTCACGGCCGACAGCTTCGCGGCCGCCAGCAACAGCCCGCACCTGGAGATCTTCCGCAAGAAGGGTATCGAGGTCCTGCTGCTGTCCGATCGGGTCGACGAATGGATGTTGTCGTACCTGCGCGAGTTCGACGGCAAGTCGCTGGTGTCGGTGGCCAAGGGCGGCCTGGACCTGGCCGAACTGGCCGACGAAGACGAGAAGAAACGCCAGTCTGAAGTCGCCGAAACCTTCAAGCCGCTGGTCGAGCGCCTGCAGAAAGCCCTGGAAAACCAGGTCAAGGAAGTCCGCGTGACGCTGCGCCTGGTGGATTCGCCGGCGTGCGTGGTGGTGGGCCAGAACGAACTCAGCCCGCACCTGCTGCGCATGCTGAAAGCGGCCGGCCAAGAGGCGCCCGATGTGAAGCCAGTGCTGGAAATCAACCCGGAACACGCCCTGATCGCGCGCGTGCGCGATGCCGACGATGCCGAGTTCGAACAATGGGCGCGGCTGCTGCTCGACCAGGCCCTGCTGGCCGAAGGCGCGCAAATCGCCGACCCGGCCGCCTTCGTCAAGCGGTTGAACGGCTTGCTGCTGAAGGCCTGAGCGGCCTGAGGCCAGGTGTCTGACTTCCGCAGGGGGCCAGGCACCGCCAGATGCCAGGTCAAATGCCAGGTGTCAGGCTCCCGGCAGGGTGCCTGACACCGTTGCGTATACAGGGCGTCGCCTGACATCGGTGTCTGACACCCTTGCGGGAGTCAGACACCTGGCCATGACCTGGCCATGCGCTTATGCGGCCATGCGCTTGTGCCCGTGCCGGCTGGACGGAGCGGGCTAGCGAACCACCTGAAACGACGTGTCGTGGCTGAACCGATCGCTGGGATATACGCCTATCGAGGCAAAGATCACCTGGCCCGCCGAGTCCAGGAACTGGCGGGTAATCTCCAGGCTGGCTTGCCCCTTGGTTGCCTGCAGGGCGCTGGCATCGGCCGCCTTGGCGTTGACGGCCAGGATGCGTTGCCGTACTTCCTGGATGGTTACGTCGCAAAGCCGTTCGATCATCACGTGAAAAGCATCCGGCTGGCCTTCGATATTGTCGATCACCATCGCGTGTCCGGCCTGTAAATAGATGGTCAAGATCGCCGTGGGCATGGCGAGCGCGAGCTTGATGCGCAGCGCCCGGACTTCTATGACGTCCAGGCCCGGCGGAAAACCGGTGCGCGCCGCCAGGTCGGCATCCACGCGCACATGCCGGGTATGCAGCAACTGCAGCCGGGTATTGGCTGACTGGACCAGTTCCGGCAATGTGATGGCGCTGCGCATATAGCGCAACGGCTCTACGGGCTGCGAGGCAGTGACGGCATGGCCGATGCCGGCGCGGGCCGCCACCATGCCCGCGTCTTTGAGCTGTTGCAGCGCCTCGCGCACACAGTATCGGCTGACGCCGTATTTCTGCTGCAGTTCCAGTTCGGTGGGCAGGCGGTCGCCGACTTTATATCGCCCGGACTGGATTTCTGTTTCCAGTAGCTGCGCCAGGGCGGTATGGGGCAGGCGGGCCCGCCGCCCCCACGCCTGGGGCGACACCGCGCCGACAGCGGCGGTTTTGGATGATTTCATCTGTCCCATTTTACTGGTCGCCCCGCATTGACAATGCCGGCGCTTGAATAGAAAATCCGTATTGTTCGAACATTTGAATAATATAGGATGGCCGTGGAAAGACTTGCCGCTAGCATGCTGTGTCGTCCGCCGCGGGGGGCGGCATGACAAAGAAGCTGAACGTACACAATATTGCCGACCTGCGCCTGGCCGCGCGCCGGCGGCTGCCCAAGGGCTTGTTCGAGTATGTCGACCGCGGCACGGAAGAAGAAGTGACGTTGCGCGGCAACCGCCAGGCTTTCGACGCGATACGCCTGGTGCCGCGGCCGCTGGTCGATATTTCGCGGCGGTCTACCCAAACAGAGTTATTCGGGCACACGTACCGGGCGCCCATCTGCATCGGGCCTACCGGCCTGGCCGGGATGTTGTGGTTCCAGGGCGAGGCTCAGTTGGCGCAGGCCGCGGCGGCGGCGGGTGTGCCGTTTGCCCTGTCCACGGCATCGATCGCGCCTTTGGAAGACGTCGTCAAGCATTCCGACGGCTTCCCGTGGTTCCAGTTGAATATGTGGAAAGATCCCAGCATGTCTTGGGAACTGGTCGATCGTGCGAAGAAGGCCGGCTTCAAGGTGCTGATCGTCACGATCGACAGCGTGGTCGATTCCAACCGGGAACACAACCGGCGCAACGGCTTTACCGTTCCGATGCGGCTGACCGCGCGCAACGTGCTCGACGGCGCATTGCATCCGCGCTGGACCCTGGGCGTGATGGGGCGTTATGTGCTGGGCCCTGGGTTGCCGGAGTTCGCCAATTACCCCGCGGCGCTGAAGACCAATCTGCGCGGCAAGATAGGCAAGCGCGACGGGGTGAAGGTTCCCAAGCACGAGGCGAATTCATGGGACGACATCCGGCGCCTGCGCGATATGTGGGACGGGCCGCTGGTGGTCAAGGGCGTCCTGTCGGCCGAGACCGCCCTGGCCGCGCTGGAGTGCGGCGCCGACGGCATCATCGTGTCGAACCATGGCGGACGTACGCTGGACGGCAGTATCTCGACCATTGAAGTGCTGCCCGAAATCGCGCAAGCGTTGCAGGGGCGCATGACGCTGTTGCTGGATAGCGGCGTAACGCGCGGAAGCGACGTGGCCAAAGCCATTGCCCTGGGGGCCGACGCCGTCTTGATCGGCCGTTCGGCGCTTTGGGGCATTGCCGCGGCGGGCCGCGCCGGCGCGGCGATGGCCATCGAGATGTTGACCAGCGAACTCGACCGGGTCATGGCCTACCTGGGCTGCAATAGCCCGCGCGAGCTGGGCCCGCATCACATCTATTCAAAAAAATGAACTGGAGACAACAATGGACATTCCGCGTCGATCTTTCGTCCTGGCTGGCACGCTAGCCGCGCTGGGAAGCATGGCCCCCAAGCTCGCACGGGCACAGCAATATAAGCCCGCCGGGCCAGTTACCATGATCTGCGCCTATCCGGCCGGGGCATTGGGCGACGGAACCGCGCGCATCGTGGCCAAAGGGTTGTCCGAGGCGTGGGGTGTGCCGGTGCCGGTAGAGAACAAGACCGGCGCGGCGGGCATGATTGCCGCCGGGCAAGTGGCCAAGGGCCCGGCCGACGGAACGACGCTGCTGTGCATGATTCCCGAGGCGCTGTCGGTGGCTACGGCGCTGGACGTGCCGCTGGGCTTCGATGTGCTGGCCGACCTGCAGCCTATCGCGATACCCGTCGTCAGCGCCTGCATTCTGGCGGTAAACGGGCAATCGCGCTTCAAGACTTACGATGATTTGATTGCCTACGCCAGGCAGCACCCCGGCGAGCTCAGCTTCGGCATCCAGGGTACCGGCAGTGCCTTCCACCTTGCCATGCAGCGATGGGCCACAGCCGAAGGCATATCGGTCACGCCGGTGCCGTACCGCGGCGGGGCGGCGGTATTGACCGACTTGCTGGGCGGCCAGATAGATGCCATGTTCCTGGCGACGTCATTGGGCCTGCCGTATTTCAAAGACGGGCGGCTGAGGCCCCTGGCGGCAACCAGCAGCAGCCGCATCGCCGCGTTGCCCGATTTGAAGACATTGGCGGAACAAGGGGTCAAGGGATACGATCTATCTGTTTCCATCGGCATTCTGGCGCAAGGAAAAACCGATGCCCCGATGGCCGGCGCGCTGAACCAGGCGTGCCGCAATGCCATGATGACAGCGGAAGCGCGGGCATGGATGGAACACAACTTCGTGACCACGTCCGGGCTGTCGTCGGCCCAGTTGAAAGAGCGCATGGCCAATGAAGTGGCCGAATTCAAAGACATTGCCAAGCGCGCCAACATCCGGCTGAGTTGAAGCCATTATGGAAAACATCAAGCAGCGGCTGGCCACGGGCCAGACCGTCGTGGCGGTCAACGTCGGGGGGCGCAACCCCGATGTCGTGGCCACGCTCGCCAAGTACGGCGCCGACATGGCGTTCATCGATTGCGAAAGGTCGGGCATCGCACTGGATAGCGCGGCTGAATTGCTTTTTGCGGCGAAGGCCGCGCGGCTGCCCGCGATCGTGCGCACGCATACGGCCGACCAGGCCGAACTGGTGCGCTTTCTTGACCGCGGCGTCGATGGCCTGGTCATTCCGCACGTGAATACCGCTGCCGAAGCGGCCGCGGCCGCCGAGGTGATCCGCTACGCCTGCGGCCGGGACGCGGCTTCCAAGCTGCTGGTGGTCCAGATCGAAACCGCCCAGGCCATCCAGAACCTGGACGAGCTTGCCGCGGTGCCCGGCGTGGACGCTTACCTGATCGGCCCCAACGACCTGGCCTACGACTTGTGCGGCGAGCGGGGAGCCAAGAATCAGCGAATGACCGCGGCCGTCGACGATATTTGCGCACGCCTGCAAGCACGGGGAAAGCGTTTCGGCATGCCAGGCCCACTGGCCGAGCGCGCCGAGTTCCGCCGCCGCGGCGCCACATTCTTGTACTACTCGCTCGAATGGCTGATCCAATCCGGCTTTCAGGCGCTCAAGGCGGCGGATGCGAGCGAACCAGGTAAACCAGGTGCCTGACTCCCGTCAGGGTGTCGGACACCGCCAGACCGTCTGCACACCGCGGTGTCAGGCACCCTGACGGGAGCCAGACACCTGGCTGCCCCGGCTGCGTTTCGGCCGCGATGCTCAATCGGCCTTGAATCCCGTCGCCTTGACGATGGCTGTCCAGCGTTGGGCTTCGGAATCGAGCAGCTGCTGCAGGTCTTGGCGGCTGGAGCCGACCAGGGTGAATCCGGCATCGCCCAGCGTGCGCGCGGCGTCGGGGGCGCGCAGGGCAGCCGCGCTTTCGGTCTGCAGGCGGTCGAGCACCGCGGCGGGGGTGCCGGCGGGGGCGAACAGCGCGAACCACGCGCCGAAATCGATCTTGCCATAACCGGCCTGCTTGAACGTAGGCACGCCCGGCAGTGCCGCCGAGGGCTGGGTGCCGGTAATCGCCAGGGCGCGCATCTTGCCGCCCTTGACCTGAGGCCCGGCCATGGCGGTGGTGACGAAAGCGGCCTGCACGCCGCCCGAGATCAGGGCCGACACGGCGTCTCCGGTAGAGCGGTAATGCACGGGCTCGATCTTCATGCCGACTTCGCGCGCGAATAGTTCCGCGCCGAAGTGCCCGGGCGTGCCGGCGCCGAAGGTGCCGAAATTCACGCGGTCGCCGGCAGCCTTGCCGGCGGCTACGAAAGCGGCCAGGTCTTTGTAGGGCGAACTGGCGGGCACGACCAGCACGAAATCGGCGCGCACCACTTCGGATATGGGCGCGAAGTCTTTGGCGGGGTCGTAGTTCAGGTTGCTGTAGGTGGCGGGCGAGATGCTGATGGATCCGACTTCGCCCAGCAGCAAGGTGTAGCCGTCGGCGGGACTGCGCGCCACGGCCTGCGCGGCGATCTGGCCGCCCGCGCCGGCGCGGTTTTCCACCACCACGCTCTGCTTCAGGCGTTCGCCCAATTGCTGCGATAGGGTGCGCGCGACGATGTCGGGCCCGGTACCCGGCGGAAAGCCTACGTTCAGGCGGATGGGCGCATCCGGGTATTGCGCGAAGCCGGCCAGGGGCAGGCACAGCAGGGCGGTCGCCATCAGGCGGCGCAAGGTCGGTTGCATGGTTGGTCTCCTTGGGTAGGGCCTGCCGGTGCGTTGCCGGCGGTTGTGCGTGGCGGTGTGGCTACGGAAAGATCAGCAAACGCGGTAGAAGCACAGCTCGACGCGGTCGGGAAACCGCGCGCCGGTGCCGACGAACAATTGGTCATTCAGCCAGGCCAGCTCGGGCGCGGCCGTTTCGAAGCGCGGATAGCTGCGGAAATAAATGCGCGCCGGGTCTACCGGTACGCCGCGCGCCAGCCGGGCAATATCGTCGGCGCTGCCGGTGCGTATGCCGGTGTTCTCGACATATACCCGCTGGCCCGCGGGGGTTTCGATGACATAGCGGGCATGGATGTCGGTATAGGTGGCCGAGCGGATCGATTGGAAATCGGCGCCGCCCGGCAAGATAGTGCCGCTGAGGCGCCCGTGCGCCTGTCCGCCCAGGATGGGAATGACACGCCGGCGTCCGTGGGGCGTGTCGCCCACTTCTTGCGGCGGCCCTACCTGCACATGCAGCGTCGCGACATGTTCCAGGCGGGGTGGGGCGGGATGCGTGACTTCGGTCATGGGGTTGCTCCGGTGGCGCGGCGCAGGGCAGCGGGGTCGAAGCCGGCCAGCTGCTTGTAGCGCAGCGAGACGGCCTGCAGTTCATCGTGGGAAATCACTTCGGCGATATCGGCGAACCCGTGCGGGGCGCGTTCCTCGGCCATTTGCATGACTTGCTCGGGCCCGTTGAGCCGGTTGCGCAGCACGATGCCGGCGGTGCGGGGCAGGCGTTCGGCTTCGTATTCGAGCAGGGCCGTTTCCAGGGCGCGCACCCGGCCCCGCTGCGCCTGCGCCAGCCAGTCGGCCAGGCAGCGCGCATCCAGGATGGCCTGCGCCGAACCATTGGAGCCTATCGGGTACATGGGATGGGCGGCGTCGCCCAGCAGGGTCAGCCGGCCGCGGGTCCAGCGCGGCAGCGGATCGCGGTCGACCAGCGGGAACTCGTAGATGGCCTGCGCGCCATCGACGATGGCCGGGATGTCGATCCAGTCCCAGCGCCAGCCGGCAAACCAGTCGGCGAATACGGATTTATCGACGCTGCGGTTCCAGTCGGTGGCCGGCAGCGTGGCATCGGGAATGGCCAGCTCGGCGATCCAGTTGATCAGCGATCGGCCCTTGCGCCGCAGCGGCTCGGAAATCGGATAGCAAACAAATTTCTGGTCCTGGTGGCCGGCCATGAACATGGTGCGGCCGTCCAGGTAAGGCGGCGCTTCGGTGACGGCGCGCCACAGCATGCGGCCCGAAAACCGGGGTTCGTCGCCCGACGGATAAAGCTGGCGGCGCAGGGCCGAATGAATGCCGTCGGCGCCTACCACCGCATCGCCGGCGACGGTATGGGGCGCGCCATCGGCACGGCCGCGGAAGTGGGCGCGCGCGCCGCTGCTGTCGTGGTCGGCGGCCTCGAGCGCCATACCCGTGACGATGGCGTCGGCCCCAAGCCGGGCGCGCACTGTGTCCGCCAACAGCATCTGGAACTCGCCGCGATGTACGGAAAACTGCGGCAGCGGATAGCCGGCTTGCAGGCCGCGCGGCTCGCGCCAGATAGGCTGGCCGTGCTTGTTGTAATAGTGCAGGGCGGAAGTGGCAATGGCCTGTTCGGCCAATGCGTTCAGCAAGCCCAGTTGTTCCAGCTCGTTGACGGCGTGCGGCAGCAGGTTGATGCCCACGCCCAGCGGCCGTAATGCCTGCGCGCTTTCATAGACGCGGCAGCCGATGCCCCGCTGGTGCAGCATCAGGGCGAGCGTCAGCCCGCCGACGCCCGCGCCGGCGATGATGATGTCCATAGTCTCTCCAGGCCATTTTTTAATTGTTATGTACCATAACAAAATAGACGGACGCCCTGCACTGGGGCTAACCCGAGGCGGGTGGCGCCTGCGCGCGGTCTGGGGTAGTGTGTAGTCCCTTTGCTCCGGCCTTCGCCATGCCACCTGCTTCTACGTTCCGGCCGCGCCGCCCCCTGGCCCGCGGCGAGCACTTCGATCCGCACGTCGCCGGCATCGACTACGCCGCGCTCGATTCGCTGGTGGGCTACGCCATCCGGCGGGCGCAGATTCTGATCTACGAAGATTTCCTGGCCGCGCTGGAGCCCTGGGACATCACGCCGCAGCGCTTTTCCGCGCTGACCCTGATCGCGGCCAATGCCAGGCTGAAGCTGACCGAGCTGGCGCGCATACTGGGTATTGCCCGCTCGGGGGCCGTGCAATTGGTGGATCAGTTGGCCGAGATGGGCTATGTCACCCGGCAAGAAGCCGTGGCCGACAAACGCGCCTATTCGTTGGCGCTGACACCGGCCGGGCGGCGCGCGCACGCCGAGATCACCAAGGCCGTGCGGGCCCATGACCAGCGCATCAGCGCCGGCCTGAGCAAGCCCGAGCGCGAACAGCTGATGACGCTGCTCGGGCGGCTGGGATAAAAACTACCGCGCCCGCGGGGTCAGGACAACGGCAGGGTCAGCACGCCTTGCGCGGCCGGGCGCATCATCAGCCGCCGGTACCAGGCCGACAGGGCTGGCGTGGCGGGCCTTTCGATGGGCATTGCCAGCCAGCGGTGGGCCACGCAGCCCAGCACGATGTCGCCCATAGAGAAATGGGTGCCGGCGATGTATTCGCGGTCTTGCAAGGCGTTTTCCAGCATCTGGCCCAAATGGTTGGCCTTCTGGGTCGAGGCTTCGATGGCGGCCGCGTTGCGCTGCGCCTCGGGGGTGCGGATCAGGCCCAGAAAGGCGGGCACCATGGCGGGCTGCCATTCGGTGGCGGTCCAGTCCATCCAGCGGTCTGCCTGCGCGCGCACCGCCACGTCGCCGGGCCACAGGCCGCCGTCGCTGTAGCGCGCGGCCAGATAGCGCACGATGGCGTTGGATTCCCAAAGCACCAGGCCGTTGTCGTCGATGACCGGCACTTTGCGGTTGGGATTCATCTTGCCGTATTCGGGCGTGTCCAGCCCGCCGAACTGCCCACCCACGTGTTCGGTCGCATGCGGCAAGGCCAGTTCCCGTACGGTCAGCAAGACCTTTTGCACGTTTACGGAACTTGGGCGTCCCCAGATCTTCAGCATGATGGTTCCTTGATTAGCATGGCGCCAGCAGGCGTCGCGGGATGCCTGCCATGCGGCCGAAGCGTGTCCAGTTGAAAGCGGGCCCCGGATCGGTTTTGCGGCCGGGGGCAATGTGTTCGTGCCCCCATGCCGCCCGCAGGGGATAGCGGCTGTGCAGCAGGCGGGCGAGCTTGGTCAGGGCAGTGTACTGGGCATCGGTGTAAGGCGCCGTGTCGGTGCCTTCGAGCTCGACGCCCAGAGAAAAATCGTTACAGCGTTCGCGCTTGCCGAAGCGCGACACGCCGGCATGCCAGGCTCGTGCCTCGGTGGACACGAATTGCACCAGCTCACCGTCGCGATTGATGAAGAAATGCGCCGAGACACGCAGCCCGCGCAGGCGCTCGAGCCAGGGGTGGGCCGTGTAGTCGAGGCGGTTCAGGAACAGGCCGGCCACGTGGGGGCCGCCAAATCGGCCCGGAGGCAGGCTGATGTTATGGACGACCAGCAGCGAAACCGGCATGCCGGCGGGGCGGGCATCACAATTGGGCGAAGGCAGGAGGCGCACGCCCGGCGCGGGCGCCAGCCACCCGTGTCGATCAAGCTGTAAATACATGGGTGCGGCTCATCGAATGGGGAAGCGTAGCCCCCATTATGCCTGCCTTGCCAGGGCCGCCTGTTCCGGCGTGTCGAGCAAGGCCGGAACAGGTGTCTGACTCCGCAGGTGTCAGACACCGAAGAGTAGGAACGCTTTCCCAGCCGTAGGGTCTTAGCCAGCCTGCGGTGTCTGACACCCTGCGGGAGTCAGACACCTGAAACACTTATTCCGGGCCCGCGCTAGCGTTCGCCCAGCCGAGCGTGGTCGCGGCTGCACCAGACTTTGCCTTCGAGCAGCACGGCTTCGGAACGCGGCAGGTGGATGCCGCAATGGGCGCAGCGCACCATCGATTCGACGGGCTGGCCGCCCGGCCGGCGCGCGGGCGCGCGCGGCGGGGGCTGGGTGGCGCTGTGCCGCTTGTGGGCGGCGCGGGCCGAGGCGATGCGGGCGATCATCATGATCGCCAGGATGATGATGACCCAAATTAACAGCTTGCCCACTTCAGCTCCGATGAAGAATCACTTCCAGCACGAACCGGCTGCCGGTGTAGGCCAGGATCAGGAACGCGAATCCCGTCAGGGTCCAGCGCAGCGCCACGCGGCCGCGCCAGCCGCGGATGTGGCGGCCCAGCAGCAGCACGCCGAAAGTCAGCCATGACAGCAGCGTGAACACGGTTTTGTGGTCAAAGGGCAGGACTTTGCCGGTGAGCTGCATCGACGCGATCGAGCCGGATGCGACGGCGGCGGTCAGTACCGCGAAGCCGATCCAGATCACCCGGAACAGCAGTTGTTCTTGTACCAGCAGCGGCGGCTGCGCATCGAGTACGCGGCCGATGATGCTGCGCTCGGTAGGGGCATCGAGCGGGCGGTGCAGGTGGCGGTCGAGCAGGGCCATCAGCAGGGCATGCAGCGCGGCCACGGTGATCAGGGCATAGGCGGCCAGCGCGATCAGCAGGTGCAGGCGCAGCCAGCCGTTGTCGGCATGCGGCACCATCTGGCCCTGCGGGAACAGCGCCGCCAGGGCGCATACCAGGGTGGCGGCCGGCACCAGCAGCAATTGCAGGCCGTCGATGCGCACCAGCAGGCTTTCCAGCCAGAACACCACCAGGCCCAGCCAGACCGCCGCCGACAGCGCCAGGGCCCAGCCAATGAAGAGCTGCGAGCCACCCAGCATGGCCTGTTGCAGCCCGATACCATGCAGCACCAGGGCGCCCAGCAGGCAGGTCCGGGCGACGCGGCCCGTTTTTTCGACGCTGCCGCCTTGCAGGCGTCGCCACAGCGCCGCGGCCAGCACGGCATAGGCCAGGGCGGCCACGGCGTGAAATACAATGCCTAATGACATAAAAACCGTTGTCTGGATGGAGGCCCCCTGGGTGCTCGTCGCCGGCAGGCGACAAGTCGCCTGTCCGGGCCACTGTTCAATCAACTAGTGTAAGCGGAAACGCCTCTCATGCTCGATAACCTGACTCAACGTTTGTCGCGCGTCGTTAAGACGTTGCGCGGCGAAGCCCGCCTGACCGAGGCCAACACCCAGGAAATGCTGCGCGAAGTCCGCATGGCACTGCTCGAGGCCGACGTGGCCTTGCCGGTAGTGCGCGATTTCGTCGCCCGCGTCAAGGAAAAAGCCCTGGGCGAAGAAGTCGTGGGCAGCCTCAGCCCCGGCCAGGCCCTGGTGGGCGTGGTCAACAAAGAACTGACCGCCCTGATGGGCGGCGACCTGGGGCCCACCGCCGGCGAGCTTTCGCTGGCGGTGCAGCCCCCGGCGGTCATCCTGATGGCCGGCCTGCAGGGCGCGGGTAAAACCACCACCACCGGCAAGCTGGGCCGCTGGCTGGCGCAGGGCCTGCACGTGCAGAATGGCCGCAATACGGGCAAGAAAAAGGTGCTGACGGTCAGTGCCGACGTCTACCGCCCCGCCGCCATCGACCAATTGAAAACGGTGGCGGCGCAGGCCGGCATCGACTTCCTGCCGTCCGATCCCAGCCAGAAGCCCGAAGACATCGCCCGCAACGCGGTCGACCATGCCCGCCGCTATCACTACGACGTGCTGATCCTGGACACGGCCGGCCGCCTGGGTATCGACGAAGCCATGATGCGCGAGATCCGCGCCCTGCACGATCTGGTGCAGCCTGTCGAAACGCTGTTCGTGGTCGATGCCATGCAGGGCCAGGACGCGGTCAATACCGCGCGCGCCTTTGCCGACGCCCTGCCCCTGACCGGCGTGGTACTCACCAAGCTCGACGGCGACGCCCGCGGCGGCGCGGCGCTGTCGGTGCGCCATGTCACCGGCAAGCCCCTGAAGTTCGTGGGCGTGTCCGAAAAACTGGACGGTTTCGAACCCTTCCACCCCGACCGCATGGCGCAGCGGGTGCTGGGCATGGGCGATATTGTTTCTTTGGTCGAACAGGCCCAGAAGAATATCGACATCGCCGAAGCCCAAAAGCTGGCCACCAAGCTGAAGTCGGGCAGCAAGTTCGATTTGAACGATTTCCGCGAGCAGCTGGGCCAGGTCAAGAAGCTGGGCGACATGGGTTCGCTGCTGGAAAAGCTGCCCGCGCAGTTCCAGCAGGCGGCGGGTCAATTGCAGGGCGGCCAGGCCGAAAAGCAGCTGCGCCGCACCGAAGGCATCCTGAATGCCATGACTCCCGCCGAACGCGCCAAGCCCGAACTCATCAAGGCCTCGCGCAAGCGCCGCATCGCCGCGGGCTCCGGCGTGCCGGTCCAGGAAGTCAACCGCCTGCTGTCGCAGTTCGAGCAGATGCAGGGCATGATGAAGCAGATGAAAAAAGGCGGCATGTCCAAGATGATGCGCGCCATGGGCGGCATGAAGGGCCTGGGCCGGTTCGGCGGCCTGCGCTGACCGCGGGGGCGCGGGGCGGCCAGGTGTCTGACTCCCGCAGGGTGTCAGACACCGCACTGTTGGCACAGCCTGTCCACACCATCGGTGTCCGACACCCTGCGGGAGTCGGACACCTGGGGTGGGCAAAAAGACGGCCAGGCACATGGCCTGGCCGAATCGGATCGGAGCGAACGGGGAGGTCCCGCTCCGATGCAAACCGGCAAACGCTGCGGGGCTTGCCGGTTTGTGCGGTTCAGTTCAGCGGCGGAATGCGCAGCACCTGGCCCGGGTAGATCTTGTCGGGGTCCGACAGCATGGGCTTGTTGGCCTCGAAAATCACGGTGTGCTTGGCGCCCTGGCCCTTGCCGTAATGGGCTTCGGCGATTTTCCACAGGTTGTCGCCCTTCTTCACGGTGTACATCTGCGCCTCCGGGGCCGTCTGCTTGGCGCTGAGCTGGTTGTCGACCTGGGCCACGCCCACAGTATTGCCCAGCGCCAGGGCGATTTTCTCGGCATCTTCGGTGGACGCGGCCTGGCCCGTGACGGTGACCTTGTCGCCATCGACCTTGATATCCAGGCCATCCGCGTTCAGCCCATGCTTGTTCAATTCTTTCTTCATTTCGTCGACCGACGCCGCCTGGGCTTCGCTGGCGCCGAAGAGTTTTTCGCCGACATCTTTGATAAAGCTGAGCAGACCCATGGTTTGTCCTTTTTGAATGTTAAGAAACGTTAAGCACGCAAAAGCAGAAGATGGCAGAATTTAATGCGCTGCAGGTCGATTATGTGCTCATTAACCGTGGCGCGTGGCCACGGAATATGGACAAGATGTAACGGCGCGTTTATTGAGCGGGCGGATGCAGCGTGCCGGTGGCCGTGCGGCGGGTCAGTTTCCACACGTGCGCGGGGGGCACATTGGCCAGCACGGTCTGGGTGTGGCGCGCGCGCAGGCCCAGGCGGTCGAGCACGCGTTGCGGCACGGGGCAACGCGGCCCGTAGGTAAATAAATGCACGGCGCCGCCGGGCCGCAATTGCGCGAAGGTACCACGCAAAATGCCGATCTGCTGCTTCACCGGCATGTTCAGCAGCGGCAGACCGCAAATGGCCGCGCCGGCCAGGCCATTCACGAACAGGGGTTGGCCCGCCAGCTTGGCGGCATCGCCCTGGTACACATAGGCGCCGGGAAAATCGTGGCGCAACTGCTGGGCGAACTGCGCGTCCATTTCGACCAGCGTCAGTTGCTGCGGGTCGAGCCCGCGCGCCACCAGGGCGCGAGTGAAGGCGCCGGTGCCCGCGCCCAATTCCAGGCAGGGCCCCGTGGTGGCATCGATGCCGTGCGTGATCGCGGCGGCCAGGCGCGAGCCCGAAGGCCAGATGGCGCCGATGGTCTTGGGATTGGCGCGCCAGGCGCGCAGAAAACGGATGCGTTCCGCTACCCACGATTGCCGGGCGATGTGGCCGGCGGCATAGCCCGTGGCGCGGCCGGCTGCGCCGGCCATGCGAAACAACAGCGATCCGAAAGGCAGGCCGGAAAGGTCTCCGGTCAGGACTTTGGGCGGCATGCAGGGACTCCCTGGCTGGGCCGGCTTGCCACGGCAGGCATCGCTGCCGCGTGCCGGCGTCAAAACACAGGCGTCAGGGTACTACGCGAACCGGCTCGTGCAAGCCGCAACGGGCGCCTGGGTAGCGCACCGTTGATAAATTTCACAATGTGTTGTGGGCGCGGCGCGGATCAGCCGCCGCCCACCGCCACCACAATCTCGACCTGGTCGCCGTCGCGCAGGGTGGTGGCCTCGTGCTGGCTTTTCGGCACGATTTCGCCATTGCGTTCCACAGCGACCCGCTTGCCAGCGTAGCCCAGGATCTGCAGCAATTCGTTCACGGTGGTGCCCAGGGGAAACTCGCGTGCGTCTCCGTTCAGCGTAATGTGCATGATGGTTTCCTTACTGTGCGGCGTAGGCGTCGGTGGCTTCGATCAGCTTGGCCAGCGTGCCGGGTTCGTCGAAGGCATGGCCGGCGTCGGGCACCAGGTGAAACTGGGCCTGCGGCCAGGCGCGGTGCAAGTCCCAGGCGGTGCGTGCCGGCGTGCAGACGTCGTAGCGGCCCTGCACGATGGTGCCCGGGATGCCGTGCAGCTTATACGCGTCGCGGATCAGCTGGCCTTCTTCCATGAATCCGCCGTTCACGAAATAGTGGTTTTCGATGCGCGCGAATGCCAGCGCGGCGCGGTCGGCGGCGTGGCTTTGCTGGTGGCGCGGGCTGGGCAGCAGAGTGATGGTGCTGTCTTCCCATTTGCTCCAGGCCTTGGCCGCGCGCAGTTGTTCGGCCGGGTCGGCGCCGGTCAGGCGCCTGTGATACGCGGCGATCATGTCGCCGCGCTCTTCGGGCGGAATAGGCTCGATATACGCTTCCCAGCGGTCGGGAAACAGCCACGATGCGCCATCTTGGTAAAACCATTGCAGCTCGGCGCGGCGCAATCCGAAGACGCCGCGCAGCACCATTTCGCTGACGTGTTCGGGATGGGCTTGCCCGTAGGCCAGGGCCAGCGTGGAGCCCCACGAGCCGCCGAATACCAACCAGCGCTCGGCCCCCATGATTTCTTTGCGCAGCCGTTCGATATCGGCGACCAGGTGCCAGGTAGTGTTGTTGTCCAGGCTGGCGTGCGGCGTGGACCGGCCGCAGCCGCGCTGGTCGAACAACAGTACGTTGTAGCGCCGCGGGTCGAACAGTTGCCGATGAATGGGCGAACAGCCGCTGCCCGGGCCGCCATGCAGGAACACCGCGGGCTTGCCCTGCGGATTGCCGCAAAGTTCCCAGTAGATCTGGTGGCCGTCGCCGGTATCCAGCATGCCGTGGCGATAGGGCTCGATGGCGGGGTACAGCATTAAGCAGTCCTTTGGAAGATCAGGTCCCATACGCCGTGGCCCAGGCGCAGGCCGCGCGTTTCGAACTTGGTTTGCGGACGGTAATTGGGGCGCGGCGCGTAGTCGGCCACCGTGTTGCGCAGCAGCGGCTCGGCGTTCAGCACTTCGAGCATCTGCACCGCGTATTCCTGCCAGTCGGTGGCGCAGTGCAGGTAGCCGCCCGGCTTGATGCGGCTGGCCAGCAGCGCCACGAACGGCGGCTGGATCAGCCGGCGCTTGTGGTGGCGTTTCTTGGGCCAGGGGTCGGGAAAGTACACGTGCACGCCAGCCAGGGTGTCGGGGGCGATCATGTCGCGCACCACCTCGACGGCGTCGTGCTGCACGATACGCAGATTCTGCAGGCCCGATTCTTCGATACGGCGCAGCAGCGCGCCGACACCGGCATTGAAGACTTCCACGCCCAGGAAGTTGTCGTCCGGCCGAGCCAGGGCGATTTTCTGGGTGGTCTCGCCCATGCCGAAGCCGATTTCCAGCACGGTGGGCGCCTCGCGGCCGAAAGCGGCGGCCAGGTCCAGGCGGCGGTCGGCGTAGGGAATGGACCATTTGTCCAGCAGTTGTTCCAGCGCTTCGCGCTGGCCCTGGGTGATATGGCCGCGGCGGTGAACGAAACTGCGGATATGGGTGGCGCCAGGGCTGTGCGGCGCCTGCCCGGCCGGCTGCAACGCCGCCTGGGTGGCGTCCGACATGGGGGCGGGTGCGGCAGCGCCGCCCGGGGATTCGGGGGTATTCGTGTTCATAAGGCGGATTGTAGTCGGAGGGCAGGGCGGATTCGGGGTTCCGGGGGGACGCGGCGCCGCCGCGATGTCACGGG
>WMBV01000045.1 GCA_017745595.1 Bordetella petrii
CGGGTGTCGGGGCGGGCGCGGTCATGTGGGCAGTTTAATTAATGACTTAATTAATTAAAAGAGGGCAATGCAAGAAAGGTCGATGCAGGTCAAGGCAGGGGCCTGGCTCCCCATCCAGGCAGGTGTCTGACTCCCGCAGGGTGTCGGACACCGAGGTGAGCCTGCTCTCTGCCCACGCCGGTGTCAGGCACCTGCGGAGCCTGACACCTTTCGGAAACCCGCCGGGACTATCAATCCAGCCGGTAATGCGCGGCGGTGCGGGTGAAGTCTTCCACCGTGGCGCGCTGCCAGGCGGGTTCGTGGCCCAGCTCCTCGGCCAGGATGCGGGCGACTTCGGGGGCGGCCAATAGCGCGGCCTGGCTGTCCAGGAACAGGGCGCGGTTGCGCCGCGCCAGCACGTCTTCGGCGCTGCGCGCCAGTTCGTGGCGGGCGGCGTAGCGCACGTGGGCTTCGGTCAGCCCGCTGCCCTTGACCAGCATGTGCTCGATGCCGGGCAGGGCGCGCAGGGCCGGCAGGTCGGTGCCGTAGTAACTGTCGGGCGTGCCGCGCGGCGCGGCGTCGGGCGCGCTGCCCGGGCTGCCCGCGCCATGCAGGGGCAGGTCGGCGGTGCGGCAATGGGCTTGCGGCAGTAGTTGATGCTGGATGGCCGTGTCGATCACGTCTTGCGCCATCTTGCGGTAGGTGGTCCATTTGCCGCCGGTCACGGTGACCAGGCCGCCGCGCGACACCACGATCGTGTGTTCGCGCGACAGGGTCTTGGTGGCGGTGTCGCTGGTGGCCTTGACCAGGGGGCGCAGTCCGGCCCAGACGCTGGTGACGTCGGCACGGCTGGGCGGCCGGCTCAGGTAGCGCGCGGCGGTCTGCAGAATGAAATCGATCTCGGCCTGGGTGGCCGGCGGGTCCAGCGGCAGGTCGCTGCGCGGCGTGTCGGTGGTGCCGACGATGGTGTGGCCATTCCAGGGCACCACGAACAGCACGCGGCCGTCGTCGGTCTTGGGAATGAGAATGGCCTTGTCGCCCGGCAGGAAATCGCGCGGCAGCGTCAGGTGCACTCCCTGGCTGGGCGCCACCATGGTCTGCGCCTGCGCGTCGTCCATGCGGCGCACGCTGTCGACCCACACGCCCGTGGCGTTGACCACGCAGCGGGCCCGCAGCGTGTACTGGCCGTCGCCCAGCGCATCCTGCACGACCACGCCGTCGATGGCGCCCTGGGCATTGCGCGTCAGGCCGCCGGCCCGCATGTAGTTGATGGCCGTGCCGCCCAGATCGAACAGGGTGCGCATCAGCGCCATGGCCAGGCGCGCATCGTCGAACTGCCCGTCGTAGTACAGAACGCCGCCGCGCAGTCGCCGTCCGCCCACCGCGGGCGCCACCGTGGCGGCCTGGGCCAGCGTTTCATTGCGCGACAGCCAGCGGCTGGGCGACAGATTCAGCTTGCCCGCCAGCATGTCGTACATCTTCAGGCCGACGCCGTAGAAGGGCTGGTCGAACAATCCATAGGCGGGCACCACGAACCCCAGCGGCCACACCAGGTGCGGCGCGTTGCGATTGAGCAGCCCGCGCTCGTGCAGCGCTTCGCGCACCAGCCCGATGTTGCCCTGGGCCAGGTAGCGCACGCCGCCGTGCACCAGCTTGGTGGCCTTGCTGGACGTGCCCTTGGCGAAGTCGGCAGCCTCGACCAGCAGCGTGCGGTAGCCGCGCGCGGCGGCATCGACCGCGGTGCCCAGTCCCGTGGCGCCGCCGCCGATCACGATGACGTCCCAGGCGGCGGGGTCGTTGAGCGATTCGAGCAGGGCGGCGCGGCTGGGCGGGGACGCGGAAGCGGAAGAGGGATGCATGGAGTGATGGAGTCGGCGGAAAAGGGGGGGAAGAATCAGGAGCGGGGTTGCGGGGCGCCGGCGGGCGCGGCCGGTCCGGGTTCGTCGCCGGCGGGGGCGATCTCGCAGCGCACGCCCGATTCTTGCAGGACCTGGGCCAGGGGTTCTTGGGGGTACGCGTCGGTAAAGAAGCGGTCGATTTCCGAGATGTGCGCCAGTTCGACCATGGCCTGGCGCCGGAATTTGCTGCTGTCAGCGGCCAGCCAGACCTCGCGCGACTGTTCGATGATGCTGCGCGCCACGCGCACCTCGCGGAAATCGTAGTCGCGCAGCGTGCCGTCGGCCTCGATGCCCGAAATGCCGATCAGCCCGATGTCGACCTTGAATTGCCGGATGAACTCGATGGTGGCTTCGCCGATGATGCCGCGGTCGCGCGGACGCACCACGCCGCCGGCCACGATGACTTCGCAATCGGGGTTGTCGGACAGGATGTCGGCCACATGCAGGTTGTTGGTGATGACCCGCAGGCCGCGATGCCGCAGCAGGGCGCGCGCGATGGCCTCGGTGGTGGTGCCGATGTTCAGGATCAGCGAACAGCCGTCGGGCACGGCCTGCGCCACGGCCTGTGCGATGCGCTGCTTGGCCTCGGCGTGCAGCCCCTGGCGCTTGCGGTAGGCGATGTTTTCGATGGTCGAGGCTTCGACGCGCACGCCGCCATGGAAACGCGACAGCAGTCCGGCTTCGGCCAGCAGGTTCACGTCGCGCCGCACGGTCTGCAGCGTGACGTCGAACTGGCGGGCCAGGGCTTCGATAGTGGCCGACCCCTGGGACCGGACCATCTCGACCAGGGCGCTTTGGCGGGGATTCAGTGTCATATTCGCATCATAAAACAACAAAAGCGAAAAATATCGCCCCGCCACAAGATTGTTTTTCTTTCGCTTGCCGGAGAAAACGCAAAAAAGCAAAAAAACAACGAAGGCCGGCGCCCATCGCTACAGGTCGCTACAGGTGTCTGACTCCCGCAGGGATGTCAGACACCGAAGCAGGCAACGGTTTTTCGGTAGCACGGTGTCTGACACCCTGCGGGAGTCAGACACCTGACGATGGCGTCGCCCCGTCCGGCAGCACGATCTGCGCCGTGCCGGGCAGGATCCAGCGCGCGCATTCGCGGGTGGCGTCGATGCAGCCGCCTTCGGCGTAGACGCCCTGCGGATCGCGCCGCCGCAGCATGCGCGCCAGGATTTCCCGCAGGGCGGCCGGATCGTTCAGGGTTTGCGCCACGCGTTCTTCGACGATGGCTTCGTCCAGCACCAGGCGGCCCTGCGCGTCGAGCCGCGCGCCATCGCGCCAGTGGTAGATTTCCACGCACTTGGCCGTCAGGGTGTAGGGCTGGTCGCGCTTCCAGAAATTATTGAACAGCCCGTTGCCCAGGTAGAACACCCAGGAACCCTCGTACCCTTCCACGTTGGACGAATGCGCATCGGGGTTGCGGAACCACAGGCGGTCGCCGGGCACGTAGTAGCGGGACGGCAGCGGCGCATCCATCGAGCCGTATTCGCGCAGGAAGACGTCGTGGAACGGCCCCGACATGATCGCGCGGGTTTCCCATTGCCGCTGCAGGCCGGCATACAGCGCCGGATGCGCCGCGCGCAGTTCCAGGGCAATGCCCAGCAGGGTCACGTATTCGGTGGCGCGGTAGCACGAAAACGCATACAGCTTGCCCGACGCGTCGGGCTGCGTGGCCTTTTGCAGCGCGTCGACCAGCGATACGCCGGGCTCGACGGTGAAGCCGCGCGCCTCGTCGTAGCGCCAATAGCCGGCCGGCCGTTCGGCGTGCTCGGTGTCGAAGGCCAGGGCCGTCTTGCGCGCGGCCTGCACGATGTGCCGGCGAATGTGCACGGCGCTGCGCAGTTCGGCGGCGCCGGGAAACGGAAAAGGCACGGGTCCCAGCAGCATGGCCAGCACGATTTCGCGCGCCAGGTCGTCGGGATCGGCGGAGGTATCGAGCCCCAGGGCGGCGCACAGGCCGGTGGTGTCGCGTTGCGGAGCCAGCTCCAGCAAGGCGGGGGTGGGTTCGAAATGCACGGCGTGGGCGCCGTCGGGCACGATCTGGAAATAGGGCGCCAGGCGCCACGCCTGCAGCAGGGCCTGGGTGGCCTGGCGCTCGGCCTGCAATGCGGCGGCGCCGGCGGTTTCGATGCGTATGCCTTGCCGCGCGGCGGCCTGGGGCGACGGGTGGGATAAAGGCATGCGGCGGCTCCGTGGGCCGGCGCGTGTCCGTTGGATTGGAAATAGCGCGCGCCGTCAGGCGCCAGATTCTACCGCCGGGCGCGCGCCGGCGGCACCCCCGCCGGCATTAAACGCGCCAGCGCCTCGGCGTCCATGAAACGGATGGGATGGCGGGCGGCATAGTCGCGCGCCGGTGCCGAGGGGGCGCCCAGGGCCACGTAAATGCCTTCGCCCGCCGCCGCGCCGGCGCGGGCCGCCTCCAGGCGCTGCAGCGGTTCTATGCCGGTATGCGCGGCCTTCCAGCGGCGCGCCGCCAGCAGGGCGCGGCCGCCGCCCGTACGCGTCACTTCGAAATCGGCGGCCGGCCCGTTCAGGCGCTTGACCTCGCAGCCGTCGCGGCGCAGCGCGGTTTCCAGCGCATCGGCGAAATCCGGCCAGGACAGGGCGGCCAGGGCCGCCGCGGTTTGTTCGACGCGCGCCGACGACGGCTTGCCGCGTTGCTTCCAGGCCGCGACGCCGGCGATGACCAGGAACGGAATGGCCGCGAAAATCGGGAAGGGCGCGTAGGCGGGCGGCAGCGCCGCCACCGCGACGATGATCAGCACGACGGCCACCAGCAGGCTGATCCACCACGGAGACCTTAGCAAGATGGCGAACAGCGAGTTCTTGGCCATGAATTTCATGGATGGTTCCTGGAGCGATGCGTGAAAGGCGGGTATCAGGGGGCCGGCGTGCCGGGAGGCGGCGCCGGCTCGGCCGTGGCGGGGGGCGCCGGCGGCGCCGGGCGTTCGGACGAGTTGCCATCGGGGGCTCGCGCCATCCAGGCGATCAGCGAGGCGCGCATGGCTTCTTCGACCGACATGTCGATCGGGTTGACCCATTCGGCGGGCACGAACACCGTGTAGCCGCCGATCATGTAGCCCATGGGCAGGTAGACCGCCACGCGCTCGCCGGGCAGGAAGCCTTCGGGCAGGCCGGCGGTGCCGCGCCGGGTGATCAGCCCCACCAGTTCGAGCGGCTGGCCGGGAAGCCGCAGCACCACCACGTGCTGCGTGTCGGTCTTGGCGCTGGGCGAAAAATAATCGGCGAAGCTTTTCAGCGACGAATAAATGCTCTTGACGACCGGCAGGTTGGTGAACGGCATTTCGACCAGCTCGAATACGCGCTGCACGCGCTCTTTCGAGGCCAGGTAGCCCACCAGCAGGATGCCCAGGATGCCCAGCGCCAGTCCCATGCCGGGAATATAGAAACTGCCGATGAACGGGCTGAGCAAGGCCATCGTCACGCGCTCGGTCCAGGCCAGCAAGATGTATAGCAAGTAGATCGTCAGCACGATCGGCAGCAAGGTGATCAGCCCGCGGAAAAAATATCGGTACAGGCGTGTCATGGGGTTGAATCTCCGGTAAAGCGTCCCGGCCCGGGCTCGGGCCGGCCCTAATGGCCTTGGGTGGGCAGGAACAAGGTTTCCTTGATTTCTTCCATTACCACGTAACTGCGCGATTCGGCCGAAGCGGGCAGGCGTTTCAGTATTTCGCCCAGCAGCCGGCGATATTCGTTCATTTCGGTCAGGCGGGCCTTCACCAGGTAGTCGAAATCGCCCGACACCAGATGGCATTCCATGACTTCGGGCACATACAGCAGTTCCTGCTTGACCTTTTCGAACATGTCGCCGGACTTGGCCGACAGCTTGATTTCCAGGAACACCAGCAAGTTTCGGCCCAGGGCCGCGGGATTGACGCGCGCATGATACCCGGCGATGACACCCTCGCGTTCCAGGCGCTTGACGCGCTCGGAACAGGGGGTGGCCGACAGGTTGATGCGCTCGGCCAGGTCGGTGATGGAAATCCGCCCGTCGCGCTGCAGGATGTCGAGGATTTTCAGGTCGATACGGTCGAGTTCGCGCATTTCACTTTCAGGAGGCCGTGCCGGCCGCGCCGCCAGTCAAAAATTGGATCGGGGCCGACGATTTTAGTGCTTTTCACTGGCAGGTCACTTCTAGACTATTCAATTAATCGTGTGACATGTCTAAAACGGAAAATTCTCATGCACGTCATTGTCCTGGGCAGCGGCGTAATCGGCGTTACCACCGCGTATTACCTGGCCCGCCACGGAGCCAAAGTCACGGTGCTGGACCGCCAGCCCGAAGCCGCCAGCGAAACCAGCTACGCCAACGCCGGCCAGGTGTCGCCGGGCTATTCCACGCCCTGGGCGGCGCCGGGCATTCCGTTCAAGGCGCTGAAATGGCTGTTCCAGAAAGACGCGCCGCTGGCCATCCGGCCCGACGGCACGCTGTACCAGTGGCGCTGGATGGCGGCCATGCTGGCCAACTGTTCGGCCGGCCGCTACGCGATCAATAAAGAACGCATGCTGCGCCTGGCCGAATACAGCCGCGACTGCCTGCGCGAACTGCGCGCCGACACCGGCATCCAGTACGAAGCGCGCACCCGCGGCACGCTGCAGCTGTTCCGCACCGCGGCCCAGTACGCGGCGGCGCAGCGCGACATCCAGGTGCTCGACGCCTGCGGCGTGCCGTACGAATTGCTCGACAGCGCCCGCCTGCAAACCGCCGAGCCCGCGCTGGCCCGCGGCGCCCACAAGCTGGCGGGCGGCCTGCGGCTGCCCAACGACGAAACCGGCGACTGCCGCCTGTTCACGCGCCGCCTGGCCGCGCTGGCGGCCAAACTCGGGGTGGAATTCCGCTACGGCCAGGAAGTGCAGGGCCTGCAGGCCGCGGGGGCCGAGATCCGCGGGGTGCGGGCCGGCGGCGACGTCCTGACGGCCGACCGCTACGTGGCGGCGTTCGGCAGCTATACGCGCGGCTTCCTGGCGCCGTTGGGCCTGGACCTGCCCGTGTATCCCGTCAAAGGCTATTCGCTGACCATCCCGCTGACTCGCGCCGACGCCGCGCCGGTGTCCACCGTGCTGGACGAAACCTACAAGGTGGCGGTCACGCGTTTCGACAACCGCATCCGGGTGGGCGGCATGGCCGAACTGGCCGGTTTCGACCTGCGCCTGAACCCGGCGCGCCGCCGCACGCTCGAACATGTGGTCAACGACCTGTACCCCGGCAGCGGCGACCTGGCCCAAGCCGAATTCTGGACCGGCCTGCGGCCCATGACGCCCGACAGCACGCCCATTGTCGGCGCCACCCGCTACAACAATCTGTTCCTGAACACCGGCCATGGCACCCTGGGCTGGACGATGGCCTGCGGCTCGGGCAAGGTGGTGGCCGATCTCGTCACCGGCCAGCGCCCCGTCATCCGCGCCGACGATCTGGCCCTGTCGCGCTACGGCGCCGCGGCCGCGCGCCGCGGCAGCCCGAGGCTGGGCGAACGCTCGGCGGCATAGCGCGCGCGGCGCTCAGGCCGTTCAGGCGTGCAGGTGTCTGACTCCCGCAGGGTGTCAGACACCGAAGACGGCAAGCAGATCCTCAATAGCACGGTGTCCGACACCCCGCGGGAGTCAGACACCCGAGCATATCTAAGCAGACCCTGGCCAAACCGCCCGCCAGCCCGGCATGCGCGTTGTGCCACAATCGCGCCATGGCTCTATTCGGGTAAGACGTGATTCACCTCATCCATACCGCCGATTGGCAGATCGGGCGGCAATACGGGCAGTTCGACACGGACGACGCCGCCATGCTGGCCGAGGCCCGCTACCAGGCCGTGGCGCGCATTGCCGCGCTGGCGGCCGAACGGCGCGCCGATGCCGTGCTGGTCGCGGGCGATGTCTTCGATACCCAGGCGGTGTCCGACCGCAGCATCCGCCGCCTGTTCGACGCGCTGGCGCCGTATGCCGGCCCATGGGTGCTGATCGCCGGCAACCACGATGCCGCGCTGGCCGATAGCGTGTGGTCGCGCGCCCACCAACTGGGCTGTATCGGCCCCAATGTGCATGTGCCGTTGCGGCCCGGGGTGGTCGACCTGCCCGACCTCAACCTGGCCGTGCTGGCCGCCCCGCTGACGCAGCGGCATACCTACGACGACACCACCGCCGTGTTCGATACGCTGCCCAGTGCCCCGGGGCGCGTGCGGGTAGGGCTGGCCCACGGCAGTGTCGCCGGCCGCCTGCCCGACACGGTGGACTCGGCCAACCCCATCGCCGCCGACCGCGCCGCCCGCGCGCGGCTCGACTACCTGGCGCTGGGCGACTGGCATGGCTGCCTGCAGATCGATGCGCGCACCTGGTACGCCGGCACGCCCGAACCGGATCGGTTTCGCGCCAATGCGTCCGGCTGCGTGCTGGATGTGCGGCTGCCGGGTGCGGGCGCCGAGCCGCTGGTCGAAACGCTGCCGGTGGCGCGCTACCGGTGGACGCACTGGACTGAAGCGCTGTCGCTGCCTTCCGATGCCGAGTCGCTGGCGCATCGCCTGCAGGCGGTGGGCGCCGATGACGTGCTGCGCCTGGAATTGGCGGGCCAGTTGCCGCTCGACGCGTGGGATGCGCTGCAGGACGCGATTGCGCGCGCGGCCGCGCGCACGCGCGCCTTGCTGCTCGATGCCGCCGATGTCTCGCTGGTGCCCGACACGCAAGACCTGGCCGCGCTGGGCGCGAGCGGATATGTGGCCGAGGTCGCCGCCCAGCTGCAGGCCCTGCAAGAAGACCCGGCCCAGGCGGCGGCCGCCCGGCAGGCCTTGCGCCTGTTGGTGCAGTATCAGCGCGAACGCGCGGAGGCGCCGTGAAGCTGCGCCGCATCGCGCTGGAAGAATTCCGCAAGTTCCGCGCGCCGGTGGCGCTGGACGAACTCGCCGATGGCCTGAACGTGATCGCCGGCCCCAACGAGGCCGGCAAGAGCACGTTCGTGGCGGCCATCCGCGCCGCGTTCCTGGAACGCTACAAGACCACCAAGGTGGCGGGCCTGGCGCCCTGGGGCGCGCAGGGCGCGCGGCCGTCGGTCGAGATCGCCTTCGAGCACGGCGCGCACCGCTATGTGCTGCGCAAGTCATTTCTCAGCCGCGCGCGCTGTGAACTGCTGGTCGATGACGGCGCCGAACGCCACGAGGGCGAGGCGGCCGAGAACGCGCTGGCCAGCCTGCTGGGGTTCGAGTTTCCGGCCAAGGGGCAAAGCCGCCCCGAACACGGCGGCATACCCGGACTGCTGTGGATCCAGCAGGGCGACGGGCAGAATCTGGCCGAACCCGCGGGACACGCCCAAGCCCATCTGCGCGATGCGCTGACGCGCCTGACCGGCGAATTGGCATCGGCCGACGGCGATTTTCTTTACGAGCGCGTCGAGGCCGAACGCGCCGCCCTGCGCGATGCCCGCAGCGGGCGGCCCAAGGGTGCCTATAAAGAAGCCGAAGACGCCAGCCAGCGCGCCGCGCAGGCCGCCGACACACTGGCCGCCGCCAAGCGCGCGCTGGATGCCGACGTCGACAGGCTTGCGTCGCTGCGCCGCGATTACGACAAGGCCCAGCAAGAACAGCCCTGGCTCGAGCTCGAGCAGCGGGCCGCGCGGGCGCGTACGCATCTGGCCGAAATCGATCGCGAACGCGAAACGCTGGCGGGCTTGCGGCGCGAACTGGCGCAGGCCGACGACACGCTGGCGCTGCTGCACGATCAGGTCGAACGCGACCAGCGCGACGCCGTGGCCCTGCGCGAACTGCAGGCCCAGTCCGAGGCCGCCGCCGCGGACCTGGAGCCGGCCCGCGCCGCGCTGGAGCGCGCCCGGCAATTGCAGCAACAGGGCGCCGAACGGCTGGCGCAATGCAATGCGCAAGTGGCCGCCGTTCAGCAGGCCGACCAGCGGCGCGATTGCGACGAACAACTGGCGCGCCTGGAACACGAGCTGCAACGCCTGGACGCGGCGATTGCGCAGGCGGCGCTATCGGCGCAGCAGATCCATGCCTTGCAGCGCGGCGCGGCCAGCCTGGCATTCGACGCGGACAGCCTGGGCGCGTTGCGCGGCCTGGAACAACGCATCGTGCAATTGCAGGCGCAGCAGCAGGCCGGCGCCACGCGGCTGCATCATCGGCTGCAGCCCGGCCAGCGGATCGAGCTGGATGGCACGGCCCTGGCGGACGAAGGCGACGCGCTGCTGGCGCAGGCCGCCGAGCTGCGCATCCCGGGCGTAGGGGTGCTGCGCATCGAGCCGGGCGGCCGTGACCTGCCCGCCGTGCAGGCCGCGCTGCAGGCCGCTCGCGCCGAGCGCACGGGGTTGCTGGCCCGCCTGGGCGCCGCCAGCCTGGCCGAGGCCGAGGCCCGCGCCGCCGCCCACGAGCAGGCGCGCCGCGACCTGGACATGGCCCACCAGCACCTGCGCATCCAGGCCCCCGACGGCATCGAGGCCCTGCAGGCTGCCCAGGCCCAGGCCCAGGAACGGCGCGCCCGGCTGCAGGCCTTGCGCGCCAGCCTGCCCGACACGCCGGCGCCCGTCGATCCGGCGCAGGCGCGCCAGGCCCTGCGCGACGCCACGGCCGAGGCCGAGCATGCCGCCCAGGGCGTGATCACCGCCCGCACGGCGCTCGATACGCGGCAAGAGCGCGCCCATGTGCTGCATGCGCAATGGACCGCGCGGCAGGGCGAGTTCAATGCCGCCGGGCGGGCCGGGCAGCGCGAGCAACGCGGCGCCCGGCTGGTCGAGGCGCGGGCGCGGCGCGATTCGCTGGCGCAGCAAGCGCAGGCGGCGCAAGCCGCCCTGCAGGCGCATCAGCCGGAACTCATCGAGCAAGACGCGCAGCGCTTCGAACGGTCGGCGGTGCTGGCGCGCGACGAGCAGCAGCGGCGCCACGCCGACCTGCTGCAGTTGCAGGGCAAGCTGGAACAAGCCCAGGCGCAGGGGCTGGGCGAACAACTGCTGCAGGCCCAGGCCGACGCACAGCGGCTGGCCCGGCGGCGCGACGAGTTCGCCACGCGCGCGCAAGCGCTGGACCTGCTGTGGCAACTGCTGGGCGAGCGGCGCGCCGCGGCGACGCAGCGCCTGCTGGATCCTTTGGCGCGCCGCCTGCAGCATTACGTGGGCCTGCTTTTTCCCGGTGCGCAATGGCGCCTGGACGATGCCTTGATGCCCGCCGCGCTGGCGCGCGGCGGCGGCGACGACGCGCTCGATGCGCTCAGCTTCGGCACGCGCGAGCAACTGGGCGTGCTGGCGCGGCTGGCCTATGCCGACCTGCTGCAACAGGCCGGCCGCCCGACCTTGCTGGTGCTCGACGACACGCTGGTGCATGCGGACCAGGGCCGGCGCGAACTGATGAAGCGCGCCTTGTACGACGCCGCGTCGCGCCACCAGGTCTTGCTGTTCACCTGCCACGCCGATGCCTGGCAAGACATGGGCGTGGAAGTGCGCGCCGTGCCGGCCGGGCCAGGTGTCTGACTCCCGCAGGGTGTCAGACACCGAAGTGCGTCGAGAACCTTCCAATACCACGGTGTCCGACACCCTGTCGGGAGCCGGACACCAGCCTGGCCCGCGCGCAGCGCTTGCCGGGGGTCAGTTCAGCTTGATGTTCTGTTCGTCGGCGATGCGCTTGCGCAGGTCGAGTTCGCGTTTGATCAGGGCCGCGTACTGTTCGGGAGTGCCGCCGTCGACCAGGGCGCCGCGGTCTTGCAGGCGTTGGCGGATGCCGGGATCTTGCAGGGCCTTGACGGCTGCGTCATGCACGCGCGTCACGATGTCGGCGGGCACGCCGGCCGGGGCCACCAGGCCATACCAGGCCATGTTGTTCATGGCGGGCAGGCCGGCTTCGGCGAAGGTGGGCACGTCGGGCAGGCCGGCCACGCGCGCGGGGGCGGCCACCGCCAGCGCGCGCAGCTTGCCCGCCTGGATGTGCGCGAGCGACGAGGGCAGGTTGTCGAACTGCGCGCTGACCTGGCCGGCCAGGGTGTCGTTCAGCGCCGGGCCCGAACCGCGGTAGGGCACGTGGATCATGTCGGTGCCGGTCAGCGATTTGAAGAGTTCGCCGTCCAGGTGCGAAATGCTGCCGGTGCCGGCCGACGCGTAGCTGTAGGTGCCCGGCTGCGATTTCAGCAAGGCGATGAATTCCTTCAGGGTGTTGGCCGGCGTCTTGGGGTTGACGGTCAGCACGTTGGGCACGTTGACCAGGTTGGTGATGGGCGTGAAGTCGGTCAGCGGATCGTAGGGCGTTTGCGCATTGGTGGCCGGGTTGGTGGCCATGGTGCTGACGGTGGCCACGCCCAGGGTATAGCCGTCGGGGGCGGCCTTGGTCAGGGCTTCGGCGCCGATGGCGCCACCGCCGCCGCCGCGGTTTTCCACCACGACGGGCTGGCCCAGCTCGCGGCCCAGGCCATCGGCCACGATGCGTGCCACCAGGTCGGTGGTGCCGCCCGCGGCAAAGGGGACCAGCAGGCGCACCGGGCGCTCGGGATAGCCTTGGGCATGGGCGCCCGCGCCGATCAGGCAGGCGGCCGCCGCGGCCAGCATGGCCGCCTTGAGAGGGGCGTTTTTCTTCAAAATAAGTCTCCTGGGTAGCTGCCGTCAGGGGGCTGCGGCATAAGGCGGGCTAATTGGACCGTGCGAACCTTACAAGAATCTGATATTTTTCGGGGTGGATTCCCGGCCGGCCTTGTCGACGCCCAGGCGTCGTGGTCGCGGCGTCGCCGCAACGGTACGCCATGCCGGACTTCCGAGTAACGTCATCCCGGCTATATGCTTGGCTCACGCCCACGAGCCAGGTTGCTGGTCCTCCCGGAACGCCATGTCGCTGATTCTCATCCTCGCTCTGCCGTTTGCCGGCAGCCTGTGCGCCGCGCTGCTGCCTTCCAACGCCCGCAATGCCGAGGCCTGGCTGGCCGGCCTTATCGCGCTGTCGTGCGCGGTGCTGGTTGCCTGCCTGTATCCACAGGTGGCCGATGGCAGCGTGATCCGGGCCGACCTCGACTGGGCGCCGGCGCTGGGCCTGCAGTTCACGTTGCGCATGGACGGCTTTGCGTGGCTGTTCGCGCTGATCGTGTCCGCCATGGGCGCGCTGGTGGTGCTGTACGCGCGCTATTACATGTCGCCCGAAGACCCGGTGCCGCGCTTTTTCTCGTTCTTCCAGGCGTTCATGGGCGCCATGCTGGGCGTGGTGCTGTCGGGCAATCTCATCCAGCTGGTGCTGTTCTGGGAAATGACCAGCCTGGCGTCGTTCATGCTGATCGCCTACTGGCATCACCGCCTCGACGCCAAGCGCGGCGCGCGCATGGCGCTGACCGTGACGGGGGCGGGCGGCCTGTGCCTGCTGGCCGGCGTGCTCATCCTGGGCCATATCGTCGGCAGCTACGATCTCGACCGCGTGCTGGCGTCCGGCGACCTGGTGCGCGCCAACCCGTGGTATCCGGCCGTGGTGGCGCTGGTGGCGCTGGGCGCGCTGACCAAAAGCGCGCAGTTTCCCTTCCAGTTCTGGCTGCCCAACGCCATGGCCGCGCCTACGCCCGTGTCGGCCTACCTGCATTCGGCCACCATGGTGAAGGCCGGCGTCTTTTTGCTGGCGCGCTTCTGGCCGGTGCTGGCGGGCACCGAAGAATGGTTCTGGATCATCGGCGGGGCGGGGCTGTGCTCGCTGGTGCTGGGGGCGTACGCCGCGATCTTCCAGCAAGACATGAAAGGCGTGCTGGCCTATTCCACCATCAGCCACCTGGGCCTGATCACGCTGCTGCTGGGCATGAACAGCGCGCTGGGCCTGGTGGCCGCCATCTTCCACATGGTCAACCATGCCACGTTCAAGGCCTCGTTGTTCATGGCCGCGGGCATCGTCGACCACGAAACCGGCACGCGCGACCTGGGCCGGCTCAGCGGCCTGCGGCGCGCCATGCCCATCACCGCCACGCTGGCCGTGGTGGCGGCCGCCGCCATGGCCGGGGTGCCGCTGCTCAACGGCTTCATCTCGAAAGAAATGTTCTTCGCCGAGACCACCTTCGTCAGCGGCGATCCGCTCATCCAGCATGGCTTGCCCACCCTGGCCGTGCTGGCCAGCGCCTTCAGCGTGACCTATTCCCTGCGTTTCATCCTGCAGGTCTTTTACGGTCCGCCGGCCCAAGACCTGCCGCGCGCGCCGCACGAACCGCCGCGCTGGATGCTGGTGCCCAGCGGCTTGCTGGTGCTGAGCTGCCTGGTGGTGGGCGTGATCCCCGGTCTGACGGTCGGCCCGTTCCTGAATTCCGCCGCCCACAGCGTGCTGGGCGCCGACATGCCGGCCTACAGCCTGGCGGTGTGGCACGGCCTGAACTTGCCGCTGGTCATGAGCTTCGTGGCCATGATCGGCGGCATCGTGCTTTACCTGGCCCTGCGCGCGCGCCAGCGCGCGCTGCCGGGCCGGGTGCCCTTCATCTACCACTTCGACGGCCGGCGCACTTTCGAATTCCTGCTCGACTATTCCAGCGTGGTGGCCGGCTGGCTGCTGGGCCGCCTGGGCTCGCCGCGCCTGCAGGTGCAGATGGTGCTGATCGTCGTCGGCGCGCTGCTGGTGGCCTGGCTGCCGCTGCATCATGGACAATGGAACGACGCGCCGGCGCCCGCCACGCCGCTGGACCCGGCCTTCGCGGTGCTCTGGATCGTGGGCGGCCTGTGCGCGGTGGGCACCGCGCTGCAGGCCAAGTACCATCGCCTGGCCGCGCTGATCCTCGCGGGCGGCGCCGGCCTGGCCACGTGCCTGACCTTCGTCTGGTTCTCGGCGCCCGACCTCGCCCTGACCCAATTGGCCGTCGAAGTGGTGACCGTGGTGCTGCTGCTGTCGGGCCTGCGCTGGCTGCCGCGCCGCATCGAGGGCAGCCTCGACGGCGAACGGCACGAAACGCGCGCGCGCCTGCGCCGCACGCGCGACCTGATCATCGCCGCCGCCGCGGGCACGTCGATAGCGGGCCTGGCCTACGCCATGCTGACGCGCGGGCCGCAACAGACCATCTCGTCGTTCTTCGTCGACAACGCCTTGCCGGAAGGCGGCGGCACCAACATCGTCAACGTGATCCTGGTCGATTTCCGCGGCTTCGATACGCTGGGCGAAATCACGGTGGTCGGCATCGTGGCGCTGACGGTCTATGCCTTGCTGCGGCGCTTCCGGCCGGCTCCCGAAAGCGCCGGCTTGCCGCACCAGCAGAGCGATCCGGCCAGCGCGCCCAGCGCGGCCCCCGATATCCAGGCGCTGCTGCCCGATGACGCCCTGGCGCTGCCGGCCGTGTTGGTGCGCCTGCTGTTGCCCGTCGCCGCCATGGCCTCGGTCTACCTGCTGCTGCGCGGCCACAATCTGCCGGGCGGCGGCTTCGTCGGCGGCCTGGTGATGGCCACGGCGGTCATCCTGCAATACATCGTGGGCGGCGTGTACTGGGTCGAATCGCGCAGCCGCCTCAACCCCCAGCACTGGATCGGCCTGGGCCTGCTGTGCGCGGGCCTGACCGCGATGTCGGCCTGGCTGGGCGCGCGCCCGTTCCTGTCGGCGCTGGCCTGGGATTTCTCCGTGCCGCTGCTGGGCCACATCCATTTTTCCACAGTGCTGCTGTTCGACCTGGGCGTCTATATGCTGGTGGTCGGCGGCACATTACTGATACTGGTGGCGCTGGCTCACCAGTCGCTGCGCGCGCAACGCAAGGCGGCGGCCGAGGCACAGGCCGCCCTGCAATCCGGGAGTACTGCCTGATGGAATTGATTTACGCCGCGGCGATCGGCGTGCTGGCCGGATCGGGGGTATGGCTGATCCTGCGCCCGCGCACCTTCCAGCTCATCATGGGGCTGACGCTGGTCTCGTACGCCGTCAACCTGTTCATTTTCGGCATGGGCCGGCTGACGGTAGGGCGCCCGCCCATTATCGATCCGGACGTCGCGCCCGATCCGGCCGCGCTGGCCGACCCGCTGCCGCAGGCCCTGGTGCTTACCGCCATCGTCATCGGGTTCGCCACTACGGCGCTGTTCCTGGTAGTGCTGCTGGCCTCGCGCGGCCTGACCGGCACTGACCACGTCGACGGCCGGGAGTCGGAATCTTGATCGACTGGCTGCAACACGCTCCTATTTATCCCATTGCGATCCCGCTGCTCGCGGGCGCGGCGATGCTGCTGCTGGCCGACACGCGCCGCAATCTGCGCGCCGGCATCGCGGTGGTCTCGTGCCTGGCGCAGTTGGCCGCGGCCATCGCCTTGCTGGCCCTGGCGGCCGGGGCAGGGGGCCATTGGCCCAACGGCATCGGCGTCTACCTGCCGGGCGACTGGCCGGCGCCGTTCGGCATCGTGGTGGTGGTCGACCGCCTGGCCGCCATCATGCTCACGCTCAACGCGGTGCTGGGCCTGGCGGCGCTGATCTTCGCGCTGGCGCGCTGGGACCGCCTGGGCGTGCATTTTCATTCGCTGTTCCAGTTCTTGCTCATGGGCCTGAACGGCGCCTTCCTTACCGGCGACCTGTTCAACCTGTTCGTGTTCTTCGAAGTGCTGCTGGCGGCGTCGTACGGCCTGCTGCTGCACGGCTCGGGCGTGGCCCGCGTCAGCGCGGGGCTGCACTACATCGTGGTCAACCTGGTGGCCTCGTTCCTGCTGCTGATCAGCATCGCGCTCATCTACGGCGTCACCGGCACCTTGAACCTGGCCGACCTGGCGGTGCGCGCCGGCACGCTCAGCGGCAGCGAGCGGCTGCTGTTCGAGGCCGGCGCGGCCGTGCTGGGCCTGGCCTTCCTGGTCAAGGCGGGCGCCTGGCCGCTGAACCTCTGGCTGGTGCGCGGCTACGGTTCGGCCAGCGCGCCGGTGGCGGCGGTCTTTTCCATCATGACCAAGGTCGGCATCTATGCCTTGCTGCGCATCGGCTCGCTGCTGCTGCCCACGGGCGCGCCGGCGGCGTTCAGCCTCGACTGGATGTTCGCCGCGGGGCTGGCCACGCTGGTGTTCGGCGCCATCGGGCTGCTGGCCACCCAGCAGCTCGAGCAAATGGTCGGCTACTGCGTCATCATCTCGGCCGGCACCCTGTTGACCGCGCTGGGCATGCCCGGCGTCATTCTCACCGGCCCGGCCTTGTTCTACCTGCTGAGTTCCGTGCTCACCACCGGCGCCTTCTTCCTGCTGGTCGAACTGGTCGAGCGCACCCGCACGTTCGGCGCCAACGTGCTGGCCGTCACCATGGACATGTTCGACCTCGACGACCCCGAGGCGCCCAATCGTTCCGATGACGTGGTGGGCGTGGCCATCCCGGCCGCCATGGCCTTCCTGGGGCTGGCCTTCGTATCCTGCGCGCTGCTGGTCACCGGCCTGCCGCCGCTGTCGGGCTTCGTGGCGAAGTTCTCGCTGTTGTCCGCCGCGGTCACCGCGGCCAACGACTCGTCGCAGCCGGCCGACGCCTGGATCCTGGTGGCGGCGGTGCTGGTGTCGGGCCTGGCGGGCATCGTGGCCTTCGGCCGGGCCGGCATCCGCATTTTCTGGAGCGCCGACGAACGCAGCACGCCGCGCCTGCGTCCCAGCGAGGCCGGGCCCGTGGCGGTGCTGATCCTGCTGTGCGTGGCGCTGGCCGCCGGGGCGGGGCCGGTCTCGGCCTACCTGGACGAAGCGGCGCGCGTGCTCGACCAGCCGGCGCTGTACATCGATGCCGTGTTGTCGGCCAATACGGCGCGTAGCCTGGAGGGACACTGATGCGGCGCTGGTTCTGGTTCTTGCTGCCGGTGGTGCTGCTGGCGTTGTGGCTGCTGCTGAACGAATCCATGTCGGCCGCGCAGGTGGCGCTGGGCGCGGCGCTGGCCCTGTGGCTGGGCTTTGCCTCCAGCCGCCTGCGGCCTTTGCGCAGCCGTCCGCATCGGCTGTGGCTGTTGCCCGGCCTGCTATGGCGGGTCACCGTCGACATCGTGCGTTCCAACATCGCGGTGGGCAGGCTGATCATCGATTTCCGCCGCGAGTTCTCGCCGGGCTATGTACACGTGCCGCTCGAATTGCGCGACCCGCACGCGCGGGCGCTGTTGGGCTGCATCCTGACCTACACCCCCGGCACGGTGTGGGTGGATGTGTCCGACGACATGCTGACCCTGCATGTGCTCGACCTGGAAAACGAACAGGCCTGGATCGACCTGATCAAACGGCGCTACGAGCATGCCCTGAAGGAGATTTTCGAATGAACCTGGTCCTGTATTGGGCGGCCTCGTTCGCCTTGCTGTGTTTCGTGCTGGGCATGGCCTGCGCCACCGTGCGCATGGCGCGCGGGCCCACCGCGTCCGACCGCGTGCTGGGGCTCGATGCGTTTTACATCAACGGCATGCTGGCCATCGTGACTTACGGCATCCGCTCGGGCACCCCGGTGTATTTCGACGTGGCGCTGCTGATCGCGCTGTTCGGATTCGTGGGCGCCACGGCCATGGCCAAGTTCCTGCTGCGCGGCGAGGTCATCGAACCATGAATATCGACATCCCTCTGTGGGCGGGCATACCCGCCAGCATTCTGTTGGTGGCGGGAGGGCTCCTGGCCCTGATCGGTTCGGCGGGCCTGTTGCGCTTCGATAATTTTTTCTGCCGCATCCACGCCCCGACGCTCGGCAACACCATGGGCGCCGGCTGCGTGCTGCTGGCGTCGATATTGGTGTTCACGGCGGTGCAGCAGCGGCTCGTCGTGCACGAGATCCTGATCACGCTGTTGCTGTTCGTGTCATCGCCCGTCACCGCCATGTTGCTGATGCGCGCGGCCATCTACCGGGGGCGGCGCAAGCGCGGCGAACCGTATCCGGGGCCCGGGGCATCGTACCCGGGGGCCGCGCCGCCCGATGGCCGTTACGGTCCGACGGATTTGTAACATCTGCATTCCGCTTGGGCACGGGTTTTCCCTTACCGTAAATGCATGGCCGCGCTCGGCGCGGCGTAGCAAAGAAAGGAGCGGAAGATGAACATGCGACGTATGCAGAAACTGTACTGCGCCCTGGTGCTGGGCGCGGCGGGCGCGACCGGCATGGTGGCGGCCCAGGCAGCCGGCGCGGCGGCGTCCGGCTCCATCCAGTCACAGTACGAATTCGACGTGCAGCGGTGCAACAGCGGCCAGACCAATCAAGACCGCGCCACCTGCCTGCAGGAAGCCGGCGCGGCGCGCGAAGAGGCCGCCCGCAAGCGCCTGGACAACGGCCAAGAGGCCAACTACGGCACCAATGCCACGGCCCGCTGCGACAAGCTGCCCCAAGCGCAGCGCGAAGATTGCCTGCGGCAGATGTCGGCGCCCACCACCGTGAAGGGCAGTGTCGAAAGCGGCGGGGTGCTGCGCGAAACGGTGATCCCGGTACCGCCCCAGCCCTCGGGCGCCGCGCCGGGCACCATGGCGCCCGCCACCGTACCCGTACCCGGTACCGGGGCGCCGGCTCCGGGGGCCCCGGGCACGGTTCCCGGCACGGCGGCGCCGGCGCCCGTGTCTCCCGCGGCGCCCGGCACCACGGCGCCGATGACGCCCGCCACGCCCACGCCGGTGCGCTAGGGCGGCGGGTCGGACCGCGGCCGCGGCAACGCCCGCGGCCGCAATCAGGCAAAATGTCGCCTATTGACGATTTTGCGCCGCATCCATGTCCGACGTCATCGCCCTGATATTCGACTTCGACGACACGCTGGCTCCCGACAGCACGTCCGGCTTCCTCGACAGCCTGGGGGTGGATACGGCCGCCTTCTGGAAAGACAAGGTCGGGCCGCTGTTGTCCGACCAGGACTGGGACCCGGTGCCCGCCTATCTTTACCAGATGATCGAGCTTTCGCGTGGCGGCGCCCACGGGCGCATCACGCAGCAGGGCCTGGCGCAATGGGGCGCCAGGCTGCCGCTGCACGACGGCGTGCCCACGCTGTTCCAGCGCCTGCGCGCGGCGGTGCGGGCCGAGCATCCGCAAGTGCAGCTCGAGTTCTACCTGATTTCCAGCGGCATCGGCGACGTGGTGCGCGCCACGCCTATCGCGCACGAATTCACCGAAATCTGGGCTTCCGAATTCGTCTACGGCGCCGATGGCGGCATCGAATTCCCGCGCCGGCTGGTCAGCTTTACCGACAAGACGCGCTATCTGTTCCATATCCAGAAGGGCATCATCGGGCGCGAATTCCGCAACAAGCCGTTCGAGGTCAACCGCAAAATACCCGAAGACCGCCTGCGCGTGCCGTTCGACCAGATGGTCTTCGTGGGCGACGGGTACACCGACATCCCGTGCTTTTCGCTGATCCGCCGCGCCGGCGGGTTTGCCTTCGGCGTCTGGGACCCGAAACACCGCGACAAGCGCAGCCGGGCCTGGGGTTTCATCGAAGAAGGGCGGGTGTCCAACCTGAACCAGGCGCGCTACGACGAAAACGCCGAGCTGTACCAGTGGCTGGAAGAGGCCGTGGTCAGCCTGGCCGGGCGCATCGCCCTGAAGTCGCGGGTGTATCGTGGCTGACGCGGGCCTGGGGTCGCAGCCGGCCGCGCCCCAGGCCGGCGACGGCGCACTGATGGCCTTGGCATTGCAGCAGGCGCAGAACGCCTGGCAGGCCGGCGAGGTGCCGGTGGGCGCGGTCCTGGTCGATGCCGCGGGCCAGGTGCTGGGCGCCGGCTATAACCGCACCATTACCGACAGCGACCCCACGGCGCACGCCGAAATCGTGGCGCTGCGCGCGGCCGCGCGGCATTTGCACAACTACCGGCTGCCGGGCCTCAGCCTGTACGTCACGCTCGAGCCCTGCGTGATGTGCATCGGCGCCTTGCTGCATGCGAGGCTGGCGCGCGTGGTCTACGGCGCCACCGACCCCAAAACCGGCGCCTGCGGCAGCGTGCTCGACGTGGGCGCCGTCGCGCGGCTGAATCACCACACCACCATCACCGGCGGCGTGCTGGCCGAACCCTGCGGCGATCTGCTGCGGCGGTTTTTCCGCGAACGCCGCGCCAAGGAATCTCTTACATGAGCACTGCGCACCGTCCGTCCCACGGGCAGCCCGGCCATCTTTGCACCGACGCCTGCGGCCACGATCACCATCATGACCACGCGCCCGCCGCGGGCGGCATCTACCTGGTGTCGCCGTCCTCGGCCGTGCGCGATCCGGCCACGGTGCGGCGCGCCTGCCAGCGTCTGGCGCAGCAGGGTTTCAAGACCACGGTCGACCGCGGCGCGCTGGCGGTGCAGCAGCGCTTCGCCGGCACCGAAAAACAACGCCTGGCCAGCCTGACGCGCGCCATCCGGCAAAAGCATCCCATCGTCATGGCCACCCGCGGCGGTTATGGCTTGAGCCGCCTGCTGCCCGCCATCGACTGGCGGGCCATGGCCGACAGCGGCAAGCGCTTCGTCGGCATGAGCGACTTCACGGCGTTCAATCTGGCGCTGCTCGCGCAGACTGGCGCCGTCAGCTATACCGGCGCCACCGCGGTGGCCGATTTCGGCGGCGACACGATCGACGACCTGACCCCGGCGCTGTTCGCCGAACTGATGCGCGGCGAACTCGAGATCCTGAGCTTCGAAACGCCGGATGCCGACCCGGTCGACTGCCGCGGCGTGCTGTGGGGCGGCAATCTGGCGACGCTGACGTCGCTGCTGGGCACGCCTTATATGCCGCGGGTGCGCGGCGGCATCCTGTTCCTGGAAGACGTGGCCGAACACCCGTATCGCGTCGAGCGCATGCTGGCGCAGCTGTGGCAGGCCGGCGTGCTGCAGCGCCAGAAGGCCATCGTGCTGGGCTATTTCACCAACTACCGTCTGGCGCCGCACGATGCCGGCTACGACATGCCGGAAGTGCTGAAGTGGCTGCGGCGCACCGTCAAGGTGCCGGTCGTTACCGGGTTGCCGTACGGACACATCGAAACCAAGGCGACGCTGCCCGTCGGCAAGAAGGTGGGCCTGGCCACCGAACCCGGCATGGCGCACCTGGTCATCGACGAACACCATCATTAACGAGGTGCCCCAGGTGTCTGACTCCCGAAGGGTGTCAGGCATCGAGGCCAGCGCATTCCCAGGTGTCTGACTCCCGCAGGGTGTCAGACACCGGCGCCAGCGCATGTCTCTTCACGCACCAGTGTCAGGCACCTGCGGAGCCTGGCTCCCGCGCACCTATTGGTCCTGCGGCGCCCAGCGCGGCGCGCGTTTTTCCAGGAACGCCGCGATGCCTTCGCGCCCGTCTTCGGTCGCGCGCTGCGCGGCCAGGCGGGCGGCGGTATCTTCCAATACCTCCGCATCGATGGCCCGGCCCGCAAGCTCGCGGATCAGGCGCTTCGATTCCGCCAGCGCGTGCGGCGAGGCCTGCATGAAGTTGCCCAGCAGCGCGTTGATGCGGGCATCCAGTTCGTCGGCCTCGCACAAGTCGTGCACCAGCCCCATGCGCCAGGCCTCGGCGGCATCGAATACTTCGGCGCTCAGGAACCAGCGGCTGGCCGCGCGCGCCCCGATGGCGCGCAGAACGTAGGGGGAAATCATCGCCGGTATCAACCCCAGCCGGGTTTCGGTCAGCGCGAATCGCGCCTCGCGGGCGGCCACCGCGATATCGCACGCGGCCGCCAGCCCCATGCCGCCCGCCATGCAGGCACCCTGCACGCGCGCGATGGTGGGCTTGGGACAGACATGGATGGTGTGCAGCAGGGTGGCCATGGCCAGCGCGTCGGCGCGGTTGTCGGCCTCGCTGGCCTGCGCGCTGCGGCGCATCGCGTTCAGGTCGGCGCCGGCGCAAAAGGCCTTGCCGCGCCCGGCCAACACGATGGCACGCACTTCGCGGTCGTCGCCCAGCGTCATGAATGTTTCGGTCAGCTCGGCGATCAGGCGCGCATCCAGCGCGTTGCGCACATCGGGCCGGGCCAACCAGACCACGGCGGTTTGCGGCCCGTACGCGACTTCCAGGGTTTGCAGCATATGCGGTTTCCTTCAATGGCGAATGAAGCTCAACGGTACAGCACAGTCGGCAGCCACAGGCCGATTTCCGGGAACACGTACAGCAGGAAAATGGCCACCACCTGGATGCCCATGAAGGGCATCATGCCCAGGAAGATCTGGTTCAGCGTCACGTGCGGCGGCGATATGCCCTTCAAATAGAAGGCCGACATGGCCACCGGCGGCGACAAGAATGCCGTTTGCAGGTTCAGCGCCACCAGCAGCCCGAAGAACAGCGGGTCGATATCGAAGGTGATGAGCAGCGGCACGAAGATCGGCATGAAAATCACAATGATCTCGGTCCATTCCAGCGGCCAGCCCAGCAAGAAGATGATGACCTGCGCCAGCAGCATGAACTGGATCTGCGTCAGCCCCAGCGACAGCACCCATTCCTCGATGATGCGTTGCCCGCCCAGCAGCGCGAACGCCGCCGAGAAAATCGACGACCCCACGAACAGCCAGCACACCATGGCGCTGGTCTTGGCCGTGAGATACACCGACTCTTTCAGAATGGGCATGTTCAGGCGCCGGTACGCCAGCGCCAGCAGCGCGCCGCCCATGGCGCCCATCGCCGCCGCCTCGCTGGGCGTGGCCAGGCCGAAGGTGATCGAGCCCAGCACCGCCGCGATCATCAGCGCCAGCGGAAAGAACGAGCCCATCAGCATCTTGAAGATTTCCAGGCGCGACCAGGTCAGCAGGGCATAGAAAATCGCCAGCAGGGCCAGGCAGATGCCGAAAAATATCCAGTAGCCGCCGGGCGCGGGATCGCGCGCCGGCCCGGAGTCCGCATCGGACTCCGGCGCGGCCAGCGCTTGCCCGCCGGTGTCGGGCGCGCCCGGCGTGCCCGGCGGTTCGGCCACGCCGCCTTCGGCCGGCGGCTCGGCCAGCCCGCCGTCGTCCATGGGCGGTTCGGCCAGGCCGCTGCCGTAGTCGCCGCCGCCGCCCAGGCGCAGTTCGTCGGGAATCTCGTACACCACCGGCGGCTCGGTCACCAGGTAGTACACCGATCCGGTCAGCACCGAAAAAGCCAGCAGCGGGGCCAGCGCCAGCATCATGTTGTGCGACAGGAAACGCATCGATACGGCACTGTTGCGGCGGCCCTTGAACATCGCGGCCAGCATGCCGGTCATGGCGTGCGTGTAGCCCTGCCGCGACAGGGCCTCGGCACCGTCCGGCAGGGCAATGCGCCGTTCCTCGGCCGTCAGCGGCGGCGCCATGTCGGGCCGCAGTTTGGCCACCAGCATCACGTACGCCACGTACAGGCCGGCCAGCATCAGGCCGGGGAAGAATGCGCCGGCATAAAGCTGCACCACCGACACGCCGGTGGTGGCGCCGTAGACGATCAGCATGACCGAGGGCGGCAGCAGAATGCCCAGGCAGCCGCCCGCGGTGATCGACCCGGCGGTCAGGCGCACGCTGTAGCCCGCTTTCAGCATGGCCGGCATCGCTAGCAGTCCCATCAGCGTGACCACCGCGCCGACGATGCCGGTGGCCGTGGCGAAGATGGCGCACGTGGCCAGCGTGGCCACCGCCAGCGCGCCGGGCAGGCGCGCCAGGGCCAGGTGCATCGAGCGGAACAGTTTCTCGATCAGGTTGGCGCGCTCGACCAGATACCCCATGAACACGAACAGCGGCACCGAGATCAGCGCGTCGTTGGTCATGGTGGCGTAGGTCCGCTGCACCATCAGATCCAGCGTCTGCCGGGTCGAGTGCTGGATGTCGGGGGACTGCAGGTAGTACGCCAGGAAGGTGAAGATCACCCCCATTCCCATTAGCGTGAACGCAGTCGGAAAGCCCAGCATGATCGCCACCACGATCAGCGCCAGCATCAGCAGCCCCAGGTGGCCGGTGGTGATATCGTGCCATGGCGTCAGAAAGCCGATCATGGCCAGCACGATGCCGATGCAGCTCAGGCCGAACCACAGTGCCTTGTGGATCTTCATTTGGCCTTCTCCTCATCGGTGACGAAACGGTCGAGCTCGGCGATGTCCTCGTCCTTGACGTGCACCATCTTCTTGAGCTTGTCGACGTCCACTTCCTCGACGTCCTCGGCGCGCGAGGGCCAGGCGCCCTGGCGCAGGCACAGCACGCAGCGCGCGATCTCGGCCAGGCCCTGCAGCAGCAGGAACGCGCCGGCCACGGGGATGAAAGACTTGAACGGGTAGATGGGCGGTCCGTCCGCCATCAGCGACGAATGCTCGCGGATGGCGATGGATTCGCCGGCGTAATACCAGCCGGCCCACACCAGCGCCACCACGCCGGGCACGAAAAACGCGATGTACAAAATGATGTCCAGCCCCGCCTGCACGCGCGGCGGCAAAAAGCCGTACAGGATGTCGCCGCGCACGTGCCCGTTCTTGGCCAGCGTGTATGCGCCGGCCATCATGAACAGGATGCCGTAGTACATCAGCTGCAGATCGAAGGCCCAGGCGCTGGGCGTATTGAACAGATACCGGGCCATCACTTCCCAGCATATGTGTATGGTCAGTACCACGATGAGCCAGGCGAAGGCCTGGCCCACGAAGGTGGACAGGCGGTCCACCATGCGTATCAGCTTGAGCATCGGGCGCGATCCAGGTCGGGAAAAGGGGCCGCGGTAACGGCGCACCCGCCCGCGAGGCCGGAAATCGATTCCGGTCCCGGACGGGCGGGTGCGGCGCCGCGGCGGTGCATCAGCCGGCGGAGGGTCAGACCGAAGGCTTGCGCGCGAAGTAGTGGTTGAAGGCCATCCGGAAATTGACCGACACGTCGTTGTGCCAGCGCCCGGCGCGCTGGGCAAACTCGCGCTGCGAGTCCAGCACCTTCTTGAACAGCGGATTTTCGGCCGAGCGCTTCTCGATCATCTCGTCCCAGATCTTCAACTGCTGCTGCAAGATGGCGTCGGGCGTTTTGTAGAACTTGACCTTGTGGTCTTTCTGCAGCTTGACGTAGTCGGCCGAATAGCGGTCGGCCGCCTTCCACGACATGTCGGCGCTGGCGGCCTGGGCCGCATAGGCCAGCACGTGCTTCAGGTGCTTGGGCAGCGATTCGTACTTGTTCTTGTTGAACAAAATCTCGAATTGCTCGGCGCTTTGGTGAAAGCTCTGCAGCATGCAGATCTTGGACACGTCCTGGAAGCCCAGCGCCAGGTCGGACGAGGCATTGTTGAATTCGGCGCCGTCCAGCAGCCCGCGGTCCAGGGCCGGCACGATTTCGCCGCCGGGCAGGGCGTTCACGGCCGCGCCCATGGCCGAATACATGTCGATCGCCAGGCCCACCGTGCGGAATTTCAGGCCCTTGACGTCATCGGATTTGGTGACCGGCTTGTTGAACCAGCCGAAGGGCTGGGTCGGCATCGGGCCGTACATCATCGACACCACGTTGACGCCCATCGCTTTCTGGATCTCGGTCAGCAGTTCCTTGCCGCCGCCGTATTCGTGCCAGGCCAGCAGCATGTTGGCATCCATGCCGAACGAGGGCCCCGAGCCCCACAGGGCCACGGCGGTGTTCTTGCCGTACCAGTAGGCCACCACGCCGTGGCCGCCGTCGAGCGTGCCCGCCGAGACGGCGTCGAGCAGGTCGAATGCCTTCACCACGGCACCCGCGGGCAGCACTTCGATCTTCAACTGGCCCTCGGCCATGTCGTTGACCTTGCGGGCGTAGTCTTGAGCGAATTCGTGGAAGATGTCGTTGGAAGGCCAGGTGCTCTGGAAGCGCAGCGAAATGGGCGAGCCCTGGGCGCGGGTAACGGCTGGAAATCCCAGCGCCGCCGAGCCCGCGACCGTGGTGGCGCCCGCGATGAAGCGGCGGCGGGAATTTGAGGCATGTTGCATGGCTTGTTGTCTCCGGTATGGACTGCGTGAACCAGCTTGTTGTGAACAACTTGTTGGGACAGCAAAAGCAAGGACAAAGCGCAATGCAGGGGCGGACTGCGTGAAGTTTGATGAGTCAAACAGCAGAACGCTTCAGGATTAAACCGTGCTGAACATGTTCTGACAATTGGCTGACGGTTGGGAATAACCCGTATTTGCGCGCGGGCGGAAATCGGCATGCTGCCCAGCTGCCAGGTGTCTGACTCCCGTAGGGTGTCAGACACCGCCGGGTTGAGACGGCACGGGCGTACGTCGGTGTCTGACACCCTGCGGGAGTCAGACATCTGGCTCCCGGGCTCGGGGCCCGCCGCCAGCCCCGGAAACGCTCCCTTGCTACACTATCGGGTTTAGCCTGCGCTTCGCGGGCGCCCAGCCATTCATACATAAGCCGTGATTTCTACCGCCAATCTCACTATCCAGTTCGGTCCCAAGCCCCTTTTCGAGAACGTCAGCGTCAAGTTCGGGGAAGGCAACCGATATGGTCTGATCGGGGCCAACGGTTCGGGCAAGTCGACCTTCATGAAAATCATCGGCGGCGACCTCGAGTCTTCCGCCGGCAACGTGTCGCTCGAGCCGGGCGTGCGGCTGGGCAAGCTGCGGCAAGACCAGTTCGCCTTCGAAGACCAGCGCGTGCTCGACGTCGTGATGATGGGCCACACCGAAATGTGGGCCGCCATGACCGAACGCGATGCCATCTATGCCAACCCCGAGGCCACCGAAGACGACTACATGCGCGCGGCCGAGCTCGAGGCCAAGTTCGCCGAATACGACGGGTATACGGCCGAGGCCCGCGCCGGCGAGCTGCTGCTGGGCCTGGAATTCGGCGTCGACCAGCATCAGCTGCCCATGCGCGAGATCGCGCCGGGCTGGAAGCTGCGGGTGCTGCTGGCGCAGGCGCTGTTCTCGAATCCCGACGTGCTGCTGCTCGACGAGCCCACCAACAACCTCGACATCAACACCATCCGGTGGCTCGAGACGGTGCTCAACGGCTACCAGAGCACCATGATCATCATCAGCCACGACCGCCACTTCCTGAACCAGGTCTGCACCCACATGGCCGACCTGGATTACGGCGAGATCCGCATCTACCCCGGCAACTACGACGACTACATGCTGGCCTCGACCCAGGCGCGCGAGCGCCTGGTGGCCAACAACGCCAAGGCCAAGGAACGCGTAGCCGAACTGCAGGACTTCGTGCGCCGTTTCTCGGCCAACAAATCCAAGTCGCGCCAGGCCACCTCGCGCCTGAAGCAGATCGACCGCATCAAGGCCGAACAGGTCGTGGTCAAGCCGTCGTCGCGCCAGAACCCATATATCCGCTTCGAGCAGAACAAGGTCATGCACCGGCTGGCGGCCACCATCGAACGCCTGTCCAAGTCGTACGACGCGCCGGTCATCCGCGATTTCTCGGCCATGATCGACGCCGGCGAAAAAATCGCCATCATCGGCGCCAACGGCGTGGGCAAGACCACGCTCTTGCGCATGCTGGCGGGCGACCTGGCGGCCGATTCGGGCTCCATCAAGTGGTCCGACAACGCCGACCTGGGCTACATGGCCCAAGACGTCTCCGACCAGTTCCAGCAAACCGACATCAATCTGTTCGACTGGATGGGCGAGTACCGCCAGGCGGGCGATGACGATCAGTCCATCCGCTCGGTGCTGGGGCGCCTGCTGTTCTCGGCCGACGACCTGCCCAAGGCGCCCAAGGTGCTGTCGGGCGGCGAAAAGAACCGCATGACCTTCGGCCGCCTGATGTTGGGCCGGCACAACGTCATGCTGCTCGACGAGCCCACCAACCACCTGGACATGGAATCGATCGAATCGCTGCAGTTCGCCTTGGAAAAGTACCAGGGCACGCTGATTTTCGTGTCGCACGACCGCGAATTCGTATCCGGCCTGGCCACCCGTGTCATCGAAATCCTGCCCGACGGCGAGATCGTCGATTATCGCGGCGGCTACGAAGACTACCTGTCTTCGCGGGGCATCGAGAACTAACACCCGTTGCGGCGGGGGCCGGCGCGTCCGGCTGCTCGCGCCCCGGCGCCCAGGCGCCGGGGCGCGCGCCTGGGCGGGCGATGTATTGCAACCTTTTTATATAACTAGAAGTTGTTAATGCATTATCAAAATATAGTTTGGGTTTATATAACGGGTTGTTAGATTAGGGTTTCTCTATTCCCACGCCACGCGCGCGAGCCCGTCCTTATGAATCTTACCTTCGACCACGTCCACAAAAGTTTCGGCGACCTGCAGGTGGTGGACGGGTTCTCCAGCGAATTCAAGACCGGCGAACTGGTGGCCCTGGTCGGGCCGTCGGGCTGCGGCAAATCGACCCTGCTGCACATGGCGGCCGGGCTGGAAATGCCCAGCCAGGGCCAGGTGCTGGCCGATGGCAAGCCGGTGCCCGGACCGCATCCCAGCCGGACGCTGGTGTTCCAGGAACACGCCCTGTATCCGTGGCTGACGCTGCGCGACAACGTGGCGCTGGCGCTGGAATTCCAGAACGCGCCCAAGGCCCAGGCCCGCGAAAAGGCGGTGGCCTGGCTGGCCCGGGTCGGCCTGTCCGGGTTCGAAGACTATTATCCGCAGCAAGTGTCGGGCGGCATGCGCCAGCGCGCCGCGCTGGCGCGCGCCTTCATCGCGCAGCCCAAGACCATGCTGATGGACGAGCCGTTCGGCGCGCTCGACGCGCTGACGCGTCTCAGCCTGCAAGACGTGCTGCGCCAACTGATCCAGCAGGAAAAACCTTCGGTGCTGCTGGTCACGCACGATGTCGACGAGGCGCTGTTCCTGGCCGACCGCATCGTGGTGTTCAGCCCGCGTCCGGCCCGGGTGCTGCGCGAATTCAATCTCAAACATCGCCGCAAGACGCACGACCTGGCCGATCTGGCCAACGAAAAGCGCGAAATCCTCGGATTGCTGGGCATCCAGGTCGCCGACGGCGACGTGGCGCTGGCGGCCTGAGCGCAACGGCCCCGTTGCTGCCCCGGCCGCGCGCCGCGGCCGTGTCCGCGGCGCCCGCATTCCCATTCCATACCTATATTCCCGCACTGGAGAGCACATCATGAAATTGAAGCAATGGCTGGCCCTGCCGCTGGCCGCCGCGCTGGTGGCCGCCGCCCCGGCCATGGCCGCCGAAAAATTCCGCGTCGGCTATCTGCGCGTCATGGACGACGCCCAGGCCATCGTGGCGCAGGAAGGCGATTTCTACAAAAAAGCCGGGCTCGATGCCGAGCTCATCGAGTTCAAGTCGGGTACCGACCTCATCAAGGCCATCGTGGGCGGCCAGGCCGACATCGGCGTGCTGGGCTTCACCAACGCGGTGGCCTGGGCATCGAAAGGCGCCGACCTGAAGGTCGTGGGCGGCGCGCAGCAGGGCTACCATTCGCTGGTCGTGCGCAACGACTCGGGCATCGACAGCATCGCCGACCTCAAAGGCAAGAGCCTGGCCTCGCAGAAAGAGGGCAGCACCGCCGACGTGGTGCTCAAGGGCGTGGTGCTGAAAGAAGGCAACCTGCAGCCGTCCGACGTCAACATCATGGGCGTGAGCCCGGCGGTGGCGGTGCAGTCGCTGGTGGGCCAGCGCGTCGACGCCGCCTTCCTGTTCGAGCCCTATGACCGCATCGCGCAACTGGTGGCGCCGGTCAAGCAGATCTACGAAGTGGGCCAGGCCTGGCCGTTCCCCTGCATGGTCGTGATCACCTCGGGCGACGTGCTGGACAAGCGCAAAGACGACGTCTGGAAGGCGCTGGACGCGCAGAAGGCGGCTATCGACCTGCTGCACCAGAATCCCGAGCAGGCTTCCAAGCTGATCGCGTCCTACTTCATTGCCGAACCGACGCTCAAGACGCTCGAGCGTGGCGAACTGCCGCGCGAGACGGTGATTACCGAAGCGATCAAGACCCAGGTCTTCACCGCCAAGCTCACCGACAAAGACACGGCCCGCATGCAGGAAATCGCCGGCATTCTGCAAGCCCAGGGTTCGCTGAAGACGCGTGACGGCAAGCCGTACGACGTATCCAGCATCGTCGACCTGTCCTGGCAAGAGGCGCGCAAGCTTTGAGCTCCTCGACTCGCGTAACTGGCCTGCGCAAGCACCTGGCGGGGGTGCTGGGCATCGCCTTCATCTTTCTGCTGTGGCAGGCGGCCGCCTGGGCGCTGCCCGACTTCCTGATGCCGGGCGTGCCCACGGTAGTGGGCCGGCTGGTGCAAGAACTGGGCGAATCGACGTTCCACCAAAGCCTGGCCGGCACGCTGGGCCGCCTGGGCGCCGGCTATGGCCTGGCGCTGCTGGCGGGCATCGGCTTCGGCCTGGTGGCCGCCGTGCTGTACTTCTTTCGCGAAGTGCTGCGCAGCGCCATCGTCATCCTGCAGTCGATTCCGTCGATCGCCTGGGTGCCGCTGTTCCTGATCGTGATGGGGTTCGGCAACACGCCCATCATCGTGGTGGTGGCGCTGGCGGCGTTTTTCCCGGCCGCGCTCAGCGTCATGAACGCCACCGAATCGGTGCAGCGCGTGCACGTGTCCGCGGCCCGCGTCATGGGCGCCACGCCCTGGGGCCTGATCAAGCGCGTGTACCTGCCGGCCGTCATGCCCGAACTGATCACCGGCGCCCAGCTGGCGTTCGGCAACGCGTGGCGGGCCCTGATATCGGCCGAGATGCTGATCGGCTTCGGCAAGGGCCTGGGGCGCTCGCTGGCGTATTCGGGCGAGATCGCCGACATGACCGGGGTGATGGCCAATATCCTGGTCATCGCCGTGCTGGCCGCCCTGATCGACCAGTTCGTGCTGGAAAACCTCAAGCACCGTCTGCTGCGGTATCAGTACGTCTAAAGGAAACGCGGGCACGGCCCGCGGCAAGCCATGATGCCCTGGTCGCGATTGATCGTTCGTAGCTGGCGCCCGGCGCTGGCGGCAGGCTCGCTGGCCGGGCTGCTGGGGCTCGCCGCCGTGGCGAGCACGGCGGCGCCCGCCCAGCCGTTCGCGCAGGCCCGCCAGCGCGGCGTGCTGGTGGTGGGGGTGCCTTACCTTGCGCCGCCGGCCGTGGCGGGCGCCAAGGTGCGCACGCCGGAGCGGCTGGACACGGTGATGGCGCAGCGGCTGGGCGAGCGGCTCGAACTGCCCGTCAAGGTGGTGCAGATCGATCCGGCGCGGCGTGCCGAGGCGCTGGCCGACGGCACGGTCGATGTGCTGCTGGCCGACCGCGTCGCCGGGCATTCCGAGCCGGGTTTCGACGGCGCGGACACGCAGGTGGTGCCGGCGGGCTACGCCGCGCGCCCCAAGGCGGTGATCCGCGGCGACACGGCGCTGCGCAACTGGGACCAGGTCCGGGGCCGCAGCGTATGCATGGCCACCGCCGCGTTCCAGGCGCAGGCGCTGGCGGCGCGGTGGGGCGCCACGGTGCGTACCTACCGGGTGCCTTCGGACGCCCTGGTGGCGGTGCGCGAAGGCACCTGCGACATCGGCCTGATCGATGACACGGCCTGGGGCGCGCTGATGCAGTTTCCGGAATGGAAGAAGTTTTCGGCCACGCTGCCCCTCGACGGCCCGCCGGCCGAGCGGGTCTGGCTGACCCGCGCCGGCGACCCGGCCTCGGTCCGCTGGCTGGCCGCCGCCATGCGCCAATGGCAGCAGCAGGGCGTCTGGCAGGCCATGGCCCGCAAATGGGCCCGCGACGTCGCCTTCGACGTCTACCTGGACCAGGAAGTACCCGACTGCCACGGCTGATGCGCGTTGGTCCGCGGCGGGCGCCGGCTCTCCTCTTGCCAGGTGTCTGACTCCCGCAGGGTGTCAGACACCGATACGCTGAGACAGTCCGGCCACCCCCCGTGTCTGACACCCTTGCGGGAGTCAGACACCTGGCACGAAGACACCGAAGCCGGTCCGCCACCAGGCCTTCCACGTCCGCCTACAATCGCCGGGTATGAGCGACACACTGAGCGGGCCTTGCGCCTATCACGAAGACATCAAGAAAAGCCGTTTCCAGGTCTATGCCGCGCCCGTGGCCAGCGTGGACGAGGCCATGGCGTTCTTCGCGGCGCATAGCGATCCGGCCGCCACCCATAATTGCTGGGCGTATCGCATCGGCCAGGCCTACCGTTTCCACGACGACGGAGAGCCGGGCGGCACCGCCGGCCGGCCCATTCTGCAGGCCATCGAGGGGCAAGGGCTGGACCGGGTGGCGGTACTGGTGGTGCGCTGGTTCGGCGGCGTGAAACTGGGCGCGGGCGGGCTGGTGCGCGCCTACGGCGGCTGCGCGGCCCAGTGCCTGCGCCTGGGGCCGCGCGTGCCCATCGTCGATCTCGTGGCGGCAACGTGCCGCTGCGGCTATGCCGAATTGCCCCTGCTGAAAACCCGCGTGGCTCAGGCGGGCGGCTCGGTGCGGGCGGAAGCGTTCCAGGGCGATGGCGTGGCGCTGACGCTGGCCGTGCCGCGCCAGGCCCTGGAAGGCCTGGCGCGCACCGTGGCCGACATCACGCGCGGGCGGGCCCGCTGGCAGGTGCAGGAACCGCCAGCGGAATAGGGCGCCCGGACCGCGCTTACTTGTCGCTGCCGTCTTGCGCGGCGGCGATCTCCTGGTGCACTTTTTCCATGTCCACCGCCTTGATCTTTTCCAGCAGCTCGTCCAGCTGACCGGCGGACAGCGCGCCGGGCTGCGAAAACAGCAGCACTTGTTCGCGGAACACCATCAGCGTGGGAATCGAACGGATGCCGAGCGCGCCGGCAAGCTCTTGCTCGACGTCGGTATTCACCTTGGCGAACGTGACGTCGGGATTCTGCCCGGCGGCTTGTTCGAAGACGGGTGCGAAGCCGCGGCACGGGCCACACCAGGGTGCCCAGAAATCGACGATCAAGGTGTTGTCGGGCTTGATGGCTTCTTGGAAGGAATCTTTGGTCAGTTCAACAATACTGCTCATGCTTGGCGTCCTTGCCGCGGGTGGGCGGCGTCGATGGCCGGATCGGCCGATTGGGCGGGCGGATGGCCCGCGCGATTTCCCGCCCCGTGGGCGGGCCGTGCAGGCCTATGCGGCGGCCTGAGTCGCAGTGCCGGCGCCTTGTTTCAGCGAGGCAAGTATTTCGTACGAACGCAGGCGGTCGTCGTGGCGGTAGCAGTCGGAAACGATCATGACTTCGTCGGCTTCGGTTTGCGCCACCAGCGCCTGCAGGCCCTGCTTGACCGTGTCGGGGCCGCCCACGATGGACGCCCCCAGTTTCTGCTGCACGGCCTGGCGTTCCCATTCGTCCCACCGGCCGTCCATGCTGTCGACCGGCGGCTGCAGCGGCAGGCGGTTGCCCCGGATCAGCGACAGGAACTTCTGCTGCTGGGTCGTGGCCAGGTACTGCGCCTGTTCGTCGCTGTCGGCGGCGATCACCGCCACGCCGATCATGGCGTAGGGGCGCGCCAGCGCCGCCGACGGCTTGAACAGGTGGCGGTACAGGCGCATGGCGGCCATGCCCTCGGGCGAAAAATGGCCCGCGAACGAAAACGGCAGTCCCAGTTCGGCGGCCAGGCGCGCGCTGAAATCGCTGGAGCCGAGCAGCCAGATGGGAATGTCCAGCCCGGCGCCCGGAATGGCGCGCACCGGCTGGCCGGGACGCTCGGGCGCCAGCAGGGCGCGCAGTTCGTCGAGCAGGGCGGGGAATTCCAGCCCGCTGCGCGGGCCGCGCCGCAGCGCCTGCTGGGTGGCGCCGTCGCTGCCGGGCGCGCGGCCCAGGCCCAGGTCGATGCGGCCCGGGAACAGGCTTTCCAGCGTGCCGAACTGTTCGGCAATGATAAGCGGCGCGTGATTGGGCAGCATGATGCCGCCCGACCCCACGCGCAGCGTCTGCGTATGCGCCGCCACCTGGCCGATGATCACGGCGGTGGCGCTGCTGGCCACGCCCGTGATGTTGTGGTGTTCGGCCAGCCAGAAACGCCGGTAGCCCCAGCGCTCGACGTGCTGGGCCAGGTCGACCGTGTTGCGGAACGCGCCCGCGGCGTTGCCGCCCTGCACGATGGGGGCCAGGTCGAGCACGGAAAAGGGCACGCGGGCCAGGTCGGTCATGTGGTGGGTCTCCCGTGAATCATGACAAGAAGGCGCCCGCTGCAAGGGGCGCCTTCACTCTACATGGAGAGTGTATCGGTGAAATCAACCCAAGGCCCGATCAACCGCGTGGTCGATCGGGTCGATAGCCGGAATCAATGGGTCCGCAAGTGCCATGCCGGGGTCAGTGCCTGCAATGCCGGCGTCTGACACCCTGCGGGAGTCAGACGCCCGATTCAGGCCAGGTCAGGTCAGGCCAGGTGTCTGACTCCCGCAGGGTGTCAGACACCGAACGCCGCGCGCCCCGCTCAGCCCAGCGGGGGCGCCGCGGATCCGGCTCCGCCGGTCCGCCGGCGTCGCCCCCTTGAGGTGGGAGCGCGTCAGCGCTGCAGGGGTGGGACCATCACCCGGGAAAGAAGGCGTAGCGAATCACAAACAGTGCCGCCACCAGCCACGTCGCGGCGTGGACGTCGCGGGCGCGGCCGGTGCAGGTTTTCAGCACCACATAGCTGATGAAACCGAACGCCAGGCCGTTGGCGATGGAGTACGTGAACGGCATGACCAGCGCGGTCAGGGCCGCCGGGGTGGCCTCGGCGACGTCGTTCCAGTCGATTTCGACCAGTTCGCGCATCATCAGGCCGGCCACGTACAGCAGCGCCGGCGCGGTGGCGTAGGCCGGCACCGAGCCGGCCAGCGGCGAAATGAACAGCGCGGCCAGGAACAGCAGCGCGACCACCAGGGCCGTCAGGCCGGTGCGGCCGCCGGCCTGGACGCCCGAGGCGCTTTCGACGTAGGCGGTGGTGCTGCTGGTGCCCAGCACCGAGCCGGCCACGATGGCGGTGCTGTCGGCGAACAGCGCGCGGCCCAGGCGGTTGGGGCGGTTTTCCGGCACCAGCCCGGCGCGCTTGGCGATGCCCATCAGCGTGCCCGTGGCGTCGAACACTTCGACCAGCACGAACACCAGAATCACATGCACGAAACCCGCGTGCAGCGCGCCCAGGATGTCGAGCTTCAGGAAAGTGGGCGCCAGGCTGGGCGGCGCCGAGAACACGCCGTGAAATTCGTTGTAGCCCAGGGCCATGGACAGCAGCGTGACGGCCAGGATGCCGATCAGGATGGCGCCGCGCACGCGCAGCGCGTCGAGGGCCGCGATGATGAAAAAGCCCAGAATGGCGAACAGCGGCGCGTGGCCCCGCAGGTCGCCCAGGGTGACCTTGGTGGCCGGGTGGGGCACCACGATGCCGGCGTTCGACAGCGCAATGATGGCCAGGAACAGCCCGATACCGGCGGCGATGGCGCTGCGCAGCGAATGCGGAATGCCCTTGATCAGCCAGGCCCGCACGCCGGTGACGGTAAGCAGCAGGAAGATGACGCCGGAAATGAACACCGCGCCCAGGGCCTGTTCCCAGGTGTAGCCCATGGTCTTGACGACGGTGAAAGCGAAGAAGGCGTTCAGGCCCATGCCGGGGGCCATGCCGATGGGCCAGTTGGCCACCAGCGCCATGATCAGCGATCCCAGCGCGGCCGCCAGGCAAGTGGCCACGAACACGGCATTGCGGTCCATGCCGGTCGACGACAGGATGTCCGGGTTGACGAAGATGATGTAGGACATCGTCAGGAAGGTCGTCAACCCGGCGACGATCTCGGTACGGGTGTTCGTACCGTGCTCGCGCAGTTGGAATAGCTTCTCCAGCATTTTTAGGTTCCCCGGTGGTGGATCGGTAATGGATGTAAAGCCGCCATTTTCGCACCAGATGTAAACTTCCCGCCATGATCATCCTTGGCTTCGAAAGTTCGTGCGACGAGACCGGCGTGGCCGCCGTCAGTACCGAACGCGGCCTGCTCTCGCACGCCTTGCATACCCAGATCGCCATGCACCAGGAATACGGTGGCGTGGTGCCCGAACTCGCGTCGCGCGACCACATCCGCCGCGCCGTGCCCCTGGCGCGCCAGGTATTGGCCGACGCGGGGCTGGGCCTGGACGACGTCGACGCGGTGGCCTACACGGCCGGGCCGGGGCTGGCGGGGGCGCTGCTGGTGGGCGCCAGCGTGGCCCAGGCCTTCGCGTGGTCGCGCGGCCTGCCCGCCATCCCCATTCATCACCTCGAAGGCCACCTGCTGTCGCCGCTGCTCGACGATCCGCGGCCCGAATTTCCCTTCGTGGCGCTGCTGGTATCAGGCGGCCACACGCAATTGATGCGGGTCGACGGGGTGGGGCGCTATGCCTTGCTGGGCGAAACCCTCGACGACGCGGCCGGCGAGGCCTTCGACAAATCGGCCAAGCTGATGGGCCTGGGGTATCCCGGCGGGCCGGCGCTGGCGCGGCTGGCCGTCCAGGGCGATGCGCGCCGCTACGTGCTGCCGCGCCCCATGCTGCATAGCGGCGATCTCGATTTCAGTTTCAGCGGCCTGAAAACCGCGGTATTGACCCGCGTAAAAGAGGCCGAACGCGCCGGAGGGCTGGACGACGCCATGCGCGCCGACCTGGCCGCCGCCACGCAGGCCGCCATCGTCGAGGTGCTGGTGGCCAAGGCCGGCCGCGCGCTCAGGCAAACCGGCCTGAAGCGGCTGGTGGTGGCGGGCGGCGTGGGCGCCAACCAGTCATTGCGCGAATTGCTGGCACGCACCCTGAAGCCGCTGGGCGCGCGCGCGTACTTCCCGCCGCTGGCCTTGTGCACCGACAACGGCGCCATGATCGCTTTCGCGGCCGCCGAACGCGTCAAGGCCGGGCTCGTGCCGCTGCGGGCCGGCCAGCACGCTTTCACGGTCAGGCCGCGTTGGGACCTGGCCGATATCTGTGTCGATGCGGCGGCTTAGGGTCCGGCCGCTATGGGCTTTTCTTGGCGCCGATGCGGCTTTCTTTGCCGGCCAGCAGGCGCGAGATATTGGCGCGATGGCGGTAGAACAGCAGCAGCGTGATGATGGCCAGCGCCATGCCTACCGGGGCCTGCGCCTGCCAGGCCAGGCCCGAGCCGAACAGGTAGTACACCGGCGCGAAGAACGCCGCCACCAGCGCGGCCAGCGACGAATAGCGCGAAAACACGGCAATGATGACCCAGGTGGCCGCGGTGGCCAGCGCCAGCCCGGGGTGCACGGCCAGCAGGATGCCCAGGGCCGTGGCCACGCCCTTGCCGCCCTTGAAGCCCAGGAAGACCGGATACAGGTGCCCCAGGAACACCGCCAGCGCCACCAGGGCAAACGCGTTCCAACTCAGGCCGGGCGCCAGCCACTGGGCCAGCCAGAGCGCGAACCAGCCCTTGGCGGCATCGCCCAGCAGCGTCAGCGCGGCCGCCGCCTTGTTGCCCGAGCGCAGCACGTTGGTGGCGCCGGGATTCTTCGAACCATAGCTGCGCGGATCTTTCAGCCCCATCAGCTTGCTGACCACCACCGCGAACGGAATCGACCCGATCAGGTAGGCCAGCGCAACCAGCGCGGCGCTGAGGAAGAACGAAGGGGCGGTCTGCACCATGAGTCGGGTCCGTTGTGTAAGGGCTTGTGGCTGCGGATTCTACCGCGCGGGCCGGCGCGGCGTCTGCGGGTTATCCATGAGATGCTTGGCGGTGGCGCGGCGCCGGCGCCACATAAAGCGGCCAAGTTCCGGCGGTACAATCGGTCGCGTTTCATCAAGCGCGCTTTCTTCTGGATGCACAATGCGGATTCTGGTTTCTAACGACGACGGCTATAGCGCTCCCGGCCTCGAGGCCCTGGTGCAGGCCCTGCAGGGGCTGGGCGAACTCACCGTCGTGGCGCCCGAAACCAATCATAGCGGCGCCTCGAACTCCCTGACCCTGAACCGGCCGCTCACGGTGCGCACCGCCGCCAACGGCTTCGTGTGCGTCAACGGCACACCCTCCGATTGCGTGCACGTGGCGCTCACCGGCCTCATGGACCAGCGCCCCGACCTGGTGGTCTCGGGCATCAACAATGGCGCCAACATGGGCGATGACACGCTGTATTCCGGCACGGTGGCGGCCGCGGCCGAAGGCTACCTGTTCGGTATTCCCGCCATCGCGTTCTCGCTGGCCGAGAAAGGCTGGGCGCATATCGAATCCGCCGCGCGCGTGGCCCGCCAGGTGGTCGAGCGCCAGATCGCGCAGCAGCTGGCCGCGCCCGTGCTGCTCAACGTCAACATCCCCAGCCGGCCGTACGCGGCGCTCGATGGCTTCCAGGTGACCCGCCTGGGCAAGCGCCATCCCTCCGAACCGGTGGTGCGCACCACGACACCGTACGGCGACACGGTCTACTGGATCGGCCCGGTCGGGCTGGCCGCCGACGCGGCGCCGGGTACCGACTTCCACGCGGTGGCCCAGGGCGCCGTCTCGGTGACCCCGCTGCGCCTCGACCTCACCCAACACAGCCAGCTCGACGAAGTCCGACACTGGGCGGAACCCCTATGCGCAAGCCAGTGACCCCGCCGGGCGGTTCCCGTTATGGCTCGACGGCGCTGGCGCCGGGCATCACCGCCACCAACAGCAATACCCGCATTTCTCCGCCGACCCTGGCGCGGCCCGCGCCGTCCGACACCGCGGCGGGGCAGGGCGGCAATCTGGGCCTCAATTCCGACCGCCTGCGCCAGGCCATGGTGCAGCGGCTGCGCGCCCAGGGCATTACCGACGAACGCGTGCTGGGCGCCATGGCCGCGGTGCCGCGCCACGCTTTCGTCGATGAAGCGCTGGCCAGCCGGGCCTACGAAGATGCGGCGCTGCCCATCGGCCACTCGCAGACCATCTCGCAGCCCTGGGTGGTGGCGCGCATGATTGCGGCGGCCTGCGAAGACCGCAGCCCCACGCGCGTGCTCGAGGTCGGCGCCGGTTGCGGCTACCAGGCCGCCGTGCTGGCGCAGTTCGTGCGCGAGGTCCACGCCATCGAGCGCATTCGCGGATTATTCGAACTGGCCCGCGGCCATTTGCGCGCGCTGCGCCTGGCCACGCGCGTGCGCCTGATCCACGGCGACGGCATGCTGGGCTTGCCCGGGGTGGCGCCGTTCGATGCTATTGTTGTGGCTGCGGCCGGTCTGGCCATTCCGCAAGCACTGCTGACGCAATTGGCACCGGGCGGACGCCTGATCGCTCCCGAAGGTGCCTCCAGCCAGAGGCTGGTGCTCATCGAGCGCACCGGCGCGTCGGCATGGAAGCGCACCGAACTCGAAGCCGTGCGGTTCGTACCGCTGAGAGCAGGAATACAATCTTGAGCAACCAGGAGAAGCACATGCTCAACGGGCAGTTGCCACTGACCGATTTTTCGTTTCCCGCGGCATCCGCCGCGCGTTTGCCGCGTGCCGCCTGGCTGGCGGGCATGCTCAGCCTGGCACTGCTGGCCGGGTGCTCGACCACGACCAACCGGGCCCCCGTCGTCGATCTGTCCAACCAGCCGGCGGCCGCGCAGCCCGGCGGTACGTATGTGGTCAAGCCTGGCGACACGCTGTACCAGATCGCCCGCGCCAATAGCGTCGACATCAACGAACTCAAACGCTGGAACAACATCAGCGACCCCAACCAGCTGGCCGTGGGCCAGGTGCTGAAACTGTCGGGCGGCGCCGCCGCCGGTACGCCGGCCGCCACGCCGTCGCCGGCTCCCGCGCCCGAAACCAAGCCCGTCCCGCTGGGAGAACCCACCACCCCGCCGGCCGCCACGC
>WMBV01000046.1 GCA_017745595.1 Bordetella petrii
TTAATTAAACTGCCCACATGACCGCGCCCGCCCCGACACCCGCCCGCAAGCTGGGGCGCCCCGCCCGCCCCCGGCCCGCCGATGGCCGCGACGCCATGCTCGAGGTCGCCACCGCGCTATTCGCCTCGCAGGGCGTCGCCGCCACCACCATCGCGCACATCGCGCGGCGGGCCGACGTGACGCCCGCGATGGTGCATTACTACTTCAAGAACCGCGAACAGCTCATCGACGTCGTGGTCGCCGAACGGGTCGCGCCCGTCATCGCCTTCGTCTGGGCGCCGGCCGCTCCCGCCGTCGCGCCGCCCGATGCGCGCGCCGTGGTAACGCAGGTGGTGGCGCGCATCGTGCAGTGCGCCGCCGAACGCCCCTGGCTGGCTCCGCTGTGGATGCGCGAGGTCGTCAACGAAGGCGGCCAATTGCGCGAGAAGGTCTTTCGCTATCTGCCCATCGACCGCCTGCATGCCTTTACCGCCATGATCCAGGCCGGCCAGCGCGATGGCTCGGTCAATCCGGCCATCGAGCCGCGCCTGGTGTTCCTGTCGATTCTGGGCATGACGCTGCTGCCCCTGGCCACCGCGGCCCTGTCGCGGCGCATCTGGGCGCGGCAAGGCGGCCCGGCCGTGCCGGACGCCGACGCGGTCGCCGCGCATGCCGTGGCCATGCTGACCGGCGGGCTGTTCCCGCTGCGTGCTTCCCGGCGCCCCGCCGCGCGCCGCCCTTCTTCCCGGCCAGGATCCTGACCCATGCCCGCCCGCCCGCGTCCGCCCGCCATTTCCGCTGTCTCCGTGCTGCGCCGCCTGGCGCTGGCGGCCTGCCTGCCCTTGTGGCTGGCGGCCTGCGGCAACGATGCCGCGCCGTTCTACCAGGGCTATGTCGAGGGCGAATTCGTGTACATGGCGGCGTCGCGGGCCGGCCGGCTGCAAAGCCTGCACGTGAGGCGCGGGCAGCAGGTACAGGCCGGCGCGCCGCTGTTCACGCTGGAAGCCGAGCCCGAGGCCGAGGCGCAGCGCGAGGCCCGCGCGCGCCTGGAAGGCGCCCGGGCGCAGCGCCAGGACCTGGACACCGGCAAGCGCCCGCCCGAAATCGACGTGGTGCGCGCGCAACTGGTGCAGGCCGAAGCCGAGGCCGGCCGCGCCGCCGCGCAGTTGCAGCGCGACCGCCTGCAGTTCCAGGCCGGCGGCATTGCGCGCGCCCAGCTCGATGACAGCCGCGCGCAGGCCCAGTCCAGCACGGCCCGGGTGCGCGAACTGCGCGCCCAGCTGGAAGTGGCCGAATTGCCGGGCCGCAGCCAGCAGCGGCATGCGCAGGATGCGCAAGTGGACGCCGCCAGCGCGGCGCTGGCGCAGGCCGACTGGGCGCTGGCCCAGAAGCAGGTGGCGGCCGCGCAGGCCGGACGCGTATTCGACACGATGTTCCGGCCCGGCGAATGGGTCGCCGCCGGCAGTCCGGTGGTGCGCATGCTGCCGCCCGGCAACATCAAGGTGCGCTTCTTCGTGCCCGAGACCGCGCTGGGCGCGCTGCGCGCGGGCGAACGGGTGCTCGTGCGCTGCGATGCCTGCGGCGAACCGATACCGGCCACCATCAGCTACGTGGCCGCCGAAGCCGAATACACGCCGCCCGTCATCTACAGCCGCGACAGCCGCGGCAAGCTGGTCTACATGGTCGAGGCGCACCCGGCGGCGCAGGACGCGCCCCGCCTGCATCCCGGCCAGCCGGTCGAGGTCACGCTGCCATGACGCCGCCCGCCGCCAACGACCTGGTCATCGACGTGCATGGCCTGAACAAGCGCTTCGGCGACAAGCACGTGGTCAACGACGTGTCGCTGCAAGTGGGGCGCGGCGAAATCTACGGCTTCCTGGGCCCCAACGGCAGCGGCAAGACCACCTGCATCCGGCTGATGTGCGGCCTGCTGACGCCCGATTCGGGCAGCGGCACTTGCCTGGGCTACGACATCCTGACCCAAAGCGCCGACATCAAGCGCCACGTGGGCTACATGACGCAGAAGTTTTCGTACTGGGAAGACCTGACCATACGCGAGAACCTCGACTTCGTGGCGCGCATGTACGAAATGCCCAACCGCCGCCAGGCGGTGGAACAGGCCCTGGAAGGCCTGGGCCTGCAAAGCCGCGCCAACCAGCTGACCGGCGCGCTATCGGGCGGCTGGAAGCAGCGGCTGGCGCTGGCCGCCTGCCTGTTGCACGAGCCCCAGCTGCTGCTGCTCGACGAACCCACGGCCGGCGTCGACCCCACCGCGCGGCGCGACTTCTGGGAAGAGCTGCACGCCCTGGCGGCGCGCGGCATTTCGGTGCTGGTCAGCACCCACTACATGGACGAGGCCGAGCGCTGCCACAAGCTGGCCTACCTGGCTTATGGCCGCCTGCTGACGCAGGGCACCGCCGCCAGCGTCACGGCCGAACAGGGCCTGGCCACCTGGGCCATCCAGGGCCACGACCTGGTGCCGCTGGGGCAGCGCCTGCGCGGCAGCCCCGGCGTCGACCAGACCGTGGCATTCGGTTCGGCGCTGCACGTCAGCGGCACCGACCACGCCCTGCTCGAGCGCACCCTGCGCCAGGCGGTTCAAGGCAGCAGCCTGCGCCTGGAGCCCATCGACACCAGCCTGGAAGACGTGTTCATCTATTTGATGAACCGCTCTACCGACAACTACGGCGGCTCGCCATGACGACACGCGAACGGCGTTTTTCCTGGATGCGCTGGTGGAGCATGGTGCTCAAGGAATTCCTGCAGCTGCGGCGCGACCGCATCACCTTCGGCATGATCGTCGGCATTCCCATCATGGAACTGGCCCTGTTCGGCTATGCCATCAATACCGACCCGAAGCAGATGCCCACCGCGGTCATCGCCTCTGACCACAGCGAGTTCACGCGCACCTTCGTGTCGGCCATGAAGACGTCCGACTACTTCAATATCGTCGAAGAGCTGCCCAACGAAGAAGCCGGCCGGGCCGCGCTGGCCCAGGGCCGGGTGCTGTTCGTGCTGACCATCCCGCCCGGCTTCACGCGCAGCCTGCTGCGCGGCGAACGCCCCACCCTGCTGATCGAGGCGGACGCCACCGACCCCATGGCCACCGGCCTGGCGGTGGGCGCCGCCACGCAGCTCAGCCAGGCCGTGGCGCGCAAAGACCTGACTGGCCCGCTGGCTCACCTGGCGGGCGGCCAGCCCCCCTTCGAGGTGCGCGTGCACCGGCTTTACAACGAAGAACAGATCGCGCAGTACAACACCGTGCCGGGCCTGATGGGCGTGATACTGAGCATGACGCTGGTGATGATGACCGGGCTGGCCATGACGCGCGAACGCGAGCGCGGCACCATGGAAAACCTGTTGTCCACGCCGGTGCACCCGCTGGAAGTCATGACCGGCAAGATCGTGCCGTATATCTTCATCGGCCTGGTGCAGGCCACCATCATCCTGCTGGCGGCGCGCTATGTATTCCACGTGCCGTTCATGGGCAGCCTGGTGGCCGTGTACATGGCCGCGCTGCTGTTCGTGGCGGCCAATCTCACCGTCGGCATCACGCTGTCGTCGCTGGCGCAGAACCAGCTGCAGGCCATGCAGCTGACCATGTTCTATTTCTTGCCCAACATCCTGCTGTCGGGCTTCATGTTTCCTTTCCAGGGCATGCCCGTGTGGGCCCAGCACGTGGGCAACCTACTGCCGCTCACCTACTTCAACCGCCTGATCCGCGGCATTCTGCTCAAGGGCAACGGCTGGGCCGACCTGTGGCCGCACGTGTGGCCCTTGCTGATATTCACCGTGCTGGTCATGGCGCTGGCCCTGAAGTTCTATCGCCGCACGCTCGACTGATCCCATGACGCCGACCCCTGCTTCCCTGCCCCGAGTATCCGGCCCGCGCGCCGCGTGGCCGGCCGTGGCCATGCTGGCCGCGCTGTGCGGCTGCACGCTGGGCCCGGACTTCGAACGCCCGGCCGGGCCGCCGGCCGACCGCTATACCGCCGCGCCCGTGCCGGCCGCCACCGCGGGCGACGCGCGGGTTCCCGCGCAACGCCTGCACGCCGGCATGGATATTCCGGCCCAGTGGTGGACACTGTTCCGCTCGCCCGAGCTCGACCAGCTGGTGCGCGAGGCGCTGGCGCACAGTCCCACGCTGGCCCAGGCGCGCGCCAGCCTGCGCCAGGCTCAGGAAGAACTCAATGCCGAAACCGGCGCGCGCACGCTGCCCGCGGTGGATGCGAACTTGTCGGGCGCGCGCCAGAAGGTCGATCCGTCCGCGTACGGCGTGCCCGTTACCGAATTGCCGCCGCCCTTCACGCTGTACAACGCCTCGATCGACGTGTCGTATACGCTGGACATCTTCGGCGCCGAGCGGCGCGCGCTGGAAGGCCTGCGCGCCCGGGTCGATCATCAGCAGTACGAATTGCAGGCGGCCCGCATGACGCTGGCCGCCAACGTGGTCACGGCCGCCATCCGCCAGGCCGGACTGCGGGCACAGCTGGATGCCACCCAGGCCCAGCTCGACGCCCAGGCCGGCCAGCTGGCCATCATGCGCCGGCGCCACCAGGCCGGCGGCGTGGCCGAGCTCGACCTGCGCAATCAAGAGTCATTGCTGGCGCAGACGCGCGCCGCGCTGCCGCCGCTGGAACAAGACCTGGAGCGCACCCGCCATCAATTGGCGGTGTATCTGGGCCGCCTGCCTGCCCAGGCCGACTGGCCGACGCTGTCACTGGACGCCATGCAGCTGCCGCTGGACGTACCGCTGGGAGTGCCGTCGCAACTGACCCGCCAGCGTCCCGACATCCTGGCCGCCGAAGCCCTGTGGCACCGCGCCGCGGCCGACGTGGGCGTGGCCACCGCCAACCGCTATCCGCGCTTTACGCTGACCGGCAGCTTCGGCTCGCAGCGTACCCGGGCCGGCGACGTGGCCGACGGCGTCAATGTCTGGAGCCTGGCGCTGGGGTTGACCCAGCCGCTGTTCCATGGCGGCGAACTGCGCGCCCGCCAGCACGCAGCCGAGGCCGCGTACCAGGGCGCCGCGGCGGCTTACCGCGACACCGTGCTGCGGGGCTTCCAGCAAGTGGCCGATGCGCTGCGCGCGGTGCAGGCCGATGCCGATACGCTGCAGGCCCGCGCCGCGGCCGAGCAACAGGCCCAGGCCGCCTATGGCATCACCCTGCGCCAATACCAGGCTGGCGGGGTCAGCCAGCTGGCGCTGCTCGATGCGCAGCGCGAACACCTGCGCACCCGCGCCGCGCGCATCCGGGCGCAGGCCGACCGCTATGCCGACACCGCGGCCCTGCTGCAAGCCCTGGGCGGCGGCTGGTGGAACGAACCGGAAGGCGTATCATCGCTGCATCCGCCGCCTTCCGCTGCCTGCCATGGATGTCTTCCTGCAACTGCAAACCCTGCTGACTGAACGCCAAGTGTCCTACCGTCTGCTGCGGCACGAGCCCGCCGGCAAGTCCGCCGAAGTCGCCGCGATTCGCGGCACCGCCGTCAGCCAGGGCGCGAAGGCGCTGGTCTGCCGCGTGAAAATCACCTCGAACCAGCGCATGCACGTGCTGGCGGTGTTTCCGGCCGACAAGCAGGCCGACCTGGCCGCCATTGCGGTGGCCGCCGGCGGCAAGAAGGCCTCGCTGGCCTCGCATGAACTGGCGCGCGAACTCACCGGTTGCGAAATCGGCGCGATTCCGCCGTTTACCTTCAACCCCGACCTGGCGCTGCTGGCCGACCCCAGCCTGCGCGACCGGCACGACGAAATCGTCTTCAATGCCGGCCGGCTCGACGCATCGATCGTGATGCGCACCGACGACTACTTCCGGCTGGCCCAGCCCCGGCAAGCCTCTTTTGTGAACGGCTAGGCGGAACGCACCATGTGTCTTGCCGTGCTGGCCCTGCATAGCGTCGCCGACCTGCCCGTGCTCATCGCCGCCAACCGCGACGAATTCCACGCGCGCCCCACCCAGCCGGCCGCCGCCTGGCCCGGCCGTCCCGTCATCTACGCCGGCCGCGACCTGCGCGCGGGCGGCACCTGGATGGGCGTGGACGAACGCGGCCGCTATGCCATTGTCACCAATTTTCGCGACCCCCTGCACGTGCTACCCGACGCGCCGTCGCGCGGCGCCCTGGTCGAAGACTACCTGCGCGGCACCGCGACGCCCGCCGATTACGCGGCGGCGGTGCACCAGCGCGGCGCGCGCTATAACGGCTTCAACCTGATCGTCGGCGATGCGGCGGGGGCCTGCTACGTCAGCAACCGCGACGGCGCCCCGCGCGCGTTGCCGCCGGGCATCTATGCCGTGTCGAACCATCTGCTCGACACCCCCTGGCCCAAGCTGGCCCGCACCAAGGCGGCTTTCGAGCGCGTCCTGCGCCACGCGCCGCAGCCCGACCTGCCCGCGCTGTACGCCACCCTGCGCGACCGTACCCCGGCCGACGAGGCCAGCCTGCCCCGGACCGGCCTCGATCCCGCGCGCGAGCGGCTGCTGAGCAGCCCGTTCATCGTCAGCCCCGACTACGGCACGCGCGGCTCTACCGTGCTGGCCCTGCACGCCGACGGGCGCGCCGAACTGCACGAACGCCGCTTTGGGCCCGACGGCCAGGCCAGCGGCGACAGCGACCTGCTGTTTTCCTGGCAGCCTTGACATCTAAAGATACGCATAGAAACATTCGTTGCATTATGCGTCTCGCACAGCGTCACAACAGGGATATCATTTGAAACTATTGTCCTGCCACGCGGGACACCGCCGCGCCCGGCCGCGGTCTAGCGTCGGGCTCCCAGGAGTACGCCCCATGAAGAAACGTTACGAACGGTCACGCGTCGCTGCCATACTGGCGGCTGGCTGTTTGGTTCTGGCCAGCGGTACGGCTGGTGCGCAGTCCGACCCTTCCAGTGCCTTGCCGGCGATGCAGCAACAGGGCCAGGTCGAATACCTGACGGGCGGCTTCGGCCGCGAAGAAGCCCGGGCGATGCGGGACGCCAGCAGCCGCTTTCCGCTGGCGCTCATCTTCGCCACGGCGCAGGGCAAGTACTTGGCTAACGTCCGCGTCACCATTAAAGACGCGCAGGGCAGCACGGTGCTCGACACGCCCTCTGCCGGCCCCCACCTGCTCGTGAAACTGCCGGCCGGCCGCTACAAGGTATCGGCCAGCCTCAACGACAAGGAACAGAGCCGCCAGATCACCGTACCCGCCAGCGGCACGGCGCGCCAGTCCTTCACCTGGCGCTGACATGCTGGCGCCGCGGCCCTCAGGCCGCGGCAAACAGCATGGCGATATTCACGATCAGGGCCGCGGCCCAGGCCAGCGAACGCAAGGTGCCCAGCCCTGCCACATACAAGGCCGCATAGGCCACCCGCAAGACCAGCCAGGCCGCGGCCAGCCCCGCCAGGTGCGCGGCGGACGCGCCATTGTGCAGCGCCAGCAGCACCGCCCCGAAGAAAAACGGCAGCGCCTCGAACGCATTGGCCTGCGCCGCATTGGCGCGCGCCCGCCAGCCCTGCTGGCTGGCCAGCCACGCGCGCGGCTCGTTGTTGTCGAAGGCGCGGCCGCCGGCCTTGGCGGCCAGCGCGGTCAAGGGGGGCAGCAGCGCGGCCGCCAGCAGCAGGCAAGTCAGGGTAGTCATGGGCGTTCGGCTCCGGAATGCGTGTGCACCTGACTGTAAACCCGCCGGTCGCGGCGCGGGCGGTTTGGCGGTACGCTGGCGGTCCTTCGTCGTATTGCCGCCACCATGCCGCTGGCCACGCTGTTTCCCTGGATTGCCCTGTGCGTTGCCGCCGCGCTGCTGTGGCCGCGGTGCTGGCCCACCTGAGCCTGAATACCCTGCACTTCGCCGGCTTCACGTATCCGCTGCGGGCTTTCTAAGAGGCGGCTTCAGGCTGTCGGCCCATTCGCGCGCCAGGTCGCGGCGCGCGCCCCGGTTGGCCACCGCCGTGACCAGCATGGCAATGCACGCGCCGGTCGCCGCCAGCGCCATGTCTTTTTGCGCGTCCCAGATATCGCCCTGCATGCCCAGGTAGGCGGCGCCCAGCTCGCCGCCGAACACGGTCGCGGCGCCCCATTCGATCAGTTCATACAGGGCCGAGGTGGACAGGGCCACGTCCAGCGGCAACAGATAGCCCCAGAAGCCGCGCACTTCGACCACGCGCAGAAAGATTTCGCGGATGGGATAGGCAAACAGCAGGCCGTACGAAAAATGCACCAGCCGGTCGAACTGGTTGCGCTTCCAGCCCAGCGCCTGGTTCAGGCTGTGGCCGGTAAGCGCCCGCCACCAGTCGTCGTACGGCACGTTCGAATAGGTGTAGTGCGAACCCACCGCGTGCAGGCACATGAACAGGAATATCAGCGTGTACGACACGCGCGAAAACACGAACCAGCGCCGCGTTACCACTAGCGCGGCGCCGAACAGCAGCACCAGCGCGTTTTCCAGCAGCCAGTCGGAGCGGTCGTAGGGCCGGATGGCCAGCGCCAGCCACAGCACCGCGTACAACGCGGCCAGCAGGCCCAGATAGGCATGGCGTGCGGGAGCTCGCATAGTGTGTCAGTCGTCGGTGATTTTGCCGCGCAGGCGCTTGACCTCGCCATGCAGCACCTTGCGCTGCACCCGGCGGCGCTGCGAAGCGCGCGTGGGGCGCGTGGCCCGGCGCGGCTTGACCGGCCGCGCCACCGCGCGCACCATTTCGGCCAGCCGCTCGAGGGCCTCGCCGCGGTTCTTGTCCTGGCTGCGGAAGGCCTGGGCCTTGATCACGATGACGCCGTCTTTCGACACCCGGCGGTCGGGCAGCGCGCACAGCGCCTCTTTAATGTGCGCGGGCAGGCCGGATGCGCGCACATCGAAGCGCAGGTGGACGGCGCTGGATACCTTGTTGACATTCTGGCCGCCCGCCCCCTGGGCGCGGATCATGCCGAAGTCGATATCGCGCTCGTCCAGGTACAGATCATCTTGGACGTAATACAGAGACATAGGCCGCCAGTCTACGCCAGCCGGCCCGCCGCCGCGACTGGCGCCATGCCGGTAAAATGACGGTTTGGACAAGGCCGGCCCCGCGCCGCCGCCATTGCATGACTTATTCCACCAAAGAAATCTTCAAGACGCTGCAGGGCGAAGGCGCCCAGGCCGGCCGCGCGGCCGTCTTCTGCCGCTTCGCCGGCTGCAACCTGTGGTCGGGCCGCGAAGCCGACCGCGCCGCGGCGGCCTGCACGTTCTGCGATACCGACTTCGTCGGCACCGACGGCCTGGGCGGCGGCAAGTTTGCCAGCGCCGCCCTGCTGGCCGATGCCATCGCGGCCGCATGGGGGCCCGGCACGTCCGGCCGCTACGTGGTGTTCACCGGCGGCGAACCGCTGCTGCAGCTCGACGCGGCGCTGCTGCGGGCGGTGCACGGCCACGGCTTTACGGTGGCCATCGAAACCAACGGCACGCTGCCCGCGCCGGACGGCATCGACTGGATCTGCGTCAGCCCCAAGGGCAGCGCCCCCGTGGTCATCGAGCGCGGCCACGAACTCAAGCTGGTCTACCCGCAGGCCCAGGCCCGGCCCGAAGCCTATGCCCACCTCGATTTCCAGCATTTCTTCCTGCAACCCATGGACGGCCCGCGGCGCGCCGCCCATACCGAACAGGCCGTGCAGTATTGCCTGCGGCATCCGCAATGGCGGCTGAGCCTGCAAACCCATAAGTACATAGGCATTCCATGATGTTCTCCGCCAGGCGCAGCCCCCGATGATCTCGGTTACCCGCAAGCTGGAATTCGACGCCGGCCATCGCATTCCCGACCACCGCAGCCAGTGCCGCAACCTGCACGGCCATCGCTACGTGCTTGAAATCACGCTGTCCGGCGACGTGAACGACGCACCGGGCGCGTCCGACAACGGCATGCTGATGGATTTTTCCGACATCAAGACCCTCGCCAAGCGCCATATCGTCGACCCCTGGGACCACGCCTTCCTGGTGTATCGCGGCGACACCGCCGTACGCGGCTTTCTCGATACGCTGCCGGGCCACAAGACCGTGGTGCTCGACTGCATCCCCACGGCCGAAAACCTGGCGCGCGTCATTTTCCAGACCCTGGCCCCGCACTACCAGGGGCAATACGGCGCGCAATTGCGCCTGGCGCGCGTGCGGCTGTACGAAACCCCCAACTGCTGGGCCGACTGCGACGGCTGAGGCCGGTAGAAAGGCGAAAGGAAAGGCGGCAGGTGTCCGACTCCCGCGCAGCGGGTGTCGGACACCGTTCTATTGAGACGGCGCAGTCAACCGTCGGTGTCCGACACCCGCTGCGCGGGAGTCGGACACCTGGGTCAACCTGGGGCACCCGGCTATCTACAGCCCGTTTTCCCGCGTGGCCATCAGGTAGTTCTGCGCGGCGCCGTCGTTCACGCTGGCCCACAGCAGCTGATCGGCCCGGAATGCGCGCCACGATGCCAGCACCTTGGCGAAAGTCGGGTCCTTGGCGCCATAGTCGTCCAGCACCTGGCGCGTGGCGTTCTGCATGGCATGCATCACCTCGGGCGGCCAGGCCTTCAGCTTGACGCCCTGCCCCACCAGGCGCTTGAGCGCCGGAATGTTATTGGCGTCGTATTTCGCCAGCAGGTCGTCGGCCGCCTGCGCGCTGGCCGCGCGCAGGGCTTCCTGGTAGCGTGGCGGCAGCTTGGCCCAACTGTCGCGGTTGATAGCCAGGCACAGACTGGCGCCCAGCTCCAGCACGCCCGGCCCGTAGTAATAGCGGGCCACTTTGGCGAAGCCCAGTTTCTCGTCGTCGTACGGCCCCACGAACTCCACCGCGTCCAGCGAGCCCTTTTCCAGCGCCGGGTAGATGTCGCTGCCGGCCACCTGCTGCGGAATCGCGCCCAGCTTTTCGTACACCATGCTGAGCAGCCCGGGCGTGCGGATGCGCAGCCCCTTCAGGTCGTCGGGCGTATTGATTTCTTTGCGGAACCAGCCGCCCATTTGCGCGCCCGTGTTGCCGCAGGGAATCGCCAATGCATTGAAACGCGCATACAGCTCGTCGACCAGCGGGCCGCCGCCGCCGTGCAGCAGCCACGCCATGTGCTGGCGCGGCGTCAGTCCGAACGGCACGCCCGTGTCGAACACCAGGGCCGGCTCTTTGCCCAGGTAATAAAAGCCCGCGGTGTGGCCGCACTCGGTGGTGCCGTTCTGCACCGCGTCCAGCACCTGCAGAGGCGGCACCAGCTCGCCGGCCGAGAACGGCCGGATGTTGAACTTGCCATCGGTCAGCGCGGCCACGTGGGCGGTCAGGTACTCGGCCGCGCCCCACACCGTATCGAGCGAACGCGGGAAACTGCTGGGCATGCGCCAATTGATGGTGGGCGCCTCTTGGGCCACGGCGGGCGCGGCCAGCGCGGCACCCCCGGCGCCGGCCAGGGTCAGGAAACGACGACGTTGCATGGCACGGCTCCTTAATGGATGCAATCGGGCGCCTCGCGCAACACGCGCCGGGCGAAATAAGCGAACGTCAGCCCCAGGATCTGGGGCTTGACCAGGAAGTCGTGCGATTCGCGCGCCAGTTCGGCGGGCACCGGCTTGACCGGTCCGATGGCGCGGGCACGCAGTTGCAGGGCCGCCACCTGCTCCAGCCAGATCGCCATGACCGTGGCCTCTTCTATCGACTTGCCGGCGGTCAGCATGCCGTGGTTGGCCAGCAGGATCGCGCGCTTGTCCCCCAGCGCCGTCGAAATGATTTCGCCCTCGTCGTCGCCGATCGGCAGGCCCGGCCATTCGGGCAGATAGGCGCAGTCGTCGAAAAACGGCGTGGCATCCATGTGCGCCACCACCAGCGGCTCGCCCACCATCGACAGCGCCGACACGGCCGGCGGATGCGTGTGCACGATGCACTGCACCTCGGGCCGATGCCGGTACACCCAGGCATGGAAGCGGTTGGCCGGATTGGGCAGCGACCGGCCGTCCAGCGGCCGGATGTCTTCGTCGATCAGGATCAGCTCGCTGGCGCGCGCCTCGTCGGCGCCCATGCCGAACGGCAGGGTCCAGATGGTGCCCGGCTCATCCCCGCGCGCGGTGATCTGGCCGGCCAGGCCGCCATGCCAATGGCCTTGCTCGGCCAGCATGCGGCAGGCCAGCGCCATCTTCTGGGCCGACGTCCAGGCCGCCTGCGGGACGGCGCGTTCTTCGATTTCTCGATCGACGCGGCGGCGCAGCGCGTCCTTGTCTTGGGAAGCGTAATCCGACATCTCGTTCATCCTGGTAATAGCTGATAAATGTTGTCTTATAGGCAACTTGTTGTCCAAAATACAAATTATTGCCCAAGCTATCAATGCAGGGAAACCCGCAGCCCGCCGCCACGGCCGCTGCCCAAAAGTGGCATCATGCAGCCTTCGCCCGCCTCGATCGCCACTTCTCCCATGCCGCCGAAACGCCCGCCGCCGCCCGCCGCCGTCGCCCCCGATGCCCAGCAGGTGGGCCTGCGGATACGCGTCATCCGGCGGCGGCTCAAGCTGACGCTGGCCCAGTTATCGGACCGTACGGGCCTGGACAAGGGCTTTCTGTCGCGGCTCGAGCGCGGCGAGAAATTCGCCTCGGTGGGTTCGCTGCATACCGTGGCCATGGCCCTGGGCACCTCGCTGTCGGCGCTGCTGGGCGAAACCGATCCCAAAGACGAGATCCACGTCGTGCGGGCCGACGAACGGCACCGGCTGGCCTCGTCGGCCACCGACCCCGGCGAACACGCCTACGAGGCGATCACCATGGGCGCCCCCAACAGCGGCCTGTCGGTCATGGTGGTGCAAGTAGGTACCCATGGCGAACACACGGTGGCCCACCACGGCGGCGACGAACTGATCTTCGTGCTGGAAGGCCGTGTGCGCGTGCATTTCGGCGAACACACCGTCTTGCTCGAACGCGACGACAGCGTGCGCTTTCCGGGCTACCTGCCCCATAGCCTGCGCGCCGAAGGCCGCAAGATCGCCCGCGCCCTGGTCATCATCGCCAGCGACCGGAACTGAGGCCAGATCAGCGGCCAGGTGTCTGACTGGTGGCCAGGTGTCTGACTCCCGCAAGGGTGTCAGACACCGACAGTGGCCAGATCGGTGGAATGCATCGGTGTCTGACACCCTGCGGGAGTCAGACACCTGCCGCCTACACCTGCCGCCCGACAATCTTCCGCCCCCTCGCTATCCCCATTTACAACTCAATATTGATAGGATGCTAATAAATAGCTTACAATCAAATTCATGAACGCTCCTTCCGATTCCCGCATCATGGCCGCCACGGCCAGCCTGATGGTGCTGTCGCGCGCTTACCGCTGCGCCGCCGATGCCGCCCTGTCCGAATACGGGCTTTCCCAGGCCACGGCCTGGCCGGTGATCATCGCCGGCCGGCTGGGCGACGGCGTGCGCCAGGGCGCGCTGGCCGAAGCGCTGGGCGTCGAAGGCCCTTCCCTGGTGCGTGTGATCGATCACCTGGTGTCGGCCGGCCTGATGGAACGCCGCGAAGACCCGCACGACCGCCGCGCCCGCACCCTGCACCTGACGCCCGATGGCCAGGCGCTGCGCGAACGCGTCGAGGCGGTGCTGGTCACGCTGCGCCGGCAACTGTTCAAAGACGTCAGCGATACCGACCTGGAAGCCTGCCTGCGGGTCTTCGACACGCTCAAGACCACCCTGGGGCGGCAATCGGCCTCGGCCACTGAAGAAGACCGCCGGCCATGAGACTGCCCAACAGCGACGAGCTGATCTTCTCGGCCAAATGCTACGTGGGCGCCATTGCGGCGCTTTATCTTTCGTACACCATCGGCCTGCCGCGCCCGTTCTGGGCCATGACCACCGCTTACGTGGTGTCGCAGCCCTGGGCGGGCGCGGTGCGCTCCAAGGCCGCGTTCCGGCTGGGCGGCACGTTCTTCGGCAGCGCCGTGGTGGTATACCTGGTGCCGCGCCTGTCCAATGCGCCCGTGCTGATGATCCTGGCCATGGTGGCGTGGGTGGGCCTGTGCCTGTATATCGCCGTGCTCGACCGCACGCCGCGCTCGTACCTGTTCATGCTGGCGGGCTATACCGCCGCCATGATCGGCTTTCCCAGCGTCACCGATCCCACTGTCGTGTTCGACACGGCGCTGGCGCGGGTCGAAGAAATCAGCCTGGGCATCGTGTGCGCCACGCTGGCGCACAGCCTGGTGCTGCCGCGCGGCATCGCCAGGCCGCTGATGGCCCGGCTGGACGCCACCGTGCGCGATGCGCGCAACTGGATCCGCGAAACGCTGACGCAACGCGGCGACGCGCAGCGCGGCAAAGAACGGCGCGTGCTGGCCGAAGACCTCACGCTGCTGCGCATGTTGTCGACCCACGTTCCGTTCGACACCGGCAACATCCGCTGGACCGCCGGCGCCGTGCGCGCCATGCAAGACCAGATCGCCGCCCTGACCCCGCTGGTGTCGGCCGTGGACGACCGCCTGCGCGCGCTGCAAGACGGCGGGCGCGAGCTTCCGACGCCGGTGGTCGAAATACTGAACGACATTGCCGCGTGGATCGATGCCGGGCCGCAGGCCGACCGCGCCCAGGCCGCTACATTGCGCGCCGCGCTGTCGCGGCTGGCGCCGGACATCGGCCCGGCCGCCGGCTGGACCGACGCCCTGCTGGCCAGCCTGCTGGCGCGGCTGCGCGAACTGGTCGAAGCCTACGACCGCTGCCTGGCGCTGCGGCACGACATCCGCATCGGGCTGGCCGGCGCGCCGCGCCATAACGCACGCTCGACCCGCCTGGGCGCGGGCTCGACCCTGCACCGCGACCACGGGCTGGCCCTGTTGTCGGCGCTGGCGGCGGCGCTGGCCATCTCGGCCTGCTGCGTCTTCTGGATCGGCACGGCCTGGAGCAACGGCGCCACCGCGGCCATGATGGCCGCCATCTTCAGCTGCTTTTTCGCCTCGCAAGACAACCCCGTGCCCGGCATCATGCAGTTCCTGGCTTACACCATTTATTCGATTCCGCTGTCGGCCCTGTATCTGCTGGGCATCATGCCGGCCATCCATTCTTTCGAAATGCTGGCCTTGTCGATCCTGCCGGTCGCCCTGGTATTGGGCGCGCTGATTCCCCGCCCCGAATACACCGGCAGGGCCATGGCCCTGCTGTTCGGTTTTCTGGGCACGCTGGCCCTGCACGACACCAACACCGCCGACCTGGTGTCGTTCGTCGACACCATGGTCGCGCAGATCATCGGAGTTGCCACGGCCGCGCTGGTCGCGGCGATCTTCCGCACCATCAGCGCCGAACAAAGCGCCCGCCGCATCCAGGCCGCCAACTGGAAAGAACTGGCGGCGCTGGCCGGCGCCGGCCGCGCGCCCTCGCGTTCGGCCTATGCGTTGCGCATGCTCGACCGCATCGGCCTGCTGCAGCCGCGCCTGGCGCTGGCCAAGCGTGCCGACGACCATCTGGCCGCCGATGCGCTGAAAGACCTGCGCGTGGGCAACGACATTGCCGAATTGCAGCGCGCGCGCCGGCTGCTGCCGGCCGCCGAGGCCGCCCTCCGGCCGGTGCTGGGCGGGCTGGCCGGCTTTTTCCGGCAACGCCCGACCAGCGGCCGCGGCGGCGCCGATATGCCCGAGCTGCTGGCCGACATCGACCGCGCACTGGCGCGCGTCACGGCCTCGCCGGGCGCCCTGGCCGCGCGCGACCGCGCCGTGGTGGCGCTGGTGGGCATCCGCCGCGCCCTGTTCCCGCAGGCCCCCGACTACCGGGCCGACGTACTGCCGCAGGCCCATGCATCATGATCGGCGAATTCAATTTCTATGGCATTTATTTTCCCTGGCTGCTGGTGCTGGGGCTGGTCACGCTGGGCGTGGCCTGGGCCGCGCGGCGCCTGCTGGCGCGCGCGGGTTTCTATCGATTGGTATGGCATCCGGCCTTGTTCGATGCCGCGCTTTACGTCGTGCTGTTGTACGGCGTCTACCTGGTTTCACCTTACGTACTGAAGTAGCACCATGAACATCCTCAACACGCTGCGCCGCCCCATCGTGGGCAAATTCCTCGTGACGGCGCTGACCGTCTGCGTGGCGGTCTATGCCGGCTGGCAACTCTGGACGCATTACGAAGTCGAGCCCTGGACGCGCGACGGCCGCGTCAAGGCCTATGTCGTGCAGGTCGCGCCCGATGTGTCGGGCCTGGTCACCGCCGTGCCCGTCCACGACAACCAGGACGTCAAAGCGGGCGATGTGCTGTTCGAAATCGACCGCGCCCGCTTCCAACTGGCCTATGAACAGTCCCAGGCCGCCGTCCGCGCCCGGCAAGTGGCGCGCGACCAGGCCGCGCGCGATGCCCGGCGCAATCGCTCGCTGGGCAAGCTGGTGGCGGCCGAAGCCCTGGAACAAAGCCAGGCGCGCCTGCAGCAGGCCGAAGCCGCGCTGGCCGAGGCGCAAGTCCAGCGCGACACCGCCAAGCTGAACCTGGCGCGCAGCCGCATCGTAGCGCCCGCCGACGGACGCGTCACCAACCTGGACCTGCGCGTGGGGTCGTATGCCACGGCGGCGCATGCCGTGATGGCGCTGGTCGATGCCAGCTCGTTCTACGTGGAAGGCTATTTCGAAGAAACCAAGCTGGTGCACATCCACGAAGGCGATGCCGTGTCCGTGACGCTGATGGGCGAAGCGCGCCAGATCCGCGGCCACGTGGAAAGCATCGCGCTGGGTATCGCCGACCGCGACCGCAGCACCGGCGCCAATCTGCTGCCCAACGTCAACCCCACGTTCAACTGGGTGCGTCTGGCGCAGCGTATTCCCGTGCGCGTGCAGATCGACGCGGTGCCCGAAGGCGTACGGCTGGTGGCCGGCCAGACCGCCACGGTAGAGGTCGACGCATCATGATCCCGCGACCGCTCTTTGCACTGGCCCTGGCGTCGGCGCTGGCGCTGGCCGGCTGCGCCGCCGTCGGCCCCGACTACCGCGTGCCCGATCGTGCCGCCATCAACCGGCCAAGCGCCTCGGCCGGGTTCCTGCAGGCCCGCGAAGCCAGCTTCCGGCAAGATGCCGTGCCCGGCACCTGGTGGCGGCTTTATCAAGACCCCACGCTGGACCAGTTGATCGGCCAGGCGCTACAAGCCAATACCGACCTGCGCATCGCGGCCGCTAACCTGCAGCGCGCCCAGGCCGCCACGCGCGAAGCGCGCGGGCAGCAGCAACCGACGCTGGGCGTGAATGCCTCGCCCGCCTTCGGCCATGCCTCGGGGGTCCAGGCCGGTACGCCCGACGCCCGGCCGGCCAACGGCTGGTCGTATTCCAGCGGCATCAGCGTGGCCTACCAGGTGGATCTGTTCGGCCAGATCCGCCGCGCCATCGAAGCCGCGTCGGGCGACGAACAAGCGGCCCAGGCCGCCTACGATGCCGCGCGCGTGACGGTGGCGGCCGAAACGGCGCATGCCTATGCCGATCTGTGCGCGGCCGGCATGCAGCTGGCTTCAGCCCGGCATTCGGTCGCGGTGCAGCGCGATTCGCTCGATGCCGTGCAGCGTTTGCAGCAGGCCGGCCGCGGCACCGTGCTCGACGTGACGCGCGCGCGCAGCCAGCTCGAACAGTTGCAGGCCGATCTGCCGCCGTTCCAGGCCAGCCAGCGCACCGCGCTGTACCGCCTGGCCGCCCTGACCGGCCGTACTCCCGCCGAAATGCCCGCCACGCTGCTGGCTTGCGCCCAACCGCCCCGCCTGGCGCAAGCCATTCCCGTGGGCGACGGCGCGGCGCTGCTGCGCCGCCGGCCCGACATCCGCCAGGCCGAGCGCAGCCTGGCCGCCGCCACCGCCCGCATCGGCGTGGCTACGGCCGAGCTGTATCCCACCATCACGCTGGGCCTGTCCGGCGGTTCGGCGGGGCCCGCCCCGCTGGCGGGCGAGCGCGGCACGTTCAGCTGGAGCATCGGTCCGCTGATTTCCTGGACCCTGCCCAATACCGGCGCGGCGCAGGCCCGCATCGCCCAGGCTCGCGCCGAAGCCGGCGCGAGCCTGGCGCGCTTCGACGCCACCGTACTGGGCGCCTTGCGCGAAACCGAAAGCGCCCTGGTCATCTATGCGCGCCAGCTCGACCGCGAGGCCGCGCTGCAGGCGGCGCGCGACCAGAGCGCGCTGGCCGCCGGCCAGGCCGAACAACTGTTCCACGCCGGCAAGACCGATTACCTGACGGTTCTGGACGCCCAGCGCACGCTGGCCACCAACGAAAGCGCGCTGGCCGCCTCGCAGGCAGCGCTGAGCACCGACCAGATCGCCCTGTTCCTGGCGCTGGGCGGCGGCTGGCAAGATACCCCCGCGGCGCCGGGCGCCTAGCGGGCCTGTTCCGCGCCGGCCGCGCTCAGTGCAGCGTCGATCCTTGCGGCGGGGCCTGGTTCAGGCCCAGCGCCGCCTCCCAGCTGCGCAGCGGCACGCAGGTCTGCAGGCGTTCGATCGCGCGCTGCACCAGGGCCGGATGCAGCGCGTGCCCGACGCGGCTGGCCACGTCGATCGTGGCATCGCCGTGCAGGGCATCCAGGCGCGTCTGCGCCGCCTGCGCATGCGCCACCGCCATCACCGTGTCGTCGGCACCGTGCAGCAAATGGATGGTGGTGTATTGCGGCGCGCTCTTGGGCAATTGCGCGTACCGGCCGGAAAAGGCCAGCACCCGCCCCGCCAGGCCATCGTGGGCCTGCACCGCCTCGAGCGCCATGATGGCGCCCTGCGAGAACCCCGCCAGCGCGGTATCGGATTGCAGCAGGCCCAGCCGCGCCTGCGCGGCCCGGATGTACTCGACCAGCGCCGGCAGGGCGCGGGCCACGCGTTCGGCGCGGTTGTCTTCATCCACGGCGCGCACCGAGAACCATTGGCGGCCGCCGGGGCCGCCGTCATAGGGTTCGAACCCCGCCGGCGCCAGGATGGCGGACTGCGGAAACGCCGCGCGCAAGGCTTGCGCCAGGGGCTGCAGATCTTGCGGCGTGCCGCCCACCCCGTGCAGCAGGATGAACAGTTGCTTGATCTCGATATCGGGATCGGGCAGGAATTCCAGAGAGGCTGCGGTGGGCATGGCGGGGCTCGGGCGGGGGGCGGAATAGTCATTGTAGAGGGCTGACTTGCGGGCGGCGGCCGGCCACCCACCGGGGGTTCTGGTTTCTGGCGCCGTCCCGCGCCGGTTGGGCGGGCGGGCGCGGGACTCGGGCCAGGTGTCTGACTCCCGCAAGGGTGTCAGACACCGATGCCTTTCACTTCAGGCGGGCATAAGGCGGCGCCGGAAATACTGTATATTTACACAGTATTCATACTGTTCCATCATGCTGCGCCCCGAACACATCCACCCCGCCCTCTGGCGCGCCACGCAACTGGCGCGCGGCGCCGATCGCGGCGTTCCCACCGGCCATGCCGCGCTGTCCGCGCAGTTGCCGGGCGGCGGGTGGCCGCAAGGCGCGCTGGTCGAACTGCTGGCCCCGCATCCGGGCATCGGCGAAATCCGCCTGCTGCAGCCGGGCCTGGCCCAGCTCGACAGCCGCCACGCCATCGCGCTGGTGCAGCCCCCGCATGTGCCGCACCTGGCCTGCTGGCAAGGCTGGCGCCTGGATCCGCGCCAATTGCTCTGGGTGGCTCCCGAACGCCCCGCCGACGCCCTGTGGGCCGCCGAACAGATCCTGAAGCACGGCAGCTGTGGCGCCTTGCTGTGCTGGCTGCCGCGGGCACGGCCCGAAGCGCTGCGCCGCCTGCACCTGGCCGCCCAGGGCGGCAACACGCTGTGCTTCGCGCTGCGCCCGGCCACGGCCGCGCAACAGGCTTCGCCCGCGCCCCTGCGGCTGGCGCTGGCACCCGCGCCGGGCGGGTTGTGGGTCCATATCCTGAAGCGGCGCGGCCCGGCCTGCGCCGAACCGCTACACATCGTTTTCGAGCCCGCCTCGCCGCCGGCTTCCGTTCCTTCCCGCCATGCCCCTCTGGATCGCCGTCTTCCTGCGCTGCCTGCCGCTGGACGCCGCACGCCCGCAATGGTCTCGTGACGCGGCCTTCGCGGTACTGGACCAGGAACGCATCGCCGCCCTGACGCCCGCGGCCGCCGGCGCCGGCCTGCAGGCCGGCATGCGGCGCGCCGGGGCGGCCGCCATGGCGCCCGGCATTGCGCTGCTGCCCCGCGATATGCCGGCCGAACACCGCCTGCTGCACGAAGCGGCGCTGGCCCTGCTGCAATACACGCCCGAAATCGCCCTGGCCGAGCCCGACACCGTGCTGCTGCAGGTGGGCGCCAGCCTGGCGTATTTCGGCGGCCCGCGCGCGCTGCACCGGCGCGTGGCCGCCACCCTGCAAGCCATGGGCCTGCATGCGTCGCTGGGCCTGGCTCCCACGGCCCAGGGTGCCTGGCTGCTGGCGCGCCAGGCCGCCCCGCGGGCACCGCGCCGGGTCCTGCGGGCCGCCACCCTGGCGCGCCGGCTGGATGCCCTGCCCTGCACCCTGCTGCCCAGCGCCCAGCCGCGCCTGGACTGGCTCGACGACCTGGGCTGCCGCACCCTGGGCGCGCTGCGCCGCCTGCCGCGCGCCGGCCTGCAACGGCGCTGCGGCACCGAACTGACGCGGGCGCTCGACACCGCCTACGGCGCCATTCCCGAATGCCATGCCTGGATCCAGCCGCCCGCGCAGTTCCGGCAGCGCCTGGAACTGCCCGACTACATCGAACACGCCGACGCCGTGCTGGCCTGGGCGCGCCGCCTGCTCGAATCCCTGTGCGGCTGGCTGGCCGCCGGGCGGCGCGCGGTACGGCACCTGAGCCTGACACTCGAACACGAACGCGGCCGGCGCGCGCGCCCGCCCACCGAACTGCCGCTAAGCCTGGCCCAGCCGGCCTGGCAGCAGTCGCACCTGCTGGAACTGCTGCGCGAAAAGCTCGGCCGCCTGCAGCTCGAAGCCCCCGTGATCGCCCTGGTACTTAGCGTGGCCGCCACGGTCGAACAACCGGCCGCCAGCACCTGCCTGTTTCCCGAGCCCGGCGGCACGCCGGCCGAACACGCGCGGCTGCTCGACTTGCTGAGCGCCCGGCTGGGCCGCGACCGGGTCCTGCATGCGCGCCCCGTGGCCGACCATCGCCCCGAAGCCGCCAATGGCTGGCAGCCGGCCCAAGACGGCCCGGCCGGCCAGGCCGGCCCGCCCGGGCCGCTCGACCGCCCCTTCTGGCTGCTCGACCCGCCGATCCTGCTGCAGGTGGCGCAGCATCGTCCGGTCTATGCCGGCCAGCCCTTGCGGCTGGTGCGCGGCCCCGAGCGCATCGAAAGCGGCTGGTGGGACGCCGCCCTGACCGTGCGCGACTACTTCGTGGCCGAAGACGCCGCCGCGGCGCGCTACTGGATCTACCGCGAGCGCGACACCGAACACGCCCGCTGGTTCCTGCACGGGCGCTACGCCTAGCTGCCGCCGGAACTCACCATGATGCCGTCCGCGTCCCCGCCCGGCCTGCTGCCGGCCTATGCCGAGCTGCAGTGCCTGTCCAATTTCTCGTTCCTGCAAGGCGCCTCGCATCCCGCCGAACTGGTCGAGCAGGCCGCGCGGCTGGGCTATACCGCGCTGGCCATCACCGACGAATGCTCGCTGGCGGGCGCGGTGCGCGCGCACGTCGCGGCCCTGGCCTGCGAATTGCCGCTTATCATCGGCAGCACGCTGGCCCTGCAAGACACCGCCGATGCGCCCGCCCTGACACTGGTGCTGCTGGCGCAGAACCGCGAGGGCTACGGCAACCTGTCGGAACTGATCACGCTGGGCCGTTCGCGCGCACCCAAGGGCGAATACCGGCTGTTTACCGACGACATCGCCGCGCCCGGCCCGGCCCATGCCCACTTGCGCGGCATGGCCGATTGCCTGGCCATTCTGGCGCCGCCCGACGGCCTCGACCCGCGGGTGCTGGCCCGCCAGGCAGGCTGGCTGGCGCGCACGTTTCCCGGCCGGGCCTGGGTCGGCCTGACCCTGCTGCACCACGCGCGCGACGACCTGCACCGCGCGGCCGTGCAGCAGGCCGCGCAGGCCAGCGGGCTGCCGGTCGTGGCGCTGGGCCGCGTGCAGATGCACCTGCGCTCGCGCAAGCCGCTGCACGACACACTGGCCGCCATACGCAGCAAGCGCAGCGTGGCGCAATGCGGCTACGACCTGCAGGCCAACGCCGAACAGCACCTGCGCACCCGCCTGCGCCTGGCGGCACTGTATCCGCCCGACGCGCTGGCGCAAACCCTGGCCATCGCGCAGCGCTGCACGTTTACGCTGAAAGAACTGCGCTACGAATACCCCGACGAAATCGTGCCCGCCGGCGAAACCCCCGCCAGCTACCTGCGCCGCGAGGTCTATGCGGGCGCGCGCAATCACTATCGCGGCGAGGTTCCCGCGTCCGTCGTCACCCAGCTCGAAAAAGAACTCTCGCTGATCGCCGATCTCAAGTACGAGCCCTATTTCCTGACGGTCTACGACATCGTGCAATACGCGCGCAGCCAGAACATCCTGTGCCAGGGGCGCGGCTCGGCGGCCAACTCGGTGGTCTGCTATTGCCTGGGCATCACGGCCGTGGCGCCCGAACAAAGCAAGGCCCTGTTCGAACGCTTCATCAGCAAAGAGCGCAACGAACCGCCCGACATCGACGTCGATTTCGAACACCAGCGCCGCGAAGAGGTCATTCAATACATCTACAACAAATACGGGCGGCACCGCGCCGCGCTGACGGGCGTGGTGATTTCATACCGTCCGCGCAGCGTGCTGCGCGATACCGGACGCGCGCTGGGCATCGACCTGGGCATCATCGATGCGGTGGCGCGCGCGCACCAATGGTGGGACGGCAAGCAGGCCATGCTGCGCACCCTGGGCGCCTGCGGCCTGGACCCCGATTCCCGCGTGGCGCGGCACTGGGCCCTGCTGGCCGAAACCCTGATCGGTTTTCCGCGCCATCTGTCGCAGCACCCCGGCGGCTTCGTGATCTCGCGCGGCAACCTGGCCCGCCTGGTGCCCATCGAAAATGCCGCCATGCCCGAACGCAGCGTGGTGCAATGGGACAAAGACGATCTGGATGCCCTGGGCCTGCTCAAGGTCGACATCCTGGCCCTGGGCATGCTGTCCGTGCTGCACCGCGCCCTGGACTTCGCCGGCCAGCGACGCGGCCGACCCATGACGCTGCACGACATCCCGCCCGATGACACCCCCACCTACGAGATGATCTGCAAGGCCGACACCATCGGCGTCTTCCAGATCGAATCGCGCGCGCAAATGAGCATGCTGCCGCGCCTGCAACCGCGCGAATACTACGACCTGGTCGTACAGGTGGCCATCGTGCGGCCCGGTCCCATCCAGGGCGGCATGGTGCATCCGTACCTGCGGCGCCGGCAGAAAAAAGAAAAGATCACCTACCCCAGCAAAGCCGTGGAAGGCGTACTGAAGCGCACCAAGGGCGTGCCCATCTTCCAGGAACAGGTCATGCAGATCGCCATGGTGGCGGCCGATTTCAGCGCCGGCGAAGCCGATGCGCTGCGGCGCTCGATGGCGTCCTGGAAACGCAAGGGGGGCATCAGCAAATACACCGAAAAACTGGTCGCCGGCCTGCTGAAAAACGGCTATAGCGCCGAGTTCGCCGAGGCCATCATCCGCCAGATCGAAGGCTTCGGCGAATACGGCTTCCCCGAAAGCCACGCGGCCAGCTTCGCGCTGTTGGCCTATTCCAGTTCCTGGCTCAAGCGCCACGAACCCGAAGCCTTCCTGGCGGCGCTGCTCAATTCGCAGCCCATGGGTTTTTATGCGCCGGCCCAGCTGGTGCAAGATGCGCGCCGCCACGACGTGGTCGTGCTGCCGGCCGACGCCGCCGTCAGCGGCTGGGACGCCGCGCTGGAAAACTTGTCCGTGCCCGCGGGCCGGCCGGCCGTGCGGCTGGGCCTGAATCAGGTGCAAGGCTTGTCGGAAGACGCCGCCCGCCGTATCGAACGGGCACGCGCCGCGCGGCCGTTCACCGATACCCGCGACCTGGGCCGCCGGGCGGCGCTCACCCGCCACGAACTCGACGCGCTGGCCGCCGCCGATGCCCTGCACAGCCTGGCCGGCCATCGCCGCCTGGCCAGCTGGGAAGCCAGCGCCAGCGTCGCCCACCGCGACCTGCTACGCGATGCCGACCCCGTCGACACCGCCACCCCCGCGCTGCCGGCCCCCACCGAAGGCCAATCGATTTCGGCCGACTACCGCAGCCTGCGCCTGACGTTGCGGCGCCATCCCCTGGAACTGCTGCGGCCACACCTGCAGGCACTGCGCTTCGAGCCCGCCGCCGTGCTCAACGATTATCCGGATCGCCGCCTGGCGCGCGCCTGCGGCCTGGTCACCGTGCGCCAGCGTCCGCAAACCGCCAAGGGCACCATCTTCGTCACGCTGGAAGACGAGACCGGCCCCGTCAACGTGGTGGTGCGCAATGAACTCATCGAGCGCCAGCGCCGCGAACTGCTGGGCGCCACGCTACTGGGGGTATACGGCGTCTGGCAAAGCGCCGACGGCGTCAGCCAACTGATCGCGCGGCGGCTGGTGGACTTGTCGGCGCTGCTGGGCGGCCTGTCGGCCCGCAGCCGCAACTTCCATTGAATCGCGCAATCGGGTGCCTGACTCAAATGCATCAGGTCATCAGGTGTCTGACACCCGCTGGGCGTCAGACACCGAATGCGAACCTCGATTGTCCGTACACGACGGTGTCCGACACCCTGCGGGTGCCAGACACCTGGCCCGGATACCTGCCCGAGCTACGGCTTGAACGGCCGGGCATCGATGGGCAGTTCCAGGCCCGACATCTGCGCCGTCAGCAAGGCGGCGCTGCCGCAGGCCAGCGTGAAGCCCAGCGCTCCCTGGCCGATGTTCAGCCACAGGTTGTCGGCCACCCGGCTGGCGCCGATCAGCGGCTTGCCGGTGGGCGTGGCCGGACGCAGGCCGGCCCAGGGCACGGCCTGGCTCAGGTCCAGCTGCGGGAATGCCTCGCGCACCTGGCGCTTGAGCAAAGCGATGCGGGCAGGGTCGATCTCGGCATCGGTGCTGCCGATGTCGACCATGGCGGCGATGCGCAGGATGCGGCCGATGCGGGCATAGACGATGCGCCGCTCGTAGTCGGTCACGCTGATGGCCGGCGCCGTGTCGTCATCGGGCGCCAGCGGCACGCTCAGGCTGTAGCCCTTCAGCGGATACAGCGGCACGTCCTGGCCCAGCGGCTTCAGCAGCGCGCGCGCGCCCGTGCCCGCGGCCAGCACCACGGCATCGACGCCGATGTCGCCGGTGGCCGTATCCACGGCCACGATCTTGCGGCCTTCGCGGCGCAGCTCGCGCACCGGACTGGCCATGCGGAATTCGACGTGGTCCAGTTCTTTCAGGCGCCGGAACAGCGCCTCGGTGAACTGCCGGCAGTCGCCGGCTTCTTCGCTGGGGGTATAAACCGCCCCCGCCAGGCTGCTGCCCAGGCCGGCCAGCGCGGGTTCCAGCGCCAGCGTTTCCGCCGCATCCAGCACGCGCTGCTCGGCGCCCAGCGCCGCCTGGTAGTCCACCAGCCGGCGGGCTTTCTCGAGCAATTCCGGGCTGCGGTAGGCGATCAGCTTGCCATTGCGCACGTGGCCGAAATCCAGTTCTTCTTGCGCCAGCAGGCCGTGCAGCACGTCGCGGCTCAGGTACGACAAGGCCTGCAGCTGCGCGGTGGAAGCCTGCGCCACCGACGCGCGGCATGCCAGCGCGAACTGCAGGCACCACAGCCATTGATGCGGATCCAGGCGCGGCCGGAACCGCAGCGGCGAATCGGCGCGCAGCAGCCATGCCGGCACGTTGGGCAGCACCCCCGGCCCCGCCAGCGGCGCCACATAGCTGTAGCTGAGCTGCCCGCCGTTGGCATAACTGGACACCGTGGCCGGACGCGCCCGGCTGTCGACCAGCACGACCTCATGTCCCTGCCGGGCAAGAAAATAGGCCGAGGTCACTCCGATGACCCCAGCGCCGATGACACATACCCTCATGGAAAACCCTGAATGACCGTTTTGCTGCCATTCTGGAACGCGCGCGTCCCCGGGGCAAATGCCAATCCGGCCAGTGCCCATAACCTAAGGTTTAGTCTGGCCGGACTGCCGGCCATGGGGGGGAAAGGCGTGCCCGCCGGGGCGGACGACGGCGCCGCGGCAGGCTGGCGCCGGCCTACGCCGCCCGATGCAACCGCACGATGGCCGCGCCCGTGGGCGCGCGCACTAGGTCGGCCAGCGTATGCCGGTTCAGCGCATCAAAGAATACCTGCAGGCTGTCGGCCAAAATGCCCGACAGCCTGCAGACGCCGTTCAGCGCGCACGGGGGTTCGGCGCAGTTGATCAGCGCGCCCTGGTGTTCCAGGGCGCGCACCAGATCGCCCACCCGATAAGCCGACGGCGCATGCGCCAGCCGCAGGCCGCCGCCCTTGCCGCGGGTGGTGGCCACCCAGCCCTGCTGGGCCAGGAAATGCACCACCTTGACCATGTGATTGCGCGACACGTTGAAGCGCGCGGCGATTTCGGGAATCGTCACGGGAGTGTCGCGGCCGCCGGCCTGCGTCAGGTACATCAGGACGCGCAGGCCGAAATCGGTGTATCGGGTCAGTTGCATGCGGCCAGACTATACCCGTCAGGCGCCCGGCCCGCCCGTGCCGAAGATTTCGGCATGGATGCGTTCGGGGGCCACGCCCAGCTCAACCAGCGTGCGGCGCTGCGCGTTCATGAAGGGCAGCGGGCCGCACAGGTAATAGTCGGCATCGGGCAGCACCGCCACGTCGCGGATGGCCTGCAGGTTCATCCGGCCGGCGTAGTCGTAGTCGAGGCCCGGCTGGTCGTCGGCGCCGACGTTCTCGTAATAGACCACTTTGCGCACGTTCGGACGCGACTTCGCCACCGTATTCACGTGAGTCTTCATGGCGTGCACCGAGCGGTCGCGGCAGGCATGCACGAAACGGATCTGGCGGTCGTCATCGCGCGCCACCAGATGGTTCAGCATCGACACCATGGGCGTCAGCCCCACCCCGCCGCTAAGCAGCACCACGGGCGCGGCGCGCTGCTCGTCGAGCGTGAAATCGCCCTGCGGCGGCGCCAGGTCGAGCACATCGCCTTCTTGCACGCGGGCATGCAGCAGGTTGGACACGCTGCCGGCCGGCATGCCGCCGGCACCGTCTTCGCGCTTGACCGAAATGCGCAGCCGGCCCTGGCCCGGCGCATCGGACAGGCTGTACTGGCGCGGCTGCATCATGCCCAGTTCGGGCACATACACGCGCAGCGAAATGTATTGTCCCGGCAGGTAGTCGGGCACCGGGCCGCCGTCGGCCGGCACCAGATAGAACGACGTGATCTCGGCGCTTTCCGGCACCTTGCGCTCGACCTTGAACGCGCGCCAGCCGGTCCAGCCGCCGTCTTTGCCCGCCGACTGCGCGTACAGGCGCGCCTCTTCGGCGGTCAGCAGGTCGGCCAACTGGCCGTAGGCCGCCGCCCAGGCGGCGATCAGTTCGTCGGTGGCCGCGTCGCCCAGCACCTCGCTGATCGAGGCCAGCAGATGCTTGCCCACGATGGCGTAGTGTTCGGGCCGGATGCCCAGGCTGACGTGCTTGTGCACGATGCGCGTGACCACCGGCGCCAGCACCGAGGGGTCGTCGATGTGTTCGGCATAGGCGGCCACCGCCGCCGCCAACGCCTGCTGCTGCTGTCCGCCGTTCTGGTGGCCCTGGTTGAAAACCTGCTTCAGTTCCGGATTGTGGCGGAACATGCGGGCATAAAAATGGCAAGTCAGCGCCTCGCCATGGATCTTCAGAACAGGCGCCGTGGCCTTCACCAGCGTGCGGACTTCCTGGCTCAACATGAGTACTGCTCCTTCGTCTGCGATTAAGGCTTAAAACATGTATTTATTATACATCTTTAAGGATGGCAGCCCCGCCCCGCGTTTGCACAGCGCACCGGCGCCCGGTTAAAACAATGGTTTAGCCGTATCCACTACAAAGGTTTCCCATGAGCAGCATCTCGCTCAAGACCCGCTTGTCCGACGCCATCAAAGATGCCATGCGCGCGCGCGATTCGCAGCGGCTGGCCACCCTGCGGTTCCTGTTCGCCGCGGTCAAGCAGAAAGAAGTCGACGAACGCCGCGAACTGAGCGACGCCGACGTCACCGCCATCATCGAAAAACAGGTCAAGCAGCGGCGCGAATCCATCGCCGCCTTCGAACAGGCCGGCCGGCTGGAAACCGCCGCCCAGGAAACCGCCGAGCTCGACGTCCTGCGCGAATTCCTGCCGCAGGCCGCCACGCCCGAAGAAATCGAGGCGGCCATCAGTGCCGCCCTGGCCACCGTGGCCGCCCAAGGCGTCAGCGGCGGCCCGGCCATGGGCAAGGTCATGGCCATCCTGAAGCCCGCCCTGGCCGGCCGCGCCGACATGACGCTGGTGTCGCAGCAGGTCAAGCAGCGCCTGGTGTAACCGGCGCCATCGGCGGGGCCGGCTGGCCGAACAAATCCAGGTCGGCCTGGCGCGCCGGCGTCGCCCCGCCGTCGAAATTGCTCATTCCCACGCCGGCCAGCCGGTAGCGCGTGCTGGCCGGCAGCGACACGCGCGCGCACAGCTGGCGCGCCACCTCGGCCAGCATCCCGGCCGAATCCGGCGGCCGCGTCAGCGTCAGGGTGCGGGTCAGGATGCGGAAGCGGTCGGTCTTCAGTTTCAGCACCACGGTGCGGCCGATGGCGCCCTTCTTGGTGCCCTGGTCCCAGACTTTCGCGGCCAGCCGCCCCAGGGTGTCGTCGAGCGCATCCAGCGGCAGGTCGACGGCGAAGGTGGTCTCGGCCGAAATCTGCTGCAACGGGGCATCGGGCTGCACCTGGCGCACGTCGATACCCCGCGACAACTCATGCAGCCGGATGCCGTAGCGGCCGAAATGATGCTCGAGCTCGGCCGCCGTATAGGCCGACAGGTCGCCCACGGTATGAACACCCAGGGCCTCGAGCCGCCCCTGCATCACCTTGCCCACGCCGGGCACCTTGCGCACCGGCAGCGGCTGCAGGAACGCCAGCACCTGCGCGGGCTTGATCACGAACAGCCCGTCGGGCTTGTCCCAGTCGGACGCGATCTTGGCCAGGAACTTGTTGGGCGCCACGCCCGCCGAGGCGGTCAGGCGGGTTTCTTGCAGAATCTCGCGGCGGATGGCCCGCGCGACCTCGGTGGCCGAGGCCAGGCCCGTTTTGTTGACCGTCACGTCCAGGTAGGCTTCGTCCAGCGACAGCGGCTCGATCAGGTCGGTGTGGCGCGCGAATATCTGCCGCACCTGGCGCGAAACCTCGCGGTAGCGGTTGAAGTCGGGCGGAACGTACACCGCGTCGGGGCACAGGCGCTGCGCGCGCGCCACCGACATGGCCGAATGCACGCCGTAGCGGCGCGCCTCGTACGACGCCGCGCACACTACCGAACGCGGCCCTTCCCAGGCCACCACCACCGGCAGCCCGCGCAGGGCCGGATTATCGCGCTGTTCGACCGACGCGTAGAACGCATCCATGTCGATATGTACGATCTTGCGCGAGGACGGGGGCATGACGGCAACCAGCGAATGCGGCCAACGGCGACGGGGCGGAAAAAAGAATATTATGACGCGCTGTCGCGCATCCCTGGAAAACTGACTGTATTCATGACCTCGCCCGCCCCCACCGATTACTTCGGCCTGACCATCCCCCTGATGAGCCTGATGGGGGTGATCCCCGACAGTATCGGCGCCGACCACGCCCGCACCCTGCTGCCCTGGCGCGCCGACCTGACCAACAGCCGCGGTGACATCCATGGCGGCACCTTGATGAGCGTGCTGGACTTCACCCTGAGCGCGGCCGCGCGCGGCACTGATCCCACCCTGGGCATGGCCACCATCGACATGACCACCACTTTCATGTCGCCGGGCACGGGCGACCTGGCCATCGAGGCACGCTGCCTGCGGCGCGGCGCGTCCATCGCTTTCTGCGAAGGCGAAATCCGCGCCACCGACGGCCAACTGGTGGCCAAGGCCTCCGCCACGTTCAAGGTCATCAAGCGCCGCCCCGGCGGCGATTGAGGCCGGCCCATTCCAAAGATTCCAAGGGATTCCAAGGTGTCTGACTCCCGCAGGGTGTCAGACACCTGGACACCTGGGGTATCCCCCCGGCGCTAGCGCGGCTGCGGCAGCTGCCAGACCTCTTCCTTGGGCTGCGGATCGCCCGGCATGAAGGCCACGCACGAAGGCACGCCGTAGATGATGGCCTCGCGCATGGCGCGCACGGCATCGCTGTTCCAGAGGTTGCGCCCCCACATGGCGATATCCACTTTCGACTGGCGCTCGTCGAGCGCGGCGATGCGTACCCGCGTCACGTCGTTGCCCGACATGGGCGCCTCGACGCGCACCAGGGCGGTGCGCGCGGCGTCGTCGACCTCGCCATGCACCGTATAGGCCCCCGAGCCGCGCAGGCAGCGCTCGGCCTGCGCCCGCGCGGCCTTGTACACCGCGCGGTAATCGGATTGCGCGGTAAAGCTTTCGGTCAGCGCGCTGCCGTCGGAAATTCCGCCCACGCATCCCGCCAGGCCCGCGGCGGCCACCGCCGCCGCCATTGAAACTCTGATCATATCGACTCCCCTAAGGTGGCAGCGATTATCCCGCAATCGGCGGCCTGTCCGCCAGTTGCGGCGGCCGCGGGGGGTTCGACGCGGCCGGGCCGCCTGTGGCATGATCGGCGGATACCGCCGGGCCCGCCCGGCCCAGGAGACCGCCTTGCCCCACGCCTCGCCGCCCGCCGCGCAGCCGCCGCGCCGCTATCCGCTGAAAGACTTCTTCCGCAACCCCGACCGCGGCTTCTTCCGCCTGGCCGACGACGGCAAGACGCTGGGGTTCATGCAGCCGGCGGCGCTCGACGAGCATCCGGCCCGCATGAACATCTATGTGCAGCCGCTGCAAGACGGCCAGCCGGCGGGCGAGCCGCGCCGGCTGACGGGCGAGACCGCGCGCGACATCAGCAACTTCTTCTGGAAAGGCAACGACATCGTGCTGTACCAGAAAGACTTCGGCGGCGACGAAAACTTCCACGTGCTGGCCGTCAATGCGCGCACCGGCACCGTCCACGACCTGACGCCCTACCCCGGCGTGCGCGCCGGCATCGAAGACGACCTGCCCGACGACCCCGGCCACGTGCTCATCAGCCACAACCAGCGCGATCCGCAGGTGTTCGACGTCTACCGGGTCAATGTGCACACCGGCGCGGCGGTGCTGGTGGCGCAGAACCCCGGCAACGTCGTGGGCTGGCAGACCGACCATGCCGGCAAGGTGCGCGCGGCGCTCACCAGCGACGGCCTCGAGACCACGCTGCTGTACCGCGACGACGAAGCCACGCCGTTTCGCCCGCTGATCACCACCGACTACCGCACCACCGTCAGCCCGGCCTTCTTCACGTTCGACGACCGCAAGTTCTACGCTCTGAGCAACCGCGGGCGCGACAAGCTGGCGCTGGTCGTCATCGACCCGGCCCGCCCCGACGACGAAGAACTGGTCTACGCCACCGGCGAGGTCGACCTGGACGCCGCCGGATATTCGCGCAAGCGCCGCGTGCTGACCCTTGCCGCCTATCAAACCGACCGGCCCCGCCGCCATTACTTCGACGCCCAGACCGAGGCCCTGTACCAGCAGCTGGAAAGCCTGCTGCCCGGCTACGACGTGGCCATCCAGGGCTGGAACCGCGACGAAGACACCTACATCGTGGCCGCCTACAACGACCGCACCCCGGGCGCGCGCTATCTGTTCCAGGCCGGCACGGGCACGCTGCACAAGCTGGCCGACATCAACCCGTCCATTCCCGAGGCCGACATGTCGCCGGTGCGGCCGGTGCGCTACGCCAGCCGCGACGGGCTCGACATCCACGGCTACCTGACCCTGCCGGCCGGCCGCGCGCCCCGCGGCCTGCCCTGCATCGTCAATCCGCACGGCGGCCCCTGGGCGCGCGACGGCTGGGGCTACAACCCCGAAGTGCAATTCCTGGCCAATCGCGGCTTCTGCGTACTGCAAATGAATTTCCGCGGCTCCACCGGCTACGGCCGCCGCTTCTGGGAAGCCGGCTTCGGCCAATGGGGCCTGGCCATGCAAGACGACATCACCGACGGGGTGCGCTGGCTCATCGACCAGGGCATCGCCGACCCGGCCCGCATCGGCATTTACGGCGGCAGCTACGGCGGCTATGCCACGCTGGCCGGCATTGCCTTCACCCCCGACCTGTACGCCGCGGCGGTCGATTACGTGGGGGTATCGAACCTGTTCACCTTCATGAACACCATTCCGCCATACTGGAAGCCCTTGCTGGCCAAGATGCACGACATGGTGGGCCATCCCGAACGCGACCACGACCGCCTGGCCGCCACCTCGCCCGCCCTGCACGTCGACCGCATCCGCACCCCGCTGCTGATCGCCCAGGGCGCGCAAGACCCGCGCGTGAACAAGGCCGAAAGCGACCAGGTCGTGCAGGCCCTGCGGCAGCGCGGCGTCGAAGTCGAATACCTGGTCAAAGACAACGAAGGGCACGGTTTTCACAACGACGAAAACAAATTCGAGTTTTACGCGGCCATGGAAGCTTTTTTCGTGGAACACCTGAAACCATAAAAAACCGGCCCCCCTCCCGGGGCCGGGGCGGCGGCACGCCGCTGGCATGTTTGGTTACGGAAACCTAATGGCCCCCAGGCGGGTCTATCAGGTTCTGACCTAGAATCGGCAGCAATGAATACCCCTCAGCACCCCTCATCCGCCCCCCGCCGGGGCGCCAAGCAGTTCCCGCACAAACGCATCCTGGTCAAGGCCGCGGTGGCCCTGGCCGGCCTGGGCGTCTGCGGCGCGCTGTTCCTGGGCCTGGCCGTGGCGCTGGCCTGGCCCAGCCTGCCCGCCCTGCACGCCATGACCGATTACCGGCCCAGCGTGCCCCTGCGCATTTACACGGCCGACCACGTGCTCATCGGCGAATTCGGCGAAGAACACCGCAACGTGCTGCGGTTTCCGGAAATCCCGCTGGTCATGAAGCAGGCCATCCTGGCCGCCGAAGACGACGGCTTCTACCAGCACGGCGGCATCGACTGGACGGGCATGCTGCGCGCCGGCCTGGCCAACGTGGTCAGCATGTCGAAGTCGCAGGGCGCCAGCACCATCACCATGCAGGTCGCGCGCAACTTCTACCTGTCGTCCGAAAAAACCTATTCGCGCAAGTTCTACGAACTGCTGCTGACCTTCAAAATCGAATCCGAGCTCACCAAAGACCAGATCCTCGAGCTCTACATGAACCAGATCTACCTGGGGCACCGCGCCTACGGCTTCGCCGCCGCTTCGCGCACCTATTTCGGCAAGCCCCTGTCCGAGGTCACGGCGGCCGAGGCCGCGCTGCTGGCGGGCATTCCCAAGGCGCCGTCGCGCTCCAACCCCATCACCAACCTGGAACGGGCCAAGGTGCGCCAGCATTACGTGCTGGGCCGCATGCAGGCGCTGGGCTACCTGACCCCCGAGCAAACCCAGGCCGCGCTGCAGCAGCCGCTGCTCATCCGCGGCACCGAGGGCGCGCAGTCCAATGGCTACGCGGTGCACGGCGAGTATCCGGCCGAACTGGCGCGCCAGATCATGTACGGCATGTTCCAGGACGACGCGTATACGCGCGGCATCGACGTCTACACCACCATCGACTCCAAGTCCCAGCAGGCCGCCTACGAGGCCGTGCGCGCCGGCGTGCTCGACTACACCCGCCGCGCGCCCTACCCCGGCCCCGAAGACCAGATCGACCTGCCCGACGGCATCGAGCAAGACCCGCAGGCGTTCGAAGAAATCCTCGACGGGGTGCAAGACGAATCCCCCGACAGCGGCGATCTGCTGGCGGGCGTGGTGCTGGCGGCCAGCCCTACCGAAGTGAAGGTGGCGCGCAGCGCCACCGAGATCATCACGGTGTCCGACAAAAAAGCGCTGGGCATCGTCGCGCGCGCCCTGGGCCCGAAGGCCGACGACGACCTGCGCCTGCGGCGCGGCTCGGTGGTGTACCTGCACCAGAACGGCGACACCTGGGAAATCGTCAACATGCCGGCACTGCAGGCGGCGCTGGTCTCGATGTCGCCGCAAGACGGCGCGGTGCGCGCCCTGATCGGCGGCTTCGATTTCTACCGGGGCTCGTTCAACCGGGCCACGCAGGCGTGGCGCCAGCCCGGCTCGACCATCAAGCCCTTCGTGTACGCCGCCGCGCTCGAACGCGGCATGACGCCGGCCACCCAGATATCCGACATGCCCTTCAGCCTGAGCGTCGAGCAGACCGGCTCGCGCCCCTGGACCCCGAAGAACGACGGCAACAAGTACGAGCCCATGCAGACCCTGCGCCAGGGCCTGTACCGCTCGAAGAACATGGTGTCGATCCGTATATTGCAGGCCATCACCCCGCAGTACGCACAAGACTATCTCACCCGCTTCGGCTTCCAGAAAGAGCGCTGGCCGGCCGTGCTGCCGCTGGCCCTGGGCGCCGGCGGCGCCACGCCGCTGCAGGTCGCCAGCGCCTACAGCGTATTCGCCAACGGCGGCTATCGCGTGCCTCCCTACCTGATCGAGCGCGTCACCGACCGCTCCGGCAACGTGCTGATGCAGGCCCAGCCCACGGCGGCGGGCGACGCCGCGGCCCGCGCCATCGACCCGCGCACCGCCTGGGTCATGGACGACATGCTGCGCGACGTGGCATCGGTAGGCACCGGCGCGCGCGCCAAGCGCACGCTCAAGCGCTCTGACCTGGGCGGCAAAACCGGCACCACCAACGACGCGGTCGACGTCTGGTTCAGCGGCTACACGCCGGCCCTGACCACCACCGTCTGGATGGGCTTCGACCAGCCCCGTTCGCTGGGCTCGAACGCCTTCGGCAGCGGCCTGGCGCTGTCCACCTGGCTGGACTACATGCAGCCGGTGCTGAAAGACGTGCCCGAACAGCCGCAGCGGCCCATGCCGGACGGCCTGATCGTGCACAACGACGAATACTATTTCTCGGAATTCCCGCCCGGGCAGGCCGTGGCGGCGCTCGACCTGTCCACCGGCGACGAACTGACCGACTTCCTGAACAACATGCGTCCCAGCGACGGCGCTCCCACCCAGGTGCGTCCCCTGAACCTGCCCCAGGGCGGTCCGCCGCCCATTCCCGTGCCCCAGGTCGGCCAGGCCGGCCCGGCGCCCGCCGTGCCGGCCTCGGCCGCGTCTCCGGCGGGCCCGGCCCCGATCCTGACCATCCCCATC
>WMBV01000047.1 GCA_017745595.1 Bordetella petrii
GGGGTGGAACGGTGGCCGGGTCCGCGGCGACCGCGGCCGGCGCGGGGGCGGCAGGCGCCGCGGCCGCCGGAGCGGGTTCGGTGGCGGATGCGCCCGACACGGCTTGGGTGGCCTCGCGGGCGGTGTCGTTCAGGCCGCTGCGCAGCGAGGTTTCGGTGTCGCGCAGCGAGTTCTGCACGCTGCTGGCGGCGTCGTCCATTTCGGATTTGAACTTGCGCAGTTCGTCGAGCTCGATTTCGCGCTGGATGTCGCTTTTGACGTCATTGACATAGCGCTGCGCACGGCCGAGCAGATGCCCCACGGTGCGCGCGACCTTGGGCAGCCGTTCGGGCCCGATGACGACCAGCGCGATGACGCCGATTACCATCAGCTCAGTGAAACTGACATCAAACATGCGACATCTGCTCGCTCAAGAAGTGACGGAAGCAATGCCGGGGGGCATTGCTTCGGGAAGGAACTGCAAGGAGGTCAGGAATTGGTTTTTTCTTTGGCCTGGACGTCGATGGTGTCGTCGGCGACCTTCTGTTGCGTGACTTGCTCGGCCGGTTTGTCGCTGTTGGCGTCTTTCATGCCTTCTTTGAAGCCTTTGACGGCGCCGCCCAGGTCGCTGCCGATGTTGCGCAGTTTCTTGGTGCCGAATACGAGGGCAACGATGACCAGTACGATCAACCAATGCCAGATGCTGAAGCTACCCATGATGACGGTTCTCCGTGATTATGCGTTGGGAGCCATGCGCCCTTTCCAGGGACGCTGACCGCCGATGATATGGAAATGCAGGTGGGGGACTTCCTGGCCGCCTTCGGTGCCGGAATTGGCCATCAGGCGGAACCCCCCTTCGGGGCCCGGTCGGCAGCCGTTTTCGGCCGCCAGGCGGGATGCCAAAGTAACCATTCTACCCAACCAGCCGGCGTCGTCGGGGCCGATGTCTTGCAGCGACACGACGTGGCGCCGGGGGATCAGCAGCAGGTGTACCGGCGCCGCGGGGTTGATGTCGTGGAAGGCGACGAATTCTTCGTCTTCGTGGACCTTTTTTGAAGGGATCTCGCCGCGGGCGATCTTGCAGAAAATACAGTTGTCGCTCATAAGGTTTCCGTGCTCAGGACGCGGGGCGTCGTGCTTTTTCTTCCAGGCCCGACAGGCCTTCCCGGCGTGCCAGTTCTGCCAGCACGTCTTCGGGCCGCAGATTGTAGTGAGTCAAGGTGACGAGGCAATGAAACCACAGGTCGGCGGTTTCGCTGATGATGCGTTCGGGCATGCCGTCTTTGGCGGCCATGACGAGCTCGGTGGCCTCTTCGCCGATTTTCTTCAGGAAGGCGTCGGGGCCCTTGGCCAGCAGCTTGGCCGTGTACGAGGTTTGCGGATCGCCGCCGCGGTCGGGCCGGCGGGCGGCCAGGGTGTCGGCGATGCGCGCCAGCGTGTCGGCGCAGGACGGGGCGGTGCTCATTTGTAGATGTGTTCCGGGTCTTTCAGGACGGGATCGACGGTGACCCACGAGGCGCCGCCCACGGGGCCTTCGAGCCGGCGGAAGAAGCAGCTGGCGCGGCCGGTGTGGCAGGCGATGCCGCCTTCCTGGTGCACCTTGAGCAGGATGACGTCGCCGTCGCAGTCGAGGCGCAGGTCGTGCACGGCCTGGGCGTGGCCGGATTCTTCGCCCTTGCGCCACAGGCGCTGGCGCGAGCGCGACCAGTACACCGCGCGGCCGGTGGCGGCGGTTTCGGCCAGGGCTTCGCGGTTCATCCAGGCCACCATCAGGATCTGGCCATTTTCGGCGTCTTGGGCGATGGCGGGTATCAGGCCGTGATCGTCGAAGACGACGTCGGCCATCCAGGCGGGGGCGGTATCCATGGGAACAGTCTAATCCAGTCTGACGGCGATGCCTTGATCCGCCATGAAGGCCTTGCATTCGCGCACGGTGTGCTGGCCGAAGTGGAAGATGCTGGCGGCCAGCACGGCGCTGGCGCGGCCGGTGGTGACGCCGTCGGCCAGGTGCTGCAGGCTGCCCACGCCGCCCGAGGCGATGACGGGCACGGGCACGGCGTCGGATACGGCGCGGGTGAGTTCGAGGTCGAAGCCCGACTTGGTGCCGTCGCGGTCCATGCTGGTAAGCAGGATTTCGCCGGCGCCGTAGGCCGCCATGCGGCTGGCCCATTGCACGGCGTCCAGCCCAGTGGGCTTGCGGCCGCCATGGGTGAAGACTTCCCAGCGGGCGGGTTCGCCGGGGCCGGACGCCCGGCGCGCGTCGATGGCCACCACGATGCATTGCGAGCCGTGGTAGTCGGCGGCCGCGCGGACCAGGTCGGGGTTGGCCACGGCGGCGCTGTTGATGCTGATTTTGTCGGCGCCCGCATTCAGCAGGCGCTGGATGTCGGCTACCTGGCGCACGCCGCCGCCGACCGTCAGGGGAATGAAGACCTGCGAGGCCACCTGTTCGATGATGGGCAGGATCAGGTCGCGGCCGTCGCTGGTGGCGGTGATGTCGAGGAACGTGAGTTCGTCGGCGCCCTGCTCATCGTAGCGGTGGGCGATCTCGACCGGGTCGCCGGCATCGGCCAGGTTCACGAAGTTGACGCCCTTGACCACCCTGCCCGCGGTGACGTCCAGGCAGGGGATGATGCGGCGGGTGAGCGCGGTGGCGGCGGTGTTCATGGGCTGAGTTCGTCGGCGCGCGCCTGCGCGGCCTGGAAGTCGAGCGCGCCTTCGTAGATGCTGCGGCCCAGGATGGCGCCTTCGACGCCTTCGTCTTCGACCGCGCACAGCGCTTCGATGTCTTGCATACCGGCGATGCCGCCCGAGGCGTACACCGGGATGCGCACGTGCTGCGCCAGCCGCACGGTGGCGTCGACGTTCACGCCGGACAGCATGCCGTCGCGGCTGATGTCGGTGTAGATGATGGCCTCGCAGCCGTAGTCTTCGAATTTCTTGGCCAGGTCGAGGACGTCGTGGCGGGTGAGCTTGCTCCAGCCGTCGGTGGCGATTTTGCCGTCGCGCGCATCCAGGCCCACGATGATGCTGCCCGGGAAGGCGCCGCAGGCGTCTTGCAGGAAGCCGGGGTTCTTGACGGCGGCCGTGCCGATGATGACGTACGAGATGCCGGCGTCGAGGTAGGTCTCGATGGTGTCCAGGTCGCGGATGCCGCCGCCGATCTGGACCGGGATGTCGTCGCCGACGGCGTCGAGGATGGCCTTGATGGGGGCGTCGTTCTTGGGCTTGCCCGCCACGGCACCGTTCAGGTCGACCAAGTGCAGGCGGCGCGCGCCCAGGTCGAGCCAATGGGCGGCCATGGCGGCGGGGTCTTCAGAGAATACCGTTGCCTCGTCGAGGTCTCCCTGGCGCAGGCGTACGCAGCGCCCGTCTTTGAGATCGATGGCGGGGATCAGCAGCATGGTGGATAGCGAGCGTTGAAAATGGGTTGAGAAAGTGCCGGCCGGAGCTCGTACGGCGGCGGCTATGGGTTCCAGTCTACAAAATTGCGGTACAGACGCAAACCGTGCGCCGCGCTCTTTTCGGGGTGGAACTGCACCGCGAAAATGTTGGCGGCCGCCACGGCGCACGTAAATGTAACCCCGTAATCGGATTCGCCGACGGTGAGCGCGGCATCGGCCGGCGCCGCATAGTAGCTGTGCACGAAATAAAAGTGTGTGCGGTCGGGTATGCCGGCCCACAAGGCATGAGAGCGGGTCTGGCGCACTTGGTTCCAGCCCATGTGCGGGACTTTGAGCCGTTCGGCCCCGTCGGGGGCGGCGTCGGGCTGGGCGAACTGCGGGCCCGCGAAACGGCGCACGGTGCCCGGGAACAGGCCCAGGCAGGGGGTGGCGCCTTCTTCGCTGGATTCGAACAGCATTTGTTCGCCCACGCACACGCCCAGCAGCGGCTTGGCGCGCGCGGCGCGCACCACGGCCCGCGCCAGGCCCGATTCGTTCAGGGTGCGCATGCAGTCGGCCATGGCGCCCTGGCCCGGGAAGACGACGCGGTCGGCCGCGTCGATGTCGGCGGCGCGGTTGCAGATGCGGATGTCGGCGTCGGGCGCTGCATAGCGCAGCGCCCGCGCCACGGAATGGAAGTTGCCCATTCCGTAGTCGACGATGGCGATGGTGGTCACTGGGGTCTGCCTGGCAGAGGTGGGGCCGGGGGCCGGTGGAAGGCCTTTAGAGCACGCCCTTGGTGGACGGCACCGCGCCGTCCATGCGCGGGTCGAGTTCGAGGGCCATGCGCAGCGCGCGTCCGAAGGCCTTGAAAACCGTTTCGCATTGGTGATGGGCGTTGGTGCCGCGCAGGTTGTCGATGTGCAGGGTGACCAGCGCGTGGTTGACCAGGCCCTGGAAGAATTCGCGGGTGAGGTCGACGTCGAAGTCGCCGATGCGCGCGCGCGTGAACGGGATGTGGTATTCGAGGCCCGGCCGGCCCGAGAAATCGATGACCACGCGCGACAGGGCTTCGTCGAGCGGCACGTAGGCGTGCCCGTAGCGGCGCAGGCCGGCCTTGCTGCCCACCGCCTTGGCGATGGCCATGCCCAGGGTGATGCCGACGTCTTCGACGGTGTGGTGGGCGTCGATGTGCAGGTCGCCGTCGGCCTTGATGTCGAGGTCGATGAGGCCATGCCGCGCGATCTGGTCGAGCATGTGGTCGAGGAACGGCACGCCGGTGTCGAGGGTTTGCTGGCCGGTGCCGTCGAGGTTGACGGCCACGCGGATGCGCGTTTCGTTGGTGTTGCGGGTGATTTCGGCGGTACGCATAAAAAGAGTGGCGAGCCTAATTGGAACTGAGGATATCTTGCAGGGCGCCCAGGACGGCGCGGTTTTCTTCGGGGGTGCCGACCGAGATGCGCAGGCAGTCGGCCAGCAGCGGATGGGCGCCCGAGAAGTTCTTGACCAGTATTTTGCGCGTTTTCAGGGCAAGATGCACGGCGTTGCCGCCCGGCTTGCCGGAAAAGCGCGCAAGTATGAAGTTGCCGGCGCTGGGGTAGGCGGTGACGCCGGGCAGGGCCGCCAGGCCGGCGGCCAGGGTGGCGCGGTCGGCCCGCAGGCGGGCGGCCTGTTCGTCGAGCACCGGCTTGTGGCGCAGCACGGCCCGCAGCGCGGCCTGGGTGAGCACGTTCAGGTTGTAGGGCGGGCGCACCTTGTCGAACTGGGCGATCCAGTCGGGATGGCCCGCCAGGTAGCCGAAACGCAGGCCGGCCAGGCCGATTTTCGACACGGTGCGCAGCACGACGGCCTGGGGCAGTTGCGGCAGGCGCGGCATCCAGGTGTGGCCGGCGAAGGGCTGGTAGGCCTCGTCCAGCACGACCAGGCCGGGAGCGGCATCGAGAATGGCCTGCACGTCGGCCTGGGGCCACAGCCCCCCGGTGGGGTTGTTGGGCAGCGCCAGGAACACCACCTTGGGCCGATGGCGCTCGATGGCCTGCAGCATGGCGGGCAGGTCGAGCTGCAGGCCGGCCGTCAGGGGCACGCCCACGAAGCGGGCGTGGTCGAAGCGCGCCGCCATGTCGAAGTACACGAACGACGGCCAGGGCGACAGCACCGTGTCGCCCGGCTGGCAACAGGCCTGCACCACCAGGTGGATGAGTTCGTCGGAGCCGTTGCCGAACAGCAGGCCGGCCTGGGCCGGGATGTCGAAGGCGTGGCGCACGTCGTGGGCCAGCGCGCCGTGGTCGCCCGCGGGATAGCGGTTGAGCGCGGTATCGCGCAGCGCCCGGGCGACGTCGTCGCGCACGGCCTCGGGCAGCGTGTAGGGGCATTCCATGGCATCGAGCTTGATGCCGTCGGCCGCCGGCGGTACGGGATAGGCGGTGAGCGCGCGGATGTCGGCCCGCACCGTGGCCGCGATGCGCGACGATGGCGCGCCGCCCTGCTGCGCGGTATTGCGCGCGGCGGCCGGGCGGGAGGCGTTCACGGCGGGTCCAGCCGGTACTGCGCGCTGGCGGCGTGCGCCGGCAGGCCTTCGCCCAGGGCGAGTTCGGCGGCGATGCGGCCCAGGGTCTGGGCGCCCTGCCGCGACACCTGGATCAGGCTGGAGCGTTTCTGGAAGTCGTACACGCCCAGCGGCGAGGAAAAACGCGCGGTGCGCGAGGTGGGCAGCACGTGATTGGGCCCGGCGCAGTAGTCGCCCAGGGATTCGGAACTGAAGCGGCCCATGAAGATGGCGCCCGCGTGGCGGATGCGGGCGGTCCAGTGTTCGGGCTGCTCGGTGGAGATTTCGAGGTGTTCGGGGGCGATGTCGTTGGCGATGGCGCAGGCTTCGTCCAGGTCGCGCACCAGGATCAGGGCGCCGCGATTGGCCAGGCTGACGCGCAGGATGTCGGCGCGCGGCATGGTGGGCAGCAGGCGGGCGATGGCGGCCTCGACTTCGTCGATGTAGGCGGCATCGGGGCACAGCAGGATGGACTGCGCCAGTTCGTCGTGCTCGGCCTGGGAAAAGAGGTCCATGGCGATCCAGTCGGCGGGCGTGGTGCCGTCGCAGATGACCAGGATTTCGCTGGGGCCGGCGATCATGTCGATGCCCACGGTGCCGAACACCCGCCGCTTGGCGGCGGCAACGTAGGCGTTGCCCGGCCCGACGATCTTGTCTACCGCCGGCACGGTGGCCGTGCCGTAGGCCAGCGCGCCGACGGCTTGCGCGCCCCCGACGGCGAAGGCGCGGTCGACCCCGGCAATGGCGGCAGCGGCCAGCACGATGGGGTTGCGCACGCCGTCGGGCGTGGGCGTCACCATGATCAGTTCGCCCACGCCGGCCACCTTGGCGGGAATGGCGTTCATCAGCACCGACGACGGATAGGCCGCCTTGCCGCCCGGCACATACAGGCCCACGCGATCCAGCGGCGTGATCTGCTGGCCCAGCAGGTTGCCTTCGGCGTCGGTGTAGGTCCAGGTTTCGCTGCGCTGGTGCTCGTGGTAGGCGCGCACCCGGTCGGCCGCGGTTTCCAGCGCGTTGCGTTGCGCGGCCGGCAGCGCGGCCAGCGCGGCATGCCAGTCGGCCTTGGGAATTTCCAGCTCGGCCGCCGTGGCGGCGGCCACGCGGTCAAAGCGCTGGGTGTATTCGAGCAGCGCGGCGTCGCCGCGGCCGCGCACGTCGGCCAGGATGCCGGCGGCGGCGCGGTCGATGGATTCGTCTTCGGTGGCCTCGAAGGCCAGCAGTTGGGACAGCGCGGAAGCAAAATCCGGCTGGCGGGAGTCGAGGCGGTTGATCAGGGCGGCCATGGTGTCACGCAAGAACAAGAAAACGCACCCGCGGTGGCGCTGTTGCGGGTGGCACCGCCGCGGGCAAAAAACATAGTGTAGCGGGCCTGGGCCCGCCGGGTGGCCGGATCAGGCGGCGGCGGGGTGTCGGGCCGCGCGCTGGAAGGCGTCGAGCAGGGGCTGCAGGCGGGCGCCGCGGGTTTTCAGCGAGGCCTGGTTGACGATCAGGCGCGACGAAATGGCCATGATGTCTTCCACGGCGACCAGGTCGTTGGCGCGCAGCGTGCCGCCCGACGAGACCAGGTCGACGATGCAGTCGGCCAGCCCGACCAGGGGCGCCAGTTCCATCGAGCCGTACAGCTTGATGATGTCGACATACACGCCCTTGGCGGCGAAGTGTTCGCGCGCCGAACGCACGTACTTGGTGGCCACGCGCAGGCGCGCGCCCTGGTGTACCGCCGCCTGGTAGTCGAAGCCGTTGCGCACCGCCACGCACAGCCGGCACTTGGCGATGTCGAGGTCGATGGGCTGGTACAGGCCGCCCGGGAACTGGGCGGCGTGCTCGAGCAGCACGTCTTTGCCGGCGATGCCCAGGTCGGCCGCGCCGTACTGCACGTAGGTGGGCACGTCGGAGGCGCGCACGATGATGAGGCGCAGGGCCGGGTCGCTGGTGGGCAGGATCAGCTTGCGCGAGCTTTCGGGATTCTCGGGCACGTCGATGCCGGCTTCGGCCAGCAGCGGCAGGGTTTCTTCGAAGATGCGGCCCTTGGACAGCGCCAGGGTGATGGGCGCGGTGGGGATGGAGCTCATGCGGGTTCCTTGCCGGTCAGGCGCTGGATGTCGGCGCCCAGCGCGCACAGCTTGACTTCCATTTTGTCGTAGCCGCGGTCCAGGTGGTAGATGCGGTCGACCTGGGTCTGGCCTTCGGCGGCCAGGCCGGCGATGACCAGGCTGGCCGAGGCGCGCAGGTCGGTGGCCATGACGGCGGCGCCCGACAGGCGCGGCACGCCGCGGATGACCGCGGTATGGCCGTCGATGTCGATGTCGGCGCCCATGCGGCGCAGTTCTTGCACGTGCATGTAGCGGTTTTCGAAGATGTTCTCGACGATGACGGCGGTGCCTTGGGCCACGGTGTCCAGCGCCATCAGCTGGGCCTGCATGTCGGTGGCGAAGCCGGGATATTCGTGGGTGCGCGCGCCTACCGCGCGCGGACGGCCCTGCATGGCGCCGCGGATCCAGTCGGGGCCGGTTTCGATGGTGAGGCCGGCTTCGATCAGTTTGTCGAGCGTGGCGCCCAGGGTGTCGGGAGCGGCGTTGCGCAGCAGGATGTCGCCGCCGGCCGCGCCCACGGCGCACAGGAAGGTGCCGGCCTCGATGCGGTCGGGAATGACGCTGTGCTCGGCGCCGTGCAGGCTGGCCACGCCGTCGATGACGATGCGGTCGGTGCCGTGGCCCTGGATGCGGGCGCCCATCTTGATGAGCAATTCGGCCAAGTCGACGATCTCGGGTTCGCGGGCGGCGTTTTCCAGCACCGTCTGTCCCTCGGCCAGCACGGCGGCCATCAGCAGGTTTTCGGTGCCGGTGACGGTGACCATGTCGGTGCGGATCGAGGCGCCCTTCAGGCGCGTGGCCCGCGCCACCACGAAGCCGTGTTCGATGCGGATGTCGGCGCCCAGCGCCGCCATGCCCTTGATGTGCTGGTCGACCGGCCGCTGGCCGATGGAGCAGCCGCCCGGCAGGCTGACGCGCGCCTGGCCGAAGCGCGCCAGCAGCGGCCCCAGCACCAGGATGGACGCGCGCATGGTCTTGACCAGGTCGTAGGGGGCTTCGAGGTTGTCGACCTGGCTGGCCTGCAGGGTGACGATGCCGTCGGCGCCGCGCTCGGCCCGCACGCCCATGCGGCCCAGCAGGCGCAGCATGGTCGACGTGTCGTTCAGGTCGGGCACGTTGGCCAGCACCAGGGTGTCGGCGGTAAGCAGGCTGGCGCACAGGATGGGCAGGGCCGAGTTCTTGGCGCCCGAAATGGTGACCTCGCCGCGCAATTGCGCGCCGCCGGTGATGCGTAGCTTGTCCATCAGTTGCCTGCCTTGGCGTATTCGTCGGGGGTGAGTGTGCGCATGGACAGCGCGTGGATTTCGGCTTTCATGCGTTCGCCCAGGGCGGCGTACACGAGTTGGTGGCGCGCGATCAGGCGCTTGCCTTCGAAGGCCGGGCTGACGATGACCGCATCGAAGTGCGAGCCGTCGCCCTGCACGTCCAGGTGGTCGCAAGGCAGTCCGTCGGCGATGTATTGGCGGACCTGCTCGGGGGTGGGTTGCATGGACGTCAGTTCCTGAGTTTGTAGCCGCTGGCCAGCAGTCGCATCGCGGTGGCCGCCAGCACGGCGAAGACCCCCGCCACGACCGCCAGGCTGCGCCACGGCGAGACGTCCGACATGGCGAAAAAGCCGTAGCGGAAACCGTCGATAGTGTAGAAGATGGGGTTCCAGTGCGATACCGCCTGCCAGAACGGCGGCAGCGTATGAATGGAATAGAACACGCCGGACAAGAACGTGGCCGGCATGATCAGGAAGTTCTGGAACACCGCGAGCTGGTCGAATTTTTCGGACCACAGGCCGGCGATGATGCCCAGCGTGCCCATGATGCCGCAGGCCAGCACGGCGAACACCAGTATCCACAGCGGCTGGGCCGGCGGCAGCGGCGTGAAGCAGATGGCCACCAGCCACACACAGGTGCCCACGGCCAGCCCGCGCGCCATGGCCGCCAGCAGGTAGGCGGCGAAGATCTCGCGGTGCGACAGCGGCGGCAGCAGCACGAACACCAGGTTGCCGGTGATGCGGCTTTGGATGAGCGACGACGACGGGTTGGCGAAGGCATTCTGCAGCATGCTCATCATCATCAGCCCGGGGATCAGGAACGAGGTGTACGGCACGGTGCCATACACCATGACGCGCCCTTCCAGCACCTGGGCGAACACCAGCAGGTACAGCAAGGCGGTGACCACCGGCGCGGCGATGGTCTGGAACGCGACTTTCCAGAAGCGCAGCAGTTCTTTGCGCAGCAGGGTGGGAAAGCCCGACCCGGCGTCCAGGCGGGGCTGCACCAGCGGCTGCGCGGCGGGGGTAAGCGGCGGCGGGGTCACGAGACGATCTCTTCGGGTTCCAGGTCGGCCACCGCGGTTTCGTCGCGGTGCATGATGCGCACGAAAGCGTCTTCGAGGTCGACGCCGCCCACGCGCGCGAGCAGGGCCTGGGTGGTGTCCAGCGCCACGATGCGGCCGCCCTTGAGCATGGCGATGCGCCCGCACAGGGCCTCGGCTTCTTCCAGGTAATGGGTGGTCAGCATGATGGTATGGCCGGCCTTGTTCAGGCGCGAAATGAATTCCCACAGCGTGCGGCGCAGATCGACGTCGACGCCGGCGGTGGGCTCGTCGAGCACGATGACCGGCGGACGGTGGACCAACGCCTGGGCCACCAGCACGCGCCGCTTCATGCCGCCCGACAACGCCCGCATGTTGGCGTTGGCCTTGTCGGCCAGCCCCAGGTTGAACAGGATTTCGTCGATCCAGTCGTCGTTCTGGCGCAGGCCGAAATAGCCCGACTGGATGCGCAGGGTTTCGCGCACGGTGAAAAACGGGTCGTAGACCAGTTCTTGCGGCACCACGCCCAGGGCGCGGCGGGCCGCCTTGTAGTCGGCGGCGACATCGTAGCCGCAGACGCTGGCGCGGCCGCTGGTGGCGCGCGCCAGGCCGGCCAGGATGGAAATGAGGGTGGTCTTGCCCGCGCCGTTGGGGCCCAGCAGGCCGAAGAATTCGCCGGGCTCGATGGTGAGGCTGACGTCGTTCAGGGCCTGGAAGCCCGGGCCGGCCGTATGCCCGAGCAGCCGTTTCCAGCCGGGCGGGCGTGGCGGGTAGATCTTGGAAACGTGGTCTAGACTGACGGCGGACATGGCAGCGGCGTAGGCCCTGGAAAGAGCGAATCGCCCATTATAAATGGCGGCCCGCGCCCCGGCCGGGCGCGGGCCGGCGCCGGATTACTGGTTACGCTGGTTCAGGGCATCGATCAGGCCGTCGATGCCGGATTGGTTGATCTGCTGCGCGAACTGGTTGCGGTAGTTCTGGATCAGCCAGATGCCTTCGACGTTCATGTCGTAGATGCGCCAGCCCTTCTGCGGGTCTTTTTCCAGGCGGTAGTCCACGCCCACCGGCTGGCCGTTGGCCTGGGTGATCAGGCTGCGCACCACCACGTCGTCGGCGTTGGGGTCGCCGCGAAACGGCAGCAATTTGATGGTGGTGGCCTGCGTTACCCCGGTCAGGGCGCCGCTGTAGGTGCGGATCAGGGTGCCGCGGAACGCGTCGGCCAGCGCCGTTTGTTGCTCGGGCGTGGCCTGGCGCCAGTAACGGCCCGCCGCCAGCTGGGTGGTCTTGCGGAAGTTGACGTAGGGCAGGATGTAGGTGTCGACCGCCTGGTTGACGCGGGCCAGGTCGCCCGAACGCAGCTGGCTGTCGGCCTTGAGCGCGTTCAGGGCTTGGTTGGCGGCATCCAGCACGAATTTGTCGGGCGCGCCGTGCGGGTCGGGCTGGGCGTGGGCGGCGGTGGCCGCCAGCAGGCCGAGCAGGCCCGCTACCAACAGGCGCTGCAGCAGGGAAAAGACGGGAAATCGCATGAGTGCTCCTTGTTCGAGATAGCGCGCCGTTACGGCTTGGGCGCGGGGGCGGCCGGAGCGGCCGGGGCCGGGGCGGATGCGGGCGCAGGGGCCGCCGCGTCATCGCCGTCGTCGCTGTAATCGGGCAGGCTGTCGTCGCCGTTGTCGCTGTAGTCGGGCAGGCTGTCTTCGCCCCGGGCGGTGCCGCGCACCATGGCCGCGCGGCGTTGCAGGAAGGCATCGCGCACGAAGCTGTAGGGGTCGAGCGCCACGCGGTCGACCATGTCGGTGGTGTCGAGCAGGCTGGCGCGGGTATCGACGATATCCAGGCCCCACAGCGAATTGCGCCAGCGGGTGTTTTCGATGGCGCCGGGGTTCGAATAGGTGACGATGCCGCCCTGCCAGTCGCCGATCAGGCCCACGCCGTCGCGCACCGAGCTGGCGCCCAGGAACGGCAGCACCAGGTACGGGCCCTGGCCGAAGCCCCACACGCCGAGCGTGGTGCCGAAGTCGTTGGGGATCTTGCGCGCCCCGTTGGCCGAGGCCACGTCGAAGCAGCCGCCGATGCCCATGGTGGTGTTGAACAGGAAGCGGCCCAGGGTGTTGACGAAGTCGTGGCCGCGGCCCTGCAGGAAGCTGTTGGCGGCGCCCCACAGGTCGCCCACGTTGCTGAACATGTTGTGGATGCAGCTGCGCACCGGCTGGGGGGTGACGTAGACGTAGGCCTGCGCCACCGGCTTGAACAGCGCCCGGTCGACCGTGTCGTTGAACTTGTACACCCCGCGGTTGAAGCCTTCCCAGGGATCGCGCGGGTCGGGTTTGCCGGGCACGGCGCAGCCCGCCGTCAGGGCGCATATAGCCAGGGCGGAAGCAAAGCGGGCGTAATGGGGCATATTCATGATCGACGGGCCCTGTTGTTCGGGTCGGTTCTCGGTACGCCGGGCCGGGCGGCCAGGCGCGCAAACGGGCAATTATCTACGGGCTGGCCGGGAAAAGCTTCAATTTCCCGGCGCCGAGCCTTGTTTTTCGGCGCTGCCGTACAGGAACTGGCTGATCAGTTGTTCCAGCACGACCGCGCTTTGCGTGTAGCGGATCTTGCCGCCGTCGGCGAAGTTGTCTTCTTCGCTGCCGGCCGACAGCCCCACGTATTGTTCGCCCAGCAGGCCCGAGGTCAGGATGGACGCGGACGAGTCTTTGGGGAACTGATAGCTTTCTTCGAGGTTGAGCGTGACCACGGCCTGGAAGACCTTGTCGTCGAAGCTGATATTGCCGACCCGGCCCACCACCACGCCGGCGCTCTTGACCGGGGCGCGGGCCTTCAGGCCGCCGATGTTGTCGAAATTGGCCGTCAGGGTGTAGGTGGGGGCGAACGAAAAGCTGCTGAGGTTGCCGGCCCGCAGGGCCAGGAACACCAGCGCGGCGGCACCCAGCAGCACGAACAGCCCTACCCAGAAATCGGTTTTTTCGCGTGACATGATGAATCCGTATCAATTGCCAAACATCAGGGCGGTAAGAAGGAAGTCGAGGCCCAGCACCGCCAGCGAGCCGACCACCACGGTGCGCGTGGTGGCGCGCGCCACGCCTTCGGGCGTGGGCCGCGCCTGCCAGCCTTCGTATAGCGCCACCAGGGTAACGGTAACGCCGAACACCAGGCTTTTCAGGACGCCGTTGGCGACGTCGTTCCAGACGTCGACGCCGTTTTGCATTTGCGACCAGAACGCCCCGGCATCGACGCCGATGAGCAGCACGCCCACTACCCAGCCGCCCAGGATGCCCACCATGGAGAACACCGCGGCCAGCACCGGCATGGCGATGATGCCGCCCCAGAAGCGCGGCACCAGCACGCGCCGCATCGGGTCGACCGCCATGACTTCCATGGCGGCGAGCTGTTCGCCGGCTTTCATCAGGCCGATCTCGGCGGTGAGCGAGGTGCCGGCGCGGCCGGCGAACAGCAGCGCCGTGACCACCGGGCCCAGTTCGCGCACCAGCGACAGGGCCACCAGCAGGCCCAGGGCCTCTTCGGAGCCGTAGCGGTTCAGGGTGTAGTAGCCCTGCAGCCCCAGCACGAAGCCCACGAACATGCCGGACACGATGATGATCAGCAGCGAATAGTTGCCGATGAAATGCACTTGCTGGGATACCAGCCGCGGGCGCGACACGGCGATGCCGCTGCGCGCCAGCAGGGCGCCCAGGAACCGGGTGAAGAACCCCACGCCCTCGACCTGGGCGCGCACCCAGCGGCCCAGCGCTTGTATCGGCCCGGTCATGGCTTGCGCCCCTGTTGTTGCGCCAGCCAGGCCTGGAACGCCGGCGTGTCGGGATACTGGAAGGCTACCGGCCCGTCGGGCTCGCCGCGCAGGAATTGCCTGACGTACGGGTCTTGCGATTCGGACAGGGTCTGCGGGGTGCCCGCGGCCACCAGCCGGCCCTGGCCCACCAGATACACCTGGTCGGCGATGGCGAAGGATTCTTGCACGTCGTGCGTGATCAGCACCGAGGCGCAGTGCAGCCGGTCGGCCAGGTCGCGGATCAGGCGGGCGGTGATGCCCATGGAGATCGGGTCGAGCCCGGCGAAGGGCTCGTCGTACAGGATGAGTTCGGGTTCGAGCACCACGGCGCGGGCCAGCGCCACGCGCCGCGCCATGCCGCCGGAAATCTCGGCCACCCGCAGATGGGCGGCGGCCCGCAGGCCCACCGCGTCGAGCTTGTCGAGCACCCGGGCGGTGAGTTCGGCTTCGGCCAGCCGGGTGTGTTCGCGCAGCGGGAAGGCGACGTTTTCGAAGACGTTCAGGTCGGTGAACAGCGCGCCCTGCTGGAACAGCACGCCCATGCGCTTGCGCAGGGCCTGCACGCCGTCGCCGCTGGCCTGGCCGATGTCGGTGCCGAACACGCGCACCTGGCCGCGCCGGGCCCGCAACTGGCCGGTGGCCGCCCGCAGCAGCGTGGTCTTGCCCGAGCCCGAGCCGCCCATGACGGCGACGACCTGGCCCGGTTCGACGGCCATGGTGATGTCTTGCAATACCGTGAAATCGCCGTAGCCTAGCGCCACCCCGTCGAGCGACAGGGCGAGGTCCGGGCTGCTGGGAATAGGTTGGGGCATAGGCAATGGAAATTGGGCCGGGGCCGGCGTAGGGGCCCCGGCGGCGGCGACCATTGTATCGTGCCCCTGTGCCGCCGAATATGTGCCGAATGGTGACCTTATTGCAGCGTTATGTTGCCATTTTTGATCACTTCCGCCCATTTCCGGGTTTCGCTGGCGATGAACGCGCCGAATTCTTCGGGGGTGCCCCCGCCCGCCTGGCTGCCCGAGTCGGCAATGGCCTTCTGCACTTCGGGATCTTGCAGGATGCGGTTGAATTCGCTGTTCAGCTTGGCGATGATGGGCGCGGGCGTACCGGCTGGCGCCACGATGCCCTGCCAGTTGTACGACTCGAAGCCCGGCAGGCCGGACTCGGCCAGGGTAGGCACGTCGGGCAGCACCGCCAGGCGCTGGGACGAGGTGACGGCAATGGGATGCACCTTCTGGCCGCGTATGGCCGGCAGTGCCGAATACCCCATTTCGAACATCATCGAGATATGGCCGCCCATCAGGTCGGTGGCGGCCAGGCTGCCGCCCTTGTAGGGCACATGTACCAGGTCGATGCCGGCCTGTTCGCGGAACATCTCGCCCGACAGGTGATGGGCGCCGCCCACGCCCGACGAGCCGAAGGTCAGCGTGCCGGGTTCTTTCTTGGCCAGGGCGATCAGTTCTTGCAGGTTCTTGACCGGCAGGGAATTGTTCACGCTGAGCACCAGCGGGCTGTTCTCAATAAGAATGACCGGCGCCAGGTCGCGGGCGGCATCGTAGGGGATGTCGGGCATCAGGGTGGGGTTGACGGCCATGGGCGCCAGGTTGCCGGTGCCGATGGTGTAGCCGTCGGGCGCGGCCTTGGCGATCAGGTTGGTGCCGATCACGCCGCCGGCCCCCGCCTTGTTCTCGATGACCACGGTCTGTTTCAGCGAGTCGGCCAGCTTGCGGGCCAGCAGCCGCACGCGCGTGTCGGCGAAGCCGCCCGGCGCGTAGGGCACGATCAGGGTAATGGGCTTGGACGGCCAGCCGGCGGCGTCCTGGGCCTGGGCGGGCAGGCTGCCGGCCAGGGCGGCGGCGGCCAGCAGGCCGGCCAACAGGGGGCGTAGCGGTTGCATGCGCGAGACTCCTCTTGATGTTGCGCGGAGCCGGCCATTATGCCCGTTGCGGCAGCATCAGCGCCGCGATCGCCAGCAAGCCGGCGCTGCCGGCCAGCATGGCCGCCAGGCCGATGCCATGGCGGGCGGCCCAGGCCGCGGCGAGCGGGCCCAGGATCTGGCCCAGCGCGAAGGCGGAGGTCATGGCGGCCGCGGCGCGGGCGGCGTTGCCGGGGCCGCGGCGGGCCGCCTGCATGCCGGCCTGGGTGATGACCACGAACGTGCCGCCCACCAGCAGCGCGGCCAGGGTGATCGCCGCCAGATTGTCCAGCAGGGCCGGCGCCGCCATGCCGGCCGCCATCAGCAATTGGGCCGCGCGCCAGGTGCGCCGTTCGTCGCGTCCGCGCGCCAGGCGCGGCGCCAGCAGGCACGACAGGGCCGCGGCGGCGCCGAAACAGGGCCATACCCAGCCGAATACGCCCGGATCGGATACCTGCGCCTTGGCCATGGCGGGCAGGAAGGTGGCCGGCACGATATAGCCCAGTCCGAACAGCCCGTAGTGCAGCACCAGCCAGCGCGCGCCCCGGTCGGCGGCGGTGGCCGGACGGCCCGCCGGGGCGGCGGCCCGGGCCGGCACGGCAACGGCGGCCGCGGGGGCGCGGACCACCGCCACGGCCACCAGGGCGCCCGCCGCCAGCGCCAGCACCCCCAGCGCCTGCCAGCTGGCATCCGCGCTGGCGCCGCGCTGCATCAGCGCCAGGCAGGCCAGGCCGCTGGCCGCGATGCCCACGCCCACCCCGGCGTAGGTCCAGTTCATGACGCGCCCTTCCAGCGGATGGCCGGCCGGCACGGGCCGCCAGGCGGCCACGCAAATAAAGGTATAGGCGCTGGCATAGCCGGCCGCCAGGCGCAGCGCCAGCCAGGCCGCCATGCCGTCCAGGCGGCCCATGGCCAGCGTCAGCAGCCCGGCGGCGGCCAGGCTGGCCAGCAATCCGGTGCGCAGGCGCCGGATCGGGAAGGCCACGGCGGCCAGCGCGCCCAGCAGGTAGCCGGCGTAATTGGCCGAGGCCAGCCAGCCGCCCTGCGCCAGGCTCAGGCCGGCATCCTGGGCCATCAGGGGCCATAGCGGTGTGAAGGCAAACCGGCCGATGCCCATGGCGACCGCCAGGGCAAGCAGCCCGGGCCAGGCCAGGGCCAGGGGAAAGGCAGAACGGGAAATCGACGCGGCTGGCATGGCGCCAGTCTAGGCGAGTATGATTATCAGAGAAAGCGAATAATAAAGAACAAGAGTTCTTGAAATGAGAAACTTGGATCTCGACGCGCTGCAAATCTTCAAGGCCGTGGCCGAACGCGGCGGGGTGGCGCGCGCCGCCGCGCACCTGAATCGCGTGCAATCCAATGTATCTACCCGGCTGCGGCAGCTCGAGGCCGCGCTGGGTACCACGCTGTTCCAGCGCCAGAACCGGCGGCTGGTGCTGTCGGCCCAGGGCCGGCTGCTGCTCGATTATGCCGAGCGCCTGTTGCGCCTGTCCGACGAGGCCCAGGCCGCCCTGCGCGACGGCGCGCCGCGCGGCCTGCTGCGGGTGGGCACCATGGAAAGCACGGCGGCGGCCCGCCTGCCGCCCATTCTGGCCGCCTACCATGGCGCCTGGCCGCAGGTGCGCATTGAATTGGTGTCGGGCACCAGCGGCGCGCTGGTCAACAAAGTGCTGCGCGACGAGATCGAGGCGGCTTTCGTGGCGCAGCCCTACGCCGAAGACGGCCTGGACGCCGTGCCGGCCTTCACCGAAGACCTGGTGCTGATCTCGCCCCGCCACGGGCCGCCGGTGACGCGGGCGCAGGACCTGCGCGACACCACGCTGATTGTCTTCAGCGCCGGCTGTTCATACCGGCGCATTCTCGACGCCTGGCTGGGCGGCGCCAACGTGGCGCCCGGCCGCGTCATGGAATTCGCGTCGTACCACGCCATCGTGGCCTGCGTGGCCGCGGGTACCGGCGTGGCCATCGTGCCGCGCTCGGTGCTGGGCGTGCTGGGGGCCGAGGCCACCCTGCGCGTCTGCCCCCTGCCGCCGCCCTACGCGCAGGCGCGCACCCTGCTGGTGTGGCGGCGCGGGCATCGGTCGCCCGCGCTCGACGCCTTGCGGGCCGGGCTGCCGCAGCCCCAGGCCGCCTAGAAGCGGTAGCCCACGCCCACGGTGGCTACCCAGGGGTCGATGTGCGCGGTGCCGATGCGCTGGCCGTCCAGCTTCACTTTCGACGAAATGTCGATATAGCGCAGGTCGGCGTTCATGAACCAGCGGTCATTCAGCTTGATGTCCACGCCCAACTGCCCGGCCAGGCCCCAAGAATCGCCCAGTTTCAGGTTCGACCCGTCCAGCGGGCCGCGCGCCTGCGTGTCGAAAAAGTGCGTGTAGTTCAGGCCCACGCCCACGTACGGCTGTACGGTGCTGTCGGGCAGGAAGTGCCACTGCAGGCTCAGGGTGGGCGGCAGATGCTTGGTGGTGCCGATCTTGCCCAGGCCGGCGCTGCCGCGGATGTCGTGCTGGAAGGGCCAGGCGCCCAGCAGTTCTATGCCGACGTGCCGGGTGGCCATGTAGGTAACGGTGAAACTGGGGCGCACATTGCTGTCGACGTCGAGGTCGACGCTGCCGCCCAGCACGCTGCCATTGTCGGATTTGGGCTTGACCTGCGTGACGCCCAGCTTGAACAGCCAGTCGCCCGCTTCATGGGCGTGGACGGGGACGCTGGCCAAGCCGGCCGCGCACAGCGCGGTGGCCAGGATAGTACGAACTGACATGAAACTCTCCGTAAATGCCGATATCGGTCGGCAATAGGAAGGGTCTCAGGCCGACGCCCAAGCCGGCTTGATCCATGTCAGTAGTAGGGTTATTGATCGGGGTCAGTGTTATGGCAGGCTCCCGCAGGGTGCCTGTCACCGACGATTAATCGGATGATCGCGGTGTCTGACACCCTGCGGGAGTCAGACACCTGTGCCTGCGAGGAGCCAGATACTTGTGCCTGCGGGCAGCCAGATATCTGTCGACTTGGCGCCTCAGCGCGGCAGTTCGCTGGCGCCCATCAGGTATTCGTCGACCGCGCGGGCGCACTGGCGTCCTTCGCGGATGGCCCACACCACCAGCGACTGGCCGCGGCGCATGTCGCCGGCCGCGAAGACCTTGTCGACGCTGGTGCGGTAGTCGTCGGTGTTGGCGCGCACGTTGCCGCGTCCGTCGCGATCGACGCCGAAGGCGTCCAGCACGTTCTGCACCGGCGACACGAAGCCCATGGCCAGCAGCACCAGGTCGGCCTGGATTTCGAATTCGGAATCGTCGGCCTCGCGCATTTTCATCTGGCCGGTGGCTTCGTCCTTGAACCACTCCACGCGCGCGCCCACCAGCTTTTCGACCTTGTCGTTGCCGCCCTTGAGCAGCTTGGTGGTCACGGCCCAGTCGCGTTCGCAGCCTTCTTCGTGCGACGACGAGGTGCGCAGCTTCAGCGGCCAGTACGGCCACACCAGCGGCTTGTGCTCGGACTCGGGCGGCTGGGGCATCAGTTCGAACTGCGTGACCGAGGCCGCTCCCTGGCGGTTGCTGGTGCCGACGCAGTCAGAGCCCGTATCGCCGCCGCCGATCACGATCACGTGCTTGCCCTTGGCCAGGGTCTGGCCGGTCAGGCGGTCGCCCGCCACGGCCTTGTTCTGCTGGCGCAGGAAGTCCATGGCGAAATACACGCCGTCGAGTTCGCGGCCGGGCACCGGCAGGTCGCGCGGGGTTTCCGAGCCGCCGCTCATGACCACGGCGTCGAACTCGGCCAGCAGGGCCTCGGGGGTGCGCACGGTCAGGCCGTCGGCCACCGGGTCGGCCGGGCTGCCGATGTAGGTGGACGGCGAGAACTCGACGCCTTCGGCCTCCATCTGGGCGATGCGGCGGTCGATTTGCGATTTTTCCAGCTTGAAGTCGGGAATGCCGTAGCGCAGCAGGCCGCCGATGCGGTCGCTCTTGTCGAACACCGTGACCGAATGGCCGGCGCGCGCCAGCTGCTGGGCGCAGGCCAGGCCGGCCGGCCCGGAGCCCACCACGGCGACTTTCTTGCCGGTCTTGCGCGCCGGCACCTGCGGCACCACCCAGCCTTCGGCCCAGCCCTTGTCGATGATGGCGTGCTCGATGGACTTGATGCCGACCGCGTCGCTGTTGATATTGAGCGTACAGGCGGCTTCGCACGGCGCCGGGCAGATGCGTCCGGTGAACTCGGGGAAGTTGTTGGTGGAATGCAGCACGTCCAGCGCGCGGCGCCATTCCTGCCGGTACACCAGGTCGTTCCAGTCGGGGATGATGTTGTTGACCGGGCAGCCGTTGTTGCAGAACGGGATGCCGCAGTCCATGCAGCGGGCCGCCTGCTGCTTGGACTGTTCGTCGGTCAGGTGCAGGACGAACTCGCGCCAGTTCTTCAGGCGCTTCTGCGGGGCTTCAGAGGCTTCCTGCAGCCGCTGAAATTCCATAAAGCCAGTGATTTTTCCCATGGTTGATCCTCAGGGCCTAAGCAGCCAGTTGTTCCGGGTTGGCTGCGCGCCACATTTCGCCCAATGCGCGGCGGTAGTCCGTCGGCATGACCTTGATGAACTTGCCGCGCGAGGCTTCCCAGTCGCCCAGGATTTCGCGGGCGCGGAAACTGCCGGTGTAGCGGAAGTGGTCTTCGATGAGCCTGCGCAGGATGGCCTCGTCGGTTTCGCGCTCGCCGCCGCGCTGCGCGCTGTGCCAGTGCTCGCGGTCGCTCTGCGCCTGCTGCTCGGCATGCGGGGCAATGGCCTCGAGTTCGACCATGGCCAGGTTGCAGCGATGCTTGAAGCTGCGGTCGGGGTCCCACACATAGGCCACGCCGCCCGACATGCCGGCCGCGAAGTTGCGGCCCGTGCCGCCCAGTACCACCACCGTGCCGCCCGTCATGTATTCGCAGCCGTGGTCGCCGGTGCCTTCCACGACCGAGGCCGCGCCCGAGTTGCGCACGGCGAAGCGTTCGCCGGCCACGCCGTTGAAGAAGGCTTCGCCGGCCAGCGCGCCGTACAGCACCGTGTTGCCGACGATGATGTGGTCGGGGCCGAAGCCGCGGAAGTCGTTGGGCGAGCGCGCGATGATGCGGCCGCCCGACAGGCCCTTGCCGACGTAATCGTTGCCCTCGCCCACCAGGTCGAGCGTGATGCCGTGCGCCAGGAAGGCGCCGAAGCTTTGCCCGGCCGTGCCGTTGCACTGGATGTGGATCGTGTCGTCGGGCAGGCCTTCGTGGCCGTAGCGCGCCGCCAGCGCGCCCGACAGCATGGCGCCCACCGTGCGGTTGCGGTTGCGCACCGGCGTGATGAACGATACTTTTTCGCCGCGCTCGAGCGCCGGCTTGCTGCGTTCGATCAGCAGGTGGTCCAGCGCGCCGGCCAGGCCGTGGTCTTGCACTTCGGTCTGGCGCTTTTCGGTATCGACCTGCGGCTGGTAGAACACGCGGCTGAAATCCAGGCCCTGGGCTTTCCAGTGGCTGATGCCGGCGCGCAGGTCGAGCAGGTCGGCGCGGCCGATCAGGTCGTCGAACTTGCGGATGCCCAGCTGGGCCATGATTTCGCGCACTTCTTCGGCGATGAAGAAGAAGAAATTCACCACGTGCTCGGGCTTGCCCTGGAACTTGCGGCGCAGCACCGGGTCTTGCGTGGCCACGCCCACCGGGCAGGTGTTCAGATGGCACTTGCGCATCATGATGCAGCCTTCGACCACCAGCGGCGCCGTGGCGAAGCCGAATTCGTCGGCGCCGAGCAGCGCGCCGATGACGACGTCGCGGCCGGTTTTCATCTGGCCGTCGGCCTGCACGCGGATGCGGCTGCGCAGGCGGTTCAGCACCAGCGTCTGCTGGGTTTCGGCCAGGCCCAGTTCCCAGGGCGTGCCCACGTGCTTGATCGACGATACGGGCGAAGCGCCGGTGCCGCCGTCGTGGCCGGCGATGACGACGTGGTCGGCCTTGGCCTTGGCCACGCCGGCCGCCACCGTGCCCACGCCCACTTCCGACACCAGCTTCACCGAGATCGACGACTTGCTGTTGACGTTTTTCAGGTCGTGGATGAGCTGCGCCAGGTCTTCGATGGAATAGATGTCATGGTGCGGCGGGGGCGAGATCAGGCCCACGCCGGGTACCGAATAGCGCAGCTTGGCGATGTATTCCGACACCTTGTGGCCGGGCAGCTGGCCGCCCTCGCCGGGCTTGGCGCCCTGCGCCATCTTGATCTGGATCTGGTCGGCGCTGGCCAGGTATTCGGCGGTGACGCCGAAGCGGCCCGAGGCCACCTGCTTGATGCGCGAACGCAACGAATCGCCCGCCTTCAGGGGCACGTCGGCCTCGATGCGTTCGCTGCCCAGCAGCGACGCCAGGCTGTCGCCGTCTTTGACGGTGCTCTTGCCCTCGCGCATTTCGGCGCGGTAGCGCAGTTCGTCTTCGCCGCCCTCGCCCGTGTTCGACTTGCCGCCGATGCGGTTCATGGCCACCGCCAGCACCGTATGGGCTTCGGTGGAAATCGAGCCCAGCGACATCGCGCCGGTGGCGAAGCGCTTGACGATTTCCTTGGCGGGCTCGACTTCGTCGAGCGCGATGGCGCGCGCGGGGTCGAAGCGGAACTCAAACAGGCCGCGCAGCGTCATGTGGCGGCGGCTCTGGTCGTTGATGATCTGCGCGTACTCTTTGTACGTGCGGTAGTTGTTGGCGCGCGAGGCGTGCTGCAGCTTGGCGATGGAATCGGGGGTCCACATGTGCTCTTCGCCGCGCACGCGGAAGGCGTATTCGCCGCCCGCGTCCAGGTCGTTGGCCAGCAGCGGGTCGGTGCTGAACGCGGCGCGGTGCTGGCGCAGGGCTTCTTCGGCCACCTGGAAGATGCCGATGCCTTCGACGTTGGACGCCGTGCCGGTGAAGTATTTGTCGACCAGCTCGCGCTGCAGGCCCACGGCTTCGAAGATCTGCGCGCCGGTGTACGACATGTAGGTCGAGATGCCCATCTTGGACATGACCTTGTTCAGGCCCTTGCCGATGGCCTTGATGAAGTTCTTGGTGGCTTTTTCCGGGTCGGCCATGCGGCCCAGCGACTCGAGCGCCAGGTACGGATGAATGGCTTCGGCGCCGTAGCCGCCCAGCAGCGCGAAATGGTGCACTTCGCGCGCCGAGCCCGTTTCCACCACCAGGCCGGTGGCGGTGCGCAGGCCGGCGCGGATCAGGTGCTGGTGCACCGCCGACGTGGCCAGCAAGGCCGGGATGGCCACGCGCTCGCTGTCGACCAGGCGGTCGGAAACGATCAGGATGTTGTAGCCGCTTTGCACCGCGTCGACCGCGCGGGCGCACAGCGCCGCCACGCGCGCCTCGATGCCTTCCGAGCCCCAGGCAACCGGGTAGGTGATGTCGAGCTCGTAGCTGCGGAATTTCTTGCCCGTGGCCTGCTCGATGTCGCGGATCTGCGCCATGGCGGCGAAGTCGAGCACCGGCTGCGAGACTTCCAGGCGCAGCGGCGGATTGACGTTATTGATGTCCAGCAGGTTGGGCTTGGGACCGATGAACGACACCAGCGACATCACCATCTGTTCGCGGATGGGGTCGATGGGCGGATTGGTGACCTGCGCGAACAACTGCCGGAAATAGTTGTAGAACGGCTTGGCGCGGTGCGACAGCACGGCCAGCGGGGCATCGTTGCCCATCGAGCCGATGACTTCCTCGCCCGTGCTGGCCATGGGTTCCAGGATGAACTTGTAGTCTTCCTGGGTCCAGCCGAAGGCCTGCTGGCGGTCGAGCAGCGGCACCGCCGACTGCGTGGCCGGCGTGGCCTGCTTGGGCGCGGGCAGCGATTCCAGCTTGATCTGCAGCCGTTCGATCCATTGGCGGTACGGGCGGTTGTTGGCCAGCTGCAGCTTGATTTCGGCGTCGTCGATGATGCGGCCCTGTTCCAGGTCGATCAGGAACATCTTGCCGGGCTGCAGGCGCCACTTCTTGATGATGCGGTTTTCGGGAATGGACAGCGTGCCGGCCTCGGACGCCATGATGACCATGTCGTCGTCGGTGATCAGGTAGCGCGCCGGGCGCAGGCCGTTGCGGTCGAGCGTGGCGCCGATCTGGCGGCCGTCGGTGAAGGCCACGGCGGCGGGGCCGTCCCAGGGCTCCATCATGGCCGCGTGGTATTCATAGAACGCGCGGCGGCTCTGGTCCATTTCCGTGTGCTGTTCCCAGGCTTCCGGGATCATCATCATCATGGCGTGGGCCAGCGAATAGCCGGAATTCACCAGCAGTTCGAGGCAGTTGTCGAACGTGGCGGTATCGGACTGGCCCTCGTAGACGATGGGATACAGCTTTTTCAGGTCGTCGCCCAGCACCGCCGACTGCATCATGCCTTCGCGGGCGCGCAGCCAGTTGAAGTTGCCCTTCACGGTGTTGATTTCGCCGTTGTGGGCGATCATGCGGTACGGGTGGGCCAGCGGCCAGGCCGGGAACGTGTTGGTCGAGAAGCGCTGGTGCACCAGGGCCACGGCCGACACGGTGCGCGGGTCGGCCAGGTCGCGGTAGTAGCGGCCGACCTGGTCGGCCAGCAGCAGGCCCTTGTACACCACGGTGCGCACCGAGGCCGAAGGCACGAAATATTCTTTGCCGTGCGCCAGCCGCATGGCCTGGATGGCATGGCTGGCCGTCTTGCGGATCACATACAGCTTGCGTTCGAGCGCGTCGGGCACCATGACGTCGGCGCCGCGGCCGATGAACAGCTGCCGGATCACCGGCTCGACCGAACGCACCGTGGGCGACATCGGCATGTCGACGTCCACCGGCACGTCGCGCCAGCCCAGCACGATCTGCCCCTCGGCGCGCACCGCGCGCTCGAGCTCTTGTTCACAGGCCAGGCGCGACGCGGTTTCCTTGGGCAGGAACACCATGGCCACGCCATATTCGCCGGGCGGCGGCAGGGCGACGCCCTGGTGGCCCATTTCGTCGCGGTACAGCGCGTCGGGAATCTGGATCAGGATGCCGGCGCCGTCGCCCATGAGCTTGTCGGCCCCGACCGCGCCGCGGTGGTCGAGGTTTTCCAGGATTTTCAGGCCCTGCTGGATGATGGCGTGGCTTTTGCGCCCCTTGATGTGGGCCACGAAGCCCACGCCGCAGGCGTCATGTTCGTGTTCGGGGCTGTACAGGCCCTGGCGGGCCGGGATGCCGATGCGGGTGGCATCGATGGGCGTTTCGGCCGGGCGACAGGAAGTATCGGGGAAAGTGGATGACATGGCGCGCTCCGCAGGGGCCTGCGTCGGAATGTTGCAGTGCAAGGGCACGACGATACTGCGGCACGGCAGGGGGCGCAATAAAAATAAATAGGGAACGACCCTATATATAAAAATTCACCGTTTTGGTGCAAAAATAAAGGGACGCATTAAAAATTCAGAAAAATCAAATAGATGTGTTTTCACGAGGAAATGAAAAATGGGAAAGCGAGCGGGTTGGCGGGGAAATTGCCGTTATATGTCCCTAAATAATTGGATGGCCTGCGAGGTGGCAAGGCTGCTAGTAAGGTGTCTGACACCCGCAGGGTGTCAGACACCGGGGTGGGCGATCTCTTGGCTCTGCGGTGTCTGACACCCTTGCGGGAGTCAGACACCTGATACGAGAGCCCAGATACACCGCTATATTGCGCCGCGGCGAAACCCTGCCGGTTGCAGAATGCCCGGCGCGTCAGGCGCCGGGGGCGTCGCTGGTGTTGTTGCCGGCCGTGGGCTCGGCGGGTTTCTTGCGGGGGCGGCCGCGCTGGCCGGGGGCGACGCGGCGGCTGGCGGTATGGGCCAGGCCGGCGATGAAATCCGGTCCGCCCAGCGCCCACTGGCCGGACACGGCCTGGTCGATGCGCTGGCTTTGCTCGCGCGACAGGCCTTCTTGCAGGCGGCGCCGGTAGTTGGCCTGGCGGTCGAACGGGGTATTGCCGCAGGCCCAGTAGTCGGCGTGGTCGGACTGCCAGGGCGAAGGCGGCGTGGCCGCGGCGGTATTGCCCGTGTGGCTGCCGGCCGACGACCAGGGCCAGGAATCGGGGTCGTGGGCGATGCCGCTGCGCACCGGGTAGGTTTCCAGCCAGACCAGGGCCGGCAGCACCCAGGCGCCGGGCTCTAGCAGGGCCGAGCGGTAGCGGCCGGCAAACACGCGGCCGCCGCGCAGGCGCGCGGCCAGGTTGCGGCCCAGGGTCTGCATCAGCCGGGGCAGGCCTTCTTCGTCGGCCGGCGTGGCCAGCAACAGGATGCGGTCGTGGGCCAGCACCCAGCCGTGCACCGCCACGCGATGCCGCTGCGCGGAATCGCCCAGCCAGGCGGCAAGCTGGTTCAGGACGTCGAGCGGCGCCGGCTGCGACGGCGCCGCCAGCGGATGAACGAAGTTGGCCTGCACCAGCTGGGGCAGCCCGGGGGCGTACAAACGGGGCAGACGGGCCATAGGGTCGGGGGCGTGCGCAGCCGAAAGAACGTTAGGTCGATCAACTATATATAAATAGTGCCATAACCGTCGAGGGTCAAGCCTTGGCGGCGGACAATTGCATCGCGCCCTGCGTGGCCGCCGCACGCATGCAGGTTAACATCGGGCCTAGAAATGCCCTAGCCGCCGATTTCCCCGACGAAACGCGGCCTCTCGAACTGTTCGGTGGCGCGGTATGCGGCGCCGCCGCCCACAAGGAAGGAAGCATGCCCCCATGGCTGACCTGGACCTGATTTCCCAGCATCGCTGTTTCGGCGGCTGGCAGCGCTACTACCGCCATGCCTCGGCGCAGATCGGCCTGCCGATGCGGTTTTCGGTGTATATCCCGCCCCAGGCCGAACAGGGCCGCGTGCCGGTCCTGTTCTACCTGGCCGGCCTGACCTGCACCGAAGAAACCTTCATGATCAAAAGCGGCGCGCAGCGCCTGGCCGCCGAACACGGCCTGATGCTGGTGGCGCCCGACACCAGCCCGCGCGGCGCGGGCATTCCCGGCGAAGACCAGGATTGGGATTTCGGCACGGGCGCCGGCTTCTACCTGGACGCCACCGCCGACCCCTGGCGCGCCCACTACCGCATGGAAAGCTATGTGGCCGACGAGCTGTACGGCATCGTCACCGGCCAGTTGCCCGGCGACGCGCAGCGTACCGGCATTTTCGGCCATTCCATGGGCGGACACGGCGCGCTGGTGCTGGCGCTGCGCCATCCGCAGAAATTCCGCTCGGTCTCGGCCTTCGCCCCCATCGCGGCGCCCACGCGCTGCCCCTGGGGCCGCAAGGCCTTCAGCGGCTACCTGGGGCCCGATACCGAAGCCTGGAAAGCGTACGACGCCAGCGAACTCATGGCGCGGGCCCAGCGGCCGTTTCCGCGCGGCATTCTGGTCGACCAGGGGCTGGCCGACCTGTTCCTGGCCGAACAGCTTTACCCCGAAGCCTTCGAACAGGCCTGCGAGCAGGCCGGCCAGCCCCTGACGCTGCGCCGCCATCCCCGCTACGATCACGGCTACTACTTTATTTCCACGTTCATGCAGGACCACGTGCGTTTTCACGCCGACCAATACATTTAGCAGCGTCCCCGGCCGCGCGTGGCGGTGCCGCGCGCGGCACCGGCGCCCATAAAAGGATTGCCGAGTGATTTACGGTTTCGCGCCCTTTGTCTGGATGGGCCTGGCGGCCCTGGTCGTATTGATTCCCGGCCTGTGCATGCTGTTTGGCAAGGGCGGGCCGCGCGATGCCTCCGGCCAGCGGGTGTTCCGGCTGCGGCCCGTGCGGCGCCTGTGCGGCTGCCTGCTGATTGCCTTGGCGGGGGTGTCGGCCATGCTGGCCCTGACGCTGGTGCAGTTCCTGCGGCTGACCACCGATGTCCCGGTGGCCAGCGTGCACATCCACGAGCAGGCCCCGGGGCGGTTCCAGCTGACCACCCAGGTGCCGGGCATGGATGACCGCATGTACGTCCTGGCCGGGGATCAATGGCAGATCGACGCCAAGGTCGTGCGCTGGCGCCTGCCCGCCCTGCTGGCCGGAGTGCCGCCCTTGTACGCCTTCGAGCGCCTGGCGGGGCGCTACGCAGACATCGAACGCGAGCGCAGCGCGCCGCGCAGCGTGCACGCGCTGAACGACTGGCCCGTGCCGGACCTGGCCGCGCTCAAGCGCGTGTTTCCCAATTGGCTGCCGTTCGTCGACGTACAGTATGGCAGCGCCGCCTATATGCCTATGCTCGACGGGGCGCGCTACCGCGTCTATATGGATCCGCGCGGCGCGGTGGTGATCCGGCCCGACGGGCAGGCCACCGAAGAGGCCCTGCGCCGCTCGGGCTGGTAGCGTTGGGCCGCGTCAACTGTCGTCGAAATCGCCCGTGCCCAGCTTGATGGTGCCGTCGGCCGGCACCCACTGCGTCTTTTTTGCAAGTGCCTGGATTTTTTCCTGGGCATTCTCGAAAGCGCGCAGCAGTTCGGCGCCGGTGTCGTCGGCGGCGCCAAAATAACGGCGCAAGGCGTCTCCGGAAATCTCGAACGGACGGGTCACGCCGCCGGTTTCCAGTTCGAAGACCACGTCGTCGCCCTGCGCCCGGGCGTTCGTGGCTTTGGCAAATGCACTCATGCGGGCTCCTTTGGGGGGCGGGGGCAGAGCCCCCGGTAGGCTGCAAGCGGCAAACGCCGTGCCGCCGGCGCCGGCCAGCGAGCCCGGGCCCGGCGGCCACGGCCGCCCCGCCGGTATGGAGCTTGCTGCCCGCCAGTTTCAGAGGGAACTCTGATGCGCCGCAACAGTCGAATTAGCACTCGTACATGGAGAGTGCTAACATCAATCTGATAAAGTCGTCCACCCTTTCCCTGGAGACCGCCAACATGAAACAACCCAGCAGCTCGTTGGCCCTGTCCGGCAACGCCCTGGCGTTGGCCATCGCCAATCCAGGCTCGCTTGGCACCATCGAAGCCTATATCTCGGCCGTCAACCGCCTGCCGGTTCTGACCGCCGAGCGTGAAACCGAACTGGGCCGCCGCCTGCGCGACCGCGACGACCTCGACGCCGCCCGCGAACTGGTGCTGTCGCACCTGCGCCTGGTCGTGTCCGTGGCGCGCCAGTACCTGGGCTACGGCCTGCCGCATGCCGATCTCATCCAGGAAGGCAACGTGGGCCTCATGAAGGCCGTCAAGCGCTTCGACCCCGAACGCGGCGTGCGCCTGGTGTCGTTCGCCGTGCACTGGATCAAGGCCGAAATCCACGAATTCATCATCCGCAACTGGCGCATGGTCAAGGTGGCCACCACCAAGGCGCAGCGCAAGCTGTTCTTCAACCTGCGCAGCATGCGGCCCGATGGCCAGACGCTCGATCCCGAACAGGTCGACCGTATCGCCGAAGAACTGAACGTGCGGCGCGAAGACGTCAGCGAAATGGAAGTACGCCTGTCCGGCCGCGACCTGTCGCTGGAAAAACAGGACGACGACGAAGAAGCCTACGCACCGATCGCCTATCTGTCGGACGAAGGCCGCCAAGAACCCACCCGCGTTCTCGACCGCCGCGCGCACGACGAATTGCAGGGCGCCGGCCTGGCCCACGCGCTGCAGGCCCTCGATCCGCGCTCGCGCCGCATCATCGAAGCGCGCTGGCTGCAAGACGACGGCGGCATCACCCTGCAAGAACTGGCACAAGAATTCGGCGTGTCGGCCGAACGCATCCGCCAGATCGAGTCGGCGGCCCTGAAGAAAATGCGCGGGGCGCTGGCCGCGGCCTGATCCGCCGTGTTGGGCCGCTCTTTCGAAACATTTAGATTCAAATTCGCGTCATCCAAATTCGCCGAGCGGGAAACTTAATTTGCCGGCAGACGCCTAAATGCATGTAGACCGCATTACCGGTCCCCGGTATACGCAGTCTTGTCATCCGTTTCGGCTTCTCCTCTTTCCCCTCCCCTATGAAACGGATGCTTGCGGGGCACCTAGCATATCGGTGCCCCTTTTTTTTGCCCCTACAGATCGCGCCACGCGGCGGCATCGATGCGCCGCACCCCGGTGGCCAGCGAGCCATCGCGGTATAGCTTCAGCCAGCGGTAGCCCGGCAGGGCGGCGTCGTCCAGCACGTGGCGGCCGTCGCGGATGGCGAACTGGAAACACGTCGAGGGCGTGGCCAGCATGCGCAGATGGTGGCGGCGGCGGTCGAACGCCTGGTGCACGTGGCCCCACAGCAGCACGCGCGTGCGCGGCAGGTTGGCCAGTTGCTGGAACAAGGCGGGGGCGTTGTCGACCATCATGGTGTCGGTCCACTTACTGTCCATCTGCACCGGATTGTGATGCAGCGCCACCAGGATGTGGCGTTCGCCGGCCAGGGCCGCCGCGCGTTCCAGCAAGTCGAATTGTGTTTCGTCGATGTGGCCGGCATCCGAGCCCGGCACCGTGGAATCCAGCAGGATGATGCGCCACGCGCCAATGTCGGTAACGGGCTGCGTCCACAGGCCCAGGGCCTGGCGCAGCGTATGGGGGGCGTCGTGGTTGCCGGGCAGGCAGCGCACCGGCCAGTCGGTCTGTTCCAGCCGTTCGCGCAGCCGCTGGTAAGACGCGGGCGAGCCGTCTTGCGACAGATCGCCCGTGGCCAGCAGCAGGTCGGGCCGGTGGCCGTTGGCGCGCACCAGGTCCAGCACGGCGCGCAGGCTGGCGTCGGTATTGACCTGGCACATCACGGCGTCCGGCTCGGCCAGCAAGTGGGTGTCGGTGAGCTGCACCAGCAGGATGGGCGCGTCGGCGCGGCCGGCGCTGGAAGTCGAGGCCGGCAAAGGACTCTCCCGCATATCTGAAACGTCAGTAACCTTACCCAAAAAGCGCGCGCGCCGCGCATTGCACGGCCGGCGACGCGTAACGAAACGTGGATGCCTGTCCATGTTCCGGTGGCCCGGATAAAAAACGCTATTCTTGTCGTTCCGTACGTACGTGCTTCGTCCGACCGCGTTTCATGGATATCGGTTTAATTGTGTTCGGCCTGTCCGGCCTGCTGACGCTGGTGTGCTTCATGCCGCCCCTGGCGGGCCGCATCAAGCTGCCTTATTCGGTGCTGCTGGCCATCGTGGGCTGCCTGCTGGGCATCCTGTTGCACCTGCACGGGTGGGCGCCGCCGGTATTGGGCGACCTGTTCGACACCATCGAGCATTTCGAGATTTCGTCCGAAACCTTCCTGATGGTGTTCCTGCCGGTGCTGTTGTTCGAAACGGCGCTGGCCATGAACGTGCGCCGGCTGATGGACGACATCGGCCCCATTCTGATGATGGCGATCGTGGCGGTCGTGGTGTGCACCGTGGTGGTGGGTTTTGCGGTCAGCGCCGTGTCGCCCTACGGGCTGGTGACCTGCCTGCTGCTGGGCGCCATCGTGGCCACGACCGACCCCGTGGCGGTGGTGGGCATCTTCCGCGAAGTGGGCGCGCCCAGGCGGCTGACCACTCTGGTCGAAGGCGAAAGCCTGTTCAACGATGCCGCGTCGATCGCCCTGTATTCGGTGCTGCTGGCCGTGCTGGGCGGCAAGGGCGTGCTGTCGGTGGGCGGCGTGTTCAACGACTTCGCCTTTCACTTCCTGGGGGGCGGTATCGCGGGTTACGTGATGGGGCGCGGGGCCTGCTTCCTGTTTGCCTGGCTGCGCGGCTTTCCCACGGCCGAGATCACCCTGACGCTGACGCTGGCCTATCTGTCTTTCTTCATCTCGGAACACTACCTGGGCGTGTCGGGCGTGGTCGCCACTGTCGTCGCGGGCCTGGTGGTGGGGTCCGCCGGCCGTACCCGCATGTCGCCGGTCACGTTCGAACATCTGGCCAGTTCCTGGGAACAATTCGGCTTTTGGGCCAATTCGCTGATCTTCCTGTTCGCGGCCATGCTGATCCCCAAGCTGATGGCCCAGGCCAATCCCGAAGACCTGTTGATGGTCGTCGTGGTGTTCGTGGTGACGCTGGTGGCGCGCGCCATCGTGGTGTTCGGCCTGTTGCCGCTGCTGGGGCTGACGCCGTTCGGCACCAAGGTCAGTACGCCCTATAAAACCGTGATGCTGTGGGGCGGTTTGCGCGGCGCCGTGTCGCTGGCGCTGGCGCTGGCCGTGACTGAGCAAGACGCCGTGCCCGAGGCCGCGCGCCAGTTCATCGCCGTGGTCACGACCGGCTATGTGTTGTCGACGCTGTTCGTCAACGGCATTACGCTGCGGCCGCTGATACGCATGCTGGGCCTGAACCAGTTGTCGCCCGTCGAGCGCACGATCCGCAACCAGGCGCTGGTGGTGGCGCTGGAAGACCTGCAGGACAAGGCCGGCGACATCGCCAAGACCGATCACATCAGCCCCGAGGCCAGTGAGCGCATCCACGCCGTATTCGATGCCAGCCTGGCCAGCGTGCACGACGGCCAGCTGGCCCAGATGACCGACGAGCAGCGCGTGGCCGTGGGGTTGACCATCCTGGCCCAGCGCGAACAGGAAATGTTCTTCGACATTCTCAAGGCGCAGATCGTCGACTGGCGCATGGCCGAATCGCTGCTGGCCCGCTCCGAACGCCTGGAAGACGCCGTGCGCACGGGCGGCCTGGCGGGCTTCGAGCGCGGCGTCGAGGTCGACGTGCGCCATTCCCGGGCTTTCCGGCTGGCGCTGCGCGTGCACTATATGTTCGGGTTCCAGGGCTGGCTGGCGCGCGAGCTGGGGCAGCGCTTCGCCAACCTGATGACCAAGCGCTCGGTGGCGCAGCGGCTGATCGAGTTCGCGCGCGAGCAGGTCGCCCCACTGCTGGGCGTGGCCGCGGCGCAGCAGATCGTGACCGCGCACCAGCGCCGGCTGGACCTGGTCGAGCACGCACTGCAGGCACTGAACCTGCAATATCCCTCTTATGCGCTGTGGCTGCAAGAAAGCTACCTGGGCCGCACGGCGCGCGAACTCGAGCGCATCCGGTATCACGACATGCTCGAGCAATCGCTGATCAGCGGCGAGGTCTACGCCGACCTGATGGGCCAGCTGAAAAGCCGCTGGCGCCATATCGACCGGCATCCGCCGCTGGACATGGAGCTGGGAGCGGCCGAACTCATTACGCGCGTGCCGCTGTTCGAAGGCCTGAGCCCCGATTCGTTGCGGGCCATCAGCCGGCTGCTGCGGCCGCGCCTGGCGCTGCCCGACCAGCCGGTGCTGACGCGCGGGCGGCACGGCCAGGAAATGTGTTTCGTCGCGTCGGGCGCCGTCTCGGTGCAGCTGCCCGACGGCACCGCCATCGAGCTGGGCAGCGGCGAATTCATCGGCGAGCTGGCGCTGCTGGGCGAACAGCAAATCACGCCCGATGTGCATTCGCTGGGCTACAGCAAGCTGTTGATGCTGTCGCTGCGCGATTTCGAAGCCCTGCTGCAGCGCGACCCGAACCTGCGCGAGCGCATCCAGGTCGTGGCCAAGCAGCGCCTGCGCGCCATCGAAGTCTGGAAGCAGTTTTCGCAAACCGGCACCACCACGCCCCCCGCGCGCCCCGAAGCGC
>WMBV01000048.1 GCA_017745595.1 Bordetella petrii
AGACCATCAACGGGCTGTACAAAGCCGAGGTGATCCACCGGCGGGCGTCCTGGCGCCACCGTGAAGAGGTCGAATGGGCGACGCTGCAGTGGGTCGACTGGTACAACAACCGAAGATTGATGGCGCCACTCGGCCACATCCCTCCGGCTGAGGCAGAACAGGCCTACTATACGAAAATCCAGAGTCTCGCCCTTGCGGCCTGACTCACAACAAGGAGACTCCGGCAAACCCGGGGCGGTTCATCTCCCAGGCGGCTCCAGGTGTCTGACTCCCGCAGGGTGTCAGACACCGCATGTTCTTCGGCCCCGCCCTCCCAAACGCGCGCCGCAGTAACACCTACCCCCGCAAACCGGCCCTTTTCGTCCCGTTATCCGCCGATTGAGCCGCGCCGCGGCTTTCTAGAATGAGCGCTTTCGCACTGAATTCTTGCGCAAGACTCATTCATGAACCCCTCTACCCTCATCGGCATCGTGGTGGCGGTCGTCACGCTGGCCGTCGCGCTGGCCTTTTCCGCCACCGACCCGTCGCTGTACATCAACCTGCCCGGGCTGGTCGTCGTGCTGGGCGGCACCTGCGCCGCGCTGTTCATCAGCTATCCGCTGCGCGAAGTGGTGCGCGTGTTCGCCCTGGTGCGCACGGTGTTCCGCGGCGAGCGGCTGGATTCGCGCCGCGACATCGACGAACTGGTGGCGATGGCGCAGCTATGGATGAACGACGATGTGCATAAGGTCGAACAGGCGCTGCGCCAGGTGTCGAACCCGTTCTTGCGCACGGGCGTGCAGCTGGTCATCGACCACACCCCGGAAGACCAGATCATCGAGCTGCTGCAGTGGCGCATCGCCCGCCTGCGCGCGCGCGAACACGCCGAGGCGCAGATGTTCCGCATCATGGCCGGCTTCGCGCCGGCTTTCGGCATGCTGGGCACGCTGGTGGGGCTGATCAACCTGATGGCGGTGCTGGGCGACGGCGACATGGTGGTCATCGGCCAGCAGCTCGCCGTGGCGCTGATGACCACCTTCTACGGCATCCTGCTGGCCAACCTGGTCTGCAAGCCCATCGCCGTCAAACTGGAACGCCGCACCGAGCAGCGCCTGATGCTGATGAACATGGTGCTGCAGGGCATTTCGATGATGTGCGCGCGGCGCGGGCCGGCCGTCGTGCGCGAGACGTTGAACTCGTTCATCATGCATTTCGAGGACGAGGTCTACGACGGCGGCCACGACGCCGCCCGCCGGACTGACAAGCCGGGCAAGGTGTCCAGGGCCAAGACCGAAGCGCGGGCCGCCGTGCCCGCCAAGGCCGCCGCCGGCAAGACGGCGCCGCTGCCCGGCACGGCCCCCGCACGTCCATGAACCTGGCCGACCGCATCGCGGCCCTGCGCGGACAGCACTCGCCGCGCCAGCCGGCGCTACGCGCCCCAGGGCCGGCCGGCCGGCCCGCGTTGCACCAGGGCGGCCGCTACGCCCGCTGGCACGTCGACACCACCGTCGAACCCGAAACCGAAACCTGGCTGCTCAGCTACCTGGACCTGATCACACTGCTGCTGGCGATGCTGGTGGTACTGCTGGGCATCGCCAAGATGCCCCGGCCGCCCTCCGGCCCCGCGCTGCCCGTGCAGCTGGTCGGCTCGGTCGCGCAGGCCGCCACGCCCCCGGCCGAATGGGCGGCGCCCGGCGCGGCGCTGGCCATCGCCATGCCGCTGCCGGACTCGTCCGCCTGGACGCCGCCGGCCCTTGCCCCGGCGGCGGCGCCGGAGGAAGTGGCCGCGCACAAGCCGGCCCCGGGCGATGCGTCCGGGCCCGCCGCGCCTGCGCCACCCGCCATGCCGCCGGAAGCCTCGGACGCCCACGCCCACGCCCAGGGCGAGCCGGCGGCCCCCGAGCCCGCGCCGCCGTCGATCGCCGAGCTGGGCCTGGATGACCTGGGCGACGGCGTGGACGTCATCGTCAACGAAAAATCCATCAGCTTTCGCATCAGCAACGAATTGCTGTTCCCGTCCGGGCAGGCTGTGCTCAGCCCCACCGGCCTGCGCCTGATCGAGCGCATGGCCACGGTCATCAACCGCAGCGAGGGCTATCCCGTCTCGGTCGAAGGCCATAGCGATCCGGTGCCGATCCAGACGCGCCAGTTTCCGTCCAACTGGGAACTGTCGGCGGGCCGCGCCGCCAGCGTGCTGCGCGAACTGGTCAGCGCCGGCGTCGCGCCCGCCCGGCTGCGTGCCGTGGGCTATGCCGACACGCATCCCATCGCGCCGAACGACACGCCGACCGGCCGCGCCGCCAACCGGCGGGTCGAACTGATCATGGAAATCACGCCGCGGTCCCGGCCAGATGCCTGACAGCCCGGGCGGCCCAGGTGTCTGACTCCCGCAGGGTGTCAGACACCGAAGCCTGCCCGAGACTTTCCACACACAGCGGTGTCAGTGCTTCACCGCGGCTGCGCGACCCACCCGGGATGAAATGGGTGCGGCCGATCGGGGACGCCGCGGAGCCGGCTTTGCCGGTCCGCCAGCGTCGCCCCCTTGAGGGGATGAGCCCGGACAGGGAACAGTCCTTGAGGACTGTTCCCTGCCTGGCGAATCCGAGCGGCCTGCCAGCCGCGAGGTGGAAAGCGCGCAGCGCTTCGGGGGTGGGACTTTCACTTCAGGCACCTACGTGAGCCTGACACCTGTTCAGGGGAAAGCGCGCAGCGCTTCGGGGGTGGGGCTTTCACTTCAGGCGTGCGCCGCCGTGGCGGGACGCTCGCCGATTTGCTGGCGCCACATCGCGTAGTACAGGCCGGTGCGCGACAGCAGCTCGGCATGCGTGCCGCTTTCCACGATGCGTCCTTTTTCCAGCACGAAAATGGTGTCGGCGTGCATGATGGTCGACAGGCGGTGCGCGATCAGAATCGTGATCTGCCGGCGGCTGGCCGAAATGCGCCGCACCGTGTCCGTGATCTGCTCTTCGGTCAGCGAATCCAGCGCCGAGGTCGCCTCGTCGAAGATCAGCAGCCGCGGCTGCCGTATCAGCGCGCGCGCGATCGACAGGCGCTGTTTTTCGCCGCCCGACAACTTCAGCCCCATCTCGCCGATGTGCGTGCCCAGGCCGTCGGGCGACTTCTGCAGCAGGTAGGCGCAGGCCGCCTGCTCCATGGCCGCCACGATCTCGGCGTCGGAGGCGTCGGCCTTCACCAGCCGCAGGTTTTCCCGCAGCGTGCCGGCAAAAAGATACGGTTCCTGCGTCACCAGCCCCACCTGCCGGCGGGCCCGGTTGTAGCGCAACACCTTGGTCGAGATATCGTTGTAGAACACCTCGCCCAGCGCCGGCGTATACAGGCCCAGCAGCAGCTTCACCAGGGTCGACTTGCCCGAGCCCGACGGCCCCACGAACGCGACGGTGTCGCCCAGCGCGGCCGAGAACGAAACGCCGTCGAGCGCGTTGTCGGCCGCGCCCTTGTGGCGAAACACCACATTATCGAAACGCACGTGCGTGATGGGGCCGCTGTCTTGCGGTGCCTCGGGGCGCCGGTCTATCGGCTTTTTCATCAGCGCATCGAAGTTCGACAGCGACGCCTCGGCCTCGCGGTAGGCCAGGATGATGTTGCCCAGCTCTTGCAGCGGCGCGAAGATCGCCACCGAAATGAACTGCATGGCGATCAGTTCGCCGGTGCTCAGCACGTCGCGGAAAATCAGCCACAGCAGCGCGAACAGAATCGCCAGCTTCAGCAGGCTGAGCGACACGCCCTGCAAGAACGACAGCAAGCGGATGCGCTTGACCTTCTGCATCTCGAGCTCGAAGATGCGCACGGTCTGCGCCTGCAGACGGCGGATTTCGGGAAAGGTCAGTCCCAGGCTCTTGATCAGCTCGATATTGCGCAACGACTCGGCGATAAAGCCCGAGCTGCGGTTGGTCTCGCGCACGATCGAGCGCTGCTGGCTCTTGATTTCGCGGCTGAGCAGGCCGGTCAGGCCGCCCAGCACCAGCACGCCGATCAAGAACACCGGAACCAGCAGCCAGTGGCGCGTCACCGCATACCACACCAGAAACCCCATGCCCACCACCGCGGCGAATACCGTGTTGATGAAGGCATTGATGAAGCGTTCCGTGTCGCTGCGCACCTTCTGCAGCAGCGACAGGGTCTCGCCGCTGCGCAGGTCTTCGAATTCCTGGAACTTCAGCCGCAGCGCCTGGCGCAGGCCGTCGTTGAACAATTGCGTACCGAACTTCTGCACCACCAGGCGGGTCAGGTATTCCTGCACCGCCTTGGCCAGGCGCGACAGCACGGCGATCGCCACCGCCAGCGCCAGCAGGCCCAGCACGCCGGACACCAGCTCGTCGTCGGTCTTGCCGCCCCGGTTGATGGCGTATTCATCGATGATCTTGCCGAAAATGATCGGATCGATCAGCGCCAGCACCTGGCTGGCGCCCGCCAGCAGCAGCGCCAGCCAGGCCAGCCGGCGGTGCGGGCGCAGGTAGGTCCATAGAATGTGCATGCGCACTCAGTAGTGCGGCGGCAGTTCGTCGCTCAGGCTGCGCAGGCCCGCGCCCGTGCCTTCCGGCATCTGCTGGCGCAATTCGGCCAGTTCGCGCAGCAGGCGGTCGATTTGCTGCTGTTGGCGAAACAGCGCCTGGTTGAATTGGTCGAGCGTATCGTCGGCCAGGCCCAGCTTGATTTCCAGGTCGGCCAGGCGTTTTTCGGTATCGGTCGGAGCGGTCATAAAAAAATATCCAGAACAGGGTCAGCCGCGCGCCAGCCGGCTGCGGGGCCGGCCGTCCGCATCGAAATTGCCGGGATCCAGCCAGGCCTGCAGCGCGGCCCGGCGCGACGGCCATTCGTCGGCCAGCATCGAATGCCAGGCCACGTCGCCGCGCCGCCCCTTGGTATTCACCGCCGAACGCCAGATGCCCTCGGGCTGGAAGCCGTAGCGCAGCGCGGCGCCGGCCGAAGCCTGATTATCGGCCAGGCAACGCCACACCATGCGCTGGTATCCCAATTGGTCGAAGGCGTAACGCAATAGCAGAAAGATGGCCTCGGTCGCGGCGCGGCTGCGCTGCAGCGCGGGGCTGAACCAGATACTGCCGATCTCGATGGCGGCATCGTCGGGGTAGATATCGCATAACGACAGCCAGCCCAGCGCCGCCGTGCCCGGCCGCGGGCAGACCGCCCAGAAAGGCTGGTAGGCACGGCCGGCCAGTTCGCCGACGTGCGCCCGCAAGGCATCGCGGTCGGCGAACGGCCCGTAGCGCAAGTAACGCCACGACGCGTCGGCGCCCTGCGCCGCGCGCCACAGCGCATCGACGTGCGCGTCGGCCAGGGGTTCCAGCACGGCCGCCGCGCCTTCGAAATACAGGCGCTCGGGAAACCGCGCGGCCGGTACCGCCGCGCGCGTGGCGGCCGCGGCCATGGGGCGCGCGCTCACGTCACCGGCCCCGGGTTGAACAGCGCCAGCGCATTATGCAGCTTCAGTTTTTCGGCGCAGGTCTGCTGCCGGCCGCTGGCCACGTCCAGCATCAGGCGGAACAATTCCCAGCCCACCTCTTCGATGGAGGCCGCTCCGGTGGCGATGCGGCCGGCATCGACGTCCATCAGGTCGTGCCAGCGGTGCGCCAGGTCGCTGCGCGTGGCCACCTTGATCACCGGCACCTGCGCCAGGCCATAAGGCGTGCCGCGGCCGGTCGTGAAAACGTGCAGATTCATGCCTGCCGCCAGCTGCAGCGTGCCGCAAATAAAATCGCTGGCGGGTGTGGCGCAGAACACCAGGCCCTTGCCGGCCAGCTTTTCGCCCGGCGACAACACCCCGGAAATCGGCGCCGATCCCGATTTCACGATCGAGCCCATGGCCTTCTCGACGATATTCGACAGGCCGCCCTTTTTATTGCCCGGCGACGTGTTGGCGCTGCGGTCGGCCATGCCCAGGCCCAGGTAGCGGTCGTACCAGTCCATTTCGCGCACCAGGGCCTCGGCCACCGCGGGGGTCGCGGCGCGCGCGGTCAACTGGTCGATGCCGTCGCGTACTTCGGTGGTTTCCGAAAACATGACCGTGCCCCCGGCCCGCACCACCAGGTCGGCCGCGTAGCCCACCGCCGGGTTGGCGGTCAGGCCCGAAAATGCATCGCTGCCGCCGCACTGCACCCCCACCACCAGGTCCGACACCGGACAGGGCTCGCGCCGGCGGCGGTCCAGCACCGCCAGGTGCTTGTCGGCCGTTTGCATGATGGACTGGATCATCGCCTCGAAGCCGACGTTTTCTTCGTCTTGCAGGCAAATCGTATCGACCTGGCCGTCGCCCGTGCCCGTGCCCGCGGCGATGGGAATCGTGCCGCGCGGCATCAGGCGTTCGGGTTGCAGCTTTTCACAGCCCAGGCTGACCATCATGGCCGTGCCGCCGAAATTGGGATTGCGGCTGATGTTGCGCAAGGTGCGTATGGGCACCGCCGCACCCGGCGCATCGATGGCGACGCCGCAGCCATAGGTGTGTTCCAGGCCCACCACGTCATCCACGTGGGGATAGCGCGGCAGCAGCTCGGCCTTGATGCGCTGCACGGCGTGCTCGACCACGCCCTGCACGCATTGCACCGTGGTGGTAATGGCCAGGATGTTGCGTGTGCCCACCGAGCCGTCGGCGTTGCGGTAGCCCATGAAGGTGTGGCCTTCCAGCGGCGGCATGGCGGGCGCGGCGCGGGTGCCGATGGGCAGGTCGTCGAGCGGGCGGGCCGTGGGCAGCGTGGTGACCCGCTCGTTGACCCAGCTGCCGCGCGGCAGCGCCTGCGCCGCGTAGCCCACCGTCACGTTGTAGCGCACCACGGCATCGCCCGCCGCCAGGTCGGCCAGGGCCACTTTGTGGCCCTGCGGAATCGCTTCGCGCAGAATCAGGCCGTCGGGCAATTCGGCGCCGGCGGGCAGGCCGCCGTCGTTGACAATGATGGCGACGTTATCGGCGTCGTGGACTTTGATGTACAGCGGACGAGTGGCGACTGTCATGCGAGGGCCCGGAAAGCGTAAGGCGGCACCGCGCCGCCGATGCCTCATTATCGCAGTTCCGTTCCGCGGGCTGCCCGCCGCCGGCGGCGCGGCCGGGGCAATGGCCGGTGGCGCCGCTAGTCCCGGCTTTCCAGGCCCATCGCGATACCCAGCGCCACGCCGATGCCCACGCCCATGGCGATGTTGTCCAGGGCGGCTCCGATGGCGGCGCCTATGGCGATGCCCACGGCCATCCAGGTTCCCTTTTTCATGCAATCCAGCATAGCATCCGCACCGCGGACGCCAGGAAGATCAGGGGTCAGGCTCCGTAGGTGCCTGACCCCGTGGTATGCACAGCCTGTCTTAGCGGTGTCTGACACCCTACGGGAGTCAGACACCTGGCCGGACGCGCACCGTCAGGCGCCGGCGGGCCGCTTGCACCGCCCCGTCAGCAGCACGGCCGCCGCCGCGAGTTGCAGCATGCCCGCCGCCAGGAACAGCAGCCCCTCGTGGCCGAAAGTCGCGCCCCATTCGCGCAGCAGCCCGAACGCCGCGGGCGCGAACGCATAGCCCGCCTGCCCGGCCGCCGTCACCCACGCCACGACGCGCGCCACCTCGGCCGGCCGGAAATCGGCCTGCGCGATCAGGGGCGGCAGCGAAGTCACATTGCCCAGGGCCATGCCGAACAGGCAGCATCCCAGCACCATCCCGGCTCCCGAAGTGCCGGCGCCCAGCAGCACCGCCGAGCCCACCGCCTGCAAGCCCAGGTTCAGGGCCGCGGCTTTGCGCCGGTCGGTTCGGGGCGACATCAGGCGTGCCATCATCAGCCGGCCGCCGATGGCGCAGGCCGTGGCCAGCCCCATGGCCGCGCCGGCGCGCCCGCTGCCCAGTACCGGCACCAGCATCGAAAACAGATGTGCCACCAGGCCCACCTGGGCGAACAGGCCCAGCGAGGCGCCCCATGCCAGCGTGCTCAGGCGGCGGCCGCCACGCGGCGCCTCCGCGGCCGCGTCCCGGGCGGCATGCGGCGCGCCGGCCGGGCCGGCCGCCGGCACGGCTTCTCCGTCGGGCGCCACGCCCATCGTGGCGGGAGTCTGGCGCAGATAATGCCAGGCCAATCCGCAGACGACCGCCACCATGACCAGCGCCACGGCCACCACTGCGCCGCCGAAGCCGATCGCGGCGATCAAGGCCACCCACAGCGGCGAAAACACCACCCCGCCCAGGCTTCCGCCATTGAAGGCCATGCCCAGGGCGGCGGGCCGGCGGCGCTCGAACCACGGCGACACCATGGCATTGAGCGCCGCGCCGCTGGTCATGGCCCAGCCCGCGCCGCTGAAGGGTGCCGCCGCGAACAATTGCCAGGGCTCGCGCGCATAGCCCCAGCCCAGCAGTCCGGCCGCGGTCAGCAGCGCGCCCGCGGTGGTCACGGCCGCCACGCCATGGCGGGCGTGCAGCGTGCCCAGCGCGGCCACCACGGCGGCGCCGCACAGAAAATGCACGGTAATGGCCATGGACACCAGGGCCACCGACCAGCCCCGCGCGGCATGCAGCGCGCCCATGAATATCGGCGGGCCATAAAAGCCGATGCCCCAGGCGAACACCGCGATGACGAATGCCGCCCCCACCACTCGCCAGCCAAAGAAAACGCGCGCAGGCGCGGCCTGCGGCGCGGCCCGAGGAAACTTTTGCATCACCCGTCCCGGCTATCCATCCGAAGCCCAGAGTGTGCCCATGCCAGGCCGTCCATGCTGCGGTGCGCGTCGAAATATGCCCAGGCTAGCGCGACGCCCCGTCGTACTTCTGCACCGTCAGGGCATCCAGGTCGATGTCCGGCACGCAGCGCAGGTTGACGGCCCGCACCGGCGAACCATCGGGATTGGCGCCATAGGCCACCGGCTGGGTGCCGCAATGGCGGCAAAAGCGGTGATCGATCTGATGAGTATTGAACTGGTACGACTGCAGGTCGTCGGCGCCCCGGTCCAGGGTGAACAGCTCGGCGGGGAAAAAACTCAGCAAAAAACCCTTGCGTCGGCAATGCGAGCAATTACAGCTGATCGCCGACGCGGGCAGATCGGCATTGACGGTAAAACCGACGGCGCCGCAGTGACAGCTACCCTGGAATGACATGATGGTCTCCTGGTCAACAAGAAAGAATGGCCCACGACGGGCATTCTACGGCGCCGGCCGGCGGTGGTATAAGCAAAGACTCGCCGCCTTCACGCCCCATGCCCATGCCCGCCTCTACTGTGCCGCCCGCCACCGCCGAGTACGGCGACCCCGTCATGGCCCATGCCGAAGCGCTGTCGCGCTGGTCCGACCACCCCGGCAATCTGACCTGTACTTATCTCACGCCCGCGCACCGCGCCACCGCCCGCCAGCTCGAAGACTGGATGCGCGAGGCGGGTTTCGACACGGTGCGGCAAGACGCCGTGGGCAATGTAATCGGCCGCTATCGCGCCGACCCCGCGGTCGCGGACCCGCAGCTGGTGGCCACCGGCAGCCATTACGACACGGTGCGCAATGGCGGCAAATACGATGGCCGGCTGGGCATTCTGCTGCCCGTCGCGGTCGTGGCCCGGTTGCACCGGCGCGGCGTACGCCTGCCCTTCGATTTCGAAGTCATCGGCTTCGCCGAAGAAGAAGGCGTGCGCTATGGCGGCTCGTTTCTCGGCTCGTCCGCCTACATCGGCCAATTCGACCCGGCCCAGCTCGACAAGCGCGACGCCGATGGCGTCGCGCTGCGCCAGGCCATGCGGGATGCCGGCCTGGACCCGGCCCAGGCCGCCGCGCAGGCGGCCGACCCGCGCCTGAGCCATTACTTCGAGGTGCACATCGAACAGGGCCCGGTGCTGCACCAGCGCGGCCTGCCGCTGGGCGTGGTGACCTCGATCGCGGGCTGCGTGCGGCGCCGCCTGGTGCTGGCGGGCGCGGCCGGCCATGCCGGCACCACGCCGATGGACCTGCGGCGCGACGCGGCCTGCGCGGCCGCCGAGATCGTGCTGGCCGTCGAGACGCGCTGCCGGCAAACCCCTGGGCTGGTCGGCACGGTAGGCATGCTGCAAGTGCCGGACGGCTCGATCAACGTCATTCCCGGCGCCTGCCACCTGACCTTGGACATACGCGCGGCGCACGATGCCGACCGCGACCGGGCGCTGGCGGACATCGAAGCGCGCTGCCGCGAAATCTGCGCGCGCCGCGACATCGATTACACCGCGGAAGAACTGATGCGCGTGCCCGCCTCGCCCTGTTCGCCGGCGCACCAGGCCTTGTGGCGGCGGGCCGTGGCGGCCCAGGAGCTGCCGGTGGCGGAACTGCCGTCGGGCGCCGGCCACGACGCCATGCTGCTGGGCCGCGTGGTGCCGGTCAGCATGCTGTTCGTACGCTGCGGCAACGGCGGCGTCAGCCACAACCCCCAGGAAATCATGACCGCCGCCGACGCCCAGCTGGCCGGCCAGGCCGTCGCCGAGTTCCTCGCGCTCTACGCTGCGGAATCCGCAGCCTGAGCGGTAACCAGGTGCCTGACTCCGGTAACCAGGTGTCTGACACCCACAGGGTGTCAGACACCGAAGTGTGCGCCAGCCATTCCGAGCCAGCGGTGTCCGACACCCTGCGGGAGTCAGACACCTGCCTGCTTGGACACCCGTCCCGCCCTCATCGGACCGGCAGCAGCCCCGGCCGGCCCTCGTGCGCCGCGTGCGCCTTGTCCAGGATGAACTCGATCAGCATCGACAGCGCGCGCGGATGATGCCGGCTGGGCATGTACAGCATGTACATCCCGCGGCCGAAAATGCTCAGGCGCCAGTCGTTCAGCGCCGTCAGCAGCCGCCCCTGCGCGATGTCCTCGTGCGCCACGTAATCGGGCAGCACCGCCACGCCCAGGCCGGCCAGCGCGGCATTCAGCAGAAAGGGGTAGTTGCGCGACACCACGGTGGGATCCAGGGTCACCTGCTGGCGCTGGCTGCCCTGGTAGGCCGACAGGCGCAACGGCCGGCCGATGACCGCCGCGCTGATGACGGGCGCGCCGCACAGGGCCTCGGGCCGCTGCGGCAGCCCGCGGCGCGCCGCATAGGCCGGGGACGCGCACGCCAGGTACCGCACCTGGCCCAGCTCGCGCGCCACCAGGTGGCCTGGCGGTTCCGACGTAATGCGCACCGCGATATCCACCTCTTCGCGCAACAGGTCTTCCACACTGTTTTCAAACAGCACGTCGAGCACGATGCCGGGATAGTTGCGCTTGAATTCCAGCAGCCAGGGCGACATCACGAACTGCCCGTAGCCGCTGGGCACGCTCAGGCGCACCCGGCCCTGCGGCGTGTTGCCCAGTGTTTCCACCGACTCTTGCGCGGCGGCCAGTTCATCGCGGATGCTGCAGCCATGCCGGTACAGCTTCAGGCCGATTTCGGTGGGCTCGACCCGGCGCGTGGTGCGGCGCACCAGTTGCATGCCCACCGCGCGTTCCAGCTGGCCCAGGTGGTAGCTGACATTGGCGCGCGTCATTTTCAGCCGGCGCGCGGCTTCGCTCAGGTTGCCCGCGTCCAGGATTTCCACCAGCAGAGTCAGTGATTTGGTATCCATAGCCGAGCATTGTCAAAGTTTTTTGTACGCAGTGTCAACTATTGATGGCATTGTCAAGATTAACTTGCTGATGAAGAATAAAGAGCGAAATTTGCATGTCCTTCACACACGACAGGCCGCGAGGCCTGCATCCCGGAGACCTCCCCTCATGACAGAGCGCGCGCCCCACGGCGCCGTTGCATCGCAGCGGCACGACGGCATCCTGGTTCTCATCGTCGATCACCCGCCGGTCAACGCACTCAGCGCCGACGTCAGGCGCGGCCTGGCCGATGCCATCCAGGCCGCGCAGGCCGACGGCGGCGTCCGCGCCATCGTGCTGGCGGGCGCCAGGCGCAACTTCATCGCCGGCGCCGATATCCGCGAATTCGGCAAGCCGCCCCAGCCGCCGGCCCTGCCCGACGTCTGCAACGCCATCGAAGCCAGCACCAAGCCCGTCATCGCCGCGCTGCACGGCGCCACGCTGGGCGGCGGCCTGGAAATCGCCCTGGCGGCGCACTACCGCGTGGCGCTGCCCGGCGCGCGCCTGGGCCTGCCCGAAGTCAACCTGGGCCTGCTGCCCGGCGCGGGCGGCACGCAGCGCACGCCCCGGCTCATCGGCGCGGCCGCGGCCCTCGACCTGATGCTGACCGGCCGGCATGCCACCGCCCAGGAAGCCCAGGCCTGGGGCCTGGTCGACCGCGTCGACGGCGGCAACGACGCGCCGGCCGCCGGCCTGGCCTACGCGCAAGAATTGCTGGCGCAAGGCGCCGGCCCGCGCCCCACCCGCGACGCCACGGCGGCGCTGGCCGACCGGCAGGCCGCGCAGGCCGCCATCGATGCCGCCCGCGCCCAGGTTCAGGCACGCCAGCGCGGGCTGTTCTCGCCCGGCAAAATCGTCGACGCCGTGCAGGCGGCGCTGGACCAGCCCTTCGACGCCGGCCTGCGCACCGAGCGCGCCCTGTTCCTGCAATGCCTCGACAGCCCCCAGCGCGCCGCGCTGGTGCATGCCTTCTTCGCCGAGCGCGAAACCGCCAAGGCCCCCGAAACGCGCCAGGCCCAGCCGCGGCCGCTGGAACGCCTGGGCGTGATCGGCGGTGGCACCATGGGCGCCGGCATCGCCGTGGCCATGCTCGACGCCGGCCTGCCGGTGGTCATGGTCGAACAGAACGACGAAGCGCTGGCGCGCGGCCGCGCCCGCGTCGAGCACGTTTACGACCTGCTCATCAAGAAAGGCCGCCTCGACGCCGCCGGCAAGGCCGAGCGCATGGCCCGCTACACCGGCGCCACCGGCTACGGCGCGCTGGCCGATGCCGACCTGATCGTCGAAGCCGTATTCGAAGACATGGACGTCAAGCTCGCCGTGTTCGCCGAACTCGACCGCGTCGCCAAGCCGGGCGCGGTGCTGGCCACCAATACGTCGTACCTGGACATCGACCGCATCGCCGCCGCCACCCAACGGCCGGCCGACGTGCTGGGCCTGCATTTCTTTTCGCCGGCCAACATCATGAAACTGCTCGAAATCGTGGTGGGCGCGCGCAGCGCCCCCGCCACCGTGGCCACCGGCTTCGAACTGGCGCGCCGCCTGCGCAAGACGCCGGTGCGGGCGGGCGTATGCGACGGCTTCATCGGCAACCGCATCCTGGCCGTGTACCGCCAGGCAGCCGACCTGATGCTCGAAGACGGCGCCTCGCCCTACCAGATCGACGACGCGGTGCGCGCGTTCGGCTACCCCATGGGCCCCTACCAGGTCGCCGACCTGGCCGGCGGCGACATCGGCTGGGCCACCCGCAAGCGCCGCGCCGCCACGCGCGACCCGAAGCTGCGCTATGTGCAGATTCCCGACCGCCTGTGCGAACGCGGCTGGTTCGGCCAGAAAACCGGCCGCGGGTTCTACCTGTACCCCGATGGCGCGCGCACCGGCACGCCCGACCCCGAAGTGCTGGCCATCGTCGATGCCGAACGCCAGCGCGCCGGCATCGTGGCGCGGCAGTTCACGCAAGAAGAAATCCTGCGCCGCTACCTGGCCGCCATGGTCAACGAGGCCGCCAACGTGCTGCGCGAAGGCATCGCGCTGCGCCCCCTGGACATCGACGTGGTGTTCCTGTCGGGCTATGGCTTTCCGCGCTACCGAGGCGGGCCGCTGCATTACGCCGACCACGTCGGCCTGCCGCGCATCCTGGCCGACATCCGCGAGTTCGCGCACGAAGACCCGCACTTCTGGCGGCCGTCGCCCCTGCTGGTCGAACTGGCCGAAGGCGGTCGCGACTTCGCCAGCCTGAACCACGCCTGAGCCTCACATTTCCTCTGGAGCCTTTGCCATGCGCGAAGCCGTCATCGTTTCCACCGCCCGCACCCCTATTACCAAGGCACATCGCGGCGAATTCAACCTGACCCCGGGCCCCACGCTGGCCGCCTACGCGGTGCGCGCCGCGGTCGACCGCGCCGGCATCGACCCGGGCCTGATCGAAGACGCCATCCTGGGCTGCGGCTACCCCGAAGGCACCACCGGGCGCAACATCGCCCGCCAGGCCGTCATCCGCGCCGGCCTGCCCGTCAGCGTGGGCGGCGCCACCGTCAACCGCTTCTGCGCCTCGGGGCTGCAGGCCATCGCCAGCGCCGCCGCGCGCATCGTCATGGACGGCGTGCCGGCCATGATCGCCGGCGGCGTCGAATCGGTATCGCACATCCGCACGCGCGACGACCCCAACGCCGGCATCGACCCCTGGACCCTGCAGCACAAGCCGGAACTCTACCTGCCCATGATCGAAACGGCCGACATCGTGGCGGCGCGCTACGGCATCAGCCGCGAGGCGCAAGACCGCTACAGCGCCGAAAGCCAGCGGCGCACCGCCGAGGCCCAGGCAGCCGGCCGCTACCGCGACGAAATCATTGCCGTCACCACCACCATGGCGGTCACCGACAAGGCCACCGGCGCGGTCACGCAACGCGAAGTCACCATCGACGCCGACACCTGCAACCGGCCCGGCACCACGTACGAAAGCCTGGCCAAGCTCGAACCGGTGCGCGGCGCCGGCCAGTTCATCACGGCAGGTAACGCCTCGCAATTGTCCGACGGCGCCGCGGCGTGCGTGCTGATGGAAGCGCGCGACGCCGAGCGCGCCGGCCTGCAGCCGCTGGGCGCCTTCCGCGGCCTGGCCATCGCGGGCTGCGAGCCCGACGAAATGGGCATCGGCCCGGTGTACGCGGTGCCGCGCCTGCTGGCGCGCCACGGCCTGACAGTCGACGACATCGACCTCTGGGAACTGAACGAGGCCTTTGCGTCCCAGGCGCTGTACTGCCAGCAGACCCTGGGCATTCCCACGGAAAAACTCAACGTCAACGGCGGGGCCATTTCGCTGGGCCATCCGTTCGGCGTAACCGGCGCCCGCCTGGCGGGCCATATTCTCATCGAAGGCCGGCGGCGGGGCGCGCGCCATGCCGTGGTCACCATGTGCGTGGGCGGCGGCATGGGAGCGGCCGGCATGTTCGAAATCTACTGATACGAGACTCTCCATGGACCTGAATTTCACTCCCGAAGAAGAAGCCTTCCGCGCCGAAGTGCGCGCCTTCCTGGCGGCGGAACTTCCCGCCGACCTGGCCCGCAAAGTGCGCGAAAACCGCCACCTGCACAAGGCCGACATGGAAGCCTGGCACGCCATCCTGAACGCGCGCGGCTGGCTGGCCAGCCACTGGCCGCGCGAATACGGCGGCACCGGCTGGACCGCCGTGCAGAAGTTCATCTTCGAAAACGAATGCGCCCTCGCCCACGCGCCGCGCATCGTGCCCTTCGGCCTCAGCATGCTGGGCCCCGTCCTGATCAAATACGGCAACGAAGCGCAGAAGCGCCACTGGCTGCCGCGCATCCTGAACGGCGACGACTGGTGGTGCCAGGGCTATTCCGAACCCGGCGCGGGCTCCGACCTGGCTTCGCTCAAAACCAGCGCGGTGCGCGACGGCGATCACTACATCGTCAATGGCCAGAAAACCTGGACCACGCTGGGCCAGCACGCCAACATGATCTTCTGCCTGGTGCGCACGCGCAGCGAAGGCAAGCCGCAAGAAGGCATCAGCTTCCTGCTCATCGACATGACCACGCCGGGCATCGAGGTGCGCCCCATCATCACCCTGGAAGGCGGCCACGAAGTCAACGAAGTGTTCTTCTCCGACGTGCGCGTGCCGGCGGCCAACCTGGTCGGCGAAGAAAACCGCGGCTGGTCCTGCGCCAAGTACCTGCTGACCTACGAGCGCACCAACATCGCCGGCGTGGGGTTGTCCACCGCGGCCCTGCTGCAGCTCAAGGCCGTGGCGGCGCGCCAGCGCAAAAACGGCAAGCCGCTCTCGCAAGACCCGGCGTTCGCGGCCCGCCTGGCGCACATCGAGATCGAACTCGACAACATGCGCATCACCAACCTGCGCGTGCTGGCCGCGGCCGCCCACGGCGGCGCGCCCGGCGCCGAAAGCTCGATGCTGAAGATCCGCGGCACGCAGATCCGCCAGGAAATCACCGCCCTGAACCGCCGCGCCATGGGCATCTACGCGCGGCCCTACGTGGCGCAGGCGCTCGAAGACGGCTACGCCGGGCCGCGCATCGGCCCGGCCGGCGCCGACAGCGCCGCCGCCCAGTACTTCAACAACCGCAAGCTGTCGATCTTCGGCGGCTCGAATGAAATCCAGAAGAACATCATCTCGAAGATGATCCTGGGACTGTAAGGAAGCCCGCCCATGAATTTCGATCACACCGAAGACCGGCGCATGCTGTCGGACATGTTGAAACGCTTCGTCGCCGAGCAGTACGGCTTCGCGGTGCGCGACCGCATCGCGCGCTCGCCGGAAGGCTACAGCGCCGAATTCTGGCAACGCTACGCCGAACTGGGCGCCATCGGCGCCCTGTACGCCGAAGCCGACGGCGGGCTGGGCGGTTCGGGCTTCGACATCGCCGTGGTATTCGAGGCCCTGGGCCGCGGCCTGGTCGTCGAACCCTTCCTCGACGCGCTGGTCGCGGGCGACGCCATCGCCGCCGCCGGCAACCCGGCGCAAAAAGCGGTGCTGGCCGACGTGCAGGCCGGTACCGCCATCGTGGCGCTGGCGCATGCCGAACCGCAGGCCGGCTACGAGCTGGCGCACGTCGAGGCCCGGGCCCGCCCCGATGGCGATGGCTGGCTTCTGGACGGCGCCAAGGCCGTGGTGGCACACGCCGAACACGCCGCCCTGTTCGTCGTGTCGGCGCGCACCGCCGGCGACGACAACGATCCCGATGGCATTTCGCTGTTCCTGGTGCCGGCCGGCACCCCGGGCCTGCAGGTGCAGGGCTACCCGCTGATCGACGGCGGCCGGGCCGGCGACCTGACCCTGGCGAACGTACGGGTCGACGCCGCGGCGCTGCTGGGCCAGGCGGGCGCCGCCCACGCCGTGCTGGAACGCAGTGTCGGCAAGGGCCTGCTGGCCCTGTGCGCCGAAGCGATCGGCGCCATGGACGCCGCCCGCGATGCCACCCTTGAATACCTGCAAACCCGCAAGCAGTTCGGCGTGCCGATCGGCCGCTTCCAGGCCCTGCAGCACCGCATGGCCGACGTGCTGCTCGAAATCGAACAGGCGCGCTCGGCTGTCATCAACGCCGCCGCGCAGCTCGACCATGCCGACCGCGCCACGCGCGAACGCGCCCTGTCGGCCGCCAAGTACACCATCGGACGCGTGGGCATCCTGGTGGCCGAAGAATGCATCCAGCTGCACGGCGGCATCGGCATGACCTGGGAATTGCCCCTGGCCCACTACGCCAAGCGCCTGGTCATGATCGACCACCAGCTCGGCGACGAAGACCACCACCTGGCCCGCTTCATCGCGCTGGCCCCCCAGGATTAACGCCATGGACGCCCACATCCCGTCCACCGGCGATCCCGATTTCCCCCTGGAAGGCGTGCGGGTCCTGGATCTTTCCCGCGTGTTCGCCGGCCCGCTGTGCGGGCAGGTGCTGGCCGACTTCGGCGCCGAGGTCGTCAAGGTCGAACATCCGGTGCGCGGCGACGACACCCGCGACTGGGGCATGCGCATCGGCCAGACCGAAACCACGTACTACAACAGCATGAACCGCAACAAGCGGTCCATCACCCTCGACCTGCAATCCGGCGAAGGCCTGGACATCGTCCACCGCCTGCTGCCGCAGTTCGACGTGGTCATCCACAACTTCAAGAGCGGCGGCGCCGAGAAACTGGGCCTGGGCTACCAGCAGCTCAAGGCCATCAAGCCCGACCTGATCTACTGCGCCATCGGCGGCTACAACAGTTCGGGCCCCGAAGCCGCGCGCCCGGGCTACGACCTGGTCATCCAGGGCGAAACCGGCCTGATGGCGATCAACGGCGAGGCAAACCAGCCGCCGCTGAAGTTCGGCGTGGCCGCGGTCGACATGATGACCGGCATGTACGCGGCGCAGGCCGTGCTGGCGGCGCTGTTCCGGCGCGAACGCACCGGCCGCGGCCGCCTGATCGAAATGGCGCTGTACGACTGCGGCATCATGGTCACCAGCTATTACGGGCTCGACGCCCTGCTGCTGGGCCACGACCCGCAGCGCTACGGCAACGCGCACCCCTCGATCGTGCCCTACGGCATGTTCGAAGCGGCCGACGGCCCGCTGATCGTCGCGGTGGGCACCAACGCCCAGTTCGACAAATTCTGCCGGCAGGTGGTCATGCGGCCGGACATCGTCGAAGACCCCCGCTACGCCAGCAATGTCGAGCGCGCCCGGCACCGGCTGGCGCTGCTGCCCCTGATCACCGAACTGATCCGCGAATTCCCGCGCGATCTGCTGCTGCAGCGCCTGGCCGATTGCGGCATTCCCTGCGGCAAGGTGCTGGGGCTGCACGAGGCCCTGACCAGCCAGCGCACCCGCCAAAGCGGCCTGCTGCAAGACATGCCGCACCCGGTGGTGGGCAGCACGCCCATCTATGCGCCACCGTACCGCCTGGATGGCCAGCGCCTGCCGATCCGCCACGCGCCGCCCACCCTGGGCGAGGGCACGCGCGACCTGCTGCAGCGCCTGCTGCAGATGTCCGATGCGCAACTCGAGGCCTTGCGGGCGCACGGCGTCCTGACACTGCCCAAAGATTGAACCCGCTTCATCAGCATCACTGAAGGAAGACCAGCCGTGCAAGCACATCGCTTCAACCGCCGCAGGGCCCTGCAAGGAATCGCCTCGGCGGGCGCCTGCCTGTTGACCGGGCGGGCGGCCTGGGCCAAGGCCGACTATCCCGCCAAACCCATCCGCTTCATCGTGCCGTTCAATCCGGGCGGCGCCACCGACACCCTGGCGCGGGTGCTGGCCCGGTCCATGTCGGCCACCCTGGGCCAGCCCATCGTGGTCGAAAACAAGGGCGGCGCCGCCGGCATGCTGGGAACCGACCTGGTGGCCAAGGCCAGCCCCGACGGCTACACCTTCGTGGTATCGCTCAGCACCTCGTTGCTGATCAACCAGTTCTTGTATGCCAACATCGCCTACAACCCGCAGAAAGACTTGCTGATGGTGTCGCAGGTCGCCGCGGCGCCGGTGACGCTGGTGGTCCACCCGGCGGTGCCCGCCGGCAACATGCGCGAACTGCTGGCCTGGGCGGCGGCCAACCCCGGCAAAGTGTCGTACGGCAGCTGGGGCGTCGGCTCGTACGCGCACCTGGCCGGCGCCTACCTGAGCAAGACCACGAATTCCGACATGGTCCACGTGGCCTACAAGGGCGAGGCCCCCATGATCCAGGACCTCATCGGCGGCCAGCTGCAAGTATGCTTTTCCAGCGCCCAGAACACCCGGCCGTTCATCGAGAACGGCCGGCTCAAGGCCATCGGCGTCACGGGCACGGCGCGCATGAGCGTGCTGCCCGAAGTCCCCACCATCTATGAACAGGGGGTCACCGACGACGCCTATGCGATTTTCGGCTGGGTCGGGATGGCCGCGCCCGCCGGCCTGCCCGCCGGCATCGTCGACCAGGTCCATGGCGCCCTGCTCCTGGCGGCGCGCGACCCGGCCGTACAAGAACAGATCACCGGCGCGGGCTTCATCCCCGTGTTCAACACGCCGGCCGAGTTTTCCCGGGCCTATGCGCGCGACGTACCCATATGGCAGGAACTCATCAAGATCGCCGATGCGCGCATCGACTGATCCGCGCGGCGCCCTTTCCGCCCCCTTACCTTACGCCACCCTTCTTATCGCCCGTACACCTGAAGATTTCTGATATGAGCCTACGTATTCCTTCCGCCCTGCCCACGATCACGCGCCGGGCCGTCCTGGCCCTGGCCGCCGGCCTGCTGATGGCCGGCGCCGCCGCGGCGCAGCCGTATCCCAGCCAACCCATCAGGCTGATCGTGCCCTTCCCGCCGGGCGGCCCCACCGATGTGGCGTCGCGCCTGGTGGGCCAGCAGCTCGAGGCGCGCCTGCAACAGCCCGTCATCGTGGAAAACCGTCCCGGCGCGTCGGGATCCATCGCGGCCAACCTGCTCAAGCGTTCCCCCCCCGACGGCTACACGCTGATGATGCTGGCCACGCCCACGTTGTTCGCGCCGTTTTTCTACAAGAACGCGGGCTACGAAACCCCCAAGGATTTCCAGCCCGTGGCCACGGTGTACGACCTGCCCATCGTGGTCGTGGTCAATCCGAAAAAGCTGCCCGACGTCACCAGCCTGGCGCAGTTGGTCGACTATGCCCGCGCCCACCCCGGCGAACTCAACTACGCCAGCTCGGGCGCCGGCAGCTTCGGCCACATGACCATGGAACTGCTGCAGGACGTGGGCAAGTTCGAGATGCAGCACGTGGCCTACAAGGGCGGCGTGCCGGCGATCACCGACACGATCGGCGGCCAGGTTCCCATGATGTACGCCGACCTGGTGGCGGCCCTGCCGCACATCCAGGCGGGCAAGCTGCGCGCCCTGGCGGTGGGCTCGCCCAACCGCGTGTCCGTGCTGCCCGACGTGCCCACTATCAGCGAACAGGGCTTCGCCGGCTTCGACGCGGTGTCGTGGGGCGGCCTGCTGGCGCCGCCGGGCACGCCCGCGCAGGTCATCGAGCGCCTGAACCGCGAACTCGAAGCCATTCTGGCCGACCCCGCGCTTCAAGCCAAACTCATCAATGCCGGCACCATCGCGCACTTCGAACCCGCGGCCGCAATGGGCCAGCGCATCGCCACCGATTATCAGAAATGGGGCGCGCTCGCGCGCGAAAAAGGCATGACGGCCGAATAAGCGGCCAACCCCAGGAGCAAGCGCCGCCACAAGCGGCGCATCCGTGCCGGCAAGGGCGTCCCACGCGTCGCCCCAACGGCTACCACTATAAGGAGACAACATCCATGCAACAACCCTTCACCCGCCGCGCCTGCCTCGGGCTCGCGCTGATCGCGGCGCTAGGCGCCACCCTGCCGCTGCCGGCCGGCGCGCAGGCCCAGTTCCCTACCAAACCCATCACCCTGATCGTGCCCTTTCCCGCGGGCGGCTCCACCGATCGCCACCTGCGCGCCGTGGCCGAAAACGCCAGCAAGCACCTGGGGCAGAACGTCATCGTCGAAAACCGTCCCGGCGCGGGCGGCACCCTGGGGCCGTCCAACATGGCCAAAAGCGCCAGGCCCGACGGCTACACCATCGGCCTGTACCCGCTGGGCATGCTGCGCATGCCCTACATGATGAAAACCGATTGGGACCCGATCAAAGACTTCACTTTCATCATCGGGCTGTCGGGGTACACCTTCGGCTTCACAGTGCGCGCCGATTCGCCTTTTAAGTCGTTCAAAGACTACATCGAGGCCGCGCGCGCCGAGCCGGGCACTATCGACTACGGTTCGACCGGCGTGGGCTCGTCGCCGCACCTGCTCATGGAAGAAATCGCCATCAACGCGAACGTCAAACTGAACCACGTGCCGTTCAAGGGCAATGCCGACATGCAGCAGGCGCTGCTGGGCGGCCACATCATGGCGCAAAGCGATGCCACCGGCTGGGACCAGTTCGTGGACGCGGGCAAGATGCGCCTGCTCGTCACCTTTGGCGAACAACGCACCAAGCGCTGGCCGGACGTGCCGACCGCGCAGGAACTGGGCTACGGCGTGGTGTCCAGTTCGCCGTACGGCCTGGCGGGCCCCGCCGGCATGGACCCGAAAGTGGTGCGCATCCTGCACGACGCGTTCAAGCAGGCGCTGTTCTCGCCGCGCAGCATGGAAGTGATGCAGCAGTTGAACCAGGAGCCCGCCTACCGCGACAGCGACGACTACCGCGAATGGGCGATCGCCACCTATGCCAAAGACAAGAAGCTGATCGAACATCTGGGGCTGATGGCGAAGTAAAAAAGCCGATCCAGGTGTCTGACTCCCGCAGGGTGTCAGACACCGATGTGTACCCGCGCCATGTCTACGCCACGGTGTCCGTTGTATTGAGATGGCGCAGTCAACCTTCGGTGTCCGACACCCTTGCGGGAGTCGGACACCTGCCCCACCATCCGGCCCGGCTGCGGTATAACAGCGGTTCCACTTCCACCGCGCCATGCCCGCCCCGCCGCTGCCACCTCTTCGCGCGCAATCCCCGCCCTGGCTGCGCTACGCGCCGGCGCTGTTCCTGCTGCTGTGGTCATCCGGTTTCGTGTTCCTGAAACTGGGCCTGGCCTACGCCGATCCGCTTACCTTCCTGGCCCTGCGCTATGCCTGCGTGGTGGCGCTGGTCGGGGCCGCGTTCGCCTGGCTGCGGCCCGCGCTGCCCGCCACCCCGCGCACCTGGATGCACCTGGCCGTGGTGGGCCTGTTCTTGCAGGCGGGTTATTTTGCCTGCACCTATCTCAGCCTGAAATTCGGCCTGTCGGCCGGCGCGGTGGCCCTGATCACATCGCAGCAACCCATCCTGGTCGGCCTGCTGGCGCCGCTGCTGGCCGGCGAGCGCGTCGGCCCGCGCCACTGGGCCGGGCTGCTGCTGGGCGTGGCCGGCGCCACCCTGGTGATTCTGGCGAAGGCGTCGCTCGGCACAGCCTCGGCCGCCGGCCTGCTGTTCGCCGTGCTGGCCCTGCTGTCCATCGTGGCCGGCACCCTCTGGGAAAAGCGCTATGGCAGCGACACGCATCCCCTCACCGCCAACCTGGTGCAGTACAGCGTGGGCCTGGCGGTGTCGGCCCCGCTCGCGCTGCTGCTCGAGCCCATGCGCATCGCCTGGACGCCGGCGCTGTTCGGGTCGCTGGCGTATCTGGTGCTGTGCAATTCGCTAGTCGCGATCACCCTGCTATTGGCCCTGATCCGCCACGACAAGGCCTCGCGCGTGTCGGCGCTGTTTTTCCTGGTGCCGCCCACCACGGCCGTCATCGCGTTCCTGGTGCTGGGCGAAACCATCCCGGCGCTGGCCTGGCCCGGCATGCTGCTGGCCGTGGCCGGCATCTACCTGGTGATGCGCCAGCCGCGCTAACGGGCCCCGCGCACACGCGAAAAAATGACCCCCACGCTGCGCCTTCGGCTTGCTACCCCCCGAGGGGGCTTTTTGCCTTGGGGCGGCCCGGCGGCAAAAATGACCCCCACGCTGCGCCTTCGGCTTGCTGCCCCCCGGAGGGGGCTTTTTGCCTTGGGGCGGCCCGGCGGCAAAAATGACCCCCAGTAAGAAAACCGCAACACAGTGGCCCTAGCCTGTCCGCTCTCTTGCAAACCTCAACAGAGCCTGGACAACATGAAGAACTGGAAACTGGCCGCGGCATGCTGCCTGCTGCCCTTGCTGCTGGCCGCCTGCGGCAGCGGCAGCGACGACGACCACGACAACAGCGGTACCGATGGCAACGGCGGCAGCGTCAATCCCGAACCGCCGCCGCCGCCCGTGGCCGAAGTTCCGCGGCATATCGCCTCGGTCAATTTCGTCGGCCGCTACGAAACCGGCAGCTATGGCGTCAGCGCCGCCGAGATCCCCGCCTATGATCCGGCCACCCGGCGCGCCTTTGTGGTCAACGCCCTGTCCGGCCAGATCGACGTGCTGGACCTGAGCCGGCCCGCCAGCCCCACCCACCTGGGCACGCTCGATGCCGGGGCCGTGCTGGCCGGCGCCGAAATCAACAGCGTGGCCGTGCGCGACGGGCGAGTCGCGGTGGCCATCCAGGCCGCGCAAAAAACCGACCCCGGCTACGTGGCGCTGTACGACGCGGCCAGCCTGGCCCTGCTGGGCTCGGTAGCCGTCGGGGCCCTGCCCGACATGCTGACCTTCACGCCCGACGGCAAGACGGTGCTGGTGGCCAACGAAGGCGAACCCTCCGACGACTACAGCATCGATCCCGTCGGCTCGGTCAGCGTGATAGACGTCACCGACCCGGCCGCCCCCACGGCCCGTACCGCGGGCTTCACGCAATGGAACGGCCGGGAAGCGGCGCTGCGCGCGGCCGGCGTGCGCCTGGTGGGTCCGCGCGCCAGCGCCGCGCAAGACATCGAGCCCGAATACATCGCCGTGGCCGCCGACGGCGCCACGGCCTGGATCACCCTGCAGGAAAACAATGCGCTGGCAAAGCTGGACGTGGCCGCGGCGCGCATTACCGACATCCTGCCGCTGGGCAGCAAAGACCACGGCGTGGACGGCAACGGGCTCGACGCCAGCGATGCCGACGGCGCCATCGCCATCCGCGCCTGGCCAGGCGTCAAGGGCCTGTACACGCCCGACGCCATCGCGGCCTATACGGCGAACGGCGCCACGTACCTGGTCACCGCCAACGAAGGCGACGGCCGCCCCTGGGGCGAAAGCAACCCGGCCTATTGGAACTGGGGCCGCGACACGGACGGCACCTGGCTGGGCCTGGATGCCTCGCGGGCGCCGGGCTTCGTCGACGAATTCCGCGTCAAGCACCTGGTGCACAAAGATGGCTTCGACCGCCGCGCCGGCGACGACCTGCCGCCCCAACTGCGCCAATTGGCCCCGGGCGGCCAGCTCGATCCCGCCGTGTTCGCCTATTGCGGCGCCACGGCCACGGGCCCCGGCGCCTGCCGCGACGACGAGCAACTGGGCCGCCTGACCGTAACCTGGACCATGGGCTACAAGCAGAACCCCGACGGTTCGCCGCAGCTCAGCGCCGACGGACGCCTGGTGTACGACACGCTGTATGCCTACGGCGCGCGCTCATTCTCCATCCGCGATGCCGAAGGCAAACTGGTGTGGGATTCGGGCGACCAGTTCGAACGCCTGACGGCCGAGCGCTACCCGGACAGCTTCAACTCGGGGCATGACGAAACGCTGTTCGACGACCGCAGCGATAACAAGGGCCCCGAACCGGAAGGCATCGCGCTGGGCCAGATCGGCGCCAAGACCTACGCCTTCGTGGGCCTGGAGCGCATCGGCGGCATCATGGTGTACGACATCACCGACCCGGCCCGGCCGCGCTACACCACCTATGTGAATTCGCGCGACTTCAGCATCGACTCGGCGGCCGATCCCGGCGCCGCCGGCGACCTGGGCCCGGAAGGCCTGGCCTTCGTATCCGCGGCCGACTCGCCCAACGGCGAGCCGCTGCTGATCGTGGGCCATGAGGTCAGCGGCACCACCGCGATCTACCGGATCGTGCTGGAAGACGACCCGGCCTGACGCATCCGGCGCGTCGCGGCGCCCCGGGCATCGGCCCTACGCCGCCGCGACGCGCCTGCGCCCGGCCACCCAGAATGAAAACTGGCCCAGCAGCCCCGCGCCGGACAGCACCAGCGCGGTCGACCAGGCGGGCGACGAGCCCAGCCCGGCCAGCGCCGTGCACAGCGCGCCCACCGCCATCTGTACCGCGCCATACAGGCCCGAGGCCGAACCGATCACCGCGGGGTTCACACTGACGGCCAGGGACAGCGCGGTAGGTCCGGCCACGCCCGCCCCCAGCGTGAAGAAGAACATCGTGACGATGATCGACGCGACCCCGACATGGCCCGATCCCACCACCCCCAGCAAGGCCAGCCCCGCGGCCGCGCTGAGCGCGTTGCCCGCCACCAGCAGGCGGCCCATGGGCACCTTGCCGATCAGGCGCGTCGTCAGCACACTGCCCAGCCATACCCCCGACACCAGCACCGCCAGGTAGAGGCCCACCTCGTCCGCCGGCCGATGCAGTTGGTCGACGAAGATGAACGGCGCCGACGCCACGAAGGCGAACATCGAAGTCGTGGCGCAGCCGCCGCCCACCGCATATCCCAGGAACTGGCTCGAACCCAGCAATTGGCGGTAATGGCGCGCGAGGGTCGAGGCCGTGACGCGCGCCACGACCGCGCCGGTCTCGGGCAACATCCGCCACGCGAAGATGAAGTTCACCACGCCCAGCACGCACAACACGAACAGCACGGAACGCCATCCCAGCGACGCGGCCAGCGCGCCGCCCACGATGGGCGCGATACCCGGCGCCACCGTCACCATCAGGTTCATCAGCGCCAGCCGCTTGGCCGCCTCGGAAGGCGCCGCGGTATCGCGCACCATCGCGCGCCCCAGCACCAGGCCGGCGCAGCCGCCCAGAGCCTGGAACAGGCGCGCGGCGATCAGCGCATAGACCTGCGGCGCCAGCGCGGCCGCCAGGCCCGCCACGGTATAAATGGCCAGCCCGACCATCAGCACGCTGCGGCGCCCATAGCGGTCGGACAGGGGGCCATAGATCAATTGCCCCACGGCCAGGCCGATGATGTACAGGCTGACCGTCATCTGCATGGCGCCGCTGCCGGCATGCAGGTCGCGGCCCGCCATCGCCAGCGCCGGCACGAAAATATGCATGGCCAGCGTGCCGCTGAAGGTGAACAGCGCCAGCAGCCACAGCGGCACGTGCGGCGGCCGGTTGTCCTCGGCCGCCAGGGTACCCGTCAGGGTCTGCGTGCCGGCCATCATGGCGCGGCCTCGACGTTATCGGCTTCCAGCGCCGCGCACAGCCGCGACATCAGGCGCATCGCGCTGCGCAGTTCGGACTCGGGAATATCGCCCAGGGCACTGTCGCGCACCTCTTTGGCCACGCGCTCGACCTGCGCCACCGTGGCCTGGCCGCGCTCGGTCAGCACGATCGCCTTGGCGCGGCGGTCCTGGTCTTCCTCTTTGCGCTGCACCAGCCCGGCCGTCTGCAGGGCGTCGATCAGGCGTACCACCGACGAGCTTTCCAGGCCCAGCGAGGCGGCCAGGTCTTTCTGCCGCATGGGAACGGCGGCGCGCGATAGATGCAGCAAGGGCAGCCAGGTCGCCTCGGTCAGGCCGTAAGGCTGCAGGCGCCGGTTGACCGCGCGGCGCATGCTGCGCGCCGCCTGCGCCACGGACGAAACCAGCTGGGCGCGTAAAGAATCGGTCATGGAACGACTCGAAAAACATTAAATGACATATCAATTGATTGTATATCATCTATTTTCCCCGGCCAAGCCGCGCTATATCCCGGCGGCTTTCTCCAGGGCGTCCACGATGGCGTCATAAGCGCGTTGCCGCGCCTCGCCATCGGGCGCGCGCAGGGCGAACGACGGATGGTATGTGGCGATCACGGTCAGGCCATCGTGTTCCATCACCTGGCCCAACACCGGCGTCAATGCCATCGATCTGGCCTGCATCACCGAATGCAGCGCGGTGGCGCCCAGCGCCACGACCACGCGCGGCCGTATCGCGCGCAGCTCGTCTTCCAGCCAATAATGGCAGGCCTCGATCTCGCGTTGCCCCGGCGTCTTGTGCATGCGCCGCTTGCCGCGCAGTTGCCATTTGAAGTGCTTGACGGCATTCGTCACGTACACCGATTTGCGCTGCACGCCGGCATCGTGCAAGGCCCGGTCCAGCAAGGCGCCCGCCGGCCCGACGAACGGCTCGCCCGCCAGGTCTTCCTTGTCGCCGGGCTGCTCGCCCACCAGCATGATGTGGGCGGAGCGCCTGCCCGCGCCGCCGACCGGCTGGGTGGCGTCGCGCCACAGGCCGCAGCGCCGGCAATCTTGCAGCCGTTCGGGCTGCTGGCCGGGGTCGATGTCTTTGTCTTGGGGCGCGCCGCGCCCGCCGGATGCCTGCATGAATGCCTCCAGGCCGTAGCGATGGGATCGCCGGACAACCCGGCATATCGCAAATCGGCATCTCGCAAATTCCATGCCATGGCGGCCCTGCCCATCCGGCGCGGGGCCGGGGCCGGAATTTACCGGCCCGGCAAATCCTACCGGGCCACCCCAGGTGTCTGACACCCTTCGGGAGTCAGACACCGCCGGCCTAAGCCTTCTGCACACACCGCGTGCTGCGCGACCCGCCCGAGATGAAAGATGCGGCCGATCGGGGACGCCGCGGAGCCGGCTTTGCCGGGCCGCCAGCGTCGCCCCCTTGAGGGGGATGAGCCCGGACAGGGAACAGTCCTTGAGGACTGTTCCCTGCCTGGCGAATCCGAGCGGCCTGCCAGCCGCGAGGTGGGTGCGCGCAGCGCTTCGGGGGTGGGACTTTCACTTCAGGCACCCTGCCGGGAGCCAGACACCTGGCCATCATCCACCCCCTGGCACGCCACGTGCTGCCACGACTGCACCCTAATCAACAGGAGGTAGTTATGAAGCTCAGCATGCTCGCCTTGCCCGTGGTCGCCGCCAGCCTGGTTCTGGCAGGCTGCGGCAGCGACCGCTACCACGACAGCGACGCCACTTACGACAGCCCCTCGACGCAAGGCACGACACCCCCGCCCCCGCCGCCCGCCAGCATGCCCGACCACAACAGCAACACGCCGGGCTCGCAATATCCCGCCACGGGCGGCGGCCGCTAACCGCTAACCGGCCGCGCGGCCGCCCGCGCCGGGGCGGGCGGCCGGCGCGCGCCATCATCCGCTACGATAGACAGGTCTTGTTCCCCCAGAAAAGGACCGCAATGGCCGACCTAGGCAATTTCCCCGTTACGCGCAAATGGCCCGCGCAAGATTCCGAACGCATCCAGCTGTATTCGCTGCCCACGCCCAATGGCGTCAAGGTCTCGATCATGCTCGAAGAGACCGGCCTGCCCTACGAGGCCCATCGCGTGTCTTTCGACACCCAGGACCAGATGTCGACGGAATTCCTGTCGCTCAATCCCAATAACAAAATCCCGGCCATTCTCGACCCGCACGGCCCCGGTGGCAAACCCATGGCACTGTTCGAGTCCGGCGCCATTCTGGTGTACCTGGCCGATAAAAGCGGCCGCTTCATTCCGCAGGACGCGGCGGGGCGCTACCAGGCGCTGCAATGGCTGATGTTCCAGATGGGCGGGATCGGACCGATGTTCGGCCAACTGGGATTCTTCAATAAATTCGCCGGCAAAGACTACGAAGACAAGCGCCCGCGCGACCGCTACGTGGCCGAATCGAAACGCCTGCTGAAGGTGCTGGAAGGCCGGCTGGTGGACCGCGCCTGGATCCTGGGCGACGACTACAGCATTGTCGACATCGCCACCTTTCCGTGGGTGCGCAACCTGATCGGCTTCTACGAAGCCGGCGACCTGGTCGGCATCGCCGACTACCCCAGCGTGCTGCGCGCGCTGGACGCCTTTGTGGCGCGCCCGGCCGTCAAGCGCGGACTCGAGATTCCCGCGGCCGGCAATTAGTACGCGGCCCGGGGGCTGCCGCTAAGGCAACCACGCAAAGCCCTCGAGCCAGGCACGCAATTCCCGCAGCGCCTGGTCGCGCGTAAAAGGTTCGACCGCCGGCGGCGTATACACCTGCGGATTCACGCCGTACACCAGCAGGTCCAGCGCGTAGCAGCGGCCGGCATGCACGGCACGATAGGCTTCTACCGTCAGGTAGTGGCTCATCGCGGCGTCCTGCAGGCGGAACCGCGTGTAGTCGATGCCGTTGATCGACACATGCTCGACCGGGCCCGCCAGGCCCTGCGGCGGCTGGGTACAGCGCCGCGCCTCGGCCGCCTCGGCGCTGACCCCGATGCGCAGCTCGGCCGACGTGATGCGGTTCGATCCCGGCAATGCCAGGGCCAGGCGCGCGCTGCCGCGGCTGTCCGGCCCCGCGCCGGTCTTCCAGCCGGTTGCGGCCAGGTACCCGCCTTCGAACTCCGTGCGGGGGGCGACTCCTGGCGGGATCCGCATGCGGAAGCCGTATTGGCTATCGGTATGAACGCGCCCGGCCTGCGGCTGCGCCGGGCCGGCGGCCGGGGCGGCGGCGTCGCGGGGCGTGCCGCAGCCCGCCAGCACGGCAGCCATCAGCAGCAGGCTCGAAATACCGAAACGCGGCATGGTCATTCTTCGTGATCGCGGAAATTCACAGCATACTGGAGTCCACGGCCGACCGCCGTGCGCAGCCACCGGAACCCACCGATGCCCGTTTTGCACGCAAGACACGACTCATGTTCAATCCAGGCGCGGCGCGGGACGGCTGACCACCCAGATCGCGCACCCCACCATGAACGCGCTGACCAGCAGGCCCAGCCACGGCACCGGGTGCGTGGTGCGCCAGAAAACCACCAGGCCCAGCGCAATGCCCGCCACCGCGAACGATTTGCCGCGCCTCGAAATAGCGCCTTGTTCGCGCCAGGCCACCAGCGACGGACCGAATTGCGGGTGCTGCAGCAGATAGGCTTCCCAGCGCGGCGAAGCGCGGCCGAAACATGCCGCCGCCAGAATCACGAATATGGTGGTGGGCATGACCGGCAATACCGCGCCCACGACCGCCAGCGCCAGCATGAGCATGCCCAGCGCCCAATAGGCCCTGCGCTTCCAGCGCCCGCTGCGTTCTGTCTGGTCCTGCTTATCGGCCATGCGCACGACGATGTCCTCGTCCATAAATACCGCCTGCCGGCATGGTGCCGGCCGAGCCAGAACGCAATGGTACCGCGCACTCGCCCGCCTCATGACTGATCCGAAACGTTCCCGCCGCCGCCGCGCCAACCCGCCGCCGCGCCATCCCCATCCATGGCTGGCGGTCGCCTGCGGCGGGCTCGCCACCTTCGCCATTGTGACGACCGAAATGCTGCCGGTCGGCTTGCTGGATGCCATCGCCGACACCGTAGGGGCCTCTACCGGCACCGCCGGCCTGCTGCTGACCGTCCCCGCCCTGCTCGCCGCGCTGTTCGCGCCGCTGGTGGTGATCGCGGCCGGCAATATCGACCGGCGCCATATCCTGTCCGTGCTGTTCGTCCTGCTCATCGCCGCCAACCTGGCCAGCGCCCTGGCGCCCGGCATGGCCTGGCTGCTCGCCTCGCGCGTCCTGGTAGGCCTGTGCATGGGCGGCATCTGGGCCATTGCCAGCACGCTGGCCGTGCGGCTGGTGCCGGCCGCCTCGGTGGGTCTGGCCACTTCCATCATTTTCGGCGGCGTCGCGGCCGCGTCGGTGCTGGGGGTTCCGCTGGGCGCGCTGATCGGCGACCTGGCCGGCTGGCGCATGGCATTCGGCAGCATGGCGATGCTGGCCGCGGTGGTGCTGGCGCTGCATCTCTGGTCCATGCCGCCGCTGCCCGTGGGCCAGTCGGTATCGATGCGGGGCCTGCGCAACGCCCTGGCCAATCCGCGCCTGCGCCTGGGCCTGCTCATGACGATGCTGCTGGTGGCGGGCCATTTCATGGCATTCACTTTCGTGCGCCCGTGGCTGCTGTCGGTATCGGGTTTCCAGCCCGAATGGATCGGCGCCCTGCTGTTCGCCTACGGCTTCGCCGGCATCATGGGCAACTTCATTGCCGGCCTCAACGCCGCGCGGCACCCAGGCTGGACACTGATCGCGATCGCCGGCGGCCTGGCCGCGACGCAGCTGCTTCTGTACGCCACGGCGGATGGCGCCTGGGCCGGCGCGCTGGTGCTGGTGCTGTGGGGCCTGGCCTATGGCGGCGTATCGGTGTCCGTCATGACCTGGACCATGAAGGCCGCGCCCAACACACTCGAAGCCGCCACGGCCTGGTCTGTCACCGCCTTCAATTCGGCCATCGCGGCCGGGTCGTTCCTGGGCGGCGGCGTGGTCGACCGGCAGGGCCTGCACGTCAATGTGCTGGCGGCCTGCGGCTTGCTGATGCTGGCCGTGTGCGTGGCCGCGTCGATCCAATACCGGTACGTCAGGCCCGCCATGGGAAAATAGCGCTGCCTGGCGGCATCGCCGGTTTTTCGGGTACCTTTTGCCTACGGGTCCCGGCACGGCCTTTTTCCACGCGGATCCACGGAGGCGTCATGAAAACGGCATCCACCGCCTTTACCGCCGGGCATCGGCATTTGCTGGCGATCATCGATGGCCTGATCGAAGGGGTCATTCTGCTCGACCCAGGCCGCCGCATCGCCTGGGCCAATGACACGGCCCTGGCCATGCATGGCGCCACGCGCCTGGCCGACCTGGGCGGCACGGTGGCCGGTTACCGCAAGCGCTACACGCTGCGCTACCGCAATCAGCGCAAGCTGCTGGCTAGCCAATATCCCATGGATCGCGCGCTGGCCGGCGAGGCCTTCAAAGACATGGTGGTGGAAGTCACCCGCAAGGGCGATGCCGATTTCTGGCGCGTCCACCAGGTGCGCAACCTCGCGCTCAATGACGAACAAGGTATGCCGCAAACCATGGCCCTGGTGCTGCTGGACGTCACGCAGCGCTACGGCGCCGAAGAACGCTTCGAAAGAACATTCAATGCCAACCCCGCGCCGGCCGTGATCTGCTCGCTGACCGATATGCGCTACGTCAAGGTCAACCCGGGTTTTCTGCAAATGACCGGCTATGCGCGCCAGGATGTGCTGGGCCACCGCCTGAGCGAAGTGGACGTGCTGGGCGATACGCCGCAGCGCGGCGAGGCCGAGGCGCGCCTGAAGGAAGGCCGCACCATCGCCCAGACCGAAACCGTGATCGGCCTGCCCGGTGGCGGCGCCAAACTGGTGGTGGTGGCCGGCCAGCCCATCGAGATCGGCGAAGACCAGGATCCCTGCATGCTGTTCACTTTCAACGACCTCGAGCCCCGGCGCAAGGCGGAAAACGCCCTGCGCCACAGCGAAGAACGCTTTTCCAGGGCGTTCCGGCTGGCCCCGGCGCCGATGGTGCTAAGCACGCCCGCGGGCAAAGTGCTCGAGATCAACGACGCCTTCGTCGCCACCACCGGCTACTCGCTCGACCTGCTGGCCGCCAAAGAAGACGCCCTGGCCCGGCTCTGGGCCGACCCGGCCGCCTACGGCGCGGCAATGGCGAAACTCGAACAAGGAATCAGCCTGCGCGGCCACGAACTGCAACTGCGCACGCACGACGGCCTGCTGCTCGATTGCCTGTTTTCGGCCGAACCCGTCGTCATCCACGAGCAGCGCTGCCTGCTGGGCGTCATCCAGGACATCACCGAGCGCAAGCGCAACGAAACCGAATTGATGGCGGCCATCGAAGCCGTCATGAAAGATACGTCGTGGTTCAGCCAGACCGTGATCGAAAAACTGGCGCAAATCCGCCAACCGCAGGCCCAGCCCAGGGCGCACGCCGAGCTGGCCGCCCTGACCGCCCGCGAGCGCGAGATCCTGGGTCTGATGTGCCGGGGCATGAGCGACCCCGACATCGCGCAGGCCCTGCACCTGTCGCGCCACACCGTGCGCAACCACGTCGCCTCGCTGTACAGCAAGCTCGATGTCCATCGGCGCAGCGCGGCAATCATCTGGGCGCGGCAGCGCGGCATCGTCGGCGACGAGAAACCGCGCCGCCGTTGACGCTGGCCGCTTCGAAGCGCCCAATCGAAGGTGGTATAACAAGACGTGGGCCAGTGCCAGGCCGGCATGTCCCCGGGCACGCCGCTTGCCGCTCTCGTATCCAAGGCAAGTCTGTCGCGGAACCAGTTGCGCCCCCTCGGGCGGGCGGGAGG
>WMBV01000049.1 GCA_017745595.1 Bordetella petrii
GCGGGACGGTGCTGCTGGGTGGCAATGAGGTGTTGACTCAGCGTGGTTCGAGCGTGAATGTCTCGGGCGGGACGCTGGACGTGCAGGCCGGCAATATCCGGCAGAGCTGGTTCCGGGGCGCCGACGGACGGCTGTACGAAGTCTCGACCGCGCCGGGCAGCCGGTTGTACACGGGCCTGTACCAGGGCTACGAGCGCAAGAGCGAGCGCTGGGGGCAGACGGACACCTGGTACAACCCGCTGGTGGCGCCCCCGTCGCGCCGGGAGCCGGGCTACACGGTAGGCCGCGACGCGGGCACCTTGATCGTGAGCGCGCCGACGGCGGTGCTCGAAGGCGAGATCGAGGCCGGTGTGTTTCAGGGCGCGCGCCAGTTCGAGGCGCCGGACGCGGGGCTGGACGGGTATCTGCAGGCGCAGGACAAGGTGGCCCGCCGTGGCCGGCTGGCGCTGGGGCGCTACGCCGCGCGCGGGCTGGTCGAAGCCGAGGCGGTGGACGTGCGCGTTGGCGAGATCGCCGCGCTGGGCGAGCGGCTCACGCGCGAGGCGGACATCGCCGGGCGGCAGGACACGCTGTGGCTGGATGCGGGCTGGCTGAACGCCCAGGACCTGGGCGGACTGGAGCTGGTCACGGCCGGCGGCATCGCCATCGAACGCGACGTGGCGCTGGCCGAGGGCGGCAGCCTGCGTCTGGTGTCAGCGCAGGTGGACGTGGACGCCGCTGTGACCGCCCGGGGCGGTGGCATCACGGTGACCAATTACACTGCACTGGACGGCACGGCGCAGACCGAGGTCACGCTGACGGACGAGGACGGCGCCAGCAACCTGCGCCTGGGCGAGCACGGCGTCCTGGACGTGCGCGGCTTGTGGAGCAACGCGTTGCTGGAGGGGCCGGATGAACGCTGGCGGCAGGCCTACGTGGAGGGCGGCAGCGTCACTTTCAACGGCACGCAGGACGTGACGCTGGCCGAAGGCAGCCTGATCGATGTGTCCGCCGGTGCGGCGGTGCGCGGGGACGGCACGCTGCTGGGCGGACGCGGCGGCGACGTCACTTTGCGCGCCAACATTTACCGCAATGGCCTGGCCGATTCCGGTAGTCGGCTGCTGCTGGGCGCCGAGGTGCGTGGCTACGGCGTCGAAGGCGGCGGTACGCTGACGGTGGAGAGCGGCAATGAAATCCGCGTCGGCGCGGTCGAGATGGAGGGCGAAGACACTGCGTTAGTGCTGGCCCCGAGCCTGTTCCGGCGCGGTTTCTCGCACTACGAGGTGAACGGCCACGCTGGCCTGGCCGTGCAGGACGGCACCCGCGTCGACGTGTTCATGCCGGTGTACCGTCCCGCGGACGGCTTCCAGGCGGCGGCCTCCGAGGAGGCCGGCCTGCAACGGTGGACGCCGCCGCTGCACCTGGACGACCCGCTCGGTCGCACACTCGGGCAACGCGCTGGCGCCAGCCTCACCCTGAAAGCGGCCCGCCGTGACTCGGGCGCGGCCCAGGCGCAAGCGCTGGTGATCGGCACCGGCGCCGAAGTGACGGTGGACCCGGGCCAGACGCTGGCGCTGGTCGGTGGCCGGCAGATCACCGTGGACGGCGCCCTGCGCGCGCCCGGTGGCAATATCCACATTCTCAATCCGATCACCACTGTCGTTGAAGGAGGCGGCTCGATCTGGATCGGCGAGAACGCCGTGCTCGATGCCGCCGGCCGCGCCTATGTGGCAAGCGATCTGCATGGCCGGCGCTACGGCCAGGTACTGTCCGGCGGCCGGGTGGTGCTCGGCAGCTTGAGGCCGGACGAGGCGGACTCCAATAATCTCTACCCGGTCAACAATTTGTTCGTGATTGTGGACGAGGGCGCAGTCATCGACGTGTCCGGCGCCCGCGCGGAACTGGACCTGGGGCAGCCGCGCCCGACCCTGGTGGCTGGCGACGGCGGCGCCCTGGAAATACGCTCCAAGGCCGGCATCGCTTTTGACGGCGCCCTGCTGGCCTCGGGTGGGGGGCAAGGGGCTTCCGGCGGCAGCCTGGACGTGATGCTGGAGACCTCGGTGTTACGCGGTGGCGTCACAGTGGATCCACGTTATGCCGTTCCCCGTCTCATCACCCTCACCCAGACGGACGGTGGCGATTTGCCGACGGATTTGCAACCGGGCCAGGATGACGGGGGGTTGCCTTTCGGGGCGGCCCGATTTGCGGCGGACGAACTGATGGCCACCGGCCTGGATCATCTTTCCCTATGGTCCCGGGACGCCATCCTGTTCGAGGGCGACACCCGCCTGGATCTGGGCGGCAGCCTGTCCCTGACCGCCGCTGTCCTGGGGGCTTCTCCGGACACTCCCGATATTGCCGTGGACCTGGCTGCGCCCTACGTGCAATTGGCGGGGCGGACGGAAACGCCGCTTGCGGGCGGCGGGTCCAACACCACTGCTTTTGTTCCGTATTTCCTGCACGACGATACGATCCCGTTGTCCACACTGACCACTGCAAACAGTCGGTTGACGGTTGCCGCCGCCCTGATCGACCTGGGCAATGGCGACCTGACCTTCGGCGCCCGGGGCGGGTACGACGTGGCCAAATCCGACAAGGCGCCGCTGGATCTGCCGGGCTTTGCCAAAGTGGCCTTCGACAGCCAGGGCGACATCCGCCTGAATAGCGCCAGCATCGCCACCGGCAAGGAATTCGATTTCCTCGCCGAGCGAATCTATGCCACCACCCATTCCGGCAATGCCATCCAGGTGGGCCTGGGGCCGGAGGGTAGGAACGGCGAGCCGCTGGAGGGGGCGGTGCTGCGTTTGCGGCGCCGGGGCGGCGGCGAGGTGGCCACGCCGCTGTCCGTGTTCGGTTCCATCTCGCTTCAGTCGCCGCGCATCGAGCAGGGCGGCGCCCTGTTCGCCCCGCTTGGAAGCATCACCATGGGATCGGGGAACTTCAGCGTCAGCGACCGTCCCGCCCTGGGTCCGGTGTCTTACTTCGGGAATGTGCAGACCGACGTGATCGTGCAGGCAGGCAGCATCACATCGATCAGTGCGGCGGGGCTGGTGCTGCCCTACGGCTACACCGTCGATGGCCGGGACTACTACTACAACGGCGCCAAGGTGGGCTACGACCTGTCCAGCCTCAACAACGACTACATGAGGTCCCGCATCAACGGCTTCATCCGGTTCGATGCCGCATCGCTGGTGGTGCAGGAGGGCGCGGTGCTGGACGTCAGCGCCGGCGGTGAACTGCGCGGCCAGGGCTTTACCCCCGGCCGCGGCGGATCGGTGGATATCCTCAATACCGCCTTGGCCAACGCCGCCCCGTGGCACGCCGGGGAACAGGATGCCGGGGTCTTTGCCATCCTCCCCGGCCTGGGCGACGGCCAGGCGCCGCTGGATCCGGCTCTGGCAAGCCAGGCCCAAGCCGGCTTGCAGATCACTATCGGCGAAGGCGTGCCCGGCCTGCCGGCGGGCACCTACACCTTGCTGCCGGCGGCCTACGCCTTGATGCCCGGCGGCTACCGGGTGGAGCTGGGCAGCGCCGGCCGCTACGGCGCCGGCGTGGCGGCCTCCCCTGCCGCCGGCCTCTATCACACCGCCGTCACCACGTCCAATGCCTTGACCGGGCGCAGCAACGCGGTGCCGGTGCAGGCCACGGTCATGGCCGCCGACACTGTGCGCCGCTACGCCGGCTACAACGAGACCACTCTGTCGCAATGGGTGGCGGCCAGGAAGGCGGAGTTCGGCGACCCTGGCCTGATGGCGCCGCTGGTGCCCGAGGACGTGCGTCCGGTGGAATTCAACTTCGCCGATGCCGATCCGGCCGCCGACCGGGTCTTCGCGTTTGACGGTGGACTGCGTAACGCTCAGGTGCAGGGCGGCCGCGGCGGCATGGTGCTGTTCAACGGCGCCGATTACGAGGTGATCTCGCAGGGCGGAACTAAGGCGGCCGAGCGCGTGACCCTGACGGACACCGACCTCAACGCCTTGGGCGCCACCTTGCTGGCCGTAGGGGTGAACCGGGTGAATGCCTTCGGCTCACTGAGTCCCAGCGGCAGTTCGATCGTGCGTTCCGGGGCCACGCTCAAGGCCGGCGGGGTGATCCTCGGTGGCCTCAATAAAAGCGGTGCGGATGCGGTCGTGGTGGAATCCGGCGCCACGCTGGATACCCGGGGCCGGGCGGCGCCGGGCTGGTCCGGCGAGAACGGCTTTTTGCTGGCGCCGCCCAGCCAGGGCAACTCGGCCTTTTTGGTGGTGAGCAACGACGTGATGCAGTTCGGCGCCATGGGCGGCCAGGGCAGCGTGCGCATCGGCGACGGCGCGGCCCTGCACGCCGAGGGTACCGTGGCGCTGCTGGCCCCGGGCGGCATCGACATCGGCGACATCGCGCTGAGCGCGCGCGATTTCCTGATCTCCATGGAAGACATCAACATCGGCACCGAGGCCGCACTGGCGCAGGCCGAAGGGGTGATGTCGGACGGCTGGCGCCTGAGCCAGAGCATCCTGGACGGCCTGCTGGGCCTGGGCGAACTGGAAAGCTTCAGCCTGCAGACCAAGAATTCGATCAACTTCTTCGGCCCGGTGGCCTTGGATACCTACGATCCGGACACCGGCCAATCCCGCGCCGCCCTGCGTTTCATCTCCCCGGCCATCTACGGCCTCGGCGAGGGAGGCGACACCGCCATCATCCGCACGGACCGGTTCATCTGGAGCGGCCTCGGTTACAGCTCGGGCCGCGAAGGCGCGCCGGACTGGGAAGTGGGCTCGGTGGCGCCTGGCGAGGTGATCGCTGGCGGAGCCGGCACCGGCACCGGCGGCTTCATGGTGGACGCCAACGAGGTGGTGTTCGGCTTCAACGGCCTGGCCGGCGATCAGACCGCCAACGCCACCCTGGAACGCCTGATGCTGGGCTTCGGCGACGTCACCTTCCAGGCCAGGGAACGCATCACCAGCGAACTGTACAGCGGCCTGTCCGTTTACCAGCGAAGAAACGGCGACGACACCTTCGGCGGCGGCAACCTGACCCTGAGCGCGCCGGTGCTCACCGGCCAGGCCGGCTCGGAAATGACCTATCGCGCGGGCGGCGATCTGCGGGTGGCGCGTCCCGACAACGCCGCCGCCGTGAATCCGGCGGACCTGGACCTGGGCGGACAACTGAGCCTGGAGGGCAACCGCGTCCGCATCGACGGCAGCATCGTCGTCCCCAGCGGCAAGGTGGCCGTGGCGTCCACCCGGGACCTGGTGCTGGCCGACGGCAGCATGATAGATGTGGCGGGTCGGGCGGTGGACTTCTTCGACGTCACCCGATACAGCTTCGGCGGCACGGTCGGCCTGGACAGTGCCGAGGGCAGCATCCGGCAATCGGCGGGAAGCCGCATCGACGTCTCCGCGCCCCATAGCGACGCGGGCAAACTGGAAGCCAACGCCGTCAACGGCACCGTGGAGCTGACCGGCCAACTGATCGCCCGCGATCTGAAGGCGGATCCGCAGGGCCGGGGCGAGGGCGGCACCATTCGTATCAAGGCCAATGCGTTGCCCGGCTTCGTGACGCTCAACCGGCGCCTGACCGAGGGCGGCTTCGATTACCTGCGCGGCTTCGAGACCAGCCAGGGGGATCTGACCCTGGGAGAAGAAGTCCGCGCCCGCCACATCGAGGCCACCGCCAACGACGGCGACCTGATCGTGAAGGGCGCGCTGCGCGCCGGCGGCGAGCACGCCGGCAGCATCTACCTGGCTGCGGCCAATAATCTGCGGGTCGCCGGCGGCGCCACCCTGGACGCCAGCGGCGATCAACTCAAGCTGGACAGCCACGGCGATCCGATCGAGGGCAGCAACCGGGCCATCATCAACCTGACCAGCCGCGACGGGCGCCTGGTGCTGGGCAACGACGTTACGCTGACCGTGGCTGCCGGCGGCCAGAGCCGCGGCACCATCGACCTGAACGCCCGCCGCGTGGGCGGCGCCGCCGGCAACGACGTGGCGGTGGATGCCGGCGAAAACCTGACCGTCAACGGCGCCAAACGGGTCTCGGTCAACGGTTTCTGGACGTACGACAATGCGCCGGACGACCCGGACAACACCGGCACCCAGGTGATCGGCCAGGACTACCTGGACGGCATCCATCAGGACAGCCAGGACTTCATCGACGCGGCGCTGGCCAACAGCGGCCTGCAGGATCGCCTGGCCGGGCTGAAGGCGGCCGCCGGCAAGGCGTTTTCCCTGCGCCCGGGCGTGGAGATCGTCTCGGCAACCGAAGACGGCAACCTGCGCATCGACGGCGATCTGAACTTCGCGCAATATCGCTACGGGCCGGGCGTGGACCCCGCTGTGTACGGCAGCGGCACTGCCGGGGTGTTCGTGATGCGCGCCGGGGGAGACCTGGAAGTGAACGGCAGCGTCACCGACGGCTTCAAGCTGCCGCCCAATACGCCGGACAGCAGCTACACGCTGGATTTTGAGTTGGATCCAGGGTTGCTGGATGGCAATGGCCGGTTGACGCAGGACTTTGAGCTTGAGGAAAACCTAACGCTGAGATCGGGATGGAATTTGGGCAGCGTTCATGGCTCAGGAAACTCATACCTCTTGCCTTTCGAACTGACGGACACGTTGATTCAGGTCTCTCCAAACGTCCTGATACCGTTCGATGGTGAATTATCGAGTCCTGTATCTCTGCCTTTTGGCGCAACACTTCCCGCTGATATCGTATTGCCTGTACAGATCAATGACCTTGCACGACCAGGGACAACTTACGGACCTGGGCTGGTTCCGGCCGGCACCACAGTCGGGTTCGTGTCACTTCCTGCTGGCACAACGATATTCCAGGGCAGTACGTTTAGCGTACTAATGAGTTTCAGGCCCTCAGTAATACCCGCAGGAACAGATCTTCAGGGTATTAACGTAATAGATGCGAAGGAATATGGGGAAGACCTCCAGTTGGAAACAGGTTTCGTACTACCGAAGGGCTTCGGCATTTCCAGCTTCGAAGGCGGTGAGAAGGTCGAACAGCCGATCTGGCCCATGGCATCTGCCATGGAGCAGGGAACGGAAAGCTGGGATGTCCGCCTGGTGGCCGGCGCCGATCTGGCCTCCGCCAGCAGCCGGGCGGCCCGGACGCTTCCGGATCAGGGCGACCTGATTCTGGAGAATTCCTATCTGGTATCCAGCGCTGGTGGCGTGGACAAGGCGGTCCAGGGCTTGAGCGTCATCCGCACCGGCAGCGGCGATCTGGAACTGATCGCTGGCCGTGATTATCGCCAGGAATCCCGCTTCAGCGTCTACACCGCCGGCACCGGAGTGGCCGGCGCCCCGGCGCTGGGCGCCGAACGCACGGAGGACGGCACGGTATTGGGCGGCCAACACACCGAGTATGAAGCAACGGCGGCCGCCGCCACTGCCCTGATCAATACCGGCGGCGGCAATGTGCTGCTGATGGCAGGTCGTGATATCCACGGCCATCGATCCGATGGCGAGACCGGTCGCTGGCTGTGGGCCGCCTCCGGCACCGAAGGCGGGCCGCGGCAGGTGTGGGGTATCAATCCCGGCAACTACGGCCTGGTCGGTTCCGGCAGCCGTCAATATCTGGATCTGCTGGGCTTTGACGGCATCGGCACCCTGGGCGGCGGCAACCTGACGGTGACCGCCGGCGGCGATGTCGGCGCCCATACCCGGACTGCCGAGGGTGAAGTCCTGGGCGGTGTCTTCCTGATGGTCGGCGGCGCCGGCTGGGTGGATGGCGGGGGGCAACGCCATACCTACGGCGGCGGCGACCTGAACCTGGACGTGTCCGGCACCCTCGATCCGGTCTTTCTGGGCAGCACCCTGGACCGGGGCGGTGTGGCCAATCTGCGCGGCGACGTGCGGGTGCAGGCCAAGGCGCTGGGGGATCTGTGGCACACCTATGACGTGGCCTCCAACAACACCGACCCGCGTCCGGACGACGAATTGCTGCTGGTGAACAAACGGACCTTCGGCGGCCTGCGGCTGGTGCTGGGCGACGCCCGGGCCGCCATCCGCAGCCAGGGCGATGTGCTGCTCAACGTCGAGGATCCGTCCCGCAACGGGGTGGCGCTGCGTACCGGTCACACCGAAGTACAACTGTTCAGCACCGGCGGCGATGTCGGCATCGGCGGCGAAGGCGGCGACCTGCCGGCCCGCTTCGGCGCGCTGGCCGCCGGCGGCGCCATTTACGGCAACTCGTCGAGTAACACCCTCCGTTCCTTGACCGCGGACGTGTCGTCCGGCGGCTGGCTGGAATTCCTGGCCCGGGATGCCATCTACGGCCTGAGGCTGTCTTCCGTGTATGACCCGGCCCTGGCGGGGCAGACGGTCGCGCCCGCGCGCTTTTATGCGAGCGAGGGCGACATCTATCAACTGATCTACGGCTACTATGGGTTGAGTGGCCAGACGGCGTTCGTCAACCTGGCGGGCCGTCCGGCCCATGTGCGCGCGGGCCGGGACATCGTGGAGTATGGCGGCGGGTTTCCGGGGCTGTCCGAGTCCGCCCTGGGCCACTACCGTTCCACGGATGTCTCGCTGATCGAGGCCGGCCGCGACCTGATCCATATCAATACTCAGGTGGTGGGCCCGGGCACGCTGGAGCTGACTGCCGGGCGCAATGTCTACCAGGCCGACCGGGGCTGGCTCCGCAGTGTCGGCCCGTTCAGCGATGCCGGCGCCGGTAATGCCCAGAGCGGCGGCGCCGACATCGTGGTGAACGCGGGCATGGGCGCGTCCGGCCCGGATTACCGGACGCTGATCGACGCCTACCTGAACCCGGCCAATTTGGCCGAGCCGGGCCGGCCGCTGGCCGACCAGCCGGGCAGGGTGGTCAAGACCTACGAGGAAGAACTGATCGACTGGCTGGCCGGGCGCTACGGCTACGCCACCGGCGGCGGGACAGAGTCCGGCTCGGCCACGGCCGGCGCCCTGGCCTACTTCCAGGCTCTGGCCCCGGAACAGCAGCGCATCTTCCTGCGCGAGGTCTACTTTGCCGAACTGCGTGCGGCCGGGCGCGAATACAACGACCCGGACAGCGACCGCCACGGCAGCTACCTGCGCGGGCGCCGCATGATCGAGGCCCTGTTCCCGAAGATGGACAGTGAGGCGGGTACATCCGGCTACCAGGGCGATTTCACCATGTTCGTCTCCGAAGAGGACAATCCGGGGAGTACGCCGCGGCGCACCAGCCTGTTGAGGACCGAGGGTGGTGGCGATATCCAGATGCTGGCGCCGGGCGGGGACATCGTCATCGGCTTGGAGGCGGTGCGCCCAGGGGACGGTGACAACGGCATCCTGACCCAGGGGCAAGGCGACATCCAGCTGTTCAGCCAGGGCGACATCGCGCTGGGCCTGTCGCGCATCATGACGACCTACGGCGGCGACATCCTGGGCTGGACCAACGCTGGCGACATCAACGCCGGGCGCGGGGCCAAGACCACCCTGGTGTACACCCCGCCGCGCCGGCAGTACGACGCGCTGGGCAACGTGACGCTCTCGCCGGCCACGCCTGCCACAGGTGCAGGGATTGCCACACTGGCGTCGATCCCGGAGGTGCCGCCGGGCAATCTCGACCTGATCGCGCCGCTGGGCATTATCGACGCGGGCGAGGCGGGCATCCGTTTTTCGGGTGACGCCAACTTCGCGGCGCTGCAAGTGGTCAACGCCGAGAACATCGTGGGGCAGGGGGAGGTGACGGGCATCCCGGTGATGGCGGCGGTGAACGTGGGGGCGCTGACCAGCGCCAGCGCGGCGGCCAGTTCGGCGGCCACGGCCGCACAGGACACGGTGGCCCGCACCCGGGCGGCGGCGCAGAAGGCGTTGCCGTCGATCATCAGCGTGCAAATCCTGGGCTTTGGCACCGATGCGCCGGCCGGTGGCGGCACACAGGCGCCGCCCGCGCCGCGTTCCGGTCCGACCTCGAGCCTGCAGCGTCCCTATGATTCGGCGAACCTGGCGCAGATCGTGGGCTTGGGGGACAACATCGATCCCAAGCACTGGGCTCGCCTGACCCAGGACGAACGCCGGCGCCTGCAACAGGACCGATAGGCCCTTTTGTTCGCGCTTCGAAGTCGAGGTCGATCCGCAAGGCGCCGATAGCGATCAAGTGGCGGTGACGGGCGGCGTACGCTGCGTGGCGGCGCTGTGGCCCATGTCGGGGCCAGCGGCGACTACGATTTGCGTTCGACCTATATCATCTTGACAGCCGACGGCGGCCTCTCGGGCGCTTTTGACGAGGTCTCGTCCGATTTCGCCTTTTTGACGCCGGACCTGACCTATGACTATGGAGTCGGAACGGTCGAGCTGGAATTGGCGCGTAATGATCGCGACTTTGCCTCGGTTGCGCTGACGCGCAACCAGACGGCGACGGAAAATGGCATCGAGAGCATCGGCATAGCTGCGGGGCATGCCGTCTATGATGCCATCGCCCAGCTTCCCGGCGATGCCAAGGTCATCCGCGATAGCCTCGATACGCTGTCGGGCGAGGTCCATGCCTCGACTGGGACGGCGCTGATCGAAGACAGCCGCTTCGTGCGCAAGGCGGCCACCGACCGCGTTCGCGCTGCTTTCGCCACGCCGGGGGCATCCACCGTGCCGGTCCAGGCCTATGGGGCCGCACAGACGCCCACCGAAGTGGCCGCAAGCGATTCCGGCCCGGTGGTCTGGACACAGGCGTTCGGTTCCTGGGGCTCGACCGATAGCGACGGCAATACAGCCCGCCTGGACCGCGATGCCAAGGGTTTGCTGATCGGTGCGGACCGACAAGTTGGCGACTGGCGCGTCGGCGTGCTGGCCGGGTACAGCCGCTCGGACTTCAACGCGCACGACCGCGCTTCTTCGGCTAACAGCGACAATTATCACCTGGGGCTTTCCGGTGGTACGCAATGGGATGCACTCGGGCTGCGCCTAGGCCCGGCCTATACCTGGCACGATATCGATACCAAGCGTTCAGTCTTCCTTCCCGGTTTGGATGACAGCACTGGTGCCGGCTACCATGGCGGCACATCGCAGGCCTTCGGCGTGCTGGCGTACCGCATCGATGCGGGCCCGCTACAGGTTGAGCCGTACGCCGGCCTGGCCCATGTAGACCTGCGCACCGACGGCTATAGTGAACGGGGCGGGGCTGCGGCGCTCTCGGGCCGAGGCGGGAGTACGGATGTCACCTTTTCCACGCTGGGCTTGCGTGCCGAGCATCGACTGAGCGCCAGCGCCACAGAGGGCACATTACGTGTTGCGGCAGGATGGCGGCATGCCTTTGGCGACACCACCCCCACAGCGCGGCACGGTTTTTCCGCGCGTGACACCTTCACCGTCGCGGGCGTGCCGATAGCCAAGGACAGCGCCGTCGTCGAGGCGGGAATCGATTTGAGCCTGGCTCCAGGCGCCACGTTCGGCTTCTCTTACTCTGGCCAGTTGGCCGGCTCGACCCGGGACCATGGAGTGAAGGCGAATTTGATGGTCAGATTTTGAACTGTGAGCGCCTCGAGGCCAGTGCTGGGCATCGAGGCTTATCGGTGCCCAGCCATCCGCCTTGCTGCACAATTCTTAGCGCAGCAAGGGCGAGTTATATTGCACGGGCGGCGGCCTTTGGGGGAAGGCGGACTGGCCGAACTGGTTGCCCATGCGGTTAGAGGTGGCAGCTTGATTGAACAGCCCTAAGCGATTAGGACCCTGTTTGGCAATTTCTTCGGCGGCGAGAGCGGGCGCGTCGGGCGCATGGTTCTTGGACGGGGCCATTTGCCGGCTCAGGCAATCGTAAGACAAAGCACGATAGCCGCCGACCTCCACGTCGACACATGCTTCCGATAGCGTGCCCGTGCTCGCCACAGACTCGGTCGCCAGGGCAGGTGCTTGCAACGAAAATGCCCAGAGAAGGGCTATTAAAATGGACAGGCGCATAGTGTGTCCGGGAGATGCGTAAGCGACCATCCCAGTATAGGCGCGCTATCTCTTTTTATTATGACGATTTGATGAATCGATTCGAGTTACCTCGAGCCGACTTGTCTTGAAACTACCAGATCGGCTTGCGGCAAGCCCTCGCAGCTGTTGGCAGATGTTGTCATATTTCTAGAACAAACATTTTGTACCATTCCCGACTGACTGGATCTGTCGTCCCCGCGTCATCGGCACTTTACACGCAGGCCCATCCTTTGGCTGGTTTGCGCAATGAGGACCGTCAGTTTTTGTCTCGAGTCATTTTGTCGGTTGCCCATGTGCGTATTCTTGCCCTGATCGTCGTGTTTGGCACCGGGGCTGTTGCGACGCGGGCGGGCCTGATTGCTGAGACGGCGCTCGCACAGCCTGCTTCAGTCACGCATGCTCAGGATGCATTTGATTTCAATATGCCTCGCTTGCCCCTGGGCGAAGCGCTGACGCGCTACGGTGAAATTACCGGCCGTTCGGTGCTGTACGAAACCGATCAGGCCACCGGTAAGTTTTCTTCGCCGGTGGATGGTCGGCGCAGCCCGGATGCGGCCATTGCCGCTTTGCTAGCAGGCACCGGCCTGGAGGCGCACGCGAGCGCCGGGCACACCATTACGGTGGCGCCCATTGCGTCCAGGCACGATAGGGACAGACCGAGCGCGGCCACCGCCGCGCACATGCGGCAACGACAATGGATCTACGATGGTTATTTACAAAATGCAGTCTTTCAGTCGCTGTGCACACGGCCGGATCTTCAGGCCGATCGCCGGCGCATCGTTCTGCGTTTCTCCGTCAACGCCCAACGGCGTCTTGAGGGCCTGCGCGTGCGAGTCGCCGAGCAGCCCGAACTGGAACCCAAGCTGCGCAAGGTATTGATGACCCTGGCCGTAGATCCTCCGCCTCCCGGGGTGGAGCAGCCGGTGCTGATGATGATTGAACCGGGCGCGGTGGCGCGGTTCGGCGGCTGTTCCCGGTGAGCGGCCAGGGCTTGACGCGCCTGCAGCGTCTGTTGATGTCCCGCTACGATGCCTTGAAGGCGCAGATTGCCTATCGCCTGGGTGGTTCGCAAGAGATGGCAGCCGACGCCTTGCACGACGCCTACGTGCGGCTGGCTTCGCAGGAAAACCTCGATGATGTAAAACATCCCCGGACCTATCTGGTCAATACGGCCGTCAATTCGGCCATTGATCGAATGCGCAAGGATGCGCGCTTGGTCAGCGACGATGACATCGAAGCCATCTTCGAACAGGCGCGCGACGAGGCCCCCAGCCAAGTGCGCGAACTGCTTGCCCGCGAGCGCATGGAGCAAGTCATGGCGGTGCTCAATCAGTTGCCGCCGCGCCAAAGCGAATTGCTCGTGAGCCATCGCGTGCACGGCGAAGACACGGAGGCGCTGGCCAAACGTTGGGGGGTTTCTGTGCGCATGATTCGACGCGAAATACAGAAGGCCAACGATGCTTGCCTGCTAGCGCTCGAGAAACTAGACCAACAAGATACACAAGAATGAAAGCAGGCTTTCTTTCCGTGCGGATGGTGCCGTATCGGCGAACTCAAACGTCTATAGTCAGTAGACCCCCGCGATGGACGCCGTAATGCCGCCGATGAAACCCGATGCTTTTCCCCCGCCCTCCGGGAACGAGCGCGGCGATGGGCCGGCGCTGCGTCGGCAGGCGCGCGCCTGGGCCATTAAACTCAAGACCGGACGGCCGACCACAGCAGACGTGGCCGCGTTTCGGCGTTGGCGCGACCAGAGCCCGGCCCATGCTCAGGCCTGGTCAGCCGCAGCCCGCGACTGGAAGACCGTGGATGAAACCGCGCAGGCCTTTGCCGCCAGGGGGCACCGGCATGCGATGAAAGAGGCACCGGTGCGCATGCGCCGCAGGCTGTTTGTGGGTGCGGCGGCGTCGGCCTTCGGCGCCGTGGCGGTGGTGGGAATCATTCGGCCCCCCTTGGGCTTGTGGCCGTCGTGGTCGGAGCTTGGGGCCGACTACCGCACGGCCACGGGCGAGCAGCGTACCGTCAGCCTGGGCGAAAACATGCAGGTATCCCTAAATACGCAGACCAGCATCGCGGTAGAAGAGCGGGCCGGCGTGCGGCGTGTGTCGCTGATTGCGGGCGAAGCGGAGGTTTCCGCCCGCAACGCCCCGTGCGAGTTGGCGGCCGAAGGTTCGCGTCTTGCCATGGAAGACGCCGATATTGAGATCCGCCGCCTGGCCGATGGATGGGTGCGCTTGCGGTGCCGGCGAGGCAGCGCCCAACTGCACCATCCCACGCGCGTGGTCGCCTTGGAGGCCGGCCAGCAGCTTATGTACGATCGCCGATGGGTTCAGGCGCCGGTCGGCCTGCCTCGGGGCGATGACGCGTGGCGCCAGGGTATTGTCGTTTTCGACAATATGCCGCTGGCCGAAGCCGTCGAAGAAATCAACCGCTATCGGCCTGGCCGGGTAGTTCTGCTCAATGACGCTGCCGCCCACCGGCGCTTTAGCGCTCGGTTGGCGATCACCGCGTTGGACGACGCCATCGACTTGCTCGAAGCTGTGCATTCAGTGCATGTGCGTCGCATCGGCGACTTGGTGATATTGAGCTAGTCGGGTTTGGGTTAGCCTATTTGCGCAGATTGACGGAACGTCATAAATAATTCATCAAATTTCAGTGCCGCAAAGCGTGGGTTAAACGTCGAGTTGGTAGCCTGAGCCCATTCCAACGGGTTCAGTTCGCCTTACCGCTCGATCTGGAACTGACTGGACATGCCCACGCCCACCCACAGCAATCACGTTTTCCCCGGCAGCACGACAAATGGAAAAGGCCATGGCCGCCAGAGCAGGGGAAGGGCGCCGCGCCTGACGCCGTTGGCTTCGGCGCTCGCGGTGCTGGCCGTTGTGGGCAGCGTTGCGGGTCCGTATGCTCATGCCCAGCCGCGCCCGTTCAGCGGCGGCTGGATGGCGGCCAAGGGAGCCACGCAAGGGCACGCGGCGGCCACAGGTCGGCTGCCCAACGGCATGCTGGCCGGGGCCGGGTCGGCGGCGCGCCAACAGCAACAGGCGCGCGCCACGCTGAACCGCTCGGTGCAGAACCTGGGCAGTGCGGCGGCGGCCATTGCCGCCCAGCAGGCCGCGCAGGCGGCGGCGCGGGCCGCGGCCGCAAATGGACCTTCTGTGCCCGACGGGCTGGCCGAGGGCGGCCTGAAGGTCGATGCCGATCCGCTGACGGCCGGCTGGCTCAATGCCAAGTCGCCGGTGCAGACCCGGGAGGGCGGTCGCACCACGGTGGCCATCGAGCAGACGGCGGACAAGGCGATCCTGAACTGGGAGACGTTCAACGTGGGTCGAAACACCACGGTTGAGTTCCAGCAAAAGCGCACCGACGCGGTGCTCAACCGGGTGAACGACCCGCAGGCGCGCCCGAGCCAAATCCAGGGCCAGATCCAGGCCGATGGGACGGTGATGATCGTCAATCGCAATGGCGTGGTGTTCTCGGGCTCCAGCCAGGTCAACGTACGCAACCTGGTGGTGGCTGCGGCGAAGATCAGCGACGACCAGTTCCGCGACAACGGTTTGTACGGCCCCAACGCCAATACGACCAGTTTTTCCGACGCCCTGGGTGCGGTGCGCGTCGAGGCGGGCGCGCGGATCCGCACGCACGTACCCGAATCCGTTACGCAGAGCGGCGGCTACGTGCTGCTGCTGGGCCACGACGCCAGCAACGCCGGCGACATCGCCACGCACAAGGGCCAGACCGCCTTGGCTGCGGGCGACGACTTTATCATCCGGCGCGGCGTCAGCACCACCGGCAACCAGACCGCCACCACCCAGGGCAGCGAGATCGCCCCGCAATTCGCCGTCGACAGCACGGCCGGCAGCGTGTCGAATACCGGCCTGATCCTGGCCCGCGAGGGCGACGTCACCCTGGCCGGGCGCGACGTGCGCCAGGCCGGCGTGGCGGCGGCCACGACCACGGTCAACCGGCGGGGCACGGTGCATCTGCTGAACTCGGTGGGCGACGCGGCCGGCCGCGTGGTCCTGGGCGAGGGCGCCACCACGGCGGTCCTCATCGACGAGGACGGGCAACAGGCGCTCGACAGCCAGCGCAGCGCCCTCGTCGAGGAATCGGCCCGCCAGGACAACGACCGCCTGCGCGACGATCCGGGCACGTTCGACAACTATTCGCGCCTGGCCGACCGGCGCGACCAGTCGCGCATCGAAATCGTCTCGGGCGGCGACGTCGTGTTCGAGCGGGATTCGCTGACCTTGGCCACGGGCGGCCAGATCGTGGCCGACGGACGCGGCAGAGCCCATGTGGCATCCGGCTCGCAGCTGGACGTCTCGGGCGCGGTGGGCGTGCGCGTGGCGATGGAGTCCAACAATATCGAGGTCAACATCCAGGGCAACGAGCAGCGCGACGCGCCGGTCAACCGCGACGACGGCACGCTGAACAATAGCGATGTCTGGATCGACCGCCGCACCCTCATCCATGTGCCGGCTGGCACCGGCGGCTACGAAACCGAACGCTGGTACACCGGGGGTGGGCTGCTGGAGGTGGGCGGCTACCTGGACAACCAGGGCCATAGTGTGGGCGAATGGGCCGCCCAGGGCGGCACCGTTCTGCTGGGCGGCGCGCAGGTCCTTACCCAGCCGGGCTCGATGGTGAACCTGTCCGGCGGCACGCTGGACGTGCAGGCCGGCTACATCCGCCACACCTGGCTACGCGGCGCCGATGGCCGGCTCTACGATCTGTCGTCGGCGCCGGCGGGCATACTCTATGAGGGACTTTATAGGGGGTACGAGCGCGCCAGCAAGCGCTGGGACCACACTGAGACCTGGCACAACCCATTGATCGGGCCCCCGCGGCGCTGGGAGCCTGGCTATACCGTTGGTCGCGACGCCGGCCAATTCATCGTCAGCGCCTCCACAGCCGTGCTCGATGGTGACATCGAGGCCAGGGTCTTCAACGGCGTGCGCCAGACGCGCCCGCGCGCCGCGCTCGACGACGGCTACCTGCAGGCCCAGACCGCCGTGGCGCGGGCCGGCCAGCTGACGCTGGGCCGCTACGGCGTCCAAGCCAACGAAGCGGGCCTGTACGACGTGGACGTGCGGGTGGGCAGCTATGGCGGCGCGGCGGCGGGCGTGGGCGTCGGCGTCGGCGACGCGCTGCCGGAAGATCTGCTGGGCACGGCGTGGCTGGATGCTGCGCGGCTGAGCCAGGCCGGGCTGGGCGGGCTGACATTGCAGACCCGCGGCGCCATCCGCATCGAAAGCGAGCTGAACCTGGCTGATGGCGGGGCGCTGCAGATGGTGGCGGCCGACATCGACATCGGCGCGGACGTCACCGCGCGCGGCGGCGCCATCGGCGCGACCAACGTGACGGCCGGCGGTGCCGGGCAAGGCATGAGCGGGGTGCTGCTCGACGATGACGGGCAATCGCGCATCGTGCTGCGCGAAGGGGCCGCGCTCGACGTGCGTGGCGTATGGGTCAATGCCTGGAAGGACGCGGACAGCGACCTCAGCAGGCTGGCCTACGTGGACGGCGGCGACGTGACGCTGGCCAACACGCATTTCGTGACGCTGGAGCCGGGCAGCCTGATCAACGTTTCCTCCGGCGCGGGGCTGCTGGCCGATGGCGGCCTGGCGGGCGGGCGCGGCGGCGACGTCGTCCTGCGCACCAATGTGCGCGGCGGCACCGGGGAGTCCGTCAACCAAGCCGCGCTGACGCTGGACGGCGACATCCGCGGCTACGGCGTGGCAGGCGGCGGCACGCTGGCCATCGAATCCGGCGGCGCGGTCACCATCGGCGGCGAGGTCTTCGAGACCAATGGTCTGCTCGTGGCCGGCGAGACGGTGCCCGTCGGCATCACGCTGGCCGAGGACGTGCTGATCGCCGCCGGCCAGGCCCTGAGCTTCGACTACACGGTCATCCGTGACAGGGTGGGGCCGGGCGAAGCCGTGGGCGACGCGAACCTGCAGATCAACGCCAACAATACCGTGACGACTGCCGCCGAATGGTCCCTGCCCATGCCGCCGTCGGGCATCTTTCAGGTGGCCGCGATGCTGCCGGGCGAGACGAACTGGCAGACCATCAGGAACCAGGCGGGCCGGCCGCCGGCGGACCCGCTTCCCGCCGGCACGATCATCCGGACGATGGCGACGAACTCGCCCGGATTCCTGGCTGCTTTCATCGTGCCTGGCGAGGTTTTCCCGGACGGCTTGCCCATCGCGCAGCAGCGCATCACCTATGCCGCCGGCGAGCCCCTGCCCGTCGACCTGCGGATCGCCGCCGGCACCAATCTGCCCGATCGCGTGCGGTTCGACCGCGACGTGCGGGTCAAGCCGACGCTGGCCATCGATCCCGCCATCGTCAGGTCCGGCTTCTCCCGCTACGAGATCAACGGCAACCAGGGCCTGATCGTGGCCGACGGCACGCGCATCGGCGTCGAGATGCCGGTATACCGCGCCGGCGCCGCGATGCGCGCCATCGCATCCGGCGGCGACCCCGCCTCGGCGCTGGAGCGCTGGACGCCGCCGCTGTACATGATGGACGACATGGCCGGCTCGGTGACGCAGCGGCAAGGCGCGAGCCTGATCCTGGGCGCGTCGCGTTCGGAAGGCAGCGGCACCGCCGGTCCCGTCACCATCGGCACCGGCGCGGACATCCGCGTCGATCCCGGCCAATCCATCGCCATCCACGGCAGCGCGCAGGGCATCGACGTCGACGGCCGGCTGACGGCGCAGGGCGGGGCGATCGACATCGTGAATGCCACGGGCGGGGGCAGCGCCGTCCATCGCCGCACGCTGCGCATCGGCGAGCACGCGGTGCTCGACGTGTCCGGCGATGCGGCGACGTCCACCGACTTGCAGGGACGCCGCTACGGCATCGTGCGCGACGGCGGCGATATCACGCTGGGGGCCAAGGATTATCGCTTCGCCGCCGACCTGTACGAAGTCAGTGGCCTGCCGGTCGTGGTGGAGGAGGGCGCACGCCTGGACCTGTCCGGAGCGGCGGCCAAGCTGGACGTCTACGCCGGCGAGCCGGCCATCGAGGTGGCCGGCGACGGCGGCACGCTGGCGCTGGTCTCTTCCAACCGCATCGTGCTGGACGGCGCGGTCGATGCCCGGGGCGGCGGCGGCCACGCGTTCGGCGGCACGCTGGACATCCTGCTGGAAAGCACTTTCCTGGCGGGCGACACCCCGGTCGAGGACCAGGCGCTGCGGGTCGTGACGATCGGCGCGCAGGATCGTGCGGCCGACGGGCCGGCCGGGGATCTGGGCCAGATGTATCTGAGCGTCGGCCAAATCGAGCGCGCCGGTTTCGACGGCCTTTCGGTCTATGCCCGCGACGCCATCCGTTTCGACGGCGACGTGGACCTGTCGCTCGGACGCGAAATCGTGCTCAGGCAGGGCGTGCTGTCGCTGTCGCAAGACACGCCCGATTCGCGCGTGCGGCTGGCTGCGCCCTACCTGCGCTTCGAGGGGCGCACGGCAACGCCTGCGCCCTCCGGCAACAACCAGCTTTTCCAGGGGGTCGAGATCGGCTCCGGCACCACGGGTTCCGCCCTGACCGGCGCCGGCAGCCGCTTCGTCGCCGAAGCCGGCCTGATCGACATCGCCGGCGGCCCGATGCTTTTCGGCGCGGGCACGCGGCGCACGATCTACCGCATGCAGAGTCAGCCGACGCAGTACGAGGACGTCGATCTGCCCGGTTTTGCCTCGGTCGAACTGGCTAGCCGCGGCGACATCCGCTTCGACGACGGCGGCATCGTCGCCGAGCGCGAGCTGATCCTCACCGCCGACCGGCTGTATCCCACCACCCACAAAGTCGGCCTGATCCGGGTGGGCGTTGGGCCGGACGGCGCGAATGGAGAGCCGAACGAGGGTGCGGTATTGCGTTTGCGCAGACCGGACGCCGGCGCCGCCGAGGCCCCGCATTCCGTGTTCGGCCGCCTGATCGTCAACGCGCCGGCCATCGAGCAGGGCGGCGCCGTGTTCGCGCCGCTGGGCCGCATCGAGTTTTCCGATGGTGGAAACACGAGCGGCACCCCGTTCAGCTCCGGTACGCCCAATTACCTGCGCAACCCCGACCGCGCCGAGCTGGCGCTGCTGCCGGGCAGCGTCACCTCGGTCAGCGCAGCCGGCCTGGCACTGCCCTACGGCTACACCATCGACGGCATCGATTACCTCTACGACGGCGAGAAAGCCCGCTACGACTACGTGGGCGGCCTGGATACCTACCAGAACGACCGGACCTCGGGCGGGATCGTCTTCAAGGCTACCCGATTCACTGCCGAGGACGGAGCGCTCATCGACGTCTCGGGCGGTGGCGAACTGCGCGGCGTGGGCTTTAGGCCGGGCCGCGGCGGGTCGGTCGATATCCTGAACACCGCGCTGGGCGACGGCAATCCGTACAACGGCTCGTCCGCCGGGCACGAGGTCTACGCCATCGTGCCCGGCTACACGGGCGGCCATGCGCCCGTCGATCCCGCGCTGGACAGTCCGGCCATCGGCCGCCAGATCACGATCGGCGAGGGCGTGCCCGGGCTGGCGGCCGGCACCTACACCCTGCTGCCGGCGCAGTATGCGCTGATGCCCGGCGGCTACCGGGTGGAGCTGGGCGCCTCGATGCCGCGCGGCGCCGGCCCCCGCACCGCCTGGGAGGACGTCAACGGCATCATGCGCACCACGGCGCGGGTAGGCACGGCCGGCACCGGCGTGGCCGCGGCCGTGCCGCGCGCCATCACGCTCATGTCGGCCGACGCGGTGCGCCGCCACGCCGACTACAACGAGAGCACCTTCACCGAGTGGACGGCCTCGCAAATGGCGCGCTACGGTACGCCGCGTGTGGCCATGCCTTTCCTGCCGGCCGACGTGCGTCCCATCGGCTTCGATTTCAGCGCCGTCCCGGACCCGAGCCGCGAAGTCTTCGTCTTCGATGGCGCGCTGCGCAACCAGGCCGCCGAAGGCGGCTACGGCGGCACCATCGCCTTCAGCGGCACGGAGTACGAGATCGTGGGCGCCGGCGGCGCGGCCTCCGGCACCCGGGTGATGCTGCGCGATGCCGAACTCAACGCCCTGGGAGCGACGGTGCTGGGCATCGGCGTGCAGCCGATGAACAGCGCAGGCGGCCTGTCGCCCAGTGGTTCCGTCGTGATGCGGGCAGGCAGCAGGCTGGCCGCGGGCACCGTCATCCTGGGCGGTTCGGGCGCGGGCGCCGTAACGCTGGAAGAGGGTGCCGCCATCGACACGCGCGGCCGCGGCACGGTCGGCTGGAGCGCGGCCCGGGGCGTCACCCTCATGCCGGCGGCCAACCAGGCGATGCTGGTCGTCAGCAACGATATCCTGGCCTTCGGCCCCTCCGAGGGCACAGGCGAGGTCAAGGTGGCCGACGGCGCCTCGCTGCAGGGCGACGGCACGGTAGCTATCCTGGCCCCGGGCGGCATGGAACTGGGTGAGATCGGCCTGTCGGCCCGCGATCTGTTCCTGTCGGTCGAGGACGTCAACATCGGCAACGAGGCGGCGCTGGCCGCCGCCGACAGGGCCGGCGTGCTGTCCAGCGGCTGGCGCCTGACCCAGCCCGTGCTGGACCGGCTGCTGCGCCCGGCCGCCGGCCACGGCCTGCAGAATCTGCTGCTGCAGGCGACGAATTCGGTCAACTTCGTCGGCGACGTCTCGCTCGACACCTTCGATCCCGCTACCGGCGAGTCCTCGGCCACGCTGAGCTTCATCACGCCGGCCATCTATGGCCTGGGCGATGCGGGCGATACAGCGGTGCTGCGCACTGGCCGCTTCGTCTGGTCGGGGCTGAGCTACAAGGGCGGAACGGCCTCCCGGCCGGTCTACACCCCGGCCGAGCCGGGCCCGGTCATCGCCGGCGGCGCGGGCACCGGCTCCGGCGGGTTCCGGGTGGAGGCCGATGAGATCCTGTTCGGCTTTGCGACCGAACTGGACCAGGGCGCCAACCTGAACATGGATCGGCTGCTGCTGGGCTTTACGGATGCGGAGTTCGCCGCCGGCCAGATTGCGGCCGAGCGCAAGGGTTCGCTGGCGGCCTATCAGCGGCGCGACGAGGCGACGGGGCAGTATTCGGGCGGGAACCTGACCTTTACCACCCCGGTGCTGACCGGGCTGTCGCGCTCGGAGATGGAATACATCACCGGCGGGACGCTGCAGGTGCAGCGTCCCGCCGGCTCGGCGGCGCCCGATGTGTCGGCGCTGGATCTCGGCGGGCAGCTTCGCCTGAAGGCCGACCGCGTCGTCCTGGCCGGCACGGTGGCCGCGCCCAGCGGGCTCGTCCAGGTGCATGCCGACAAGGACCTGACCCTTGCCGAGGGCGCGCTGCTGGATCTGTCGGGCCAGCCGGTGCGCTTCTTCGAACAGACGCGCCACAGCTTCGGCGGCAGCGTGGTGCTGGAGAGCGCCACGGGCGACATCGTGCAGGAGGCCGGCAGCGTGATCGACGTCTCGGCCGGCCATGCGGACGGCGGCTCGCTGCAGGCCGTGGCGGTGGCCGGCGACGTCCGGCTGGCCGGCACACTGCAAGGCGCCGGTGGCGAAGGCGGCAGAGGTGGCTCGGTCGACGTGCGCGCCGGCCGGATCGCAGATTTCGCCGGCCTGAACCGGCGCCTGAGCGCAGGGGGCTTCGATTACCTGCGCCGGTTCGAGACCCATGCGGGCGACATGATCGTGGGCAGCGAGGTCCGGGCGCAGCACATCGCCGTCACGGCCAACGGCGGCGATCTCATCGTCGATGGGCAAGTCCGCGGCGGTGGCCGGCACGCTGGCAGCATCCGCCTGGCCGCGCGCGATGACCTGGTCCTGCGCGCCGGCGCGGCGCTCGACGCTAGCGGCGACGAACTACGCCGCGACAGCGACGGCGGGATCATCGAAGGCGCGAACCGGGCCGTCATCGACCTGAGCAGCCGCGACGGCCGGGTGGTGCTGGGCAGCGGCGCGGCGCTGGAGGTCGGCGCGGGCGGCCGGGCGCTGGGCACGGTGGACATCCACGCCCGGCGCATCGGTGGTGCGCGCGGCAACGACGTGGCGGTGGACGCGGCGGGGCCGCTGACGGTCGGCGGCGCCAGGCGGGTGGCCGTCAACGGCATCTGGCGCTACGACGATGCGCGCGTCGATCCCGAAGACCCGGGCACGCAGATCGTCGACCAGGCCTATCTCGATATCTTGCACGGCGACAGCACCGCTTTCATGGACGCGGCGCTGGGCAACGCCGCGCTGGCAAGCCGCATCGCCGGCCTGCGCGATGCCGCGGGCGCGGCTTTCCAGTTGCGCCCCGGCGTGGAGATCGTCAGCGCCAGTGCCGACGGCAACCTGCGCGTTGAGGGCGACCTGGACCTGGCCGGCTACCGCTACGGGCCGGATGCCAATCCGGCGCAGCGCGGCAGCGGGGTGGCCGGCGTATTCTCGCTGCGCGCCGGCGGCGACCTGACGGTCAAGGGCAGCATCACCGACGGCTTCGGCCGGCCGCCGGTCACGCCCGACGATTCCTACGAACTGACGGTGACCGGAAACCTGAGCGGCCCGTATACGCTGCCCCACGACATGGTCCTGGAGGCGGGATGGAACCTGGGGTCGGCCTATTTCTACAGCGATTACACGCTGCCGTTCGACCTGAACCCGACCGGCCAGATCCTGGTGAGTTCGGGCTCCAACAATCCCACCATCACGCTGCCGATGGACCTGACGCTGGACCGGGTGGCCAACGTCCGCAACATGGTGCTGGAAGGAGGCGCCAGCCTGGCGGCGGGCGTGACGGTGACCGATACGGCTACAGGCATCAGCTATACCGGCGAGATTCCGGCGGGCACCAACATCGGCCAGGCCAGCCTGCCGATCGGGACGGTCATGAAGGCCGGCAACCCGATCACCGGCACCTTCTATTTCCAACCCACGACCATCCCGGCCGGCACGCCGATGGTCGGCATGCGGGTCAACGCGGCGGCGGAATTCAGCCAGCGCCTGACGCTGCCCGGGGGCACGACGCTGCCCCAGGCTTTCCGCGTGAGCACGCTGGCCTCGGCCGCGCCGGTCGAGCAGAAGATATGGGCCGTGGCGCCGATGCTGGCCGCCGGCTCGCAGAGCTGGAGCATGCGCCTGGTGGCCGGCGCCGATCTCGCCTCGGCCGATGCGCGGGCGGCGCGCCGGGACGAAATGGGCGACCTGGTGCTCAGCAACCTGCATTTCGTGATGACCGATGATTCGAACGCCCAGGAGGGCGTGAGCGTGCTGCGCACCGGCACGGGCGACCTCGACCTGATCGCCGGGCGCGACTGGCGGCAGGAATCGCGCTTCGGCGTCTATACCGCGGGCACGTACGTCGACAATGCCGATACCCGCGCCGGCGGCGCCCTGAACCTGCCCCGGGCCACGCTGGCCGACGGTTCCGTGCTGGGCGGCGCCTACTCCGACTACGAGGCGGCTATCGCCGGCTACCGGCCCTGGTTCGCCACCGGCGGCGGCAACCTGGCCATCGAAGCCGGGCGCGACGTGCTGGGCCACATGAACGCCCAGCAGGTGGGCACGCAGAACTACGGCAACCTGGAGGTCGGCGACTGGCTGTGGAATCAGGGCGCGGCGCAGTTGGGCCAGCAAAGCGCCTGGTGGATCAATTTCGGCTCCTATGCCCTGCGCAGGACCACCAACGGCTCGCTGCAGACACGGGACGGTTCGCGCTACCTGGCGGCCTTCGATGGCGTCGGCACGCTGGGCGGCGGCAACGTCATCCTGCGCGCGGGCCGCGACATGGGTGCTTACGAAAGTGTGACCGCCCTGGGCGAGCGCGGCGCCCTGATGGTGGCGGTCGGCTCGTCGGGCTGGGTGGACGCCGATGGCACGATCCATCGGACCGGCGGCGGCGACCTGGCGGTCGACGTCGGACGCCAGATCAATCCCGTGGCCACCGGTCCGGAGAAGATCCTGACCGGCCTGGTCAACCTGCGCGGCGACATCGACGTCGGCGCCGGTTCGGTCGGCACCGTCTGGCAGACCTATACACCGACTTCGACGGACAGTACAAGCGATCCCCGGCCCGATACGTACTCGCGGCACGTCAACGTGAACCGCTACGGCCCGGCCAGCGTCCTGCCCGGCGACGGCGCCGTCGACCTGCGCAGCCGCGGCGACCTGGTGGTGGACCTGCGCGACCCGGGGCTGCAGGGCAGCGCGGGTGTGGTCGGCGCGCAAATCGGCGGCGAGAGCGGCGCCGTGCTGAGCTGGTTCACGCAGTTCTCCGGACAGACGGCGGTGCAGGCCATGTCGGCCGGCGGCGACCTGCTCATCGGCGGCGAGGCGCCCGCCCGGACCAGCGCCATTGCGGCCAATGGCAATCTTTACGGCCAGGCCCGGTACGGCAACGTCTACGCCACGCTGGAGGTGCGCCCAACCGACGAGGACGATGAACTGGAGTTCCTGGCCAACGACTCAATCTATTACTTGAAGGTCAGCACCTCGGGCGCGCCCACGCGGATACTGGCCACGCCGGCCAACCCGGCCTGGCAGGCATTGCCGGACACGCAGATCTATAACGCAGCCACCGTGCTGGGGTCCAATCTTGCCGGATACAGCGGTTATGGCGATGTGTATGCCCGCGGCCAGAACAGCCTGGAGCACGGTTCCGTCAAGATATCGCCGGCGCTGCTGTATGCCCGCGACGGCGATATCGTCTACGTCAACTACGGACAGTCGGTCCGCGACAACGATGGTGCGCTTGCCTACGTTTCCGGCCGGCCGGCCTTCGTGCGCGCGGGCCGCGACATCGTGAGCTTCGGCGAACCCGGCATCTATAGCGCCAACAATGACGAGTTCCGGCACACATCCTCGCTGTTCGGCCACCACGCCGCCGACGACGTGTCGCTGATCCAGGCCGGGCGCGACCTGATCTACATCAGCGCCATGGTGGCCGGCCCGGGCACGCTGGAACTGATCGCCGGGCGCAACCTCAGCCAGGACGACAGCGGCACGCTGCGCTCGATCGGCCTGGTCGGTTCGGCGGCCGGCGCGGATCCGACGGGCGGCGCCGATATCGCGATCACCGTTGGAGCCGGCGCCGAGGGCCCGGATTTCGCCGCCGTCAGGCTGGCCTATCTGGATTCGGCCAACCTGGCCGACTCGGACGCCGCGCTGGCCGATCAGCCGGGCAAGGTAGCCAAGGTCTACGACGACGAGTTGGCCGATTGGCTGCGCGAGCGCTATGGCTTCGATGGCGGTAGCCAGGATGCGCTGGCCTACTTCGATGGGCTCGCGCCCGCACAGCAGCGCATTTTCCTGCGCAACGTGTACTACGCCGAACTGCTGGCCGGCGGACGGGAGTACAACGATGCGGACGGCCCGCGCCCCGGTTCCTACCTGCGCGGGCGGCGCATGATCGAAACCCTGTGGCCGGGTGTGGACAGCGAGGCCGGCACCTCGCCCTACCAGGGCGACCTGGTGATGTTCTCCACCGGCAACCGCTCAGGCCTGATCCGCACCGAAGGCGGCGGCGACATCCAGATCCTGGCGCCGGGCGGCGACGTGATCGTGGGCGTGGACGCCGTGCGGCCGGAGAACGCCCACAACGGCATCCTGACTCAGGGCGAAGGCAATGTGCAGATCTACAGCCAGGGCGACATCGCGCTGGGCCTGTCGCGCATTTTCACGACCTTCGGCGGCGACATCCTCGGCTGGTCGGCCGCCGGCGACATCAACGCCGGCCGCGGCGCCAAGACCTCGGTCGTCTACACGCCGCCGCGCCGGCTGTACGACGACGTGGGCAACCTGACGCTGTCGCCCGCGGTGCCGTCCTCGGGCGCGGGGATCGCCACGCTGGCCTCGGTGGCCGAAGTCCCGCCTGGCAACGTCGACCTGATCGCCCCGTTGGGCGTGATCGATGCGGGCGAGGCGGGCATCCGTGTCTCAGGCAACGTCAACCTGGCCGCGCTGCAGGTGGTCAACGCCGACAATATCCAGGTGCAAGGCGAGTCCGTGGGCATGCCGGTGGTCGCCGCCGTGAACGTCGGCGCGCTGACCAACGCCAGTGCGGCGGCCTCGTCGGCGGCCTCGGCGGCCCAGGACACCGTGCAGCGCGCGCGCAACGAAGCGCGCCAGAATCAGCCGTCCATCTTCACGGTGCGGATTCTGGGCTTCGGGGGGGCCAGCGCGGGTGGTGGAGCAGCGGCGCCTGAACTGCCTGCAGCGCCCGCAAGGTCGGGGGCGGCTCGGCCTGGCTATCAGGCCGAGCATATGGTGCAGGTGCTGGGCCGTGGCGACGACGTCGCTCAGACTGCTCGCCTGACCGCTGACGAGCGGCAACACATGGGGTTCTAACGAGAGGTGAAGTTCGCCGGCCGACGCCGGCGAACGCTTGCAATGTCGGGTGCGTCGTCGATATCGAGTTGCAGGGCAACGCCGCGCGGGGGCTGTCGCGTATCCACCCACAGCTTCAGGCCGGAGGCAAGCGGACAACGGCGACCAGGTGGGAAGCCCATGTAGCCGATGCCGGCACTGTAATGCGACTTGCGGCCAATGGAAGCATGCGCTTGATCGTCATCGGGCCGCCGCGCGATGGGCTGACCGCGCAGGGCGGCAACACCGCTTCGTGCCGGCCAGGCTTGCCAGGTTGATTTCACCAACGATGAACAGATGAGTGAAAACTCGCCCGTTGTCCAGGCGTTGTCCCTGCAGAGCGTCGGTGCAACGCAAGGGACCTACCCCATCGAGCTATCGACGAGGATCACGCTCGGTCCGGGCGATGGAGCGCTGAATTTTCGTGGCTGGGCTAACCGCCGCCCAACAAAGCCAACCGCCTCACGCTTTCGCGTGCGATCAGGGCTCTGAGGTCACCTGCACGAGGGTGGATTCTTCTTAAAGGCCGGCGAAGGCCTGGGCTTTCATCAGTTACTCCTTGTCGATGACAAGGGTGGCGGGCGTGAGGCTCGCCGCATGGCAACGACCTTGTTGCCTTCTATAGACATGATCTTGTCATCGCTTCATGTCCTTTTTTCCGTGCCTGATGCTCTCGCGTGTCAATTACATGGCGAAACATCATGAAGTTTTTGTGACATTCGGCCGTCTGAGGGGCGCGCGTTCGTCTTAAACACAGAAGCGCAACGCGGGGAGCGCCCGCATTGCGCGGGGCGTGCGTGGCGCGCCTCGCCGTTATGTCGTAGCGGCCGCCTGTTCCTTGCACAAGAAGGAAGGAGCAGGCGGTTTTTTTCAGAGTTCCCTATTGCGGACAGAGTTCATTTCCATGTTCGACCTAGCTAAGCAGTGCAAGGCAGCAACCACTCACGCGGCACGGCTCTCTGTGTTGTCCGTCGCGGGTGCCATGACGCTATGGGCAGGCGCAGCGGCGGCGCAGGAAGGCGCAGCGCCCACGCCGCCGGCGGCCGAGGCACCCGCCGCGCAACAGTCATCGGGCCGCGTCAACGTGAATGAATACATCGTACGCGGCAACACGGTATTGACCGCGCGCGACATCGAGAAGGCCGTGTATCCCTTCCTGGGGCCGCAGCGCACGCTCAAGGATATCGAGTCGGCCCGCGACGCCTTGCAGGAGGTCTATCACCAGCAGGGCTATCAGTCGGTGTTCGTGGATCTGCCTGAGCAGCAGGTCGAGGGCGGCATCGTTTTCCTGCAGGTGTCCGAAACCAAGGTCGGGCGTGTGCGGGTGGTGGGCGCAAAGCATTATTCGCCTCTGGTCATTCGCGACGAAGTGCCGGCGTTGAGCGAAGGCGCCGTGCCGGACTTCAATCAAGCCCAGTCTGAACTGACCGAATTGAATCGCAGCGCCAGCCGGCAAGTCATTCCACTGGTCAAAGAGGGTCAGTTGCCCGGCACCATGGACGTGGACCTGAAGGTCGAAGACAAGAGCCCCTGGAATGCCAGCATCGGCCTGAATAACGATTACAGCGCCGATACCACCAAGCTGCGCAGCATAGTGACCATCGGCCACGATAATCTGTGGCAGCGCGGCGATGCCTTCTCCCTCACGTATTTTACGGCGCCCGAAGAGCGGGACGACGCCAAGGTATGGTCAGGGTCTTATACGCGGCGATTGTCCGACCGCTGGAACCTGCAGTTCTCGGGCTTCAAATCGGATAGCAATGTCGCCACCGTCGGCGGCACGAACGTGCTGGGCAAGGGCTATTCGTTCGGGATGTCCGCAATTTATGCGTTCGCCCCGTCCGGCAATTGGTACAACTCGCTGTCCGTGGGCATCGACTACAAGAAGTTCGACGAATCGGTGGTGTTCGGCGGCGATTCTGACGATGTGCCGCTCAAGTACGTCCCGATCACGCTGTCCTACAGCGGGTACCGCTATACCGAAACAGCGCAAAGCAGCTTTGGCCTGAGCGTTGTGGCCGCCAGTGAATCGTTCTTGGGCTTGGGCAGCGACGAACGCGAGTTCGACAACAAGCGCTATCTCGCCAGCCCCAGCTTCGCCTTGCTCAAGGGTGATGCCAGCCATACCCACAGCCTTTTCGGCGATTGGCAGCTCGCATTGCGCGGAGGGTTCCAGCTGGCTTCGGGCGCACTGGTATCGAACGAGCAGTTCTCGGCCGGTGGCGCCACCAGCATACGCGGCTATCTGGCCGCCGAGCGCAGCGGCGACGAAGGGGTGCTGGCATCGCTCGAATGGCGCACGCCATCGCTTGCACGCTGGCTCGGCCCGCATGTGAACGAATGGCGGTTCTACACCTTCGCCGAATATGCCGCGCTGCGGCTGCGCGATCCCTTGCCGGAGCAGGAGTCCAGTTTCCGCTTGGGTAGTGTGGGCTTCGGCACCCGCCTGCAGGCGCTGGACTGGCTAAGCGCCAGCCTGGATTGGGGCTATCCGCTCAAAGACGGACCCAACACTTCTAAACACGACCCACGCGTCAACTTCAGTGTGCGCGCAAGTTTCTAATTTTCCATTCATTTTCTGCAAAGACCTCGGAGTATATCGATCATGCAACGCTTACTGATAATGATGCTTGCCATGTTGGCGGGCTTGTTGCCGGCGGCGGCCCACGCCTGGTGGCAGCCTGACTGGAACTTTCGAAAACAGATAGCGATCGATACAACGGCCGAAGGCGCTGCCATTGCCGAGCCGGTGGGGCGCACCCCCATGCTGGTGCGCTTGCACACCGGCAACTTTTCATTCGACGGCGTGAATGACAATGGCTCGGACATCCGTTTCGTGGCCAGCGACGATAAAACGGTGCTCAATCACCAGATCGAAACCTTCGATCCGCTGATGGGCATGGCGCTGATCTGGGTGGACATACCTGAAGTCGCAGGCGGCCAGCGCCAGGACATCTGGATGTACTACGGCAACGCGGCGGCGCCGGCCACGGGCAATGGGCAGTTGACCTTCGACCCCAACTACACGCTGGATTACCATTTCGATGGCGCGGCCGGGGCTCCGCCGCGCGACACTACGGCTTACAGCAACCACGCGCAAACACCCATTCTGGGCTCTGTGGATGGTGTCATCGGCCGCGCTGCGCAGTTCGATGGCGGCGCGCCGCTCATGCTGCCGGCAAGCCCTTCGCTGGCGCTGCCCGCCGCGGGCGCTTTCACCTTCAGCGCTTGGGTGCGCGCCGACCAGCCGGCCGGCGACCAGCTCCTGTACGCGCGCCGCGATGCGGGCAACGCGCTACTGATCGGCCTGAGCCAGGGCATTCCTTTCGTCGAGATCAACGGCCAGCGCACCCAGCCTGGGCAGCCGGTTTCGCCGGGCTCCTGGCAGCACGTGGCGGTGACCACCGACGGCTCCCAGGTCATCTTGTACGTGAACGGCCGCGCCAGCGCCACGCTGGCAGCCAGCTTGCCGCCCTTGAGCACTGTGGCCGCGATCGGCGGCGACGTGCCGGGCTTTGTGCAGCCTGTCGCCGCCGCGTCGGATTCGAACGTGGCCGTCGAGGGCGAAGTCGCAGGACCGGAAGCTCAGGAGCTCGCCGCCGAGGCCGAGGCTCCTGTCGCCGCCGAGCCGCTGTTCACGCCCTTCGTGGGCGCCATCGATGAACTGCGCCTGTCGAAAATCGCACGTCCGGCTGCGCTGATCTTGGCAGATGCCACCGCCCAGGGCTCGGAGTCGCGTCTGGTCGTCTACGGCGTCGATGAAGAGCAGTCGGGCTTCGGGTTTGGCAGCCTGGGCTTTCTGCTCAGCGCCGTTCCTGTGGACGCCTGGGTCATCCTGGCCATCCTGGCCTTCATGATGGTGCAGTCCTGGATCATCATGATCAGCAAAAACCGCAATGTGGCCCGCGTCAGCGTCGCCAACGAACAGTTCCGCGAAGCCTTCTCCAAAGTGGGCCAGCGCTTGGAGTTGCTGGCCGATGACAGCGGGCTGCAGTCGCACCTGAAAGATTCGACGCTGTGGCGCCTGTATCAGGTGGCGGTCAACGAAATCCGCACCCGCCGCGCGCAGGGAGCGGACGTGGAGTCCGTCTCGGCGGCCACTATCGAAGCCATCCGCGCCTCAATGGACGCGGTGCGAACCAAAGAGAACCAGAACCTGGGCGCCAAGCTGGGCATTTTGTCCAACGCGATCGCCGGCGGCCCCTACATCGGACTGCTGGGCACGGTGCTGGGGATCATGGTGGTGTTCCTGGGTACGGCCATGGCCGGCGACGTGAACATCAATGCAATCGCCCCCGGCATGGCCGCGGCCCTGCTGGCCACCGCGGCGGGCCTGTTCGTGGCGATTCCCGCGCTGTTTGGCTACAACCGCCTGGTCTCGCGCAATAAGGAGGTCAGCGCCGACATGCGTGTGTTCGTGGACGAATTCGTGACGCGTCTGGCCGAGGTGCATGGACAAAGCCAGGCCGCCGAAAGCAAGCCTAGCCAGGGTGCCGCGAGCAAGCCCGCCAAGAAAGCCGCTTCGTCCTCGCCGGACGGTTCGCTGGCTTCAACTGCAGCGGCCGGCAACGCATAAAGGAGAACTGTATGGCTTCCGCATCTTCGACGATGGACGACGATGACGACGCACCGGTCGACGGCATCAATATTACGCCGCTGGTCGACGTGCTGATGGTGGTGCTCGTCATGTTCATTCTGACCGCTACAGCGCAGGTGGCCGGCATTCAGGTCAACCTGCCCAAGGCCAGTTCCACGGTATCGCTTTCGCAGCCCAAGACCAAGGCAATTTCGATCAATGACGCGGGACAGGTGTTTCTGGACGCCTATCCGGTGACGCTGCCCGAGCTTGAAGACCGCCTGCGTACCGAGAAGGCACTGAACCCCGATTTTCCGGTGATTGTGCGTGGCGATGCCACCGTGCAGTACCAGAAGGTGGTCGAAGTGCTTGACCTGATGCGCCGCCTGGAGCTGTCGCAGGTCGGTCTGGTGACGGGCAAACCGAATTAATCCCTCGATGTTGAAGAAACTCCATGTCGTCTAACACGCCACAACCCCCCGAGGCTGGAAAGCCGCGCTCCGAGGACGAGCAGGTCGGCCGCTCAGAAGGGGGGCTACCCTCCAACGTCTGGCAGGCCGGATCCGTGTCGCCCCAAAAGCGTTCCTTGGCGCGTGCCGCCAAGTGGATAGTCGGCCTGGCGGTCGTGGCCGTGCTGGGCTGGTTCATCTACCAGTGGGCCAACGACATGGCCGGCGTCAAGCGAGAGGCGCCCAAGCTGGCCACCATTATTCCGCTGCCCCCGCCGCCTCCCCCTC
>WMBV01000004.1 GCA_017745595.1 Bordetella petrii
CAGTGAAACGCCTTCGCGCCGATGATAGTGGACTTCCCGTCTGTGAAAGTAGGTCATCGTCAGGCTCTTATCCCCCAAAACCCCAGCACACAACCGTGCTGGGGTTTTGTCTTTGCGGCAACGCTTTTATTGGTTTGTACCGATGGCGGCCGCCTGGCTCTGGTGCTAGTCTGCGCGCATGAGCCTGCAGCCACTGACTTCCGCATCCGCGGTCATCCAGATCCACGCCTGGGCGGCGATTGCCGCCCTGTTGCTGGGGGTCGCCGTGTTGCTGCGCAAAAAAGGCAACCCTGTCCATCGCTGGACGGGCCGAAGCTGGATGATCCTGATGCTGGTGACGGTGCTTTCGTCATTTTTCATCCACGACCTGCGCACCTGGGGGCCCTGGAGCCCCATCCATATCCTGTCGCTGGTGACGCTGTTCTTGCTGGTGCGCGCTTATGTGGCGATCCGGCAACGTAAGGTGGCGCAGCATGCGGCCCTGATGAAAGTCGCTTTTTATAACGCTCTGCTGCTGGCGATGTTTTTTACTTTCGCGCCCGGCCGCATCATGTATGCGGTGGTATTCGGCCCGCCTTCGCAGGCGGCCACCGATCCGGCGATTCCCTTATGGGTCTGGATAGTCGCGGGCGTCATCTTGATGAGCGGCCGGCGCCACGCCGTGCGATGGCTCGCACGCCTTCGCAAGCCGCTGGGCGCATCGGAACCCGAGGCGTAGGCCCGGCTGCCGCCGCCCGGTTAACGCCAACGGCCGTCCTGCCGCGCGAGTTCGAACGGATCGCCGAAACGGCTAGAAATGCGCCAGATAGCCGCCATCCACGGCGATGACCTCGCCGGTTACGTACGACGCGGCATCCGAGGCCAGAAAGGCGACGACGCCGGCGATTTCGGCTGGTTCGCCCCAGCGTCCCAGCGATGTGCGCCGCTGCAGCATGCGGGCGACCGCTGGCTGGGCCGCGACAGGGGCGTTGGTTTCGGTGCGGAAAAAACCCGGCGCGACGCCATTGACGGTAATGCCGTGCGGACCCAGTTCCGCCGCGAGCGCGCGCGTGAGGGCGGCCAGGCCGCCCTTCGAGGCCGTATAGATGGCATCGCGGCTTCCCGCGATGGGGCCGGCGATAGAGGTGATATTGACGATACGGCCATCGCCGGCTTCGATCATGCCGCGCGCCGCTTCCCGGCATAGCAGGAACGGCGCCACCAGATTGGCGTCCAGCAGATGCCGCACGTCGTCTGGCGTGAACTCGAAGATCGCGCGGCGATCGCGTACGCCTACGTTATTCACCAGAATATCCAGGCGCCCGATTTTGTCCAGGCCGGCGCGGACCTGCTCCGGCCGGGTCACATCGAAGACGATACCCTCGGCTTGTCCATCTTGCGCCCGTATCCGCTCTACGGCCTGTTCCAGCGCGTGCGCGTCGCGGCCATTGAGTATGACCCGCGCCCCTTGCCGTGCCAGGCCGGCCGCAATTTCGAGCCCCAGCCCGCGAGCGCTGCCTGACACCAGCGCGGTTTTTCCTTCGAGTGAGAACATGCGCAGTGGGCTCCAGAAGAATAGTGGGATGGGCGCGGCCCGGGTGGTTGCGATCAGTTGGGCTTGACGCCGGCCTTGCGGGCCACGTCCTTCCAGCGCACGATCTCGGCCGCGATATAGGTGCCGAACGCCTCGGGCGTGGACGGCGAGGCCTGCACGCCGCGATCGGCCAACTGCTTCTGGATATCCGGCTCATTCAGGACTTTGTCGAACACCTCGTTCAGGCGCTTGATCACCGCCGCGGGGGTTCCCGCGGGGACCACGATGCCTTGCCACGAACTGACGTCGTACCGCGGAAATCCGCTTTCCGCGACAGTGGGCACCTTGGGGGCAAGCTGAGCGCGCTTCAGGGTGGTGACCGCCAGGCCCCGGGCCGCTCCGGATGCAGCTTGCGGATACAAGGTCGAGATGGGATCGAACAGCACGTCGATCTGGCCGCCGAGCAAATCGGTAATAGCCGGGGCGCTGCCCTTGTAGGGCACGTGCACCATTTTGATTCCGGCTTCGCTATTGAACAGCTCGGCCGCCAGCTGGATGGAGCTGCCCGCGCTGCCGAAATTGAGCTGGCCGGGTTTGGCCTTGGCGTAGTCCACCAGTTCTTTCATGCTGTGCACCGGCAACTTGTTGCTTACCGCGACCAACAGTGGCTGCAGCGCCACCATAGAAACCGGCGTGAAAGATTTCATCGGGTCATAGGGCAATTCGGCGAAGGTGGCCGTGTTGACGGCCAGCGTCGAGATATTGCCCATCAGCAGCGTATAGCCGTCGGGCTGGGCTTTGGCGGCATTGACGCTGCCCACGATGCCGCTGGCGCCGGGAATGTTTTCGACGATGATGGATTGCCCCAGTTCAGTGGCGGCCTGGGACGCCACGATCCGGGCCACCAGGTCGGTGACTCCGCCGGCCGGAAACGGAACCACCATCCGCAAAGCGTGCGACGGAAATTCGTTCGCCGCCGCGCTGGCACATAGCAAGGCCGAGGCAAAAAACAATGGCAATCTACGCATGAGAGTCTCCTGATTGTGGATGTGAGCGGCGCGCTGCGGTGGCGCGCCTTTTTTGCACGGGACTCACTGTGGCGAGGGAAACTCGCGCACCTGCGGTCCGTCGTAATTGATGTCGTCATGCTTGGCCACGACACGCCAGCCGCGTTCGCGCACCACTTCTTCGACCGCGTGCGCCGAAATGCCGGCAGCACGGGGCACGAAGACGAACAGGCGTGTCAGGCGCCAATCGAAACCCAGGTCCATCAGCACGGCTGCCATGGCGCCGTCGACGTTCAGCGGGATGCGCCGGCTCGAACGCTTTTCGATTTCGGCCTCGATGGCCAGTGCCAGGTTCAGATGAGGGCCGACCAGGTCGAGTTCTCGCGCCAGGGCCACCATGGTGTCGACCCGTTCGTCGCCGACGGGATGCAACGGATGGCCGTAGCCTTCGATGCGCGCCTTGCGTTCGCGCGAGTCGGCCACGACCTGGGCGGCTTTCTCGGGCATGTCGATACCCGCGGCCCGGGCCTCGCACACCCATTCCTGGATGCGCCGGGCCACCTGCTCGCCGGCCCCGCCGTGCACGTCGCCGATGGTCAGAATGCCGGCGGCCACGCAGGCCTGCAACGGCACGCCCGAGGCCGCTACGATCCGCGATACGGCGGAGGGCGCCACGATGCCGTGGTCCACGACGGAAATCATCAGCGCGTTGAGCAGCTTCGCCTCTTGCGGCGACGGAACGCGCTGCTGGTAGAGCACGAACATCATTCCGCCAAAATCGAGATTGCGCATCAGGTCGCGAACCCGATATCCCCCGATCACGATGCTTTCTTGGTCAAAATTGGAAATGGCCGTGCGCCAGGTTTGCTGTGTCATCTTCGTCTCCTTATGATTACCCGGCCGGCAGGCACAATACCTGCCGGGCCAGAATATTGCGTTGAATTTCATTGCTGCCGCCGTAGATCGTGGCGGGCCGGGCCTTGTACCAAAGCGCGAGAACGTCGGTTTCTTCGCCGCCCAGCGGGACCGCGCCAGCCAGGCCGCCGCACGGGCCGGCGACCTCCAGGGCCAGGGTGGCGATGCGCTGGAAGGTCTCGGTGGACCATATCTTCAGAAGCGAGACGTCCTGGCCCAGGGGCTCACCGCGTATCAGCGTTTGGGCGAAACCGGCATAGGCGTCGGCCAGATGCGCGACATCCAGTTGCAGGCCCGCCAGCCGATCCTGGAATACCGGGTCGCCGGCCGCGCCCGACAATCGGGCCAGCCGTAGCAGGGCCTGCAGGCCGTATTCGCAGAACTTCGGGCTGCCCAGTGAGATCCGCTCGAAGCCCAGCAGCGATTTGGCCACCGTCCAGCCCTGGTTCAGGCCGCCCACCAGGCAGTCTTCCTCGACAAACACGTCGTCGAAGAACACTTCGCAGAATTCTTCGTGCCCGGCGATATCGCGTATGGGCCTGACCCGTATTCCCGCCGTGGCCATATCGACCAGCAAGAAGCTGATGCCTTGCTGCTTCTTGGCCTGTCGATCGGTGCGCGCCAGCACAAAGATGTGCGTGGCGTCGTGGGCCAGCGTGGTCCAGATTTTCTGGCCGTTGATAAGAAAGCCGGGCTTGCCGTTCGACTGTGCGAGTGTCGCGGTGGTTTGCAGGCTGGCCAGGTCCGAGCCCGCGTTGGGTTCGGAATAGCCCTGGCACCAGATGTGCTCGGCCGCCAGGATGGGCGGCAGATAGCGCTCGCGCTGCTGTGCCGTGCCATAGCGCAGCAACAGCGGCCCGATCATCAGTACGCCGTGATCCTGGTAGCGCGCGATGCCCCAGCGTTCTTGCTCTTCGAGAAAGATGAGCAGCTTCGAGGGAGCCAGCCCCATGCCGCCGAATTCGGTCGGCCAGGCCGGCGCAATCCAGCCCTTGGCCGCCGTGTGCCGCACCCAGTCGCGCAATTGGCTCCAACGCAGCCGGTACGGCGGGTAGCGGAGTTCGGCGGGATACCGGCTTTCGAATTCCGCCCGGATGTGCAGGCGAAATCGCCCGTCGTCCCAGGCGTTCCAGTCGTGCTCTTGTGCTACACCGAAATGCATATGATCCCCCTTTGGGCGGATGTGCCGTGGACAGGTTCCATGGCCTAGCGCTCCTCGACCGGGCAGAGCGCACCGTAGCGCTTGCGATGTAGCGCGGCATTGCCAAAGCGCGCAGCGAGCGCAAGAATGCGGTTCACATACACCCCCAGCTCGTATTCGTCGGTGATGCCGATGGCGCCATGGAGCTGGACGGCCTGTTCGGCAATCCATTGCCCCGCGTATGAAGCGCGCGCTTTCACGCTGCTTGCGGCCGCCTGCCGGGCCTGGGCGTCTGTCGTTTCACTGTCGACGCTATCCAGCGCCGTACGAAGCGCGGCGGCGGCCAACTGTTGCTGTATCCACATATCGACTGCGCGGTGCTGCAACACCTGGAAGGCGCCGATAGGCTTGCCGAATTGCTGGCGCGTTTCCAGGTACTGCAAGCTCATGTCCAGCGCACGATGCATGGCGCCGAGCAGTTCGGCCGCGCAGGCAACGGTGGCCGCGCACAGCGCGTCGTCCAGCACCTGGCTGGCGGAGGGCCCGACTTGCAGGTCGGCCTGCGGATCGATCCGCGCGGCGTTCAGTGCCAGGCGGGCCTGGGGAACTCCGTCGGCCCCGCGTTCGATCGTGATGTCGAGCCCCGGCGTGTCGCGCGCCAATGCAATCAACCGCAATTCGTCTTCTACTGCGATGGGAAGGATGAACCACTGGGCCTGGGCCGGCAGGATGTACCGGAAATGGCCCGATACGGTCAGGCCATCGCTAGGAACGGGTTCTATGCCCAGCCGCGGCGGCCGCGTGCCCTGGCCAGCGTCGTCGGCCTGCCACGCCACCGCCACGAGCTGCCGTCCGGCCATCAGCGCTTCGAGCAGGCTCGCGGCACGCGGACTGGTGCAGCGCGACAGGCAATGCGCGGCCAGCACGGCGGTTTCGACATACGGTTCCAGATAGCAGCCGTAGCCCAAGCGCTCGGCGATGGCGGCGGCCGCCGCCAGGCCCAGGCCCAGGCCGCCTTGGCCCTGGGCCGGCATGGCCGACAGCCAGCCTTGCCGCGCCAGCTCGCTCCACACCTGCGGGTCCAGCCCTTCATGCCGGTCGCGGCTGCGGCGGGTACGTTGCGCGTCCGGCCGGGCATAGGCCTCGGCGGCCTCGCCGATCATGCGCAACGTGTCTACACGATCGTCTTCGTTCATGAGTGCTCCAGCACGACGTTGTTTGTTTGATGTCCGGGCGCGCCGGGCGTGCCCGCCACGATCATGGCGTCGAGCGCCGCCACCCCCTGGCTGCCCGGCAGGACTCGCAGGGGGTTGATCTCCAAGCTTTGAATGCGCGTGCCGGCGTGCGCGGCCAGCTCCGAGATCGCGACGATGGTGTGCACCAGCGCGTCCACATCGCAGGGCGCCGCGCCGCGCCAGCCTTGCAGCAAGGCGGCGGCCCGGGTTTCGGCGACCATGCCGCGCGCGGTTGCCTCGTCTACCGGCGCCACGCGCAATGCCACGTCTTTGAAGCATTCGGCCGTGATGCCGCCCAGCCCGAACATCACCACCGGTCCGAATACGGGATCCAGCGTCGTTCCCACGATGGTTTCCACGCCCTCGGGCGCCATGGGGCTGATCAACACGCCTTCGATGTGCGCGTCGGGCCGGGCCTTGCGCACCCGCGCCAGCAGCGTGTCGAAACCCTCGACGGCGGCTCGCGCATCGGCGACATTGAGCAGGACGCCACCGACCTCGGTCTTGTGCGGCACCTGCGCGCTGACGATCTTCATTGCCACCGGAAAACCCAGCGCCTGTGCCGCTTTGCGCGCTTGCGCGGCGGTGGCGACCAGCTCTTCGGCCGGCATGCGCAGGCCGGCCGCGGCCAGCAGGTGTTTGGCCTGCACCTCGGAAAGCGGGCCGGCTTGTCGCGGCAAGCCGGTACCCGGATTCCGCGGCCGTTCGGCAGGCAAGATGGGCGGCCGGGCGTGCTGGCGCCCGAACCAGGCCAATGCGCTCACTGCGCGGATGGCGCGTGCCAGATCTTCGTAGACCAGGAAGCCGGCCTGTTCGTATTCGCGCACGGTCGCTTCATCGGCCACCATGCCCAGCACGACCGGATGGCGGGCACGGAACCCGGAGGTGCTGTCGGACAGCGTTTCGCGCAAGGGGCCGTTCAGCTTGCGCGCCAGGGGCACCGTGGTCAGGAACACGAACAGGACATCGTACGCGTCGGCGGCGGTCACGCAGCGCAGCGTGGCCGACAGCATGCCCATGTCGTTGACCGCCTGCCCTGTCACGTCGATGGGGTTGTCGATACCGCCGAACGGTATGGCGGCTCGCAGGGCCGCGCCGGCGGCTTCGGGCAAGGCCGGCACGTCCAGGCCATGCAGTTCCGCCAGGTCGCTGGCGTGCACGCCGGCGCCGCCGGACAGCGTCACGATGCCCAGGCGGCGGCCGGCCAGCGGCGCCGAGCGTGCGCAGGCATAGGCGATGTCCAATTGTTCTTCGGTCGTGCGCGCGCGATACGCGCCTGCCTGGCGCAGGGCGGCATCGCACACTTCGTCCGAGCCGGCGAGCGCCGCGGTATGCGACGATGCCGCCCGTGCGCCGGCCTCGGAACTGCCGACCTTCAGGAAGACGACCGGCTTGCCCGCCTGCCGGGCCGATTCCAGGGCGCGCAGCAGGCCCGGGCCATTGCGCACGCCTTCGGCATAGGCGAGTATGACTTGCACTTCCGGCTGCTCTACCAGCCAGGCAATGCATTCGCTCAGCTCGACATCCAGCTCGTTGCCCGTGGTGATCAGGTAGCTGACACCCAGGCCGCGCCGCGCGGCCAGGTAGGCCAGGTGCTGCCCATAGGCGCCGCTCTGGCTTACGATCGCCACGGGGCCCGGTACGGGAAGGCCGCGTTCCAGCGAAGTGGCGAACGTGCCGAAGAAACGCGCCTGGGCGTTGAAGGCGCCCAGACAGTTCGGGCCCAGGATGCGGGCGCCGGCGGCCGTGGCGAGTTCCCGCAGCCGATGTTGCTGGCTCGCCCCTTCGTTTCCGGTTTCGGCGAAGCCGCCCGACAATAGATAAATGCCACGGATGCCGCGCGCAAGGCAGGCCTGCACCGTGCCGTATACCTGGGCGGCCGGCACCACGATCAGCGCCACGTCGGGACATTCCGGCAGTTCCGCCACGGACGCATAGGCCCGGATGCCCTGGACCACGGCCCGATTCGGGTTGACGGGCATGAGATGCCCGGGATATCCGGCCTCTATCAGATAGCGCACGGGCCGGCCCGACAGGCGGTCCGGATCATCCGATGCGCCGATAATGGCGACCGACTTCGGGGCGAACAAGGCAGACAGAGGAAACGGCGGCGAAGAATGCATCGAGGAAGTTCCTGTTTTATGACGTGGGATCACTCTGGCTTGACGCCGGCCGCCGCGATGACCTCGCCCCAGAATCGGTAGTCGTGCTGTACGCGCTGGCCAAGGCGCTCGGGAGGGCCGAATTCAGGCGTATAGCCTGCGTCTTCCAGGAAGCTTGCGAAGGCCGTCTCGCGATAGATGCGGTCCATCTCGGCGTTGAGCCTGCCGGTGACCGCGGGCGGCATGCCACGGGGGCCGAATATCGCAAACCATCCGATGCCCTCGAATCCCGGGATGGTCTCGGCCACCGTGGGCACATCCGGAAGCAGCGGGCTACGCGCGTCGCCCGTGACGGCGATGGCCCGCATCTTGCCGGCCCGGATCTGGGGCAGCGCCGAGGCGACGACGTCGAACATGAAACCGATGTGGCCTGCCATCACGTCAGCCGCGGCGGGCGCGACGCCTTTGTAGGGCACGTGCAGCAAATTGGCGCCCGTCTTGATGCGCAAGAGCTCGCCAGCCAGGTGATTGCCGCCGCCCAGGCCCGACGAGCCGAAGGTGAGCCCGCCGGAAGTCTGCCTGGAGCGTTCTACGAGTTCGGTGATGGTCTTTGCCGGCTGGGCGGGATTGGCCACCAATACATAAGAGAAAATGACCGTGCCGCCTATGGGCTGGAAGGCGGTGCGAGGGTCGTACGGCAGCGTGGCGACCTCGTGCGGGGCGATGGCGTGCGAACTGTGCGCGCTCAGGCCGATGGTATAGCCATCGGGTTGCGCGCGCGCCAGGCGCGCCAGGCCGATGGACCCCATGGCGCCCGCCACGTTTTCCACGATGACGGGCTGCCCCAGCGAATCGCCCAGCCGTTCGGCCAGCCGGCGCGAAAGCATATCGGTGGGGCCGCCGGCCGGAAAAGGTACCAGGAAATGAATGGGCTTGGCCGGCCATTCGGCCGCGCCCGCCCGCAGTGGCAGCGCCGCCGTGAGCACGAGCGCAAGCGCTGCGAATCCCGGTAGGATTTTCATTCTGTCTCCTTCGTGCCGCGTCGCGGCTATTGCCTGTGTGTTTGCGGGAGTACTTTCCGGCTTGGGCTAGTAGTGCTGTCCGCAGGCGGTGTCGATCTGCCTGCACGTCGCAATCAGGTGCGGACCGATGGAGTCCTCCAGCTGGCCGCGGCGCAAGGTGTGCGACATGACGCTGCAATTGACCACCACGATCTCGCAGTCGATCCGCGTTCGCAGCGGCACCGCGCAAGCATGCAGCGCCTTGTGAGAGTCGCCGAGCGACCGGGTGAAACCGAGGTGGACGTAATCGCGCGCGGCTGCCTGAATGGCTCTTTCGTGGAACGCCGCCCAGCGCACCGGGTCTTCCAGGCGAAGCCGCTGTATCTGGACCGCGCGGTGAGCCGGAGAGAGCGCGGCCAGGTAGGCACGCCCCATCGCGCTGGAAAGAATGGGCGTCGTGGCGCCCAGCTCAGGCAGGCTGTGGCGGTGACGGGGGCTGCGCGACGTTTCGATGAAGACCATGGAAGTGCCATACGTCAGCCCCATCGACACCTGGCCGCCGATCTCATCGGCGAGCTGCTTCATGAAAGGACGCGCGATATGGCGAATGGCCAGGCCGGCCGCCATGGGATAGGCCAAGGTCAGCACCCCGGCGCCCAGTGCATATTTGCCGAGATGATCCGAATAACGCAGGTAGCCGAGTTCGACCAGTACGCCGGCCAGGCGGGATACCGTGGGCCGGGGCAGCCCGGTGCGGTCCGCCAGCTCTTTGTTTCCCAAGTGCTGCTCTCCGGCGGCAAAGGCGCGCAGCAGGCTCAGGCCCTTTACCAACGTCTGGGCCGGACTATGCGTTGCCGCACAGGGCTCTGACGGAGACTGCAACATACCGACCGTGACTGATCTTCTGCCGCTCATCTTGGCGTCCATTCATAATGAGAACGATGGACGCAGTATAGGGACGGCATACGGCGCGACAAGCCGAAATTCCAACCGTCGAAACTTCGGGCTCAGGGATTTCCCTAGCGTTTGCGGCCGCCAGGGAAACGTCGACGTTCAGCGGCCCGAGAACGACGCGGGCTTTCTGGCGAAAAAGGCGTCGATGCCGTTCTTGAAGTCTTCGGTTGCCGCGCATGCGGTAAACGCGGCGGATTCGGCTTCGAGCTGGCCGGCGAGATCGCGGTCGAACGCAGCGCGCATCAGGCGGCGCAAATGGCCGAACGCCACCGTCGGGCCCTGTGCGAGCTTTTGCGCCAGCTCCATCGCTTCCTGTTCAAGCTGGTCGGCGGGAACGACGCGATTGACCAGGCCCATTGCTTCGGCCGATGCGGTATCCAGCGTATCGCCCAGCAGGGCGATCTCGAGCGCGCGGCGCAGGCCGACCCGCCGCGGCAGCGCCCAGGACGCGCCCAGGTCGCAGCTTGCGCCGATATTGGCATAGGCGAAGTTGAATCGCGTTCCTTGTGCCGCCAGGACAAAATCGGCCTGCAGCATGAGACTGAGGCCGGCGCCGGCAGCCACGCCGTGAACCTGGGCGATGAGTGGCGCGTCGAGGGTGGCGAGGATTCGCAGCGCTTCATGAAGCGGGCCGATCAGGTCGGTGGCGGCCTGGACGGGATTGGCGCGCAGTAGCGCGAGATCTCCGCCGGCAATGAAGCCTTTGCCCGCGCCGCTGAGCACCACGGCACGCACGCCGCGATCTGTGGCGAGTTGATTCGCCGCGGCCAGGAAGGCGCGCGCCATGGGGACGTCGAAGGCATTGAGCGCGGCGGGACGATTGAAGCGTAGCGTGGCGACCTGGCCTTCGCGGCCGACCAGAAGAGAGGAATCGCTAGTCATGTGCATCCTTTCCGTGGGTCAGATCGGCGGTGCGCCGGGCGAGGGCCGCATCGCACCGGCTTCGCAGGCCTTGGCGCGCCACGACGATCAAGAGTGCTGGCCGTCAAGATAGAACCAGCGGCCGTCCCGGCGCACGAACCGGCTGGTTTCATGCAGACGGGTGGCGCGGCCCGCCTGGCGGTAGCGCGCGACAAATTCGACGGTGGCGTGGTCTGCATCGTGTTCGACATGCCGCCTGACTTGCAGGCCCAGCCATTTCAGGTCGGCGGGGTTGGGTTCAAGCTGGGCGGGACGCGTGTCGGGATGCCAAGTGTCAAGCAAGTATTGCAGGATATCAAGCACAAAGGCGCTGTAGCGCGACCGCATCAGGGCGACGGCGCTGGGGGCCTGCAGGCGGCGCGGGCCCTGGTGCCAGGGCTTGCAGCAAGCTTGATACGCCAGCCCGCTGTCGCAGGGACAAGCCTGGGTGGCCTGGGTTGTGGAAGTACGCGTCATGCGGTCAGTTCTTGGTAGCGGCGGCAGCCGAAGTGGCCGATATGCCGCATTTTAAGATGGGGGGCTTTCCTGGCCCATGTCGCGTTGCAGATAGCGCGCCGCGATGAACACATTGGCCGCATAGGCCGCCGCGATGAGCGCCATGGCGGTTGGCAGGCTGGCGTGCCAGTCGGGCAGGGCATGCAGCACGCTGCCTATCGCCGCCACGCCGACCAGGGCGCCGGCCTGGCGGTTGGCATTGAGGGCCGCCGCCGCGCTGTTGGCATGATCGACGCCGCCGATCTGCAGGGCCAGCGAGGTCATTGCCGGAATGGCCGCGCCGGTGGCCAGATTGCCCGTGGCCAGCAAGGCCACCAGCAGTAAATAAGGCGAGCCGGGCGTGTAGAACAGGCATATCGCGAGGCTGGCCAGCGCCGCGATGATCGAACCGGCCAGCATGGTGGCCGGCGCGCCCCAACGCGCGGCCAGCCGGCCGGCGGCCAGGTTGCCGATCGAGAAAACCCCGAACACGGGCAGCAATTGCAGGCCCGCCTGCAAGGCGTCGGCGCCCAGGGCCTGCTGTACATAGAGGCTGAGCAGAAAGATCAATCCATACGCCGCAAAGCTGATCAAGAAACCAAAAGCGTTGGTGGCGGCGTAGCCTGGCGCCCGCGACAGGGCGCGCGGCACGACAGGATGAGGATGGCGCCGTTCGCGCGCGGCCCATGCCGCGCCGCATACGATGGCAAGCAGGGCGGCCGTGACGATGCGCGGCGCCGTCCAGCCATAGACGTTGCCTTCGATCAGCGCGTAGCTGGCCGAGCCGAGCATGCCGATGCCTAGCAGATGGCTGGCCAGGTTCAATGGCCGGGGCCGTGGCGCGGGCCTGGCCACAGAGGTATGCGCCAGCCAGAGCCCCGCCAGGCCCAGCGGCAGATTGATCAGGAAAATGCCGCGCCAGCCGAACTGGCTGATCAGCAGCCCGCCCGCCAGGGGCCCGGCGGTGGCCGCCACCGTGATGATGGCGGACCACGCCGACAGCATGCGGGTGCGCACATCGGAGCCCTGGTAGGCGTGCATCAGCAGGCTGAGCGAACTGGGCATGAACAACGCGGCGCCCAGGCCCTGCAGCAGGCGGGCGGCGACCAGCAGGCCGCTGCTGGGCGCGGCGCCGCAAAGCAGCGAGGCCAATGTGAACACCGCCAGGCCGGCCAGATAGACCGGCTTGGCGCCGTAGCGGTCGGACAAGGCGCCGGCCGCCAACAGCAGGGCGGCGAAGGCCAGGGTATAGCCGTCGACGATCCAGACCAGGCCGCTGAGCGGCGTGTCGAGCTGTTGCGCGATGCTGGGCAAGGCGACATTGACCACGGTGACGTCCAGCATGGCCATGACACAGCCCAGAGCCAATGCCAGCAACGGGGCGAGCGCGGCGGCGGCGGTGGGCGCGGGTACGGGAGCGGAAAGGGAGGAAGAGAGGCAAGTGCTACGCATGGCAATTCATTCCTGATCATCAAGATGAGCATCGTACGGGCTTCGAGTGATGCAGAAAATCAGTAGAATTGCGTGAATAGAATGCAAATTTGCATCATCGGCGATGCAAGGCAGCCGGCGGGTATTGAAGGAGCGCATATGAATTGGGACGACGCGCGGGTTTTCCTGGCGATCTACCGGGTGGGCACTCTGCGCGGCGCGGCGGCGGTATTGAAGGTGGATCAGGCCACGGCCGGCCGCCGTCTGGCAGCCATCGAGACCGCGCTGCAGGCGCGCTTGTTCTTGCGCACGCCTGGCGGCTACGTGCCGACGGCGGCGGGGGAACTGGCCTTCGCGGCCGCCGAACGCATGGAGCAGGCCGCCGACCAGCTGCAACGCCAGATGCAGGGGCTGGACACGCGTTTGTCGGGCGTGGTGCGAGTGGCGACCTCGGACACGCTGGGCCGCCACTATCTGCTAGAGGCGTTCAAGCGCGTGCAGGCCGAGCATCCCGCGATACGCGTGACGCTATCGACATCGACGCAGATATCGAACCTGACGCGGCGCGAAGCGGATATTGCCGTGCGCAACGTGCGCCCCGACAGCCCCGACCTGATTCATCGCCACCTGGCGCGCCGCGAGATGGGCTTGTATGCGTCGGCGGACTACGTGCAGGAGCATGGCGAGCCCAAGCCAGGCACTGCTTTCGCGGGCCATCGGCTGGTGGCCTACCAGCGCAGCGCGATTCCCAGCCGGTTCGATGCCTTTTGCGGCGAACCGACGCGCAACGGCCAGGTGGTGCTGGAAGTGAATTCGGGCCTGATGATGCTGGAGGCGGTGGCCCGGGGGCTGGGCATCGGCGAATTGCCCGTGGTGCTGACCGACGGGTATCCGGCCCTGGTGCGGCTATGGCCGCAGCGCTCGGAGGCTTATGACCTGTGGCTGGTGCTGCATGGCGATCTCAGCCGCAGCGCGCGCGTGCGCGCCATTGCCGATGCGATCGTGCAGGTATTCGAAGAAGACGGCTGAACCTGCCGGCCTTAGCCGTACATCAGCAGGATGACCCAGACGGCGACCATGGCCACCAGGCCCACCCAGCACGAGGCCCAGAACCCGACCACCGGTATCTTGACGCTGTATGGCACGCGCTTGGGGTCGACGTGGCTGAGCAAGGCGTTGGCGCGGCCGAACAGGCCGAAGTTGAAACCGGGAAAGGCCAGGCGGAAGAAATAGTCTTGCAGGATGGTGGTCTTGACCACCAGCGGAAACCGCTGGAACGGGCCGTGCTTGAGCAGCGGGTGCCGCAGCGTCTTGTTGATGGGGTCGGCGCGCACGAAAAACACCAGCACGCCGCAAATGCAGCAGACCAGGAAGCACAGGGTGACGAGGCTGAAAGCGTAGGCAAGGACTTGCGTGGGCATGAAAATCCGAAGTGACGTAATGCGTAGAGATAAACGCGGGTTGGGGCGGCTTAGCCGCGGATCTGGCCGTCTCCGCTGAGCACCCATTTCAGGGTGGTCAGGCCTTCCAGGCCCACGGGGCCGCGCGCGTGCAGCCGGTTGGTGGAGATGCCGATTTCGGCGCCCAGCCCGTATTCGAAGCCGTCGGCGAAGCAGGTGGGCAGGTTGACGTACACCGAGCTGGAATCGACTTCGCGCTGGAAGCGCTGGGCGGCCGAGAGGTCTTCGGTGACGATGGCATCGGTATGCCCGGAACCCCAGCGCGCGATGTGTTCCATGGCCTGGTCGAGCGAATCGACGATGCGCACCGCCAGGATGGGCCCCAGGTATTCGGTGGCCCAGTCTTCGTCGGTGGCGGGCTTGGCGGCCGGCACGATTTCGAGGGTGCGCGGGCAGCCGCGCAGTTCGACGCCGTGGGCCGTGAACGCGGCCGCCAGGCGCGGCAGGATGGACACGGCGACGCCGGCGTCGATCAGCAGGGTTTCCATGGTGCCGCAAATGCCATAGCGGTAGGTCTTGGCATTGAAGGCGATGGTATGCGCTTTTTCGGGGTCGGCCGCCGCGTCGATGTACACGTGGCAGTTGCCGTCCAGGTGCTTGATGAGGGGCACGCGCGCTTCGCGCGCCAGGCGCGCGATGAGGCCCTTGCCGCCGCGCGGCACGATGACGTCGACGTGCTCGGTCATGGTGATGAGCTTGCCCACGGCGGCGCGGTCGGTGGTGCCGACGACTTGCACGGCCTCGGCCGGCAGCGCGGCCGCCTGCAGGCCGGCTTGCACGACGCGGCCCAGCGCCACGTTGGAATGCAGCGCTTCGCTGCCGCCGCGCAGAATGGTGGCGTTGCCGGATTTCAGGCACAGCGCGGCCGCGTCGATGGTGACGTTGGGGCGCGATTCGTAAATGATGCCGATGACGCCCAGCGGGACCCGCATTTGCGCCACGCGCATACCGTTGGGGCGCACGGTGCTGGCGGTGGTGGTGCCGACGGGGTCGGGCAGCGCCGCGACTTGCCGCAGGCCCGCGGCCATGTGGTCGATGGCCTTGTCGGACAGCGTCAGGCGGTCGAGCAGGGCCGGCTCGAGGCCGCCGGCGCGCGCGGCGTCGACGTCTTGCGCATTGGCGGCCTTGAGTTCGGCGCGGCTGTCGCCCAGGGCGTCGGCCATGGCGTGCAAGGCATGGTTCTTGGCGGCGCCGGTGGCGCGCATCATGGCGCGCGAAGCGCGGCGGGCGTTTTCGCCCAGGGCCAGCATGGCGGTGTCGATGTCGGAATCGGGCATCAGAGGGTTCTGCGTGATGTCGTGGGCGGCGCGGAGCGCCGGTACAGTACAGGGTCTAAGTGTAGCCTGCCGCAGCGGGCGTCATGGCCGGCCGGCGGTGGCCACGCGCAGGGCTAGGCGCGTCATTTCTTCCCAGGGATCGGCCAGCCGGCCGGGCACGGCCAGGCCCTTGATGAGGCGGTCGACCTCGTGGGCATGCTGCACGGCCGCCGGCCAGGCGCGCGCGGGGACGCGCCCCAGGGCCTGCAGCGCCAGCCGCTCGTGGGCGCCGAAGATGCGCAGCCGGCGCATCAGGGCGCCGGCATCCTGGCCGGCGGCGCGCGCCTCGGCCACCCGCGCCAGCAGGCGGATTTCGTCGCCCACCGCCCACAAGACCAGGGGCAGCGCCTCGCCTTCGGCGCGCAGGCCGGCGATCATGCGCACGGTGCGTGGCGCGTCGCCGGCCAGCATGGCATCGCGCAGGCCGAAGACGTCGTAGCGGGCCACGTTGAGCACGGCGCGTTCGACGTCTTCGGCCGCGAGCTGGCCTTCCGGGTACAGCAGGGCCAGCTTCTGGATTTCCTGGTGGGCGGCGAGCAGGTTGCCTTCGACCTTGTCGGCCATCCATTGCAGCGTGGCGTTGTCGGCGCGCTGGTTCTGGCGCGCCAGGCGGGCGCCGATCCAGGCCGGCAGGCGGCCGCGCTCGATGGAGGCCAGGTCGACCATCATGCCGCTTTGCGCCAGCGCCTGCGCCCATTTGGCGTCGCGGGTGGTTTTGTCCAGGCGCGGCAGCGCCACCAGCAGCAGGGTGTCGGGATCGGGCTGCCGGGCAGACTGCTCGGCCAGGCGGGTCAGGGTGTCGGCGCCGGTCTTGCCGGGCTTGCCGGTAGGCAGCTTGATTTCCAGCACGCGGCGGTCGCCGAACAGCGACACGCTTTGGGTGGCGGCCGCGACCGCGCTCCAGTCGCTGCGCGCGTCCATGACCAGGGTGGTGCGGTCGGTATAGCCGGCCGCGCGCGCCGCGGCGCGCAGCGCGTCGATGGCCTCGGTGACCAGCAGGGGTTCGTCGCCCGATACCGTGTATAGCGGCGCCAGGCGCTGGCCCGCCCGTTGCAGGTGGTCGGCCAGCCGGTCGGCATCGAGTGCCTGCGCCATGGCTTACCAGCTGCCCGTGCCGGGCGAACGGGGCGTCTGCCAGGTTTCGGGGCGCGAGTTGGAGGGCCTGGCGTTGGGATCGAACACGGGGGCTTCGGGGTGGCTTTCGCCGCGCGCGGCGGCCTCGGCCGCGGTGCGCACGTCGGCCGCGGTCAGGCGGCGCAGCAGGCGGCTGACCAGCGATTGCTGCATCGACTGGTACAGGCTTTCCATCTGGCCCTGCTTGGCCTGCACGACCTGGTCGTCGTACGGCATTTCGCGATAGACCGACAGGGTGGTGTCGGGCAGGATCGCCACGCCCTGGTTGGTGATCAGGCGGAAGGTGAAGTTGATGCCCAGCTCGTATTCCTCGACCCGGCCCTGCGCGTTCAGGGAGACTTCGCGCAGCGTGCGTTCGTTGCTGACCATCTGCAGCACGGCCTGCGCCTGGTCGGGCTTTTCGACCAGCTGCGTGTCGGGCGAGGCCGCGCGCAGCGCCCGCCGCACGTCGGCACCGAAGCGGGTGTTGTCGGGGATGCCGACGTAGAGCGTGTCGAACGGCAGCGGCGTGACGCCGCGCAGGGCGAACCCGCACGCCGCAAGCAGCATGACGGCCGCCAGGCCGACGGCGCGCAGCAGCCAGCGGGAAGGGAAGCGTTGCGTAGCGTGCGGGGCGGGGTGCATGCGGAGCCTCTTAGCCGACGACGTTGACCAGCTTGCCCGGCACGACGATGACGCGCTTGGGCGGGCGGCCTTCGAGGAAACGGGCGACTTCTTCCTGGGCCGCCGCGATCTGTTCGATGTCGGCCTTGGAAGCCTGGGCCGACACGCGGATCGCGCCGCGCAGCTTGCCGTTGACCTGCAGCACGAGTTCGATTTCGTCGGCCACCAGGGCGGCTTCGTCGACTTGCGGCCAGGGGGCATCGAGCAGGTCGCCCAGGGATGCGGCGTAGCCGAGATCGCGCCACAGCAGCCAGGTGACGTGCGGCACCACGGGGTACAGCACGCGCAGCAGTATGCCCAGGGTCTCGGCGCGCGCGGCGTCGGCGTGGGCGCCGTCGGGCAGTTTGGCGTCATCGATGGCATTGAGCATTTTCATGCAGGCCGATACCACGGTGTTGTACTGAATGCGCTGGTAGTCGTAGTCGGCCTGCTTGAACAGGCCATAGACTTCGCGGCGCAGGTCTTTGACCGGCGCGGGCGCCTGGGCCCAGTCGGCGCCGGCGGCCAGGCCGCGCGCCACGGCCTGACGCTGGGCATGACAGTGCGACCACAGGCGGCGCAGATAGCGGTTGGCGCCCTCGACGCCCGAGTCGGACCATTCGAGGGTTTGCTCGGGCGGGCTGGCGAACATGACGAACAGCCGCGCGGTGTCGGCGCCCAGCGTATCGATGAGCGCCTGCGGATCGACCCCGTTGTTCTTGGACTTGGACATGGTGCCCACGCCGCCGTAGTGCACTTCGGAGCCGTCGGCCTTCAGGTGCGCGCCGGTGATGGCGCCCTTGGCGTCGTAGACGTTCTCGACTTCTTCGGGCCAGAAGTACTCGATGCCGCCCTGCGCGTTCTTGCGCGAATAGATGTGGTTGAGCACCATGCCCTGGCACAGCAGCTTGGTGAAGGGCTCGTCGAACTTCAGCATGCCCAGGTCGCGCATGACGCGGGTCCAGAAGCGGGCATACAGCAGGTGCAGCACGGCGTGTTCGATGCCGCCGATGTACTGGTCCATGGGCATCCAGTAATCGTTGCGGGCATCGACCATGGCCTGGTCGTTGCCGGGCGAGGTGTAGCGCATGAAGTACCACGACGAATCGACGAAGGTGTCCATCGTGTCGGTTTCGCGCCGCGCGGGCTGGCCGCAGCGGGGGCAGGTGCACGACAGGAAGGCTTCGTTCTTGGCCAGCGGGTTGCCGCTGCCGTCGGGGATGAGGTCGTCGGGCAGCACCACCGGCAGGTCTTGCTCGGGCACGGGCACGGGGCCGCACGACGGGCAGTGGATGATGGGAATGGGCGTGCCCCAGTAGCGCTGGCGCGAGATGCCCCAGTCGCGCAGGCGCCAGGTGGTTTGTTTTTCGCCCAGGCCCTGGGCCGCCAGGTCGGCGGCAATGGCGTCGACGGCCTGGCCGTGCGTCAGCCCGTCGTACTTGCCGGAATTGACGGTGCGGCCGCTTTGCTTGTCGCCGTACCATTCTTGCCAGGCGTCGGTGGAATACGTCTTGCCTTCCACGGCCACCACTTGCCGGATGGGCAACTGGTATTTCTTGGCGAAGGCGAAGTCGCGTTCGTCGTGGGCCGGCACGCCCATGACGGCGCCGTCGCCGTAGCTCATGAGCACGTAATTGCCGACCCAGACGTCGACCTGGTCGCCGGTGAGCGGATGCGTGACGGTGAGGCCGGTGCGCATGCCGGATTTTTCGCGCGTGGCGATCTCGGCTTCGGTGGTGCCGCCCAGCTTGCATTGCTCGATGAACTCGGCCAGGGCCGGGTTGGACAGGGCCGCATGCGTGGCCAGCGGGTGCTCGGGCGCCACGGCGCAGAACGTGACCCCCATGATGGTGTCGGCGCGCGTGGTGAAGACATACAGCTTGCCGTCCTGGATGAGCTGGCCGTCGGGCCCCGCGATGGTGTGCGGGAAGGCGAAACGCAGGCCTTCGGATTTTCCGATCCAGTTTTCTTGCATGATGCGCACGCGCTCGGGCCAGCCGGGCAGGCCCGAGCGGACCTGGTCGAGCAGTTCGTCGGCGTAATCGGTGATGCGCAGGTAGTAGCCGGGGATCTCGCGCTTTTCGACGGGCGCGCCCGAACGCCAGCCGCGTCCGTCGATGACCTGTTCGTTGGCCAGCACGGTCTGGTCGACCGGGTCCCAGTTGACGACCTGGGTCTTGCGATAGGCGATGCCTTTTTCAAGCATCTTCAGGAACAGCCATTGGTTCCATTTGTAGTACTGGGGGTCGCAGGCGCACATTTCGCGCGACCAGTCGATGGCCAGCCCCATCGCCTTCATTTGCTTTTTCATGTAGGCGATGTTGTCGTAGGTCCATTTGGCGGGCGGCACCTTGGACTTGATGGCGGCGTTTTCGGCCGGCATGCCGAAGGCATCCCAGCCCATGGGCATGAGCACGTTGTAGCCGCGCATGCGCAGCTGCCGCGTCATCATGTCGTTGATGGTGTAGTTGCGCACGTGGCCCATGTGCAGCTTGCCGCTGGGATAGGGCAGCATCGAGCAGGCATAGAATTTGGGCTTTTCGGTGCCGTCGGCGTTGCGGGCGTGCTCGGTGACACGATAGGCGTCGCGGGCCTGCCAGTCTTGGTGGGCGGCTGCTTCGACGGCGGTGGGGCTGTAGCGTTCCTGCATGGACTCGTGCGCGTTTCTGTAAAGGGATAGGGCCGTCGCGGCGCGGGCGCGGCGACGGTCAAACCACTGATTATAGAGAAGTACCTACGGGCGGGCAGGCGCGGGCGGCGTTTCGGGCAGGCGCGCCGACGGTGCCCAGAGGGCATAGGCCAGCGCGGCGGCGCTGACCACGGCGCCGCCGCCCGCTACGCCGAGCCAGCCGGCGTGCGTGTACAGGGCGGCCGCGGCCAGCGAGCCCGCCGCGCCGCCGATGAAATACGAGGTCATGTAACCGGCGGTGAGGCGGCTGCGCGCGTCGGGGCGCAGCCGGTAGATGGCGCTTTGGTTGGTCACGTGGACGCCCTGGATCGCCATGTCGAGCACGATGATGCCGGCCAGCAGGGCCGCCAGCGAATGCTGGCCCAGCGCCAGCAGGCCCCACGAGCCCAGCAGCAGGGCCAGGCCGGCGCGGGTGGCCAGATTGCCGCGGCCCCGGTCGCTGAGGCGGCCGTAGCGATTGGCGGCGATGGCGCCGGCCGCGCCCGCCAGGCCGAACAGGCCGATGGCGCCGTCGCTATAAGAATAGGGCGGGTTGGCGAGCAGGAAGGTCAGCGGCGTCCACAGCATGCTGAACGCGGCGAACACCAGCGCGCCCAGCACCGAGCGCCCGCGGAACAGCGGCTCGCGGGCGTACAGGTGGAAAATCGAACCCAGCAGTTCGGCATAGTTCAGTCCGATGGGGGTCTTGTAGCGGGGCAGCACGCGCCACAACGCGCCCGCCATGATCAGTACGAGCACGGCCGCGACCCAGTAGACGGTGCGCCAGCTGCCCAGCCCGGCCAGCATGCCGGCGAAGGTGCGCGCCAGCAGGATGCCCAGCAGCAGGCCGCTCATGATAGTGCCCACGGCCTTGCCGCGCTGCGCCGGCGCGGCCAGCGTGGCGGCGAAGGGCACCAGTACCTGTGCCACCACCGACAGGAAACCGGTGATGGCCGTGCCGGCCAGCAGCATCGTAATGCTGGTGGCGCAGGCTGACAGCAGCAGGCCGCCGGCGCCCAGCGCGGTCATGGCGACAATCAGGGCGCGCCGCTCGACCATGTCGCCCAAGGGCACCAGCAGCATCAGCCCGGCGGCATACGATAGCTGCGCGGTCGTGACGATGCCGCCGGCCGCGGTCTCGGACAAGCCGAATTGCTCGCCGATGGTGTGCAGCAGGGGCTGCATGTAGTAATTGCTGGCGACGATCAGGCCGGTGGCCACGGACATCAGCACGATAATGGGAGTGGTCAGGGCGGGAGCGGTGTCGGGGCGCGCGGACGGATGGGACATCGGGAAATCAGGCGGCGTGAAACAAAGCGGGACGGGCGGGACGGGCGGGACGGGGGCGGCATGGGGCGATGCCGGCGCCGCCCCAAAACGGCAAGGCCCGCCTCTGGCGAGACGGGCCTTGCCGATGAGACTGCGGGACGGGCGCTTACTGGGCGGCGTCTTTCAGTTTCTTCAGCGGGCGGACCTTGACCTTGACCGAAGCGGGCTTGGCCGGGAACCAGCGCTCTTCGCCGGTGAACGGGTCTTTGCCGAAGCGCTTGGCCTTGGCCGGGACCTTTTGCACGGTGACTTTGAACAGGCCGGGCAGCGAGAATTCGCCCGCGCCTTTCTTGTCGACCGAGCCGAGCACGGCGCCTTCGAGGCCAGCCAGCACGGCCTTCACCGATTTGGCTTCCACGCCGGTCTGTTCAACCAGGTGAGCGATCAGTTGCGACTTGTTCAGCGCTTGCTTGATAGCGCGAGGAGCGGCGGCGGCCGTTTTCTTCACGGCGGGCTTGGCGGCGGTTGCTGCCTTTTTGGCGGGAGCCTTCTTGGCCGGAGCCTTGGCGGCGGTCTTGCTGACTTTCTTGGCGGGAGCTTTTGCTTTGGTAGCCATGGTCGAAATCCGTATGTTGAGGACACGAGATAGCGCGGCACCGAAGATCGGCACTTGGCACCTCGCGCCCGATGATAGCGGAACTTCGCATTCGCGCGAGTATTTCAACGCCTCGTCTGCACAAAACTTGTTGTTTTCGCGACAAAACAGGGGCTTTTCGCGTTGCGTCGGTGTTTGTGCAAGTGTCGTCGAAGGAGGTGTCGAAGGAGGTGTCTGGCTCCCGCAGGGTGCCTGACACCGTGGCGTGCGGGTGGCCTTCGTCGGTGTCTGACACCCTTGCGGGAGTCAGACACCTGATGATGTCTGGCGCGACGCTCGCCGAGGCAAGGAATTGCGCGGCGCGATGCGTCAGGTGGATGTAATTTATATCGTGATACGATATTTTTTGCCAGGACCGGCGCACTGCCGGTCCTGTTTCTTTTTCATCTGTTCGGCTCGTATGGCTCCCCCTGCACCTTTGTCTTCCGCCCGCACGCCCGGTTCGGCTCGCCTGGGCGATTTCACGACTGATCGCCGCGTTTTGTTATTGATGCTGATGGCCGCCCTGGTGGGGCTGGCCGGCGTGGGCGCGGCCTGGGCATTGCTGCGGCTGATCGCGCTGTGTACCAATCTGGCCTACCACGGCCGCTTTTCTTTCGAGAGCCTGCCCATCGCGGGCCACGAGCTGGGCTGGGCCGCCGTGGCCGTGCCGGTGGTGGGGTGCCTGATCATCGGCTTCATGGCGCGCTACGGCTCGGAAAAAATCCGGGGCCACGGCATTCCCGAAGCCATGGAGGCCATCCTGATCGGCAAGAGCCGCATCCAGCCCAAGGTGGCGGTGCTCAAGCCCCTGTCGTCGGCGATATCGATCGGCACCGGCGGCCCGTTCGGCGCGGAAGGCCCCATCATCATGACGGGCGGCGCCATCGGGTCGCTGCTGGCGCAGATGGTGCACATGAGCTCCAGCGAGCGCAAGACCATGCTGGTGGCCGGCGCCGCGGCCGGCATGACCGCCGTGTTCGGTACGCCGGTGGCGGCCATTTTGCTGGCCGTGGAGCTGCTGCTGTTCGAATGGAAGCCGCGCAGCTTCCTGCCGGTGGCGGTGGCCGCCGTGGTGGCGGCCGCCGCGCGGCCGTTGCTGTTCGAGGCCGCGCCGCTGTTTCCGTATACGGGCATGGGCGAGCCCTCGCTGCCGCACGTGGTGGCCTGGGCGGCGGTGGGCGTGATGGCCGGGCTGGGCTCGGGCGTGCTGACCGCGCTGGTGTATGCAGCGGAAGACGCATTCGAAAAACTGCCGATCCACTGGATGTGGTGGCCGGCCATCGGCGGCCTGGTCATCGGCCTGGGCGGCTTGATCGAGCCGGCGGCGCTGGGCGTGGGCTACGACAACATCGCCGACCTGCTGGCCGGCAAGCTGGCGCTGCAGGCCGTATTGCTGCTGCTGATCGTGAAAGTGGTGATCTGGTCGGTGGCGCTGGGCTCGGGCACGTCGGGCGGGGTGCTGGCGCCGCTGCTGATCTTCGGCGGCGCGCTGGGCGCGCTGGCGGCGCCCGTGCTGCCGCAGGCCGACCCGGGCTTCTGGGCGCTGCTGGGCATGGCCGCGATGATGGGCGGCACGATGCGCGCGCCCTTGACCGCCACCTTGTTCGCGGTCGAGCTAACCGGCAACTTCAGCGTGCTGCTGCCGGTACTGACGGCCTGCGCGTTTGCCTACGGCCTGACCGTGCTGCTGCTCAAGCGCTCGATCCTGACCGAGAAAATCGCCCGTCGCGGCCATCACATCACGCGCGAATACCATGTGGATCCGTTCGACCTGGTGCGCGTGTCGTCGGTCATGACCACCGCCGTCGAGACCTTGCCCGCGACATTGCGGGTGGCCGAGGCGGTGGCGTATTTCACGACCGCCGAGCGGCGCCATACTTCGTACCCGGTGGTGGATGGGCAGGGCCGGGTCGTGGGCGAGATCACGCGGGCCGACAGCCTGGCGTGGACGCTGGAAGACGAGGATAATGCCCGGCCGCTGGGCGAAATGGTGGCCGGCCGTGAACTTTTCGTGGGCTATCCGGACGAACTGGCCAGCCAGGCGGCCGACCGCATGGCCTTGACCGGCGTGGGCCGCCTGCCCATCGTCGAGCGCGCGACCGGCCGCCTGGTGGGGCTGGTGGGCCGCAAAGACCTGCTGCGCGTGCGGGCCGGCCGCCTGCGCGACGAGCGCGAGCGCACCGCCTATTTCCGGTGGCGCACCGCGCGCCGCCGTTCCGCCGATACACTGTAGGAGTTCCCTTGATCAAGAAAATCTGCGCGGGCTTGGTGCTTGCCGTGGCCAGCCTGGCGAGCGCGCAGGCGCACGTGACGCCCCCGCCGCTGACCGCCAGGGCCTGGATGCTGCTCGACGCTACCAGCGGCCAGGAAATCGCTTCGTTCAATGCCGATACGCGGGTCGAGCCGGCTTCGCTGACCAAGATCATGACGGCGTACCTGGTGTTCCAGGCGCTGCGCGACGGGCGCTTGTCGGCGCAGCAGCAAGTCACGGTGTCGACGCGGGCCTGGCAAGTGGCGCCGGGCAGCTCGAAGATGTTTCTCGAGCCCAACAAGCGCGTCTCGGTGAACGACCTGCTTTACGGGCTGCTGGTGCAGTCGGGCAACGACGCGGCCATCGTGTTGGCCGAAGCGGTGTCGGGTTCGGTCGAGGCCTTCGTGCAGCGCATGAACCAGCAGGCGCAGGCCATGGGTTTGCGCGATACGCACTTCGCCAGCCCGCACGGGCTGCCCGACGCGGGCACGTATTCCACCGCGCGCGACCTGGCCGCGCTGGCGCTGCGGCTGGTGCGCGATTATCCCGATCTGTACAAGACCTACGATTCGGTGCGCACCTTTACCTATAACAACATTGCGCAGCCCAACCGCAATCGGCTGTTGTGGCTGGATCCCAGCGTCGATGGCCTGAAAACCGGCCATACCGAGGCCGCGGGCTATTGCCTGATCGCCTCGGCGCAACGGCCCGACGGCCAGGCCAGCCGGCGCCTGATCTCGGTAGTGATGGGCACGGCGTCGGACAAGCTGCGCACCGAGGAAAGCCGGGTACTGCTGAACTGGGGCTTCCAGAGCTTCAAGACGATCAAGCTGTATGCTAAAGGCGCGGCCCTGGATACGCCGCAGGTCTGGCAGGGCGAAAGCGATTCGGTGCGCATCGGCGTGGCGAGCGACGCCTACATCACCGTGCCGGTGGCGGCCCAGGTGCAGCAGGTGCTGACCAGCCGCCAGCCGCTGCTGGCGCCCATCGCGGCCCAGGACCCGGTGGGGTCGTTGCAGGTGCTGGTGGACGGCAAGCCGGCCAAGCAGTGGCCGGTCATTGCGCTGGACGCCGTGCCGCAGGCCGGCCTGGCGGGCCGCGCCTGGGACACCGTGCGGTTGTGGTGGCGCCAGCATATGGGATAGCAGTCCGCATCATCTGAAAAGGGCAAGATCATGGCAGTGGATATTCCCGGGTTTTCCTCGCCGGCCGCCGGGCCGGATGCTCCGCTGGCCTTGCTGTCGGCCTGCCACGACCGCATGGGCCGCCAGTGCGCGACCCTGCGACGCCTGGCCGCGCACGTGGCCACCCACGGCCCGGACGCGGCGGCCCAGACCGCCGCCGCCAGCGTGCTGCGGTACTTCGATACGGCGGCGGTGCATCACCACCGCGATGAAGAAGACGATCTGTTTCCCGCGTTGATCGAATCCATGGCCGGTTCGGACGCCTATTGCCTGCACGCGCTGGTGGACGGCCTGACCCAGGAGCACCGCCAGCTCGAAGCCGCGTGGCGCCGCCTGCACGGGCCGCTGCAGGCGGTGAGCGAGGGGCGGGCGGGCGAGCTCGATGCCGCGCGCGTCGACGACTTCTGTGCGCAATACGCCGCGCACATCCAGCGCGAAGACGACGAGCTCTTGCCCATGGCCGCGCGGCTGCTCGATGACCACGCGCTGGCCGACATCGGCCAGGGCATGCGGGCCCGGCGCGGCGGCGCGGCGCCCTGACGCGGGGGGCCGCGGGCCGGCGCGTTGCGTGGGCCAGTGGAAGGGTTTACGCTAGACCCCCGCCGGGCGGCATGCCCGGCGCGGCACAGACATCGACACAATGGGGCAAGGCGGCGCGTGAGGAAGCTGGCAAGCAGGTTATTCGGCACATGGGTTTACTTCATCGGGCCCGCCACGCTGCGGGCCGATGCGCTGGCCGGACTGCTGGGCGCCTTGCTGGTGCTGCCGCAAGGCGTGGCGTTCGCCACCCTGGCCGGCCTGCCGCCCGAGTACGGCCTGTATTCGGCCATCGTGCCCTGTGTGGTGGCGGCGCTGTTCGGGTCCAGCCGCCACGTGATGTCGGGCCCCACCAATGCCAATTCGCTGGCGCTGTATGCCGTGCTGGCGCCGCTGGCCATGGCGGGCAGCTTCGCCTATATCCAGCTGGCGCTGGCCGTGACCATTCTGGTGGGCATCCTGCAATGGCTGGTGGGCGTGCTGCGGCTGGGGTCGCTGGCCAACTTCATTTCGCCGTCGGCCCTGTTCGGGTTCACCAGCGGCGCGGCCCTGCTGATCTGCGTGCACGCGCTGAAAGACGCGCTGGGGCTGGAAAACATTCATGCGCACGGGGCTTTCGCCGTCTTGCTGGCGCTGGCGCGCGGGCTGAGCGACGTGCATTGGGGCGCGCTGCTGGTGGCGCTGGCAACGATCGCCGCGTCGATCCTGGCGCGCCGCTGGGACCGCCGCAAGCCTTATATGCTGGTGGGCCTGGCCGTGGGCACGGCCCTGGCCGCCGCGCTGAATGCCTGGGTATTCCAGCCGGCCGGGCGGCCGATTTCGGTGCTGGGCGCGCTGGCCCAGCCCTGGCCGCCGTTCCACATACCCGAGATCGACTGGAGCAAGCTGCCCGACCTGCTGGGGCTGGCCTTTGCGCTGTCCATCGTGGCGCTGGCGCAGTCCATTTCCATTGCCAAGGCGGTTGCCGCGCGGTCGGGCCAGATCATCGACGCCAATCGCGAATTCATCGGACAGGGCCTGTCGAATATTGTGGGCGGCTTTTTTTCTTCGTACCTGTCCTGCGGCTCGCTGAACCGTTCGATCCCGAATTACGAGTCCGGCGCGCGCACGCCCCTGGCGGCGGTCTTCGCGGCCGTGCTGCTGATCGTGCTGGTGACGGTCAGCGCGCCGCTGCTGGCCATGATCCCGTACGCCGCGATCGCGGGGCTGCTGCTCCTGGTGGGCTGGAGCCTGCTGGAACTGCCGCGCTGGCGCAGCGTCGCGCGCGTGCAGCGCAGCGAATGCATGATCGCGCTGGCCACCATGGTGGCCACGGTGGCCATCCGCATGGAAATCGCCATTCTGCTGGGCACGCTGTTGTCGCTGCTGGCGTATCTGCACCGCACCTCGCGGCCGGCCATGCGCACCATGGGATTTGCCGCGCATGACCCCGGGCGCCATTTCGTCGTGCTGAAAGACACGCCCGACGCCTTGCCCGAATGCCCGCAACTGAAGATGCTGCGCATGGAGGGGTCGGTGTACTTCGGGGCCGTCCCGCACGTGGCCGACCGGCTGCAGGTCTTGCGCGGGCTTCCCGACGCGCCGCGCCATCTGCTGATCATGGCCCGCAGCATGAATTTCATCGATCACGCGGGCGCGCTGGTATGGGAAGGCGAACTGCGCAAACGCCGCGACGCAGGCGGCGACCTGTATTTTCACCAGCCGCGCCCCGAAGTCATGCAGATGTGGCGCAAGCTGGGCTTCATCGATCGCCTGGGCGAAGACCACCTGTTCCCGGACAAGCACGCGGCGATTGCCGCCATTTATGAACGCCTGGACCCGGATATCTGCGCCCGCTGCACCGCGCGCATTTTCCGCGAATGCGGCCCGCTGGGGCATGCGGGGCAACGCAAGGCCGAGGCCGGCGGGAAGGAAGGGGAAGGTGTCTGACACCCTGCGGGAGTCAGACACCTGAATAATGAATAATCGGGAGGTAAGCCAGGTGTCTGACTCCCGCCAGGGTGTCAGACACCGCGGTGTAAAGAGAATTTCGCCGCGTCGGTGTCTGACACCCGGCGGGAGTCAGATACCCGAGATCAGCCGCGTTCCGCGTCGACCGGCTCGCTGCCCAGGTAGGCGGCCTGGACGCGCGTGTCGGCGGCGATGGCGGCCGGCGTGCCGGTGGCCAGCACCTGGCCGCGCACCAGCACCACGATGCGGTCGGCGTGCTGAAACACCACGTCCAGGCTGTGCTCGGTGAACAAGACCGCGATGCCGCGCGTGTCGGCCAGTTCGCGCGTCAGGCGCATCAGGGCGTGGCGTTCGCGGGTGGCCATGCCGGCGGTGGGCTCGTCCATCAGCAACAGGCGGGGCGCATGCGCGAGGGCCATGGCCAGTTCGACGCGCTTGACGTCGCCATAGGCCAGCTCGCCGCAGGGGCGCCGGGCTTGCGCGGCCATGCCGACCTGTTCGAGCAGCGCCAGGGCTTCGTCGGCGCCGTAGCGGTCGGCGCGCCGCCAGCCATTGAACAGTCTGCGGTCGCGCGCCAGCAGGGCGGTCTGCACGTTTTCCTGGGCGCTCATCGAGCGGAAGGTGGCGGCGGTCTGGAAGGTGCGGCCCACGCCGTGGCGCCAGATGCGCTCGGGCGGCAGGCCGACCAGTTCGCGCCCGTCCAGCAGCACCGAGCCCGCGTCGGGACGCAACTGGCCGCTCAGCGCATTGAAGCAGGTGGATTTGCCGGCGCCGTTGGGGCCGATGAGCGCCAGCATATGGCCCGCCGCCAGCGAGAACGACACGTCGTCCAGCGCGTGGATGCCGCCGAACGATTTGCGCAGGCCGCGCACCTGCAGCAAGGGCGCGCTCATGGCCGAACCCCCGGGCGCCGCGCGATGCCGGCAAGCCCGTCGGGGCGCGCCATGACCAGTGCCAGCACCGCCAGGCCCAGCACGGCGTGCCAATATTCGGTAAGGCGGGCGGCCGTGTCCTGCAGCCAGGTATAGGCGGCGGCGCCCGCCAGCGGGCCGGCCAGGGCCTGCACGCCGCCCAGCAACACCATGACCAGTCCGTCGACCGAACGGCTGACGCCCAGGACGTCGGGCGCGATGCTGCCCTTGGAGAACGCGTATAGCGAGCCCGCCAGTCCGGCGGCCAGCGCGGCCGCGGTGAAGCCGGCCCACTGCACGCGCTGCACGTCGATGCCGATGGCCTGCGCGCGCAGCGCCGAATCGCGCGCCCCGCGCAGCGCATAGCCCAGGGGCGAGAACACCAGGCGCCGCAGCCAGGCGATGCCCGCCACGCACAAGGCCAGGCTGGCGTAGTAGTACGCGGGGCCGCTGGCCAGCCAGTCGGACGGCCACAGCCCGATCAGCCCGTTGCTGCCGCCGACAGCATCCCACTGGTAGGCCAGCGCCCACAGGATCTGCGCGCAGGCCAGGGTCAGCATGGCCAGGTAGACGCCCGACAGGCGCACGCAGAACCAGCCGAACAGCAGGGCGCCCAGCCCGGCCGCCAGCGGACCCGCCAGCAGCGCGGCCTCCATGGGCAGCGCCGCCAGCTTCAGGAGCAGGGCGGCGCCATACGCGCCCAGCCCGAACCAGGCGGCGTGCCCGAACGAGGTCATGCCGGCCGGCCCGATCAGGAAGTGCAGGCTGGCGGCGAACAGCGCGGCGATGAGGATTTCGGTGAACAACACCGTCAGGTAGGGCCAGGCGGCATCGGCCAGCGGCAAGGCCAGCAGCGCCAGCAGCAGCGCGCCGTAGGCCAGGCGCGCGCGGCGCGAGGCGGGCGCGAGCGGCGCCGCCACGGCGGTGGCGCCGCCGCCGGGTTCGGGCGGCTTGCCCAGCAGGCCCCAGGGGCGCAGCACCAGCACCACGGCCATGATGGCGAACTCGGCCACCAGGGTGAGCTTGGACAGATTGAAGGTCCAGGGTCCGATCTGGGTCTGGCCGGCATAGACGAATACCGCCTTGGCCAGGCAGATCAATAACGCGGCCAGAAAAGCCCCGGGCACCGAGCCCAGGCCGCCCACCACCACCACCACGAATGCGCTGGCGATGATTTCGAGGTCGAGGCCCAGGGTGGCGGGCGTGCGCGGCGCGGCCATGGCGCCGCCCAGCCCGGCCAGGAACGCGCCCAGCGCGAACGCCGAGGTGAACAGCCAGGCCTGGTTGACGCCCAGTGCCGCCAGCATGCTGCGGTTTTCCGCGGCGGCCCGCAGCAGCCGGCCCCAGCGGGTACGCATCAGCAGCAGCCATAACAGGCCCAGCACGGCCGGGCCCAGCGCGATGAGCAGCAGATCGTATTGGGGAAAGCGCCGGCCCAGGATCTGGACGGCGCCGTCCAGCCCCGGCGCGCGCGCGGCGAACAGGTCGGTGGGGCCCCACACGGCCAGCGCGGCATCGCCGATGATGAGCACCAGCGCGAAGGTGGCCAGCAACTGAAAGAGTTCGGGCGCGTGGTAGATGCGCCGCAGCACCAGCATTTCGATCAGGGCGCCCAGCGCGCCCACGACCACGGCCGCCAGGGGCAGCGCGACCCAGTAACCCAGCGCGGTGCCGCCCATCCAGGTGGTCAGCCCCCAGGCCAGGTAGACGCCCAGCATGTAGAACGAGCCGTGCGCGAAGTTGACGATGCGGGTGACGCCGAAAATGAGCGACAGCCCCGCGGCCACCAGGAACAATGCGCTGGCCTCGGCCAGGCCGTTCAGCAGCTGCAGCAGCAGGCCGGCGAGGTTCATCAGGGCGCGGGGCGCAGCTGCCGCACGTATTCGTCGGGCGGTTGCAGGCGGGCGCCGTCCAGGTACGAAAAGTCTTTCATGATGCCCTGGCCGTCTTGCAGCGCGGTCACGCCCACGTAGACGCCCATGGTGGACTGGTGGTCGAGGGCGCGATACGTGACCGGCCCGAAGGGCGTTTCGAGCTGCAGGCCCGCGAAGGCGTCGACCAGCTTTTCGGTGTCGGTGCTGCCGGCCCGCTTGATGCCCGCCGCGATCGACATCAGCGACGCGTAGCCCACTACCGAGCCGACCTTGGGCGTTTCGTTGTAGCGCTTTTGGTAGGCGTCGGCGAAGGCCTTGTGTTCGGGCGTGTCGATGGCGTACCAGGGGTAGCCGGTGACGATCCAGCCGGTGGGGCTGTCGGCGCCCAGCGGTTCCAGGTATTCGGGTTCGCCCGTCAGCACCGACACGACCGCGCGGTTTTCGAACAGGCCGCGGGTGTTGCCCTCGCGCACGAAGCGGGTCAGGTCGGCGGCGAACAGCACGTTGAAAATGGCATCGGGCTGGGCGTCGGCCAGCGCCTGCACGACCGCGCCGGCGTCGATCTTGCCCAGCGGCACGGCCTGTTCCGCCACGAATTCGATATTGGGCTGGAACGAGGTCATCATGGCCTTGAAGGTGGCCACGGCGGACTGGCCGTATTCGTAGTTGGGATACACCAGCGCCCAGCGCTGCTTGCGCAATGCCAGGGCCTTGGGCGCCAGCGCGGCCACGTGCATCCAGGTGGAAGGGCGCAGCCGGTAGGTGTAGCGGTTGCCGTCGTGCCAGGTGATCTTGTCGGGGAGGGGCTCGGCCGCCAGGAAGAACACCTTGCGCTGCTTGGCGAAATCGGCCAGGGCCAGGCCCGTGTGCGACAAGAAGCCGCCGAACAGCAGCTCGACTTTTTCGCGGGTGATCAGTTCTTGCGCGGCCCGCACCGAATCGCCCGGGTTGCCGTTGTCGTCGCGCCAGATGACCTGCAGGGGGCGGCCCAGCACGCCGCCCTGCGCGTTGACTTGCTCGAGCGCCAGTTGCCAGCCCTTTTTGTACGGGGCCAAAAAGGCGGGGATCGCCTTGTAGCTATTGATTTCGCCGATGCGGATGGGCGGCGCGTCGTTCTTGGCATGGGCGGCCGGCAGCATGGCCAGCGCGGCCGCGAGCGCGGCGGCGCGCAGCAGGATCAGGGTTCGGAACATGGCGGTCGGGCAGTACGCGTAAAGTGACGTAGGGCGGACAAAAAAAACGGCCCCGCGATAGGCAGGGCCGTATAACTATACCTAAAACCGGCTGGATTACTTCAGCTTGGTTTCTTTGTAGTCGACGTGCTTGCGAGCGACGGGATCAAATTTCTTGATCAGCATCTTCTCGGGCATGTTGCGCTTGTTCTTGGTGGTCGTGTAGAAGTGGCCCGTGCCGGCAGTGGACTCGAGCTTGATTTTTTCGCGGATACCTTTGGCCATGTCGTGCTCCTAGATGTCGATGGGGGAGGGCCTGTCAGGCCACTTCGCCGCGGGCGCGCAGATCGGCCAGCACGGCGTCGATGCCGTTCTTGTCGATGATGCGGATGGCCTTGGCGGAAACACGCAGGCGAATCCAGCGGTTTTCGCTTTCAACCCAGAACCGGCGCGATTGCAGGTTGGGCAGGAAGCGACGCTTGGTCTTGTTGTTGGCGTGCGAGACGTTGTTGCCCGTCATCGGGCCCTTGCCAGTAACTTGGCATACGCGTGCCATGGTTTTACCTCTTTTTGGCCGCGCATGGGGAAGGAAAGACAGGTGGATGGGCTGCCCGCATAGGCCCGCCCGTGCTTGTACCCGCTGCCTGCCGCCCCCCTATACACGGGTATGGGTGGTGGTCAAAAGTGGCAGCCGCAAAGCATAGCAGCTGCCGGGAAAACTTCGTGTGAAGCTTGCCATTCTAATACGAAAAAGCTAGGAAAATCAAGCGGCCGAAGGCGTCGCGCTCCGCGCGACGTGGCCCGCCAGCCACGACAGGGTCGCGCAGCAGGCCAGCACCGTGGCCAGGGGCAGCGGCCCGGCACCCTGCCAGGCGCTGACCACGAAGCCCGCCACGGCGCCGCACGACAGCTGCAGCGTGCCCAGCAGCGCCGAGGCGGCGCCCAGCCGCGCGCCCTGTTCGGACAGGGCCAGCGCGGCCGAATTGGGGTTCACGAACCCCTGGCTGAACATGTAGCCGATCAGGCAGGCCATCAGCAGCGGCAGGGTCATCAGCCTCGCCAGGGCCAGGGCCAGCGCCACCAGGCTGGCCACGGCCAGGGCATTCAGGGCGCCCCGCTGCAATTGCAGCGGGGTGTGGGTGCGCAGCAGCCGGGCGCTGATCTGCGAGCCGACGATCAGACCGGCGGCATTGGCGCCGAACAACAGCCCGTAGTGCTGCGGATCGATGCCGTACAGCTCGATGAACAGGTGCGGCGAGCTGATGATGTAGGCGAACATGCCGGCCTGCCCGAAACCGCCGGCCAGGCTGTGCGCCATGAAGCCGCGGTGGCGCAGCAGCGCCGCGTAATTGCGCGCGATCGAGGCCGCGCCGAGCGGCTGCACGCGCTCGGGTGCCAGCGATTCTTTCATGATCAGGGCGGTGGCCGCCATCATGGCCACGGCCCCGAGCGCCATCAGCCAGAACAGGCTGCGCCAGCCCATGATGGCCAGCAATTGCCCGCCGGCCAGCGGCGCCAGGATGGGCGCCAGCCCCATGATGAGCATCAGCAGCGACATGGCGCGCGCCGCGTCTTGCGTTTCGTAGTGGTCCCGGATGACCGCGCGCGGCACCACCACGCCGGCGGCGCCCCCCAGCGCCTGCAGCACGCGCCAGAAGGTCAGCATCTGCACGCTGCCGGCCATCGCGCAGCCGAGCGAGGCCACCGCGTACAAGGCCAGCCCGGCCAGCATGGGTTTCTTGCGGCCGTAGCGGTCGGCCAGCGGCCCGTACACCACCTGCGCCATGGCCAGGCCGATCAGGTAGGCGGCCAGCGTGCGCTGGACGTCGCCGCGCGGCACGCCGAGGCTGCTGGCGATGGCGGGAAACGCCGGCAGGTACATGTCGATGGAAAACGGCCCGATGGCGGTCAGCGCTCCCATCAGGACGAGCCAGCCGGGCAGGCTGCGGGACAGGGATTGGGGTAGCATGCGGTGGGGGATAAGTCTGTGCCGTCTGGTGCAACGACAATCGGCGGCAAGCCGACGACTGTATCACGGGTTGCCGGCCCTTACGGGCCGCAATCGTTTCCGATAAAGTTGCCGGGTTCTTTCATGTCGGGGAGAAGCTGTGAATCCTTTGCTTTCAGTTGTAGAACGCAAGTTGCAGTCCTTACCTGTCCGCGTGCAGTTGGAACTGCCCGATGGCACGGTGGTCGGCCAGCCCGACCCCCAAGTGCGCTTCGTGGCCCGCGACAAGGCCGCTCTGGCGCACCTGGCCGAAGGGGCCGTGGGTGTGATGGGCCAAGACTACGTCGAAGGCCGGATCGACATCCAGGGCAATATGCGCCACGTCATGCAGGCGGCCGCGGCCCTGCTGCCGGGCTCGCCGGTCGATGCGGCCCGCGGGGGCTGGCTGACCGAGCTGGTGCGCAAGGTCATTTCGGTCTGGCGCCATTCCATCGAGCGCGACGCCAAGCAGATCGAGTTCCATTACGACCTGTCCGACGATTTCTACGCGCTGTGGCTGGATCCGCGGCGGGTCTATTCCTGCGCCTACTACCGCGCCCCGGACATGAATGTGGCGCAGGCGCAAGAAGCCAAGCTGGACCACATCTGCCGCAAGCTGCGGCTGCAGGCGGGCGAGCGGTTCCTGGACGTGGGCGCCGGCTGGGGAGGCCTGCTGCTGTGGGCCGCCGAGAACTACGGCGTCGACGCCACCGGTATTACGCTGTCGCGCAACCAGCATGCCTACGTCAACAAGCTCATCCAGGAAAAAGGCCTGGCGGGCAGGGTCCGCATGGAACTGCTCGACTACCGCAAGCTCGATGAAGCGCAGCCGTACGACAAGCTGGCGTCGGTGGGCATGTTCGAGCACGTGGGCCGCGCCCAATTGCCGGATTACTTCGCCAAGCTGCGCCGCCTGGTCAAGCCGGGCGGCCTGATCATGAATCACGGCATCACCGCCGCCGGCCTGTACAACAGCGAGCTGGGCAGCGGCATGGGCGAATTCATCGAAAAGTACATTTTCCCCGGCGGCGAACTTACCCATATCAGCAGCGTGCTCGAGGCCATTACCAATGGCGGCCTCGAGGCGCTCGACGTGGAAAACCTGCGGCCCCACTACGCCCGCACCCTGTGGGCCTGGAGCGATGCCCTCGAGGCCCGGCTGCCCGAGGCCCAGCAGATATTGCAGGGCGAGCAGGGCGCCCGCTCGCTGCGCGCCTACCGGCTGTACCTGGCCGGCTGCGCCATGGCGTTCGAGCACGGCTGGATCGCCCTGCATCAGATCCTGGCCGCCAGCCCGCCCGCCACCGGCCGCCCCGACGAGCTCGACAACCCGGCCGACCTGGCGTATCCGTGGCGGCGTACTTATATGTATGCCGAGGGCTGAGACAGTCGGATACGGGTATCAGGCTCCCGCAGGGGAGCCTGATACCGGGGTGTGCCGAAGAGGCTTCGATGGGCTAAGGTGTCTGACACCCTTGCGGGAGTCAGACACCTGGCACGGGCCATTCGCGGGCCATTTTGCTGTCTATTGGTAACTATAAGAAACTGAATATTTTTATCCGATGGTGCACCGCAATACCGCATGGAACGGGGCTGTGCAGCATGGTGGTCGGGGGTTACCCTAGGCATTTTTTGGCTATTTGTATCTGGATTTTTCGACCGCGTGGTTGGTCTGTATAACAAAATCGGCTAAGATGCCGGCTTCTTCACTTAGCTTCATTCAATTTACTGTCAGTCCTTCACGGGCCTATCGGCCTTGCGTCGGACCTGCTGTCTTACAAGACGCCACCGGCTTCTCCGGTCGCGTGTCTTGCTGCTAGTGTCGGTTTGTATTGGCGGTTCTGCCCGTCTTCCGCACAACCCCCTTAGCTCCACGGCATACGCAGCACTTACGCTGCCGTTGTGTCCCTGAACCTATGGAGGCAAAAGCCAATGCGTTTTACCCCTGTCAAGACCCTGGCCGCCGCGGCGGTGTTTCTTGCGTTTGCCGGCTCCGCCCAAGCGGCCGATGCGCCCCAGTGCGAACTGGACCGCGCGGTCAAATTCGGCGGCATGAACTGGGAGTCCAACCTGGTCCTGGTCGATATCGAACGCTTCATCATGGAAAAGGGCTACGGTTGCAAGACCGAGACCCTGCCCACCGAGACCCTGCCGGCCCTGGCCGCGCTGGAGCGCGGTGACCTGGACATCAATTCCGAGATCTGGCTGAACAGCGTGGCCGCCCCCTGGGACAAGGCCGAGCAGACCGGCAAGGTCAAGCGCATCGGCGACGTCTACATGGGCGGCGAGGCCTGGTTCATTCCGCGCTACACCGCCGAGCGCCTGCCGGAACTGAAGGCGGCCGCCGACCTGCCCAAGTTCAAGGATGAATTCAAAGATCCGGAAGAGCCGTCGAAGGGCCGTTTCTACGGCTGCCCGGCAGGCTGGGGCTGCGAAGTCGTCAGCACCAATCTGTTCCATGCCCTGAAGCTGGGCGACACTTTCACGCTGTACTCGCCCGGCACCGGCGCGGCCCAGAAGGCGGCCCTGATGTCGGCCTACAAGCGCAAGCAGAACGTGGTGTTCTATTACTGGTTCCCGACGCCGCTGGTGGGCGCGCTGGATCTGGTTAAACTGGAAATGCCCCCGTTCGATGCGGAAAAGCACAAGTGCCTGACCGCGCCCAAGTGCGAGAACCCGCAGCCCAGCGCCTACCCCGAGAACCCCGTGTTCACCGCGGTCAATACCGAGTTCTCGCAGAAGGCGCCGCAGCTGACCGAGTTCCTGTCCAAGGTTGCCATCCCGCTGCCGCAGGTCGACGAGACCCTGGCGCACATGGAAGAGTCCGGCGACGATTCGTCCGCCGTTGCCCAATGGTTCCTGAAGAACAAGTCCGATGTCTGGACCAAATGGGTGCCCGCCGAGGTCGCGACCCGCGTCCAGGCCGCGCTGTAAATAAGCCAGCGCGCCGCGCCACGCCACGCGTGGCGGCGGCTTGCCCGGCGTTATCCCCCAAGGCGGCCCCGGCCGCCTTGCCCGGGGACCGCGCGCCGGGGGCCATGCGGCTGGTCGTCGACCGTCCGGCCGCATGGCCCGCGGCACGCCCGCAAGGAGTTGCCTATGTTTCCTGAAATTATCCCGCCGCGCGCCGTGCGCGGCGCTATCGACACATTCGTCGATCACTTGGTCACGCGCTATGCCGACACGCTGGAGGCGTGGTCGCAGCCTTTCCTGAATGCGTTGGTGTGGCTGGAGCACGTGCTGCGCAGCACGCCGTGGTGGATCGTGGTGGTGGCGACCATCGCCATTGCCTGGGGCGTCAGCCGCCGCATCGGGCTGAGCCTGGCCATGGGCGCGCTGCTGTGCGTGATCGGCCTGCTGGGCCTGTGGGACGCCGGCATGCAGACCCTGGCGCTGATGATCATGGCCGCCGGCCTGTCGGTGCTGATCGGCATCCCGGTGGGCGTACTGATGGCGCGCGCCAACTGGCTGCGCTCGATCATGCTGCCGCTGCTGGACATCATGCAGACCATGCCCAGCTTCGTGTACCTGATCCCGGTGGTGATGCTGTTCGGCCTGGGCAAGATCCCGGCCATTATCGCCACGGTGATCTACGCGGTGCCGCCGCTGATCCGGCTGACCGACCTGGGCATCCGCCTGGTCGACCGCGAAGTGCTGGAAGCCTCGCGCGCTTTCGGCGCCACGCCGCGCCAGCAGTTGTTCGGCGTGCAGCTGCCGCTGGCCCTGCCGAACATCATGGCCGGCATCAACCAGACCACGATGATGGCCTTGTCGATGGTGGTGATCGCCTCGATGATCGGCGCGCGCGGCCTGGGCTATGAAGTACTGCTGGGCATCAACCGGCTGGAAGTGGGCCGGGGCCTGTTGGCCGGCCTGGGTATCGTGGTGCTGGCCGTGCTGTTCGACCGCATTACGCAGTCCTATGGACAGCGCGTACGCCAAGGAGGCCAGCGATGAGCAAGATCGAGGTCAAGAATATCTATAAGGTCTTCGGCCCGCATCCCGCCAAGTGGCTGCAGGCCGCGCAAGACGGCATGAGCAAGGAAGACCTGCTGGCCAAGAGCGGCCACACGCTGGGCTTGCGCGACATCAGCCTGTCGATCGAAGAAGGCAGCATCTACGTGATCATGGGCCTGTCGGGCTCGGGCAAGTCGACGCTGATCCGGCATTTCAACCGCCTGATCGAACCCAGCGCGGGACACATCCTGGTCGATGGCGTGGACGTGGTCAGCCTGGGCAAGCGCGAGCTCGAGACCTTCCGCCAGAAGAAAATGAGCATGGTGTTCCAGCGCTTCGGGCTGTTTCCGCATCGCACGGTGCTGGACAACGCGGCCTACGGCCTGACCGTGCAGGGCGTGCCGCGCGCCGAGCGCGAGCAGCGGGCGCGCCACTGGCTGGACCAGGTCGGCCTGAACGGCTTCGAGGCGCAGTTCCCGCACCAGCTGTCGGGCGGCATGCAGCAGCGCGTGGGCCTGGCCCGCGCCCTGGCGACTGATGCCGAAATCCTGCTGATGGACGAGGCCTTTTCGGCGCTGGACCCGCTGATCCGCCGCGAAATGCAGGATCACCTGCTGCAGTTGCAGGCCAAGCTGAACAAGACCATCGTGTTCATCACGCACGACCTGGACGAAGCCCTGCGCCTGGGCAACCGCATCGCCATCCTGAAAGACGGCGAGCTGGTGCAGGAAGGCACGCCGGAAGACATTCTGCTGAATCCGGCCAATGACTATGTGCAGGCGTTCCTGCAGGACGTCAACCGCACCAAGGTGCTCAACGCGGCCCATGCGGTGAATCCGCCGCGGCTGACGCTGACCATGCGGTCGCGTCCGGCGCATGCATTGGACCGCATGCGCGCGCTGAGCTTCGAATATGCGCCGGTTCTCGACGGCAAGCGGCTGGCCGGCGTGCTGACCGCCGAGGTGGCCCAGCGCGCCGTCGAGACGGGCGCGCGCGACGTGTCGGCGTTCGTGGAAGACCTGGCATCGGTGCCCGCCACCGCGGGCCTGGATGAAGTGCTGGCCCGCCTGGTGCACAGCGACCAGCCGGTGGCCGTGACCGGCGAGGACGACGAGTTCATCGGCATGCTGTCGCGCAAGAAGGTGGTGGACCTGGTGACGCCCGTGCTGGTCGAACAGCAGGCCGAGGCCGACACGACCCCGGCAGAATCGGGGCCGACCCAGTCGGCGGCGTAGGCGGTTTGCCAGGTGCCTGACTCCCGCAGGATGTCAGGCACCGCGCTGTACGCAGATGACGCAACGCTTCGGTGTCTGACACCCTGCGGGAGTCAGACACCTGTAATCAAGTCAGACACCTGTAATCGCCGGTTCAGTCCAGCCGCACGTCGGCGGCTTGCACCACGTCGTGCCAGCGGGCGATTTCCGCGCGGATGTAGTCGCCGTATTCCTGCGGCGAGGCGCCCAGCGGCTGCGCGCCCTGGGCGGCCAGTTGCTTGAGCACCTGGGGCGATTGCAGCGCCTTGCGGATCTGCGCGTTCAGCGCGTCGATGATGGCTGGCGGCGTGCCGGCCGGCACGACGATGCCTTGCCAGGCGCCCATCTCGAAATCGGGCACCACGGTTTCCGCCAGCGTGGGGGTATCGGGCAACTGCGGGCTGCGCGCCTTGCTGCTGACCGCCATGGCTTTCAGTTTGCCGTCGCGCACGAAGCCCAGCGAATCGTTCAGGGTATTGGTCATGAACTGCACCTGGCCGCCGACCAGGTCGGCCATGGCCGGCGCGCTGCCGCGGTAGGGCACGTGCACCGCGTCCACGCCGACCGAGCGCAGGAACAACGCGGCGCCCAGGTGGGTGACGTTGCCGGCGCCCGCCGAGCCATATGAAAGCTTGCCGGGATGTGCGCGCGCGTAGTCGACGAACTCGCGCACATTGGATGCCGGTACCGACGGATGCGTCAGCAGCACCAGCGGGATCACCGCGGTGGACGACACGGCGGCGAAATCCTTGACCGGGTCGAAGGGCAGGTTGCGGTACAGGTTGGGGCTGAGTGCGATGGACGAGGTGTTGTACAGCACCGTGTAGCCGTCGGGCTTGGCCGACGCGGCATACTGCATGCCGATGTTGCCGTTGGCGCCTCCCTTGTTCTCGACCACGAAGGTCTGGCCGGTCTGGTCGGCCAATTGCTTGGCCAGCACGCGCGCCACCAGGTCGGTGGGGCCGCCCGGCGGAAATGGCACCACCATGGTAACGGGCCGTTCGGGCCAGGCGGCCTGGGCGGGCAGGGCCAGGGCGCAGCCGGCGGCCGCCAGCGCGGCCAGCATTGTCAGGCGGATTTTCATGTTGTCTCCTGGTGTCGTTGTTGCTTTGTAGGGCCGCGGCGCGCGGCGCTACAGGGGGGGCCGGCCGGCCAGCATGCGCGTGGCGGTGTACGTCATGACCGGGGTGCCATGCTGGTTGCGCACTTCGATGGCCGAATCGACGATGGCGCGGTTGTGTTTCGAGGTGGGGCGGATGCCGGTGACTTCGACTTCGGCCCAGACGGTGTCGCCGGCCACGACCGGCGCCAGCATTTTCTTGTGCACTTCGAGCAGCGCCAGGCCGGTGCCCTGCACCATGCCCTGCATCAGCAGGCCTTCGATCAGGCCGTAGGTCAAGGCGCCGGGCGCGGGCCGGCCGCGGATCGCGCCGTGTTCGTAGGTGGCATCGATGAAGATGGTCTCGAGCATGCCCGTGACGCTGATGAAGTTGACGATGTCGGTTTCGGTGACGGTGCGGCGAAAGGTGCGAAAGCGCTGGCCGACCCGCAGGTCTTGCCAGTAATAGCCTTGTCCCAGCAAGGCGGGTGAGGTCGGGTTCGGGTCGGTCATGGTGTGGACTCGGAAGGGGAAGGGGAAGCCTGTTCGGCGTGGTCGAGGGCGGCGCCGCTGGCCAGCAGGCGCTCGATCAGGGCGGGGTCGAGCCCCGCCTGGCTCAATACCTGGCGGGTGTGTTCGCCCAGGCGCGGCGGCATGGCCGGCGCGACGTGCGAGCGCTGCAGGCGCACCGGGCTGCGCGCGAAGCGGTAGCGGTGTCCGGCCGCGCTTTGCAGCGGCACGAAGAAATCCACGCTGCGCAAATGCGGATCTTCTTCAAGGTCTTCCAGGCGGTTGACCGGCGCGGCGGGAATCTCCAGCCGCTGGCACAGCGCCAGCCAGTACGCGGTGCCGCGGCCCGCCACGATGGCGCCCACCTGTTCATACAGCGCATCGATGTGGCGGGTGCGCGCGCCGATGTCGGCAAAGCGCGCATCGGCCGCCAGCGGGGCATGGCCGGTTTCGGTAAAGAAGCGCCGCCAGTGGGCGTCGGTGTAGGGCATCATGCACAGCAGGCCGTCGGCCGTCTGGTAGGGGCGGCGCCACGGCGCCAGCACGCGCCCGTAGCCCGCCGGGCCGGGATCGTCCCGCAGGTGGCGCCCGTAAAAGTGCTCTACCAGCAGATACGACGCCATCGATTCGAACATCGGCACTTCCAGCTGCTGGCCGCGGCCGGTGCGTTCGCGCTGGAACAGCGCGGCCAGGATGGCGTGCGCCGCCACCAGGCCGCAAGTCTTGTCGGCGGCGATGGTGGGCAGGTAGCGCGCCGTGCCGCTTTGCCGTTGCGTGATGTCGGCGACGCCGGCCAGCCCCTGCACGATGTCATCGTAGGCGGGCTGGCCCGCATAGGCGCCGCCCTCGCCGAATCCATACAGGCCGGCATAGACCAGGCGCGGATTGCGCGCGCACAGTGTCCGCGGGTCCAGGCCCAGGCGCGCCATCTTGGCGGGCCGCATGCTGTGCATCAGTACGTCGGCGCCGTCGACCAGCGCCAGCAGGGCATCGCGCGCGCCCGCCTGTTTCAGGTCGAGCACGATGCTGCGCTTGTTGCGGTTGATGCCCAGGAAGATGGCGGCCAGGCCCGGCTCCTGCTGGGGGCCGGTGCGGCGGGTGGAATCGCCTTCGGGCGGTTCGATCTTGACGACGTCGGCGCCATAATCGGCCAGGATCTGCGATGCATACGGGCCGAACACGATCGACGTCAGGTCCAGCACGCGCACGCCGGCCAGGGCGCTGTTTTCGGGGGGCGGGGTTGCGGTCATGGGGCAAATCCTAATCACGCGACGCATAAGCGTCTAATATGGCGTTCGTATAGCGCGATATGGAATTTGTTATGGCTATCGATCTGCGGCAATTGCGCCAGTTCGTCACCATCGCCGAGCTCGGCAGCTACCGGCGGGCCGCCGAGGCCCTGCACATTGCCCAGCCGGCGCTGTCCGTGTCCATCCAGAAGCTGGAGCACGGCGTGGGCGTGCTGCTGCTCGAGCGCGGCGCCAAGGGGGTGTCGCTGACGCCGGCCGGCGCGGCGCTGATGGAAGACGCCCGGCGTGCGCTGTTCCATGCCGACCAGGCGCGGCAGTCGGCGCGCCGCGTGGCGCTGGGCGAGCTGGGCCGGCTGCGGCTGGGCTTCGTCGGTTCGGCCACGTATATGCTGTTGCCACGCTGCCTGCCGCCGTTCCGGCGCCGCTATCCCGATGTGGAACTGGAACTGCGCGAAGACAGCACCGTGCGCCTGGCCGAAATGCTGCGCGCCAACGAACTCGACGCGGGGCTGGTGCGCGGCCCGCTGGCCGAAGATCCCGCGCTGTCGGCCTGGGTAGTCGAACGCGACAGCCTGGTCCTGGCGCTGCCGGCCGATCATCCGCTGGCCGGCGGGCCGGTCGCGCTGCAGGCGGTGCGTTCCGAACCGTTCGTGATGTACGCGGCGGACAAGGTGCCGGGCCTGCATGGCGTGGCCCAGGCGCTGTGCCGCAAGGCGGGTTTTTCGCCGCGCATCAGCCAGGAAGCCATCCAGGTGCAGACCCTGGTCAGCCTGGTGGCCAGCGGGCTGGGGGTGGCGCTGGTGCCCGGGGTGACGCGCGCCTATTCCACGCCGCATGTCGCCTTCGCGGAACTGGTCGATGCCGAGGCGCACGACGCGCTGGCCCTGTCGCTGGTGGCGCACCGCCAGACGTCGTGCGCGCCGGTGCTGAAACTGCGCGAGGTGATGCTGTCGGCGGGCGGGCCGATATCGAATCCCTATGGCCAGCTAATGAATCGGTATTAGACGGCCCGCCCGCGGCTTGCTTACCCTGGCGCGGTGCGTACCGAACGCGCCCGATTCCAGGAGAAAACCTTGATGAACCGATTGCCATGGCTGGGCGCGCTGCTATGCGCGGCCCTGCTGCTGCCGGCCGCGCAGGCGGCCTACCCCGACAAGCCCATCCGCCTGATCGTTTCGTTTCCGCCCGGCAGCGGCACCGACAGCAACGCGCGCTACGTGGCGCAGCAGATGGAGGCCCGGCTGGGCGTGCCGGTCTCGGTGGAAAACCGCCCGGGCGGCAACAGCTTCATCGCCGCGCAGGCCGCGGCCACGGCGGCGCCCGACGGCTATACGCTGCTGCTGGCCAGCAATTCGCCGGTGGCCACCAATGTGGCCATGTTCAAGCAGCTGCCTTATGACCCGGTCAAGGATTTCGCGCCGGTGGCGCGGCTGGGCTACGGCGCCATGGCATTGGCCGTGCAGGCCGATTCCCCCTACAAGACCGTGGCCGACCTGGTCGAGGCGGCGCGCCGCGAGCCCGGCAAGCTGAACTATGGCAGCGGCAGCGCGTCGTACCAGATCGCCACCGAGCTGTTCCTGTCGATGGCCGGCATCAAGGCCACGCAAGTGCCGTACAAGGGGGCCGCGCCCGCGCTGACCGACCTGGCGGGCGGGCAGGTGGACCTGGTGTTCGCCGATTACGGCGCGGTGATTCCGTTCGTGCAGGCCGGCAAGATGCGCCTGCTGGCCGTGACGGGGCATGAGCGCCTGCGCAGCGCGCCCGACGTCCCCACCTTGCAGGAATCGGGTTTCGACGGCTACTACATGGTGAACTGGACCGCGGCGTTCGCGCCGGCCCGCACGCCGGCCCCCGTCATCGACAAGCTGTCGCGCACGCTGGTCGATATCTACCGCACGGCCGATGCCGAAGCCTTCCTGGCGCGCACCAGCTGGGAAGCATTTCCCGCGGGGCCCGACGAATTGGGCGAGTTCCAGCGCGCCGAAATCCGCAAATGGGCGGCGGCGGCCGAACGGGCCGGCATCCCCAAGCAATAGCGGGCGGCGGCCTGGGCGCGGGTGTCGGGCTCGGCTCCGCAGGTGTCAGACACCGATGCCCCAACCGCTTCTGCACACGGCGGTGTCAGGGGGCTAACGGCCCGCCGCCAGCGCGGTGATGCCGCCCGCCACGCCCATGTCGGTCTTGGGCACGTCGGTGATGATGACCCGCACGTCCTGTTCCGAGATCCCGATGCTGGCGTTCACGGCGCGGCTCAGCGCGGCGATCAGCGCGGCTTTCTTGTCGTCGGTGCGGCCCGCGATCAGGCGCGCCTGCACCAGTGCCATGGCCTTGCCGATTTCGCCCGCCACGATCACGTGCGCCGGGTCGGCTTCGTCGAGCACGATGCGCACCGAGGGCAAGGGCGCCGCGATGCTGTCGACCACGGCCTGCGAGCAGTTCTTGAGCAGGCTGGTCTTCTGGGCGGCGCTGTGGCCTTGCATGATCTGGACGTTCAGTATGGGCATGGCGGTTCCTGGTAGCGGGCGGGCCGGCGGCCCGCCCGGGGAGGGCGGATGCGGGCATCATAGCAATCCGCGTCGGGGCGCGCGCCGGCCGGCGATACCGCAACGGTATCGCCCCGCTGCCTAAACAGTATTGGACGCGCGGCGCGTGTCGCGCATACGCTAGGCAGGGCCACGACCGCGTCCGCCGTCTGCGGGGCGCGCAACCACTTTTATGACGAGGCGATTGCCGGCATGAGCGACCTATTGCATTACGAACAAGACGACGACGGTATCGTCGTGCTGACCCTGGACCATCCGGAAACCCGCAATGCCCTCACGGGCAACGGCATGGTCGATGCCTTGCTGCAGGCCTGCGCCCGCATCGAAAGCGATGCCTCGGTGCGCGTGGTCGTGCTGACGGCGCGCGGGCGCGCGTTTTCGTCAGGCGGCAATATCAACGACATGCAGCGCCAGATCGGCCCCGAGGTCGGCGGGACCGCCTTGCGGCAAGAGTACCGCCATGGCATCCAGCGCCTGCCGGCCGCGTTTCACGCGCTCGAGGTGCCGACCATCGCCGCGGTCAACGGGCCGGCCATCGGCGCCGGCTGCGACCTGGCCTGCATGTGCGACATGCGCATCGCGGCCGAGCAGGCCAGTTTTGCCGAAAGCTTCGTCAAGCTGGGCATCGTGCCCGGCGACGGCGGCGCCTGGTTCCTGCCGCGGCTGATCGGCATGGCGCGCGCGGCCGAGATGTCGTTCACCGGCGATGCGATCGACGCGGCCACCGCGCTGGACTGGGGCCTGGTGTCGCGCGTGGTGTCCGCCGACGAGCTGCTGCCGCAGGCACGCGCGCTGGCGCTGCGCATCGCCGCCAATTCGCCCGACGCGGTGCGGCTGACCAAGCGCCTGCTGCGCGAAGGCCAGCACACCCGCCTGGATACGCTGCTGGAACTGTCGGCCGCGTATCAGGCGCTGGCGCACAAGACTCCCGAGCACGCCCGCGCGGTGGCCGATTTCGCCGCGCGGCGCGCGGCCAAGCAGCGTTGATCCGCCTTCCTGCCGGCCGGCCGGCACAGAGTTATCATTTACTGTTCTTGCCGGTATGGTGCCGGCATGCCGGACTGGAGAAACACCATGAATGAAGTCGTTATCGCCGCCGCCGCCCGCACCGCCATCGGTGATTTCGGCGGCGCCCTGAAAGATGTGCCGCCCATCGACCTGGGCGCGGCGGTCATCAAGGAAGCGCTGGCGCGCGCCGCCGTGGCCGGCACCGAGGTCGGCCACGTCGCCGTGGGCCACGTCATCAATACCGAACCGCGCGATATGTATTTGTCGCGGGTGGCCGCCATGAACGCCGGCATCGTCAAAGAAACGCCGGCGTTCAATGTCAATCGCCTGTGCGGCTCGGGCCTGCAGGCCATCGTGTCGGCCGCGCAAACCATCATGCTGGGCGATGCCGAGATCGCGGTGGGCGCCGGCGCCGAAAGCATGAGCCGCGCGCCGTATATCGCGTCCGCGCAGCGCTGGGGCGCCCGCATGGGCGACGCCGCAATGGTCGACATGATGACCGGCGCGCTGTCCGACCCGTTCGGCCGCATGCACATGGGCGTCACCGCCGAAAACGTGGCCGCCAAGTTCGGCATCAGCCGCGCCGACCAGGACGCCCTGGCCGCCGAATCGCACCGCCGCGCGGCGGCGGCCATCGAAGCCGGGCATTTCCGCGAGCAGATCGTGCCGATCGTCATAAAAACGCGCAAGGGCGAGGTCACGTTCGACACCGACGAGCACGTGCGGCGCGACGTCACGGCGGAAAGCCTGGCCGGCCTGCGGCCCGTGTTCAAGAAAGAGAACGGCACGGTCACCGCCGGCAATGCCTCGGGCCTGAACGACGGCGCCGGCGCGGTGGTCCTGATGAGCGCTGCCGCCGCCCAGCGGCGCGGCGTCAAGCCGCTGGCGCGCCTGGTGGCCTATGCGCACGCGGGCGTCGATCCCGACATCATGGGCATCGGCCCCGTGCCCGCCACGCAGGCGGCGCTCAAGCGCGCCGGACTCACCGTCGACCAGCTCGACGTCATCGAGGCCAATGAAGCCTTCGCCGCGCAGGCCTGCGCCGTGTCGCGCGAACTGGGCTTCGATCCGGCCAAGGTCAACCCCAACGGCAGCGGCATCAGCCTGGGGCACCCCATCGGCGCCACCGGCGCCATCATTACCGTGAAGGCCCTGTACGAGCTGCAGCGCGTGAACGGACGCTACGCCCTGGTCACCATGTGCATCGGGGGCGGGCAGGGCATCGCCGCGGTGTTCGAGCGCGTGTAGGCCGCGCCGGCGGCACCGGGCGGCTCGTGCCAGGCGTGCCAGGGCCAGGTGTCCGGCTCCCGCAGGGTGTCGGACACCGATGGGTGGGCAAGCCGCCGCGATACGGCGGTGTCTGACACCCTGCGGGAGTCAGACACCTGAATCACCTGAGTACACCGTAATGCCGATCATTCGGCCTTGGCGTTGATGGCCTGAACGATGTCCGCCTGCCGGCGGGTTTCGGTCTTGATGTAGTCGCGCAAGAACTGCGCCGAACCGCCTTCGACCGTGATGCCGCTGGCTTCGAGCCGCGCTTTCACCTGGGGGTCTTTCAATACTTCATTCGCCACGGCGTTGAGTTTGTCGAGCACCGGCTGGGCCACTCCCGCGGGGGTCAGCAGCGCGAAGCAGGTATCGCTGACCAGGTCCGGCATGCCCAGTTCGCTGGTGCTGGGCACCTGCGGCAGCACCGGCGAGCGGGTCTTCGACATCACCGCCAGTCCTTTCACGCGCCCGTCCTTGACGTACGGGGCCATCATGATCACCAGCGGCAGCATCGAATCCAGCTGGCCGGACAAGAGATCGTTCGTCGCGACGCCGGGCGACGTATAAGGCACGTGCACCAGCTTTGCACCGGTTTCTTTCTGGATCATCGCGCCGGCAATGTGCCACGAACTGCCCGTGCCGGTCGATCCATACGTCAAGCCCTGCGGCCGGCTCGTGGCCAGCTCGATATAGTCTTTCAGGCTTTTCACGGGCAGGTCTTTATTGACCGCCACGATGTTCGGCACGCATCCCACTTTCGTGATGGGCGAGAAATCTTTCTGCGAATCGAAGCTCAGGTCTTTGTAGAGCGCCATGTTGGTGGCCAGCGGGCCGGTCCAGCTCAACAAGAGGGTGTAGCCGTCGGATCCGGCTCTTGCCGCTTCGGCCATGCCCACGTTGCCGCCCGCGCCGGGGCGGTTCAGCACGGCGATGGGCTGCCCCAGGCGTTTCGACATTTCGTCGGCCAGCAGGCGCGCCGTCGGATCCGACGATCCGCCCGGCGCCGCCGGCAGAATCAGCCGCAAAGGCCTGGCCGGCCAATCGTCGGCCGCCCATGCCGAAGCGCCGCAGGCCAGCGCCAGCAACGGCGCCAGGCCCGCCAGCGCGGCCTTTCTGATCCGGGGGGCAACCCCCGGTGCTGTGCGGATAGGGTTCTGCTTCATCAGTTGTCTCCGTGATGTGGGTTAGGTATCCCATCGAGTCGTGCCGCGGCCTGCCGTTCGCCCGCCTGCGCTAGCCGCCTGTGTGCAGGCTTACCGTGAACGGCACGTGCCGGCGCGGAACCAGGGCCGAACTCAACCCCACCACGGGGCGCACCCGCGAGCCCGGAGAAGTGGTGGACCACTTGCCGGTTCCGTAGGTGCCGTTCACGGCCAGCGGGTCGACCTCTTTGCGCAGCTTGTCCGCTTCGGCGCGCGTATCCGTGCGCACCGCGATGCGCAGCACCACTTCGTAGGGCTCGGCCTGCGCGGGCGGCGTGGATTCGCGGTGCACGGCGTTCAGGCCCACGTAGTCCATGCGCATCTCTTTGGCCCGCAGGCCGATCTTGCGGAAGCGTTCATGCAGGATCTGTTGCGTCAGCTGCGCCCGCGCCAGCGCGCCCGGCCCGGCGAACAGCACCATTTCCTCGGTCATGAATCCTTCGTCCAGTCCGATCAGCGCCTTCAAGGTGTCCGTCTTCGGACGCCCCGCGCGGTCCACCAGAACCTCGACCCGGTCCGGTCCGGCCTGCCTGAACGACACCCGGGTCAGGTCCGCGATGCAGTCGGGGCAAAAGTAAGACGACGGGTCTTGCACCTCGTAGATCAGCTGCTCTTTGCAGGTGGCTTCGGACACCACGCCGCCGGTGCCGGGCAGCTTGGTAATGAACGCCGCGGCCTCGGTGACTTCGGCGATGGGCGCGCCGACATTGGCCAGGTCGGGCACGTCTTTATAGCCGGGGTCGGCGAAGTAGCCTCCGGTGATCTGGGTGCCGCATTCCATCAAGTGGCCGATGATCATGCCGCGCGCCATGGCGTGGCAATCGTCGAAAGACCAGCCGAACTCGTGGGCCAGGGGGCCCAGGTACACGCACGCATCGGCCACCCGGGTCGTCACGACAACATCGGCGCCGTCCGCCAGGGCCTGTACGATGCCCTCGGCGCCCAGATAGACCTCGGCCGACAGGATGCGTTCGCGGGCTTCGGCGACGGGCCGGCCCGTTTCGGTGAAGCTGACGCCGAGCTCGGCGATGGATTGGTGCAGCACGCCTCCGGATACCGCGGCGACCTTCAGGCCCTCAATGCCCAGTTCCCGCGCCAGCTGCACCAGGCGCCGGGCCGCCGCGACGGGGTCGAGCCACCCCTGGTTGGTCACGATGCGGATGCCGTTGCGCTTGCAGTCTTGCAGAATGGGGCGCATGCGTTCGACCAGGTACGGGTCGTAGGGTACCGTCGATGCATCTTCCATCTTCGCTACCTGGGCCGCGCTCATCGTCACTTCGGACATGGAGTCGAAACACAGGTAATCGAGCTTGCCGCGCGCCACCAGATCGGGCGCATGATCGAAACGGTCGCGCGCCCAGGCGGCGCCGCATCCCAGCCTGATGGTTTTCATGCGGCCTCCGCGCGCCGGGCCGAACGCTCGGCGGTATCCGCCGGCACGGTCACCGGCAAAGACAGCATCAGCGAAGCCAGTGCCTTGCCGGATTCTTCGAATGCCAGCGTACGCGAACGCCCCCCGTCGAGCGCGTTTTCCAGCACGAAATTCAGCGCGCCGATGGCCGGCAGCTCGTAGCGCCGTATCGTGCCCTTGGTGATCGGCCCGTACAGGCGGCGAACCGCCTCGACGGTGACCTGCTGCCGGATCAGCGGGTAAAGCGCGGGATCGTACGCAATGACCGAGACGTTCGAATCATTGCCTTTCTCGCCGGACCTGGCGTGTGCCAGTTCGCGCAGTGCGATGGTTTTCATGGATGGTCCCTTTCGCGCCGGCGAGGCGGGCCTCGGCGCAAGTTTTGCTGTTGCGGACAATCCTAACGGCCGGGCATATATTAGTTAAATTAGATATTTTTCAAGAATAATTAATTAATCTTATTGATGGCCGGGCCAGCGGGCGGGCGGTGCCCTTCGGCCGTGCGTCGGTTGCAGCCCGTCAGTCGCGCAACGAGCGCAGGGCTTTCTCGGCCTTCAGCATGGCCATGAAGGCCTGGGTCGACGGCGGCATGGCCTTGTCTTTGCGCCGCACGATGCTGACTTGCCGGTCCAGTCCCGCGATGTCGACCGAGCGGGTCCGCAGGCGGGGGTCCAGCGCCAGGTCGAAACCGCTGGCGGGCAGCAGGGCGATGCCCAGCCCCGCCTTGACCATGCCGATCGCCGTGGTGTTGTACGACGCCTGGCACGTGGCCACCGCAATCCGGCCCTGGGCCGCGAACGCCGTATCCACCAGGCGCCGTACCGTGCTGCCGGGCGCCATCAGGATCAGGTCGTGCCTGCAGAGTTCGTCGATGTCGACGCGCTTGGCCTTGTGGACCGGATGGCCCGCCAGGTAGAGCAGGCAGATGGTTTCGCGCAGCAAGGGATGGATGGCCAGTTCCGGCGAGGGATGGGGAACATCCGTGATGCCGAAATCGACGTCGCCCCGAGTGACCATGGTGACGACTTGATCGCCCAGCCCATCGCTCAGCAGGAATGACACGCCGGGATGGTGGCGGCGGAATTCGGCGATGCGGCCGGGCAGGTACAGCGAGGCCACCGATGGCAGGCAGCCCAGCCGGACCGTGCCGGTGCGCTTGTAGCGCAGGTCTTGCGTCGCGCCCACGACGTCGTCCAGCTGTTGCAGCATGGCCGACAGCACTGGCACCAGGTCGACGCCGATTTCGGTCAGGCGTAATTGGCGCGTGGTCCGGTCGAACAGCTTCAGGCCCAGCGACGCTTCCAGCGAGCGGATCTGCTGGGTCACCGCGGGCTGGGTACGATGCAGCACTTCGGCCGCCCGCGTGAAACTGCCGTAGCGGCTGACGGCCAGAAAGGCCCTGAGCTGCAACAGCGAAATCTGGGGCGCGGCGCCCGCGTTCATGCCGGGCCGGCGCCGCGTTCGCCCACGGCCACGTCGCCCCACGGCGACATGATCTCGGTGCAGCCTTCGTTGTAGCCGTCGTGCCGCAATACGCCCGACGGGCACGCGTACGCGTAGGCATACAAGGTGCGCGGCGCCGTTGCGTGCGGGTGAGCGGCCGCCACGGCCTGGCGGGCCGCCGGCGGCAGGCGCGGGTCCAGCATCACGGTGTCGGTGCTGGCGTCGAGCCGGGCATGATGAAACGCGGCTTCCAGCGTCATGCCGTAGTCCATCAGGAAAGAGGTCAGCTGCATGACCGCGGGCAGGATCTTGCGCCCGCCCGAGGCGCCCAGCGCGAAGCGCCGTCCGCGGGCCTCGCCGATTACCGGGCAGATGTTCATCAGGCAGCGGCGCGCCGGCGCCAGCGAGTTGGCCTTGCCCGGTTCAGGGTCGAACCACATGATGCCGTTATTGAGCAGCATACCGGTCGATGGCGACACCACGTGCGAGCCGAACGCCGACAACAGCGTCTGTGTCACGGCGCACTGGTTGCCATGGCGGTCGACCACGCTGAAGTGGGTGGTGCAGGCGGGCGTGCGCGGGTCTTCGTTGTCGCCCATGTTGGACAGGCGCCAGCGGTATTCTTCGCGCAGCACGTCCGCATACGCGGCAAAGGCATCCGCATCCGGCGCCTGGCCCGGGGTCAGGCGGCCCTGCAGGCGCCGCAGGCAGCGCGCCAGGCTGGGGCCGGCGGTCATTTCCGGGGTGGCATAGACGCGCCCGCCGCGATACGCGATGGCCAGCGGCTCTTGCAGCTGGGCGCGATAGTCGCGCAGGTCTTGGTGGCGCAGGCAGCCGCCCTTGGCCTGCACGTCGAGCGCCAGCGCGGCGCCGATGTCGCCATCGTAGAACGCGCGCGGCCCTTGCTCGGCCAGGTAGGCCAGCGTGTCGGCGGCCCGCGGCATGGCGATGCGCTGCGCGGCCGCCGCCGCCCAGCCGCCGGCCTTGGGCCAGGTGCCGTCATCCAGGAACATCTGCGCGGCATCGGGGTCGCGGGCCAGCCAGCGCGCCGCGCCGGCGATCATCAGGGTGGTGTACCAGTCGACCAGCAGGCCCTCGCGCGCCAGCGCGACCGCGGGCCGCAGCAGGTCGCGCCAGGGCAGGCGGCCGTAGGTGGCATGCGCCAGTTCCATGCCCGCCACCGTGCCTGGCACGGCGACGGCCGTGGCGCCGCGCGCGTTGCGGTCGTCTTGCACGGCGGGCCAGGGAAACAGGTCGGACGACACGGCGCCGCCGCCGGCCAGCGGATACGCCGCCGGATCCAGCTCCGCGGGCGAGCGCATGCCGAAATACACCACCTGGGCGCGGTCTTCGCGAGCCCGGTACAGGGTCATGGCGCCGCCGCCCATGGGGCCGCTCATCCAGGGTTCGACCACGCCCGCCGCGAACGACGCGGCGACCGCGGCATCGACCGCGTCGCCGCCGGCGGCCAGCACTTCGGCGCCGGCCTCGGCGGCGCGGCGGTGCTGCGCCGCCACCAGGCCGCCGGCCGTGCGGATCACGGTCTTGCGTACCACCTGCGTCGTCGAGAACTGGTCGTTCATGCGGGGCTCCTGGGTCGTCGGAAGTCGTGGCAAGCGACAGGGTACCGCGCTCGCTACAATCGCGCGATGTCTTCTCATCCCTTTTCCGCTTCTTCCGACCAGCCCACGCTTTCCGAAGCCGACGGCATCCGCTATCTGCATTTCGGCACCGAATGGATCCAGGGCGCCATGCGCATCAAGGCGCCCGCCGACCTGGTGCTGGAATACACCGCCCAGATGATGGCCTGGCTGCTGTTCCTCGAGCCGCCCAAAGACGAGTCCATCGGCCTGCTCGGGCTGGGGGCGGGGTCGCTGGCGCGCTTCTGCCTGAAACACACTCGCGGCCCGGTGGTCGCGGTCGAATGGAATCCGCAAGTCACGGCCGTATGCCAGATGTTCTTCCGCCTGCCGGCCGCGGCGCGCCTGTCGGTCGAGCACGACGATGCGGCGGCCTGGGTGGCCGACTCGCGCCACGCGGGGCGCTGCCCGGTGCTGATGGTGGACTTGTACGATGCGTCGGCGCGTGGGCCGGTGCGCGACTCGGTGGATTTCTATCGCGGCTGCCGGCGCGTGCTGGGCGAGGTCGGGGTGCTGTCCGTGAACTTGTTCGGCCGCCACGAAAGCTTCGACCGCAATATCGAGAATCTGCGGCAGGCCTTCGACGACCGCATCGTGCTGTTGCCCGAAATCGACGCGGGCAACCAGATCGTGCTGGCGTTCAGCGGCCCGCCGCTGGCCATTACACCGGCGCAATTGCTGGCCCGCGCCGAGCAGGTCGAAGGCCGCTACGGCCTGCCCGCCCGGCGCTGGGCGCGGGCCTTGACCCGCCACGCCGTGGCGGGCGTGCTGCATTTCTGAGCCGCCCGCCTCAGGCGGCCCGTCGCGGCGCCGCCGCGGCTCAGCGGACCGCCGCCCCCGATTCCTCGACGACCTCGCCCCACATCTTGAATTCTTCTTTCTGGATGGCGGCGAGCTCGTCCGGGCCCACCGGCATGGTGGTCATGCCCAGCTGCTTGAAGCGCGTCTGCGTATCGGGGTCGGCCAGGGCCTGCTCGACCGCCTTGTGCAGCCGCTCGATCACGGGCTGCGGCGTGCCCGCCAGCGCGTACAGGGCCACCCACATTTCGGCCTTGAAGCCGGGGACTTCCTCGGCAATGGCCGGCACGTCGGGCAGAAGGTCCAGGCGCTCGGGGCTCGATACGCCGAGCGCGCGCAGGTTGTTGCTCTTGATGTTCTCGAGCACCGACGACAGGCTGCCGAACAGCACCGGCACCTGGCCCCCCAGCACGTCCGCCATGGCCGGCGCCACGCCCTTATAGGGCACGTGTTCCATTTTCGTGCCGACCCGGCTCGCCAGCATTTCCGGGATCAGGTGGTTGAGCGTGCCGGCGCCGGCCGACGCGTAGTAGATCTCGCCCGGCTGTTTCTTGATCAGGTCGATGAACTCGGGCAGCGTGTGGGCCGGAAAGGCCTTGTTCACCGCCAGTACATACGGCACGACGCCCAGGCCCGCCACGGGCGCGTAGTCTTTAATGGGATCGAAACCGGCGTTCTTGAATACCCAGGGCACGATCAACTGGTTGCTGTTCGCGGTGACGAACAGGGTGTAGCCGTCATTCTTTTCGCGCAACATCGCCTGGTTGCCGATGGTGCCGCCGGCCCCCGGCTTGTTGCTGACCACGATGGGCTGGCCGAGCAGCGGCGAGATCTTTTCGGCGATGATGCGCGCCACGATGTCGGTGCCGCCGCCCGCCGCGGTGGGCGTCACGATGGTAATGGGCGCCTTCGGGTAATCGGCGGCCATGGCCGGCGGGGCCGCCGCGGCGGCGCCCAGGGCAACGGCCGTGGCGGCCAGTTTATGCAGCAGAGTTTTCACGCTTGGCTCCTTCGATGGAAAGTTGTTGTTCGAGTTGTCGCCCGTAGGCGAGTAGCGGGAAGTCCTGTTCGAACTGCCCCACCAGTTGCACGCCCACCGGCAGGCCGCGCGGCGACGGCCGTACCGGCAGGTGCAGGCATGGCCAGCCCAGCACCGACCAGCATTTGTTGAAGACGGGCGCGCCGGTGAACGCGTGGCCGGCCGGCGCGTCGTCGGCCGCGGACGGGGTCAGGATGAAATCGGCGCCGCCGGTGAAGGCGTGCCACGAGGCGCGCAATTCACGCTGCAGGGCCCGCATTTCCAGGTATTCGGCATGCGGCACTTGCCAACCCTGCCTGACGTTTTCGAGCAGCGAGTCGCTCAGGGCCTGGCGCCGCGCGCGCACGACCGGCGCCAGGTTGCGGGCAAACTCGTACTTCATGATGACGGCGTGGGCGCGCGCCAGAAGGGTGAGCGGCTGCTTGGCATCCACGGCGACGCATTGCGCGCCCAACCGCTCCAGCGTGGCCGCGGTGTCCCGCAGCACGGCAAGCACGTCGGCGCTGGCCGCGGCTTCCGCGCTGAAGTCGATGACCGCCACTTTGGCGCCGGCGAGCGTCGCGTCGCGCGGCGCGCCGGTGTCCGGCAGCAGCGCGCGGGCACAGGCAAGCACCCAGTCGACGCTGGCGCCGTGCCAGCCGATGACGTCCAGCGATTCCGACGTGAGCTTCAGGCCGTCGCGGCTCAACAGCCCGAACGAAGGCTTGTAGCCCGGCACCCCGCAATAGGCCGCGGGCCGTATGATCGATCCGCCGGTTTGCGTGCTGAGGGCGAACGGCACCATGCCCGCGGCCACGGCCGCCGCCGAGCCGCTCGACGATCCGCCCGGCGTATGCGCCAGGTTGGCCGGATTGCGGGTCGGGCCGGGATCGCGAAACGCATATTCCGCGGTAACGGTCTTGCCGACGGGCACGGCGCCGGCCCGCAGCAGCAGTTCGACCGAGGCGGCATTGAACGGCGCGGCGGCCGCCGCGCTGGCGGGGGAGCCGCAGCCGGTCGGCATGCCGGCCACATCGATCACGTCTTTCACGCCGAACGGAATGCCCGCCAGCGGGCCCTCGAGCGGCTCGGCCGGGCAGGCGGCCGCGTCGGCCGGAAGATAGGCCCACGCCCGCACGCGGGGCTCGCGCGCCTGGATCGCGCGGCGGGCCTGTTCCAGGGCGAGCCCCGGCGAGGCCGATTGCAGTTGCTCCAGGGCCGGGAAGGTTCCGGTTGCCACCAGGGTGTCGTCGGGGTCCGCCATGTCGTTCCTTTGCCTATTGCCGGAGCGGTCTCCGGCTGCTGAATATGAGCAGGTATGCTAAGTTTGGAATTGATGCACGTCCAATACCAAATAAGCCAGAAATTATGATCAATCCGGTATTAATGTCGCTCGATGGCGCCACGCTGACCGCCTTTTGCGCCGTGGCCGAAGAACTCAGTTTTGCCCGCGCGGCCGAAAGGCTGTGCACCTCGCAGCCGCCCCTGAGCCGGCGGATCCGGCAGTTCGAGCAGCGCGTCGGCACGGCGCTTTTCGAGCGCACCACCCGTTCCGTGCGGCTCACGCCGGCCGGCACGCTGATGTATGAACACGCGCGCAAGCTGTGCGCCGATATGGAATACATGCTGGCCAGCGTCGGGGACCTGGCGCGCGGCGAGGGCGGCGAGCTGGGCATCGGCATTACGCCGAGCGCGGCGCATTCGCCGCTGGTGCAGGCGCTGTACGACTTCAGGCGCGCCCATCCCAGGGTCGCGCTGGACCTGCGCGAATTGGATTCGGTGCTGATTTCGTCCGAACTCCTGCGCGGCACCCTGGACGTGGCCCTGATGCGGCCCGTGGCGGCGCCCGCCAGCGTCGAAATGAGCGTGGTGCATGCCGAACCCTTCGGCTTCGTGACGCGCCGCGAACAGGCTTATGCCGGAGGGCGGGTGGCCCCCGCGCAACTGGCTCGCCATCGCCTCATCGGCTACGACCGCGCGCGTTCGCCCTATTTGCGCGGCCTGTTCGAAGCCTTGCTGCGCCGCTTGCCGGCCCGCCCGGAAGTGGTGCAGGAAAGCCGGCTGCCATCGATTCTTACCCTGGTCGAGGCCGGCGTGGGGGCGGCCCTGGTGCCGTGGTCCATGGTCAAGGCGAAGACCGCGTCGCTGCGCTTTCACCTGGTCGATCTCGCTCCGGCGCCGGTCGCGCAGATCGTGGTCGCGCGCGTGCCGCGCCGGGCCAGTGTCGCGGCACGCGCCTTTGTCGCGGAACTGCTGGCGCGCCGGATCGAGTCCATCGACCCGTAGCGGCGCGGGGCCGGACCGGGTTTCCCCGAACGGAGTCGGGGCTATGCCGCCGGCCGGGCCGCGGGTATGATGAACGCGTCCATAATTATGAATTACGGCACGCGCCCCGAAGCCCATGACCGCTCCGATCGTCCGGCAAGCGCTGTATCTCGAGGTCGCCGACCGCCTGCGCGCCATGATCCGCTCGCAGGCGCTGGCCGGCGGCGCATGGATCGACGAAACCCGCCTGACCGGCCTGCTGGGCATCTCGCGCACGCCGTTGCGCGAAGCGCTGAAAGTCCTGGCCACCGAAGGCCTGGTGCGCCTCGAGCCCCGCCGCGGCTGCTTCGTCAACGAACTGTCGCTGCAAGACCTGGAAGACATCTTTCCCCTGATGGCCATGCTGGAAGGCCGCTGCGCCCACGAGGCCGCCCTGAAAGCCACCGATGCCGACCTGGCGGCACTGGAGCCCTTGCACCGGCAGTTGGCCGGCCATGCCGCGGCGGGCCGCATCGATGCCTACTACGACACGAATTTCCTGATCCACGAGGCCGTGCAGGCGCTGGCCGACAACCGGTGGCTGTCCGACATGGTGGGCAACCTGCGCAAGGTGCTCAGCCTGTTCCGCCACAAGAGCCTGGCGCTGCCCGGCCGCATCGCCGAATCGTGCGCCGAGCACCTGGCGATTTTCGCGGCCCTCAAGGCGCGCGATCCGGACGCCGCCGAAGCCCTGGCGCGCAAGCACCTGCTGCGCCAGCTGGATGCGCTGCGGCAACTGGCCCGCCAGGCCGCCGGCACGCCCGCCGACTGTTCTTCATTTCCTACGCAGGAGCCCATCGATGACCGCCCTAGACTCTAGTCCGTACGCGCGCGGCGCCCGGCCGCCTGAGACCGATGCCGCGGCCGACGGCGAGGCCACCGAGGAAAACGCCGGCCTGATGGCCCGCCTGGGCCGCTTGTGGGATCGCGGCCGGCTGCCCGGCAACGCCGAAATCCTGCCCTTGTTCCAGGCGCGCCTGACCGACGTGGCCGCCAACAAGCTGGCGCGCGGCTGGTGCGCGGCCTACGCCGCGGCCGACAGCAAGCGCCGCCGCGAACTGCTGGCCGGCCTGGCCCAGGTCAGCGCCGGGTTCGAGCCGCGCGGCGACCAGGGCCTGAAGCTGTTCAAGCGCTTCAATGCCTTGCCCGACGGACTGCGCTTCCTGGTGGCGCTGCGCGCCGACATGCTGCGCTGGCGCAAGCAGGTGGCGGGCCTGCAGGCCCTGGACAAAGACCTGGAAGCCCTGCTGTCGGCCTGGTTCGACGTGGGCTTGCTGGAATTGCGCCCCTTGACCTGGGATTCGCCCGCGTCGCTGCTGGAAAAGCTGATTATCTACGAGGCCGTGCACGAGATCCGCTCGTGGGACGACCTGCGCCACCGGGTGGCCTCCGACCGCCGCTGCTACGCCTACTTCCATCCGCAGATGCCCGATGTGCCGCTGATCTTCGTCGAAGTGGCTTTCGCGACGCAGATGGCCGACAACGTGCAGGCACTGCTCGACATGGGCGCGCCGCCGCAAGACCTGGACAAGGCGCGCTGGGCCATCTTCTATTCGATCTCGAACACGCAGCCGGGGCTGCGCGGCATCAGCTTCGGCAATTTCCTGCTCAAGCGCGTCATCGAAAGCCTGCTTGAAGAAGTGCCCAAGCTGCGTTCGTTCGCCACGCTGTCGCCCATTCCCGGCCTGGCCGATTGGCTCTCGCGCCTGAGCGCGCAGGAAGTCGAGGCCATCGTGCGCGACAAGGCGCGCACCCGCGCCGGCGCGCCCGACGGCGCGCGCTGGGTGGCCCGGCTGGCCAAGGCGGCGGCCGGCAAGTCTTCCGAAGTGGTGCAGCGCGCCGGCATGAAGCTGGCGGCGCATTACCTGATGTCCATGAAGAACGGCCAGCCGCTCGATCCCGTGGCGCGTTTTCACCTGGGCAATGGCGCGCGCATCGAACGCCTGAACTGGGCGGCCGACATCTCGCCCAAGGGGTTGAGCCAGTCGTGCGGCATGATGGTCAATTACCTGTACGACCTCGACGACCTGGACGACAACCTGGTGCGGCTGGGCGAAGGCAAGCCGCGCGTCAGCCGCGGCATGGCACGCATCGGGTAGGGCGGCATGTACGAATCGCCATCATCCGGCCAGGTTCTGCTGGCGCGCGAAGGCGCGCTGGCCTGGGTCACGCTGTCGCATCCGGGGCGCCTGAACGCCATCACGGTGGGCATGTGGCAGCAACTGCGCGAGCGCTTCGAGGCGCTGGCCGCCGACCCGGACGTGCGCTGCGTGATCGTGCGCGGCGCCGACGGCCAGTTCGCGGCCGGCGCCGATATCCGCGAGTTTCCGCACGTGCGCGGCGACCTGCGGCGGGTGCGCCACTATCATCAGCAGGTGCTCGCACCCGCGCTGGCCGCCGTGGCGGACTGCCCGCATCCGGTGGTGGCCCAGATCGACGGCGTGTGCGTGGGCGGCGGCCTGGAAATCGCCTGCCAGTGCGACCTGCGCATTGCCGGCGCCTCGGCGCGGTTCGGCGTGCCGATCAACCGGCTGGGCTTTCCCATGGCCCCCGATGAAATGCGCGGCCTGCTGGCGCTGGCCGGCCGGGCGGCCACGCTGGCGATCCTGCTCGAGGGCCGGGTCTTCGACAGCGCCGAGGCGCAGGCACTGGGCCTGCTGACCCGCGTCGTCCCCGATGCAGACGTGGCCGCGCAGGCGCGCGCCAGCGCCGAACGGATTGCGCGCGGCGCGCCGCTGGCCGCGCGCATCAACAAGCGCCAGGCGCGCCGGCTGCTGCAGGGCACGCCGCTGTCCGAGGCCGATTATCAAGATTTCTTTTCTTACGCAGAAAGCCGCGACCATCGCGAAGGCGTCGGCGCCTTCCTGGCGGGCCGGCCCCCCGTATTCACTGGAGACTAGACAAGGTGAGCAACGCCAATCTGTACACCATCCTGGCGGGCGGCTTTCCCGCCGACCGCAGCAAGATCGCCCTCGAGACGCCCGACCTGCTCTACACCTGGAACGACATCGACCGCGCCAGCGCCTGCCTGGCCAACCTGCTGGCGTCGCTGGGCCTGCCCGAGGGCGCGCGCGTGGCGGTGCAGGTGGAAAAATCGCCCGAGGCGCTGCTGCTGTACCTGGCCACGCTGCGCGCGGGCTTCGTGTACCTGCCCCTGAACACCGCCTACCGCGAGAGCGAAGTCGCGTATTTCCTGGGCGACGCCGAGCCCTCGGTCGTGGTGTGCGCCAGCAAGAACCAGGACTGGATGCGCCGGGTGGCCGGGCAGGCCGGCACCCGCCATGTGTACACGCTGGACGAAGACCGCGGCGGCACGCTGCTGGAGGCCGCCGCCGGCATGAGCCAATCGTTCGACACCGTGGCGCGCGGCGCCGACGACCTGGCCGCCATCTTGTATACCTCGGGCACCACCGGCCGCAGCAAGGGCGCTATGCTGACGCACGGCAACCTGGCGTCGAACGCCCAGGTGCTGCACCGCTATTGGGGCTGGCGCGCCGACGACGTGCTGCTGCACATGCTGCCCATTTTCCATGTGCACGGGCTGTTCGTCGCCTCGCACGGCGCGCTGCTGGCCGGCGCGCGCATGATCTGGCTGCCGAAGCTGGACGTCGAGCAGGCCCTGCATTACCTGCCGCGCTGCACGCTGATGATGGGCGTGCCCACCTATTATGTGCGCCTGCTGGCCGACGCGCGCTTCAACCGCAAGCTGTGCGCGCGCATGCGCCTGTTCATTTCGGGGTCGGCGCCGCTGCTGATGGAAACCTTCAACGAATTCCGCGACCGCACCGGCCATACGATTCTGGAACGCTACGGCATGAGCGAGACCATCATGCTGACTTCCAACCCCTACGACCCCGCCGGCGGCGAGCGCCTGGGCGGCACGGTGGGCAAGGCCCTGCCCGGCGTGCGGGTCAGGGTGGTGGACGATGCCGGCAAGACGCTGGGCGCCGATGCGATCGGCAATGTGCAGGTGCGCGGCCCGAACGTGTTCGCCGGCTATTGGCGCATGCCCGAGAAAACCCGCGAAGAATTCACCGCCGACGGCTGGTTCCGCACCGGCGACGTGGGCCGCTGGGGCGGCGATTCGGGCGGGCGTACCGTGCCGGCCGACTACCTGTCCATCGTCGGCCGCAGCAAGGACCTGATCATTTCGGGCGGGTACAACGTGTATCCCAAGGAAATCGAGTTGATCATCGATGAAATGCCGGGCGTGTCGGAGTCCGCGGTGATCGGCGTGCCGCACCCCGACTTCGGCGAGGCCGTGGTGGCGGTGGTGGTGCCGCGCGCCGGCGCGGCGGTGGACACGGCCGCGCTGCAGGCCGACCTGAAGTCGCGCATCGCCAACTTCAAGGTGCCCAAGCAGATCCACCTGATCGAACAGCTGCCGCGCAACACCATGGGCAAGGTGCAGAAGAACGTGCTGCGCACCGAGTTCGCGGGCCGCTAGGCGCACGCGTGTTTCGTTGCTGGCCTAACCAGGAGAATCGCACCGACGCATACCTGTTTTTCCAACGCGCCGGCCCGCTGCCGGCGCCGTTTTCGCCGCTGCAGTTCCTTCACGACAGAATTATCTGAACTACGGAGACAATCATGAAGAATGCAATTCGCACGGCCGTCCTCGGGGCGGCACTGGTTGCCGCGGGCTCGGCCATGGCGCAAGACATCACGTTGCGCGCCTCGCATCAGTTTCCTGGCGGGCAGGGCGATCCGCGCGACGAGATGGTGCAGATCATCGCGCGCGAAGTGGCCAATGCCAATGTCGGCCTGAAAATCCAGGTGTTTCCGGGCTCGTCGCTGTACAAGGCGACCGAGCAGTGGGGCGCCCTGACACGCGGCCAGCTCGACATGTCCGCGTTCCCGCTCGACTATGCCTCGGGCCGCGTGCCGCAGTTCTCGGCCACGCTGATGCCCGGCCTGGTGCGCAACTTCGACCACGCACTGCGCCTGAACAAGTCGGATTTCATGAAGGAAATCCATGCCCTGACGGAAAAGAACGGCGTGATCGTCATCGCCGATGCCTGGCTGGCGGGCGGTTTCGCATCGAAGAAGCAGTGCATTACCTCGCCCGACACCATCAAGGGCCAGGTCATCCGCGCCGCCGGCCCGGCGTTCGAGCAGATGCTGGCCGCCGCGGGGGCCTCGATCGCGTCGATGCCGTCTTCCGAGGTCTACACGGGCATGCAGACGGGCGTGCTGGATGCCGCCAATACGTCCAACGACAGCTTCGTTTCGTACCGGCTGTACGAGCAGGCCAAGTGCCTGACGGCGCCCGGCGAAAATGCGCTGTGGTTCATGTACGAGCCGGTCGTGATGTCCAAGCGAACTTACGACAAGCTCAAGCCCGAGCAGCAACAGGCCATCCTGGCCGCCGCCAAGAAGGCCGAAGACTATTTCACCAACGAAGCGCGCAAGGGCGAGCAGAAGATGATCGATGCCTTCACCAAGGCGGGCGTGAAGGTCGTCACCATGAGCAAGGCCGACTTCGATGCCTGGATGGAAGTGGCCAAGCAGTCTTCTTATAAGAATTTCGCCGACAAGGTCAAGGGCGGCGACGAGCTGCTGAAAAAGGCGCTGGCGGTGCAATAAACGCCCGGGGCGGCGGCGGGGCCGCCGCCCTTTTCACAAAAAGGGGAAGCCATGCTTCGATGTTTTGTAGCCGCGACCGAGCGCCTGTCGCGCGCCGCGGGTGTATTGGCCGGGCTCTTGCTGCTGGTGGCCATGATCGTGGTCTGCCAGATGATATTCATGCGCTACGTGTTCAGGGCGCCCACCAGCTGGCAGACGGAAGTGGTGGTGTTTTCGGCGACCGCGGCGATTTTCATCGGCGCGCCGTATGTGCTGTTGAGGCACGGCCACGTGGGCGTCGAGGTCATCGAATTGCTGCTGCGCGACCACGCCTTGCGGCGCCTGAAGCTGGCGGCCGCCATCCTGGGGCTGGCGTTCTGCGTGATCATGGCGGTGGCCAGCGGCATGTATTGGTACGCCGCCTGGGACGGCGGCTGGACCACGCCCACGATCGACGCCATTTCGCTGTGGATCCCGCTGGCGCCCATGGTGCTGGGATTCATCTTGCTCAGCCTGCAGTACCTGGTTGAGATTCTCAAGATCTGCTCGCCAGGAGAATACGCATGAGTCCAATCTGGGCAGCTGTCACCATCATCGGCGCGTTGTTCGTCTTCCTGGGCACCGGCATGCCCATCGCCTTCGCGCTCGGCCTGGCCGCCGTGGGCGGGCTGTTCCTCGACATGGGGCCTTCGGTGATCGAGGTGCTGGCCGAGACCATGTTCGCGGGCATCGCCAACCTGGCCTATGTCTCGATTCCCATGTTCGTGCTCATGGGCGCCATCGTGGCCGGCACGCCGGCCGGGGGCGATCTGTACAAGGCACTGGACCGCTGGCTGTACAAGGTCCCCGGCGGGCTGGTGCTGTCGAACATCGGCGCCTGCGCGATTTTTGCCGGCATGACGGGTTCCAGCCCGGCCACTTGCGCCGCGATCGGCAAAATGGGCATTCCCGAAATGATGAACCGGGGCTATCCGGCGTCGGTCGCCACCGGCTCCATCGCGGCGGGCGGCACGCTGGGCATCCTGATTCCGCCCTCGGTCACCATGATCGTCTACGGGATATCCACCCAGACCTCGATCGGCCGCCTGTTCCTGGCGGGCGTGCTGCCGGGCCTGATGCTCACCGCCATGTTCATGGCCTGGGCCCTGTTCGATGCGCGCCGCAAGGGGTTCAGCTTCAGCGTGGGCAAGGTGTCGTACTCGCTGCGCGACAAGCTGGCCACCTTGCCGCGCGTACTGCCGCTGCTGATGATCGTGGTGGGCTTGCTGTTCGTGCTGTATGGCGGCGTCGCCACTCCTTCCGAAGCGGCCGGGGCCGGCGCCATGCTGACCCTGCTGGTGGTGGCGGTGGTCTACCGGCTGGTGCGCATGAAGACCTATACCGGCATTTTCGGTTCGGCCATGCGCGAAAGCGTGATGATCATGATGATCATGGCCTCGGCGGAGCTGTTCGCGTTCGCCCTGTCGTCGATGTTCATCACCCAGACGGTGGCGCAATCCATCGCCGCGCTCGAGGTCAACCGCTGGGTGCTGATGGGCATGATCAACGTGTTCCTGCTGGTGGCGGGCATGTTCCTGCCGCCGGTGGCGGTGATCGTGATGGCGGCGCCCCTGCTGTATCCGATCATCATCCAGGCGGGCTTCGACCCCTACTGGTTCGCCGTGGTGCTGACGATCAATATGGAAATCGGTCTGATTACTCCGCCCATCGGCCTGAATCTGTTCGTATTGAATTCCATCGCGCCGCAGGTACCCACCAAAGACGTGTTGTGGGGGTCGCTGCCCTATGTCCTGGTGATGCTGGCCGGCATCGTGGTGTTGTGCGCGTTCCCCGAGATCGTCACCTGGCTGCCCGAGCGGATCATGGGGCCGGCCTCGTAGCGCGGGGAGGGCGCGCGCCGTTTCAGGGATTTCCCGCGCCGCAAAGGCCCCGCCGACACGTTAGACTTAGCGGTTTCACGGCCGGCGGGGCCGGCGGGAGGCCGCCGGCGGCGGCCATGACGACGAACACACCCTACGGTGCAAGGAGCAACCCCTATGCTGATCGGAAAAAAACATTTTCTGACGGTGGGCGCCCTGGCGGCGGCGCTGGCTATCCACGCCGCCCCGGCCATGGCGCAGCAGAAATCGGTGGCCGTCACGGCCATCGTCGAACACCCCGCGCTGGATGCCGTGCGCGATGGCGTGCAAGACGCTCTGAAGCAGGCCGGCTACGAGCCCGGCAAGAACCTCAAATGGCAATATCAAAGCGCCCAGGGCAACACCGGCACCGCCGCCCAGATCGCGCGCAAGTTCGTGGGCGACCGGCCCGACGCCATCGTGGCCATCGCCACGCCGTCGGCGCAATCGGTCGTGGCGGCCACCAAAGACGTGCCCGTGGTGTATTCGGCCGTCACCGATCCGGTGGCGGCGCAGCTGGTGCCCAGCATGGACGCCTCGGGCACCAACGTCACCGGCGTGTCCGACCTGCTGGCTCTCGACAAGCAGATCGAACTGATCAAGAAGGTCGTGCCCGGGGCCAAGCGGGTCGGCATGGTCTACAACCCCGGCGAAGCCAACTCGGTGGTGGTGGTCAAGCAACTGCAAGACCTGCTGCCCAAGGCCGGCATGACCCTGGTCGAGGCCGCCGCGCCGCGCACGGTCGACGTGGCCTCGGCCGCGCGCAGCCTGATCGGCAAGGTCGACGTCATCTACACCAATACCGACAACAACGTGGTGTCGGCCTATGAATCGCTGGTCAAGGTGGGCAACGACGCCAAGATCCCGCTGGTGGCCTCGGACACCGACAGCGTCAAGCGCGGCGCCATCGCGGCCCTGGGCATCGACTACCACGACCTGGGCGTGCAGACGGGCAAGATCGTGGTGCGCATTCTGAAGGGCGAGAAACCCGGCGCCATCCCGTCCGAAACCAGCTCCAACCTGCGTTTGTTCGTCAACCCGGGCGCGGCCGCCAAGCAGGGTGTTACCCTGTCCGATGCGCTGCTCAAGTCGGCCGCCGAGGTCGTCAAGTAAGCGGCGGCCGCCGGCAGGCAGGCCGGCGGCGCGTGTTTTTTCACTGAATACCATTCAAGGCGGCGCCCGCCGGGCCCACGAGGCGCGGCGGGCCGATTCGATTCATGTCCCTGTTCTCTTTGCTTGGCGCCCTGGAAATCGGTCTGGTTTTCAGCCTGGTTGCGCTGGGCGTGCTGATCTCTTTCCGGCTGCTGCGTTTTCCCGACCTGACCGTCGACGGCAGTTTTCCGCTGGGCGGCGCCGTGGCCGCCACGCTCATCTCGGGCGGCATGGACCCCTTTTCGGCCACCGTGGCCGCCACCGCGGCCGGTGCCGTGGCGGGGCTGATCACCGGCTGGCTCAACGTCAGGCTGCGCATCATGGACCTGCTGGCCAGCATCCTGATGATGATCGCGCTGTATTCCGTCAACCTGCGTATCATGGGCAAGCCGAACGTGCCCCTGATCACCGAACCCACCGTGTTCACCATTTTGCAGCCCGGCTGGCTCAGCGATTACGTGGCGCGCCCGCTGATCCTGGTCGTGGTCGTGGTGGCGGTCAAGCTGCTGCTCGACTGGTTCCTGGCCACCCAGACCGGCCTGGCCATGCGCGCCACCGGTTCCAACGGCCGCATGGCGCGGGCTCAGGGCGTCAATACCGGAGGCATGGTGCTGGCCGGCATGGCCCTGTCGAATGCGCTGGTAGGCCTGGCGGGGGCCTTGTTCGCGCAAACCCAGGGCGGGGCCGACATCTCCATGGGCATCGGCACCATCGTCATCGGGCTGGCCGCCGTCATCGTCGGCGAAAGCATCCTGCCGTCGCGCAAGCTGGTGCTGGCCACGCTGGCCGTCATCCTGGGCGCCATCGTGTATCGCTTCTTTATCGCGCTGGCGCTCAACAGCGACTTCATCGGCCTGCAGGCGCAAGACCTCAACCTGGTCACCGCCGTGCTGGTCACCATTGCCCTGGTCATTCCCATGATGAAGCGCCGCCTGCTCGGCAAAAAAGGAGCCTGACCATGCTGCGCGCACAAGACCTGAAAATCACTTTCAATGCGGGCACCCCCATCGAGACGCGGGCCCTGCGCGGCCTGTCGCTTGAAATTCCCAGCGGCCAGTTCGTGACCGTCATCGGCTCCAACGGCGCCGGCAAATCCACCTTTCTGAACGCCGTGTCGGGCGACCTGCCCGTCGATGCGGGCCGCATCGAGATCGACGGCGCCGATGTCACCCGCGAGCCCGTCTGGCGGCGCGCCGAGCGCGTGGCGCGCGTCTTCCAGGATCCGATGGCGGGCACCTGCGAAGATCTCACCATCGAAGAAAACATGGCCCTGGCCCAGTTGCGCGGCGCCCGCCGCGGCTTCTGCCGGGCGGTCAAGGCGTCGATGCGCGAGGGCTTTCGCGAACGGCTGGCCACGCTGGGGCTGGGCCTGGAAAACCGCCTGACCGACCGCATCGGCCTGCTGTCGGGCGGGCAGCGCCAGGCCGTCAGCCTGCTGATGGCGGCCCTGCAGCCGTCGCGCATCCTGCTGCTCGACGAACACACCGCGGCGCTCGACCCCCGCACCGCCGATTTCGTGCTGCGGCTGACCGCGCGCATCGTGGCCGAAACCAAGCTGACCACCATGATGGTCACGCACAGCATGCGGCAGGCGCTCGACGTGGGCGAGCGCACCATCATGCTGCACCAGGGCCAGGTGGTGCTCGACGTCGCGGGCGAGCAGCGCCGGGGCATGGACGTGCCCGACCTGCTGGCCATGTTCGAGCGCGTGCGAGGCGAACAACTGTCGGACGATGCGCTGTTGCTGGGATAGGCGCGGCCTTGTGCCGGCGGTGTCAGGCACCCTGCGGGAGCCTGACACCTGGCAGATCAAGCTTGCAGCAGGTGTCTGACTCCCGCAGGGTGTCAGACATCTGCCCGCAGCGCTTCGGAGGCGGGATTTTCCGCCCTAAGCCACCACCCCCAATATCACGCTCGAGGCATTGAACACCGCCAGCGCGGGCACGCCCGGGGCCAGCCCCAGGGCCCGCGCGCTGTCTTGGGTGACGATGGCGGCCAGGGTGCCGCCGCCGTCCAGGTCCAGGATCACTTCGCTGTTGACCGCGCCCTCGCGCACCTGCGCCACCGTGCCGGCCAATTGGTTGCTGGCCGACAGGCGCGTGCCGTCGCCGGGCAGGGCGATCAGCACCGAGGGCGCCTTGATCAGGGCGATGGCTTCCGCGCCCACGGCCAGCCCCAGGTCGAGGGTGCTGTCGCGCGTGATGGTGGCCACGATATGGTGGCCGCCCGCGATGCGCAGGCAGATTTCGTCGTTCACCGCGCCGGGGCGGATGGCGCTGACGGTGCCCAGCAACTTGTTGCGGGCGCTGGTCTTCAGCATGATGCGCCTCATCAGGTTCAGTTCGTCGGCGGCGTCCAGCCCGGCCTGCGCCAGGTGCGCCATGACGCGCCGGTGTTCGGCTTCCAGGGCCTGGAAGGTGGCCACCAGCTTGTGGGCGCGCGCGGTCAGGCGCGCGCCGCCGCCGCCCTTGCCGCCCGTGGCCCGCAGCACCAGGGGCTCGCCGGCCAGGTTGTTCATGGCGTCGATGGCATCCCAGGCACCCTTGTAGCTCATGCCCACCGCGCGCGCCGCGGCGCTGATCGAGCCGGTGGCGTCGATCTGGGTCAGCAAGTCGATGCGGCTTTTGCCGCCCCAGGTCTGGGTGCCGGCACGCAGCCAGATCGAGCCGTCGAGTTCAAGCGGAGTAGAGGACATGGCAACGGAATAAAGGCATCGCATAGTGTAGCGGCGGGGCCGGGCACCCAGACAATGCGAATGAGATTGTGTTGCAAGTTTGCGGGCTTCGCGGCATGATGCCTGCCGAGACTACCTCGCGGAGAATCCGATGAAACGCCTTGCGTTCCTGCCCGTCCTGGCCGTTGCCAGCCTGCTGTCGGCCTGCGCGTCGGGGCCTTCCATCCGTAGCGATTACGACCATGGCGCCGATTTCGCCCAGTACCGCAGTTTCGGTTTCATGTCGCCGTTGGGCACCGACAAGGCCGGCTACAGTTCGCTGCTGACCGAGCGCCTGAAAACCGCCACGCGCAGCCAGATGGAAATGCGCGGCTATACCTACACCGAACAGGCGCCGGACCTGCTGATCAATTTCAACGCCAAGCTGCAGCAAAAAACCGACGTCACGCCCGCGCCGCCGCCGCCCATGCCGTATTACGGCTATCGCGCCGGCTTCTATGGCGGCTGGCCGGGCTATGGCTGGGGCAACGACGTCTATCAATACACCGAAGGCACCCTGAACATCGACCTGATCGATGCCAAGCGCAAGCAGCTGGTGTGGGAAGGGGTCAGCGCGGGCATCATCAATAATGTCGCCGAGGCCACGTCCACGCGGAACGTCGAGAACAGCGTCGCGCAGATTTTCAGCCGCTACCCGTTCCGCGCCGGCAGCGGCGCGGCGCAGGTGCCCGCCCCGCGCCCATGACCGCGGCGGCGCCCCGGCGCGGCCGGCACCGGCCGGCGGCAGACCGCTACGACACGGTCGCGCTGGTCTTGCAGGGCGGCGGCGCCCTGGGGTCGTACCAGGCCGGGGTCTACGAAGGCCTGCACGAGGCCGGCATCCGCCCCAATTGGCTGGCCGGCATTTCGATCGGCGCCGTCAATGCCGCCATCATCGCCGGCTCGCCGCCCGACGAGCGCGTCGAGCGCCTGCGCGGCTTCTGGGAAAGCATCTGCCGCCCCACGGGGTTCTCGGCGTTGCCGTGGGGCGACACGCTGGCGCGGATGTTCCAGGGGGTGCCGTTCGGCTTCGGCTCGCCGGCCGCGAACGCGCAGCTGGCCGCCTTCCAGGCCCTGACCTCGGGCCAGCCGGGGTTTTTCAAGCCGCGCTATCCGCCGCCGTACTGGCTGCACGGCGGCGGCCCCGCCGCCACCAGCTTCTACGACACCGCGCCGCTGGCGGCCACGCTGCGCCAATACGTGGATTTCGACCTGCTCAACCGCGGGCAGGTGCGGGCCAGCTTCGGCGCGGTCAACGTCCGTACCGGCAATTTTTCGTATTTCGACAGCACCCGCACGCCGCTGCGGGCCGAACACATCATGGCGTCGGGCGCCTTGCCGCCCGGTTTCCCCGCCATCGAGATCGACGGCGAATACTATTGGGACGGCGGCGTGGTGTCGAACACGCCGCTGGCGCAGGTGCTGTCGGCGCACCCCATGCGGGACACCCTGGCGTTCCAGGTCGACCTGTGGCCCGCGCGCGGCCCCTTGCCCACCAACCTGGAAGAGGTGGCCGAGCGGCAGAAAGACATCCAGTATTCCAGCCGCACCCGCACCGTCACCGACACTTTCCGGCGGGTGCTCAAGCTGCGCCGCAGCCTGCAGCGCCTGCTGGAACGCCTGCCCGAGCACGAGCGCGACAGCCCCGAGCTGGCCGATATCCGCGAGCAGGCCTGTACGCCGGCGGTCAATGTCGTCAATCTGATCTACGAAGCCAAGCACTACGAGCGCAACTCGAAAGACTACGAGTTCGGCTCGGAAGCCATGCGCGAGCACTGGGGCAGCGGCCTGGCCGACATCCGGCGTACCCTGGCCGACCCGGCCGTGCTCGCCCGGCCGTCGGCCGACCAGAGCTTCGTGGCGCACGACGTGCATCGCCGCGGGCATTGACATCCGGGGCAGGGCGGGCGCAAGCCGGGTAGCCAGGTGGTATAGCCAGGTGTCTGACTCCCGTAGGGTGTCAGACACCTTAGGGTGCGGGGTGCGTCAACTCGGCGGTGTCTGACACCCTTGCGGGTGTCAGACACCTGAGACGACCCGAGACGCCAGGGGGCCAGACATCGCCCTGAGGCGGAGCGCGTCAAGGCCCTGGACGTAAGACTTGTCTGGTTCCCGCCGCGGGGTGTCGCGGCGCAGCGCGGCAAAACGGCCCGCCGAGTAGCCTTTGGCACGGACTGGCAATTCAGTGTGCCAGCCGCATGGCTAATCTGTCACTGCGTTGCAGTACGTCGCATTTTTTCTACCTCTCATGGCTACTTCCTCGTTAACTTTCGTGGCCCCCGAATGGCCGGCTTCCGCCGCGTACGCGCCTCGCAGCGATGGCGATGGCTGGTGGGGCCTGCTGTACCAGGGCTGGATGCTCAGCACGCCCCGCGGCCAGCGCCTGAACCTGACCGCCACCGAGCGCGCCTGTTTTCTCTGCCTGTTGGCCAGCCCGCAGCGCGAGCTCACGCGCGAGGCGCTGGCCCAGGTGCTGCCGCAGGCCAGCGTGCGCACCATCAACGTCTCCATCAGCCGGCTGCGCAAGAAGGTGCGGGCCGCCGGCGCCACCTTGCCGCTGCACACGGTGCACGGCATGGGCTACGTTTTTCTTGGCCATCTCCTCGCCGAAGACGCGTCGCCGGACGCAGCATACAGCGCGCAATACAGCAAGAATGCGTGAAAAGCTGTAGTTTTAAGACAAAAATACGGTACAGTAACGGGCTTCTCGGGCGCATCTCCATGCGTCCGATCCCGTGCGCGCGGGCTCGCGCGCCACGGTACTACTCCGTGAGGAATCCATGCGTTTTTCGCCTCATCGTGTCTCGGGATTCGGGGTCGCCGCGCTTGTCGTACTGGCTGTGGCGGGCTGCAAAGAACAACCGCAAATGAATCCGGGCATGCCGCAGGTCAGCGTCATTACCGTCCAACCCAGGCCCGCTTCCATCGTGTCCGACCTGCCGGGCCGCGTCGATGCCGTGCGCGATGCGCAGATCCGCGCACGCGTCACCGGCATCGTCCAGAGCATCGAATTCGAGCAGGGGGGCGACGTCAAAGACGGCCAGTTGCTCTTCAAGATCGATCCCGCCCCCTATCGCGCCGCGCGCGACCAGGCGGCGGCGCAGCTCAAGCAGGCGCAGGCCGACCTGTTCAGCGCCAAGGCGCTGGCCAATCGCTACGCGCCGCTGGTCAAGGCCAATGCCGTCAGCAAGCAAGAATACGACAACGCGGTCGCCGGCAGCCGCCAGGCCGATGCCGCCGTGGCCGCGGCCAAGGCCAACCTCGACGCCGCGAACATCAACCTGGGCTATACCGACGTCACCTCGCCCATCGAGGGCCGCATCGGCAAGCCCCTGGTCACCGAGGGCGCCCTGGTCGAAAGCACCTCGGCCACGCAAATGGCCCTGGTGCAGCAACTCGACCCCATCTACATCGATTTCACGCAAAGCACGGTCGAACTGGCCAAGCTGCGCCGGGCCTTCGCCAGCGGCCAGATGAAGCGCATGGGCGATGACGCCGCGCGCGTCGAGGTGGTGCTCGAAGACGGCTCCATCTATGGCCACCCGGGCAAGCTGTTGTTTACCGGCATCACGGTCGATCCCACCACCGGGCAGGTCAATCTGCGGGCCGAGGTCCCCAACCCCGACCACATCCTGCTGCCCGGCATGTATGTGCGCGTGCGGGTAGACGAAGGCACCGACCAGCAGGCGCTGATGGTGCCGCAGCAGGCCCTGCAGCGCACCGCCGACGGCATGCAGAGCCTGATGCTGGTGCGCGACAACAAGATCGAGCAGACGGCGGTCACGACCGGATCGGTCATCGACAACCAGTGGCTCATTACCAGCGGCCTCAAGGCCGGCGACGTGGTGGTGGTCGAAGGCTTCCAGAAGATCCGTCCGGGCGCGCCGGTGCAGGCCTCGCCGTGGCAGCCCGGCGCGCAAGGCAAGGGCGCCCAGCCGGGCGCGGCCCAGCCCGGCGGCCAGGGGGCCCAGCCGGCCGGCGGCGCCGCCAAGCCCGCCGGCGAAGCTGGCCAGCCCGCCGGCGCAGGGGCCAAATCCGGGCAGCCGTCCTGAACGGCACGCGGCGCGCTGCGCCGTGTGCCGCATTTCGTGAGCACTTTCAGAGTCAGCCCACATGCCGCAATTTTTTATCGATCGACCAATTTTCGCCTGGGTAGTCGCCCTGTTCATCCTGCTGGCCGGGCTGTTGGCGATTCCCAACATGCCGGTCGCGCAGTATCCCGACGTGGCGCCGCCGGCCATCACCATCACGGCCACCTATCCCGGCGCCTCGGCCAAAGAGGTCGCCGAGTCGGTCACCAGCATCATCGAAGACCAGCTCAACGGCGCCAAGGGCCTGCTGTACTACGAATCCGTCAGTGACTCGTACGGCCAGTCGCAGATCACCGCCACCTTCGCGCCGGGCACCGACCCCGACCTGGCGCAGGTCGACGTGCAGAACCGCGTCTCCAACGTGTCCGCGCAGTTGCCCGTGGCCGTGAACCAGCAGGGCATCACGTACGAGCAGACCAGCGCCGGCTTCCTGATGATCGTCACGCTGTCGTCCACCGACGGCACGCTCGACCAGACCGCGCTGGCCGACTACATCACCCGCAACGTCCAGAACCCGGTCTCGCGCGTGCCCGGGGTGGGGCAGTTCCAGCTGTTCGCCGCGCCGCGCGCCATGCGCATCTGGATCGACCCCAACAAGCTGGTGGGCTTCAATCTCAGCGCGGCCGAGGTCAATTCGGCCATCAGCCGGCAGAACGTACTGATTTCCGCCGGCAGCATGGGCGCGCCGCCCAACCCCGACAGCCAGCGCTCTACCGCCACCGTCATCGTCAACGGGCAGCTTTCCACGGTAGAAGCCTTCGGCAATATCGTGCTGCGCGCCAATACCGACGGTTCGTCGGTGCGCCTGCGCGACGTCGCGCGCATCGAGGTCGGCGCCGACAACTACCAGTTCGGCGCGCGCCTGAACGGCAAGCCCACCGCCGCGTTCGCCATCGTGCTGTCGCCCGATGCCAACGCCCTGGCCACGGCCGAGGGCGTGCGCGCCCAGATGGAGTCGCTGTCCCAGTATTTCCCGGGCAACATCAAGTACGACATCCCGTACGACACCGCGCCCTACGTCAAGATTTCCATCGAGCAGGTGCTGCATACGCTGGGCGAAGCCATGGTGCTGGTGTTCCTGGTGATGTTCCTGTTCCTGCAGAACGTGCGCTACACGCTGATCCCGGCCCTGGTGGTGCCGGTGGCCATGCTGGGGGCCTTCGCGGTGATGCTGGCGCTGGGCTTCTCGATCAACGTACTGACCATGTTCGCCATGGTGCTGGCCATCGGCATCCTGGTCGACGATGCCATCGTGGTGGTCGAGAACGTCGAGCGCATCATGGCCAGCGAGGGCCTGCCGCCCAAAGAGGCCACCAAGAAGGCCATGCCGCAGATCAGCGGCGCCATCGTCGGCATTACGCTGGTGCTGGTCACGGTGTTCCTGCCGCTGGCTTTCATGAGCGGCTCGGTGGGCGTCATCTACCGCCAGTTCTCGGTGGCGATGGCCGTGTCGATCTTCTTTTCGGCCTTCCTGGCGCTGACATTCACCCCGGCGCTGTGCGCCACCATCCTGAAGCCCATTCCCAAGGGGCATCATGAAGACAAAAAGGGATTCTTCGGCTGGTTCAACCGCAAGTTCGACGCCACCACGCACAACTACCAGAACTGGGTCGCGCGCATCCTGCACAAGGGCGGACGCATGATGCTGTTCTTCCTGGTGCTGGTGGTGCTGCTGGGCTGGCTGTACCTGCGGCTGCCGTCGTCGTTCCTGCCTGAAGAAGACCAGGGCTACGTGGTCAGCAACATCGAACTGCCCACCGGCGCCAGCGCCAACCGCACGGTCGAGGTGATCAAGCAGGTCGAAGACTACTTCATGGGGCTGCCCGCGGTCGAAAACGTCATCGCGGTGCAGGGCTTCAGCTTCAACGGCAACGGCCTGAACGCGGCGATCGCGTTCACCACCCTGAAAGACTTCTCCGAGCGCAAGAGCGCCCAGGACTCGGCGGGCGCGATCGCGTTCGCCGCCTTCCAGAAGCAGTTGATGGGCATCCACGACGCCCAGGTGTTCACCCTGGTGCCGCCCGCCATTTCCTCGCTGGGCAATGCCAGCGGCTTCGACTTCCGCCTGCAGGACCGCGCCAACGCGGGCAGCGCCGCGCTGGCCCAGGCCACCGGCCAGTTGATGGGCATGGCCATGAAGAGCCCGGTGCTGTCGCAGGTGCGCATCACCGGCCTGGGCGAAGGGCCGCAGCTGAACTTGACCATCGACCGCGACAAGGCCGCCGCCCTAGGTGTCGACTTCGATGCGGCCGCCACGCTGATTTCCACGGCGCTGGGCTCGGCCTACATCGACAAGTTCCCCAACATGGGCCGCATGCAGAACATCTGGGTGCAGGCCGAGGCGCGCCATCGCATGCAGGTCGACGACATCCTGCGGATGAACGTCAACAACAACCAGGGCGGCATGGTGCCCCTGTCCACCTTTGTGTCGGCCAAGTGGGCGCAGGGGCCGGTGCAGGTGGTGCGCTACAACAGCTACGAGTCGATGCGCATCGGCGGCGACGCGGCGCCCGGCTACACCACCGGCGAGGCCATGGCCGAAATGGAGCGCATGGTGGGCCAGCTGCCGGCCGGCTTCGGCTACGAATGGAACGGCCTGTCGTTCCAAGAGCGGCAGGCGGGCAACCAGGCCCCCATCCTGATGGGCCTGTCGCTGCTGGTGGTGTTCCTGGTGCTGGCGGCCCTGTACGAAAGCTGGGCCATCCCGCTGTCGGTCATGCTGGTGGTGCCGCTGGGCATGCTGGGCGCGGTGGCGCTGGTGTCCGTGCTGGGCATGTCCAACGACGTGTACTTCCAGGTGGGCATGGTCACGGTGATCGGGCTGGCCGCCAAGAACGCCATCCTGATCGTCGAGTTCGCCAAAGACCAGTACGCCCGCGGCATGGGCCTGTACGAGGCCACGGTCGAGGCGGCCCGCCTGCGCTTCCGCCCCATCCTGATGACCTCGCTGGCATTCATCCTGGGCGTGATCCCGCTGGCCATCGCCACCGGCGCGGGGGCGGCCAGCCAGCGCGCCGTCGGCATCGGCGTGCTGGGCGGCATGCTGGCGGCCACGCCGTTCGCGGTCATCTTCGTGCCCACCTTCTTCGTGGTGGTGCTTGGCCTGTTCAAGACCAAGCCGCGCCTGCTGGGCAACGAGCTCAAGGAATTCGAAGCCGAGCAGGCCGCCAAGCGCGCCCGCGAGGCGGACTCCGACCAATCGGGCACGGGGCCGTCCGCGGCGCCCGGCCAGGAGGGCAAGGAATGACAGCCCTGATGTACAAACGAACCGCGCTGTCGGCGTGCCTGGCGGCGATGCTCGCGGGCTGCTCGCTCGCGCCCGATTACCAGCGCCCCGAATCGCCCGTGCCGGGCGACTGGCCGGCGCAGCCCCAGGTGCAGTACGGCAGCTACGACCGGCCCACCTCGGTGGGCGAGCAACCGGCCCAGGCGGTGGCGCCGGCCGGCGCCGTGCCGGCGGCCGACATCGGCTGGCGCGAGTTCTTCCGCGATCCGCGCCTGCAGGCCTTGATCGAACTGTCGCTGCTCAACAACCGCGATCTGCGCATTGCCGTCCAGCGAGTCGAAGAGGCCCGGGCCCAATACGGGGTGCAGCGCGGCGCCCAGTGGCCCAGCATCGGCGCCGGCGTCGAGGGCACGCGGCAGCGGCTGCCGGCCAACATGAGCCAGACCGGCGAGAGCTTCGTCGGCAACAGCTTCCAGGCCGGCATCGGCCTGACCACGTTCGAAATCGACCTGTTCGGCCGGCTGCGCAATCTTTCCGAAGCCGCCTACCAACAATACCTGGCCACGGAACAGGCGCAGCGCAGCGTGCACATCACCTTGGTGGGCGCGGTGGCGCAGGCCTATTTCACGCAGCGCGCCGCCGAGGTCCAGCTCGATCTCACCCGCAAGACCCTGGCCTCGCGCCAGGAATCGTACGACCTGGTCAAGCGCCGCTTCGACGGCGGCGTGGCTTCGGAACTCGAACTGAACCAGTCCAAGGGGCTGCTGGATTCGGCCTCGGCCGACCTGGCGCAGCTGGCGCGGGTGCGGGCACAGTCCATCAACGCGCTGACCGTGCTGGTGGGCACGCCGTTGCCGGCCGATCTGCCGGCGCCCGCCGAATTCGGCCGCGACCAGCTGCTGGCCACCGTGCCGGCCGGGCTGCCTTCCGAACTGCTCGAACGCCGTCCCGACATCATGGCGGCCGAGAACCAGCTGAAGGCGGCCAACGCCAACATCGGCGCGGCCCGCGCGGCGTTCTTTCCCACCATTTCGCTGACGGGCATGCTGGGCTTTGCCAGTACTTCGATGGGGTCGCTGTTCGAAGGCAGCCAGCGCGCCTGGAATTTCACGCCCTCGCTCACCACGCCCATCTTCGCCGGCGGCAGCATCCGCGAAGGCCTGAACCTGGCCAAGGCGCGCGACAACATCGCGGTGGCGCAGTACGAGCAGACCATCCAGCAGGCGTTCCAGGAAGTCTCCGACGCGCTGGCCGGCGAGGCCACCTATGGCGCGCAGATCGATGCCTTGCGCTCATTGCAGACGTCGACCGCGCGCACGCTGGAATTGTCGAACCTGCGCTATACCAACGGCGTCGACAGCTACCTGCAGGTGCAAACCGCCCAGGTGGATTTCTTCAGCGCGCAACTGGGCCTGGTGCAGGCCGGCCTGGAAGCCCTGAATAACCGCGTCGAACTTTACAAGGCCCTGGGCGGCGGCTGGCACGAAGCCACGCAAGTCTCTTCCACGAAAGCACCATGATAGAACTCGGCGTCAACATCGATCACGTGGCGACGCTGCGCCAGCAGCGCCACACCACTTATCCCGATCCGGTCGCGGCCGCGCTGCGCGCCGAAGACGCGGGCGCCGACCTCATCACCCTGCATTTGCGCGAAGACCGCCGCCACATCCAGGACGCGGATGTGCACGCCATGCGGCCGCTGCTGCGCACCCGCATGAACCTCGAATGCGCGATCACGCCCGAGATGCTCGACATCGCCTGCGGCGTGCGGCCCAGCGACGTCTGCCTGGTGCCCGAAAAGCGTACCGAGCTCACCACCGAAGGCGGGCTGGACGTCGCCGGCGCGCTGGCCGCCGTGCGCGATGCCGTGGCGCGCCTGCACGATGCCGGCATCCGGGTGTCGCTGTTCATCGACCCCGAACCGGTCCAGATCCAGGCGGCCGCCCAGGCCGGCGCCACCGTCATCGAGCTGCATACCGGGGCTTACGCCGAGGCGCCCGAGGGCCAGGCCGAGCCCGAACTCGCGCGGCTGCGCGCCGCCCTGGGCGAGGGCCTGCGCCAGGGCATGCGCGTCAATGCCGGGCATGGCCTGCACTATGGCAACGTGGCGCCCATCGCGGCGCTGGACGGCATCGCCGAGCTCAACATCGGCCATGCCATCGTGGCCCAGGCGGTGTTCGACGGCTGGGAAAAGGCCGTGCGCGACATGAAGGCACTGATGGTGCAGGCGCGCCGGCAGGCGCTGCGCGGCCGCTGAGCCCGCCCCGGGGCGGGCTCGGTCGCGTATCATTCCAGATACGGGGCGCTTGCCGCCTCGCGTTTCGCTTGCCGACCCGAACCCGATGTCCGATATCTCTGTCACTCCCACTCCCGCCCCCGCCGGCGGCATCGCCGGCATCGGCATGGACCTGCTGCGCATCGACCGCGTCGAACGCGCGCTGGCGCGCCATGGCGACCGCTTCGCCGAAAAAATCCTGGGCCCCGAAGAACTGCAGAAATTCCACGCCCGCCGCGCCCGCGACGCGGCCCGCGGCGTGCGCTTCCTGGCCACGCGCTTCGCCGCCAAAGAGGCCTTTTCCAAGGCCATCGGCCTGGGCATGCGCATGCCCATGACCTGGACCCGCCTGCAGACCCTGAACGCCCCGGGCGGGCGGCCCGTGCTGGTCATGGCTCCCAGCCTGCTCGAGTGGTACCAGCCGCGCTTCGGCGCCGCCCACGTTTCCATTACCGACGAATCCGACCTGGCCGCCGCCTATGTGGTGGTCGAACGCAAGGCCTGAGGCCGGTTCGCTTTTTTCCCGCTACCCAAGGACACCCGCAATGGCCAAGAAAAACAAAGCCCCGCTGCCGCCCGGCCCGGTCATGGTCGATGTGGCCGGCACGACCCTCACCAAAGAAGAAAAGCGCCGCCTGCGGCACCCGCTGGTCGGCGGCGTGATCCTGTTCGCGCGCAATTTCGAAAGCCGCCGCCAACTGTGCGCGCTCACGCGCAAGATCCACCGCGCGCGCAACGCGCCCCTGTTGATCGCCGTCGACCACGAAGGCGGCCGGGTGCAGCGCTTTCGCGATGACGGCTTCACGCCGCTGCCGCCCATGCAGGCGCTGGGCAAGGTCTGGGACGCCGACCCGCTGGCCGCCATGCGCCTGGCCACCGAGGCGGGTTACGTGCTGGCGGCCGAACTGCGCGCCTGCGGCGTCGATCTCAGCTTCACGCCCGTGCTCGACCTGGATTACGGCGTCAGCAAGGTCATCGGCAACCGCGCGTTCCACCGCGACCCGCGCGTGGTGGCGATGTTGGCGCGGGCGCTGGCGCAGGGCCTGGCGCAGGCCGGCATGTCGGCCTGCGGCAAGCATTTTCCGGGACACGGTTTCGTCGGTGCCGATTCGCACCACGAAATCCCGGTCGATCCGCGCACGCTCGAGCGCATCCTGAAAGACGACGCGGCGCCCTATGCCTGGCTGGGCGACGCGGTGCTGCCGGCCGTGATGCCCGCCCACGTCATTTATCCCAAGGTCGACAAGCAGCCGGCCGGCTTTTCGCGCCGCTGGGTACAAGACATCCTGCGCGGCCAACTGGGCTACGACGGGGTGGTGTTCTCCGACGACCTCACCATGGAAGGCGCGGCGGTGGCGGGCGATATCCTGGCGCGCGCGCAGGCCGCGCTGGGCGCCGGCTGCGACATGGTGCTGGTGTGCAACCGGCCCGACCTGGCCGACGAACTGCTCCAGCGCCTGGACGTCGCCCATCCGCCGGAATCGGTGGCCCGCATCCGCCGCCTGATGCCGCGCTTCGCCATGCCCGACTGGGACACCCTGCAGGCCGAAACCCGCTACCAGCATGCCCGACGAATTCAATCTCAAATCGTTCCTGGCTGACCTGCCGCACCTGCCCGGCGTCTATCGCCACATGGACGCCGACGGCGTCGTCATGTATGTAGGCAAGGCGCGCGACCTGAAAAAGCGCGTCTCGTCGTACTTCCAGAAAAACCTGGCCAGCCCCCGCATCGCCCAGATGGTGGCGAAGGTGGCGCGCGTCGAGGTGACCGTCACGCGCTCCGAGGCCGAGGCGCTGCTGCTTGAAAACAATCTCATCAAGAGCCTGCGGCCGCGCTACAACATCCTGTTCCGCGACGACAAGTCGTACCCGTACCTGCTGATCACCGGCCACGAATGGCCGCGCATCGCCTACTATCGCGGCGCCACCAACAAGCGCGGCCAGTTTTTCGGGCCCTTTCCCAATGCCTGGGCGGTGCGCGAAACCATCCAGATCCTGCAAAAAGTATTTCGCCTGCGCACTTGCGAAGACACGGTGTTCGCCAATCGTTCGCGCCCCTGCCTGCTGCACCAGATCGGCCGCTGTTCGGCGCCGTGCGTCGGCGCCGTCGCCGCCGACGACTACGCGCGCGACGTCGAGCGCGCCGTGCGCTTCCTGAACGGCGAGGCGCGCGAGGTCATGGGCGAGATCGAGCAGCGCATGCTGCAGGCGTCGGGCGAGCTGCGCTTCGAAGAAGCCGCGGCGCTGCGCGACCAGATGGGCTCGCTGGCGCGCGTGCTGCACCAGCAAACCATGGAAGATACCGGCGGCGAAGACACCGACATCATTGCCGTGGCTTCGGCGGGCGGCAAGACGTGCGTGAACCTGGCCATGGTGCGCGCCGGCCGCCACCTGGGCGACAAGCCGTTCTTCCCGGTGCACGTCGACGGGCAGGACGCGCCCCAGGTGCTCGAGGCCTTCATTGCCCAGCATTACACCGACAACCCGCTGCCGCCGGTGCTGGTGTGTACGCACGCCTTGCCCGACGCCGGCCTGATGGCGCTGCTGGCCGAGCAGGCTCATGCGCGGCCCGCGCGCGTCCTGACCCGGCCCCAGGGCGTGCGGCGCGCCTGGCTGGAACAGGCCGCCAAGAACGCAGAAATGGCGCTGGCCCGCGCACTGACCGAGACCGGCGCGCGCGCCGCCCGCACGCTGGCGCTGGCCGAGGCGCTCGACCTGGACACCGACGAAGCCGCGCTGGATGCCCTGCGCATCGAATGTTTCGACATCAGCCATACCGCCGGGGAAGCCACCCAGGCGTCCTGTGTGGTGTTCCTGCATCACGATATGCAGCCTTCGCAATACCGGCGCTATAACATCGCCGGCATTACCCCGGGCGACGACTACGCCGCCATGCGCCAGGTACTGACGCGGCGCTTCGGCAAGGTGGCGGATGGCGAGGCGCCCATGCCGGGGCTGGTGCTGATCGACGGCGGCAAGGGCCAGGTCGAAGTGGCGCGGCAGGTGTTCGCCGAACTGGGGCTGGACATCCAGACCCTGGTGGGGGTGGCCAAGGGGGAAGGGCGCAAGGTCGGCCTGGAAACCCTGGTATTCGCCGATGGCCGTCCGCCGGTGGCCCTGGGCGGCGAATCGGCCGCGCTGATGCTGATCGCCCAGGTGCGCGACGAGGCCCACCGTTTTGCCATTACCGGCATGCGCGCGCGCCGCGCCAAGGCCCGCAATGTGTCCCGCCTGGAAGAAATCGAAGGAATCGGCGCGCGCCGCCGCCAGCGGCTGCTGGCGCGGTTCGGCGGGTTTTCCGGGGTGGCCTCGGCCAGCATCGAAGACCTGGCGTCGGTCGAGGGCATCTCATACGACCTGGCCGAACGCATCTACGAGGCCTTGCGTGGCTGAAACCGCTCGGAACTGCAAGCGCAGCGCAGCGTGGGGGCCCTTTTGCCGCCGGGCCGCCCCAAGGCAAAAGCGCCCCCTTGGGGGGCAGCAAGCGCAGCGCAGCGTGGGGGCCCTTTTCCCTTTGGTGATGTAGCATACGTGCATTATGCCTATCAACGTGCCTATTATCCTGACGTGGCTGCGTATCGCCATGATCCCGCTGGTGGTGGGGCTGTTCTACATCCCCGAGACCTGGATGGCCGAACCTGCCCGCGATACCCTGGCCGCCTGGGCTTTCATCATCGCCGCCCTGACCGACTGGTTCGACGGCTGGCTGGCGCGCCGCTGGAACCAGACCTCGGCGTTCGGCGCGTTCCTCGATCCCGTCGCCGACAAGCTCATGGTGTGCGCCGCCCTGATCGTGCTGCTCGATCTGGGGCGGGTCGATGCCTTCATTTCGCTGATCATCATCGGGCGCGAGATCACCATCTCGGCCTTGCGCGAATGGATGGCCAAGATCGGCGCCAGCGCCAGCGTGGCGGTGCACCGCCTGGGCAAGTTCAAGACCGCCGCCCAGATGGTCGCCATTCCCTGCCTGCTGTACGACCAGCCGCTGTTCGGCCTGTCCAGCCGCATCCTGGGAGACGTGCTGATCATCATCGCGGCGGTGCTCACGGTCTGGTCCATGCTGTATTACCTGCAGCGGGCCTGGCCCGCCATACGCGAAAAATCGCAATAGGCCCGCGCGCCTGTTTTCCGTGTTTCCAGGCGGGCGCCGCGGTGCCCGCCTTTTTACCAGGCCCCCGGGGCCGTTCGTCGACATGTCTTTCGCCGCAGATACCGCCACGCTCGATTCCGCCGATCTTCGCCGCCGCGACTGGCTCACTATCCTGCTGATCGGCATCGCGCACGCTTCGTCGCATTTCTTTCAGCTGGTGCTGCCGTCGCTGTACGTGTCGCTGGGCGCCGCCTTCGGCCTGGACTTCGCCCGGCTGGGCTTGCTGGTGTCCACCTTTTTCGTCATCTCGGGCATCGGCCAGGCGTCTTCGGGATTCATCGTCGACCGCATCGGCGCACGGCCGGTGCTGTGGTTCGGCCTGGGCTGCTTCGTGCTGTCGGGCGTGCTGATCGGCTCGGCCAACGGCTACGCCATGCTGCTGCTGGCGGCCGCGGTAGGGGGCATCGGCAATTCGGTGTTCCACCCGGCCGATTACTCCATCATGAATCACCGTGTCAGCGCCCCGCGCCTGGGGCATGCGTTCAGCACGCACGGCCTGACGGGCAACCTGGGCTGGGCGCTGACGCCGGTTTTCATTACCTCCATCACGTTGCTGGCCGACTGGCGCGTGGCCGCCTTCAGCGCCGCCGGCCTGGTGGCGCTGGTGCTGCTGCTGACGATACTGGGCCGCGACCTGCTGGGCGGCCCGCAGCCGGCGGCAGCGCCCTCGCAAGACCGGGCCCAGGCCCAGGCCAACCCGCGGGCCGAGGCCGCCGCCGCGCCGCAAGAGGGCGTGTGGGCGACGCTGCTGGCGCTGCTGTCCAAGCCCGCCCTGTGGGGAGCCTTCCTGTTTTTCGCCTGCACCTCGATCGCGCTGTCGTCGGTGCAGAACTACACCATTCCGCTGCTGGGCCAGCTTTACGACTTGTCCAAGGTCGTCGCCAGCTCGGCGCTGTCCGGCTATATGGTGGCCTCGGCCCTGGGCATGGCGGCAGGCGGCTTCCTGGTGTCGGCCACGCCTCGCACCGAGCGCACCGTCACCGTCGCCCTGATCCTGGCCGGCCTGACGCTGGTGGTGCTGGCGCTGGGCCTGGTGCCCGCCGGCCTGGCGGCCGCGGTGGTGGGCCTGGCCGGTTTTTGTTCCGGCGTGGCCGCGCCCTCGCGCGACATGCTGATCCGGCGCGTCACGCCCAAGGGCACGGTCGGTTCGGTGTATGGCCTGGTGTATTCCGGCATGGACGTGGGCTCGGCCCTGGGGCCGTTGGCCTTCGGCCTGCTGCTCGACGCCGGGCTGAGCAAGGGCCCCTGGATCGGCGCCGGCCTGGCCTTCGCCGTGGCGGCCCTGCTGGCCCAGTGGATCGCCGTGCAGGCCCGCCGGGCCTCCGCCGTGCCGACCACCGTTCCGGGCGTCTGATTTCGCTGCGGGGCCAGTCTGATCCGGTCAGGTGCCTCCAGTCAGGTGTCTGGCTCCCGCAGGGTGCCTGACACCGCTGTGTGCAGAGAGTCTGAGCGTCGGTATCTGCCACCCTTGCGGGAGTCAGACACCTGAAAATGTGCGGAAGCCAGACACCTGAAAATACAGAACCTGAATAACAGCTGAACTCGCTTTTGATGCCACGCAAAGCCGAGTCTGCGTGATCCGGTTGTAATAACCATATCGGTCGTAAGGCTATTCGATAGGACTACAACATGATCAAGCAGCACATGCTGGGGGCCGCGGCCCTGGTGGCGGCGCTCGGGGCGCAACCGGCTTACGCGCAACAACAAGAACCCATACACCCCATCCAGCCGGCCGTTGTCACCGATCCGGCACAAGTCGAACTCGGCAAGAAACTGTTTTTCGACCCGCGCCTGTCCAAGTCCGGCGCCATCTCGTGCAATTCCTGCCACAACCTCAGCATGGGCGGCTCCGACAATCTGAAAGCCTCCATCGGCCATAACTGGCAGCAGGGCGGCATCAATTCGCCCACGGTCCTCAATTCCAGCCTCAGCATCGCGCAGTTCTGGGACGGCCGCGCCAAAGACCTGCGCGAACAGGCCGGCGGCCCCATCGCCAATCCGGCCGAAATGGCTTCGTCGCACGAGCTGGCCGTGCAGGTGCTCAGTTCCATTCCCGGCTACCGGGCCGAGTTCAAGCAGGCCTTCGGCACCGACGCCATCACCATCAACGAAGTCACCCAGGCGCTCGCCGCGTTCGAAGAAACGCTGGTCACGCCCAATTCGCGTTTCGATCAATGGCTGCGCGGCGACGCCCAGGCCCTCACGGTGCAAGAACTGGCGGGCTACGCGCTGTTCAAGAACAGCGGCTGTGTGGCGTGCCACAACGGCCCGGCGGCGGGCGGCAATTCGTTCCAGAAAATGGGCCTGGTCACGCCTTACCAGACCGCCAATCCGGCCGAAGGCCGCGCGGGCGTCACGGGGCAAGATGCCGACCGGTTCATGTTCAAGGTGCCCACGTTGCGCAACGTGGAACTCACCTACCCGTACTTCCACGATGGCGAGGCCGCGACCCTGGCCGAAGCCGTCGACGTCATGGGCCGGCTGCAGCTGGGGCGCACCTTCACGCCCGAAGAAAACGGCCAGATCGTCGCCTTCTTGAAGACGCTTACCGGTGAACAGCCTGTGATCCAGTTGCCGGCGCTGCCGCCTTCGGAAGACGCCACGCCGCGGCCGCAGCCGTTCACCCCTTAGCGGCCAGCGTGCCAGGGCCGTGCCAGGTGTCTGACTCCCGCAGGGTGTCAGACACCGTGAGATTGAATACGGCCTGGCCATACTTCGGTGTCTGACACCCTGCGGGAGTCAGACACCGGCTTTCGATGGCACCGGTTTTCGAGTACCGGCTTTCGCTGCCCGGGCCGGGCGCCGGGGCAGGGCCTTATTGCCGGGCCGTGCGCAGGTCGGCGGGCGGCCCGGCCTCGAAGTTGCTGCGCCAGGGGTTGATGTCCAGCCCGCCGCGCCGGGTATAGCGCGCATACACCGTCAGTTGTTCGGGCCGGCAGGCCGCCATGATGTCGCTGTAGATGCGTTCCACGCAATGTTCGTGGAACTCGGCGTGGCCGCGAAACGATACCAGGTAGCGCAGCAGCGCCGCCCGGTCCAGCGGGCGGCCGCGATAGCGGATCTGCACGCTGGCCCAGTCGGGCTGCCCGGTAACGGGGCAGTTCGACTTCAGCAGCCGCGAAGCCAGCGTCTCGGACACGGCCTCGCCCGCGCCGCAGCGCAGCAGGCCGGCGTCGGGCGTGTAGGTGTCGATGGCGATGTCCAGGTCGTCCAGATAGATGCCGTCCAGTTCCGCCATGGCCAGGCTCGCAAAGCGCTCGGGCAGGATCAGGTCCACGCCGACCCGCGCGCCCGCCGCGGCCGACAGGTCCGCCGCCAGGCGCGCGCCCAGCGTGGCCGCGTCGTCCAGCCGCGTCTGGTTATACGAATTCAAATACAGCTTGAACGACTTCGACTCGATGATGTTGGGGCTGTCGGCCGGCACCGTGAAGGTGGCCATGGCCACCCGCGGCTTGCCCCTGGCGTCCAGCCACGACAATTCATAGGCGTTCCAGATGTCCGCGCCGGTAAAGGGCAGGGCGCCGGTCAACTGCAGGCTGGCCCGGTTGTGGGCGCGGGCAATCGGGAAGAGCAGGGCGGGGTCGTACTGCGCGGGGTAGGCAACGGCCTGGCCCAGCGGGGCATTCGATAAAGACATGAAAAGACGCGGCAGACGTGGGGTCGAGCCTTGCATTGTAGGCCGCCGCGCCAGGCCCGATATTTCGCATCATGGAATAGGCAGCGCGCCATATGAAAGCGCGTGCTGCGCAGCAGCGCCGGCGCATTTCATAGCAGGCAATTTGATTTCATAATACAAAATTAAATCCACAACTATATGAAAATTAATAGAAAAGTTTTTAGTCTTATATAAGATACAGGCCCACATTGCTCCGCAGCACAGGCATAGACTTTTATCCAACGCGGGCGCCCAGCGCGCCAGCCACCGGTTCTCTGTCTTTCCCTTACCTACTGGAGCACTTCATGAGCAATCGCGAAACCGAAATCCGCAATCTGCAAAAAGACTGGGCGGAAAACACCCGCTGGCAAGGCATCAAGCGCGCCTACAGCGCCGAAGACGTGGTGCGCCTGCGCGGCTCGGTGGCCGTCGAGCACACGCTGGCGCGCCGTGGCGCCACCCGCCTGTGGGAACTGATGCACAGCGAGCCCTTCGTCAATTCGCTGGGCGCCCTGACCGGCAACCAGGCCATGCAGCAGGTCAAGGCCGGCCTGAAGGCCATTTACCTGTCGGGCTGGCAGGTGGCGGGCGACGCCAACCTGGCCGGCGACATGTACCCCGACCAATCGCTGTATCCGGCCAACTCGGTGCCGCAGGTGGTGCGTCGCATCAACAATGCCCTGTCGCGCTGCGACCAGATCCAATGGATGGAAGGCAAGAACCCGGGCGATGCCGACTACATCGACTACTACGCGCCCATCGTGGCCGACGCCGAGGCCGGCTTCGGCGGCGTGCTCAATGCCTTCGAGCTCATGAAGGCCATGATCGACGCCGGCGCGGCGGGCGTGCACTTCGAAGACCAGCTGGCTTCGGTGAAGAAGTGCGGCCACATGGGCGGCAAGGTGCTGGTGCCCACCCGCGAGGCCGTGTCCAAGCTGGTGTCGGCGCGCCTGGCGGCCGACGTGATGGGCACGCCCACCGTGCTGCTGGCCCGCACCGACGCCGACGCGGCCGACCTGGTCACCAGCGATGTCGACGACAACGACCGCCCCTTCATCACCGGCGAGCGCACGGTGGAAGGCTTCTTCCGCACCAAGGCCGGCATCGACCAGGCCATCTCGCGCGGCCTGGCGTATGCGCCGTATGCCGACCTGATCTGGTGCGAAACCTCGACGCCCAACCTGGAATACGCGCGCAAGTTCGCCGAAGCCATTCACCGCCAGTTCCCGGGCAAGCTGCTGGCCTACAACTGCTCGCCCTCGTTCAACTGGAAGAAAAACCTGGACGACGCCACGGTGGCGAAGTTCCAGCGCGAGCTGGGCGCCATGGGCTACAAGTTCCAGTTCATCACGCTTGCCGGTTTCCACGCGCTGAACTACGGCATGTTCGAACTGGCGCATGGCTATGCCCGCCGCCAGATGAGCGCCTTCGTCGAGCTGCAGCAAAAAGAGTTCGCCGCGGCCGACCTGGGCTTCACCGCGGTCAAGCACCAGCGCGAAGTCGGCACGGGCTACTTCGATGCCGTCACGCAAACCATCGAGGGCGGCCAGTCGTCCACCACCGCGCTTACCGGCTCGACCGAAGAAGCGCAATTCGAACACGGCGAGCCCGCGCAAGTGCGCGTCGCCTGATGCGCGCGGGGGCGTGGCCGCTGGCCGGCCGCGCCCGGCGCGCAATGCAAGTTGCTGTTGTAGGGTGGTTCGAGGTGCCCGCGGGCACCTCTTTTTTTTGGTGCGCCGGGCCGGGCGAAGATCAGGACCTGGTCTTGGCCCGCAGCGGGCAGGAGCTCAATCCCAGCACCGAATAGGCCGGGCAGAAGCGGAACAGGCCGGTCAGCAGCGGCAATGCGCCCAGCCAGCCCCACCAGCCGACCACGCCCGTGGCCGCCAGCGCCATGAGCGCCAGGCCAACGACGATTCGCAGCGCGCGGTCCAGGCCGCCTATGTTGAATTTCATGGTTTTCTCCTGTGGTTGAACGAGATCGTGCGGAACCGTCGCGCGCTCATGGGGCGAAGCGGTTCCAGGGCATTTTCATGAGCAGCCGGGCCAGGCCGCAGTAGCCCGACAGGCCGGCCAGTACCAGGCCCGCGCCGACGGCGCCTGGCAGGACATGGAACCAGGGCGACACGGCGGTTCCCAGTAGCGTGCCCAGCAAGACCAGCGAGCCGGCGGCGATCTGTACCTGGCGCATCACGTCGATGCGCGGCCCGGCGGCGCGCAGCGTGGGCAGCCCGGCTTTTCTCCAGGCGTCCAGCCCGCCTTCCAGCACGTAGGCGTCGCCACCCGCGCCGGCGCACAGGGCGGCGGCGTTGACCTGGGTGCGGTGACCCGAGAGGCAATGAAAGATCACGGTGGCGCCGCCGGCATCGAGGGCGCCACGGCTCAGTTGATCCAGCGGCACGTGTCGGGCCTGCTCGATGCGCTCGCTAGCGTGTTCGGCCGCGCTACGGATGTCGATGAGAATGGCGCCTTGGGTGAGCAGGCGATGCGCCGTTTGCGGCGATATGGGCTGCAGAGTCATGGGTATGAAGAATCAGGGGCAGAAAATGGATTTCAGCGTGGCGATGAGCCTGGCCACGTCGGGGTTGGCAATGCGGTAGTACAGGGCCTGCGACTCGCGCCGGAAAGTGACCAGGCCTTCGTCGCGCATCCTGGCCAGGTGCTGGGACAGGGCCGACTGGCTCAGGTCCATAGACTCTTGCAGCGTTCCTACCGTCAGTTCGCGGTGCTCGATGAGCAGGCACAGGATCAGCAGCCGGTTGGGGTTGCCAACGGCGCGCAGCATGGCGGCGGCCTTGGCCGCGCCTTGCTGCATGAATAGTTGGTCTTTTTTGCTCGGCGTCATGTGGGCTGTGTTCGTCTTTATATAAGATAACTCTAATTTAGCAAATTCTAATGTAATTGCCAGCCCGGCTTCTTGATCAAACCCCATGAATCAGTCATGTCGCGCCCGCCGCGCGCACGGCTTCAACCCCCGGAGACTTCCGATGACAATGAACTACACGCAACTTACCCAGGACATACGCTCCAACCTGTCGCCCTTGCACAAAAACCTGCCGCAAGTCATGAAAGGGTTCGGCGACATGGGCAAGGCCGCCCTGGCCGAAGGCGCGCTCGACATGAAAACCAAGGAACTGATCGCGCTGGCGATAGGCGTGGCCGCGCGCTGCGACGGATGCATCGGTTTCCACAGCAAAGCGCTGGCTGGCCTGGCGGCCTCCGAGGCCGAGGTGCACGAAACCCTGGGCGTGGCCGTCTACATGGGAGGAGGGCCGTCGCTGATGTATGCAGCGAATGCTCTGGCCGCGTTCCACGAATTTTCCGCCGCGCAGTCCGGCGGCGGGCAGGGGGCCAAGGCAACGCTGTAGCTCGTAAAGCCGTCCGGTCTTGCTGTAGATTTGATATTTATCAAATCTACCTGTGCGGCCGCTCGCTACGATCAGCCGCATGTCTGCTACATCCATTTTTTCGGTGCCGCCGGGCTTGCCCCACGCCGACCGCCAGGCGCGGCGCCATGCCTTGCTGCGCCTGGGCTGGGCCTGGCTGGCCATGATGCAAGTCATGATGTTCGCGTGGCCGGGTTATGTCCGCCACGACGGCATTCCGCCCGACGCCCTGGCCACGCTCGACTGGGCCATCGTGCTCATGAACTGGGCCAGCCTGGCGCTTACCGTGCCGGTGGTGCTGTATTCGGCCTGGCCCATCTGGCGGGGCGCCGCGCGCAGCCTGCGCCGCCGCCACGCCGGCATGGACGTGCCCGTGGCCCTGGGCATCGTCGCGGCCTTCGTGCCCAGTGTGCACGCCACCTTTACCGGCCGGGGCGAAGTCTATTTCGATTCGGTCACCATGTTCGTGGCCTTCCTGCTCACCGCGCGCTACCTGGCGCTGTGCGCGCGACTATCGGTGGCGCCGGGCGCCGGCCGGGCGCCCGCCCGCCATCCTGTCCGCCTGGAAATCCGCCGCCGGGCGCTGGGCGCCGCCGCCGACCGCGTGGCGGCGCGCTTCACGGCCGCCCAGGTGGCGCTGGCGCTGGCCGCGGGCGCGGCCTGGGCCTGGTTCGAGCCGGGCCACGCGGTGCCGGTCATGGTGGCGCTGCTGGTCATCAGCTGCCCCTGCGCCATGGCCATGGCGGTGCCCACCACGCTGGCCGCCGCCCACGCGGCCGCGCAGCGCGGCCTGGATGCCGCGCAATTCCGGCAACTGCTGGCCGCCACGCGGCGGGTCGCGCGCCTGAGCCTGTACGGCTCGCTGGCCTGGCACCTGCTGATGACGCCGCTGGCGCTGGCCGGCTGGGTGGCCCCGTGGGTGGCGGCCATCACCATGCTGCTGTCGTCCCTGGCGGTGGCGGCCCACGCCTGGCATCTGTATCGCCGCTACCGGGCGCCGGCCGCGCCGGGCGGCCTCATTGCCGGCCCGGCCTCGGTGGCGCCATGAACATCCTGTATCTGCTGTTGCCGCTGTCGCTGCTGTTCGTGCTGGCCATCGGGCTGGCGCTGGGCTGGGCCATTTTCAATGGGCAGTTCGATGATGCCGATGCCGCCGGAAGTTCCATTTTTCGCGAGCCCGAAATCTAGGATTCGTCTTATTCTTGATTGAAATCAAGACAAGCGTTTGCGGGTCGGCCGATCATTCTATCTCCGCGTCAACTGGGGGACAGACCATGATTGATAGCAGTACCGCTGCCGATCGACTCGAAACGTTCAACTACAAGGTCGTCAGGCAGTTTGCTGTCATGACGGTCGTCTGGGGCATTGTGGGCATGGCGGTCGGCGTACTCATCGCCGCCCAGCTCGTGTGGCCGCAACTCAATTTCGATATTCCGTGGCTCAGCTATGGCCGGCTGCGCCCGCTGCATACCAACGCCGTGATTTTCGCCTTCGGCGGCAGCGGCCTGTTCGCCACGTCTTACTACGTCGTGCAGCGCACCTGTCAGGCGCGCCTGTTCAGCGACAAGCTCGCCGCCTTTACCTTCTGGGGCTGGCAGGCCGTCATCGTGGCCGCCGCCATCACCCTGCCGCTGGGCTACACCAGCAGCAAAGAGTACGCCGAACTCGAATGGCCCATCGACATCCTCATCACGCTGGTGTGGGTGGCGTACGCCGTGGTGTTCTTCGGCACCATCGCGCGGCGCCGCGTGCGGCACATCTACGTGGCCAACTGGTTCTTCGGCTCGTACATTCTTACCATCGCCATCCTGCACATCTTCAACAACATTGAAGTGCCGGTGTCGCTATGGAAGTCGTATTCCGCCTATGCCGGCGTGCAAGACGCCATGGTGCAGTGGTGGTACGGGCACAACGCGGTGGGCTTTTTCCTGACCACCAGCTTCCTGGGCATGATGTATTACTTCGTGCCCAAGCAGGCGGGCCGGCCCATTTATTCGTACCGCCTGTCCATCGTGCACTTCTGGGCGCTGGCCTTCACCTACATGTGGGCCGGCCCGCACCACCTGCTGTACACCTCGCTGCCCGACTGGACCCAATCGCTGGGCATGGCCTTTTCGCTGATCCTGCTGGCGCCATCGTGGGGCGGCATGATCAACGGCATCATGACCCTGCAGGGCGCCTGGCACCGCCTGCGCACCGACCCGATCCTGAAGTTCATGGTCACCGCGCTGTCGTTCTACGGCATGTCCACCTTCGAAGGCTCGATGATGTCGATCCGCACGGTCAACGCGCTGTCGCACTACACCGACTGGACCATCGGCCACGTGCACTCGGGCGCGCTGGGCTGGGTGGCCATGATCACCTTCGGCTCGCTGTACTACCTGGTGCCGCGCCTGTACGGCCGCACCGCCATGCACAGCGTCAAGGCCGTCGAACTGCACTTCTGGGTGGCCACCATCGGCGTCGTGCTGTACATCGCCTCGATGTGGATCGCCGGCGTGCAGCAGGGCCTGATGTGGCGCGACACCGCCACCGACGGCACGCTGGTCTACAGCTTCGTCGAAGAACTCAAGACGCGCCTGCCGTATTACCTGATCCGGTTCGCGGGCGGTGCCTTGTACCTGTCGGGCATGTTCATCATGGCCTGGAACGTCTGGATGACCCTGCGCGGCCAGCGCGCCGTCAACCCGGCCATTCCCGCCGGCGAGCCGCACGCCGCGCGCCCGGCCGCCATCGCTACGCCCGCCACTGCCTGACGAGATTTCCATGGCTAACAAGCAACACGGTTTTTTTTCGCACCAGACCCTTGAAAAGAACATCGGCCTGATGATCATCGCCAGCATCCTGGTGGTGTCGTTCGCGGGGCTGGTGCAGATCATCCCGCTGTTTTTCCAGCATTCCACCACCCAGGCCGTGCCGGGCATCGAACCCTACAGCGCCCTGCGCCTGATGGGCCGCGACGTCTACATCCGCGAAGGCTGTGTCGGCTGCCACTCGCAGCAGGTGCGCATGCTGCAGGCCGAGGTGCAGCGCTACGGTTCGTACTCCGAGGCCACCGAATCGGTATACGACCACCCGTTCCTGTGGGGGTCCAAGCGTACCGGCCCCGACCTGGCGCGCGTGGGCGCCCGCTATTCCGACGAATGGCACCGTATCCACCTGCGTGACCCGCGCCTGGTGGTGCCCGAGTCGAACATGCCTTCGTACCCCTGGCTGCAGCGCGCCAGCCTCGATGGGCAGAACGTGCAAGACCGCATGCGCACGCTGCGCAAGCTGGGGGTGCCCTATACCGACGCCGAGATCGAATCGGCGCCGCAGGACATCGCCGGCAAAACCGAAGAAGACGCGCTGGTGGCTTACCTGCAGGGCCTGGGCGTGGGCCTGCGCCAGGCCCGCCAGGCCGAGGCCGAGCAGGCCCGCCAGGCGGCCGGGCAGGGCGCCGCGGCACAAGGAAACTGACCCATGCTGATCATCACAGGATTCATGACGGCCATTTCACTGGCCACCTTTCTGGGCATTGTCTGGTGGGCCTATTCGCGCGGCCGGCAGCGCGCCAACCACGAATCGGCCCTGCTGCCGTTCGCACTGCCTGACGAAAACGGACCCGCAAAAGGAGCATCGCGGCCATGAGCGATTTCAGCCACGCCTTCTTCGGCTACTTCATCGCCTTCATCGCGCTGGGCGGCATCGCCTGGTGCCTGTGGCTGCTGTACACGCAGCGCCGCTGGCTGGGCAACCGGCCGGCCGGCGGCCCGGTCGACGACACCGGCCACGTCTGGGATGAAGACCTTACCGAGCTGAACAATCCGGTGCCGCGCTGGTGGACCTGGATGTATCTGCTGCTGTGCCTGTTTGCGCTGGGCTACCTGGTGCTGATGCCGGGCCTGGGCATGTTCCAGGGCATGCTGGGCTACACCACCGCCGGCGAAGTGCGCCGCCACCAGGCGCAGCTGGCCGAGCAGGTCAGGCCGGTATACGAGCGCTACGCCACCATGTCGGTGCCCGACATCGCCGCCGACGCGGCCGCGCGCCAGATCGGCGAACGGCTGTTCCTGAACACCTGTGCGCAGTGCCACGGCTCCGACGCACGCGGTTCGCGCAGCTTCCCCAACCTGACCGACGGCGACTGGCTGTACGGCGGCTCGCCCGAGGCCATCCAGCAGACCATCACGCACGGCCGGCACGGCATCATGCCGCCCTGGAAGGGCAGCATCGACCCGGCCGCGGCCAGCGATACCGCCCATTACGTGCGCTCGCTGTCCAAGCTGGCGGCAGATCCGCTCAAGGTGTTCCGGGGCCAGCGCACGTTCGACACGTATTGCGTGGCCTGCCACGGCGTCGACGGCAAGGGCAACCAGGCCCTGGGCGCGCCCAATCTTACCGACGGCACCTGGCTGTACGGCAGTTCCGAAGCCACCATCGTGCAGACCATCCTGGAAGGGCGCGACAACAGCATGCCGGCGCACGAAGCCGTGCTGACCCCCGAGCAGATCAAGATCCTGACGGCCTGGGTATGGGGGTTGTCGAACTCGGCGCAAGCCAATGGCGGCGCGCCGCGAGCCATGGAGCAGTAATGCAACAGTCCGCGCTACCTGGGCGGCCCGATGCCGGGGCCGCCGGAGCCGACGACCCCGCCGGCGGGGCGCCCGAATGGCGTCCCTATCAGCGCCCACCCCGCCCGGGCGCCGCCACGGAAACCCTGGAACAGACCCTGGCCGACGTGCGCGGCAAGATCTACCCGCGCTCGGTCAGCGGCGTGTTCGCGCGCTGGCGCGTGGTATTCGTGTTCCTGACCCAGCTGGTGTTCTACGGCCTGCCATGGCTGCAGTGGAATGGCCGGCAGGCCGTGTTGTTCGACCTGGGCGCGCGCAAATTCTATTTGTTCGGCCTGGTGCTGTGGCCGCAAGACGTGGTCTACCTGGCCGTGCTGCTGGTTATTTCGGCGCTGGCGCTGTTCCTGTTCACCGCCGTGGCGGGGCGGCTGTTCTGCGGCTACGCCTGTCCGCAAACGGTGTACACCGAAATCTTCATGTGGATCGAGCGCCGGGTCGAAGGCGACCGGCTGGCCCGCATCCGCCTGGATGAATCGTCCTGGACCCTGCGCAAGCTGCGCCTGAAGCTGGCCAAGCACGCGCTGTGGATCATCGTGGCCGGCTGGACGGGCTACACCTTCATCGGGTATTTCGCGCCCATCCGCGGCCTGGGCCACGACCTGCTGGCCCTGCAGCTGGGGCCGTGGCAGTGGTTCTGGATGCTGTTCTACGGCTTTGCCACCTGGGGCAACGCCGGCTTCATGCGCGAATCGGTGTGCAAGTACATGTGCCCGTACGCGCGCTTCCAGAGCGTGATGGTCGACCCGGACACCTTCGTGGTCACCTACGACAAGCGGCGCGGCGATCCGCGTGGCGGCCGTTCGCGCAAGCTCGACCACAAGGCGGCCGGCATGGGCGACTGCGTCGATTGCAGCCTGTGCGTGCAGGTGTGCCCCACCGGCATCGACATCCGCGACGGGCTGCAGTACATGTGCATCGGCTGCGGCGCGTGCATCGATGCCTGCGACCAGGTCATGGACAAAATGCAGTATCCCCAGGGCCTGATCCGCTATGCCTCGCAGCACGCCGTCGAGCAGGGGTGGTCGCCGCGCCGGGCGCGGGCCCGGCTGCTGCGCCCGCGGGTGCTGGCCTATGGCGGGGTCATCCTGGCCCTGGCGGCGGCCTTCGTGGCCACGCTGGCGCTGCGCAATCCGTTGCGGGTCGACGTCATCCGCGACCGGGGCGTGCTGGCCCGCGAAGCGCCGGGCGGCCTGATCGAAAACGTGTACCGGCTGCAGCTCATCAATACGTCCGAGTCCGCCATGGTGCTGCAACTGCAGGCCACCGGCCTGCCCGGGCTGGACGTGCACGTCGAACGCCAGGACGACCAGTCCATCGAGCTGGAACCCTATGCCAACAAGCTGGTGCCGGTGATCATCCGGGTGCCGGCGGGCGCCGCCGAGCCGGGCTCGCATCCCATCGTGGTGCAGGCCCGCGCGCACGACCGCGAGGGCCGGCAACTGGCGCGCGACGAGGCCGCCAGCTTCTACATGCCCGACTGAACCCGCTACCGGAGCCACGCATGACTCACTCTTCACCGCCCAACCCCTGGTACCGCGAGCCCTGGCCGTGGTTTCTGATGACCGGCCCGCTGCTGGCCATCCTGGGCTGCATCATCACCATCTACCTGGCCGTGACCCGCTTCGCCGACCAGCCCATTGTCGACGGCGGGGTCAAGCGCGGGCTGGTGGTCGAACGGGTCCAGCCGGCCGCCGCCGCGCCCGCCCGCCAGGCGGGGCCGGCGTCCGGCGCCGCGCCCTTGGATCCGGCCGGGCCGGCGCCCGCCGCCGCCGCGCGGCCCTGATGGAGCCGGCCATGCACTGGCGCATGCTGATGCGCGTTCTGTGGCCCTCGTTCCTGGCGGCTGGCGTGGGCGGCGGGGTGATATTCGCCCTGATCGATCCGCTCGACGTCCTGGTGCTGGGCCGCTGGCAACCCGGCCGCCTGGCTTTCTACACCGTCTCGTTCTTCGTGCTGTGGCTGATCGCGGCCCTGGCCAGCGCGCTGACCGCCTGGCTGACGGCCGGCAGCGCCCCGGAGGGCGAGGACGCTTTCTAGCGGGGGGCGGCGGGTATTGCAGGTGTCAGGCTCCCGTCAGGGTGCCTGACACCGCTGCGTGCGGAGAATCTAGCCACACTTCGGTGTCTGACACCCTGCGGGAGTCAGACACCTGGCTTGCCTGGCTCGGAAGTCACACACCTGGCCTGCCTGGCTCGGGAGTCGCACACCTGAAACCCGGACCGCCGCCGGCCGGCACGCCGAGCGGCGGAACAGTGTTGTAGCGCAGGCGGAACGATGCCCGCGGCGCGACCAAGTAGAATAAATTGTTTTACCGCCAACCCGAGGTCCGCGTGCCGCCCGTCATTTCCGTGCAAGGCCTGTCCAAGACGTACGCGTCGGGGCACCAGGCCTTGAAGAACATCAACCTGGACATACAGCGCGGCGAGATCTTCGCCCTGCTGGGCCCCAACGGGGCCGGCAAGACCACCCTGATCAGCATCATCTGCGGCATCGTGAACCCGGGGCAGGGCAAGGTGCTGGCCGATGGCCACGATATCGTGGCCGACTACCGCGCGGCGCGGTCGCGCATCGGCCTGGTGCCGCAGGAAATCTCCACCGACGCTTTCGAAAGCGTGTGGAATACCGTGACATTCAGCCGCGGCCTGTTCGGCAAGCCCGCCAATCCGGCCTATGTCGAGAAAGTGCTGCGCGACCTGTCGCTGTGGGACAAGCGAAGCTCGCGCATCATGGCCCTGTCGGGCGGCATGAAGCGGCGCGTGATGATCGCCAAGGCGCTGTCGCACGAACCGCAGATCCTGTTCCTGGACGAGCCGACCGCGGGGGTCGACGTCGAGCTGCGGCGCGGCATGTGGGACATGGTGCGGCGCCTGCGCGAAAGCGGCGTCACCATCATCCTGACCACCCACTACATCGAAGAAGCGCAAGAAATGGCCGACCGCATCGGCGTGATCCGCAAGGGCGAGATCATCCTGGTGGAAGAAAAACATGCGCTGATGAAAAAACTGGGCAAGCGCCAGCTGGCGCTGACCCTGAAAGCGCCGCTGGCCGCCGTGCCGGACGCGCTGGCGGCGTACGGCCTCGAACTGTCGAACGACGGCCACGGGCTGGTGTACACCTACGACAATCAACAGGGCGGCGGCGAGATCGCGCGCCTGCTGCGCCAGCTGGACGAGGCCGGTATTGAATTCACCGACCTCAGCTCGTCGGAAAGCTCGCTGGAAGAAATCTTCGTCAGCCTGGTGAGTACCCAATCATGAATTTCTACGCCATTCGCGCCATCTATCTGTTCGAAATGGCCCGCGCCTGGCGCACGCTGATGCAAAGCGTGGCGTCGCCGGTAATTTCCACGGCACTGTATTTTGTCGTGTTCGGTTCGGCCATCGGCTCGCACATGGTCGAGATCGACGGCGTCAGCTACGGGGCGTTCATCGTGCCGGGCATGATCATGCTGTCGCTGCTGACGCAAAGCGTGGCCAATGCCTCGTTCGGCATTTATATGCCGCGTTTTTCCGGCACCATCTACGAAATCCATTCGGCGCCGATTTCGTACATAGAAATCGTCACGGGCTACGTGGGGGCGGCCGCCAGCAAGTCCATCATCCTGGGGCTGATCACGCTGGCGACGGCGCGGCTGTTCGTCGAGTTCCACATCCAGCACCCCTTCTGGATGATCGGCTTCCTGGTGCTGACCTCGGTTACTTTCAGCCTGTTCGGATTTATCATCGGCGTGTGGGCCGATGGCTTCGAGAAGCTGCAGATCATTCCGCTGATGGTCATCACGCCACTGACCTTCCTGGGCGGCACGTTCTATTCCATCAACATGCTGCCCCCGGTCTGGCAGACGGTGACGCTGTTCAATCCGGTGGTGTACCTGGTCAGCGGTTTTCGCTGGAGCTTCTTCGGCGTATCGGATGTCAGCGTCTCCATCAGCCTGGGCATGACGCTGGCGTTCCTGGCGGCATGCCTGCTGGGCGTGCGCTGGATATTCAAGACCGGTTACCGTCTCAAGACCTGACCGGCACACAACGGAGGCAGGCATGGCGTGGAACGATGTGCAGGCGCTGGTATTCGATGTATTCGGCACCGTGGTCGACTGGCGCGCCGGCGTGGCCCGCGAGGCCGCGCCGTTCCTGGCCCGGCATGGCCATGGCCAGGTGGATCCGGCGCTGTTCGCCGATACCTGGCGCAGCCACTATGGGCCCTCGATGGAAGCGGTGCGCAGCGGGCAGCGCCCCTACGTGCGGCTGGACGTGCTGCATCGCGAAAACCTCGACGCCACCCTGCGCGACCTGGGCATCGACCCCGCCGGGATACCGGCCGCCGAACTCGATGCGCTGAACCTGGCCTGGCATCGCCTGGATCCGTGGCCGGATTCGGTGGCCGGGCTGGCCCGCCTGAAAACCCGCTACATCATTGCGCCGCTGTCGAACGGCAACATACGGCTGATGCTCGACATGGCCAAGCGGGCCGGCCTGCCCTGGGACGCGATCCTGGGCGCCGAAGTGGCGCAAGCCTACAAGCCCATGCCCGAGGCCTATCTGCGCACCGCCGACGTACTGGGCCTGGCGCCCGCGCAGGTCTGCATGGTGGCCGCGCACAACGGCGACCTGGCGGCCGCGCGCCGCTGCGGGCTGAAAACCGCTTTCGTGCGCCGGCCCGCCGAACACGGGCCCGGGCAAACCACCAATTTGCGGCCGGAGCAAGACTGGGACGCGGTGGCCGATGACTTCGGCGCGCTGGCCGATCAATTGCTGGGCTGATCCACAAGGGGCGAATCATGTCGAAAATACTGCCGGTAGTCGCCGTCGCGCTACTCGCCGGATGCGCCAGCCAGGGCCAGCAGCCCGTCGGCATGGCCAACCCGGCTTCGGTGTACTGCAAAGAAATCGGCGGAAGCCTGCAGATCGAGAACACGTCCGCGGGCCAGGTGGGCATCTGCGTATTGCCCACCGGCGAACGGATCGAAGAATGGGAACTGTACCGGCGCGAGCATCCCGAGTCGAAAGTGTGAACCGCCCCGGGGCGGCGCCTGGCGGGACCGACGGCTCCGCCCGATGCCGTCAGAGGCCGGATCACTTGCCGGTAATGTTGCCCAGCTTGGCGATGGTTTCTTTTTCCGTGGCCACGCTTTTCATCGCGGCCGCCGTATACGCCTGGTGGTCCAGGTACAGCGGCGATACGCCCAGCTGAATCAGCTTGTCGCGGAATGCCGTGTCTTTCAGCGCATCGCCGATGGCGGCGTCGAGCTTGGCGACCACGGCATCCGGCATGCCCTTGGGTCCGGCGATGCCGAACGCCGAGGTATGCACGACGTTATAGCCCGACTCTTTCAAGGTGGGCACATCGGGCAGCGACACCGAGCGCGTTTCGCCCAGCGTGGCCAGCGCCCGCACGTCGCCGTTCTGGATGTAGGGCAGGATGCCGCTGGCGCCCACCAGCGTCTGGATATGCCCGCCCATCAGCGCCGCCAGCGCGTCGGCTTCGCCCTTGAACGGAATATGCGTCCACTGCACCTGCAGCGCGTCGCTGAGCTGCACCATCGCGATGTGCTGGCTGCTGTAGGCGCCCGGCGTGCCGTACGAGATCGAGTCGGTATGCGTCTTGGCGTACGAGGTCAGGTCGGCCAGCGTCTTCCAGGGTGAATCGGCCTTGACCGCCAGGTAGTAGTCGTACCCGGCAACCTGCGAAATGTAGGTGAAGTCCTTGGCCGGGTCGTACGGAGCGCCCGTGATGTGCGGCATGCGGTAGATGCCGATGGGCACCATGGTGATGGTGTAGCCGTCGGGCTTGGTCTGCAGCATTTGGATGGCGCCCATGGTGCCGTTGGCGCCGGTCTTGTTTTCGACCACCACCGATTGCCCCAGCCGCTTGCCCATTTGTTCGGCCAGCGCCCGCCCGACCTGATCGGTGACGCCGCCGGCCGAATAGGGCACGATCAGGCGAATGGGCTGGTTGGGGTAGGGGCTTTGCGCGGCGGCGCCGGCCGCGGCCAGGCCCAGGCCGGCCGCCACGGCGGCGAGGATTATTTTTTTCATGAGTAGTCTCCTGTGGTGATGAGAAAGTTGCGGTGTTACTCGCCGCGTTCGTAGGGGGCGGGATGCGCGGGCAGCACGCGTGCCCGGCAATCGCCGAAGCCCAGGGCGTAGCCCGGCGCCGTCCGGCAATGGGCGCGCAAGGTGATTTCGTCGCCATCGCACAGGAAGGTGCGCTGCTCGCCCGAGGGCAATGTGACCGGTTCGCGGCCTCCGGCGGTGCGTTCCAGCAGGCTGCCGTCGCCGCTGTGGTCCGGCGTGGAAATGGTGCCGCTGGCCAGCAGGTCGCCGGGGCGCAGATTGCAGCCGCCCAGCGTATGCTGGGCCAGCATCTGCGCGGGGGTCCAGTACAAATGCCGGGTATGCGAGCGTGCCAGGCACACCTCGGGCATGCCTCGCTCGCGCATGTCTTGCGTCGTCAGCCAGACTTCAAGATGGATATCCAGGCCGCCCTCGCGCTGGTCGCGCGCGTCGGCCAGGTAATCGGCCAGCGGCGGATCGGCCGGCGCGCGCGCCATGGCGGCGCCGCGAAAGGGCGCCAGGGCCTCCGCGGTCACGATCCACGGCGATACGGTCGAGGCGAAGTTCTTGCCCTGGAACGGGCCCAGCGGCTTGTATTCCCACGCCTGGATGTCGCGCGCCGACCAATCGTTGAACAGGCCGTAGCCGGCAATGTGCTCGTGTGCGGCCGAGATGGGTACGGCATCGCCCAGCGCGTTGCCGGGGCCCGCCCACAAGGCCAGTTCCAGTTCGAAATCGACGCGCGCGCTGGGCTGCAGCCGCGGCGTGCCGCCCGTGTCGACCTGGCCCCAGGGCCGGCGGACGGGCTGCCCGGACACGGTGATGGACGACGTGCGGCCATGGTAGGCAATGGGCAAGTGCTTGTAGTTCGGCAGCAGCGGGCAATCGGGGCGGAACAGGGTGCCGGCCTTGACGGCGTGATGGATGCCGCAATAGAAGTCGGTGTAGCCGCCGATGGCCGCCGGCAGCGCCATGCGGCAATCGGCCATGGCGTGCAGCAACGGGTCGGCGCGGGAGGCGGCCGGGCTGTCGTCGGCCAGCAGCGCGAACAATGCGTGGCGGATCGCGCGGCGTTCCGCTTGCGGCAGCGCCATCCAGGCGTTGAGATTGCAGCCGCGCAGCGCATGCCCGGCGGCGGCGCTCAGGCCCGGCAGCAGGCCCGCGTCCAGGGCCCCCCGCACATCGAGCACCCGGTCTCCGATGGCCACGCCGATGCGTCCACCATCCTGGTCCAGCACGCCCATGGGCAGGTTCTGCAACGGAAATTGTGCATGGCCGTCGGCACTGGCTACCCAGCTCTTGCGCGCGGCGTCGTGCGTATGATCGATCATGGCGTCGTCCGTTATTGTGCGGTCGTGCCGCCGTCCATGGCCCAGGCCACGCCGCGCACTTCGGACGCCGAGGGCGAGCAGAAGAACGCCGCCAGGTCGGCGATCTGTTCAACCGTCACGAACCGCCCGGAAGGCTGGCGCAGGCCGATCAGGCGCTGGGTGGCGGTGTCGTTGTCCACGCCGTCGCGGGCGGCCAGGGCGTCGATCTGTTTCTGCACCAGCGGCGTGTGTACCCAGCCGGGGCAGATGGCATTGCAGGTAATGGCCGTGGGGGCGGTTTCCAGCGCGACGGACTTGGTCAGGCCGATCAGGCCGTGCTTGGTGGCGTTGTAGCCCACCTTGCCGGCGCGGCCGCGCAGGCCGCTGATGGATGCCATGTTGATGATGCGGCCCCAGCCGCGCGCGCGCATGGCGGGCAGGGCGGTGCGGATGGTGTGGAAACTGGCCGACAGATTCACGGCCAGCATGTCCTGCCAGATCTGTGGCGGGAACTCGCTAATGGGGCTGACGTGCTGGATGCCCGCGTTGTTCACCAGGATGTCCAGCGCGCCATGGCGCGCGTTCAGTGCCGTCATCATCGCTTCGATTTGCGTGTAGTCGCGCAGGTCGCAGGGCGCGAACTCGGGGCGGTCGGCGTGACGCTGCTCGAACGCATCGCACAGGGCATCGACTTCTTCGGTGCCGGCGAGTCCGTTCAGTATCAAGTGCGCGCCTTCCGCCGCCAGGCGGTGGGCGACCGCCAGCCCGATGCCGCTGGTGGAGCCGGTTACGAGCGCCACTCGCCCCTTCAATGAAGCCATGCTGATCTCCGTGGATGACTGCTATCGGGTCACAGCGTAAGAGCCGGCGATTAAGATGTCCAATACATATTGAGTTCTCGATTTATACTTGTGGAATATTAATTGGGCGGCGCGGATGCCGCCGCGAACGGCACCAAGCACATGGAACTGCGCCACCTACTCAGTTTTATCGTCGTCGCGGAAGAACAGAGTTTCACGCGCGCCGCGCATCGCCTGCATATCGCGCAGCCGCCGCTCAGCCAGCGCATCCGCGAGCTCGAAGCGGAACTGGGCGCCCGGCTGTTCGAGCGCAGCACGCGCAAGGTCGCGTTGACCAGCGCCGGCCAGGTGTTCCTGGATCATGTCCGGACGCTGCCGAGCCAGATCGACGTGGCGGTCCAGGCGTGCCGGCGCGCCCAGCGCGGGGAAACCGGCAAGCTCAGGCTCGGCTACACGGGCCGGGCCAGCCAGGCCCAATTGCCGCCCTTGCTGAGCAAGCTGCGGCAGGCATATCCCGACATCATGCTGGACATCCAGGGGCCCTTGCCCACCGGCGCCTTGCGCCTGAAACTGCTGGAAGACGAGCTCGATGCGGCGTTGTGCTTCCTGCCCATAGAAGGCCCGGGCCTGCGGGCCCGCGTGTCGCTGGAAAGCGAGTTCGCCATGGCCCTGCCGGCGTCCCACCCCTTGGCCCGGCCGCGCAAATTGCAGTTGCGCCAGCTGCAGGGCGAGCCCTTCGTGGCGTATCCGGCGGGGCGGGGGTTTCATTTGCGGCAAGCCATGGACGCGGCCTGCCACGATGCCGGCTTCGTGCCGCGCGTCGTGCGCGAGTCCGAGGCCTCGCAGACCCTGCTGTGCCTGATCGCCGCCGGAGTGGGCGTGGGCCTGATCCCGCGCGAGATCGAGGCGCTGAATATCGAAGGCGTGGTTTTTCGGCCCTTGCCGCGCGACGCCCGGCGCATTCAGCACGGCCTGGCGTGGCGGCAGGACAACGCGAACCCCGCGCTGGGCCGCCTGCTCGATCTGTTCGGCACCGATTGAGCGGCGGCGGCGCGGGCGGGAATGCGCCGCCGGTTATGGCGACGGATTGGGATTGCCGCCGTGGATGCGGTCGATCTCTTTCAGCAGGTCGGGGGACAGCTTGACCTCGGCGCTGTCGATGTCTTCCTTCAGTTGTTCGAGCGTGGTCGCGCCGATGAGATTGCTGGCCACCGAGGGCTGCTGGTTGACCCAGGCCAGGGCCAGGTGGGTGGGCGACAGGCCGTGGTCGCGCGCCAGTTGCACATATTGGCGCGTGGCCGCCTCGGCGCGTTCGCTGCTGTAGCGGGTAAAGCGTGTGAACAGCGTCATGCGCGCGCCGGCGGGCCGGGCGCCGTCCAGGTACTTGCCCGACAGCACGCCCATCGCCAGCGGCGAATAGGCCAGCAGGCTGACGTGTTCGCGATGGCTGAACTCGGACAGGCCGCTTTCGTAAGTGCGGTTGAGCAGGCTGTAGGGGTTCTGGATGCTTGCGATGCGCGGCAGCCCGTCGGCTTCGGCGTGCTTCAGGAACTGGGCCACGCCCCAGGGGGTTTCGTTGGATACGCCGATGTGGCGCACCTTGCCGGCGCGCACGAAGTCTTGCAGCACCTCAAGGGTTTCCCGCACGGGCACGGTGTAGTCGTCGTCGATCCAGGGATAGGCGCGGCCGAAGGTGGCCGTGCTGCGGTCGGGCCAGTGCAGCTGGTACAGGTCCAGGTAGTCGGTTTGCAGGCGCTTCAGGCTGGCATCCAGCGCGGCCGTGAGGTTCTTGCGGTCGAGGAAGATCTTGCCGTCGCGGATGTAGCCGGGGCGCTTGGCGTCGCGCGCCGGGCCGGCCACCTTGCTGGCCAGCACGATGTCGTGGCGGCGCTTGGTCCTGGCCAGCCACGTGCCGATGCAGGTCTCGGTGCGGCCCTGGGTTTCGGCCTTGGGCGGCACCGGGTACATCTCGGCGGTGTCCACCAGGTTCACGCCGCGCGACAGCGCATAGTCGAGTTGCTGGTGCGCATCGGCTTCCGTGTTTTGTTCGCCCCAGGTCATGGTGCCCAGGCCGATCAGGCTGACGTCGATGTCGGTGCGACCGAGTTTGCGGTATTTCAATGCGGACTCCGGGTGGGAATGAAATGTGGGTCGATGTTACTACCGGGCGCAGCCGGGCGGCTGCGCGCGGAAGAGCGGGCAGGGGGGAGCCGGTGTCAGACACCTGCGTGGGTGTCTGACACCGGAGGTGGGCAGAGGGTACGGCTTGTTTCGGTGTCTGACACCCTGCGGGAGTCAGACACCTGGTGTAGTGCCGCCTGTCGCGGCCTGGTGCGTGGCGCCTACTGGGCGGCGCCGGTGGCGCTGGATACGTATTGCGCCAGGGTCTGCACTTCGGCTTCGCTGAGCGATTCGAAGGCCGGCATTACGCCGATGCCGTTGCGGACCGCCTGGGCGACCCGGTCGGCGTCGGGCTTGAGCTCGTCGAGATCCGGGCCGATGGTGCCGGTGGCGCCGGCGTCGGCCAGCGTGTGGCACACGGCACAGGCCGGGGTGGCATTTTTGGTGAACAGGGCCCGGCCGGCTTCGGCGTCGGCCGGATCGGCCGCGCCGGCGCAGGCCGCGTACAGGCCGGCGGCCAGCGCCGGCAGGAACAACCCCCACGCCCGCGCGCGGCGGGTTTTCGTGGGGGGCGCGTCTTGATGCAACGATGCTGCCATGTTCACGACACCGTGACCTTCAGCGCGTGGTCGCGCCAGCTGCTGTTCAGGTAGCCGCGCACGTTCTCGACGCGCTCTTCCACCTGCACATTGCCTTCGGTGTCTTCGACGCGGCTGGCCAGCACGTGTTCGCCGGCGGCCAGTTCGACCGGCAGGGCGAACTGGCGCCAGGCATACTTGCCCAGGTCGGGCCCCACCAGCGCGGCCTGCTTCCAGGTCTTGCCGCCATCGATCGACACATCGACGCGCTTGACGGCATGGATCCCGCCGAACGCCACGCCGCGCACCAGTTGCCGGCCGGCCTTGACGGATTCGCCGTCGGCGCCCGGGGCCGTGACCCACGACTTGGGCGTCATGGCCCAGGCCGACGGGTATTCGGGCCCCGGCTTGGCGTCCAGGGGCGCCAGCCGGTAGCTGGTCTGCTGGATCTTGACGGGGCTTTGTTCGGCCGTGAACGCCAGGCGCTTGATGTACTTGACGTTGTTCACGCCCGTATAGCCGGGCACGATCAGCCGCAGCGGCCCGCCGTGCGCCAGCGACAGCGGCTCGTTGTTCATTTCCCAGGCCAGCATGGCGTCTTGCATGGCTTCGCGCGGTACCGAGCGTTCCACCATCAGGGTCTTGGGGTCCAGGCCCTCGGGCAACTGTTCGCCGCCGGTGCCGGTCAGGTAGGCGGGATCGCCTTCGACGCCGCCCAGGTAGTCGACCAGTGTGCGCACCGGGATGCCGGTCCAGAGCACGCACCCCGCCGCGCCCACTTCCCACTTCGTGCCGCTGGGCTTGTGCGGAAAGAAGCCGCGTCCGTTGCCCGAGCACTGCAATACCGTGGCCAGGGTTTCGACCCCCAGCGTCTTGAGTTCGCCCAGCGTCAGTGTGCGCGGCTGCTTCACGCCCTGGATCTCGATGGCCCAGGCATCGCGGTCGTCGAGAATGGCGGCATCGGGCGGCGGCAGGTTGTTGCGCACGTACAGTTCGCGCGACGGTGTGATGACGCCGTCGCCGAACGCGCCGCGCCGCGTTTCGATGGTGTTGGCGCTGTGCACGATGACGCTGTCGGCGTCTTTCCAGGCGGCATAGGCCGGCAGCGGCTTGGCCGCCGGAGCGCCGCCCGCGGCGGCGGCCGCGGGCTGGGCCGGGGCCGATTCGCTGGCGCGCGCCAGGCCGGTGGCGCCCAGGCCGGCCGCGGCCAATGCGCCGGCGCTGCCGGCCAGCAGGCGGCGGCGCGCGGGATTGCGGGGTGTAAGCTCCATGACATCTCTCCGGTTGTCGCGCATGGCCGGGGGCTCGCGCGGTATTGTTATGGTGCGCCGCCGGGCGGCGGCCTGCCGTAATGCTGACAGTCGGATGTCATGATCGGCAAAGCGCGCGTATATGTCAATCAGTTGTAAAGGCCTGGTTTTTCTGGGCTGTTAAGAATATAAAACTCTCGTATGTGTTTCATCGCGTGCCGCGCGACCCGCCCGGAACGAAAACGGGTGCGACCGGATCGGGGACGCCGCGGAGCCGGCTTCGCCGGGCCGCCAGCGTCGCCCCCTTGAGGGGGTGCGCGCAGCGCTTCGGGGGTGGGACTTTCTCGTCAGCATTGCAGGAGCGCTTCCATGTGCCGTTGGATGGCTTATACCGGCAGTCCGTTGCAGCTCGAGACTGTGATTTTCAAGGCTCGGCATTCGCTTATCGACCAGAGCCTGCATTCGCGGCTGGGCGCCACCACCACCAATGGCGATGGCTTCGGCGTGGGCTGGTACGGCCCGGATCCGGCCGAACTGCCGTACCGCTACCGCAGCATCCACCCCGCCTGGAACGATCGCAATCTGCGCGAGGCGGCCCGCGCCATCCGGGCGCCCCTGTTCGTGGCGCACATCCGCGCGGCCACCGATACGCCCGCCCAGGAAACCAACTGCCATCCGTTTCGCCACGAGCGCTGGCTGTTCGCGCACAACGGCCTGATCCGGGGCTATCCGCTGCTGCGGCGAGACCTGGTCATGCAGATCGCGCCGCGCTATTTCCCGTCGCTGGAAGGGTCCACCGATTCCGAAGTGATGTTCTTGCTGGCCCTGAGCCTGGGCCTGGAGGCCGAGCCCGTGCCGGCCCTGCGGCGCATGGCGGCGGTGGTGGAAGAAGCGGGGCATCGGCACGGGGTCGAGCATCCGCTGAACATGACCGTGTGCGTGCTGGATGGCCAGCGCCTGATCGCGGTGCGCTATTCCAGCGAGGGCAATTCGCGCTCGCTGTTTCACAGTACCGACGTGCGGCACCTGAAGCAGCTGTATCCCGACGAGCCGCGCATCGCCGCTTTGGACGACGACGCCTACATGCTGTTGTCGGAACCGCTGGTCGAACTGCCGGGCGCGTGGCTGGAAGTGCCCGAGGGCACCGCCATCGTGGCCGGCGGCGGCCAGGTGTGCCACTATCCGTTCGCACCCGACCCCGGCTGAGGCGCGCCTAGCCGCGCACTTCCACGCCCGCCCACGATTCGACCAGGCGGCAGATCGACGTGTAGTCGGAATCGGCGCCGTAGCTGGCATTGGTGATGGCCAGCATTTCGCGCACCGCGGCGCCCACCACCATCGGCACGCCCAGGGTCTCGGCCTCGTCCACGCACAGGCGCACGTCTTTGTACGAAAGCCCGGTGCCGAAGCCGTAGTCGAAGGTGCCCGGCAATATCGAGCGGGGGAACTTGTCTTGCGTGGCGCTGTTGCGGCCCGAGCCCGCGTTGATGACTTCGAGCATGACCTTGGGATCGAGCCCGGCCTTCACGCCCATGACCATGGCTTCCGACGACACCGCGATGGCGGCGGCGGCCAGCAGGTTGTTGGCCAGTTTCATGGTCTGGGCCTGGCCCGCGCCCTCGCCCAGGTGAAACGGCTTGCCGAACGTGGCCAGCACCGGTTGCAGCCGCGCATACAGGTCGGCGGGGCACGAGACCATCACCGCCAGCGTGCCCGCGCGCGCGCCCGGCACGCCGCCGCTGACGGGCGCATCGACGTAGGCGATGTCGCGTTCGGCCAGCGCCCGGGCCACGCGCACCGCGGCCTGCGGCCCGATGGTCGAGAAATCGACCACCGTGCGCGCCCGCTTGCCTTCGATGACCCCGCCGGGGCCGGTGGCCGCCGCGGTCACGATGGCCGGCGTCGGCAGGCTGAGGAAAACCGTGTCGGCCTGGTCGGCCACCGCCGCCGGCGAGGCGGCGCTTTCGATGCCCTGGTCGGCCAGGGCGGCCACCGCCGCCGCGTTGGGGTCGTACACCACCACGCGCTGGCCGGCCTGCCGCAGGCGCGTGGCCATGGGCGTGCCCATGTTGCCCACGCCGATGAATCCGTAAACGTGCTTGTCCATGTGTTTCGTTCCTGTAGGGGCCGATGGGGCGGCGCGCGCCTAGATGCCCAGTTCCTTGAAAACTTCCTTGGCGCAGCGGAAGCTGTCGACCCCGGCGGGGACGCCGCAGTACACGGCCGCCTGCAGCAGGGCTTCGCGGATTTCTACTTTGGTCAGGCCGTTGTTCAAGCCGCCCTTGATGTGCAGGCGCAGTTCGTGCGGCCGGTTCAGCGCGGTGAGCATGACCAGGTTCAGCAGGCTGCGCGTCTTGCGGTCCAGGCCGGGGCGGTTCCAGATGTCGCCCCAGCAGTAGCGGGTGACCAGCTCTTGCAGCGGCGCGGAAAAATCGTCGGCCTGCGCCATCGAGGCCTGGACGTGCGCGGCGCCCAATACGTCGCTGCGCGTTTGCCGTCCCAGTTCTAGCGTGTCTGTCGTCATGATGAGAGGTTGTCGAGGGGGAGTGTCAGAGAGGGGTGACGGGGCGGGCCATTACGCGCGCCGGCGCGCCGTCGGAGGCTTCGATATTCAGGGCCGAGAACACGAATTCCAGCCGCTGGCCGGCCAGCGCGTCCAGGCCCGCGATGTTTTCGGCGACCAGCACGCCGTTGCCCAGCAGGATGTGGTGGGCCGGCCAGTCGTAGTCGGCCGGCCGCCGGCCGACCGGCATGTCGGGCGTGGGCAGGTCGCAGGCCAGCAGCTTGACCCGCCGGTCGACCAGCCACTGCGCCGCGGCGGGGCTCAGGTAGGGATGGTCGTGATAGTCGTGCGTGCGGGCCAGCGGACCCCAGCCGGTGGCCAGCGCCACGATGTCGCCCGGCCTGACTTCGCCCTGCGCCTGTTCGAGGTCGGCGGGGGTGATCTGCTCGCCCACGCCGCGCCGCACGCGCAGCACCACGCCCGGCCCGGACAGGCGTTCGAGCGGAATTTCATGGAAGGCGGGGCCATCGTTGAAGAAGTGCCGCGGCGCGTCGACGTGGGTGCCGATGTGCACCACCATGCGCATTTCGGTGACGTTCAGCGGATCTTGCGGCAGGCTCTTGATGCGCTGGAACGTCGGCTGCGGGAACACGCTGGCGCGCGGCACATCGGGCCCCAGCGCATGCGACAGATCGACCCACGGACCGCAGCGCTGCGCGGCCGGCTCGTCTGACGGAAGCGGAATCCATCCGCGCCAACCATGGCCGCGCGGCCCATTGCTGTCACACACATCGGTCTCCTTGGAGCGCTACATCGAACCCTGAAGATTCTGAAGCGGCCGGCCCAAAGAGACAATCTGTCTCTGCAATAGCTACAGTTTGCTTTTCCCAAAGGATGCCTTGCGCGCGGCGGGTTCGTCGGCGCGGCGCGTGTTGCCGGCCTGGGTCAGCATGGCGATGAGCGTGCGCGTGAACAGGGGCAGCGACGCGATGTTGCGCGCGCAGATCATCGACTGGCGTACCGCCCAGTCGTCTTTCAGCGCGGCCACGTGGATGTCCATGACGCGCGCGCAGCGTTGCGCCGCCGAAGCCGGCAGAATGCCGATGCCCACGTCGGCCTCGATCATGCGGCAGATGGTTTCGAAGCTGCCGGCCTGGATGCGAAAGCCCAGCTGCTTGCGCTGGCTTTGCGCCTGCCGGGTCAGGAAGCGATAGATGGCGCTGCCTTCTTGCAGCCCCACGTAGTTGTATTCGAGCGTCTGCTTGAATTCGACGCTGCGCTTGCCGGCCAGCGGATGGTGGGCCGACGTGGCCAGCACCAGGGCTTCGCTGCAATAGGGCAGGACTTCGAGCCCATCGGTGGGCGTGTCGCCCGACACGATGGCGATGTCGGCCGAGCCATCCGCCACGGCGCGCGCGCCTTCGTCGCTGAGCTTCTCGCGCAGCGTGATGTCGACGTTGGGATGCCGGGTCAGGTATTCGCGCAGCACGTCGGGCAGCGACGCGCTCATGGACGTGGCGTTGGCGTACAGGCGGATGTGGCCCTTGAAGCCGTCGCTGTGCTCGTGCAGGTCGCCGCGCAGCCGTTCCAGCTGCGCCAGCACCGTCTTGGCGTGGTGCAGCACGGTTTCGCCCGCGGGGGTCAGCGTGGTGCCCTGCTTCTTGCGGTACAGCAGCTTGGTGCCCAGGTTTTCTTCGAACGTCTTGATGCGCAGGCTGGCCGAGGGCAACGACAGGAACGAGCGCTCGGCGCCCTTGGTCAGGCTTTGTTCTTCTGCGATGTTGACGAGCAACTGCATGTCTATCAGGTCGAAATGCATCCTCATACTGGCCTACCTTGGTCCATGATCGGGGGCGGCGGAAGCGGCCGCCGTCTCCGATCATAGCCCGCGGCAGGGCGCCAGCCTCGCGGTCGGTCTTGCCGGGCAGGGGGGCGCGCTTGCGGGTTCTAGTCGAACGAGAACCCGTTGGCGCGCGCGTGGGTATAGATGCCGCCGTCCTGCACTACCAGGATCGCCGCGCGGCGCGGGCCGCTGTTGTGGTGCGAATGGTAGGAACACGGCGGCGTGATGGTGGCCGCCCAGGGCAGCCAGTCTTTGCGCTGGCCATCGATCATGCTGTAGCAGCCTTCGGGCTGGATGGGCAGCGATACCGCCACGGAATTGTGCCGGTGGCCGCGCTGCGTGACGCCGGGCTCGAGCGTGTTGTAGCCCAGCGTCAGCGTGGGCGAGATATTGCGGCTGTCGCGCTGCTCGTCGTACGAGAAAAATAGCGCCCGCGCGGCGGTGCTGGCTTCTTGTTCGAGCTCGTAGATGGCGGCGACCTGGCGCGCGATTTCGGCGGCCGGATAATGCACGGCGCGGATCCGCGCCCGGTCGGCGGGCGGCGGCTGCAGGCCTTCGCGCACCAGCAGGGGTTCATTGCCGACTATCCAGGCCACCGCGCCATCGGGGCCGGCGGCCAGCTCGGCGGCCGGGCCGCCCGGCAGCAGAAACACGTCGCCCGCCTGCCAGTCGAAGGCCGCGCCGGCTTGCGCGACCCGGCCCGCGCCTCGTATGACATAACAAATGGCGATGCTGGTGCCCGACAGGTCCATGGCCAGGCGCTCGTGCGGCCGGACGGCGGCATAGCGGGCCAGCAGGTGCGGCGTGGTGGCGGGCTGGGCCAGCTGCAGCGCCTGGGACAGGTCGCAATGAATGAGCGAGGTCGGGGTGGCGGGATCCAGGGCGCGCGCCGCTTCGGCGTCGAAGGTGGCGTCGGGGACAGGCGGCACTTTCTGCATGAACGCCGTGGCGGCGTTGAAGAAAACGGCGCGCTGCTGGAATTCGGTGGACGCCGACTGGGGTTTTTGCGGGGGCATCAGCCCCATGCGATTCACACTGGTCTGGTTCATGAGGGTCTCTGCGCAGTTCGGATAGAAGGCTAATGGGCCTGGCCGCCCAGATACGATTCCTTCACGGCGGGCGAATGCAATAGTTCCTGGGCCTGGCCCGACAACACGATCTTGCCGCGCTCGATCACGTAGGCGCGGTCGGAAATTTCCAGCGTCAGGGTCACCATTTGCTCGACCAGCAGGATGGTCATGCCGAACCGGTCGCGCAACGACTGGATCACCTCCAGAATGCGGGTCACCAGGGCCGGCGACAGGCCGGTGGACGGCTCGTCGAGCAATAGAATGCGCGGCCCCGCCATCAGGGCGCGCGCCATGGCCAGCATCTGCTGTTCGCCCCCCGACAGCGTGCCGGCCTGCTGGCCCAGGCGTTCTTTCAGGCGCGGGAACAGGTCCAGGCAGAAGCTTTCCTGGTCGCGCACGAAGGCGCGGTCGCGGCGCTTCAGGAAGCCGCCCAGGCGCAGGTGGTCGAGCACCGGCATGTCGGGCCAGATCTGGCGGCGTTCGGGCACCAGCACCAGGCCGTCGCGCACCAGCGCCGGGGCCGAGGCGCGGCTGACGTTGCGTTCCAGCAGATGGATTTCGCCTTTTTGGCGGAAGCTGCGGTGGATGCCCGCGACGGTATGCAGGAACGTGGACTTGCCGGCGCCGTTGCTGCCGACCAGCGCCACGATCTCGCCCGGCCGCACCGCCAGGTTCACGTCATGCAGCACGGCCGAGCGGCCGTAGCCCGTGGAAAGATTGGAGATTTCAAGCATCGTCGGCTCCGCGAGCATGGGCGGGGCGGCCCAGATAGGCCTCGAGCACAGCGGGGTCGTGCTGCACCTGTTGGGGAGTGCCTTCGATCAGCAGCTTGCCGAAGTCGAGCACCGTGACGGTTTCGCAGATGGCCATGACCAGCTGCATGTGGTGCTCGATCAGCAGTACCGTCACGCCCGAGTCGCGGATGCGCCGGATGAGTTCCATCAGGCGGTCGACCTCGGCGCCGTTCAGGCCCGCCGCGGGCTCGTCCAGCAGCAGCAGGCGGGGCCGCACCGCCAGTGCGCGGGCGATTTCCAGCAGGCGCTGGTGGCCCTGCGGCAGGGCGCTGGCGATCGTGTGCGCGGCATCGCGCAGCCCCACGAATTCGAGCAGGGACAGCGCGCGCCGGGTCAGCGCAGCTTCCTCGGCCCGCACGCGCGGCGTGCACAGTACCGACGGCACGAAACCGGCCCGCGCCGACAAATGCATGCCGCACAACACGTTTTCCAGGACCGTCATGTCGCGGAACAGCGCCAGGTTCTGGAACGTGCGGCCGATGCCGCGCGCCGCCAGCACGTGCATGGGGCGCGCATCGACGGCCTGGGCGCCATGCCGGATCCGGCCGTGGGTGGGGGCGGATACGCCGGAGATCATGTTCAGCAGCGTGGTCTTGCCGGCGCCGTTGGGCCCGACCAGGCCGTGGATCGAGCGGGGCGCCACGTTGAAGCTGACGTTGTCCACCGCCTTCAGGCCGCCGAAGATCTTGCTGACGCCCTGTACTTCGAGGCGTTCGGCGCCCGCGACGGCTTCCAGGGCCGCGGCGCCGGACAGCGTGCCGCCGGGCTGCGCGCCCGCGCTTGCCGGGCCGGCCCGGCGGGCGCGCAGCGACGCCAGCAGGCTCATGAGCCCCTCGGGCATCAGGTGCAGGGTCAGCAGCAGGATGCCGCCATAGAGCACCAGGCGCGCGTCTCCCAGGGGCGCCAGCAGGCGGTCCAGCACGGTCAGCAGCACCGCGCCGGCCACCGGCCCCCACACCGTGCCTTGTCCGCCCAGGATCACCATCATCAGCAGGATGACCGAGAGTTCGAAGGTGAAGCTGTCGGGGTTCACGAAGCCGTTGACCGGCGCATACAGGGCGCCGGCCAGGCCCGCCAGCGCGCCCGAGATGGCGAACGCCAGGCACTTCATGCCCACCACGTTCACGCCCATGCTGGCGGCGGCCAGTTCGTTGCCGCGCACGGCCCGCATGGCGCGCCCGTACTTGCCGTCGATCAGCGCGCCGTGCAGGTAGAACACGGCCACGACCACGACCAGCAGGACGATGTTGGTTTCCTGCAGCGTCAGCGGGCCGAATCCCAGGTTCAGCGGCGGAATCGGGAACAGGCCTTCCGGGCCATTGGTGATCTCGGTGAAGTCGGTGGCGAAGCTGTGCACCAGCATGCCGAAGGCAATGGTCACCATGGTGAGGTACGGGCCGCGCAGGTGCAGGGCGGGCCAGGCCAGCAAAATGCCCAGCACCGCCGCCACGCCCACGCCCACCGGCACGGCCGCGAGCACGGGCCAGCCCATTTTTACCGACAGCAGGGCCGCGGCGTAGGCGCCCAGCGCATAGAAGCCGGCGTGGCCCAGCGATACCTGGCCGGTCACGCCGGTCAGGATGTTCAGCCCGCAGGCGGCGACGATCGCCAGCGCGGCCACCGACAGAACACGGCTGTAGTAGTCGCTGCCCCACAGCAGCGCCATCAGGACGATGGCCACGGCAAGCAGCGGGAGCACGCGCGACAGGGCGCGGTTGCGCGGTTCGCGGTGCGCCGGGCGGGCGCGCGAGCCGGCGCCTGCCGCGGCGAGCGTATCGGTTTCAGGTCTCATGGGTTTGCTCTAGACTTTGACGATCTGGCGCAGGCCGAACAGGCCCGTCGGACGGAAGGCGAGCACGGCCACCAGCAGCAGCAAGCCGAATATTTCGCGATAGCTGCTGCCGATGTAGCGCGCCACCATGGCTTCGGCCACGCCGAACACCAGGCCGGCCGCGACGGCGCCCCACAGCGAACTCAGCCCCGCCAGCACACTGACCGTGAATGCCTTCACGAGCAGCGGCGCGCCCATGTTCGCCGAGGCGAACACGACCGGGGCGATCAGCAGGCCGGCCAGCGCCGCCAGCGCGCCCGACAGGCCGAAGCCGATCGAGGCGATCATGGCCGGCGACACCCCCGACAGCGCCGCCGCCACGCGGTTCTGGGCCACGGCCGTCAGGGCCTTGCCCCACAGCGAGCCGCGCACGAAACCGGTGAGCAGGGCCACGATCAGCACCAGGCCGGCCAGAATCGTGACCTGCTGGGTTTCCAGGACGAATTCCCAGAACTCGACCAGGTCATCGCCGAAGAACGGGGTGGCGCGCATGACGGACTTGCCCCAGATCATCTGGGCGGCCGCGCGCAGGGCGATATCGATGGCCACCGTGGCCAGGACCCAGTTGATGGCGTCCTGGCCCTTGTTGAACGGCGCGATCGCGCCCCAGTAGATGGCCACCGAGATCAGGGCCACGACCAGCATGGTGAGCGGCACGGTGGCGTATAGCGGCAGGCCCCAGGTCTGCTGCATCGTCAGGCCGATCAGGGCGCCCAGCATCAACAGGCTGCCCTGGCCGAAATTGAGCGTCAGGGTGGACATCCAGGTAAACGTGAACCCCAACGCGACCAGCGCGTAGATGCTGCCGATGACCAGGCCGGAGATCAGTACGTCCATAGCTCAATCCGTGTACGGAACGAATTTGCCGTCGCGCACCACGACGAAGTGCAGGTCGTCCATGGTCAGCGCCTGCCGGTTGGCATTGGCCCAGGGCGAGCGGTACTGCTTGACGACGCCGTCGTATTCGACGGTTTTCAGGGCATCCATCAGCGCCTGGGGATCGGTGCTGCCGGCCTTGCGTATGCCGTTGGCCAGCAGCCCCATGGCGTCGTACGCCAGGGCCACGGCGCTGGCGTATTCGATGTTCTGCAAACCGTACTTCTTGTCGTAGGCGGCGCGGTACTTGTCGATTTGCGGGCTGGAGCGGTACAGCGGATTGACGCTCATGATGATGGTGCCTTCGGCGTACTTGCCCGCCAGCTTGAGAAAGCTGGTGTTCTCGAGCCCCCAGCCGCCGATGGTGGGAATTTCGAAACGCATGGTGCGCATGTTGCGGCGGATCTGCGCGGCGTCGGGCCCCACGCTCCAGAGCAGCAGGGCATCGGCGCCGCTGTCGCGGATGCGCGCCAGCTGCGCGGTCATGCTGGGGCTGTTGATGTTGTAGGTTTCGTCGGCCACCGGCGTGATGCCGCGCTCTTTCAGCGCCGCCAGCAGGTCGTTGCGCCCGCCCTGGCCGTAGCCCGAGGTGTCGGTCAGCAGCGCCAGTTTCTTGTACTTCTTGGCGGCCAGCGCCACCACGGCCGGCGCCTGCAGCCGGTCGTAGGGCGTTACGCCCAGGGCCGTGACGTTTTCCGGCCGCGTGGTGATGGTGGAGTTGGTGGCCGCCGCGATCAGCCACGGAAGGTGGGCGGCGCCGATGATGGGGCCGGCGGCCAGTGCCGTGCCCGAGCTGCTTTCGCCGATCATGGCCACGACTTTTTCCTGCTCGATCAGGCCGCGCACGTTGGTGACGGCCTTGTCCGGCACGTTTTCGTGGTCGCGATACAGGATTTTCACGGGGCGGCCCAGCAGCCCGCCCGCCGCGTTGATAGCGTCGACCTGCAGTTCCAGGCCTTGTTTCACCGATTCGCCCACATAGGCGATGGGGCCGCTGACCTGCATCGAGGCGCCGATGAGGATGGGTTCGGGTTGCTGGGCTTGGGCCCCGCCGAAGGCCAGGGGCCCCAGCAGGGTCGCGGCCAGCAGGTGCGTGGCTTGGCGCCGGGTGATGTGCATGCTCGTCTCCTTGGTATTGTTGGGGGACGATTGTGCAGAACGGCCCGGCGGCGGGCAATTTGGCTTTTTCGTGTCTGAACTTAGCGGTTCCCAAAGTGTGGGGCCGCCGGTGCCTCATGGCCGGTGTTCATGGCCGGTTCATGGCCGATGATGGCCCATGGGGCTTATGCGGCGGCCGGCACCACGTACCAGAGCGCCGCCAGGAAGTGGCAGGCGGTGCCCGCCAGCACGAACAGGTGCCACACGAAATGGGCGTAGCGCCAGCGCGAGTCGAAGACGAAGAACACCACGCCGCCGGTGTAGGCCAGGCCGCCCGCCAGCAGCAGCCATAGCCCGCCCGGAGGCACGTGTTCGAGCACCGGCTCGACCGCGATGGCCACCAGCCAGCCCATGGCCAGGTACAGCCCGGTGGACAGCGCCGGGCGGTCGAGGCGCCGGCTGGCCTTCAGTACCACGCCCACGGCCGCCAGGCCCCAGACCAGGCACAGCAGCGTCCAGCCCCAGGGCCCGCGCAGCGGCCCCAGCGTAAACGGCGTATAGGTGCCGGCGATGAGCAGATAGATGGCGGAGTGGTCGAGTACGTTGAACAACTGCTTGGCGCGGCCGCGCGGCAGCGCGTGATACAGCGCCGACGCCAGGTACAGCAGGCACATGGTGGCGGCGAAGATGGCGGTGCCGGCGATGAGGGCGGCGTCGCCGCGGCGGGTGGCACCCACGATGAGCAGCGGCGCGGCGACCAGGGCGCTGAGCGCCCCCAGGCCATGGCTGACGCTGTTGGCGATTTCTTCGCCCAGGGACTGGGGGCGGTCGATAGGGGGCATGAAAAACGGCGGCGGGGTGTGCAATAGCACACCTTAGGCGTTTGCGCCCGGCAGTTCAAGGCGGACCCGGCCGTGGCCTTGATCGCGCACAAGCGAGCCCGCCCGGAGGCCGGGCTCGCCTGCCGCCGGGCATGGCCGTCGGGCGATGTTCAGCCGGGCTGGCAGCCGCCGCCTTCCGAGAACGCCGCCTGCATGGCTTGCTGGATCTGCTCGGGGGTCAGGTCTTGCTTGTGCGTGGCCACCGACCAGCGGTGGCCCTGCGGGTCGGTCAGCTGGCCATAGCGGTCGCCCCAGAACATGTCGGCGGCCGGCATGGTGATGGTGGCGCCGGCCGCCTGGGCCTGCGCCATGGTGGCATCGACGTCTTCGACGTACAGGTGCAGATAGACCGGCGACCCCTGCAGCGCCTTCGGGTCGGCCGCGCCGCACTCGGGAAAGGCGTCGGCCAGCATCAGCGTGGAATCGCCGATGCGCACGCTGGCGTGCATGACCCGGCCGTCGGGGCCGGGCAGGCGCGCCAGTTCTTTCGCGCCGAAGGCGCGCACGTAAAAGTCGATGGCCTGGGCCGCCCCCTGGCAGATCAGGTGCGGGGTCAGGGTGTGCATGTCGTCAGGAATGGGTTTTACGGTGGCCATGATGGGCTCCAGAGAGCGCGGCGCCGGGATGGCGGGCCGCTGTCGGTACGACGGCTGGCGCGGGGCGGGATCGACAGCCCGCGCTGTTTTTTTTGCCGCCGGGCCGCCCCAAGGCAAAAAGCCCCCTCGGGGGGCAGCAAGCCGAAGGCGCGGCGTGGGGGCATTTTTTGCCGCCGGGCCGCCCCAAGGCAAAAAAGCCCCCTCGGGGGGCAGCAAGCCGAAGGCGCGGCGTGGGGGCATTTTTTGCCGCCGGGCCGCCCCAAGGCAAAAAGCCCCCTCGGGGGGCAGCAAGCCGAAGGCGCGGCGTGGGGGCATTTTCTACAGTTGCGGATCAGGCCGCGACCAGGGTGCGGAAACCGCCCCAGGCCATGCGCTTCATGTCGAACACGCCTTCGACGCATTGCAGGCGCGGGTCGGCCATGACGGCGGCATTGATGCGGTCGCGCTCGGCCTTGCTGGGGTACAGGATCCAGGCGAAGATCACGGCTTCGTCGTCGCCCGCGCCGGCCGCCTGGGTGAACGACGCGCAATTGGGGTCCATATTCAGCTGGTCGCCCACGCATTCACGGTAGTCGAGGGCGCCGTGCTCTTTCCAGACGGCCCCGGCCGTGGCGGCCATGGCCCGGTAGGTTTCCAGCTTGTCGTTCGGGACGGCCAGCAGAAAACCGTCTACATACTGTTCTTCCATGGCAATGCTCCTAGGTGGCATGGTGGGGCCCGCGAGGCCGAAATGCCACTGTATCGGGAATTCCACCCGCCGCCGACGGGGAATTGCGACAATCTTGCGGGTGGATTGCGACAGCCGTGTGGCGGTATTCTGAGCCCATGAAACACATCGCTTTCCTGTTGCCGGCCGGGGCCAACATCGCGTCGCTGGAAACCGCCCGCCACGGTTTCCTGGCGGCGAACGAGTACCTGCGCGCCCAGGGACGGGCGCCGGGTTTCGCCGTGCGGCTGCTGGCCGCCACGCCGCAGGTACAGCTGGATGACGGCCGGATCCAGGTGCGGGCCGACGCCACGCTGGCCGACCCGGGGCCGGTGGACATCTGCATCGTGCCACCCCTGCTGGCGCCCGGACCGCGCGTGGTGGCCGACAATGCCGCCGTGATCGACTGGCTGTCGCAGTACTACAAGAATGGCGGCGAACTGGCCTGCCTGTGCCTGGGGGCCGCGCTGCCGGCCGCCGCGGGCCTGCTCGATGGCCGCCGGGCCGTGGTGCACTGGGCCGCGCACGGGCTGTACGCGCAGTGGTTTCCCGCCGTGCAATGGCTGAGCGACCGCATCGTCCTGGCCGAGCAGGGCCTGTACACCAGCGGCGGCGCCTTTTCGGCCGCGCACCTGGTGCTGCATCTCATCGAAAAATATACCGACCGCGACACGGCCATCTGGTGCGCCAAGTTTTTCCAGCTCGACTGGAGCCGCCAGAGCCAGTTGCCGTTTTCGGTGTTCGTCGGCCACAAGTCGCACGCCGACCGCACCGTGCATGCCGTCCAGCAGCATATCGAAAGCCGTTATGCCGAACGCCTGACGGTCGAGACGCTGGCGCGGCGCCACGCGCTGGGCCGCCGCACGCTCGAGCGGCGCTTTCGCCAGGCCACCGGCAACAGCATCGTCGAATACCTGCAGCGCATACGGGTAGAGGCCGCCAAGAAGCAGCTGGAAAGTTCGCGCAAGACGGTGGCCGAGGTCATGTACGAGGTCGGCTACAACGACACCAAGGCGTTCCGGGATATTTTCAGCAAGTACTGCGGGGTGTCGCCGGTGGGATACCGGGAGAGGTATCTCTAGCCCTTTTTGCGGGGTGGAGTTCTTTTGGCGTCGGGCCGCGGGGGCGCGAGTGCCTTGGCTTCACGGGGCCGTCCGGGCGCCCCGCGCGCCCGGGCCCGGCCCCGAGGCGCCGCGGCACTCGCGCCCCCGCGGCCCGACTCGGATGTCATTACCTTGCCGCACTGGCGGGGGCAATGGGGTTCTTGCGTGCCGGGCTAGCGGTGCTTGAAAGAGGAAAAGCGTGCGGGGCCGGCAGGCCACGCTGCCCTGCGCAGCTTGGCCTGCCATTCGGTGTTGTCAATGTTGCCAGCGTTGCCAGGTGTCTGGCTCCCGCCAGGGTGCCTGACACCGTGGTGTGCAGACGGGTCGGGTGGCGGTGTCCGACACCCTGCGGGAGTCAGACACCTGGGCGTGGATGGTGGGGGTCACCTTCCTACCGCGTACGCTTGCATCAGCCGGGGGGTGGCCGCCGCGTGCAGCAGGCCGTCGGGGTCGCGCGAGGCCGCGGTCAGGCGGCCGGTGGACCACTCCGGTTCTTCTTCGATCACGTGGCCGCGCGCGCGCAGGTCGGCGATGACCTCGGGGCCGAACGAGGCCTCTACCGCCAGGTGGCCCGGCTTGCGGTCGCGCGGATAGAACGACGACGGGAAATGCAGGGTGTGCGACATGGGCTGGTCGATGGCTTCCTGCAGGTTCAGCCCGTGGTGCACGTGGCGCAGGAACAGCAGCAACTGCCATTGCTCTTGCTGGTCGCCGCCGGGCGTGCCGAACACCATGTAAGGCTGCCCGTCGCGCAGCGCCAGCGACGGCGTCAGCGTGGTGCGGGGCCGCTTGCCCGGCGCCAGGGTGCCCGGCAGGCCGGGTTCCAGCCAGAACATCTGGGCGCGCGTATTCAGCGGGAAACCCAGCCCGGGAATGACGGGCGACGACTGCAGCCAGCCGCCCGAGGGCGTGGCCGACACTATGTTGCCCCAGCGGTCGATGACGTCTACGTGCGTGGTGTCGCCGCGCTTGGCCGAGGCACGCATGTCGGCCAGCGTGGGCTCGCTGCCGGGGGTGCCCACAGGCGTGACGCGCGACAGGCGCGCCAGCACGTCCATGACCCGGTCCACTTGCGCGTCGAAGCCGGGCACGCGGCCGGGCCGCAACTCGTGCGACGCCAGCCGGCCGATCAGGGCGCGGCGTTCGTCGTTGTAGGCGTCCGACAGCAGGTGGTCGAGCGGCACGCGCACGAACGACGGATCGCCGTAATAGGCCTCGCGGTCGGCGAAGGCCAGCTTCATGGCCTCGGTGATGTCGTGCACGAAATCGGCGCCGTTGGGGCCGGCGTGCCGCAGGTCCAGGCCCTTCAGCAGCGCCAGGGTCTGCAGGAACACGGGGCCCTGGCTCCAGGCGCCGGCCTTGGCCACCGTGTAGCCATGGTAGTCGTAGGTGGCGGGGGTGTCGTAGGCGGCCGACCAGCCGGCCATGTCTTGCGCGGTGAGCACGCCGCGATGTGGGCGGCCGCTTTCATCCATGATCTCATGGTGGCGCGCGTATTGGTCGATGGCCTCGGCCACGAAGCCGCGATAAAAGGCATCGCGCGCCGCGTCGATCTGGCGCTCGCGGCCGCCGCCGGCGGCCTCGGCCTCGCGCAGGACGCGGCGCCAGGTTTCGGCCAGCGCGGGGTTGCGGAACAGCTTGCGCGCCTGCGGGGGCGAGCCGCCCGGCAGATAGACCTGCGCGGTGGTGGGCCAGTGCGTGGCGAAGAAGTCTTTCAGGCCGGCGATGGTGTTGGCGATGCGCGGCATCAGCGCGTGGCCGTGGTCGGCGTAGTAGATGGCCGGCTCGAGCACGTCGCGCACGCTCAGGGTGCCGTGGTCGCGCAGCAGCAGCATCCAGGCATCGAAGGCGCCCGGGATCACCGCCGGCAGCAGGCCGTTGCCCGGGATCAGGTCCAGGCCCAGCGACCGGTAGTGGTCGAGCGTGGCGCCGGCCGGCGTGGGACCCTGGCCGCACAAGACTTCGGTGCGGCCGGTGCGCACCGAATGGAACACCACCGGCACCTCGCCGGCAGGGCCCACCAGGTGCGGCTCGACCACTTGCAGCACGAAGCCCGCCGCCACCGCGGCGTCGAACGCATTGCCGCCGCGTTCCAGCAGCGACATTCCGGCGCTGCTGGCCAGCCAGTGGGTCGAGGTCACCACCCCGAACGTGCCCAGGATCTCGGGCCGGGTGGTGAACATGCGGTAGCCGGAATCGATGCTCATTGCTTGGCCACCGTCACGCCCTTCAGGCGGATCAGGCCGTCGGGGTAGGGCACGAACCCTTGCACCTTGGCTTGCGTGCCGAAGATCCACGGCAGGTAGAAGAGATAGATGCGGGGAACGTCTACCCGCATTTTCTTCAGGGCCTGCGCGTACAGCTCGCGGCGCTTGGATTCGTCGGCCACGCTGCGCGCCTCGTTCATCAGCTTGTCCATGTCGGCATCGCAGTACTTGCCGTCGTTCAGGCTGCCCTTGCAGGTGATGTACTGGAAGATGTTGCCGCTGGGGTCGACGCGGCCTGACCAGCCGGTCTGGCCGACTTCGAAATCGCCGCGCGGCAGGGCCGATTGCAGGGCCGCGAATTCCATGGGCCGCAGCGAGATATCGAAGCCCGCTTCCGCCCCCATGGCCTGCACCAGTTCGAACACCTGCTGCATGGTGGTGTTGTTGCCGAAGGTCAGCTCGAACTTCACGCGGTCGTAGCCGGCCTGCTTCAGCAGTTCTTGCGCCTTCTTGGGATCGCGGCCGCTGCGCTCGACGCTTTTGTCGTACGCGAAGCTGGCCGGCGGGAAGGGCTGGTAGGCCGGCTGGTACATGCCTTCGCCCACCACCTGGTTGATGACGTCGCGGTCGATGGCCAGATCGAGCGCCTGGCGCACCCGCTTGTCTTTGGCCAGCGGGTTGTCGGCGCGCGCGCCGTTGGCGATGTTGACCGAGATGGCCTGGTAGCCCAGGCCGGTAACCGGCGCCAGGGTCAGGTTGGGGTCTTCTTTCACGGTCTTGACGTCGCTGGGGGCCACGCGCTCGATGATGTCCAGTCCGCCCGAGCGCAGGTTGTTCAGCCGCACCGTGGTGTCGGGCATGGGCGTGAAGACGACCCGGTCGAAATGGTAGTTGTCTTTGTCCCAGTACTTGTCGAATTTTTCCAGCACGATGCGGTCGTTCTGCACCCGTTCCTTGAATTTGTACGGGCCCGAACATACCGGATTGCGGCCGGGGTCTTTGTCGAAGGTGGCCGGCGACAGCATCATGCCGGCCCGGTCGGACAACTGCGACAGCAGCGAGGCGTCGGGCGCCTTCAGGTGCAGCACCACCGTGCGCGCATCGGGCGCGTCCACGCTGGCCACCGACGCCAGTTCGCTTTTGCGGTTGCTGTCGGGCAGCGCGATGGCGCGTTCCAGGTTGGCCTTCACCGAGGCGGCGTCGATGGGCGTGCCGTCGTGGTAGAAGGCGCCTTCGCGCAGGGTGAAGGTCAGCGTCAGCCCGTCGTCGCTGGTTTTCCACGACTCGGCCAGTTGCGGCACGAATTTCAGGTCGGGCGAAATGTCCACCAGCTTGTCGCACAGCGAGGCGAACACGATGCGGCCGACGAACGTGCGCGCGCGCGCCGGGTCGAGTACGTCGGGATCGTCTTGCAGACCGATACGCATGGTGGATTGCGCCGTGGCGGCGGCACTGGCAAGCAGGCCCGCGGCGGCCAGGGCGAGGCATAGGCTACGCATGGGAAGATCCTTTCAAGAAATGGAATTCGGTCGTGGCGTTGGGGGCGCCAGGGCGTCCGGCCGCCATGGCGTCAATCTACCAAATCGGACGGCGATGCGCGCGATTGGCGTGCCGCCCAGCGCAGGCTGTGCAGCCAGGACAACCGGGCCGGATGCACGATGGCGCGCAGCGCGCGGGCGTAATCCAGCACCAGGCCCGGCGTCCAGGCCATGGTGGTGGCGCGCTTGCGTACCTGGGCCGCGATCCACAATTCCGGCATCAGCAAGGTGCGCAGGATGCGCCTCCAGCTGCCGGCCTCGTGCTGCAACGCACCATCCAGGGCGGCCTCGAGCGCGAACGACACCGTGCTGGAACAGTTGCGATGCGTCAGGTTGTAGATTTCGTGCTGCCGGTAGGCCTGCCAGAAGCTCAGCAGGCCGGCCGCGTTGTAGTGATGAAACAGGATCTGCCGCGTCGACGGGCACCAGGCCGCCGATTCGGTGGGGTAGTCGGGCTGGAATTCGCCCGGCACGTCGTTGTCGCGGGTTGCCTTCAGCAGGCGGAAGAATTCCGAGGGCGAACGATCGATTTCCACCGCGGGATACAGGCTGATGTAGGTGGACGGCGGCATTTCCAGGGCCGCGTGGCCGGTGGAAATCACGCCCTTGGCGTCCACCGCCGCGATATAGCGGTTGATGACCGGGCGCGGCACGGGCGCATGCCTGGACGACCCTTCCGGCGTCCACACGTGCACGACCAGCGGCGACGGCACCGGCGGGGCCGCGCCGGGGGCGGGGGTGGAAGGCGGCTCGGGCGCCGGGTCGGCGTGGCGGTGCGGCAGCAGGTCGCTGGGGGCCAGCAGGTCGAACACCGAGCGGCCATCGCGCAGCCGGCGCGCGCGCCGGGCGATGCGCCAGGTGCCGATGCCGCCCACCAGCAGGGTCACGCCCATGAATTCGGAAAGCGTGCCGTGATAATGCGTGGGGTAGGGCTGGAACAGGAAGATGGCGAACGCCATTTGCGCCAGCCCGCCCAGGAAGGCCTGCTTCCAGTGCGGAAACCGCACCACCCACGACGAGGCCATCTGCAGGGTGCCCATCACGAAGTACGCCAGCCCGAACACCATGGCCAGCAGCATGTCGCTGGCGCCGCGGCCCGACAGGATCAGCGCCGCGATGAACAGGAACAGCCCGCCCTTGAAATACAGCACGGCTTTTTGCGCGCCCACGCCGCCCGATGCCACGCCGAGCGTGACCAGGCTTTCGAGCAGGAGAAAGCCGCCGAACACGTGCAACGGAAAATAGCGCACGCCGTCCAGGCCGTCGATCAGGATGAACACGCCCAGCGCGGCCCAGCCGGCGCCCAGCCAGGCCAGCACGCCCGCCTGGCGGCGCACGAAATCGGCGCCGAACAACAGCAGCGCGATCTGGATCATCGGGATCTCCTTGGGGGCCGGGTGTTCATCGCCATGCCCATCGCCGCTGTCGTTGCCAGGTGCCCACCACCGCCACGCCCGCGCCGCCGCCGATGGCGACGGGGCCGCGGTCCACGACCCGTATCCAGCCGTCGCTTGCGGCCACCCGCAGCGCCAGCGCCGCGTCCACGGGGCCGGCCGCCGCGGCGGCCCAGCGTTGCCGCAGGGCCGCGCGGTCATCGGGGTGGACGCGCCCCAGCAAGGTGTCCAGCGAGTCCGGGGCGGCGGCCAGGCCCAGCATGGCCCGCGGGTCGCCGTCCCAGGCCAGGCGGCCGCTGGCCGGGTCGTACTGGTACATGATGCCGGCATCGGTGCCGGCGGCGGCATCGCCCGGCCGCCGTCCGTTGGTGTAGACCCACAGGAAAGCAAGCAGCAGCGCCGTCGCCGACAGATAGCATTGCGCCAGCAACAGCGATTCGCCGGGCCGCAACCCGTGCGGAAAGAAGGGGCCGCGCTCGTCGGCCGCGTAATACAGCGCGATGGCGCCCAGGCTGATCAGGCCCAGCGCGCCGCCGCGGCTGCCCCAGGCCATCGACATCACCGCCGCCAGCAGAATGGGCGCGCAGGCCAGCGGCAGCACCACGGCCGCGCGGTGCGCGCCGGGGGTGATCTCGGCGAAGACGTACCATGCGCTGGCGCACAGCAGCCCCCAGGCAATCAGGCCCGCCAGCAGGGCCGCCGCGCCGGGGCGCCGGGCCTGGCCGGCCACGTCGGTCCAGCTGAGGATGGCGATGGTGGGCAGCAGCACGCCGGCGAGATTGGCCGCCCACCAGATCCATACGGACCCCACGAACGGCAGCCCGTTCAGATAGGCCAGCCAGCCCACGCCCAGCACGGCCGCCAGGGCGCTGACCAGCACCGTGGCGCCGATCAGCACCAGCACGCCGTGCAAGTCGTCGCCGCGCCGCGCATAGCGGCGCACCAGCCACGCGATGCCGGCATCGGCGGCCACGGAAATGCCGCCCAGGGCGATGGAGTTCAGGAAGTCGTGGTGTATCCAGGTGTCGAGCAGCAGCCGGGCCGCGATGAAGGCGGCGAACAAGGCCGGCCAGCGGCGCGGCGGGGTAAGCAGGAAGCCGGATACGGCCACGCCGGCGGCCAGCCAGACGAACGAGACGCGGGTGGCGGGGTCGTCGAGCCGCAGCGACACATAGCCGGCGGCGGCGTAGACCGCCGCCCAGAGCAATAGCGATAGCGCGGAACGAAGCAGGGAACGGGCCATGCGGAAGTCTGCCATGCGTGTGCTGTCGCGCAGTATGGCATAGAGGGCGGCCCGCTGTCTGCGCACGGGGGCGGCCGGTTCAGGCCGCGTGGCAGGTCGGCACCATCAGCGCGGGCAGGGTCTGCCAGACGATGGCGATGGCGGCCAGCAGGCTGAGCGCGCCGGCTACCCAGCGAAAAAAGCCCGGCTCGTCGGTGGGCGGCCAGCGATGCCAATGCCGCCAGTAGACCAGCGCGATGGCGGCCAGCGCCAGCAGCGCGGCGGCGATCATGACCCATGCCGCCAGCCCGCCGTCCACCCACAGCCCATGCAGGGCCGGGCGCGCGCAGAAGACGCCGTTGGCCGCGTAGATGAATACGAAATGCGCGGCCCAGGCCAGCGGGCCGGCCAGCCAGGGCAGAAACATCGAGATCGAGCGCATGCTCATGCGCGGTTCCTTTTAGTGTGACCAGGCCCTAGCCCACCCAGCGCGGAAAGCCGTGCAGCACGCAAGTGCCCAGCAATCCTTGCACGACCGTGTAGTGCCACAGCAAGGCCGTGTTGTCGAAGCAGGCGCGGCGGTCGGCCGCCAGCCTGCCGGCCCACGACCGCGCCGCCGTGAACAGGCCCATGAAGCCCAGCGCGGCCACCAGCAGGGCCTGCAGGCCGATGACGGCATACACCGCGGCGGCGTAGGCGCTGTCTGGCGGACGCAGGCCGGTGCGCCATTGCGCGGCGGCTTCCAGCCCCACGGCGGCCGCCAGCATCAGGCAGCCCAGCGGCAGGCCGATGCGCACCCAACCCTGGCGGCCGTGTTGCAGTCCGCGGCCGCCGGCCCAGACCAGCACGCTGCTGAAGACCAGCAGCGCGGCGCCGGACAGGGGCACCGGCAGGGCGACCAGCGCGTCCGCGGCGGGCCAGCCCCGGGGCGCGACGGTCCACAAGAAAAAATACGCAAACAGCAGGGCGCTGAAGATGCTGCCGCACACCATGATCAGCATGACCATCGCCCACCACGAATGCGATCCGCTGCCGGTGCAGAATACCGGCAGCCGCCATCCGCCGCCCACATCCACCGGCGCGTGGGTGGGTGCGGGATCGGCGTCCCACAGCCAGCGCAGGATCATGGCAATGGCCAGGACGCCGAACAGCGCGGCCGGCACCATCAGTTTCACCGTCAGCAGCAGGAAGAAGCTGGCGGTGCCCAGGGCGGCCAGCACCGGCGGCCAGCCGGGACCGGGCAGCCGCAGCACGTATTGGGGGCGCGCCTCGATGGCGCTGGTGACCAGCGTGGTGCGTTCGCCCGTGAGCGCGCCCGGCAGGTAATAGCGGCCCGCGTCGACGTCGGCCGCCAGGCCGGGCTGGTCCCACAGCGGTTCGCGGCTGCCGACCCACGGCACGCTGCGCGGGCCCGCGACCCCGGCGGGCAGCCATTCCAGCGTGCCGGCCCGCCACACGTTGCCGGCATTGTGCGCCACCGACGGCCGGAAGTTGCGTGCCAGGTCGACCAGAAACACCAGCACCCCGGCCGCGATGATGTAGGCCCCGATGGTCGACGCCAGGTTCAGCGCGCCCCAGCCGTAGCTGTCGGCATAGGTGTAGACCCGGCGCGGCATGCCCGCCAGGCCCGTCAGGTGCATGGGGAAAAATCCCAGGTTGAAGCCGATGAACATCAGCCAGAAAGCCCAGCGCCCCAGGCGCTCGGACAAGGCCCGGCGGCTGACGAACGGCATCCAGTAATAAAACGCCGCGAACAGCGGGAACACCATGCCGCCCACCAGCACATAGTGCAGGTGCGCCACGATGAAATAGGTATCGTGCGCCTGCCAGTCGAACGGAATGACCGCCACCATGACGCCGGTCAGGCCGCCCAGCACGAAGATGAAGAAAAAGCCCAGGATGAACAGCAGGGGCGTCTTCAGGGGCCGCAGGCGGGGCGCCGCCGCGATGGTGGCGATCCAGGCGAAGATCTGGATGCCGGTGGGAATGGACACCGCCATGCTGGCCGCCGAGGCGAAGCTTAACGATAGCTGCGGAATGCCGCTGGCGAACATGTGGTGCACCCACAGGCCGAAGCTGAGAAAGCTGGTGGCCACCACCGCCATTACCACCGCCCGGTAGCCCACCAGGGGGCGCCCGGCCATGGCGGGCACGATCATCGACACCATGCCGGCCGCCGGCAGGAAAATGATGTAGACCTCGGGGTGGCCGAACAGCCAGAACAAATGCTGCCACAGTAGCGGGTCGCCGCCTTTATCGGCAATGAAGAACGGCATGCCGAAAGCGCGTTCGAGTTCCAGCAGCGCGGTGGCCACGATCACCGCCGGAAACGCGATGATGACCATGCCCGAGAACGCCAGCATGATCCACGCGAAGATCGGCAGTTTGTCGAGCGACATGCCGGGCGCGCGGGTGCGCAGAATGCCCACCGCCAGTTCGATGGCCCCGGCGATCGCCGAGATCTCGATGAAGCCTATGCCCAGCAGCCACAGGTCGGCATTGATGGCGGGCGAATAGGCGGTGCTGGTCAGCGGCGGGTACATGAACCAGCCGCCGTCGGGGGCCAGGCCCACGAAGATGCTGCAGAAAAACACCAGCCCGCCGATGGCATAGGCCCAGTATGCGTAAGACGACAGGCGGGGAAAGGGCAGGTCGCGCGCGCCCAGCATATTGGGCAGCAGCAGCACCGCCATGGCTTCCACCGCGGGCACTGCGAACAGGAACATCATCACCGTGCCATGCATGGTGAACAGCTGGTTGTAGAGCGCGTGGCCGATGAGGTCGTTGTCGGGCACGGCCAACTGCGTGCGCATCAGCAGGGCCAGTATGCCCGCCAGCAAGAAGAACAGCATGGCCGTGCCGATATACAGCAGGCCGACGTAGTTGTTGTTGACCACCGTGATGGCGCGCCACCCGGTCGGGCGCCGCCACAGGCGTTCCAGTTGCTCGCGTTCGCCCGCGGGCCGCGGCAGCGCGTTGGGCAGGGTGTCGGGCCTCATTGCAGGCTTTCCAGGTAGTGGGCCACGGCGCGCAGCTGCTCGCCGGACAGATGCTTGAACGTAGGCATGCCGTTACCCGGCTTGATGTGCTGGCTGCCCGCGATCCAGCCGGCCAGCGTGCCGGCGTTGTTCGGCAAGACGCCCGCGGCCAGCGACGGGCGGCTGCCTACGTGAGTCAGGTCGGGGCCCTGCGTGCCGGCGGCGGCCGTGCCGCGCACGGTGTGGCACCGCGCGCAGGCTTGCATGAAGACCTGGCGGCCCTGCAGCAGGCGGGCCTGTCCGTCTTGGGCGGGCGCGGCGGGCCGCCGTTGCGCCCGCATCCAGGCCTGGAACTCGGCGGCGGACAGCACCTGCACGTCGAGCATCATGTTGGCGTGCTGCGCGCCGCAGTATTCCGCGCACTGCCCGCGCAGGCTGCCGGTTTCCCGCGCGCGCACGCGCAGCCGGTTGACGTGGCCCGGCACCATGTCCCGCTTGCCGGCCAGGTTGGGCACCCAGAAGCTGTGCACGACATTGCGCGACGCAAGCAGCAAATCCACCGGCTGGCCGACCGGAATGCGGATTTCGTTGGCCGTCTCGAACAGCGCCTGGCCGTGTTCGTCCAGGTAGCGCACCCGCCACCACCACATTTCGCCCATGACCTCGATGCGCACCGCGGCGGGGGCATCGCTGCGCTGCATCGCGGCCGCCAGGCCCAGGCCGTACACCAGCAGGGCCGACAGCACCGCCACCGGAAACACCACGCCCGCGCCGATCAGCCAGCCGCGCGCGTACAAGTGCCGGCGCCACCGTTGCGGGCCGTACAGCGCCAGCGCCAGCAGCAGCATGACCAGCACGAAAATCCCGGCGCCGCCCAGCACCATCGCCCAGCCGGCCTCGGCGCTGAAACCGGCCTGGTCGCCCCTGGGATGCAAGGCCGACTGGCGGTCGGCCCACATCGTCGCAAGCGGCACGGCAAGAACAGCGTAGGCGCTGAGGTGGGGCATATCGGGCAAACCGCCAGAGTGGGGGAACAGGCCGTGCAAAGCACGTGCCGTGCCAGCGGCGCATCGGGCCGCGGCAGGCGGCCCGCGCGGGGCGCCGCCGGAAAAATTTACCGGCGGCGCGGTTTTTTGCCGCAAATGCCGTGCCCAAGCCGGCCGCCGCCGCCGCGGCGCCGGGGCGGGCAAAGAAATTGCTGTGTCCTCGGAAAAAAGGATGCCCATGCCCAGATCGACGCTCGCGGGGATGCCCCCAGGCTGGCCGGACCCGCCCGTGGCCCGCGCCCTTGGCTGGCCGCGGGCCGCGTGGCGGCCGGCGGGCCTGGGCGCCGCCCTGGCCTGGTCGGCCCTGCTGGCCCTGGCGGGCTGCGGCGACGCGCCGCCGCCGCTGGCGCCGCCCGCGCAGGCCGTTGCCTTGCCGGGCGCCGACAGCGTCCGGGGGCGCCAGCGCATTGCCGAGTACGGCTGCGTCAGCTGTCATCAGATTCCCGGCATACGCGGCGCCGGCGCGCGCGTCGGGCCGCCGCTGCGGCATCTGGCCAGCCGCGCCTACCTGGGCGGCGTGCTGGCCAATACGCCCGCCAATCTAGTGCGCTGGCTGCGCGATCCACCCGCCATCGCGCCGCATACCGCCATGCCCGACGTGGGGCTGAGCGAGGCCGATGCCCGCGACATCGCCGCCTATCTGCTCACCTTGCGCTGAAAGGATGCCGCCATGAAACCCTGGATGCGTACCGCCGGCATTACTCTGGGGGCCACCGCCGTCGCCGGGGTGGCGGCCGCCCTGGGCCTGGTCTACAGCGGCTGGTACGACAGCACCGCCACCAACCCGCACACGCCGCCGGTCAACCATGTGCTGGACATCGCCTTGCAGCGCTCGGTCACCGTGCGGGCCGCCGACGTGGATGTGCCGCCGCTGGATGACCCGCAGCGTGCCATCGACGGCTTCAAGCTCTTTCGCGCCCACTGTGTGCAGTGCCACGGCGCGCCCGGCGTCGCGCCGGAACCTTTCGCGCGCGGCCTGATGCCGGCCCCGGCCGCCTTGGTGGACACGGCCCGGCATTGGCCGGCGTCCGAGGTCTACTGGGTAATCCGCTACGGCGCAAAAATGACGGGCATGCCCGCCTGGCAATATCGCATCAGCGACGACGACATCTGGAACGTGGTGGCCTTCATGAAAGTCCTGCCCACGTTGTCTGTGGCGGACTATCGGGCGTGGGACAGCAGGCATGCCGGCGGATCGGCACCGTCTCCGCCGCCGGTGACGCCGGCCGCCGAGTTGCGCGTGGGCGACGCCGAAGCCGGCCGCAAAGCCATGCAGCAGTACCTGTGCATTACCTGCCATGCCATCCCCGGCGTGGTCGGCGCCAACCGCCACGTCGGCCCGCCGTTGCAGGGCATCGCCAGGCAGCAGTACATCGCCGGCATACTGCCCAACACCCCGGACAACATGGTGCGCTGGCTGCGCGGCCCCACCGCCATCGACCCGGACTCGGCCATGCCCAACCTGGACGTCAGCGAGCAGGACGCACGGGACATGGCCGCCTACCTGTACACGCTGGACGACGCCAAATAAGTGGCCGAACGGCTTCGATGCAGTCGGGGAAATACACCCGGCAGCAATCTTCTCAATACACCCAGGGCACCCGCCGCTGCTTACACCATCAGCATCGTAGACAAATCCGCCGCCAGTTCCCGCATGGCCTGCGCCACCGGGCCTTCAAGCTTTTCACGTGTCATGACGGAACTGGCGCCGCCGCAGTTCATGGCCATGACGTGCCGGCCATTGGGCGACACGATGGCGATTCCCAGGGCGTTCACATCCGGATGGTAGCGCTGCAGATTCAGCACGTAGCCGCGCTCGCGATACGTGTCGAGGGCTTCATCGAGATAACGGCGGTGTTCTTCCCAGTGCTGGGGATGCGCCTGCTTCAGTTCTTGCAGCAGCGATGTGCGTTCGGCTTCTGGCAGAGCGGCCATGTAGGCGGCACCCACGGCGGAGCGCTGGATCTGCAGGGCCGAGCCCACATGGAAGTTCAGCTGCAGCATGGTGGGTGCCGAGGCCCGGGCCACGATGCGCATGTGGAGCTTGTCGCGGCCGGCGACCGAGACGGATGAGTCGAAGCGGTTGGCGATTTCGGTGATGCGGGGCTGCGCGACCTCGGCGATGCCGCCGTGCGACAGCGCTTCGCACCCCAGCGCCAGGACCCCGGGGCTGACCCGCAGTTTTTCCACGTCGTGCCCCGGCTCAAGGTAGCCGGCTTTTTGCAGCGTATAGCAAAGGCGCCAGACGGTGGATTGCGACAGCCCCAGCATGCGCGCGATTTCGGTGCTGCCGAGTTCGCGGTGTTCGCTGGTGAAGCAGCGCAGGACATCCAGGCCTCGGGCCAGTGCGGTGACGAAATGCCGATCTTCCTTCATGGGACCTCTGGGTAGGCATGCGGTTGCCAGCCGCCGATGCGTTGACAGTGCTGATAGTAGACTCTTACACTGATCTGCATAGCAGTTGATCAAACTGTACTGCAAATTATAAGTGAGGCAACGATTTCATGGCAACTGATCTGGTGGGCGCGGCCGGCAATCATCCTGGCGATTTCCCCGATTTGACGCGGTTCTTTGCGCCACGGCGGATCGCGCTGGTGGGCGCGACAGAAGATTTGTCGAAGTTTGGCGGGCGGTGCATGCGCCAGACCATGGATTTCGGATACACCGGGGCCATCTATCCGGTGAACCCGCGCCGCGCAACGGTTTTCGGCCTGCCATGCCACCGCTCGATTGCCGAGCTGCCCGAAGTGCCCGACCATGTGGGCATCGTGCTGCCCGCCACGGCCGTGCCGCAGGCGCTTGAAGAATGCGCGGCGCGCGGCGTGCCATTCGCCACGGTGTTCTCTTCGGGCTTTGGCGAACTGGGCACCGAGGCCGGCCGGGCTATGCAGCAACGGATCGTGCAGCAGGCCCGGGAAGGCGGCATCCGGCTGATGGGGCCGAACTGCAACGGCATGGTCAATTTCGTGGATGGCTTCGCGCTGACGTCCACGGCCACCATCCAGGGCAAGCGCCGGCCCGCCGGCGACATTGCCGTGGTCAGCCAGTCGGGCGGCGCGGGGCAGGTCAATGTCATGTGGCGCGCCCAGCAGGCCGGACTGGGCATCAGCTACCAGGTCAGCTGCGGCAACGCCGCCGACCTGGACCTGATCGATTACGCCTGGTTCATGCTGGAAAGCGCGGCCACGCGCGTTGTGCTGATGCTGGCCGAGCGCCTGACGGACGGCGACCGTCTGCGCCGGCTGGCGTCGCGCGCGGACGCGCTGGGCAAGAGCATCGTGATGGTGAAGGTGGGGCGCACCGAGGCCGGCAGCCGCGCGGCGGCTTCGCATACCGGCGCGATCACGGGGGCCGACGATGTCTGCGATGCGGCCTTGCGCCAGATGGGCATTGTGCGCGTGGACGACTGCAACGAACTCTACGAAACCGCGATGCTGCTGCGCCAGGGGCGCACGGTTGCCGGCCGTGGCGCGGCGGCGACTTCCATTTCGGGCGGCAATCTGGTCATGGTGGCGGACCTGGGGGCCTCGCTGGGCCTGGAGTGGCCCGAATACACGCCGCATACGCGCGAACGCCTGGCGCAGGCGCTGCCCGGGTTCGGCTCGGCCGCCAACCCTACTGACCTGACCGCCGCGGCGATTGGCCAGGATGGGGCGTACGAGCAGGCCGCCCGGGCCATACTGGCCGATCCGGCGGTGGACGTCATGATTCCCGTCCTGACGATCGCCAGCGCGGCCGATATCAGGACGATGGCGCGCGTGGCCGCGGCCAGCGAAAAAATCGTGCCCATTCTCTGGACCGGCTGCGCATCGGACGATCCGGCGCTGACGCCCGAGACGCTGGTGGCGGAAGGCCAGGCCGTGTACCGGGACGCGCTGGCTTGCCTGAAAGCGGTGCGGCGCGTCATGGACCATGGCGAATGGCGGCGGCGCCAGGGCGAGGCGCCCGCGGCGCGGCCGGCGGGAACCGACGCGGCGGCGGCGCGCCAACTGCTGGCGCGAGCCGGCGGGCCGCTCAGCGAGCACCAGTCGAAGGCGCTGCTGGCATGCTACGGCCTGCCGTTGACCCGGGAGTACCTGGCGCGCTCAGAGGATGAGGCGGTCCGGTGCGCCGCCACGCTGGAGGGCCCGGTGGTGCTGAAGGTGCAGTCCGCCGATATCCCGCACAAGACCGAGGCCGGCGCCATACGCATCGGCGTGCAGGGCGGCGCGGCCGTGGCGGCGGCGCATCGCGACATCCTGCAGTCCGCCTCGCGGTATTGCCCGCAAGCCCGCATCGATGGCGTGCTGGTGCAAGAGATGATCACTGGCGCGCGCGAGATGCTGCTGGGCGTGTCGCGCGACGCCACGTTCGGGCCGGTGCTGGCCATCGGGCTGGGCGGCATTCACGTCGAGGTGTTCAAGGATGTGGTGTTCCGCATGGCGCCGCTCAGTCCCGCCGAGGCGCGCCGGGCCATCATGGAATTGCGTAGCGCGGCGCTGCTGCATGAAGTGCGGGGCCAGCCCGCCGCCGACATCGATGCGCTGGTCGACTGTGTGGTGCGGGTGTCGTGGCTGGCCGCCGACCTGCGCGACAGCCTTGCCGAGTTGGACATCAACCCCTTGTGCGTGCTGCCCGATGGGCGGGGCGCCCGGGTGGTCGATGCATTAGCCGTGCCTCGCAAGTAGTCGGATCTCATGAGGCCGGTCTTTCAACAGGCCCGGGCGCGCGAGCATCCGGGCCGATAGAACAATATCTATTGGAGACACACCATGAGTACAAAACGGCAGACCCCGCGCATGGCACGCTGGGGCAGTGCAGCACTGGCCGCCGCGGCGATGGCGCTAGCCGCGCCCGCGGTATCCGCATATCCGGACCGGCCTATTACGGTCATCAATCCGTGGACCGCCGGCGGACCCGCCGACACGGTGGCGCGGCCCATACTCGAGAAGCTGTCGCAGCGCCTGGGCCAGCCCGTGGTGCTGGAGAACCGGGCGGGCGCCAACGGCCTGATCGGGGCGACGTATGTGGCGCGGGCCAAGCCCGATGGCTACACGTTGCTTTTCTCGCATGTGGGCCCCATCACCATCAGCCCGGCCTTGACCAAAGACATGCCTTTCGATCCGGTGCGGGATTTCGCGCCGATCACGCAGGTGGTGTCCGCGCCCACCGTCCTGCTGGTCCGTCCCGGCCTGCCCATCCACAATCTGAAAGAGCTGGTCGATTATGCGCGCGCGCATCCCGGCAAGCTGTCTTATGGGTCGGTCGGGCCGGGCAGCACCACGCACCTGGCGGGCGTCATCCTGGGCGACATGGCCGATATCGACCTCTTGCATGTGCCCTACAAGGGCGCGGCGCCCGTCGTGACCGACCTGTTGGGCGGCCAGATCGACATGGGGTTCCTGAACATCGCGGGTGCCATGCCGTATATCAAGTCCGGCCAGCTGCGGCCGATCGGCGTCAGTACCCTGAAGCGTTCCGCGCTGCTGCCCGATCTGCCGGCAATCGCCGAGACTTATCCGGGCTTCGAAGTGAACTCGTGGTATGGCCTGATGGCCCCCGCGAAGACGCCGCCGGCGATTGTCCAACAGCTGCAGCGCGAGGTCAGCGAAATCCTGAAGCTGCCCGACATCAAGAAACAGTTCGAAGCCATCGGCCTGGCGCCGGAAGGCACCGCGTCCGATGTCTATGCGCAGCAGATCGAGCGCGACCTCGCGCGCTGGGCCGATATCGTCAAGGCCGCCGGTCTGAAGCCTCAATAGGCGCCGATTGCTGCATGAAAGTCAGGATCCGGTCCACGACGTCGGCCGGCCGGCTTTCCAGGACGCCGCCATTGGCATCGTCCAGCGTGGCGTAGTGCGCCTGCTGCATCCGGGCGCACAGCGCCGGACCCTGCGGGCCGAAATGGGCCTCGGCCTCGGTCAGCAGTTCCAGCACCAGCGTGCGCGCGGCGATGCGCTGCATCGTGCCGGTCAGGTCGAAATCGAAGATGGCGTCGTAGACCGGCATGACCGACTTCCAGCCCTGCAGATAGTCCAGCACGCGGATTTCGGCCTGCGCGACTTGCGCGGCGTCGGCCCGCGCGGAACGCAGCAGCGCCGGCGGCCACCAGTAGCCGTCCAGCGTCGCGTGCGCGCCCAGCCAGTTGCGCAGGGCGTCGGCATGCGGATCGCCGCTGGCGTGCGTGGGCGTATAGCGGGCCAGAAAGTCGCGGATGCCGGCGTTGCGTTCGGCGTGATCGGCGTGGATGCTGTGGGTCTGGCCGGCCAGGATGACGTCGCCCACGCGGTCGGGCCAGTCGCTGGCCAGCGCCGCGGCAATCTTGTTGCCGGTATGCAGGCCGAACACGTGCGCGCGCTCGATCTCCAGGGTATCCATCAGTTGCACCAGGCTGGCCGCCAGCGCCGGCAGGCTGATGGGGCCGGGCAGCGGCGCCGAGTTGCCGAAGCCGGGCGTGTCGACGGCGATGGCGCGGAAGTGGGGCGCCAGCAGGGGCAGCATGTGGCGGAACACACGGTGCGAGCGCGGCGTGGCATGAAGCAGCAGCAGCGGTGCGCCGGTGCCGGCTTCGGCATAGTGCACCTGGCCGCCCGGCGTGGCGGCATAGCCGCAGGTCTGGTTGGTCATGGTTGCCCTCAATCCATGGTGACGTGGGCCGCGCGGATGATCTGCGCGTAGCGTTCGGAATCGTTGCGCAGGGTCCGGGCGAACGCTTCGGGCGTGGTGCCTGTCGGCGTGATGCCCAGCGCATCGAAGCGTTGGCGCACTTCGGGTGCCTGCAGGGCTGCGTTGACGTCGGCGTTGATTTTGCGCACCAGGTCGCCGGGCAGGCCGGCGGGGGCCAGCACGCCCCACCAGATGCCGCCGTCGAAGCCGGGCAGCGCCGCCTCGGACATGGTGGGCAGGTCCGGCAGCACCGGCGAGCGCTGCGGGCTGGTCACCGCCAGGGCGCGGATGCGGCCGGCCTGCACCTGCGGCAGTGCCGACGGCATGGCTTCGATCATCATCTGCACCGTGCCGCCGACCAGGGCCGCCATGGCGGGCCCGCTGCCGTTGTACGGAATGTGCACGATGTCCACGCCCGCGTCGCGCTTGAACATTTCGGTGATCAGGTGGATGGACGTGCCGTTGCCGGTGGAGGCGTACGACAGCTTGCCGGGCTGCGCCTTGGCCTGCGCGATCAGTTCCTTGACGGTGCGCGCCGGCACCGACGGGTGCACCACCGCCAGCATGGGCGCCGTGCCCACCAGCGAAATCGGCGTGAAATCGGCGATGGGGTCGAACGGCAGCTTGGGATTCAGGCCGGGCAGGATCGCGTGCGTGATGCTGCCCAGCATCAGCGTCAGGCCGTCGGGGGCGGCGCGCGCCACGACGTCGCTGCCGATGACGCCGCTGGCGCCGGGCCGGTTCTCGACCACCACCGATTGTTTCCAGGCCGCGGTCAGGGGCTGGCTGAGGGCGCGCGCGATCGAATCGTTGGGGCCGCCGGGCGGGTAGGGCACCACGATGCGGACCGGGTGTGCGGGGAAACTTTCGGCCGTGCCGGACGCGGCGGGGGCGCCCGCGGTTGCCGCGAGCAGGACGCAGATCAGTAGCCTATGCCATGCCATCATGATTGTCTCCTTGGTGCCGGGCCGGGGCCGCGGCGTGTTCAATCGGCTTAATTGATCTTGATGCCGGCTTTGCGGACCACGTCTTCCCACTTGCGGGTTTCCTGCCGCATGTAGTCGGCGAAGGCCTGCGGGCTCATGGGCATCGGGTCCAGCCCCTGCCTGGCCAGCAGCTGCTGCATGTCCGCACTGTTGATAATGCGCGTCAGTTCGGCGTTGAGCTTGTCGACCACCGGCTTGGGCGTGCCGGCCGGGGCCAGGATGCCGAACCACGATCCCACGTCGAAGCCGGGCAGCCCGGATTCGTCGACGGTGGGCAGCTCGGGCATGGCCGAGGCGCGCTTCTTGGTCGAGATGGCTACGGCGCGCAGCTTGCCGCTGCGCACGTGCGGCAGCGACGAGGTCATGCCGTCGAAGATCATATCGACGTGCCCGCCCAGCAGATCCACGATGGCTGGCGCGTTGCCCTTGTATGGCACGTGGGTCATGGAAATGCCGGCCATGTTCTCGAGCAGTTCGCCGGCCAGGTGGGCGCCCTGGCCGGCCCCGCCGGAAGCGAAGCTGAAGCGATTGGGCTGGGCCTTTGACAGCGTGATGACGTCGTTGATGGAATGGATGGGGGAGTCCGGCCGCACGACCAGCATCAACGGCAGGGTGGCAACGGTGGTGACTGGCGCGAAATCCTTGACGGGATCGTAGGGCAGCGTGTCGTACAGGCTGGGGTTGACCACCAGGGTGCCGAAGAAGGCGACCAGCAGGCTGTAGCCATCGGGCGCCGCCTTGGCCACCATTTCGGTGGCGATGAAGGAATTGCCGCCGGGGCGGTTTTCCACCACCACCGGTACTTTCCAGGCCTGGCCGAGCCGTTCGCCCAGCGCGCGCGAGACGGTATCGGTGGGGCCGCCGGGCGGGAAGGGCAGGATCAGGTGGATGGGCTTGGACGGGTACGTGTCCTGGGCGGCCGCCGGCAGTGTTGCCGCGCCGGCCAGGCAGGCCAGGGTCAATATCAGGGGCTTGCAGCGGGAAAGCAATCGCATGGTGGGTCTCCAGGTGTTGTTGTCGTCATCCGTACCTGCGGTGCGCCGGGCAAATGTCCGGCTGAGGGAAGAGCCGCCGGGAAGTGGCTCAGGATTCGTGGCGCGGCGCCGCGGCCTGGTGCCCTGCGATGCGGCCGAACACCGCGCTCTTGCCCAGCGACGAGCCCGTCATGTAGGCCGCGCCGTGAAAGCCTCCGGTGACTTCGCCGGCGGCGTACAGGCCGGGGATAGGGTCGCCGTAGACGTCCAGCACGCGGGCCTGCGCGTCGATCGCCAGCCCCGCGTAGGTGGCCAGCACGGCGCTGGTCGAGGCGTAGGCATAGAACGGCGCGGTGTCGATGCGGCACAGCGCGCCGTAGTGATTGGCCAGCCCGTCGCGGCCGAACTCAGTGTCGCGGCCATACTGCGCAACGTCGCGGTTGTAGCGGTCCAGCGTGGCGGTCAGCGCGGCCGCGTCGATGCCCAGCTGGCCGGCCAGCGCCGCGATAGAGTCGGCCTGCACCAGGTGCCCCGACGCCAGCGCGTCCTGGAAGTCCGAGGTCGTCACGCCGGGCACCGACAGGGCCATGATGCCCGCGTCGAAGATCTGGTAGGCCAGGGCGTCGCGCTGTTCCAGGCAGGCATCGCCGCTGATCTTGTACGACACGGATTCGTCGACGAAGCGGCGCCCGTCCAAGTTGACGGCGATGCCGCCCTTGAAGATGGCATGGATGAGCAGGCGCTGTTCGGTACCGGAGCTGGGATGCACGCCGAAGGTGCCGCGCACGTATCCCATGTCGCGCAGGTTCGCGCCCAGCGCCATGCCCATCCGTAGTCCGTCGCCGGTGTTGCCGCGCCCGCCGATGCGCAGCGCGCGGGTCTGCAGGGGCGCGAACACGCCCAGCCATTCCTCGCTGCGCGAAAATCCGCCGGTGGCCAGTACGATGCCGTGCCTGGCACGCAGCGGCCGGGCCGGCGCGGCGCCTTCCGCGACCAGCAGCTCCAGGCCGCCGTCGTGGCCGATGTGGCGCAGGCGCTGCGCCTGCGTGTTGCGGCGCAGTTCGAAGCGGCCCGTCGCGCGAGCGCTATTGTCCAGCGCGGCGATCATCTGCTCTGTGTCGACGCGGTTCGAGCGGGGCACAGACTGGCCGCCACCCAGTTGCACCGAATGGAATCGCACCCCATGCTGCTTCAGCCAGCGGTAGGTGTCGAGCTGGGCGGCCGCATAGGCCTGCAGCAGCAGCGGGTCATTGCGCCCGCCGCCCACTTTCTGCAGATCGGACAGCAGCAGCGCGTCGGAATCGCTGATGCCGGCCGCCAACTGCTCGTCGGTGCCGGCAAAGGCCATGGCGCCGCCGCTGATGAGGGTACTGCCGCCGACCTCGTCGAGCTTTTCCAGCATGAGCACGCGGTGGCCTTCCTGCAGGGCCGCCAGGGCGGCGCAGTAGCCGGCCAGCCCACCGCCGCAGACGATGACATCTGCCTGGTCGGCCGGCCGCGCCGGGGGAGTGTCTGAAGTGTGCAAGGCTGGTCTCCCTGGATGTGTTCTTTATGCCCGGGCGGTATCGCGCTATTGCCCGGTGTAGCGGGGCGGACGCTTTTCCTGGAACGCGCGCGCGGCTTCCTGGCGGTCCTGGGTATCCACCAGGTGCGCGGACAGGTCGCTTTCCAGCCGCATGCCGTCGGCCAGCGGCAGTTCGGCGCCGCCGCGCACCGCTTCTTTGGCGAACTGCATGGCCAGCGGCGGGCGCGCGGCGATGTGCCGGGCCAGGTCGCCGGCGGCCTGCTGCAGCGCCTCGGGCGCCGCCAGCCGCGAGACCAGGCCCATGGCCAGCGCCCGCTCGGCATCCAGCCGTTCGCCGGTCAGCACCAGGTCGAGCGCCACGCCCATGCCTAGCACGCGGGTGATGCGCTGCGTGCCGCCGGCGCCGGGGATGATGCCGTGGCCGGTCTCGGGCAGGCCGAAGGTCGCGTTCGTGGCGGCGATGCGGATGTCGCAGGCCAGCGCGATTTCCAGTCCGCCGCCCAGGCAGTGGCCGTGCACGGCGGCGATCACCGGTTTGAGCGCGCGGTCGAAGGCGGTGATCCAGTGATGATGCACGCGCGCCTGGCGGTACGCCGCCGGTTGCGGTGCGGTGCCGAATTCCTTGATGTCGGCGCCGACACAGAAGGCGCGCGGGCCGGCGCCGCGCACCACGATGACCCGCACTTGCGGGTTGGCGTCGGCCTTGGCCACGGCCTCGGGCAGCAGGCGCCTGACATCGTCGTTGATGGCATTCAGGGCGTCGGGGCGGTTCAGCGTGATCCACGCGACCGCGTCTTCGATATGGACGAGCACGGCGTCGGTCATGATGTCTCCGGGATGGGTTCGAACTGCGGCGGCTGGCCCGGCGCGCCGGCGCGCACTTGCACGGGCAGGCCGATGCGGGCCTGGTCGGGCGCGATGCCGACCAGCCGCGTCATCAGGTGCGGTCCTTCGTCGGTGGCGACGATGGCCACGGTGTAGGGCACGTCGGCGGCGAATGCCGGGCTGGGCGCGCGGTGCACGACGGAATAGCTGTAGACGGTGCCGCGCCCGCTGGCGCGCGCCGGCACTACGTCGGTGCTGCCGCAGAACGGGCAGGCCGGGCGCGGGTAGAAATGGAAGCGCCGGCAGGCGGCGCAGTGCGGCAGGGCGAAGCCCAGGCCGCGCACCCGGCCCCAGTAGGAATCGTATTGGTCTGTGTCGGACATGGCGTCAGGCCTTTGCGATGATCAACGTGGCGTGCAGGCCGATGATGCCGCCGTTGCCGTGCACCAGCGCCACCTCGGCGTTCGGGACCTGGCGTTCTCCGGCCTGGCCGCGTATCTGGCGCACGCCTTCCACCAGATGCAGCATGCCTCCCGCCAGGCCGGGATGTCCGGCCGAGAGCAGCCCCCCGTGAGTGGTGACCGGCAGCCTGCCGCCCGGCCCGATGGCGCCGTGCTCGACATATCGGCCGCCTTCGCCCTTGGCGCAGAAGCCCAGGTCTTCCAGTTCGATGATGACGGTGATGGTGAAGCAGTCGTACAGCTCGGCCACGTCGATGTCCGCCGGCGCCAGGCCCGCCATGGCGTAGGCGTCGCGGCCGGATTGCACCGCGCCGGTAGTGGTGACGTTGCGGTAGTCGCCGATATAAGTGTGCGAATGCCCGTAGCCGTGGCCCAGCAGCTTGACGGCCGGCTGGCGCAGGTCGCGCGCGCGTTCCGGCGTGGTGACGATGAACGCGGCCGCGCCGTCGGATACCAGCGCGCAATCCAGCAGCCGCAGCGGCGAGGTGATCATGCGCGACTGCATCACGTCGGCCAGCGAGATCGGATCGCGTTTGTGCGCCAGCGGATTGCGCGCCGCGTGCGCGCGCATGGCGACCGCGACTTCCGCCATCTGCTCGAAGGTGGTGCCGTATTCGTGCATGTGGCGCTGGGCCGCCAGCGCGTACAGCGTGGGCACCATCGGGCCGTAGGGAGCTTCGAACTCCGGGTGCGCCCAGCCGGCATCGGCCATTTTCTGCACCGCCGCGCCGCGCGAATGGAACGACAGCAGGTTCTGCCCGGCCACGCACAGCACGGTCTCGCACTGCCCGGTGGCCACCGCCATGGCCGCGTGGTGGGCCATGGCCACGCCCGACGCCCCCGCCACGTCCAGCGTGGCCAGGTAGCGCGGTTGCAGGCCCAGGCCGTCGGCCACCACGCCGCAGGGCATGGCCCAGTTTTCCACGCGCAGCGGCGTGGTGAGCAGGCCGTCGATGTCTTGCGGCGCCAGGCCGGCATCGGCCAGCGCGCTCAGGGCCGCCTGGCGCTGCAGGCCGAGCGCGTCGAACTGGGGCACCAGCCCGAGCGGGCTTTCGCCCACGCCGGCAATGACCGCCGCCAGGGGCGCGCGCCGGCTCACCGCAGCACCTCGCGCGCGATCAGCATGCGCTGGATCTCGGATGAGCCTTCGCCCACGCGATAATGGCGGATGTCGCGGTAAAAGCGTTCCACCGGGAAGCCGCGCACCAGCCCCATGCCACCATGGATCTGCACTGCCCGGTCGGCGACGCGGCCCACCATTTCCGACGCGGCCAGTTTGCACATGCTGGGCGCGCTGCCGGTGTCTTCGCCGGCCTGCAGGCGGCGCAGGGTTTCATAGACGAAAGCCCGCGCCTGCGCCAGTTCGGTGGCGGAATCGGCCAGCATCCACTGGATGGCCTGGCGTTCGGCCAGTGGCTTGCCGAAGGTGGTGCGTTCCCGGGCATACTGCGCGGACATTTCCAGCAGGCGGTCGGCCGCGCCCAGGCAAGAGCAGGCCACGCCCATGCGGCCGCTGGTCAGCGACGACATGGCCACCTTGAAGCCCTGGCCGACCTCGCCCAGCACACCGCCGGCCGGCACCACGCAATTGTCGAAGGTCAGTTCGGCCAGCTTGATGGGTTCCGAACCGATGGTGGTGTCGACCCGGGACACCGCGAAGCCCGGCGTGCCCTTGTCGACCAGGAAGGCGGTGATGCCGCCGCGCGCGCGTTTTTCCGGGTCGGTGACAGCCATGACCAGGACCACGTCGGCGACATGGGCGCCGCTGATGTAGTGCTTGCTGCCGTTGAGTACCCAGCCGTCGCCGCGCGGCTCGGCGCGCGTCTGGATCGCTTGCGCGTCCGAGCCCGCGCCCGGCTCGGTCAGCGCGAACGACGCGTTCAGCGTGCCCGCGCACAGCCCTGCCAGGTAGCGTTCCTGCTGGGCGGCTGTGCCGAAGCGGGCGATCGCGATGGGATTCAGGCCGCTGGTCGCATCCAGGATCAGCGTGAAGATGCGGTGCGAGCGGCTGAACTCTTCCAGCACCAGGCAATAGGTGGGCAGGTCGAAGTCGCCGCCGCCGAATTTGGCGGGCAGGCGCATGCCCAGGTAGCCGTGCTCGCGCAGCAGCGGCACGGCGCGCTCGGGCAATTGGCCGGTGCGGTCGATTTCCAGGGCGATCGGTTCGAGCTGCTGTTGCGTGAAGCGGCGGATGGCCGCGCGCATCTCGGCGAGTTCCGGGCTGATTTCCAGTTGCAAGTCAGGTCTCCTGGGGACGTGTTGGTGGCGCGGGCTGGCCGGCCAGCGTGGCTGCCTCGGCTGCTTCGGCCAGGTGCTGGCGCAAGCCGCGGTTGATCCAGCGCTTGTTGGCCGCGTAGGCGTGGCCGGCGTGCGCGCCGCGCGCCTGCGCCAGTGCGGCGCAGCGGCCGCGCAAGGCCGGCGCCGACGCCAGGTGGTCGACCAGGCCGGACTGCAGGGCCTGGCCGGCATCGATGCGTTCGCCGGCCTGTACCAGCCGCTGCAACATCGGCCGGGGCGCGCGCCGCGCCACGATGGCCGCGCCTATCGGCGTGGGCATGCCCAGCCGGATTTCCGGCAGCGACAGCCAGGCGGGCTCCGCCATGACGATCTCGTCGCAAACCAGGGCCAGCATGGCGCCGGCGCCGACGGCCGGGGCCTGCACACAGGCCAGCAGCGGCTTGGGAAAGTCCAGCAAGGTGTACAGGGTGTCCATCAGCAGGTCGCGGCGGCGTTGCGCGGCCTCTGCCGTGGGCAATTCGGCGAACTCCTTCAGGTCGGCGCCAGCGCAGAATGCCCGCTCGCCAGCCGCGCCCAATACCACCGCGCCGATGGCGGGGTCTTGCGCGGCCTGTCGCAGCGCCCGGGCCAGCGCGGCGCAGGTGGCCTGGTTCAATGCGTTGGCGGCGGCCGGGCGGGCCAGCGTCAGCCAGCGCACGGTGCCTTCGGTAACGGTCTCGATCATAGGAAGCAGTGTCGTCATGCGGGGCGCCGTTCAGCGGGCGGACAGCGCGTCCACCTGCTGCAGGATGTCGGCGGGCGGAGTCGTGTAGGCCCAGCGGCGGCCCACGCCCATGCCCGTCGCGCGCTGCAGCCGCACCATCATTTGCGCGGCCGCGAGCGCATTGCCGATGCAATCCATCACGGTCGCGCCATCGATTGTGCGCACGCCATTGAAAAAGAGCAGTTCGCTCAGCACGCCTTCGGCCGGAATCACCACGTCGGCACCGCCGTCGACCAGGCGTTGGGCCACGGCGCGAAAATCGTCGCAGACGTCCTGCGGAGTGCTCAACGCCGCTTCGAGCTGCGCTTCGGTGACGGGGCGGGCCAGCGCCTCGATGCCGCTGACGCGCGCGCCCAGGGAATGCCGCGCCACCAGCGCTGCCACGCGCTTGACGCCGGCCGGCGCGAGCGGCACCAGCGCGAAACGCTCGGCCAGCGTGCACGCGGTCAGCAGCGCGCTTTCAGGCATCGAGACCACGGGGATGCGCAAGATCGAACGGATCTCGGCCAGAAAGGGCTCGCTGAAGCTGCCCAGAATGACGGCGTCGTGGCCGTCGGCCTGCGCCCGGCGGCAGAAGTCGATGGCCTCGCGCTGGATGACGTGCTTGACATAGGGGAAGCGCAGCATTTCCGCCGGGGTGCGGACGTCATACCAGTGCTCTGAAGCGCCGTTGAACGTGACGGCGACCTCGTCGCCGCAGACCGCTTGCGCATGCCGCGACAAGGCCTGGACGTACCGGGGCAGGTGGCCCAGCGGCGCCATGGACTGATACCAGATTTTCATGGTCATGGAATGAGCGGAGAAAAGTGGGGGCGGTTATTCGACCTTGGCGCCCGTCATCTTGACGATGGCGGCGTATTCGGGGATTTCCTTGGCGATCTGCGCGGCGAACTGCTGCGGCGTGCTGGCGATTTTCTCCAGTCCGCCGTCCACGAACAGGCGCTGGTGGATATCAGGCTGGTTCAGTGCGTCGATCACTGCGTCATGCAGCTTTTGCACGATCGCCGGCGGCGTCCCCGCGGGGGCGAGCAGGCCATACCAGGAAACGATCTGGAAGCCCGGCAAGCCGGATTCGGCCACCGTGGGGATGTCCGGCGCGAACGAGGCGCGCTTGGCCGTGACCACCGCCAACCCTTTCAGCGAGCCATTCTGCAGCGACGGCATGGCTGCCAGCAGGCCGCCGACCATCAGCTTCACGTGCCCGGCCAGCAGGGCTGTGGTTGCCGGAGCCATGCCGCGATAGGGAATGTGCGCGAGGTCGATGCCGGCGCGTTGCGCCAGCAGTGCGCCGGCCAGGTGGCCGCCGGATCCCGCGCCCGACGATCCATAGTTCAGCTGGCCCGGATGTGCCTTTGCGTAAGCAATCAGTTCCTGCACGTTGTTGACCGGGACGGACGGATGCGCCAGCAGCACGAGCGGGATTTCGGCGATCTCGGTGATGGGCGCGAAATTCTTTTGCGGATCGAAAGGCAGTTTGGCGTACAGCGAGCGGTTCACCACCAGCGGGCCGTTCGTGCCCAGCAACAGGGTCTGGCCGTCGGGCGCCGCGCGGGCGACTTCTTCGGTGCCGATATTGCCGCCCGCGCCAGAACGGTTTTCGACGACGAACGGCTGCCCCAGGCTGATCGCCAGTTTCGCGGCGATGCTGCGCGCCACGATATCCGCGGGGCCACCCGGCGGATAGGGCACGATGACGCGCACCGGGCCCGAGGGGTAGGCGGCGGCCGCGCCGGCGGTGCGCGCCAGGCCGGCCGTGATCAGCATGGCGGCGACGCAGGCGGCGCCCAGTGCGGCCAGGCGACGCATGGCACGCCCGTACGTGATGGTCGGGGTCATCATGAGGTCTCCATTTTTATAATTTGTACTGCAGTTTATTAAATTGCTATGTGGGTACAGAATAGAACTCGCCCGCGGCGCTGTCAACGGAACGCCGGATCTGATGGATCTCGCGCAGGGCCATGCCACGGGCATACATGGCCACGGATCTGGTCATCCAAACCCGTGAAGTGCCGTTCAGGCCCATGGCGCATCAAGGCCCTGGAAAACGTCACCCTGACCAATCCCCGCACGGGGCGGGCCATTCTGCGGTCCTGACAAAGTTGCCGTGATTTTCCCTTTGTCAGATATCATCGTGCGATCCCCACGGGCTGCCAGGAGGCATGCGCGCCATGCGTCGTCCGACCTTAAGCGGGCTGTTCTCGCCCGATAGCGCTACTTCTTTTTGCGGTATCGGCTTGATATTGGGCACCTTGTTTTTTGCCGCCTCGCTGACGCCTTCGCTGGTGCCGCGGTCGCCGATGGTGCAAGGGGTACTGGGCGGCTTCTGCCTGGCGGCGGGCTATGCGCTGGGCGTGTTGCTGCGCCGGATCTGGCTGGCTCTGGCCTTGCCGACGCTGCCGCCGCGGGCGCACCAGGTCGGCATGATGCTGGTGCTGGCGGGCTGCATCGTCACGGTGATCCTGGCGCTGTGGTGGGCCACCAGTTGGCAGAACCGGCTGCGCGCGCTGATGCAGATGCCGGCCATCGACAGCGCGGGCCCCTGGACCAGCGCGGGCCTGGCCTTGTTGACGTTTGCCTGCCTGCTGGCGCTGGGCCGGCTGGCCGGCTGGCTGGCGCGCTGGGTGGCCCGCCGGCTGACGCGCGTGCTGTCGCGGCAGGCCTCGATGCTGCTGGCGGTGGTGATCACCGCGGCCCTGTTCTGGACCATCGGCAACGGCGTGCTGGCGCTTGGCGCCTTGCGTTGGGCGGACCAGATCTACAGCCGCCTGGATGCGCTGGTCGAAGACGACATCGCGCAGCCCCAGGCGTGGGACAAGACCGGCGGCCCCGGTTCGCTGATCGACTGGCACCGGGTCGGCCGCCAGGGGCGGCGCATGGTGGCGGCCGGCCCCGACGCCGCGGAAATCCAGCGGCTGACCGGCCAGCCGGCCCGCGAACCGCTGCGCGTGTATGTGGGCCTGAATTCGGCGCCGTCGCCGCGCGAGCGGGCCGACTTGGCGCTGCGCGAGCTGCAGCGGATCGGGGCGTTCGAGCGGGCGAACCTGGTCATCGCCACCCCCACCGGCACGGGCTGGGTCGACCCGGAAAGCCAATCGGCGCTCGAATACGTGCTGCACGGCGACGTGGCCACGGTGTCGGTGCAGTATTCGTACTTGCTGAGCTGGCTGGCCTTGCTGGCCGAGCCCGAATACGGCGTGGAAACGGCGCGCGCGGTGTTCGCCACGGTGTACGGGTATTGGCGCTCGCTGGATCCGCGGCACCGCCCCCGGCTGTACCTGCAGGGCCTCAGCCTGGGCGCGCTGAACGGCGACCTGAGCCACGATCTTTACCAGGTGATCGGCGCGCCCTACCAGGGCGCCTTGTGGTCGGGGCCGCCCTTCAATACCCCGACCTGGAAGGCGGTCACGGCGGACCGCAACGCCGGTTCGCCGGCCTGGCTGCCGACCTTCGGCGACGGGTCGGTGGTGCGCTTTACCGCGCAGAAAAACGCGCTGGACGACGCGCCCAAGCCCTGGGGCGATTTTCGCGTGGTGTTCCTGCAGTACGCGAGCGATGCGGTAACGTTCTTCGATCCGCACGCGTTGTGGCGGCGCCCTGACTGGATGGTGCCGCCGCTGGGGCCCGATGTCTCGCCCGACATCCGCTGGATTCCGGTGGTGACGTTCCTGCAGCTGGCGTTCGATATGGCGCTGGCGGTCGAGCCGCCCAAGGGCCACGGGCACGTCTACGCGTTCGATCACTACCTGGATGCCTGGGCCAGCCTGACCTCGCCCTCGGACTGGACCCCCGAGTCGCTGGCGGCGCTGAAACGGGCCGTCGCGGCCGCCCGCCGGCAATAGGCGCGGCGCGTTCGCGCAAGCGCGGTTCAGCCTTGCCGCGCGGGCAGCAGCCGCATTCCGGTGCGCCTGACAAACTCGGCATAGCTGATCGGCGCGCCGGCCTTGGCGCCGCTGTTGTTGGCCTGCCAGTGCACCCACGACCGTCCGGTCGTGGCGTCGTACACGACCTTGTAAAGATGGCCGGGCACCGCGACGCCGGCCCCGATCGTGGCGGGCCGGCCGTCGTACACGGGCCCGGTAAAAACGTATACGTCGCCCGCGGCGCGCATCGCGTATTTGCGCGTGTCCTGTTCGATCCGGCTCCAGGGCCCGGCATTGTGCGCCTGGTCCTGCGGCACCATATTCGCCAGGGAAAAACTCTGTGCCATGGCGGCGGGCGTAGACATGTCGGCCGCGGGCGCCATGTGCCCGCGCGAAAATCCCGAACCCCGGTAGTCATCCAGTTCGGCCCGTTCGGCGCGGGGCACGCGCGCCTCGGCGTAGAACTTGTCGGTGCGTTGCAGCCCCTGGGCCTGGATCAACGCCTTGCGGTTCAGGCGCTCGGCGACGAACACGGGCGTCTTGGTCCGGCCGTCGTGCAGCACGGCGAAGGCGGAAAAGCACACCTCGCGCAGTCTTGGGCCGGCGGGCACGGCGGGCGGATGCCCCTTCGGAAAGAACTGGGGGCAGTCCGTGAACCGGGTCTGGACCGTTGGCCCGCTGGGCGCGGCCAACGGCGCGGCGTGCTGCTGGGGCGGCCATTCCAGGCGGGCCAGGACGTCCTGCACTGAGACGGGAATCCGCCATTGCGGATTCAGCAGGTAGGTGGCGGCGCCGAAGCTGGCTAGAGACGAAACGACGAACGCCCGCAGGAAGCGCGTGATGCTGTGGGCCGATCGGGTACGGCTCTTTGCGGGGGATCTTTTTTTCCTGGAAACGGGTTTCTTCGCGCGCGTCATGCTACCTGTGGCTGCTAACCGGTTGCGTGCTGGCAAGCAGCCTGGCAACCCATTCAGCCACGCATTGTAGATGAGGGGCAACTTCGCCCCGCGCCGGCCCTAGTCGCGCAGCAGCTCCGCCGGCGCCGCCGCGCCCTGGGTTCGAGAGTACCGTTGCAGGGCCCGGTCCGAGTCGATGCCCAAGGGGGCCAGCCGCCGGGCCAGGCCTGCGGCGTTGTCGGCAATCGATTGCCGCGCCGGCAGCTTCCCCCGCGTTGCCACGATCACCCGGTTGCCTTCTTTCAGATTGAAGAATGTTCCGAATACCGCCGCATAAGTGGCCGATTCCCGTTCGTACAGCTGGCTGTTGGTGAACGTATTCGCCACCACGATTCCGTCGGGCGCCAGTATTGCCTTGACGTGCTGCAGGAATTCCAGCGTCATCAGGTGTTGGGGGATGTAGTCCACATCGAAGGCGTCCAGCATCACCATGTCGTACTGCCTGCCTTCTCGATGCGCGCGCTCGATGTACGCGCGCCCGTCTTCGATGAACAGCCGCTGTGACGGCCCCCGCCGATAGCCAAAGTACGCCTCTGCCACCTTGCCCACCCCGGGGTCGATCTCCACGGTATCGATGGTGGCATCGGGCAGCAGTTTCGCCAGGGCCTTCTGCAAGGTGGCGCCGCCCAGGCCGACGATCAATACCGTTTTCGGGTCCGGCTTTACGTACAAGGCACTGATCATCATGCGCGTATAGCTGAAGACCAGTTTGTCGGGTTCGTCCACATCCAGGCAGGTTTGCCGGCCGAAGTCGACCATGGTGTTGAAGTTCATGCAGCGTTCGCCGTTTTCTTCAAACACCAGGATCTTGCCGAACTGCGAGGGTTCGCTGTGCAGCAGGATGGGGGCGGCTTGGGCGGCGAAGGGGAGCAGGGCGGCGCAGGCCAGGAGCAGGGCGGAAAGCTGGCGGGTGCGAAGCATGGGATGTACGCCGGGCGGGGATGGCACATCATATCCCGAGGAGGTTGCTGCGGGCTTCGGTATCTGGCACCCCGCGGGAGCCAGACACCTGAGTCGCGCGCCCGGGGGCCGGTTTCGGGCGCTTGGGCCAGTGCCGCTCAAACCACCTTTTTCTGCTTCAGCGCCTGGATGTCCTGCTGCCCATAGCCCAGCAATTGCGCCAGGACATAATCGGTGCTGTCTCCCACGGCCGGCGGCGGCAGTTCGTATCTGACCGGCGTGCCGCACAGCCGCAACGGGCTGGCAATGGTGGATACGATGCCGCCGCCGGGTCGGGGCATGTCGACGCGCAGGCCGCGGTACTGCACCTGCGGGTGCTGGAAGACTTGTTCGTAGTTGTTGATGCGGCCGCAGGGCACGTCGGCGGCTTCCAGCCTGGCGATCCAGTCTTCGGCGCCACGGGTCAGCATGGTGCGGGCCAGCTCGGGCACCAGTTTGTTGCGGCCCACGATGCGGCCTTTCACTTTGGTCCAGCGCGCATCGGCGGCGAGGTCCGGGCGGGCGATGGCTGCGCAGTAGCGTTGCCACTGCACGTCGTTGCCGACCGCGACGACGATTTCGCCGTCGGCCACGGTAAATACCTGGTAAGGCACCAGGCTGGCGTGCGCGTTGCCGTAGCGGTGCGGAATCTTGCCGTTGGCGAAATAGCCGGTGACCTGGTTGCCCCCCAGGGCCACGATGCAGTCGAGCAGGGCCATGTCGATGTATTGCCCCTCGCCGGACTCGCCGCGGCGGTTCAGGGCCGCCAGGATGGCAATGGTGGCGTACATGCCGGTGATGACGTCGGCGATGGCGATGCCGGTTTTCTGGGGGCCCCCGCCAGGCAGGCTGTCGTGCTCGCCGGTGATGCTCATCAGGCCGCCGATGGCCTGGAAGACGAAGTCGTAGCCGGGCTTGCGGGCGCTGGGGCCGCTTTGGCCGTAGCCGGTAATCGAGCAGTACACCAGCCCCGGGTTCACGGCGCGCAGGCTGTCGTAGTCCAGGCCGTAGCGTTTCAGGTCGCCGATCTTGTAGTTTTCCACCACGACGTCGCTGCGGGCGGCCAGTTCGCGCACCAGGCGCTGGCCGTCGGGGCTGGCGATGTCGATGGTGACCGACTTCTTGCCGCGGTTGGCGGCGGCGTAGTAGGTGGAGTCGGCCGCGTCGCGGCCGTCGGCATCCTTGGTCCAGGGCGGCCCCCAGGCGCGGGTGTCGTCGCCGCTGCCGGGGCGTTCGACCTTGATGACCTCGGCGCCCAGGTCGGCCAGGTTCTGGGTGCACCAGGGCCCCGCCAGGATGCGGGACAGGTCCAGCACCCTGATGTGCGACAGGGCGCCTGGGGCGGCGGCGGTTGCTGCGTCCGGCATGGGGCGGCTTTCCTTTTATTGGATGCTGATGTGGGCGTCGGCGATGACCTTGGCCCATTTATCGATTTCGGCATTCACGAAGCTGGCGAACTCGGGCTGGCTCATGGTGCCGGGCTCGGCGCCTTGCTTGGCGAATTGTTGCTTGATCTGCGCGCTTTGCAGGGCGGTGAGCACGTCGGTAGAGATTTGCCTGGCCAGCGCCGGCGGCATCTTGCCGGGCGCGTACAAGCCGAACCACGCCATGGCTTCGAAACCCTTGACGCCGGCTTCGTCCAGCGTGGGCACGTCGGGCAGGGCCGGCGAGCGCTTCAGCGAGGTGACGCCCAGGGCGCGCAGCTTGCCGGCCTGGATGTGCTGCAGCACGCCGGGCACGGAATCGAACATCACCGGAATCTGTCCGCCCAGCAGGTCGTTCAGGGCCGGGGCGGCGCCCTTGTACGGAATGTGGACCATGTCGATGCCGGCCATGGATTTGAACAGCTCGCCCGACAGGTGGTTGGCGCCGCCCGTGCCGGACGAGCCGAAGTTCACCTTGCCCGGGTGGGCACGGGCGTAGGCGATCAGTTCCTGCACGTTCTGGGCGGGAAACGACGGGTTCACGACCAGCACGTTGGGCACCGCCGCCACCTCGGCAATGGGGGTGAAGTCTTTGCGGGTGTCGTAGCGCAGGTTCTTGTACAGGCTGGGGTTGATGACGTGGTGCGTGGCCGTCAGCATCAGCGTGTAGCCGTCGGGTTCGGTGCGGGCCAGTTGTTCGGAAAAGATGGTGCCGCTGGCGCCGGGCTTGTTTTCGACGACGACGGTCTGCTTCCATTGCTGGCTGAGCTCGTTGGCCAGCAGGCGGGCCAGGATGTCGGTGGTGCCGCCGGGCGGAAAGGGCACCACCAGGGTCACGCTGCGCGACGGGTAGGCTTGCTGGGCCTGCGCGGCGGGCGCGGCGGCGACGGCGGCCACGGCCAGGGTGGCGGCGGCGGCCGCTTGGATCCATGTCTTCATGATTTGTCTCCGGTGCTTTTTTGTGGGCAATCTCGGGTGTTCGGTGTCAGGCACCCCTGCGGGGAGCCTGACACCTCTTAGGTGTCTGACACCCCATGGGTGTCAGACACCGCCGTGTTTCGGAAACTCGACCATGGCTTCGCCTGTCGCCACGGTTTCGCCGCGCTGGTTGGTGACTTGCACGTCCAGCATGGCCCATTGGCTTTTTTCGGTTTTGCGGGTCGACGTGATGGTGGCGCGCGGCGTGATGGTGTCGCCCGGCTTTACCGGGGCCTTCCAGCGGGTTTCCAGGCGGCGCTGCACGCCGCCCAGCGGATACAGCCAATCGGTCAGCATCTTGGCGATGACGCCGAAGTTGTTCATGCCGTGCATGATGATGCCGCCGAAATGGGTCTTGCCGAAGTTGCCCTGCATGTAGTTGTCATCCAGGTGCAGGGGGTTGAAGTCCAGCGAGGCTTCGCAGAAGTCGCGGATGGATTCGCGGGTGGGGGAAAACGGCGTGCCGTCGATCTGCTGGCCGGTCTTCAGGGTGTCGAATGCGGGGTTCATGAATGCGGTTCCTGGTGCGGGCTGCGGTTATACGGGGCGGATGGTCCAGCCGCGGCCACTGCAGATGACCTCGTCGCGCTGGTTGAAGAACACGTTGTCGTGCACGGCGAACAGGCGGTCTTTCTTGATGAACTTGTCCAGCGCGCGGGCCTGCAGGCGGATGACGTCGCCGGGGCGGGCGGGGATGTTGTAGCTCCAGCTCTGGCCGGCGTTGACGGTGCCGGGGCTGCGCATCCAGTCGTCGGTGGGGGTGCACGAGAACATCAGCAGGATGTGGATGGCCGGCGGCGCGATCAGGCCCTTGTAAGGCGAATTGCGCGCGTATTCCTCGTCGAAATACAAGGGGTGCATGTCGCCCACCACGCGGCAGTATTTCTGGATGGCTTCCAGGGTCAGCGTGTAGGGAATGGTCTTGCGCGGCTGGCCGGGAACGATGTCGTCCCAGATCTTGCGCGATTCGGCGTCTTTCCAGAAATCGGTTTCGAAAGTGGCTTCTGTCATGGTGGCGGGCTTTGCGGGGAAAGGGCAGTTGATAAATCTGGGCATCGTGCTACAATGACCGCTTAGCGGATATGTGTATCCGCTTTATGGTCATTTTGCGGGCCGTTTTTTGCCGTGTCAAGCACGCGGCGGGGGTAGGCATGGCAACACCTGAAAGCGAATCCTTTGTTCGCACCTTTGCGCGCGGGCTGAAAATCATCGAAGCCATGGGGCAGGGCGCGGCCCGGCAAACGCTGGGCGACGTGGCCGAGGCAGTGGATTTGCCGCGCACGGCGGTGCGGCGTTTCTTGCTGACGCTGATCGACCTGTCTTTCGTGAAGACTGACGGCAAGTATTACTGGCTGACACCCAAGGTGCTGCGCCTGGGGCTGTCGTACCTGTACTCGCTGCCGTACTGGCAGCAGGCGCAGCTGGCGCTCGAAGAACTGTGCGCGCGCATCGGGCAGTCGTGCGCGGTGTCGGTGCTCGACGAAGAAGACATCGTGTACGTGCAGCGCCTGCACACGCGGCGCATCCTGCCCATGAGCCCGTCACTGGGCAGCCGGCTGCCTGCGCATGCGGTGTCGATGGGGCGGGTGCTGCTGTCGGGGCTCGACGACGCGGCGCTGGATGCCTACTTGGCCCACGCCACGCTGAAGAAACTGACCGGCGCCACCGTGGTGGATCGCGCGCGCCTGAAAGCCGCCATCGAATTGGCGCGCGAACAAGGCTACGCCTGGATCGACGGCGAACTGGACGAATCCATCGCCGGCCTGGGCGTGCCGGTGCGCGATAAAGACGGGGCCATCATCGCGGCCATCAACGTCAGCTTGTCGGCGGGCAGCTTCGATCAGGCCACGGCCGTGCGCGAGTTCTTGCCCGAGCTGCGGCATACGGCCTCGCAATTGCGGGCGGCGGGGGTCAGCTACTGACCGGGCGCCGGCTTCGCCTGGGCCGCGCCGGCGCGTGCGCCGCGCGCGTGTGTCCGCTACAGTAGGCGCCATTGCCGCGCCTTGCCGCGCGGCCGGTTTCGCCTGAAGGACACTCGCCCATGCCGCGCCGCCTTCCGCCATTGCCCGCATTGCGCCTGTTCGAGGCCGCCGGCCGCCTGCGCAGTTTCAAACTGGCCGCGGCCGAACTCAACGTCACCCCCAGCGCGGTCAGCCATGGCATCGTGGGGCTGGAACAGGCGCTGGGCGTGGATCTGTTCATGCGCAGCCCGCGCGGCCTGTCATTGACCCCCGAGGGCGCCGACTATCTGCTGTATGTGTCTGAAGCCCTGTCGCTGATCGCCACGGCCACGCAGCGCCTGCCGGGCGCACAGGGCGGCGGCATTGGCATCAGCTGCGCGCCCACGCTGGCCGCGCGCTGGCTGCTGCCGCGCCTGCCGGCGTTCCGGTCGCGATGGCCGCAGGTGCCGATCACGCTCGACACCTCGCAGCGCCACGTGGCGTTCCCGGTCGATGGCTTCGACTTCGCCATCCGCATGAGCCGCGGCGCCGTGTCGGCGGCCAGCTGGATACCGCTATTCGGCGAACAGCTGATGCCGGTGTGCAGCCCGGCGTATCGCGACCGCCTTGCGCATGCCGACGGCGGCTTCGACTGGCGGCGCGCCACCCTGATCCATGTCGATCTCGCCAGCGAAGACTGGCAGGCCTGGTTGGATCGGGCGGGCGACGCGGCGCCGGCGGGACTCGACCTGGCCGGCGGCCTGCGCTTCGATACGATCCAGCTGGCATTCGAGGCCGCCCATGCCGGGCTGGGCGTGGCGCTGGGACGCCGGCCGCTGGTCGGGCCCGATCTGGCGGCGGGCACCCTGGTCACGTTCAACCAGCCCATCGTGCAGGCCGAAACGGTCTACTGGCTGGTCAGCGCCGACAGTGTCGCGCGGCGCAGCGCGCACCTGGCCTTCCGCGACTGGCTGATCGACGAGGCGCGCGCGTTCGCGGGATGAGGCGAGTGAATCGCTTTCACTCGCCGCCGAATTCTTTTCCTTTGCCCGGGCGGCCGGCCGCTGCCACCATGCCGGCAAAGGAGATCGCGTCATCATGCAAACCGGGAACCCTGTCCGTCCGCTGGCCGCCCCGGCCATCGGCGTCGTGCTGGCGGCGGCACTGATACTCAGCGCCGCCATGGGGGTGCGGCAGACGTTCGGCCTGTTCATCACGCCGTTCTCGTTCGATCGCGGCCTGCCGGTGACGCAGATCGCGTTCGCCATCGCGATACACAACCTGGTATGGGGCGCGGCGCAGCCGTTCGCGGGGGCGGCGGCCGACCGCTACGGGTCGGCGCCAGTCGTGGCGTTCGGCGCGGCGGCCTTCGCGGCCGGGCTGGCGCTGGCCACGGCGGCGCAGTCGCCCGTGTTGCTGGTGCTGGGCATGGGCGTGCTGGTGGGCATCGGCATCAGCTGCACCAGCTTCGGCGTGGTGCTCGCCGCGGTGGGGCGGGCGGCGTCGCCGCAGCGGCGCAGCATGGCGCTGGGGCTTGCCAGCGCTGGCGGGTCGGTCGGCCAGGTGGTGCTGGTGCCGTTTGCGCAAATACTGCGCGAAAGCGGCGGCGTGTCGACATCGCTGCTGGCGTTGGCCGCGCTGATGCTGCTGGTGGCGCCACTGGGCCTGCTGCTGGACCGTCGCGCGCCGCGCGGCGCGATGCCGGCGGCCGCGGAGCCGGCGCTGCCGTTGAAACAGGCCCTGCTGCATGCCTGCCGCCATCGCGGCTATTGCCTGCTGACCCTGGGTTTTTTCACCTGCGGGTTCCAGCTGGCGTTCATTGCCACGCATTTGCCGGGCTACCTGGTGCTGTGCCACATGCCGGCGGGGCTGGGCGCCACCGCGCTGGCGCTGATCGGCCTGTTCAACATGGCGGGCAGCTGGGCCTGCGGCTGGCTGGGCGGCCGCTACCGCCAGCAGTATGTGCTGGGCTGGCTGTACCTGATACGCGGCGCGGCTATCGCGGCGTTCTTCCTGCTGCCCAAAAGCACGGCATCGGTGCTGCTGTTCGCCGCGGTCATGGGCCTGACCTGGCTGGGCACGGTGCCGCTGACCAGCGGGCTGGTGGCCAAGGTATTCGGCACGCGCCACCTGGGCACCCTGTTCGGCGTGTGTTTCCTCAGCCACCAGCTGGGGTCTTTCCTGGGGGTGTGGCTGGGCGGGCTGGCGTTCGATCTGACGGGCTCGTATACACCGGTGTGGGCGGGTACCGCGCTGGCGGGCCTGGCGGCCGCGCTGCTGCATTTTCCTATTGACGACCGCGCGGCCGTGCCCGGCGCCGCGGCCGCGGCGCTGGCCCAACGCTGAATCGAATGTTGATATAGTGGCTATCCCCGCCCGCAAGGGCCCCGCCACGGTATACGCCATCGATGTCGCAGGTCCGGTCCGATCCGCCACCCCATGCACCCGCCGAAGCCTCGGGCATCGCGGACGCCGTGCGCGAGCTCGAAGAAGACATCGTGCTGGGCAGCCTGCATCCGCGCGAACGCCTGATCGAAGACGACCTGATCCGGCGCTTCGGTTTCAAGCGCCATGCGGCGCGCGAAGTGCTGGCCGAACTGGCGCGGCGCGGGCTGGTCGAGCGGCGCAAGAATGTGGGCTGTGAAGTGCGGGCTTTCGCGCCTCGGGAAGTGGTCGAGCTTTACCAGTTGCGCGAGCTGCTCGAGGCCGAGGCCGCGCGCACGCTGCCTTGCCCGTTGCCGGCGCCGGCCCTGCGCCAGCTTACCGATATCCAGCGCGAGCACGACCGCGCCGTGGCGGCCGAAGACCCGCGCGCGGTGTTCCACACCAACCAGCGTTTCCACCAGGCCCTGTTCGGCTTTTGCGACAACGGCGTGCTGCAAAAGGCCATTCACGAATACGCGCGCCAGACGCACGTCATCCGCTTCGGCTCGCTGGTCGATGCCTCGTACCGCGAGCGTGCGCGGCAAGAGCACTGGGCCATGATCGCGGCCCTGCAAGAAGGGCGGCGCGACGAGCTCATCCGCCTGTGCCGCGAGCACCTGGCGCCCTCGCGCGACGCCTACCTGGCGCTCAACCGCCACCTGGTCGCGCGCAGCGCGGCCCCGCGCTGAACCATCGCATTCTTGAACGCTTCAACGCGGTCCGCGCATTACACGTCGATGCCCAGCCGGCGGTCCACGTTTTGGGCTAGCCCGACCAGGCGCGGGCCATGCTCGTTTTCTATCTGGCCGGTTTTCACGGCTTCGATGGGCAAGGTCAAATTGATCGCAAGGGGCAAGTCTCCCGCGCGATATCGCAACGGCACGGCCAGGCCCGCCAATTCTGGCCGCCAGCAGCCATAGCTGGTGCAGAAACCATGCTGGGCGATCTGCCCGAACGCCTCATCCAGCGATATCCGCGCCGCTTCCCGCCCCTGTTCTTCTTGCGCCAGCAGCAGCGGCAGCAAGACATCGCGTTCTTCCGCATCCAGGGCATACAGTAGCGCGCGGCCCATTGCGGTATGCAGCATCGGGCGGGAAGAACCGATATCGGGTTTCGCGCCCGTATTGCCGCGATCGTGGATCGTGTCCACGTAGACGACCTGCAGGCGATCCCGGGTGCCGATAGAAACGGGGCCGCCTGCGTCTTCGGACAGCGCGGCGAGTTCATGCTCCGCCACGCGGCGCACCGTGAGCTGTATCAGCAGCGGATAGATCAGTGACAGCACGCCAGGCGCCAGCGAATAGCGCTTGCTGGCGGCGTCTTTGCGCAGGTAGCCCAGCGTGACCAGGGTGAATGTCAGGCGCGCGACGGTAGGGCGCGATAACCCCAGGGCGTCGGCGATGTCTTTGTTGCCCAGTGCCGGCTGGGTGGCGGAAAAGCACCGCAGGATATCCAACCCATTGGCGAGCGTCGAGGCGAAGCGCGGCTCGCGCTCGAGTTCCTGACGCGGCATGAGATCAAAAGGCAGGTCGGCCATGATTGACATCCCTTTTTGTGCCGTTATATAAAATGACTGTATAACTATTAATCATCAATTCCACTATATTGAATTATACATCATGACAAATTTCGCCGGCGGTCGTCGGTTGCTGCGTTTCGCAGTGGTGGCAGACTCGCATCTCAATCCCGCGCAAGCGGGCAATACTTCTCCGTGGCAAACCAATCATTTGGCCAACCCCCGCAACCAGGTCGTGGTGGCTGCCATCAACAAAATCGCGCCGGCCTTCACCATCCACGTAGGCGACGTGGTACATCCATTGCCGCATTCCACCGACTACGAGGGCGCTGCCGATTTCGCCACCGCCCTGTACCAGGGCCTGGAAGCCCCTTTCTACATCGCTCCGGGCAACCACGATATTGGCGACAAGCATTTGCCCGGCAATCCCGCCGCCTGCATTTCGGGCGATAGCTGCGAAAAATACGAGCATCATTTCGGGGCGCAGTGGCAGGCGTTCACGCAAGACAATGTCTGCTTCGTCATTATCAACGCATGTCTGCTGGGGTCCGGGCTGCCCCAAGAGGCGGCGCAGTGGCAGTTTCTGGAAAGCCGCTTGCGGGAAGAGTCCGCCGCCGGCCGCCGCATCTTCCTGTTCACGCACTATCCTCCCTATGTGACGGAGCCGGATGAGGAAAACCATTACGACAATATCGACAATGGCCCACGCCAGCGCCTGCTGGAGCTCACCGCGAATGCGAGGGTAGAGGCCCTGTTCGCGGGCCATGTGCACACCTTCTTCTTGAATCGCCATGAAGGCATGTGGTCGTATGCGTTGCCCTCGTCCACCAATTTCCGCCAGGATTACGCGGAGCTCTTTCGCACCCAGCCCGGAGAAGAATTGGGCCGCAACGACCTGGGCAAATTCGGCTTCTTCATCGTCGATATCCACGAGCAAGGCCACATCGCCCGGTTTGCGCGTACGTACGGGTCGACCGATACGGCCCAAAGCGAGCAGATCGCCCTGCAAGTCGAAGGGGATGTGCGTGAACATGCGGACAGTACGGTGGGGGCCGATTTCCGCCACGACTGGGCCCGCGCCGAAGCCTTGCCGTACAACCCCCCGTTGGATGCTTTCGTGCGCAAGCGGGTGCGCAACGACTACTACGCGCTCAATCTTTGGGATGCCGGGATCCGCAGCATCCGGATTCCCATTCAAGACATTACCGACGCCGGTGCGTTCGAGCGCGTCAAATTACTGGGCGACATGGGCCACCGTTTCACGGTGTTCGGGACCTCCGTGCCGGTTCCGCGAGTGCTGGATCAGTTGGCCGTGCTGGGCAGCGCCCTCGAGGCCTACGAGTGGATAGGGCCGGAAGCCATTCCTGCGGCCGACGCGATCGAGCCGTTCGCGCGGCGCCAGATACGTTTGTTTGTCGCTCCCGTCATGCAGCCACCGTCCAGCCATACGAAGGGACAGTATGACCACACCATGAGTTGCGGCCTTTCGCAAGACGAATTGCCTCACCTCGAGCGGTTCGGGCTCGGCGTGCCAGGCTCACCGGCATTGGGCGTGGTGGTGCGGATTGCCGGCGACGAGCCGGTGCTGGAATCTGTGCAGCATGCTGTTGCGCAGGCGGCCAGGTTCAGTGTGCCCATTGCCATCCACATCAACCTGGCCAGCCGAAAATCTGCGTCGGTGAACGATGACGACGCGGCGTTGGCGGCGCGCGTCGCAGAGGCTGCCATTGCCAAGGCCGCCTATCCCGCCGTCTGCATGATCTTGGACACGTTCATGGACATCGACCGCGGCTACTTCGCCCGCAATGGCCTGGTTGACCGGCGCAACAATCCGCGCCCCGCGGCGAACGTGCTGCGGCGATTGTCGGAGCGCCTGCGCGGACAAGACGTGACGATAGAAAGCATCACGCGCGATCCGCGGCAGTCTCTTGTGCGCCTTGCCGCGGGCGCACAGGTCATGAATGTGCAAATCGGGCCGGAGCTTGCGTTCTGAAAAGACAGGCGCGCCGAGCCATCAAGATAATTTTCAAGGGAAATCAATAATGAAGCGCTTAGTGATAGCAGCTACCGTTGTCCTTGGCACCTGCGCCATGGCCAAGGCCGTCGCGGCGGACTGGCCAGAACATCCGTTGCAGATGATCGTGCAGTTTCCCCCCGGCACCACGACCGATGCCGTGGCGCGCGATATCGCCATACGAATGGAAAAGGAACTCGGGCAATCCGTGGTGGTCGTGAACAAGTCCGGCGCGGGCGGCATCGTCGGGGTGTCGACGCTGGCTCGTGCAAAGCCGGATGGCTACACGCTGGGCACGGTGAACTACCCGGTGCTGACGATCATTCCTCAGCAACAGGCCGTTCCTTATGATCCGCTCAAGGATTTTGCCCATCTCGCCGTGGTGGGACCCTACGACTACGGCATTTTCGTGCGCGCCGACGCGCCATGGAAAAGCTTCAAAGAGCTGGTCGACTACGGAAAAGCAAATCCGGGGAAGCTCTCTTTTGGCACGCTGGGCGCCGGGACGACGAATGAGTTGATCATGAGCCGCCTGGGCAAGGACCTGGGCATGCAATGGCAGTTCATTCCTTACAAGGGCGACAACGAAAGCGTCACGGCGCTGCTGGGCGGCCAGGTCGACGTCGTCAACGGCTCGCCCAATGTCACCCTGCCGCAGCTCAAGGCGGGCAAGATCCGCATGCTGGTTTCCACCGGGGGCAATCGCTGGACGGCGATGCCCGACGTGCCGACACTGCGGGAAACGGGCATGGTCGACTACGCGCAAGAGTCGTACTTTTCTCTTGCCGCGCCCGCCGGGATTCCCGAAGCCGCGCGGGCAAAGCTGTCCAGCGCGTTGCAGGCCGTTTTGACCAACCCCGAAGTGATCGGCGCCTTCCAGCAGAAGTACGGCCAGCCTGTGCGGTACCAAGACGGCGAGGCTTATGCTGCGATTGTGGCGCGCGACTACCGCCGCTGGACAGACGCGCTAGGCGCGCCATCCAGCGGCGGCAAGTAAGGCCCGGGCAAGCACCGGTTCGGCGCGGCCCGCTAGCCGGCGGTGTCCAGGCTGGACAGCTCGCGGCCCCGGGTCTCGGGCAGCAGCAGGGTGGCGATCAGCACCACGGTATACGCGCCGCCGGCGAAGATGCCGATGGCCATGGCCAGGCCCATGCTGTTGCTCAGGTAGCCCACCAGGCTGGGAAACAGCGCGCCGATGCCGCGGCCGAAGTTATAGGCAAAGCCCTGGCCGTTGGCGCGGATTTCCGACGGGAACAGTTCGGTCAGGTAGGCGCCCAGGCCGCCGAAGATGCCCGAGGCCGCGAAACCCAGCGGGAAGCCCAGGAACAGCATCTGGCCGTCGGTCAGCGGCACCTGGGTGTAGAAGTACACGCAGACGCCCGACAGCACCGAATAGATGATGAAGTTGATGCGGCGGCCCAGGCGGTCGGCCATGTGCGCGCCGGCGATGTAGCCGCAGAACGAGCCCAGGATGATCACCAGCAGGTAGCCGCCGGTATTCAGCACCGACAGGTGCCGCTCGACCTTCAGGTACGTGGGCAGCCAGGTAGTGACGGCGTAGTAGCCGCCCTGGATGCCGGTGCACAGCAGGGCCGACAGCAGCGTGGTCTTGACCAGCGCGGGCGAGAAAATCAGCCAGGGCGATACCCGGGGGCGATCCTGCTTCTGCTGGTCGCGCGCCTGTTCGAAGATCTCGGGCTCGGGCACGTGCTTGCGGATATACAGCACCAGCAGGGCGGGCAGCACGCCCACCCAGAACAGGCTGCGCCAGGCCCATTCCTCGGGCAGCACCGAGAACGCAATGGTGTACAGCAGGGCGGCCACGCCCCAGCCCACCGCCCAGCCGCTTTGCACGGTGCCCACGGCGCGCGCGCGATGTTGCGACTTGATGATCTCGCCCATCAGCACCGAGCCCACCGCCCACTCGCCGCCGAAGCCCAGGCCCTGCAGCGCGCGCAAGATGAAGATCTGCTCGAAGTTCTGGGTGAAGCCGATGCCCACCGTGCATATCGAGAACCACAGGATGGTGATCTGCAGGATGCGCACGCGGCCGTAGCGGTCGGCCAGGATGCCGGCGCCCCAGCCGCCGATGGCCGAGAACAGCAGTGTCACCGTGCCCAGCATGCCCGCCTGGCCGCGGTCGATGCCCCATAGGGTCACCAGCGTCGATATCACGAAGGTGAACACCATGTAATCCAGGGCGTCGATAGTCCAGCCCAGGAACGATGCGAAGAAAGTGCGTTTGCCCGTAGGCGAGAGTTCGCGAAACCAGCTCATGTCGTGCCTCTTTCGGATGCGTTATTGGCCGGATGCGGCTCGGTCAAGGACGGGGAAGTCGTACAGCGCCTGCGGGTTGTCCACCAGTATGCGGCGGCGCATGTCGGCGTCGGGCGCCCACTTGGGCAGCAGATTGCGCAGTACGCCGGTGTCGGGCATGCGGCTGATGGCGACGTGCGGCCAGTCGCTGCCCCACACCATGCGGTCGGGGGCGGCCTGGATCAGGGCCTGTGCCCAAGGGGTGACGTCGTCGTAGTGGTCGAACTGATCGCTGAGACGGTAGGCGCCCGACAGCTTGGCCCACCAGCCGTATTCCTTGACGCCATGCAGCAGGGCCTGGAAGCCGGGATGCTGCATGCCCGCCGCGACCGGCATGTGGCCCATGTGGTCGAACACGCAGGGCACGGGCAGCCTGGCCAGGCGCGGCATGACGTCGGGCAGGTGCCGCACGTCCATCAGGAATTGCGCGTGCCAGCCCAGCCTGGCGATGCGCGGCGCCAGTTGGTCGACCGCGTCCAGGCCGACGCCGCCGCCGAACAGCACGTTGAAGCGGATGCCGCGTACGCCGGCGGCATGCATGCTTTCCAGTTCGCGGTCGGTGACGTCGGGGTTCACCACCGCCACGCCGCGCAGCTTGTCGGGATGGCGGCCCAGCACTTCCAGCATGTAGCGGTTATCGGTGCCGTGCACGCTGACCTGCACCAGCACGCCGCGGGCCATGCCGCAGCCGGCCAGCATGGCCAGGTACTTGTCTTCCGGCGCGGGCGGCGGGGTATAGCTGCGGTTTTCCACGTACGGGTAGCGCACGCCGTCGCCGATGACGTGGGCGTGCGTGTCGACTGCGCCGCGCGGCACGTCGAAGGAGGCGGGGGCGATGCCGGGCAGCGGGCCCAGGCAGAGCGCGTGGTCGATCGGCGGGGCTTCCGGTGATGAGGTCATAAGGGGCTCGCGGAGTGATGAGTGGGGGCGAGGTTACGCTTGCCGGCCTCGCATCGTCAATAACGTTGTCAATAATAAGCCGGACAGGATGCTGACGGGCACCTGACAGGTGTGGGGGCGAGGTGCCCTGGATATGCCAGGTGTCCGACTCCCGCAGGGTGTCGGACACCGATGTATTGCCACGGTACCTGCCCACATCGGTGTCCGACACCCTTGCGGGAGTCGGACACCAGGGCGACCTGGGCGCGGCCCGCACGCCGCTCAGGCGCGGGGGGCGGCCCGGAACACCAGCGCCAGCCCGGCCAGAATCGCCGCCATGCCCGCCAGGCTCAGCGGGGCCAGGCGGTTGCCCAGCAGCAGGTAGTCCAGCAGCGCGGTCACGCCCGGCACCAGGTAGAACAGGCTGGTCACATTGACCAGGTTGCCCGTCTGGATCAGCCGGTACAGTAGCAGCGTGGCGCCCACCGAGATCACCAGGCCCAGCCACAGCAGCGGCACCCACAGGCCTGGCCCGCCGGACAGCCGCCAGGGCTGCCAGGGCGTGCAGGCCAGGCACAGCAGCAGCGCCACGGCATATTGCAGCGGCAGCGCGCGCAGCGGCGGCTGGCGCAGGCCTTTCTGCAGGATCGCGCCGCCCGTCATGCTGAGCAGCGCGCCCAGCGCATACAGGATGCCCGCGGCCGAATAGCGCGCCAGGCCGATGCTGTCCCACACGACCAGCGCCAGGCCGCCCAGGGCCAGCGCCAGTCCCAGCACGCGCGCCAGCGGATAGCGGCGTTCCAGCAATACCAGGGTCAGCAAAGGCTGGGCGCCCAGGGTGGTGGCCAGCACGCCCGGCGTAATGCCGTGGTCCAGCGCCAGGAAGTAGCAGATCGTGTAGCCGCCGGTCATGGTCAGGCCGGTGGCCATCGCGCGCCCGCGCGTGCCGCGCGGCGGCAGCCACGGTTGCCGCGCCGCCGCGGCCAGGGCCAGCAGCGCGGCAAGCGCCAGCGCGAAGCGCAGCGGCAGGAAGGCAAACGGCGTGGCAGAGGCCAGGCTCCATTTCGAGAAAATCGCGCCGCTGCTCCATAGCAGGACGAAAAGCGCCGTGGCGCCTTGGGCCTTATAGGCCGGTCTGGAATGCGTCATCGAACTCACCCGTCAAGAAAATGCACAGGCTCCAGCGGCCGCGGCCGGCGCTCGGCGCGCCGGACGGCCAGGAATCAGGAATGTGCTGGAACCGCGAGGTAGGGCTGGAATCAGCCCTGGGCGATGGCGGGAGGCGGCGGCGCCGCCCGGCCCGCGACCACGCCCGATGGCGGGGCGGCCGGGGGGGCCTGGTTGACGATGAGCAGGCACGACGCGCGCGGGCCGGCGGCGGGAGCCGCGGCACGCTGACGGGTAAAGGCGGGGGCGCGTCGGTGCATGATAGGCGTAGAAACTACACGCGGTGCGGGGCGGTGTCAACGCGCGCCTGGCGTTGCACCAGCAGGTCGATCAGCAGCATGGCCAGCAACGAGGCGCCCACCAGCGGGAAGACGATGCCGCCCGCGATCATCAGCGCCAGCACGCCGCGCAGCGCGCCGCGCGCCGCCGGCATGGGCGGAATGCCCAGCCGGCCGTCGGGCCGCCGTTTCCACCACATGACGCCGCCGGCCACGCTGAGCAGCACGATGCCCAGGCAGGCCGCCAGCAGGATCAACTGGTTGGCCAGGCCGAATTCCTGCCCCATGTGCACGTTGATGCCCCATTCCAGCGCCTTGCCCAGCGGGCCGTAGTCGGCGTAGCTCATGTCCAGCAGCGGCTTGCCGCTGTACTGGTCCAGGTGCACGACGCGCTGGCGCGCCAGGTCGTTGGGATACACCGAGGCGGTGTAGACGCCGGCCGCGCCGTGCGGCACATTGATGGCGTAGCCGGGCGCCAGGCCCAGGCGGTCGAAAATCGACACGGCCGCGTCCAGGCCGATGGGCCGGCCGCCCATCGCATGCGCCTGCGACGATTCCGGCATGCGCGCCTGTTCGAGCGACCAGGTGGTGGGCCCCATGTGGCCCAGGTGCTCGTCGGACATCGGCACCGCCACGCGCACGCCGGCCGGATAGCCGAAGTTGTTGCCGTTGGCCCACTGGTTGACCTTGCCGCCCCAGACAATAGACCAGGGCATGCCCGTGCCCGCCAGGAACAAGATGAACAGCCCCACCGCCGCGCCGGTCACGGCGTGGGTGTCGCGCCAGAACACGCGCTTGCGCGGCGTGCCGCGCACGCTGACCACGCCCTGTCTGCGGCCGCGCGGCCACCACAAATAGATGCCGGTCAGCACCAGCAAGATGGCCCAGCCGGCGGCGATTTCGATGGCGCCGTTGGCGATGGGACCGAAATAGTCCAGGCTGTGCAGCCGCCGGATGGTCCACATCAGCGTGCCGCGCTCGGGCAGGGCGCCCAGCACGGCGCCGCTGTACGGGTCGATATACACGCTCAGGCTGTCGCCGCCGGCCGGCTTGATCACCGCTTGCGCCGCGGCGTCGGGCGCGGCGGGCGGCAGGTATTTGGCCAGCGTGCCGGGATGGGCCCGCAACGCCGCGGCCGTCAATGCCGAGGGCGCCAGCGCGGGCGTGCCGGCCGGCTCCACGTGCCGCAGGTCGCGGTACCAGGCATTTTCGATTTCATTGTGGAACAGATACAGCCCGCCGGTGACGGCCAGCAGGATCATGAAGGGCAGCACCAGCAGGCCCGCGTAGAAATGCCAGCGCCACACGGCGCGATACACATCCGCGCGGCGCACGGTATCGGTGTCGGAAGAAGTGTCGTAGTTCATAGTCTGATTCAGGTCTGGTTTGGTGTCAGTGCTTCACCGTGCGTTGCGTGGTCCGCCTGGGACGAAACGGATGCGGCGCCGCCTCCTTCATAGGTGTCTGACTCCCGCAGGGTGTCAGACACCGAAGCGGTGTCAGGCACCTACGGAGCCTGACACCTGTCCGGGAGCGCTTTGGGGGGCTTTCACTTCAAAATTGGTAGTTGGCCGACAGCTCCACGCGCCGCCCGGCGCCCAGCAGCCATTGCGTCGGGTTGTAGTAGGCGGTTTCGGCGTACTGCCTGTCGAACACGTTGTAGGCGCGCAGGGCCAGGCTCAGGTCGCGCCGGGCCTGCCATTGCAGGGCCAGGTCGGTGGTGGTGTAGGCGGCCATCTCCAGTTCGTTGGCGCTGTCCGCATAACGCTTGCCCACATAGCGCACGCCGGCGATGGCCGTCCATTGCGGCGCGAACTTCCAGCTGAGCCACAGGTTGGCCAGGCGTTCGGGCACGTCGGGCGGCACATTGCCGCGGCGCGATACGGCGGCACCGCCCGAGGTGTCGGTGTAGTCGTCGTAGCGCGCATCCAGAATGGCGCCGTTGAAGTCCAGCCGCCAGCCACGCGCCAGCTCGACGCCCACCGTCAGCTCCAGTCCGCGGCTGGACTGGCTGCCCACCTGCACCCGCAGCGACGGGTCAGCGGGGTCGCGCGTGACCAGGTCGGTCTTGCGGATGTGATAGGCCGCCAGCGTCCATTCGCCCTTGTCGTCCCAGAAAGTCTGCTTGATGCCGACTTCGACCTGACGCCCCTGCGACAGCTCGAAATCTTTATTGGCGGGCGACAGCAGCAGCAGGCTGCCCACCGGGTCGGCGGCCTCGGAATACTGGCCATATACCGCCAGCGTGGGCAGCACGTCGTATACCGTGCCCACGCGCCAGCCCACGTTGGTGTAGGTGCGGCGATAGGCGGTGGCATGGGCGACCAGGTCTTCCCGTTCGAGGTCGATGTGGTCGTAGCGCAGGCCGCCCAGCACCGACCAGCGCTCGGTCAGCAGCAGGCGGTCTTCGGCGAACAGCGCGTACTGCGTGGCGGTGTTGCGATAGCGCGGCGTGGTGCCGGCCTCGTTGATGAACTGGCCGTGCTCGAAGTCGTACGGGTCCAGCAGCGTACTGTCGCCATACGGCGAGTTGTTGGTGTGCTTCAGTTTGCTGCGGTTCAGTTCGGCGCCCACCGACACCTGGTTGCGCAGGCCCAGCAGGCGGCCGGCGAACGCGGCATCGGCGCGCGCACCCACCTGCGACTGGTCATGCTGGATGGCCGTGTACGCGCTGCGCTCGATCAGGCCGCTGTCGGGCTGCCAGGTGGTGTTCTCGGCGTTGCGGTAGTCACGGTCGCTGCCGATGTAATACACGCGGCCGCGCACGGTGGTGGCCGCGCCGGGCGTCCATTCGGCCTGCAGTTCGCTGCGGGTGTCGCGATAGATGATCTTGCTGTCGGCCACGTTGTAGTTCTGGTGGCGCAGCGAATAATCGATCTGGCCGTCGATCAGCGGCGTGCCGAAATAACGGGTGGGCGCCTGCCAGGCATAGGCCTGCGTGAGCGTGAAATGTAGATCGGGCGTGGCGTCCAGCCGCAGCGCCGCGGTGACGGCGGCATTTCTCGAGTCGCCCAGGCTCATGTCGGCATTGCTGCGGTTGCCGCTGGCGTCCAGCCGGTACGACCAGCGCTCGTCCAGCGCGCCGCCGCTGCCCAGGCCCAGGCGCTGCGTGTCGTGCGTGCCCACGGTGGCCTGGACTTCGTTCTCGATGGGGCCGCGCGTGGGTTTTTTCGGAATGACGTTGACCACGCCGCCGATGGCGCCCTCGCCATACAGCACCGAGGCCGGACCCCGCAGTACTTCGATGCGGTCCACCGACCACGGGTCGTAGACGAAGGTCTGCCCCAGGCCGCCGTACTGGCGCAGGCCGTCGAACAGAATGGCTACCGAGTTCGCATCGGTGAAGCCGCGCGACGACAGCGACGAGCCGCCGTTGCCGGGGTGGCGGAACGCGCTGATGCCGGGCGCCTGCGTGATGGCGTCCATGACGCTCACCGCGCCGCGCTGGCGCAGTTGCTGGTTGGTGATGATGTCCAGGCTGGCGGGCGTCTCGAACGGCGTCAGCTGCAGGAACGAGCCGGTGGCGGCGGCTTCGCGCAAAGTGGGTGGCGGCGCATCGGCGGATACGGAAATCGTGGGCAGCGTGGCGACGGCGCCGTCGGCCTGCCCGCGCGCGCAGGGCGGCGCCGCCAGCAGGGCCAGCGTCGCGGCAACGGCCGTGCGCCGCGGCAGGACGGCTGTCCTGGCGGAAGGGAAAGGCATGGAATGTCTCGGTTGGAAAAGGCAAGGGCCGTCGCGCGGGCGACGGGCCGGCAGGGCTTAACCGAGCAGAGAAGGAGGAGCGCGCGCCCCGAGCGGGGCGCCGGGCGATGAGTAGGTGGCCGGCGCGGGCGGCGCGCGGGCGGCCAGGCGCAGGGCCATGGTGCGCACCGGCACGACGGCCGCGGGCGCCGACAGCAGCGGCAGGGCGGCCAGCGCCGCCCCCACCGGGCAGACCGCCGATTGTTCGGCATGCTGCGCGTCTTGGTGATGGTCGGCCTTGTGCGGGCCCTGCACCCATACCGGGCCGGCCGCCGAACACAGCTGGATCAGCGTGGCGTGCGGATCGGTGCCCGGCATGAAGCCTTGCGGCACCAGCGCTTTCAGCGCGAATACGCACAGCGCCAGCCAGATGGCGGCGTGGTGGCGTACCCGGGAAGCGGCGCGGCGGGAGAACATGGTCTGCAATTCTAAACTACAGCGGCCGCCCGGGCCGCGGTCTTCCAGGTGTCTGACTCCCGCAGGGTGTCAGACACCGCAGCGAGCCATGCCGCGCTACTGCCCCCCTGTGTCGTCCGGCTGCTGGGTGAACGCGCGCACCAGACGCGCGATGTGGTCCAGTTCGTCTTGCGCGCCGGCGGCCCAGGGCGGCGCATCGAACGGACTGTCGGCCGGCGCTTGGGCGACGCTGCCTTTCATGTCGGCCAGAATATCCAGCGCCAGTTCGGTGGCTTGCGGATTGCTGCGGGTGGACAATGCCAGGGCCAGCGCCACGGTTTGCCGCAGCGCCAGCAGGCGGCCGTCGAGTTCGGTTTCCATGCGATGCCTGTATGAGAGTCGTTGAATCCGTCTATTCTACGGACTGCCGTTCCATCAAGTTTTCCATCATGCTGCTACGCCCCGAAACCGACGCCGATATCGCCGCCATCCACAGCCTGATCCAGGACGCCTTCCGCGACGAGCCCCACAGCGAACACATCGAAGGCCCGCTGGTCGACGCGCTGCGCGCCGCCGGCGCGCTGGCCCTGTCGCTGGTGGCGGAAGAGCACGGCCGGGTGGTGGGGCACGTGGCTTTTTCGCCGGTCAGCATCGCGGGGCCGGCGGGCGCCACGGTGGGCTGGTACGGCCTGGGGCCGCTGGCCGTGGCGCCGGCGCGGCAGGGGCGGGGCCTGGGTTCGATGCTGGTGGTGGAAGGGCTGACCCGCCTGCGCGGGCGCGGCGCGGCGGGCTGCGTGGTGCTGGGCGAACCGCATTACTACGGCCGCTTCGGCTTTCGCGCCGATCCCCGCCTGGTGTTGCCCGACGTGCCCGCTTCTTATTTCATGGCGCAGGCCTGGCACGCAGGCGCGCAAGGCACGGTGCGCTACCACCCGGCTTTCGACACGCCGCCGGCCTGACGCCGGGCCGCCGGCGCGGCGTGCGTGGCCGCGCCATAAAAATAACTTGCTATTAAATAGCGCGCTATGTATTATGGGTTCCATCATGACTCGCCGCCGTTCCTCTTCCCCTTCCGCGCCGTCGCTGCTGCTCGACGAACAGCTTTGCTTCGCTCTGCATTCCACGGTGCTGGCCATGAACAAGGTGTACCGCAAGCTGTTGCGTCCGCTGGGCCTGACCTATCCGCAATACCTGGTAATGATGGTGCTGTGGGAACAAGACCAACTGACCTTGTCCGACATCGGCCGCCGCCTGTTCCTGGATTCGGCCACGCTGACGCCGCTGCTCAAGCGCATGGAAGCCGCCGGGCTGGTGACGCGGCTGCGGGCCGAGCAAGACGAACGGCAGGTCATCGTGGGCCTGACCCGGGCCGGGCGCGAACTGAAGCAAAAGGCGGCGCAGATCCCGGTGTCGGTATTGTGCGCCACCGAATGCGCGCCGGATGAGCTCGACGCGCTGAAGGCCCAGCTCGATCAACTGCGCGCACGCCTGGCGGCCAACGGCTGAATCCGCCATGTGTTCTTTTCGGCCAAATAAGTAGTGCACTATTTAATCGTTAGCAACTTGTACCCGGCCCCGGCGAGCCGTACTTTGGTGGAATCGCCGGCTGTTCTTCAACCCGCTGCTCAACCCCGTTTTTCAACTTTCAGCAAGGAAACTGCCATGTCCCTCGAAAAAGTCGTTTATCGCGCTCATGCCAAGGCCACGGGCGGCCGCGACGGCCGCGCCGTCTCGTCCGACAAAATCCTCGACGTCAAACTGACCACGCCCCGCGAAATGGGCGGTGCCGGCGGCGATGGCACCAATCCCGAGCAACTGTTCGCGGCGGGCTACTCGGCCTGCTTCCTGGGCGCCATGAAGTTCGTCGCCAACCGCGACAAGATCGCCATTCCGTCGGATGTGTCGGTGGACGGCTCGGTAGGCATCGGCCCCATTCCCAACGGGTTCGGCATCGAAGTCGAGCTGAAGATTTCGCTGCCCGGCATGGCGCGCGAACAGGCCGAAGACCTGGTGCAGCGCGCCCACATCGTGTGCCCGTACTCGAATGCCACGCGCAACAACATCGACGTGACCCTGACCGTGGTGTAGGCCGCCGCATGCCTGCCGGCCCGTTCTCCGGCCGCCGGTGGCGGGCCTTCGGAGCCTCCGATGGACGATGAGCGCCTGCTGTATTTGCCGGTCAATACGCTCAAGCCCGTCGACGACGACGTGTGGATCGTCGACGGGCCCGCCATCCGCTACGGCCCGGCGTGGCCCAAGATGCGCTTTCCCACGCGCATGACCGTGCTGCGCCTGGCCGGCGGCGCGCTGTTCGTTCATTCGCCCACCGCGTTGACGCCGGCCCTGCGCCTGGCCGTCGAACGCCTGGGCACGCCGCGCTGGATCGTGGCCCCCAATCGCATCCACTACTGGTGGGTGCCCGATTGGCACCGCGCCTACGCGCGGGCAGAGGTGTTCCTGGCGCCGCGCGTGCTCGAGCAGGCGGCCGGCCGCATCGATTTTCCCGCGCGGCCCCTGCAGGCGCCGGCCGGCTATCCCTGGGACGCCGAACTGGCCAGCCTGCCCATCGCCGGCGGCTACATGACGGAAGTGGAATTTTTCCATCGCCGCAGCCGCACCCTGATTCTGACCGACCTGATCGAAAACTTCGAACCGGCCAAGCTCGATTCGGCCTTCAGCCGCTGGCTGACGCGGCTGGGCGGCGTGCAAGACCCCGACGGCCAGATGCCGCGCGACATGCGGCTGACCTACGCGCGCCGGCGCGGGGCGCTGCGCGCCGCGGTCGAGCAGATGATCGCCTGGGATCCGCGCCGCGTCATCCTGGCGCATGGCCGCTGGTACCCCGAAAACGGCGCCGCGGAACTGCGGCGCGCGTTCCGCTGGCTGCTCGATTAGCGCGCCGGGCCGCTCCGGCGGCTGTCGTGGCCAGCCAACAGTCCTCTTGACGCCCCCCCGCCGGATGGTAGGATGCCCGCGTCATGACCCGGTCAGTTCCTTCTTCTTTCGCCCTGCTCGCCGCAATGGCCACGCAGCGTCCCACCCTGGTGGGCTCGCACGACGTGGCGGTGCGCTCGGCCTACGCACGCGCCAAACCCGGCTAATCGGCACGGCCCCAGCGGCCGCCTCGCCTCGATTCCCTGTTCCACGGTTACCTCCGGGCCCGCACGCCATCCGCGCGCGGGCCTGCGCACACTGCCGCCGGCCAGGGTTCATAGTCTTTCCATGCGTAGTGCCATGCAACTTACCAAGAATTTCGTCAAAGCCAAGAACCCCTGCGCCAGCGGCTATAAATGGTTCCTGCGCGACCACAACGGCCAGGGCGATTACCAGGCCGTGCTGGATGCCCTGGTGGCCGACGGGCGCGTCGATGACGCCTGCTGGCTGCTCGACCAGTTCGGCCCCACCGACTGCGTGCTGGTGGTCGATGCCATCGACGCCGCCGCCATCGTTTTCGCGGGCACGCTGGTGGCCCGCCAGGGCATCAGCGTCGACGGCGTGGTGCGCGCCGGCGCGCGCATCGTCAGCGGCGCGGGCGTGCGGGCGGGCGGTTCCATCGTGGCGGGCGGCGACATCGAAGCCCAGGGCAGCATCATCTGCGACGGCGCCATCCGCGCCGGCGGCGATATCCAGGCCGGCTGGGGCATCAGCGCCGGCACCCGGCTCGATTGCGGCGGCGCCCTGCGCGCCGGCTGGGACATCCGCACCGGCGAAGACCTGTGCGCGGCCGGCGCCATACTGGCCGCGCAGGGCCTGGACGTCGGCGGCGCGCTGCGCGGCGGCCAGGGCATCAAAACCGACGCCGACCTGCGCGTGCAGGGCGAAGCGGTGGCCGCGCGCGGCATCCAGGCAGGGGGCGACGTCATTGGCGGCGACCACCTGGAAACGGGCTGGGGCATCAAGGCGGGCGGCGACGTGATCGCGGACGGCGCGATCCGCGTGGGCGAGGGGATCGAATCCGGCGGGCGCATCGTGGCGGGCGCCGGCCATGGCATTTATGCCGGCCTGCGCGTGCGCATGGACGCCTGGGACGTATCGGCGCGCGTCAGCGCCCAGGATCCGCCCGCGGCGCTGGTCAGCGGCTATTGGGTGGGCGGTCCGGCGCACAGCAGGCGCTGCAACTACCGAGGGCCATTATGGGTTGCTCCGCCGCCCAAGGTCGCGCCAAGTTGATCATGCGCGAGGCTCGATGCCTGAGGAGCCAAAAGCTCAAAAGTCCGATCCTGATGTATCGGTTGTGTCGACAGCAGACGACCGCCCATGGCAATCAAAGACAGCGTTACGCTGGCGGCGGCCAAAAAATAAAGCAAGCCGTCGATACCGAAGCGTGACATAACAACAGTACCGATCAACGGTCCCAGGATAGAGCCCACGCCGGTGGTCAATATAAGTTGCCCGCTCACGGCAACTACCTGATCTGCCGGCATGCGATCGTGCGCGTTGGCCACGCAAACCGGATATAGCGCGGACATGAGCCCACCGAGTACCGTAGCCATCGGCAGCACGATGGCACGCGAGTGCGGCAGGTTGACGACTGCGATGGCCGCAACAGCGAAACCGGCGCTTAGGGCGATGAGCACCGCGCGTCGATCAAAGTAATCAGAAAGCCGGCCGACGGGGATTTGAAACGCGAGTCCGCCTAGCACTGCAACTAACATGAACAGGGCAATCGTCTCGCGTGGCAGACCTTCGCCCTGCATCCATGCCGGAACTAGTGAATAGAAGCTGGAAGTGATGATGCCGCTCGCCAGGCATCCCGCAACAGCCACAGGGGCCGCACGGAACAATCGCGTGAACGGAAGTCTGGCAGATACCGTCTTGCCGGGCGGCTCGGCCCTTGCCGTACTTACGAGGACCAGGGCTACAGCGAATAAAACTGCGATCCCATTGAAGGGTTCCATTGTCTCGACCCTCGTCCGGCCAATAAGGATCTGTCCCAGGGCTAGAGCGAGGAATGTACCCAGCATATAGACGGAAAAGGTCCGCCCACGTTCCGCCGGGCGGGCTTTTGCATTAAGCCAACTCTCTGTGGTAATAAAAATACCAGCACATCCGAAACCAACGACCGCACGCAGAAGAATCCAGGCTAGTGGTTCAGGCAGCAAGGGCATCATCATCGTCGCAGCGACTATCATTCCGGCAAACGAGGCGTACGCACGAATGTGCCCGACTCTGCCGATTATCCGCTCGCAGCGCAGCGCGCCGACGGTAAAGCCCGCGAAATAGCTGCTGAGTATTACGCCGGATATGGCGGGGCCGAAGCCCTCCGTGGCGACACGCAAAGATATGAATGTTCCGAAGAACCCATTTGCGAGTTGTACGACGCTCGTCGCGAGCACTAGCATACCGATCTGTGACTTGGGTGGCGCAGATTGCATAGGCTATCTCTGGTGCAGATGCGTCTCATCGACATTGCGAGGATAAGCGATACTTGAAGACCGTGCGCAACACCCCTGCCGTCGCAGGCTTGACGTTCTAGCTACAAGCTTGATTAACTCAAATCCCTCGGTGAAGAATCACGCGGGGACTGACCATGCATTTGAGGGTTTTTGCCGCGTGGGCGCGGTTTTCCTTTGGAGAAAGCATGCTGCATCGAGTTCTTACGTTGGGCCGGTACGTGATGCTTATCCCGGTGATCGCCACGTTTCTGGGGGCCATTGCGCTGATTATCTTCAAGACGATAGTGCTGTTCTGGAGTGTTGGAAATATCATCGCTTCCAGTGAAGGCATTAATCAGAGATCGGGAAAAATGATTGCGATAGGAATCATTGATGCCGTCGATGTGTTTCTGATCGCAATAGCCGTGTATATCATCAGCATCGGGCTGTACTCTTTGTTCATAGACGACAAGTTGGTTCTCCCTAAATGGTTGGAAATTAAGAACCTTGAGGACCTTAAAGCCAACCTGATAAGCGTGGTGATTGCAGTCCTATCAGTACTCTTTCTTCAGAAGGCGGTCTCTTGGGAAGGTGATCATGACATCCTGGCATTCGGGGTTTCGATCGCTACAGTTATCGTGGCGCTTACATTTTTCTTGTTCAAGAATAATGCGAATCGGAAGAAAGAATGAACCGCCCCGGGTTTCGCGGAGGCTCCGACTCTTGAGAGAATGGAGCCATGAGCAAGAACAGCACGAATAAACTTTCCCTCGAAGCGCGAGAACGCGCGGCGCGCATGGTGCGGCAGCATCGCGGGGAATACCCGTCGCCGGGGGTGGCGGAATCGCCCGCGGCGCCCGATGTCCGGTCCGTGCCGCCCGCGGCCGACCCCGAGCCGGTGCCGCCCGAAGCGCCCGCGCCGGGCGACTGCTGCCAAAGCGGCTGCATTCCCTGCGTGTACGACCTGTACGACGAAGCCATGGACCGCTATCGCGAGCAACTGCGCGCCTGGCGCGCGCGCCACGGCAAGGCGCCGTAGCGGGCGGGCGCGACGCCTGGATCGCGGTCAGGTGTCTGACTCCCGCAGGGTGTCAGACACCGGGGTGTACGAACGCGGTGCCTGACACCCTGCGGGAGTCAGGCACCTGGACGGTCTGAAGATGCGCCGGCTAGCGCACCAGCGTCAGTTCGTAGTGCGCCGCCAGCGGCCCGGTGGGGCGCGTGCCGTCCTGGTACAGCTGGATCAGCCGGCCTTCGGCCACGAAAAATAGCTGCCCGTCGCCGGCCTGGTCCAGGCGTATGGTGGCGCCGTCGCTCTGCCATTCGAAAATGCCGCGCACGATGGCGGGCTGTGCCTGCCGTTCCAGGTAGCGGGTTTGCAGCTCGTAGGCGCCATGCGGCATCAGCGTCAGGCGGGTCTGGATGCCCGGGCAGTCGGCGCAGGGCAGGGTGCCTTCGTAGGTGCCCGCCCAGTCCAGCGAGTTGCGCGCGTTGTGGGTATCGGCCAGCGCCGGCCCTTCTTTGGCCGGCGTCGGGGCCGATTCGGGCGCGGCGCAGCCGGCCAGCAGCGCGGCGGCCAGCACGCAAGGCAGCGCGGTGGTTTTCATGCGGACTCCTGTAGACGATGGGGCACGGTCAAACATAGCGCGATCGGCGCGTTCGAGTTGTTACGGGGCGTATGGCCCGGCGGCCGGCAGGTCCGGATGCGCGCGCGCAAGGTCCTGGTAGGCGGACACCGCGGCCAGCACGGTTTCCATTTGCACGGTATGCGCGTAGCGGAACGCGGCGCCGTACACCGTTTCGTCGGGAAATTCGGATATCAGCGACAGCGGCGCCATTTCCTGTTCGCTCTGGACGACCGCGCAGGCGATGCCGTGCTGCATGTTGCCGGCCTGCTCCAGCGCATGCGCCTGGTAGCGCGCGGCCTGCCGCGCGTTGAACGCCACCAGGCCCGGCACCCGGGCCAGGCGCGCGCTGATGCCGTCCATCAATGTCCGCGCCGCCGCTTCCCAGCCGGGATGGTGGCGCAACAACAGGAAAAAACCCTTGGGCAAGGTCCAGGACTCGAAGTGGCGCGGCAGGTAGCCCGACAAGGGGCGCGTCCACTCGTGCGCCGGGTAGCCATGCAGGTTGACGTGCAGCCGCGCGCCGCTGCGCGCCAGGGCGTCGCGGCGGACCTGTTGTTCGAGCAACGGCGCGCCGGTACGGTAGGCCACGTCGTCGCCCAGGGCGCTGTAGCGCGCGGCATGATGCATATGGCGGGGATGGCGCGCGCACAGTTCGCGGTGCAGCGCATAGCCGTCGGGGTTTTCGGCCGCGATCAGGGCGAAATGCGCGGGCCCGCCCGCGCGCAGGGCCTGGGCCGCGCGCAGCGCGCCCACCACGCCCGAGGTTTCGTTGGCATGCTGGCCGCCCGTGATCAGCACCGCCGGCCCCGGGCCGGCCAGGTAGGCGCCCAGCACCGGCCGCCCCTGGCGCGACCGGGCCGACAGCGGCTCGCCACCCAGCGCCGCCATGTGGGCGGCAATCTGTGCCGGCGCCAGCGGCGCCTCGGCGCAATCCAGGGGGCGCGGCGATTCCACGGGCACGGGCGGCGGCGGGCCGAAGGCCCGGGTCGCCACATAGACCCGCGCGGGCCCGTCGGCGGCGCGGATGTCGGGCACGATCTGGCCGGGCTGCAGGCTGCGGTCGCCGGGCGGCAGTCCGGCATGGTGCTGGAAGAATTCGATCAGCGTGAAGTACAGGTCTTCGTGCAGCGCTTCATACGTGCTGACCAGGCCGGCATCGCCGCCGGCATCGAACTCGATGCCGGGCAGTTCGATGCGGATGTCCAGGCGCTCGAAATGCGGCGCCTGGCCGCTCCAGCCATGTTCCCGGACCGCTCGCACGGCGGCCTGGAAGGCCAGCTGGTAGTCGGTGGGGCAGGCCGCGTCGGCAACCACCGTGCCCGCGGCGTCGCGCACGCGCAGCCATCCGGTGGGCGATAACAGCGGCGCGCCATCGTCGGCGCAGGTCGGGGCGTTGGGCGCGTATACCCGGGCCTGGCGCCGCCGGCCGTCGCGGTAGCGCAGGTCGACCACATAGTGCAGGTCGGCCTCGCCCGCCACGAACTGCAAGGTGGCATCGCCCAGCAGTTCGGCCAGCGGGTGGGCTTCGAGGGTGTAGCGATTGGGGCGCGCCAGCGGATGCACCGGATAACGCACCGTGACGGCGCTCAGGTGGTCGCGCTCGGCCTCTTCCAGGAAAAAATGCAGCAAGGGCTTGTAGGCGCTGCGCAGCCGGGCGCGGATGCCGGCGCGCGCCAGCCGGGCCTCGGCCGCGCGCCGGGCGGGTTGCCCTTCGAACAGCCAGCCTTCCAGCGTGGCGCCGCGCCAGGCGGGGCCGGCGTATTGCCGCAGCCAGGCTTCCAGCGTATGTTCAAGAGTGGTATCGAGCAGGATCATGGCAGTCCTTGGGCAGGTGCGGTCGAGTCTGTTGCCGTTTGAAACTATCGCGGCATGCCGCGGCCCTGGGGCGACTGTACGATAACCGCTGACGGGCGACCCGTCCGGGCGCCTGTGACCCTGTAAGGAGGCATCCCATGAAGAAGATGAAGATTGCGATGACCGGCCTGGCCGCCGCGGCGTGCCTGCTGGGCGCCTCGGCTATGGCGCAGATGCAGCAGGTGCAGACGTTCAGCTTTCCGTCACAAGAGGGCAGCAAGTCGCCTCCTTCCACGCTGCGCATCAGCGAACAGCCGGGCAGCCAGCCGGCGCCGCAGGTCCGCGATAGCCCCGAAAGCACGGCGCAGTACCAGCGTTGCCGCGCGCGGGTCGACCGCGAAGCCACCAATAACACCCAGCTGCAGGCGGGGGTGGCGGCCTGCCTGCAAGAGCTCGAGGCGCGCCGCGGCCAATAGGCCTATAGGCCCACGGGCCGTCGCGGGCGAGTGGTAAGCTGCCCGGCATGTTGAACCATGCCAGCAGCTTCCCATGACGCCTTCCGACGATGCCCACCTGACCGAAACCCTGGTCGACAGCCAGACACTGTGCGAAGGCAGCTTCCTGAAGGCGCGGCGCGACACGGTGCGCCTGCCCGACGGCCGGCAGGCCGCGCGCGAATACATCGTGCATCCTGGCGCGGTGGTGATCATTCCCTTGCTCGATGACGGGCGGGTGCTGCTCGAGCGTCAATTCCGCTATCCGGTCGGACGGGTCATGACCGAATTCCCCGCCGGCAAGCTCGACCCCGGCGAAGACCCGCTGGCCTGCGCGCGCCGCGAACTGCTCGAAGAAACCGGGTATACGGCGGGGCAGTGGGCCTATGCCGGCGCCATGCACCTGGCCATCGCCTATTCGACCGAGATCATCCACATTTTCTTCGCGCGCGGGCTCGTCGCGGGCGAGGCCCGGCTCGACCACGACGAATTCCTGGAAGTGCGCAGCGCCACGCCGCAAGAACTGGCCGAGGCCTGCCGCGCCGGCCGCGTCACCGACGCCAAGACCCTGACCTGCACCCTGTGGCTGCAGAACGTGCTGGCCGGCCAGTGGCCGCTGGATTGGCAGAGCCACGATGAATCCGCAAGACCTTGAACGCCTGGTCACGCGCGAAATGCCTTACGGCAAATACCAGGGGCGCCTGATCGCCGACCTGCCGGGGCCGTACCTGGCCTGGTTTGCGCGCAAGGGATTCCCGCCCGGCGAAATCGGCCGGCTGCTGGCCCTGATGCACGAGCTCGACCACAACGGACTGTCCGGCCTGCTGCAACCCCTGCGCCAGGCCGCTCGGCCGGGGGCCGCCCAATCAGGCGTCTGAAGTGAAAGTTCCACCCCCGAAGCGCTGCGCGCTTCCCCCTTAAGGGGCGACGCTGGCGGACCGGCAGAGCCGGCTCCGCGGCGTCCCCCGATCAACCAGGTGTCTGACTCCCGAAGGGTGTCGGACACCGAGGCGGGCCGCCTCTTTCGTATGCGGCGTGTCCACCGCTGATTATGGCCGCGGATCGATGGGCTGGCAGGCCGCGGCGCCGGTGTCCGTGCTGGCATCGTCGCCCAGCAGCGCGCGCGTGCCACACAGCGAACCGAACATGGCGGCCGGATCGTGGCCCGCGCCCATCACCTGCTGTTGTTCGTGGTGCAGAGCGACCGGCCGCGCGCCGCGGCCGGCCAGCAGCCGGTCGTAGCGCAGGTAGCCCAGGCCGCGCGACAGCCGCGTGGCCCCCTGCGCCTCGGCGCCGCAGCGCTTGTCCAGGCCGTGGTCTTCGGGGTTGTTGTCGGCGCTGCCCAGCAAATACACCACATCGCGCGCGGCATACCGCACATACAGGCTGGCCGGATCCGGGTCGCCCGCGTAGGCGGGCCAGTTCTGCGGCCCGTACGGATACTGGTTATAGGTGGGGCAGATGCCGCGTTCGTAGGGCTCGAAGCCTGTGCCGCCGCGGCGCGGCCGTTCGTTGGTCAGGTACAGGTACGACGGCGCGTTGGCGATGACGTAGCGCGGCGCCAGCCCGTTGCGCCGCAGGGCGCCGTCCTGGTCGTTCAGCACGGCGTAGCGCTGCAGCAACTGGGCGCCGCTGGAATGGCCCGCCAGCACGATCTGTTCCAGCGCCGGCAGGCGCTGGCGGTCGGCCAGCGCGCGCAGCACGTCGTCGAGCACCTGGAAGGCGCTGGCCGGGGCCGGGCGCCCCGCCACCCGCACGCTGGGGGCGCCGTTGGCCCAGCTGGCCTTGCGCCAGGCGGGCCGGCCGGCATAAGCGGCATCGATCGGGGTGGGAAACTCCAGCGCCAGGATCAGGGTGTCGGCGCGGCGCGCGGCGTCGCGCTGCACCAGGGCGTCGATGATCTGGTAGTAGCGGCGGGCATCGCGGCGGTCGCCGTGCAGCACCACGATGGCGCGCCGGATGTCGTCCAGCGGGCTGGCCAGCTTGCGATTGGCGTATACCGGCATGCGGTAGGCGTGCTTGCCTTCGCCCAGCGCCAGGTCTTGCCAGGGCGGCGCCGGCCGGGGTGCCTGCGGCAGCGGCTCGTCGTAGTTGTAGGGCGGGGGCAGCGGCGTTTGCGCGCGCGCCGCGCCCACCGCCAGGCCCACCGCCAGCGCCAGGCCGGCCGCGGCGCGGCAATGCGGACGCAGGCGGGGCGGACGCATGCGCATGGGCCGCAAGGCGCTCAGCAGGGGTCTTGGCCCAGCATCTGCTTCAGAGCCGGCACGTCGAGCAAACGAACTTCACGTTGATTGATCCGGATCAAACCTTCGCGTGCAAAACGCGAAAACAGCCGGCTGGCGGTTTCGAGCGTCAGGCCCAGGTAATTGCCGATTTCTTCGCGGCTCATGCGCAGCACGAATTCGGTGGACGAATACCCCAGCGCCGCGTAGCGCTGCGACAGGTTCAGCAGGAACGCGGCCAGGCGCTGTTCAGAGCGCATGCCGCCCAGCGAGGCCAGCATCTGGTACGAACGCCCCAGTTCGCGGCTCATCAGGCGGCGCATCTGGTGCTGCAGCGACGGCAGGTGGCTGGCGACGTGGTCGATCTGCGACAGGCGGATGACGCAGACCTCGGAGTCTTCCATCGCCATCGCGGTCGAGACGTGCTTGCCTTCGAGCATGCCGTCCAGGCCCACGACTTCGCCCGGCAGGTGAAAACCGGTGATCTGCACGTGCCCGGCGGCATCTTCGATCTGGGTTTTCATGCTGCCGTAGCGCACGCTGTAGACCGCGTCCAGCGGATCTTGCAGCGTGTAGAGGGGTTTGCCTTTTTCGACCCGGACGCGCTCTTGCACGAGCTCGTCCAGCTGTTCGACGTCGGCGGCCGCCATGCCCACGGGAATGCAGACATGACCGAGCATGCAAGTGGAGCAATTCGGGGATTCGGGCGGCAAAGGGACACGTTTTTGCATGATTTACCTTGATGTCGCTCAAGCCCCTTACGCGAGCCAGTGCCTGACGACAATTAATGACGAATCCCTATTGTATTCCTTGCGGGATGTGACGAGGCGCAGCGATTTCCCCTTACAGCCCCGGTTTGTGGTAGCTGCGGGGACGGGAACGATCTATGCTGCCAGTACGGACTCGCCCCGGCGCCACGGTCCGAGTGTTGCCTGTACGCCACGCATTGCCCTGATGGCGTCGAGGTCTTGAAAAAAAACCGGGGCGCCCGCACATGCAGGTCATCGAGCCAGCCGCGAATCCTGCCGGTCAGGCTCTCCATCAAGCCTAAGACCACTATGCGATTCGACAAACTCACCACCAAGTTCCAGCAAGCCCTGGCCGACGCGCAAAGCCTGGCCGCCCGCAACGACCATCCCTACATCGAGCCCGTGCACGTGCTGTCGGCGCTGTTGTCCGACCCCGACAGCGGCGCGGCCAGCCTGCTGGCGCGCGCCGGCGTGGCGGTCAACCGGGTGTCGGGCGCGCTCGAGTCGGCCCTGAAGGGGCTGCCCCAGGTGCAGGGAAACGACAATGTCCAGGTGGGCCGCGACCTGCAGGCCGTCCTGACCCGCACCGACAAAGAAGCCGCGCGCCGCGGCGACACCTACATCGCCAGCGAACTGTTCCTGCTGGCGCTGGCCGACGACAAAGGCCCGGCCGGCACCATCCTGCGCGACGCGGGCCTGCAGAAAAAGCCCCTGGAAGCCGCCATCGACGCCGTGCGCGGCGGCGAGAACGTCTCGGGCGCCGAGGGCGAATCCAATCGCGAGGCGCTCGCCAAATACACGCTCGACCTCACCGAGCGCGCGCGCCAGGGCAAGCTCGACCCGGTCATCGGCCGCGACGACGAAATCCGCCGCACCATCCAGATCTTGCAGCGCCGCACCAAGAACAACCCGGTACTGATCGGCGAGCCGGGCGTGGGCAAGACCGCCATCGTCGAAGGCCTGGCCCAGCGCATCGTCAACGACGAAGTGCCCGAGACCCTGCGCGGCAAGCGCGTGCTGTCGCTCGACCTGGCCGCGCTGCTGGCCGGCGCCAAGTTCCGTGGCGAATTCGAAGAGCGCCTGAAGGCCGTGCTGAAAGAACTGGCCCAAGACGACGGCCAGAACATCGTGTTCATCGACGAACTGCACACCATGGTGGGCGCGGGCAAGGCCGAAGGCGCCATGGACGCGGGCAACATGCTCAAGCCCGCGCTGGCGCGCGGCGAATTGCACTGCATCGGCGCGACCACGCTCGACGAATACCGCAAGTACATCGAGAAAGACGCCGCGCTCGAGCGCCGCTTCCAGAAGGTGCTGGTCGACGAGCCCGACGTCGAGTCCACCATCGCCATTCTGCGCGGCCTGCAAGAGCGCTACGAAATCCACCATGGCGTCGAAATCACCGACCCCGCCATCGTGGCGGCGGCGGAGCTGTCGCACCGCTACATTACCGACCGCTTCCTGCCCGACAAGGCCATCGACCTCATCGACGAGGCCGGCGCGCGCATCCGCATGGAAATCGATTCCAAGCCGGAAGTCATGGACAAGCTCGACCGCCGCATCATCCAGCTCAAGATCGAGCGCGAGGCCGTGCGCAAAGAATCCGACGACGCCTCCAAGCGCCGCCTGGCCGTCATCGAAGAAGAGCTCGAGAAGCTGCAGCGCGAATACAACGACTACGAAGAAATCTGGAAGGCCGAAAAAGCCGCGGTGCAGGGCACGCAGGCCATCAAGGAAGAAATCGACCACGTGCGCGCCGAAATGGCCGAACTGCAGCGCAAGGGCCAGTTTGACAAGCTGGCCGAACTGCAATACGGCAAGCTGCCCGAACTCGAAGCGCGCCTGCGGGCCGCCGACACGGCCGAGCAGCAGGGCGAGCAGGCGGACGGCAAGCCGCGCCTGTTGCGCACCCAGGTAGGCGCCGAAGAAATCGCCGAAGTCGTCTCGCGCGCCACGGGGATTCCCGTGGCGAAGATGATGCAGGGCGAACGCGAAAAACTGCTGCAAATGGAAGACCATCTGCACAAGCGCGTGGTGGGCCAGGACGAGGCCGTGCGGCTGGTGTCCGATGCCATCCGGCGTTCGCGCGCCGGGCTGGCCGACCCCTCGCGGCCCTACGGTTCGTTCCTGTTCCTGGGCCCCACGGGCGTGGGCAAGACCGAGCTCACGCGCGCGCTGGCCGACTTCCTGTTCGATTCCGAAGAGCACATGATCCGCATCGACATGAGCGAGTTCATGGAAAAGCATTCGGTGGCCCGCCTGATCGGCGCGCCTCCGGGCTACGTGGGCTACGAAGAAGGCGGCTACCTCACCGAGGCGGTGCGGCGCAAGCCGTACAGCGTGGTGCTGCTCGACGAGGTCGAGAAAGCCCACCCCGACGTCTTCAACGTGCTGCTGCAAGTGCTCGACGACGGCCGCCTGACCGATGGCCAGGGCCGCACCGTCGATTTCCGCAACACGGTCATCGTGATGACGTCCAACCTGGGGTCGCAGCACATCCAGAGCATGGCGGGCCAGCCCTACGAGGTGATCAAGGAAGTCGTCTGGGACGAACTCAAGCAGTCGTTCCGCCCCGAGTTCCTGAACCGCATCGACGAGGTGGTGGTGTTCCACGGCCTGGAAGCGCAGCACATCGAATCGATCGCGCGCATCCAGCTCAAGCGCCTGGCCGAACGGCTGGAGCGCCAGGAAATGCGCCTGGAAGTGTCCGACACGGCGCTGGCCGAACTGGCCCGCGCGGGCTTCGACCCGGTGTTCGGGGCCCGGCCGCTCAAGCGCGCCATCCAGCAGCAGATCGAGAACCCGGTCGCCAAGCTGATCCTGGAAGGCGAATTCGGGCCGCGCGATGTGGTGCCCGTCGACTGGCGCGACGGCAAGTTCGTGTTCACCCGCACGCTGCAGTAAGGCCCGGCCGGGCCGGTGTCTGACACCCTGTCGGGAGTCAGACACCTCGTCAGACAGGGTCAGGTGTCCGACACCCTGCGGGTGTCGGACACCTTATATCCTTGTATCCATCAATAAACGTCGCGCCGATACCGGTTGTCGCGGCGCAGCGCCGCCAGGGCCTCGGGGCCCAGTATCTGTGCCAGGGCCTCGTCCACGCCCTGCGCCATGCCGTGCAGGCTGCCGCACACATAGATGTCGGCGCCCGCCGCCACCCACGCCGCCACTTGCGCGCCGGCCTCGAGCAGGGCGTGCTGCACGTAGCGCCGCTCGCCGGTATCGCGCGAGAACACGGCATCCAGGCGTTGCAGCCGGCCGCGCGCCAGCCAGTCTTCGACTTCTTCGCGATGAAACCAGTCGCGGGCCGCCTGGCGTTCGCCGAATACCAGCCAGTTGCGGTAGTGGCCCGCGGCGATACGCGCCTTGAGCAGCGCGCGCAGGCCGGCCAGGCCGGTGCCGTTGCCGACCAGCAGCATCGGCCGCGCGTCGGCCGGCGGGTGGAAATTGGAATTGGCGCGCAGCCGCAAATCGATCGTGTCGCCTACCTGCGCCGTGTGCGTCAGCCAGCCGCTGCCCAGGCCCAGGCGGCCATCGGCGCCCTGCATCTGCCGCACCAGCAGGTGGACGGCGCCGTCGGCGGGCACCGACGCCACCGAGTATTCGCGGTGCGGCAGCAACGCGCCGCCGCGCCCGTCGCGCGGGCCGATCTCGGCGATGTCACCCGCCTGCCACGCGGGGGCGGGGCCTTCCGGCGGCTGCAGCACCAGATGAAAACAGGGGCCGCCCAGGCTGCCGGGATTCAGCAGCGTGCGCCGCGCCAGGCGCCAGGGCTGGTACGCGGGGGCTTCCCAATCGGGCAGGTCGGCGCGGCCGGCCAGCAGGCCCAGGTGATGCTGCCAATGCCGCAACGCGGCGGGGTCGGCGTTGTCGGCTTCGACGCGGTCGAACAGCGCGGTGGCGCCGTGGTTGCGCAGCCACGCATCGAGCCGGCGGCCGAAGCCGCAGAAATTGCGGTAGCTGCTGTCGCCCAGCGCCAGGACGGCGTAGCTCAGCCGGGCCAGCGGCGCGGCCGCCGCGCCGTCTTGTGCCATCAAGGTATCGGCGAACGCCGCGGCATTGTCGGGCGGGTCGCCTTCGCCATAGGTACTGGCCACGACCAGCAGGCGCGCATAGCCGCCCAGTGTGGCCAGGTCCAGCTGGCCCAGCGCCGCCACGCGCGCCTGCAGGCCGCCCAGCCGCAACGATGCGGCGGTCTGGCGCGCCAACGCCTCGGCCTGGCCGGTCTGGCTGGCGTGGGCCACCAGCACCGCGGCCCCGGCGGCGGGCGCGCGCAGTTCGCGCGCGGCCTGCGCCTGCAGGGCCGCGCGCCGCCGCGCCTGGCGCCACGCCCACAGGCACAGCAATAGCCAGGCGGCGATGGCGCAGCAGGCGGCGAGCGGGCGCGGCGACATGCGGGCGGGTCAGGCGCCGGCCAGGGCCGCGAAGGCGTCGCTGGCGGCCAGGCGCAGGTGTTGCGCGTCGCGCACGATGAACAGCGCGGCAAGGCCGTGCCGGTGCGCGTGGGCCAGGCCGTCGCGCTCGCCCAGCACGGTCAGGGCCGTGGCCAGCGCGTCGGCCTGCATGCAGCCCGCGTGCACCACCGTGACCGAGGCCACGCCATTGTCGACGGGGCGCCCGGTGCGCGGATCGAGCGTGTGCGCATAGCGGCCCGCGGCGGTGTCCCGATAGCGGCGGTAGTCGCCCGACGTGGCGATGCTGCGGTCGCGCAGCGCCAGGGCCAGCACGTGGTCGTCGCTGCCGTCGGGCACTTCCACAGCCACCTGCCAGGGCTGCCCGTCGGGCCGGCGGCCGCGCGCGCGCAGTTCGCCGCCCACCTCGACCAGGTAATGCGCGATTCCCAGGCCATCGAGCGCCTGGGCCGCGCGGTCCACGCCGTAGCCTTTGGCGATGGCCGACAAGTCCAGGTACGCGCCGCCGGGCTGCCAGACGCCGTGGATGGCGGGGTCCAGCCGGATGCGCCGCCAGCCGCAGCGCTGGCGCGCGGCCTGCAGGGTGGCGGCCGAGGGCGGCTCGCTGGGGTGTGGCGGCGGGCCGAATCCCCAGGCATTGACCAGCGGCCCCACCGTGGGGTCATAGGCGCCGCCGGTCGCGGCCGCCAATTCCAGGGCATGCCGCAGCACGTGCAGACAATCGCCCGGCAAGGCGTGCCAGCCCGGCGCGGCGCGGTTGTAGCGCGACAGGTCCGAGGCCTCATCCCACGTGCTCATCTGCGCCACCACCTCGTCCAGCGCCCGCTGGATGGCCATCCGCGCCGCCGGGGCGGCCAGGCCGGGCGGCAGCGCCAGGCGGGCCGACCAGGTCGTGCCCATGGTGGCGCCGGCCAGCGCCGCGGGCGCGGCCGCGCGCACGGCCGGCAGCGCGCCATAGCCGGCCGGCATGGCGGCGGCGGGACGCGGCGGCGAAGCCGGCCCCGGGCCGGCGGGCGCGTACGAGGGCATGGCGATCAGGGCTGCAGCACTTCCAGCGTGGCGGAATACGACAGGCGCCGCTTGCTTGCCTTCGGCACGCTGGTCCGGTCGTCTTCGGCGCGGGCTTCGACCCAGTACAGGCCGGGCTGCGGCCACTGCACCTGGAATTTGCCGTCCTGGCCGGTGGTCACTTCGATTTCGTTGATCTGGTCGCGATAGCGGCTGCCGCCGGGCACGATGGTGACGTCCAGCGCGGCGGCTGGCTTGCCGTCCAGCATCATCTGGAACGTGGCGGTCTCGCCGGCGTACAGGTCGTTGGGGTGCGTGACCGGCACCAGCTCCAGCCCCTTGCCCACGGGCTGGAGCGGACTGGGCTTGCCGGCCGTGGCGAAGGTTTCCACGCGGCCCAGGCTTTGCGAGATTTCCAGGTCCTGGGCCTGGGCCGGCACCGCGGCCGCCAGCCCGTCGGGCTTGCCGAAATAGCGCTTGGGCTGGCCGTCCTGCTTCCAGCGGGCGAACACGCCGTCGTTGACGACCGCAATGCGGTACGTGCCGGCCTGGCTGAGCTGCAGGTCGAATGTGCTGCGCAGCTTGCCCCGGTTCTGGTTCTGGGCCTCGGCCGGCTTGCCGTCGGGCGCCACGATCGCCAGGTTGTCCAGGCGCAGCGGCGCATGGTTGAAATAGAACTTGTCGTTGCCGACGGCGGCATCCACGGTGATCCAGCTGTCGGTGCCCGACAGCACGGTGGACGACGGCCGCATCCACGCATCGTGGGCGTGGGAGGCGGCGGGCAGGGCCAATGCCAGGACGGCGGCGAATCGGATAGCGGTTTTCATCGGGGTTCCGGAAAGTGGGCGGCGATCAGGGTTTCAGGTTGACGGCAATGGCGCCGAGTTCGTGCTCGCCCTGGGCCGACAGGTGTTCGGCCTGGGCGGGCGGCCAGTCGAACGGAATGCGCACCAGCTCGCGTCCGCCGACTTCGCGGGCGGCTTCCACCACGACCGCATAGCGGCCGGGCTTCAGGTCGGCCAGGGGCTTGCCGCCGCCGGCAAACGCCAGCTCGTGCCGGCCGGCGGGGCGGGTGGCGCCGCTGACGCCGTCCACCGGGAACTGCTGGTTGCGGCCGCTGCGGCGCCACCACTGGCGCATGTCCTTCAGCCACTCGGCGCCTTCATTGTTCTTCTTGGCCACGTCGTACCAGACGGCCAGGTCGGCGGCCACGCTCTGGTCGGGGTTCTCGAGCCAGATCGCCACGTACGGGCGGTGGTATTCGGCCACGTCCAGGCGCGGGATCTCGATATTGAGGCCCAGGTCGGCGGCCTGCGCCGTCCGGGCGATCAGGCCGGCCAGCAGGGCCGACAGCAACAGCTTGCGCATGACATCTCCAGGCTTGCGGTTTTCAATGGATGAACAGCAGGGCCAGCACCAGCGGGATCAGCGCCCCCAGCCCCACCATGGGCCAGGTGGCGGCGCGCTGGCCGGCGTGCAGTTGCAGCAGTACCAGTCCCGTCAGCGAAAACACCAGACAGGCCACGGCAAAGATATCGATGAACCAGCTCCAGGCGGCGCCGGTGTGACGGCCCTTGTGCAGGTCGTTCAGGTAGGCCACCCAGCCGCGGTCGGTACGTTCGTATTCGATGGCGCCGTCGGCCAGGTCGATCGACAGCCAGGCGTCGCCGCCGGCGCGCGGCAGCGATACATACAGTTCATCGGGCGACCATTCCGGATCGCGGCCGTCCACCTGCGCGTCCAGTTCGCCGGCCAGCCATTGCGCCACCGGGGGCGGCACGCGGACATGCCTGGCGCCCGTATTGGCGATCTTCAGCTGATCCAGCAGGGCCGGGGGCAACTGCGCCTGCCGCGTCGTGACCGTGGGACGGGCATCGATCAGCGAGGCGTTATTCAAGGTCAGGCCGGTAACGGCGAACAGCAGCATGCCCAGCAGGCATAATGCCGAACTGATCCAATGCCATTGATGCAGGGTCTTGAGCCAATAGGCCCGCCGACGCGAAGATTGTTTGCCGTCCATGAGACATCACGGTTCAAGGCTGCGGATTCTATCATTTAAATGAGAATGAATCTCAAAAATCATGACGCAGACTCTCGTTCCGCTCCATTTCCTTGCGGTGGCCATCGGCGCCGCGTTCGGCGCCTGCGCGCGCTGGCTGCTGGGGGTATGGCTGAATGGCTCCAGCTGGCCCTGGGGCACCTTGGTGGTGAACCTGGTCGGCGGCTACCTGATCGGCGTGGCGCTGGCGGTATTGCTGGCGCATCCCGAGTGGCCGCAATGGGTGCGCCTGGCCGCCGTCACCGGCTTCCTGGGCGGCCTGACCACGTTCTCGACGTTCTCGGCCGAAACCGTCGGCATGCTCGAACGGGGCGCCTATGCCAGCGCGCTGGGGTACGCGGCGGCCAGCCTGCTGGGTTCGCTGGCCTTGACGGCGCTGGGCCTGGCCAGCGCGCAGGCGCTGCGCTGATCGCACAGGTGTCCGGCTCCCGAAGGGCGCCTGACACCGCTGTGTATAGACAGTCTAGGTGTCTGACACCCTTCGGGAGTCAGACACCTAAAATCTGGGGAAGCGCCCGGCTCAATGCCTTGGGGCTTGCTCGCCCGCGCGGACCTGCAGGCGTTTCAGCAGCACCCGCGCGGCCTGCAAGCCGCTGCGCACCGCGCCTTCCAGCACCCCCGGATAGCCCGTGTCGGTCCAGTCGCCGGCCAGCGCCAGCGTGGCCCACGGCGTCGTGTTCAAGGGCCGGACCAGCCCGGGCACGGCGGCGAAGGTAGCGCGTTTTTCGATGAACAGCTCGGCGGCTTCCACCGGCGGCATGGGGGGCAGGCGGGCCGGATGGCGCGCCGCCTGTTCGGCCACCTGGGCCGTCAGCGCGGCAATGGCGGCGGCGCGGTCGGTCTCGGCCAGGCCGCGCGCGGCGCTGGTCACGATCGCCAGCTCGCCGCCCGGGCCGCGGCCGGTCAGGCGCGACCGGTCGAACACCCATTGGCCCACCTGGCCGCGCGCCCGGTCTTCGCGCAGCAGCATCATGGGCTCGGGCAGGGGCCAGGGGCCCGCCAGCCGCAGGTTCAGCGTGCCGATGGGCAGGTAGTCGAACGCCTGCAGGGCCTTCAGCAGGCCGGGCGTGCCGGCCTCGCGCAAGGCGTTGCCCAGCAGGCGCGCCGCCACCGACGGGGGCACCGCCAGCACGGCGGCGTCGAAGCGTTCGCGGTTGACGTCCACGCCGCGGGCCGACGGCACCAGGTGGCGCACGGTATCGCCATAGCGCATATTGGCCCGCAGGGCCACGGCGTCCGGCCACAGCGCCGACAGGTCGACGCACGGCAGCAGCAGGTCGCTGTCGTGGCGCGTGCCCGCCAGGCTGTCGTGCAAGATGCGCGCGTACAAGACGGCGCTGGCCTCGGCCAGCGGGGTGTTCAGCCCCGCCAGGCACAGGGGCTCCCAGAGCAGCCGGGCCAGCCGGTCCGGCTGCTGGAAATGGGCCAGCAGCTGCGCCACGGTCCAGTCGCGCGGCGGCAGCCACGCCATCTGCCGCAGGCCCCGCATCAGGCGCAGGGCGGCTACGCGCTCGGGCCACCCCAGGCCGCGCGCGGCCAGCAGCGCGGCCAGCGCGTGCCAGGGCGCCGGCAGGGCCGGCGCCGACAGGCGGAACTGGCCGTCCAGGCTGGCCAGCCGCAGCGACCGCCGCATCAGCAGGGTGGCGGGATTGCGGCCCACGCGGCGCATCAGCGCCAGGGTCTGGTCGTAGGCGCCCAGCAGGATGTGCTGGCCGTTGTCGAGCTGCGCGCCGAAGGCGGGATGCACCACGCGGCGCGCGCGTCCGCCCGGCGTGCGCCCGGCCTCGAACACCGTCACCTGGGCGTCGGCCTCGCGCAACGCGGCGCAGGCTGCCAGGCCGGCCCAGCCGGCGCCGATGATGGCGACTTTCATCGCGTCAGGCGACGCACCAGGCCGCGGCCGCCGCCCACCCAGGTTTTCCAGGCCAGCCACAGCTTGCGCAAGGGCGTCAGTGAAATGCGTTGATGCAGGACCTGCCAGTCTTCGCCCTCGATCTCGTCGAGCAGCGCATGGTAAATGGCCGCCATCATCAGGCCCGGCCGCTGCGCGCGCCGGTCGGCCTCGGGCAGGCTGGCCATGGCCTCGCGGTACAGCTGGCGGGCGCGTTCGGCCTGGAACCGCATCAGTGCGGCGAAGCGCTCGGAATACGTGCCGTTCAGGATTTCGGCGGCTTTCACGTCGAACTGCTGCAGTTCGTTGACGGGCAGGTAGATGCGTCCGCGGCGCGCATCGTCGCCCACGTCGCGGATGATGTTGGTCAGCTGGAAGGCCAGCCCCAGCTGGGTGGCGTATTCCAGCGTGCGCGGATCGGTGTAGCCGAACACGCCGGCGGACAACTCGCCCACCACCCCGGCGGCGTGCCAACAGTATTTGCGCAACCCCGGCCAGTCCAGGTAGCGGGTCTGGTCCAGGTCCATTTCCATGCCGTCGATCACGGCCAGCATGCGTTCGCGCGCGATGCCGCAGGTTTCCAGGTGGGGTTGCAGGGCGCGCATCACCGGATGTTCCGCCTGTCCGGCGAACAACTGGTCGACCTGGGTGCGCCACCAGGCAAGCTTGATGCGCGCCACCGACGGGTCGGAGCATTCGTCGACCACGTCGTCGACCTCGCGGCAGAAGGCATACAGCGCGGTAATGGCGCGACGGCGCTCGGGCGGCAGGAACAGGAACGAATAGTAAAAACTCGAGCCGCTTTTGGCGGCCTTTTCCTGGCAGTACTCGTCAGGCGTCATAAATGGGGTGAGTGTTCCGTCAAATTTCTATCGCGAGCGCCACAGCATCACTAGCCAGTCGCGCGCGCGCAGTTCGGGGCGGTTCATGAAGACGTCGTAGCCGCCGTCTTCGATGCGTTCCAGGATACGCAGTCCGCCCTGCACGATCATGCGCAATTCCAGGCCGATGCGCCCCGGCAGGCGGCGCGTCAGTGGAGCGCCAGAGTGTAGCAGCGCCCGCGTGCGCTCGATTTGAAAGGCCATCAGGGCGCGCCAGGCGGGCGTCAGGCGGCAGGCGGCCAGGTCGTCTTCGGTGACGCCGTGGCGTTGCATGTCGGCGCGCGGCAGGTAAATCCGCTGCTTGCGCCAGTCTACGCGCACATCTTGCCAGAAGTTGACGAGCTGCAGGCCGGTGCAGATGGCATCGGAACAGGCCTGGTTGTCCGGCGTGGCGGCGTCGTACAGGTGCAGCATCAGGCGGCCCACCGGGTTGGCGGAACGCGCGCAGTAGTCCAGCAAGCCCGCATAGTCGGGGTAGCGCTTGACCGTGACATCTTGCTCGAACGCCGACAGCAGGTCGTAGAACGGGGTGATGGGCAACTGGTGGCGCGCGATGGTGCGCGCCAGCGGCGCGAAAATGGGCGCGAGCTCGGGCGCGGCGTCGGGCAGGCTGCCGGGCTCGGCGCCGATGCGGTGCAATTCGGCGCGGAACGCGGCCAGGCCGGCCAGGCGCTGGGCATCGCTGGCATCGCCCTCGTCGGCGATGTCGTCGGCGGCGCGCGCATAGCGGTAGATATCGGCGACCGGGCCGCGCAGCCGGCGAGGCAGCAACAGCGAGGCGACGGGAAAGTTTTCGTAATGATCGACAGCCATACTGGAAGCAGGCAGCGGCCCCCTGGCCGCCGTGCGGGTATTTTAGTGGGGCTTTTCGCGCGCGCCGCGGCATGGGCCGCGCGGGAGCAGATCAGTTAGACTAGGCGCCACTGGATTGTTCCCATGCCTCGCCCCATACACGCTTCCATTTCGCTGGCCGCCCTGTCCCACAACCTGGACGTGGTGCGGCGCCACCTCGACCAGGCCGCCCGCGCCGCCGCCGGCACCGCGCCTTCCATCTGGGCGGTCATCAAGGCCAACGCCTATGGCCACGGCATCGAAACCGCGGTGGCCGGGTTCTCCGCCGCGCAGGGCCTGGCCATGCTCGACCTGGCCGAAGCCGTGCGCTGCCGCGAAGCGGGGTGGGGCGGGCCCATCCTGCTGCTCGAAGGCTTCTTCCAGCCCGCCGATCTCGAACTGATCGACCGTTATCATCTCAGCGCCACCGTGCACACGCGCGAACAACTCGACATGCTCGCCCATGCGCGGCCGTCGCGGCGCGTCGACATCATGCTCAAGCTGAACACCGGCATGAACCGCCTGGGCTTCAGCCCCGACGCCTACGGCAGCGCCCATGCGCGCGCCTTGCAGCTGCGCGAGCAGGGCTGCGTGGGCACCATCGGCAAAATGACGCACTTCGCCTGCGCCGACGGCGCGCAGGGCGTGGCCGGGCAGATGCAGGTGTTCCGGCACGCCACGCGGGGCCTGGCCGACGGGCCTGTCAGCGTCTGCAATTCGGCGGCCACCCTGCGCTACCCCGAAATCGCCGTCGCCCACGGGTCGCAGGCGCATTGGGTGCGGCCCGGCATCTGCCTGTACGGCGCGTCGCCCTTCGACGACGTCGCGGCCGCCAGTTTCGGCCTGCGGCCCGTCATGTCGCTGCGTTCGCAAATCATCGGCGTGCAAGACCTGCCCGCCGGCGCCGAAGTCGGCTACGGCGCCACCTTCCGCGCCCCGCGCCCCATGCGGGTGGGGGTGGTGGCTTGCGGCTACGCCGATGGCTATCCGCGCCACGCGGGCACCGGCACGCCCGTCATGGTGGGCGGCGTGCGCACCCGCCTGGTCGGGCGGGTGTCCATGGACATGCTCATGGTCGACCTCGATCCGGTCCCGGCGGCGGGCATCGGCATGCCCGTGTCGTTGTGGGGCCACGACGGCCCGTCGGTCGACGAGGTCGCCCAGGCCGCCGGCACCATCGGCTACGAATTGCTGTGCGCGCTGGCCCCCCGGGTGCCGGTGCGGCGCGAGCCCTGATCATTCTTTAGCGAGGAATCCCCATGAAAGACAAATGCGTGCTGATTACGGGCGCCACCAAGGGCATCGGGTGGGCACTGACCCAGCGGCTGGCCGATCTCGGCTGTCATGTCGTGGGCATCGCTCGCAACACCGACCACATCGATTTCCCCGGCTACCTGTATGCCTGCGACCTGGCCGACGCGGGCCGCACCGAAGAGGTACTGCGCGAAATCCGCGACAAATTCCCGGTCGATGCCGTCGTCAACAACGTCGGCGTCGTGCGGCCCCAGCCGCTGGGTGAAATCGACCTGGCCTCGCTCTACAGCGTCATGGACCTGAACGTGCGGGTAGCGGTGCAAGTGACCCAGGCCTTCGTCGAGTCGATGAAGGTGCGGCGCACCGGGCGCATCGTCAATGTGTCCAGCCGGGTCATCCACGGCGGAAACGAACGCACCAGCTATTCGGCCGCCAAAAGCGCCCTCATCGGCTGCACCCGCACCTGGGCGCTCGAACTGGCCGAATACGGCGTCACGGTCAACGCGGTGGCGCCGGGCCCGATCGAAACCGAACTGTTCCGCGTGGCCCAGCCGGCCGGCAGCGATGGCGAAAAACGCGCGCTGGCGTCCATCCCCATGAAGCGCCTGGGTACGCCGGCCGAAGTCGCGGCCGCCATCACTTTCCTGTTGTCCGACGACGCCGGGTTCATCACCGGCCAGGTGCTGGGCGTGGACGGCGGCGGCAGCCTGGCGGGCCGCTAAGGGGCGGGGGCCGCCAAAGGCGGTCCTATCCGGGCTCGGCCGGTAATAGCGCCTGCAGGTCGGGCGGCAGCGCCAGGTCGGGCGCCTCGCGGCGCAGGTCCCGCAGGGCCTGCACGGCCGCATCGCGCCGGCCGGCTTGCAGCAATTCGCGAATCTGCGCGATGCGCGCATCGGGTTCGGCGGGGGCCTCGCGTTCCGTGGCATCGCCGGGCTCTGCGGGCGCATCGGATTCCGCCCGCGTGGCGTTGTCGGCCTGCGGGGCCTCATCGGCCCGCATGGCCGGCGCATAGCGGCGCAGCGCGGCCGGCGCTTCGGGCCGGGCCGGCGCCGCGGCGGGCGGCGCGGTAGGCGATGGCAGGGCGCGGGGCGGGCGGGCCAGCTCGGCGTCGACCGGCGGTGCGTCGCTGACCCCGTCCAGGTCGGGGTGCCGGAAATCCGTCAACAGAAACAGGCAGGCCGTCAGCACGATCGAGGCCGCCACGCCCCATCCCGGGTGCCAGAGCCGGCGCTGGCGCCACACCCGCCGGTCGGCGGCCGCGGCGCGCGCCGCGGCCTCGTGCACGGCCGCATCCACCGCGGGGCCGGGCTCGGCGCGCGGCAAGGTGCGATACAGGGCCCGCAGGTCCAGGTCGTCGTCTTCGTCGTAGGGGGGGCGGGAATGGGCCGTCATGCGCTCAGGGCTTTACGGATGTGCTGCGTGGCATAGCGCAGGCGCGATTTCACGGTTTCGCGCGGCGCGCCGGTGACATCGGCGATCTCTTCCAGGCTCAGGTCGTGCTCCAGCCGCAGCAGTATGGCATGGCGCTGCTCGTCTGGCAGCTGTTCGATGGCAAGTTGCAGGCGCCGGCGCGTCTGGAAATCCGACACCTGCTGTTCGGGCTGTTCGTGCTGCGCCGCCGCCAGGGTGGCCAGGGCCGCCTCGGTTTCCTGGAGCCCCACCTGCGGCGGCCGGCGGCGGTACGCGTCGATGATCAGATTATGCGCGATCCGCAGCAGCCAGGTGGTGAACTTGGCGCGCGGCTGCCAGCGGGCACGCGCGTCGATCACGCGGCTCCAGGTTTCCTGGAATATGTCGTCGGCCTGGTGCGGATTGCGGGTGCTGCGCAGAATGTAGCGATACAAGCCCGCGCGGTGGCGCGCGTACAGGGCGTCGAACGCGGCCAGGTTGCCGGCCCCATAGGCCTGCATCAGGGTTTCGTCGTCGGCGCCCGGCATATCCATGGCGGCCGAGTGTATCTGTTCGGCCGCCCTTGTGCATCCGCCTGGCGGCGGGGCGGCGCCAGGCCAGACCGCCGCCATGCTCACGACGCCGCGGGCGTGTCCAGGCCGGCCGCCAGCTCCACCAGGGCCGCCAGCTCGGCGTTCAGGCCGTGCGGATCCCGTCCGCGCGCGCCGCGCGCCAGCGCTGCGATCCGGGCGGGCGTATAGCCGTCCAGGTATTTTCCGCCGCGCAGCCACTGTGCAAAGGCCGCGGCGGCCGCGGCGCGCCGCAGGTCGTCCGATCCGGCCGCCGGCGCGTCCACGCGCGCCACGGCCTGCGTGGCCAGCTGGCTGCCGGTGGCGCCGGGCAACTGGTAGCGCACCCGCACAAAGGCCAGCTCGCCGCCCGGCGCGCCGGCCGCGGCGGGCGGGCGGCCGTAGCGCAGCGGGTCCAGCCGGGCGCCGTCCGCGCCCACCGGCGTGATCTCGTACAAGGCCGTCACGTTGGCGCCCGCGCCGATCTCGCCCGCATCGACGCGGTCGTTGTTGAAATCCTCGCGCGCCAGGGCGCGCTTCTCGTAGCCGATCAAGCGGTATTCGGCCACCGCGGCCGGGTTGAATTCCACCTGTATCTTCACGTCGCGCGCGATGGTCAGCAGGGTCGAGGACATCTCCGCGGCCAGCACTTTGCGCGCTTCGCGCAGGCTGTCCAGGTAGTGATAGCTGCCGTTGCCGGCATCGGCCAGCTGCATGGCCAGCGCGTCGTTGAAATTGCCGCCGCCCACGCCCAGGGTGGTCAGGGCGATGCCGCCCCGGCGCTGGCGGGCGATCCGGTCTTTCAGTGCCTGCAGGTCGGTGGCGCCCACATTGAAATCGCCGTCGCTGGCCAGCAGGATCCGGTTGACGCCGTTTTTCACGTAGCCCTTGGCCGCCTGCGCATAAGCCAGGTCCAGGCCGGCCCCGCCATTGGTCGACCCGGCGGCGCGCAGGCTGTCGATGGCGGCGTCGATGCGGGCCCGCTGGTCGCCCGGCGTCGAGTCCAGCGTCATCGATGCCTGCCCGGCGTAGGCGACGATGGCCACTCGGTCTTGCGGCCGCAATTGCGCCACCAGCTGCTTCAGCGCAGCCTTGATCAAAGGCAGCTTGTCACGGTCGGCCATCGAACCCGACGTGTCGACCAGGAAAACCAGGTTGGCCGCCGGCACGTCCCGAGGCGCCACCCGGTAGCCCTGGATGCCGATCTTCAGCAATTGCCGCTGCGGATTCCACGGCGCGGCGGCCACTTCGGTGGCGATGTGGAAGGGCTGTGCGCGCGACGCGGGCGCCGCGTAGCCGTAGTCGAAATAATTGATGAATTCTTCCGCGCGCACCGCATCGGCCGGGGGCAGCCGGCCTTCATTGAGCAGGCGGCGCACGTTGGCGTACGAGCCGGTGTCGACGTCTACGCCGAAGGTCGAGACCGGCTGTTCCCGCGCGGCCACGACCGGGTTGTCGCGATAGCGCGCGTAGGTTTCGCGGTCTTCGGCGCTTGCCGGCGGATAGTAGTCGGCGGGCGCCCGTGGCGCGGCCACGCTGGCACGCTGCGCCATATAGCCCTGGGGCGCCGATTCGTGGCGCGCGGACGGCGCGGGCCGCGCCTGGGCCGGGGCCGCCCGGGCCGCGTCGTCTGCGTCGGCACTGTGCGCGGCGGGCAAGCCCGTCTGGGGCGCGGCCTGGCTACCCGTGCCGGCGGGGCCGTCGTGCGGGGCGGGCGAGCACGCCGCCAGCAGCGCGGCGGCCAGGGTGGTGCAGATCAGGCGGGTTGAAGCATGGTGGGGATTCATGTCGCGGGTCCTAGTCCGGGGATCGTGCTGGTTAAACGCGCCCGCGCCCGCCATGGGGTTGAGCGATGCGCCCGTTTTTGCAAGAAAACGTATCCGCGTCGCCGCCGCGCGCGCCCGCGCCGGGCCCTCCCGCCATTGCCGGTAAACTTGCGCCATGGCCAAGCCCCGAACCGTCTATGTCTGCGCCGAATGCGGCGGCACCAGTCCCAAATGGCAGGGCAAATGCCCGCATTGCGCGGCCTGGAATACCCTGGAAGAAACCGTCGAATCCGGCAGTCCCGCCGCTGCCGCGCATCGTTATGCGCCGCTGGCCAATTCCAGCCCGGTGCGCAGCCTGGCCGATATCGAGGCCCGCGAAACTCCGCGCCAACCCACCGGCCTGGACGAGTTCGACCGCGTGCTGGGCGGCGGCCTGGTGGCGGGGGCGGTGGTTCTTATCGGCGGCGATCCGGGCATCGGCAAGTCCACGCTGTTGCTGCAGGCGCTGGCCACCATGTCGGCCCACAGCCGCGTGCTGTATGTCACCGGCGAAGAATCCGCCGAACAAGTGGCGCTGCGCGCGCGGCGCCTGGGCCTGCAAACCGGCAACGTCAATCTGCTGGCCGAGATCCGCCTGGAAGCCATCCAGGCGGCCGTGTCCGAACAGCAGCCGACGGTCGCGGTCATCGATTCCATCCAGACGCTGTACAGCGGCGAACTCACCGCCGCGCCCGGCTCGGTCTCGCAAGTGCGCGAATGCGCCGCCCAGCTGACGCGCCTGGCCAAGCAAACCGGCATCGCCATCGTCATGATCGGCCACGTCACCAAAGACGGCGCCCTGGCCGGGCCGCGCGTGCTCGAGCACATCGTCGACACGGTGCTGTATTTCGAGGGCGACACCCATTCGTCGTTCCGCCTGGTGCGGGCCTTCAAGAACCGCTTCGGCGCCGTCAATGAACTGGGCGTGTTCGCCATGACCGACCGCGGCCTGCGCGGCGTGGCCAATCCGTCGGCGCTGTTCCTGTCCCAGCACGAACAGCAGGTGTCCGGTTCGTGCGTCATGGCCACGCAAGAAGGCACTCGGCCGCTGCTGGTCGAGATCCAGGCGCTGGTCGACAGTTCGCACGCGCCCAATCCCAAGCGCCTGACGGTGGGCCTGGAAGGCAACCGCCTGGCCATGCTGCTGGCCGTGCTGCACCGGCACGCCGGCGTCTCCACCTACGACCAGGACGTGTTCGTCAATGCCGTGGGCGGGGTGCGTATCACCGAGCCCGCGGCCGACTTGCCGGTATTGCTGGCCATCATGTCGTCGCTGCGCGACCGGCCGTTGCCGCGCGGGCTGATCGCCTTCGGCGAGGTCGGCCTGGCGGGCGAGATCCGGCCCGCGCCGCGCGGGCAAGAACGCCTGCGCGAAGCCGCCAAGCTGGGCTTCAGCGTGGCGCTGATCCCCAAGGCCAATGCCCCGCGTTCGCCCATCGAAGGCCTGGAAATCTGGGCGGTCGACCGGCTGGACGCCGCGCTGGACAAGCTGCGATGAGCGGCGCCGCACATCCGCCGGCGCCCGTCATCCCCACTATGAACCCCACCCCAAAGGACCAGGCATGAGCCTGTGGATCGTCACGGGCATCTGCCTGGCTTGCGGCGCGCTGATCGGCTTTCTGGGCGGCGTGCTCGGTATCGGCGGCGGCATGATCGCCATTCCGGCGCTGGTGCTGCTGATGGACATGTCGCAGCAAATGGCGCAGGGCACCGCGCTGATCATGGTGCTGCCCACCATCGTCATGGCCGTGCGCAAATACAACCAGCAGGTCCGCATCGACCGGCCGGTGGCGCTGGCGGGGGCCGCGGGGGCGGTGCTGTTCACCTGGGTGGGGGCGCAATTGGCGCTGGGCATTTCGTCGCATACCCTGCGCCTGAGCTTCGCGGTGTTCTTGTTTTTCGTGGCCGTTTTTTATGTGTACCGCATCCTGCGCCAGCCTCGCGGCGCGGCGGCGGGGCGGACGGCCGCCGCGCGCCCCGCGCCGGCGTTCACGCGTGCGCGCGCGGCCATGCTGGGCGTGGCCTGCGGCACGCTCGGCGGGTTTTTTGGCGTGGGGGGAGCCGTGATGGCGGTGCCCATCCTGACGGCGGTGTTCCGGCTGCCCCAGACCTCGGCCCAGGCGCTGGCCCTGACCATGGTCATTCCGGGTTCGACCATCGCGCTGGTGACCTACAGCTGGGCAGGCCAGGCCGACTGGTGGATCGGCCTGCCGCTGGCGGCGGGCAGCCTGCTGTTCGTGCCGGTGGGCGTGCGCCTGGCCTACCGTCTGCCCGAACGCAAGCTGCGCGCGTGCTTCGCCGCCATGCTGTTCGCCACCGTGATGCTGCTGATATTCGAAGCCTGATACCGTGGCCGCGCCAGGTGTCCGGCTCGCAGATGACCAGGTGTCTGACTCCCGAAGGGTGTCAGACACCGCCACGGCCGGATACCCAGTCATGACCGTCCGTTAGCGCAGGCAAAACTTTACGGTGCGGCTGAACCTTATCCGGCGCGGGCTTTCCAATAAAACCGGGCAGCCCGCCCGGGTTGTTTCAGGAGCTCCCATGACCACACCCGCCCGTATCGCCGCCTTTCTTTCCACGTCGGCACTGTGCCTGGGCCTGGCCAGCGGCCCGGCTTACGCCGAACAGCGCGACGCCGATGGCCAGCGCGAAGCCCGCACCCTGACGCGCGACCGCGACGCCGCCCGCGGTACCGGCATCGACGCGGCCGCCGACGCCGCCACGGCAACGGCCGGGCCGGCGCAAGCGCGCGTGGCGCAAGCCGATCAGCGTACGCGCGAGCGGTAGTCGCGCACGATCTTCCAATACCAGGCGTGCAGCAGCACGGTCGACAGCGCCAGGCCCGTCATGGCCATCAGCCACATGGTGCCCGCGCCCACGGGCGAGTCGGGGATCACCAGCAGGCGCAGCCAGTCCAGCCCGCCGCGCCCGGGGCCGAAGCCCAGCCACCAGCCGCCCAGCAGGCCGACGCCGGCCAGCGCCACGATCTGCAGCAGCAGCGGCACCACGGCTACCTTGTAGGCGCGCAGCACGTACGAATTGATGCATTGCATCGAATCGCACAAGTGAAAAAGCGGGATCATGGCCAATAGCCCGCCGGCCACCGCGGCGACCTGCGCGTTGTCGGTGTAGGCCGCCAGGATCAGTTCGCGGCCGGCCAGCAGGCCTACCGCCGTCAGCAGCGCGCCCAGCAGGCCCAATGCCATGCCCGCCAGGCCGGTGCGATGCGCCACGGCCCCCTGGCCGGCGCCGATGGCCTGCGCGGTCAGCGAGGCCGTGGCCACGCCCAGCGCCATCGGCATCATGTAGCACAGGGCGGCCAGGTTCGACATGATCTGATGGCCGCCGCTGACGTAGGTGCCTTCGCGCGCCACCAGCAAGGCCATGAAGGTGAAGGCCGATACTTCCACCAGGTACGAGCCGCCCATCGGCACGCCCAGGCGCAGCAGTTCTTTCTGCGCCGGCCAGGAAGGGCGGCCCAGCATCAGGCCGAAGCGGCGGAAGTAGCGGTCGTGCGTAATGAACCACAGCCCCGCCGACAGGCTCAGCCACGATACGATGGCGGTGGCCAGGCCGGCGCCGGTCGCTCCCAGCGCGGGCAGGCCCAGGTGGCCGTAGATCAGCAGCCAATTGAAAAACGCCTTCAGGCCCACGGCGGCCAGATTGATGGTCATCACCACCTTGGGGCGCGACACGGCGGTGCCCAGCGCGTAAATGGTGCGAAACACCAGCGCGGCCGGCAGCGCCAGCGCCAGGGCCCGCAAGTAGCCCGCGACTCGCTCGCGCACTTCCGGCGCGACATCGCCCGACAGCGACAGCCAGACATCCGGAAACAGCATCAGCACGGCGCCCAGCACGGCCAGGCCCAGCGCCAGCCAGACGCCCTGGCCCCAGGTGCGTCCGACCTCGGCCAGGCGGCCGCCGCCGAAATGCTGGGCCAGGATGGGGATCAGTGCATGCACCACGCCCATCAGCCCCACGAAAATCGTGATGTAGACGGACATGGACAGCGACATCGCCGCCAGGTCGGCCGCGCTGGCATGGCCGGTCATGGCGGTGTCGAGCACGCCGAACGCGATGCCGGCCCACTGGCTGATGAGTACCGGCCAGGCCTGGCGGACGATGCCCAGCATCGCGGCGCCGAAGCCGCGGGCGGGCGAGGCGGGCGGCGTCATTGCGCGGGCGCGACGCGCAAGAGCCGGAATATTTCGTGCCGGTCGGCGCGGCGGCCGCCGCGCCACAGCTCTTGGGCTCCGTCGCTATAGGCGGCTTCGCCGTCGCGCAGGCGCTCGCGGGTGGTCTGCTGCAATACCAGCGGGCACTTCGAGTCGTAGCTGAGCGTAAGATTGTCGAAGATCAGCAGCGACGCGCGCTGGCCGCTGCCCACGCTCAGGCCGCGCACGCATTCGCCGGGCTGCTGGTAGCGCGCGAGCGCCGCCGCCAGTTCGCCCGACATCTCGCGATAGCTGCGGGCGTAGTCGACGGCGGGCTGCCACAGCAGCACCAGCAGAATCCACGTGGCCGCCAGGCCGCTGGCCGACAGCACGGTGCCGCGCCACAGCGCGGCCGGATGCGAGCGCAGCCGCCAGGCCACCAGCACTACCCAGGCGCCCGTCACCGCCATCGCCAGGGCGAAGGCCAGCCAGGAAATCGTCGGTTCGTACCCGGCGGTCTGGCGGGCGATGTTGCGCGAGATCTGCGCCGGCCAGCCGAAGTGCAGCGCCACCCAGCCCAGCCACGCCGTGGCGACGGTCAGCGAAAAACACATCACCGCGAACCAGTCCAGCGTATTGACCACGCCGCGCCGCAGGGTGGGCAGGGAAAACGCCGCCAGAATCGAGCAGGGCACCGCCAGCAGGATGAATTCGGAGTCGGTGGGTTCTTGAAGAAAGAACAATTGCAGGGCGGAAAAGGCGAGCAGCGCCAGCGGCAGCCAGATGTGCGGCGCGTAAAGCCAGTCGCGCCAGCGCCACACGGCCAGCAGGGCCAGCGGCCAGGTGGGCCACAGGTACCACGGCAGGTCGCGCAGCGTGCGGCCCGTGTCGGGCAGGCTGGGCCAGTCGAACGACGCCGCGTTCCAGGTCTTCCAGTTGCTGATCCAGTAATCGCTGCCCCGCGAGGCGGGTATCCACCATGCCAGCATCAGCACGGCCGCCACCCCCGCGGCCAGCAGCAGCCAGCGCCGCCGGGCCCACAGGGCGCTGCGCGGATGGAACGCCAGCGCCGTTCCCAGCATCACGGGCAGCGCGCCGACCCAGCCGCGCGTCAGAAAGCAGGCCGCCAGGGCGAAGCCCAGGGTGACTGCGCCGGAGGCGGGGCGGTCGAGCGTGCGCGCCAGGGAATAAAACGCCAGGGCCTGCCAGGCCATGATGGCCGGCACCACCGAGGTTTCGTGCATGCGCTGCAGAATTCCCACCGTGGCCAGCAGCAGCAGCAGGGCGGCGTCGGCCAGCATGCGCCCGTAGTCGCGGGCCGCCGGCTCGCCGCCGAAAGGCAGGGCCAGCGGCTGGGCCTCGGTGCGCCGGCCCAGCAGGTACGTGCCGTACCAGACGCTGCCGGTGGCGATGCCGAACCACAGCAGGTTGGGCAGGCGCCCGGCCGGGATGTCGCCGATCAGCGGCCCGAACAGCCACATGCATATGGCGCCGGCCCAGGTGATCAGCGGGCCTTCTTCGGCGAATGCCAGCTGTCCCACCTGCGGTAGCAGCCAGGTCGTGCCGCCTTCGCGTACGGCGGTGATCATGGTGGCCAGGCCGACGGCGTCGTCGGTCTTCCAGGGGTCGCGCATGAACAGGCCGGCCAGAATATAGGCCAGCGACAGCCCCAGCAGCACCAGACGGGGCAATTTGGGGGTGGCCGACATGGTCAGTCGGGCCGGGGTTGAGCGCGTTATAGGAGACACGGGGCTAATGTAACCGAGCGGCTCGGGCCCGGGGGCCCAGAAACGGGGATGGATGGGGTCGGCGTGGAAAAAAAAGCAGCCCGAAGGCTGCTTTTTTGCCGCGCCCTTGCGAGGTGCAAGTTTACGACGCCGACTTGACGGTGCCGGCCGTACGGGCGAAGCGGGCGCGGAATTTTTCGACGCGGCCGGTTTCGACGATGCGGGTTTGCGCACCGGTATAGAAGGGGTGCGATTCGGACGTGACGTCGCACTTGAACAGCGGGTAGGTCTTGCCGTCGAGTTCGACGGTTTCGCGAGTGTTGATGGTGGAGCGCGTCACGAACTTGTTGCCCGTTTGCACGTCCATGAACACCACTTCGCGGTATTCGGGGTGTATGCCTTCTTTCATGATGAATTCCGGTTCTTCCGGTCTGGCCGGTGGTTTGCGGGTCGCCAGCCGAACGGATTTGCCTTGCGGCACTCCCGACAGCCACGTATCCAGGAAGTAACCCCACATTCTAGCATGGATCGCGGGCGCCCGCGTTACAGATCGGTGCGCAGCGCCCAGATCTCGGGAAACAGCACCACGTCGAGCATCTTGCGCAAATAGGCCACGCCGGACGTGCCGCCGGTGCCGCGCTTGAAGCCGATGATGCGTTCCACGGTCGTTACATGCCGGAAGCGCCACAGGCGGAAGGCGTCTTCCAAGTCGGTGAGCTTTTCGCCCAATTGGTACAGGTCCCAGTAGCGCTCGGGCTGGCGGTACACGGCCAGCCACGCCGCCTCGACGGCCGGGTCGGCCTGGTAGGGGCGGGTCCAGTCGCGCTCCAGGTGGCTGGCCGGCACGTCCAGGCCGTTGCGCGCCAGCAGCCGCAGCGATTCATCGTAAAGCGACGGTGCCCGGAACGCCGCCTGCACCGTTTCGAGCAGGTCGGCGCGGTGCGCGTGCGGCTTCAGCATGGCGGCATTCTTGTTGCCCAGCAGGAACTCGATCTGCCGGTACTGGTAGCTCTGGAAGCCGCTGGAATGCGCCAGGTACGGGCGCAGCGCCGAGTATTCGGGCGGGGTCATGGTGGCCAGCACGTCCCAGGCATGCACCAGCTGTTCCATGATCTTGCTGACGCGCGCCAGCATCTTGAAGGCCGGCGGCAGGCGGTCCTGGGCCACGTTGGCGATGGCCGCGCGCAATTCGTGCAGCATCAGCTTCATCCACAGTTCGCTGGTCTGGTGCTGCACGATGAACAGCATCTCGTTGTGTTCCGGCGATAGCGGATGCTGGGCGCCCAGCAGCTCATCCAGGTGCAGGTAATCGCCATAGGTCATGTCCCGGGCGTAGTCGAGCTGCGCCTTTTCGTCGCGGACAATGTCTTCGGGTCGTTCAGAGGTATTCATCGACGTTCTAGCCTGAGGGCGGGCGCGGCCGCTGCGGCGGCCGCCGGCCCGCAATGGACGGATCAGCCCAGTTCGCGCAAAACGGCGCGCACCGGGCTGGCATCGGCCTGGACCAGCGCGAGCGGGAGGGCGATGAGTTCGTAATCGCCTTCGGCAACGTCGTCGAGCAGCAGGTTTTCCAGCACGCGCATGTCGCGCCGCAAGATGACGTGATGGCTGTCCAAGGTCTTGCTGGACGCGGGGTCGATGCTGGGCGTGTCCAGCCCGATCAGCATCACGCCGCGTTCGGCCAGCCATTCGATGGTGTGCGGCGCGTAGGCGGTGAAATCGTCGGTCCACCAGTCCAGCGCGGCGTGCTCGGCCGTGCGCACCAGCACGCGCGGCGGCAATCCGGCCGCGGCGTGCCGCAGGTGCTCGGGCAGGATCAGCGGGCCGCAGTCCAGTGCATGGATGACCCGGCAGGGTCCCAGGAAGGGTTCCAGCGGCACGGTTCCTATGGCGGCGGCGTCGTTGCGGTAGTGCAGCGGGGCGTCGGCGTGGGCGCCGATGTGCGGCGACAGCTGGATTTCGCTGACGTTCACCGGACAGTCCGGGGTCAGCGACCATTTCCAGCGCTGCTGGTACGGCGTATCGCCCGGAAAGACCGGCGACGAGACCGATACCGGCGGAGAAATGTCCCACAGGCGTTTCATCGTTGGCAAGCCGGGCGGCGGTTGGCGGTTCGGGTTTCCAGTCTAACGAAATTGCCGGGGTTCCGCTGCCCGCGCGCCGTCACAGCAGCCCCAGCTCGGCCATGGACACGACCGTATCGCCGGCCACGATCAGGTGGTCGACCAGCCGGATGTCCATCAGCGCCAGCGCCTGCTTCATGCGGCTATTGAACTCGCGGTCGGCCTGGCTGGGTTGCGCCAGCCCCGATGGGTGATTGTGGGCCAGGATCAGGGCCGCGGCGTGGTGGCGCAGCGCCTCGCGCACGACTTCGCGCGGATACACCGAGGCCTGGGCCAGCGTGCCGCGCGCCAGTTCGCCGCTGGCGATCAGGTTGAGCTGGTTATCCAGGTACAGGGCCATGCAGTGTTCCACGTCGCGATGCGACAAGGCCGTCTTGAAATACTGCTTGACGCGGCCGGGCTCGGACAATGCCTGTTGCCGCATCAGTTGTTCTTCGGCGGCGCGGCGCGCCAGTTCCAGGATGGCCGCCAGCGAGCCCGCCTTGGCCGCGCCCAGCCCCGGCTGCGACATCAGTTCCTGGGGCGAGGCGCCGAACAGGCCGCGCAGCCCGCCATAGCGGTGCAGCAGCAGGTTGCCCAGGTCGATGGCGGTGCGGCCGCGCGTGCCGGTGCGCAGGGCCAGCGCCAGCAGTTCGGCATCGCGCAGCGACGCCGGGCCGTGGCGCAGCAGGCGTTCGCGGGGGCGTTCGTGCGGGGGCAGGTCGCGGGGCAGGGGCATGGTCGGGAGCGAAAAGGGCGGGGCCATTACGATGCCCCGGGCCGCCGGCGGGCGGCGCGCGTGTGAACGGTTTTGTCCAGGCGTACTTGTGCGCCCGGCCCGGCCGGGGGCGGCCGCGGCCCATATTGGCCAAGACGTTCTAAAATCAGGGTTTACCGCCACTATTTCCACGGTGATCCATCTTGAGCAGCACCGCCGCCGAACAGGCAACCCCCTCCGTCCGCGCCGATTCCTACCTTACCCTGCACTATCGCATCGTGCTGGCCTCGGGGCCGGGGCAGGGCTCGGTCTTCGCCGACACCTTCGATGGCCGTCCCGGCACCCTGCAGCTGGGGCTGGGGCAATGGGCGCCCGGCCTGGAAGCCGCGCTGCTGGGCCATGCCGAAGGCGAACGCTTCAGCGTCACCCTCGAACCGGCCCAGGCCTACGGCGACCGCAATCCCGATCTCATCCAAAAGGTCACCCGTGCCATGCTGGCCGAACACGCCGGCGCCGATGCCACCTTCGAACCCGGCGACCTGGTCGAATTCACCGCGCCCAACGGCGCCCGCTATTCCGGCGTGCTGAAGCAAATCGAACCCGATTGGGCGTTGTTCGATTTCAACCATCCGTTGGCGGGCACCACGCTGCGCGTCGATGTCCATATCCTGGGGGTGCTGTAATGAATCGTCCGGTCACCGCCGCCGATGCCGAGGTCGTGCTGGCCCAGCCGCGCGGTTTCTGCGCCGGCGTCGACCGGGCCATCGACATCGTCGAGCGTGCCCTTGAACTTCATGGCGCCCCCATCTATGTGCGCCACGAAATCGTCCACAACCGGTACGTGGTCGAAGACCTGCGCGGCAAGGGCGCCATCTTCATCGACGAACTCGACCAGGCGCCCGCCGGCGCCATCGTGGTGTTTTCGGCGCATGGCGTATCCAAGGCGGTGCGCCGCGAGGCCGAATCGCGCGGGCTGCAAGTATTCGATGCCACCTGCCCGCTGGTCACCAAGGTGCATATCGAAGTCGCGCGCATGCGCGCCGCCGGCCGCGAGATCATCATGATCGGCCACAAGGGCCACCCCGAAGTCGAGGGCACGCTGGGGCAGGCGCAGGGCGGCATGTATCTGGTCGAAACGGCCGGCGACGTCGCCGATCTGCAAGTGGCCGATCCCTCCAACCTGGCCTTCGTCACCCAGACCACCCTGTCGGTCGACGACGCCGCGGCGGTGTCGGCCGCGCTGCGCGCGCGCTTTCCCGACATCGTCGAGCCCAAGAAAAGCGACATCTGCTACGCCACGCAAAACCGCCAAGACGCCGTCAAGCTGCTGGCGCCCGATTGCGATCTGGTGCTGGTGGTGGGCAGCCCCAACAGCTCGAATTCCAACCGCCTGCGCGAAGTCGCCGAACGCATCGGCACCGAGGCCTATCTGGTCGATGGCGCCCAGTCCATCGATCCCGCCTGGCTCGCGGGCCGCCAGCGCATCGGCATCAGTGCCGGCGCGTCGGCGCCCGAAGTCCTGGTGCAGCAGGTCGTGCAGCGCCTGAAAGAACTCGGGGCCGTATCGGTGCGCACCATGCCCGGGCTGGAAGAAAACGTGGCATTCCCCCTGCCCAAGGGCCTGTCGCGCAAGTCCGCGCCCGAGCCCTCCGCGCCGCGATAACGCACGCCACTCTCCAGGAGACCCCATGCAGTTGTACAGCTACTTCCGCAGCTCGGCCGCTTACCGCGTGCGCATCGCCCTCAACCTCAAGGGGCTGCCCTACGAATACCTGGGGGTCCACTTGCTGAAAGACGGCGGCCAGCAACTGTCCGACAACTATCGTGCGCTCAATCCCGCCGCGCTCGTCCCCACGCTGGTCGACGGCGAAACCGTCATCGGGCAGTCGCTGGCCATCATCGAATACCTCGATGAAACCCATCCGCAACCGGCGCTGCTGCCGTCCGACCCGGCCGGCCGGGCTCGCGTGCGCGGCATTGCGCAGGCCATCGCCTGCGATACCCATCCGCTGAACAATCTGCGCGTGCTCAAGTACCTGAAGCGCAACCTGAAGGTCAGCGACGACGCCAAGAACGAGTGGTACCGGCATTGGGTCGACGTGGGCCTGTCCGCGGTGGAAGCCATGCTGGCCAGCTCGCCCGCCACCGGCCGCTACTGCCATGGCGACTCCCCCGGCCTGGCCGACCTGTGCCTGGTGCCGCAGGTGTATAACGCCCGCCGCTTCGATTGCGATCTCTCCGCCATGCCCACGGTGCTGCGCATCGATGCCGCCTGCCGTGAACTGCAGGCCTTCGACCTCGCCGATCCCGCCAAACAGCCCGACGCCGAATAGCGCGCGGCCCCGCGCCGGCAACAGCAGCGGCAAAGAACAGCGGCAAAGAAAAAAGGGCAGCCCGTGGGCTGCCCTTTTTTGCGTATTTCTGGTGCCGGCAAGAGGAGTCGAACCCCCGACCTTCGCATTACGAATGCGCTGCTCTACCAACTGAGCTATGCCGGCGTGCATGGGCGCACAGAGCGCCTTCCGCGGGTGCTGCGCGCCGTAACGCGCCGCGCCGAAAGACCGAGATCATATCAGAGAATTCCGGCGCCCGCATGCGAGCGCGACCGACACCAGCATTCAAGCATGGTGATTTGGTCGACTTGCACAGCCAAAAAATTTACGTCATAATCTCGCTTCTTTAGCAGTTCCCCGATAGCTCAGTCGGTAGAGCGACGGACTGTTAATCCGCAGGTCGCTGGTTCGAGCCCAGCTCGGGGAGCCAAGAAATACGGGGCTGTTCACGTAAAGTGAACAGCCCCTTTGGCTTTCTGGGCGCCGATCAGCCGGCCGCCGATCAGCCAGCGAAAAATCGCCTGTGCAATAACGGCGGCCCGCGGCCGCGGCATGCTTCGGCTATGCCCGGTCCAGAAACAGCGTCACCAGCAGCGAGCAATCTTGCAGCGCGGTCACGCTGTGCTGTACGCCGGGGGCCAGATACACCAGCACGCCGGGCTCCAGGCGTTGGGTTTTGCCATGGGCGTCCAGTTCCAGCGCGCCTTCCAGGCACTGCAGGGTGATGGCGCTGCGTTCGATGTCGTGGGGCGGCAGCGCCTCGCCGGCGGGCAGGGTCAGGCGCAGGATCTCCAGCTGGTCCGCGCGCACCAGCGCCTGCGAAGGCGTATCCTTGACGGCAGCGCCCAAGGGGCGGATGTCGATGAGTTCGCCCGAGCGGGCATGATGCAGCGCCATATATGCACTCCGTGGTCCAGACAACAATAGAAACCGCCGTTCGCTTTTCATCGCCATATTACGCCTGGCCGTCCGGCGCGCCCGCGGGCTTTTCGCATGCACGAGCCTGATCGCCGCCCCGAGGCCCCCCAAGGCGCCGATGACCGCCGCATCGGCGTCACCGTGCTGACCGGCTTCCTGGGCAGCGGCAAGACTACGCTGCTGAACCGGCTGGTCCGGGATCCGGCTTATGCCCATACCGCCGTCATCGTCAACGAGTTCGGCGCGGTAGGGGTGGACCATCACCTCGTGCGCCATGCCGACGCCCGCATCGTCTTGCTGGAAGGGGGGTGTATTTGCTGCACGGTCAGCGGCGGCCTGGTCGCGACGCTGCGCGATTTATTCATGATGGCGCTGCGGCGGCAGATCAAGCCGTTGCGCCGCGTACTCATCGAAACCACCGGCCTGGCCACGCCCGCCGCCATTCTGTTCACCTTGCGCCACGAACATTTCCTGGCCGAACGCTATGTGCACCAGGGCACGATCACGGTGGTCGACGCCCGGCATGTGGCGGCGCAACTGCTGGCGCAGCCCGAGGCCGCGCAGCAGATCGCGCTGGCCGACGTCATTGTCTGCGCGAAGTCCGATCTGGTGGACGCCGGCGCCTTGGCCGATGCCCTGGCGGCGGTCGCGCAAATCAATCCGGGCGCGGCGGTGTGCGTGCAGCGCCAGGATGCGCCGCTGCACCCCGCGCTGCTGATGCGCGAGCGCCTGCCGGCGCGCGCGGCGGGCGGCGCCTGGGGCGGCTGGCTGGGCGCGCCGGCGCAGCCAGGGCAGCCGGGGTACCAGGGGTACAACGGCCGCCATCCGCAGGTGCGCCAGGCCGTGGTCGAGATGCCGGCGCCGGTCAGCCGCGCCGTATTCCTGACCGGCATGGCGCAGATACAAGATGCCTATCATCAGGGGCTCTTGCGCATCAAGGGACTGGTCGCGTTCCAGGGCGAAAACGCGCCCTGCGCCGTCCATGGCGTGCACCGCGACCTGTACCCGCCCGAACCGCTGGCGGCCTGGCCGGACGGCGAGCGGCAGTCGCGCCTGGTATTCATCCTGCGCGGCCTGGATCCCGCCATCGTCGCCGACGCCGCGCGGCGCGCCTTGCGACAGCCGGCCTGAACTTCTTCACAAGGCGGTCGGCACCCGCCGCGAAATACGGTATAAAACGTGCACCGCCGCCAGAAAAGAGGGCATCATGGACCGCCTGAAGGCCATGCAGGTGTTCGTCGAAGTCGTCGACCGCGGTAGCCTGTCGGCCGCGGCGCAGCGGCTCGACATGTCCCGGGCCATGGTGTCCCGCTACCTGGCCGAGCTCGAAGAATGGGTGGGCGCGCGCCTGCTGCACCGCACGACACGCCGCCTCAGCCTGACGCCGGCGGGGGCCGATGCGCTGCCGCGCTGCCGCCACATGCTGGATCAGGTGGGCGATATGCGCGCGGCCGTGGCCAGCCCCCAGTCCGAGCCGCGCGGCGAATTGCGCATGACCGCCAGCTTTTCGTTCGGCGCCGCCCAGCTCGGCGGCGCGGTGGCCGATTTCGTGGCCCGCTATCCGGGCGCCACCATAGACCTGCAACTGATCGACCGCACCGTCAATCTGGTGGAAGAGCGCATCGACCTGGCCATACGCATCACCAACGAGCTGGACCCCAACCTGATCGCCCGCAAGCTGGCGCCTTGCCGGTCGGTGGTATGCGCCGCGCCGGCGTACCTGAATGCGCACGGGGCTCCCGCGCGGCCCGAAGACCTGGCCAAGCACAATTGCCTGGCCCATACGCACTACGGCAAAAGCCTGTGGCGCTTCAGCCGCGAGGGCGCCTGGGTAGACGTGCCGGTGGGCGGCAACATCGCCGCCAATGACACCGTGCTGCTGGCCCGCGCGGCGGAGCAGGGCGCGGGTATTGCGCTGTTGCCCGCGTATCTGGCGGGGCCCCTGGTTGCGGACGGCCGGCTGGTCGCGCTGCTGCCGGCCACGCCGCCCGAAGAGCTGGGCATCTACGGCGTCTATGCCTCGCGGCGCCACATGCCGTTGATCCTGCGGACCATGCTGGATTTCCTGGCCGAGCGGCTCGGTCCGGTGCCATGGGATGCCGGCGCCTGAGCGCGGTGCGGCAAGTGCTTTGTCGGCCCGGGCATTGCGGGTATAATTCACTGACTGTTTTCATGAAGACCAACGTCGCCCCCCACCAGCGCTGCCTTGCAGGCAGTCGTGGCAGTTACGGCAAAAGTGCCGTATCAACAAGGCGGGGCGCGGGCAACGCCGCAGCGGCTACCACCGTAGCGGGCTTCCCGGTAACCGGCATCGCTACAGCGGTTTCAAGGTTTCCCGAAGTCGTTGTCGCGCAGGTTGGCAGGCCGCCTAAGCGCCGGCCGTTCATGGGGGCAGCATGGTCGTCCCATACGTCTAAGAATCGTCGGCTCAGCGTCGCCGCAAAGCCTGCCCGGCTCGTTCCTGGCTTGGCGTGGTTGCTGTTCCGGGGCTAAGAGCACCCTGCGTCTCCATTTTGTGTCCCGGCGCCAGGCGGTTCAGGTTCATTTTTTAAGCATATGCCGCCTAGGCGGCGCTGCGCACTGATACGCGCGGCATTGTGCGGGTTCAACGTGCCGAAGTGCCGGCGCTTGCCCCTTGATGCCGTGCTTGCAGGAACACCATGAACACTACGCAAGTCCGCGTCTCGGCATGGACCCTCCCGCCCCTGGGGCAGGGCGGTTCCTGTTGCGTGAACGCCGCGGGCCGCGCCGCCGCTTGCGGCATCCCGTGCGACGCCCAGCAAAAAGGCCCGGCAATGTGCCGGGCCTTCGATGACTGCTTGCGTATTGGTTGCGGGGGCAGGATTTGAACCTACGACCTTCGGGTTATGAGCCCGACGAGCTGCCAGACTGCTCCACCCCGCGTCTGAGAAGAAAGAGCTTATCCTTTTTTCAGAATTAACGCAAATTAGCCCCTTTTACAGACAAAAGATCAATGGACGATAGCGAGGCAACATGCGTGCTGGAAACCGCGCTGCTATGCGCCAGCCAGCCGATGCAACTGGCCGAGATGCGCAAGCTGTTCGGCGATGACCCGGAATTCGACAACGACAAGCTGCGCGAGCTGCTGCAGGGCCTGCAAGGCCACTGGACCGGGCGCGGCATGGACCTGGTGCAGCTGGCTTCGGGCTGGCGCTTTCAAAGCCGGCCGCAAATGCAGCGCTACCTCGAGCGCCTGAATCCGGAAAAACCGCCCAAGTATTCGCGGGCCGTCATGGAAACCCTGGCCATCGTGGCCTGGCGCCAGCCGGTCACGCGCGGCGATATCGAAGACATCCGCGGCGTGACGGTGTCTTCCCAGATCGTCAAGGCGCTCGAAGACCGGGGCTGGATCGAAGTGATCGGGCATCGCGACGCGCCCGGCCGGCCGGCCCTGTTCGGCACCACCCGGCAGTTCCTCGATGATCTGGGGCTGCGCGCGCTGGACGAACTGCCGCCCCTCGATACCGCCCAGGCCGTGGCCGCCCTCGAGGGCCTGGATCTCGGCGGATCCGAGGTCACGCTGACGCCCGATGCCCCGCCGCAGGCCGACGGCGCCTCGCCTGTCGAGGCCGCGGCTGGCCCCGGGCAGCCCGACATCCCGCCTCCCAGCCCCGATACGGTGCCCCAGCCGGGGACGCAGCCCGAAATCGAACCGGGGGCGCCCCAACCCGAAATTACGCCGGCTACGCCCGAACCCGAGGTCGAGCCGCCCACTCCGGAACCCGAGATCGAGCCGCGCGTGCCCGAACCCGAAGTCGAACCGCAGGCGCCCGAGCCCGAGGTCGAGCCGCAGGTGCCCGAGCCCGAAACCGAGCCGCCCGCGCCCGATGTTCCGTCCAACCCCGATGAAGACCGGTCCGCGCGCAGCGGGCTGGCACAAGCTTGAAATCTGGAGCTGTCTCCGTGACAACGAATATAAAGATGCAAGAAGAAGGCTTTCCTGTTTCCGATCTCGCGGCCCAGGCCGCCCCGGCGGTGCCGGTCGCGCCGGTCGCCAATGAAACCGCCGGCGATGCGCCCGCGGCGGATGCCGCCGCCGGCGAGGGCGCCGATGCCGGTAACGGCCGTGGCCGCGGCCGCAAGCTGCGCACGCCGTTTCGCCGGCGGCGCGGCGACGCCGCCGGAACGCCCGACGCGGCTTCCGGCGAGCCGGCCGCCCAGGCGGCCCCGGCGGCCGAAAGCGACGGCCGCGGCGCCGAGCGCGAAGCCGAGCAGGCGCTGTCCTACCTGGACCAGGCGGCCCGCAGCGAACAGCGCCTGGGCAAGTACCTGAACAGCGACGCGGCCATGCCCAAGCTGCACAAGGTGCTGGCCGACGCCGGCATCGGTTCGCGCCGCGAAATGGAAGAACTCATCACCGCCGGGCGCGTGTCGGTCAATGGCGAGCCGGCCCACATCGGGCAGCGGGTGGCGCCGTCGGACCTGGTGCGCGTCAATGGCAAGCCCATTGCCCGCCCCAATGCCAAGAAACCGCCTCGCGTCATCCTGTACCACAAGCCGGCCGGCGAAATCGTCAGCCACGACGACCCGGGCGGCCGGGCCAGCGTGTTTGCCCGGTTGCCCAAGCTGCGCACCGGCAAGTGGCTGTCGGTGGGGCGCCTGGACCTGAATACCGAAGGCCTGCTCATTTTCACCACCTCGGGCGACATGGCCAACCGCATCATGCACCCGCGTTACGGCACCGAGCGCGAATATGCCGTGCGCGTGCTGGGCGAAATGGACGACGCGACCCGCAAGTCGCTGGTCGAGGGCATCGAACTCGAAGACGGCCAGGCCGCCTTCGGCGCGCTCGACTACCTGGGCGGCGACGGCAGCAATCGCTGGTACCGCGTCACCCTGCAAGAAGGCCGCAACCGCGAAGTGCGCCGCATGTTCGAGGCGGTCGGGGTCACCGTCAGCCGCCTCATCCGCACGCGGTTTGGCGACCTGGTGCTGCCTCGCACGCTGCGGCGCGGCCGCTGGGACGAGCTCGATTCCTCGCTGGTCACCGCCCTGATGGTGCAACTGGGCCTGTTGCGCGAAGACGACGATGCCGAAGGCGGGCGCCATGCGCGCCAGCCGCGCTCGCACGACAGCGCCTTGCCTCCCGGCTTCGGTACCATGGAACGCAATGGCATGAACGGCGCCCGCATTGGCCGCCGCGGCAAATTGCAGGGCGGCCGCGCGGGCAGCGCGGGGCAGGTGGCCTCTTCGCCTTCCGATCCCTTCGGCACCGGGCTGATGTTCACGGGCGGCTATGCCAATGGCCACCCGTTGGGCAAAGACCCGGGGCGCGGCAAGGGCGGCAAGCCCGGCGGTAAAACCGGGGCCAAGTCCGGCCCCAAGGCCGGCCCCAAGGCCGGCGGCGCCAACAAGCCGGCCGGCGCCAAGCCCGCCAAGAATGGCAAGCCGCGCCGGCCCAAGGCCGCGAACGGCGCGCCCGCGGCGGCGGCTGGCGGCGCTCCGGGCGCCACGGCCGCGCCGCGCAAGGCGGGCCCGGCCCGGCCCGGCAAGCCGGCCGGCTCGCGTGGCACGCCGGCCGCGCGCTCCGGCGCCAAGCCGCAAGGCGGCAGCGGCAAGGCGCGCTCGCAACGAGGCGGCGGGCGGGGCGACGACTGGCAGCCCAAAAGCGCCTCGGCGCACGAGTCGCGCCTGGGCTTCCTGGGCGGCAGCAGGGGGCGTGGCGGCCGCTGAGGCCGCTGGCCGGCGGGGTGGGCGCGTCCCGCCCGCGCGCTGCGCGTAAACCCGCGACGTAGCAGACAATTTTCCCGGTTATCTGGTAAAATTGTTGGTTTTCATGGCGCGCGGTGTTTGTTGATAACCGGCAACTGCGGCTGAGGCCGCGGTTGATAACCGCGGTTGGCAGGCACGGCGGGTTCGCCCTCTGGCGCGCCAGGTTTCGCGGAATGGCTTTCCGGCGGGTTCGTGGCGGCTTCTGGCTGGCCCGGCAGGCCGCCGGGCGGCACTGCCGGGCAGCGCTGCGGGGTGGGTCGTCCCTGATCCACGGGCGGCCGGTCTGGTCCGCGGGCAGGTATACAAGGTCGCAATATTTGGGCTCGGGCCCGGTGTTGGGTTTCCGGCGGTCAACCGCGGCAAACCCCGCCCGGGGGTCGGGCGATACGGTGGGCTGGGTTTGCAGCCCATTTTTTTTGAGTGTATGGCTGATTTATACGCATTGACCCAACAGGCTCTGGCCGGCATGGACGTCGAACTGGTCGACGTCGAACGTGCCGCGCTCGGCTTGTTGCGCGTCACCATCGACAAGGCCGGCGGCGTGCGCATCGAAGACTGCGAGCAGGTCTCGCGTCAGTTGTCGCGCGTCTATGAAGTCGAAAACATCGACTACAAGCGGCTCGAAGTCGGTTCGCCGGGCGTTGATCGCCCCCTGCGCACCGAGGCCGAGCTGCGCCGTTTCGCGGGCGAACGCATCGAGATCAAGCTGCGCCAGCCGCTGGACGGCCGCAAGGTGTTCTCGGGCATTCTTTCCGTGCCCGCCGCCGAAGGCGATGCGGCCACCGATGCGCAGCAGACCGTGTTCGGTCTCGAATTTGAGGCAAAGAAGAACGACATCCAGGTGTTGAACTTCACGCTCGGCGATGTCGAGCGAGCCAAACTGGACCCCGTTCTGGATTTCAAGGGCAAAAAGCGATGAGTCGCGAAATTCTTCTGTTGGTCGATGCCTTGGCGCGCGAAAAGAACGTCACGCGCGAAGTGGTTTTCGGAGCGCTCGAAAGCGCGCTGGCTTCGGCCATGAAAAAGCGTTTCAAGGAAGACGCTGAAATCCGCGTCGCCATCGACCGCGAAACCGGCAGCCACGAAGGCTTCCGCCGGTGGCTGGTGGTGCCCGACGAGGCCGGCCTGCAAGAGCCCGACAAGCAGGAAATGCTGTCCGACGCGCTCGAACTGGTGCCCAATATCGAGGTCGGCGAATACATCGAAGAGCCCCTCGAGCCCATCGAGTTCGGCCGCATCGGGGCGCAGGCCGCCAAGCAGGCCATCCTGCAGAAAATCCGCGATGCCGAGCGCGAACAGGTGCTCAACGACTTCCTCGACCGTGGCGAGACCATCATCTCGGGCACGATCAAGCGCATGGACAAGGGCGACATCATCGTCGAAACCGGCAAGATCGAAGCCCGGCTGCCGCGCTCGGAAATGATCCCGAAAGAAAACTTCCGGGTCGGCGACCGCCTGCGCGCCTTCGTGCTGCGGGTCGACCACGCGGCGCGCGGCCAGCAGGTCATCCTGTCGCGCACCTCGCCCGAATTCATCCGCCAGCTGTTCGAAAACGAAGTCCCCGAAATCGAACAGGGCCTGCTCGAAATCAAGGCGGCGGCCCGCGATCCGGGCGTGCGCGCCAAGATCGCCGTCATCGCCTACGACAAGCGCATCGATCCCATCGGCACTTGCGTGGGCATGCGCGGTTCGCGCGTCACCGCGGTGCGCAACGAGCTGGGCGGCGAACAGGTCGACATCGTGCTATGGTCCGAAGACCCGGCCCAGTTCGTCATCGGCGCCCTGGCGCCGGCCAATGTCGAATCGATCGTGGTCGACGAAGACAAGCACGCCATGGACGTGGTGGTCGACGAAGAAAACCTGCCCAAGGCCATCGGCGCCAAGGGCCAGAACGTACGACTGGCGTCCGAGCTCACCGGCTGGCAGATCAACATCATGACGCCGGAGGAAAGCCTCAGCCGCCAGGAAACCGAGCGCGCCGGCCTGCGCGCCGCGTTCATGAGCAAGCTCGACGTCGATGAAGAAGTCGCCGACATCCTGATCGACGAAGGCTTCACCGGTATCGAGGAAATCGCCTACGTGCCCATGCAGGAACTGCTGGAAATCGAGGCCTTTGACGAAGACACCATCAACGAGCTGCGCGCTCGTGCCCGCAATGCGCTCCTGACCGAGGCCATCGCCCAGGAAGAACGCCTTGAAACGGCACAAGACCTGCTCGAGCTCGAAGGCATGACGCCGGAACTGGCCTCGAAGCTGGCCGAACGGCAAGTGCTGACGCGCGATGATCTGGCTGAACTGGCCACCGACGAGCTGGCGGAAATCTCAGGGCTCGACGAACAACAGTCCAGCGAAATGATCATGCGCGCCCGGGCCCACTGGTTCGATGAAGAATAGCCAGGCGGGTGCCGAACCAGGCGTGTGCGCGGCAGGGCCGTGCATTCGCCGTTGTTGTAAACGCTGCATATAGAGGGAAGATAGCCTAATGTCGAGTAATACTGTCGCCCAGTTCGCTACCGAGCTGAAAATGCCAGCCAACGTGCTGCTCGAGCAGCTGCGTTCGGCCGGTGTTGACCTCAACTCGGTAGACGACGCGGTTACCGACAGCGACAAGGCGAAGCTGCTCGACTCGCTGCGCCGCGCCCATGGCGCGACCGAGGGCAAGAAGATCACCTTGACGCGTCGCCAGACCTCCGAAATCCGCCAGGCCGATGCCACCGGCCGTTCGCGTACCATCCAGGTCGAAGTCCGCAAGAAGCGCGTGTTCGTCAAGCGCGACCCGTCCGAGATCGCCCTCGAGCAGCCGCGCGCCGACATGGCCGCGCCCGCCGAGCCCGAAATCGCCCCGGTCGAGGCCGCCCCGGTCATCGAGCCGTCCGTGCCCGTCGCCGCTGTCGTCCCCGAGGCGCCCGCCGCGCCCGTGGTGCCCGCGGCCGCCGAGGCCCCGTCCCAGCCGCCGGCCGTCGAGCCGCCGCCTGCCCCCGTGACCCAGGCCGAGCCTGAGCCCCAACCCGAACCGGCGGAGCAGCCGGCAGAGGCGCCGGTCGAACCGGCCGAGCCTGCCGTTGCCGAACCCGCCGCCGAGCGCGAGGCCGAACCGGCCCCGCCGGAACCCGCTGTGCACGCCGAAACCGAAACTGCTCCCGAAACCGCTGCTGAGCCCGCCCCGGCGGCCCAGCCCGAGCCTGTCATCACCAAGCCCGAACCCGCGCCTGCCGCGCCCGCCGCCTCCAAGTCCGGCCGCGCCGGCGAAGGGCGCCGCGCCGCGCCGCCGCTGGCCGCGAGCGCCTCGGCCCCCGACAGCGCCGGCCGCGAACAGGCGCGCCGCGCCGCCGAGGCCGAAGCCGCCGCGCTGCGCGAAATGCTCAGCCGTCCGCGCAAGGTGTTGCGCGCGCCCGAACCCGAAGCCGCTGCCGCGGCATTGTCCGGCACGCTGCACAAGCCCGCCGGCAAGACGGCCGCGCCGGGCGCCAAGAAAGACGCCAAGCCGGGCGTGGCGGGCTCGAAGAAAACTATCAAGACCGCCGAAGTCGCTTCCACCTGGAGCGAAGACGCCTCGCGCAAGAAGCCGGCCGACACCAAGGCCGCGCCCAGCCGCGACGGCTGGCGTGCCGGCGGCAAGGGCGGCAAGGGTGGCCGCAACAGCCGCAACCAGCAGGCCGACCGCCGCCACGAACCCGCGCCGCAGGAATTCATCGCGCGCGAAGTGCACGTGCCCGAAACCATCAGCGTGGCAGACCTGGCCCACAAGATGTCCGTCAAGGCCGCCGAAGTCATCAAGCAGTTGATGAAGCTCGGCCAGATGGTCACCATCAACCAGGTGCTGGACCAGGAAACCGCCATGATCGTGGTCGAAGAACTGGGTCACGTCGCCATCGCCGCCAAGCTCGACGATCCGGAAGCCTTCCTGGACGAAACGCCGGTGGCCGCCGAGGCCGAGGCGCTGCCGCGCGCGCCGGTGGTTACCGTCATGGGCCACGTCGACCACGGCAAGACCTCGCTGCTCGACTACATCCGCCGCGCCAAGGTCGCCTCGGGCGAAGCCGGCGGCATCACGCAGCACATCGGTGCCTACCACGTCGAAACCGACCGCGGCGTCGTCACCTTCCTCGACACCCCGGGCCACGAGGCGTTCACCGCCATGCGTGCGCGCGGCGCCAAGGCCACCGACATCGTCATTCTGGTGGTGGCGGCCGATGACGGCGTCATGCCGCAAACCCGCGAAGCCATTCACCATGCCAAGGCCGGCGGCGTGCCGCTGGTCGTGGCGGTCAACAAGATCGACAAGCCCGAAGCCAACCCCGAACGCGTCAAGCAGGAACTGGTGGCCGAAGAGGTCGTGCCCGAAGAATACGGCGGCGACGTGCCGTTCGTTCCCGTGTCGGCCAAGACCGGCGCCGGTATCGACGACCTGCTCGAAAACGTGTTGCTGCAGGCCGAGATCCTCGAGCTGACCGCGCCGGTCGATGCGCCCGCCAAGGGCCTGGTCATCGAAGCGCGCCTGGACAAGGGCCGCGGCCCGGTCGCCACCATCCTGGTGCAAAGCGGTACGCTCAAGCGCGGCGACGTCGTGCTGGCCGGTGCCAGCTTCGGCCGCGTGCGCGCCATGGTCGACGAAAACGGCAAGCAGATCCAGGAAGCCGGCCCGTCCATCCCGGTCGAAATCCAGGGCCTGACCGAAGTCCCGGCTGCCGGCGACGAACTCATCGCCCTGGCCGACGAACGCAAGGCGCGCGAAATCGCGCTGTTCCGCCAAGGCAAGTTCCGCGACGTCAAGCTGGCGCGCCAGCAGGCCGCCAAGCTCGAATCCATGTTCGACAACCTGGGCGAGGGCACGCAAACCCTGCCGCTCATCGTCAAGACCGACGTGCAGGGGTCGCAGGAAGCCCTGGTCGCTTCGCTGACCAAGCTGTCCACCGACGAAGTGCGGGTGCAGGTGGTGCATGCGGCCGTGGGCGGCATTTCCGAAAGCGACATCAACCTCGCCATCGCCTCGAACGCGGTCGTCATCGGCTTCAACGTGCGCGCCGAACAAAGCGCCAAGAAGCTGGCCGAATCCAACGGCATCGACGTGCGCTACTACAACATCATCTACGACGCCGTAGACGAAGTGAAGGCAGCCATGTCGGGCATGCTGGCGCCCGAGAAAAAAGAAGAGGTCATCGGCATGGTCGAGGTCCGCGAGGTCTATTCCATCTCGCGCATCGGCAACGTCGCGGGCTGCATGGTGCTCGACGGCCTGGTGCGCCGCGATTCCCAGATCCGCCTGCTGCGCAACAACGTCGTCCACTGGACCGGCCACCTCGATTCGCTGCGCCGCTTCAAAGACGACGTCAAGGAAGTCAAGTCGGGCTTCGATTGCGGCCTGACGCTGCGCGGCAGCAATGACATCCAGGTGGGCGACCAGCTGGAAGTCTTCGAAATCAAGGAGATCGCCCGCACCCTGTAAAAGGGGCGGCGTATCCCGGGTTTTTCATGAGCCGTCACAAGTCCAAATCCATCCCCGGCCGCAACTTGCGGCTGGCCGACCAGATCCAGAAGGATCTGGCCGGCCTGATCCAGCGCGAGATCGACATGTCCCGCGCCGGATTGATCACCTTGTCGGGCGTCGAGCTTTCGCCCGACTACGCGCACGCCAAGGTGTTTTTCACGGTGCTGGGCGCCGAGCCCGACGCCGCCGCCGCGCTGCTCAACGAAAAGGCGGGCTGGCTGCATTCCCAGTTGTACAAATTGCTGCACATCCATACGGTGCCCACGCTGCGCTTCGTGCACGACGCCCAGATCGCGCGCGGCATCGAAATGTCGGCTCTCATCGATCGCGCCAACCGTACCGGTCCGGCCGCGCACGAGCCCGACGAACCCGACGAGCCCGAAGACCGACGCTGATCGGCTGTCGTCGCTGCTGCAACTTTTTTTCCGGATTCGACGATGGCCAAACGACGCGGGCTTGCGCTCGACGGTGTCCTGTTGCTGGATAAGCCCGTGGGCTTGTCCAGCAATCATGCCCTGCAACGCGCGCGGCGCAGCATGGACGCCGCCAAGGCGGGGCATACGGGTACACTGGACCCGTTCGCGACCGGCCTGCTGGTGTGCTGCATGGGCCGGGCCACGAAGATTTCCGGCGCCATGCTCGACGCCGACAAGGCCTATCGCGCCACTTTGCAGTTCGGCGAGGAAACCGACAGCGGCGACCTTACCGGCCATGTGGTGGCGCGCGCCGACCAGGGGTACAGTGTTACCGAGGCCGCGCTGCGCGAAGCCTTGTCACGTTTCCAGGGCACCATCGAACAGGTGCCGCCGATGTACTCGGCGCTCAAGCGCGACGGCAAGCCCTTGTACGAGTACGCGCGCCAGGGCATCGAGCTCGAGCGCCCGCCGCGCCAGGTCACCCTCTACCGTATCGACCTGCTGTCGCTGCAAGGCACGCGGGCCGAAATCGACGTGGCCTGCAGCAAGGGCACTTATATACGCACGCTGGCCCAGGACATCGGGCGGGCGCTGGGCTGCTATGCCCACCTGGCGGCGCTGCGGCGCACGCACGTCGGGCCGTTTTCGCTGGACCGCGCCGTCACGCTCGAGGCCTTGCAGGCCATGACCGACCCCAAGCAGGCCTTGCTTGCTTTGACCGAATTGCCGGCGGGCTTGCTGCCCGCCAAACAGACCTTAAAGGATCCGCTATGACTCGCGCCCTGCGCAACGTCGCCATCATTGCCCACGTCGACCACGGCAAAACCACTCTGGTCGACCAGTTGCTGCGCCAATCCGGCACTTTCCGCGAGAACCAGGCGGTGTCGGAACGGGTCATGGACTCGAACGACCTGGAAAAAGAACGCGGCATCACCATTCTGGCCAAGAACTGCGCCGTCGAATACCACGGCACGCACATCAACATCATCGATACCCCGGGACACGCCGACTTCGGCGGCGAGGTCGAGCGGGTGCTGTCCATGGTCGACGGCGTGCTGCTGCTGGTGGACGCGGTCGAAGGCCCGATGCCGCAAACGATTTTCGTCACCCGCAAGGCGCTGGCGCTGGGCCTGAAGCCCATCGTGGTGGTCAACAAGATCGACCGCCCCGGCGCGCGCCCCGACTACGTCATCAACGCCACCTTCGACCTGTTCGACAAGCTGGGCGCCACCGAAGAGCAGCTCGATTTCCCCGTGGTGTACGCCTCGGGCCTGTCGGGCTACGCGGGCATGACGGCCGATGTGCGCGAAGGCGACATGCGGCCCCTGTTCGAGGCCATTCTGCAGCACGTGCCGCAGCGCGAAGACGATCCCGACGGCCCGCTGCAGATGCAGATCATTTCGCTGGACTACAACAGCTACGTGGGCAAGATCGGGGTAGGCCGCATCAATCGCGGACGCATCCGTCCCGGCATGGACATCGCCTATCAGTTCGGCCCCGACGGCGCGCTGGGCAAGGGCCGCGTCAACCAGGTGATGACGTTCAAGGGCCTGGAGCGCGAGGTGGTTCCGCAAGCCGAAGCCGGCGACATCGTGCTGATCAACGGCATCGAAGAAATCGGCATCGGCTGCACCGTCATGGACCCGGCCAAGCCCGAGGCCTTTCCCATGCTGCGCATCGACGAGCCGACGCTGACCATGAACTTCATGGTGAACACCTCGCCGCTGGCCGGCCGCGAAGGCAAGTTCGTCACCAGCCGCCAATTGCGCGACCGCCTCGAGCGCGAACTGAAGTCGAACGTGGCGCTGCGCGTGCGCGACACCGGCGACGACACCGTGTTCGAAGTCTCGGGCCGCGGCGAACTGCATCTGACGATCCTGCTGGAAACCATGCGCCGCGAAGGCTACGAGCTGGCCGTGTCGCGCCCGCGCGTGGTGTTCAAGGACATCGACGGCGTCAAGTGCGAACCCTTCGAGGCGCTTACCATCGACGTCGAAGACCCGCACCAGGGCGGCGTCATGGAAGAACTGGGGCGGCGCAAGGGCGACCTGCAAGACATGCAGCCCGACGGCCGCGGCCGCACCCGCCTGGAATACCTGATCCCGGCGCGCGGCCTGATCGGCTTCCAGAACGAATTCCTGACGCTGACGCGCGGAACCGGCCTGATGAGCCACATCTTCCACGAGTACGCGCCCATGCGCGAGGGCTCGATCGGCGAGCGCCGCAACGGCGTGCTGATCAGCCAGGACAACGGCGAAGCGGTGGCCTACGCGCTATGGAAGCTGCAAGACCGCGGCCGCATGTTCGTCAGCCCCGGCGAAGCGCTGTATGAAGGCATGATCATCGGCATCCACAGCCGCGACAACGACCTGGTGGTCAACCCGATCAAGGGCAAGCAACTGACCAACGTCCGCGCCTCGGGCACCGACGAGGCCGTGCGCCTGGTGCCGCCGATCCAGCTCTCGCTGGAATACGCGGTCGAGTTCATCGACGACGACGAGCTGGTCGAGATCACGCCCAAGTCGATCCGCCTGCGCAAGCGCCACCTGCAGGAACACGAACGCCGCCGCGCCGCGCGCGACCAGGCCTGAGGCCGGGGAGACCCAGGTGTCTGACTCCCGCAAGGGTGTCAGACACCGTTGTGCACAGACAGACGCCTTGCCGGCGCGTCGGTGTCTGACACCCTGCGGGAGTCAGACACCTGCAATGCGGTGTCAGGCACCCGCAACGGCGGGGCGCCCGCCTTGCCGTCAGCCCGGCAGCGACGGCGCGTAATCGGCGCCCGTGCGCCGCCGCGCATGAAATTCCACGACCCGCCGCACCACCTTGCGCGGATCGTCTTCCACTGTGAACAGTTCCAGGTCGTGGGCGGCGATCATGCCGTTGGGCAGCATCTGGTCGGCCAGCCAATCGACCAGGCCGTGCCAATATTCGCTGCCCACCAGGATGACGGGCGCCGGCGGCACCTTGCCGGTCTGGATCAGCGTCAGCGCTTCGAACAGCTCGTCCATGGTGCCGAAGCCGCCGGGCAGCGACACGTAGGCGAAGCTGTGCATGAAGAACGTGGCCTTGCGCGAGTAGAAGTACTCGAACGACAGGCTGATGGTCTGGTATTCGTTGTTGTGCGCCTCGTGCGGTAAGCTGATGTTCAGCCCCACGCTGGTGCCGCCGGCCTCGAAGGCGCCCTTGTTGGCGGCTTCCATGACGCCCGGCCCGCCGCCGGCGATGACGGCGAAGCCCGCTTCCGCCAGGGCGGCCGAAATGGCTTCGCAGGTTTCATAATGGGGCGAATCGCGGCTGATGCGGGCGCTGCCGAACACGCTGACGGCGGGGCCGATGTCGGCCAATTTCTCTGCCGCCGCCCGTATCTCTGACATAATCACCGGTATTTGCTTGCCGGCGGGCGTTTCTAGTTCTGCTTTTGTAACCATGAAAAAAACCTTATTGCTGGTAGACGGTTCGAGCTACTTGTACCGCGCCTTCCACGCTATGCCCGATTTGCGCAATGCGCAAGGTGAACCTACGGGCGCGCTGTACGGCGTCGTCAACATGCTGCGCAAGCTGGTTGCCGATCATCAGGCAGACTACGCGGCATGTGTTTTCGACGCGCGCGGCAAGACTTTCCGCGACGACCTCTACCCCGACTATAAATCGCATCGGCCGCCCATGCCCGAAGACCTGGCGGCGCAAATCGAGCCCATCCACCAGGCGGTGCGGGCGCTGGGCTGGCCGGTGCTGGCCATCGAAGGCGTCGAGGCCGACGACATCATCGGTACCCTGGCGCGCCGCGCGTCCGAGCTGGACATCCAGACCATCGTTTCCACCGGCGACAAAGACCTCGCCCAGCTGGTCGATTCCCACGTCACGCTGGTCAACACCATGAGCGGCGAAGTGCTGGACGTGGCCGGCGTGAACACCAAGTTCGGCGTGCCGCCCGAGCGCATCGTCGACTACCTGATGCTGGTGGGCGACACGGTCGACAACGTGCCGGGGGTGACCAAGGTGGGGCCCAAGACGGCGGCGAAGTGGCTGGCCGAATACGGGTCGATCGAATCGCTGGTCGAGCAGGCCGAGGGCATCAAGGGCGTGGCCGGCGGCAATCTGCGGGCGGCCGTCGACCAGTTTCCCCTCACGCGCCAGTTGCTTACCGTGAAATGCGACTGCGACCTGACCGGCCACGTCGACAGCATCGGCGACCTGGCGCCGGCCCAGCCCGACACCGGCACGCTGCAGGCCCTGTACGAGCGCTACGGGTTCCGCTCCTGGCTGCGCGAACTCACCGGCGATGCGCAACGCGTGCCGCAAGGCGATGCCCGCGTCATCGCCGAGGCGCCGGCCGCTCCCACCGAACTGCACTACCAGATCATCGCCACCTGGCCCGCGTTCGACGCCTGGATGGCCCGGGTGGCCCAGACGCCGCTGGTGGCGCTCGATACCGAAACTACGTCGCTCGACGAAATGCAGGCCAGCCTGGTGGGCATCTCGATGGCCGTGGCGCCCGGCGTGGCCTGCTATATCCCGGTGGCCCACCGCGGCCCCGACAGCGCCGAGCAACTGCCCAAGCGCGAAGTGCTCGAGCGGCTGCGCGGCTGGCTGCAGGATCCGGCGCGCGCCAAGCTGCTGCACCATGCCAAGTACGACGCCCATGTGCTCGCCAACGAAGGCATCGCGCTGGCGGGCATCCAGGAAGACACCATGCTGCAGGCGTACGTGCTCGAGTCGCATCGCGGCGTGGGCCTGAGCGACCTGTCGCAACGCTATCTGGGACGCGGCGGCATTACCTATGAAGAGCTGTGCGGCAAGGGCGCCAAGCAGATCTGCTTCGACGAAGTGGCGGTCGAGCAGGCCGGCCATTACGCCTGCGAAGACGCCGATTTCACCCTGCAGCTGCATCATGCCCTGCGGCCGCGCGTGTCCGCCGATGCCGGGCTCGAACGCATCTACCAGCTCGAGATCCAGGTGTCGCGCGTGCTGACCGTGGTCGAACGCAACGGCGTCAAGGTCGATGCCGCCGAACTGGGCCGCCAAAGCCACCGGCTGGGCCAGGAAATGCTCACGCTCGAGCAGCGCGCCTACGAACTCGCCGGCCAGCCCTTCAACCTGAATTCGCCCAAGCAATTGGGCGAGATCCTGTTCGGGCGCATGCAATTGCCGGTGGTGCGCAAGACGGCCAGCGGCGCGCCGTCCACCGACGAAGAGGTCCTGTCCAAGCTGGCGCAAGACTATCCCTTGCCGCAGGTGCTGCTCGAATACCGCGGCCTGTCCAAGCTGAAATCCACCTATACCGACAAGCTGCCGCGCATGATCAACGCCCGCACGGGCCGGGTGCATACGCACTACTCGCAGGCGGCGGTCATTACCGGGCGCCTGGCGTCCTCCGATCCGAACCTGCAGAACATTCCGGTGCGCACCGAGGCCGGGCGGCGGGTGCGCGAGGCCTTCATCGCCGAAAACGGCGTGCTGGTGTCGGCCGACTATTCGCAAATCGAACTGCGCATCATGGCGCACGTATCCGACGACGCCAATCTGCAGCAGGCCTTCGCCGCCGGCGAAGACATCCACCGCGCCACCGCCGCCGAGATCTTCGGCGTGTCGCTGGCCGAGGTCGGCGCCGAACAGCGCCGCGCCGCCAAGGCCATCAATTTCGGGCTGATCTACGGCATGAGCGTGTTCGGCCTGGCATCGAACCTGGGCATCACGCGCGATGCAGCGCAGGCCTATATCGACCGCTATTTCGCGCGCTATCCGGGCGTGGCCCAGTATATGGAGCACACCCGGCAACTGGCGCGCCAGCAGGGCTATGTCGAAACCGTCTTCGGTCGCCGCCTGCAACTGCCCGACATCCGGGCCGGTTCGGGGCCGCGCCGGCAGGGCGCCGAGCGCGCCGCCATCAATGCGCCCATGCAGGGCACGGCGGCCGACCTGATCAAAATGGCCATGGTAGCCGTGCAAGACTGGCTCGATGCCGGGCAAATGGCCACCCGCATGATCATGCAGGTGCACGACGAACTGGTGCTCGAAGTCCCCGCCGACGAACTCGACAGCGTGCGCACCCGGCTGCCCGAACTGATGTGCGGCGTGGCCGAATTGCGCGTACCGCTGGTGGCCGAGGTGGGCGCGGGCCCCAACTGGGAGCAGGCTCACTAGGCGGGCGGGGTGCGCCAGCGCTGAAACGATATAATATTACCTTCCTTCCTTTCCGCGCCCCTCCCATGCTGCTTTTCTGGATCTTGCTGGCCACCGTGGCCGGCGGCCTGATCGCCGTTTGCGCCGCCAGCTGGCTGGCCTACCGCGTCTTCAGCAAATACCTGCACCACATGGTCAGCCTGTCGGTGGGCGTCCTGCTGTCGGTGGCGCTGCTGCACCTGCTGCCCGAGGCCTTCGAAAGCGCCACGGCCGACGCGCATACGCTGTTCGCCCTGCTGCTGGCCGGGCTGCTGGGCTTCTTCGTGCTGGAAAAAATCGCGCTGCTGCGCCACAGCCACCATCATGAGGGCGACGGCCACCACCACCACCATGGACACGACCGCCATGAAGCGGGGCGCGGCGGCGTGCTGATCCTGGTGGGCAGTTCTTTGCACAACCTGTGCGACGGCGTGCTGGTGGCGGCCGCCTTCCTGGCCGATCCGATGCTGGGCCTGCTGACCGCGGCGTCCATCATCGTGCACGAAGTCCCCCATAAACTGGGCGACTTCGTGGTGCTGATCAACGCCGGCCTCGCGCGCCGCCGGGCCTTCAACCTGATCCTGTTTTCCAGCCTGTGCACCGCGCTGGGGGGGCTGGCGGGGTACTTCGTGCTGCAGCAGGCGCAGCAGTGGGTGCCGTACGTGCTGGTCGTTGCCGCCAGCAGCTTCCTGTATATCTCGGTGGCCGACCTCATCCCGCAAATGCACGAGCGCGGCTCGCTGGCCGAGGCCGTTCCCCAGTTGCTGCTGGTGGGTGCCGGCGTTATCGTCATCTATGGCGTCACATCGTTCCTGCACCATGGCCAGGCGCACGGACATGCTCACGAAGCCGCGCACGACCACGCCTCGCACGCTGTGACGGCCCCCGCCGGTCACTCGACCGTTCATTCGCACTAGGGCCCGTCCGCGGGTCCGCACGAGGAGCCCGCCATGAGTTTCGCCCCCGCCGCCGGCACGCCCGCCGACACCGCCATCCATACCGATGCCCAAGGCCTGGCCCACGGCGATTTCGACCTGCCGGTGCGCGACGGCACCATCGCCGCCTACTACGCGGCCCCGGAAGGCAAGTCGGCATTGCCGGTGGTGCTGGTCGTGCAGGAAATCTTCGGGGTGCACGAGCACATCAAAGATCTCTGCCGCCGCCTGGCCAAGGCCGGCTACCTGGCCATCGCGGCCGAGCTGTACCAGCGGCAGGGCGACGCTTCCGCCTACACCGACGTGCCCAAGCTGGTCCAGGACATCGTGGCCAAGGTGCCCGACGAACAGGTCTACGCCGATCTCGATGCCTGCCTGGACTGGGCGGCCCGGCACGGCGGCGATGCCGCCCGGGCCGGCATCACCGGCTTCTGCTGGGGCGGGCGCCTGACCTGGATGTACGCGGCCAAGAACCCCGCCATCAAGGCCGGCGTGGCCTGGTACGGCAAGCTCAGCACCGGCCATGGCCCCCTGATCAAGCAAATGGCGCTCGATGTGGCGGCCGATATCCACGGCCCCGTGCTGGGGCTGTACGGCGCCAAAGACGCCAGCATTCCGCTGAAAGACGTCGAAGCCCTGAAAGCCAGGCTGGCCGGGGGCAACAATGCGGCGCGCGCGTCCGAAGTGGTGGTCTACCCGCAGGCCGGGCACGGTTTCCTGGCCGACTACCGCCCCATGTACAACGAAGCCGCCGCCCGCGACGGCTGGCGGCGCATGCTGGACTGGTTCCAGCGCTACCTGGGTTGAACCGCGGCTGCCGCGGCCGGCTCAGCCGCCCGCTTCGCGCAGGCGGCTGGGCAGCAGTTCGCCGTGGCGTGCCAGCAGCGGATAGGCCGAGGCGCCCACCAGGTGCGAATTGATGCTTTTCATGTCGCGCAGAATATCCAGGTACAGCGCGCCGACCTCGGCCGCATCGACCTCGCCGGCCTTGATCTTGTGCAGGTGCGATTCGGCCTCGTGGGTTTCCAGCGCGCGAAAGCGCGCTTTTTCGCCCGCCAGTTCGCGCGCCTGGCGGATGTCGTCGTTGACGAACAACGCGGCCGCCTCGCGCTGGTTCGCGATCAGGCGCGCCAGGGTTTCGTCCAGCCGTTGGCGTTGTTCGGGCGACAGGATCCAGCCCTGTTTGCGCAGCCGCCCCACATGATTCAGCAAGCCATGGTGCGCGATGTCGGCGGCGTGGCCCATGTTGCTGGCAAAGGCCAGGATATCGTCCAGCCGTTGCACGTCGTCGCCGGTCATGTTTTCGCGGTCGAGCAAGGCCAGGTAGGTGGTGATGGCGTTCTCGATCTTGTCCAGCGCGTTGTCCAGCTGGCGCGCCTGCACCATGCGGTGGCGGTTGTCGCGCTTGAAGCCGGCCCGCGCATACAGCAGCAGGGTCTGCAGCATGTCGGCCATGCGCAGCGCCTCGCGCGCCGCGTTGCCCAGCGCCACCGCCGGCACGTCCTGGGCCGCTTCGTCCAGGTATTGCGGCCGCGCCGGATCGTTGGGATCGGTGCGCTTGGGCAGCCAGCGCGTCAACAGGGCCGCGTAGGGGGCCAGCAGCGGCAGGAAGACCAGCGCGATGGCGGCGTTGAACACCGTATGGAAGTTGGCCACGGCGCGCGCGTTGTCGTCGCCCAGCACCGCCATCCAGGCGGGCAGCCAGGGCAGCAGCACCAGTCCGGCCACCACGCCCGCCACGCGCGTCAGCAGGTTGCCCAGGGGCAGGCGGCGGGCGGCCGGGTCGTCGCCGCTGACGCCTTCGATCATGGGGTTCACCGCCGTGCCCAGGTTGGCGCCCAGCACCAGGGCGAAGGCCAGCTCGGGCGTCACCATGTGGTGAGCGGCCAGCGACATCACCAGCACCACGATGGCCACGCTGGAATGCGCTGCCCAGGTCAGCGCCGCCGCCAGCAATACGGCGGCCACCGGCTGGGTGGCCAGGGCGTCGAGCACCAGGGCCAGCAGCGGGGCATGCTGCAGCGGCGTGAACAGGTCCACCAATTGGTGCAGCGCCAGCAGCAGCAGGCCCAGGCCGATGAAGACGCGCCCCAGGTCGCGCGTGCGCCCGGGCGGATAGCGGCGGAACATCCACACGCCGGCCAGGATCAGCACCGGGGCCAGCGAGGTCAGGTCGAACGACAGCACCTGCACGATCAGGGTGGTGCCCACGTTGGCGCCCAGCATGGCGGCCAGCGCGGGGACGAGGCCCACCACGCCGCCGGCGGCGAAGGCGGTGATCATCAGGCCGGTGGCGGTGCTGCTCTGCAACGCGGCGGTGATGCCCAGCCCGGTGGCGAAGGCGCGCAGCCGCGTGCCCAGCGCCCGGCCCAGGGCGGCGCCCAGCGCGGCGCCGAAGGCGCGCTGTACACCGGTCTGCACCATGTGCACGCCCCACAGCAGCAGGGCGACGTATCCGGCGAAATCGAGCAGGGGAAGCAATCCCGACATGTAGGGCCTAGTCAGAAACGAGTTCAGCCGGCTCGGCCGGCGGGGAAATATGACGTGTCATAAAGCAATCATCGCATGGTCCCGCCCCGGGAGGAAATCCGCCGGCTTGGTGGCGCGCAGGCCGCCGCGTATGATGCCTCGACTGACATTGAATCCGCGAGGTCGGCCGTGGCGGTATCTGCTTTCGATCTGTTCAAAATCGGCATCGGGCCCTCTAGTTCGCACACCGTGGGCCCCATGCGCGCGGCGCTGCTGTTTGCCCAGGGCCTGGAGCGCGACGGGCTGCTGCCCCGAGTCGCCAGTGTACGCGTCGAACTGTATGGCTCGCTGGGCGCCACGGGCAAGGGCCACGGCACCGACAAGGGCGTATTGCTGGGCCTGATGGGCCAGGCGCCCGACAGCGTCGACCCGGCGGCTATTGCCGGCCTGCTGCAGGGCGTGCGGGCCAGCCGGTCGCTGCCGCTGCTGGGGCATTTCGCGGTGCCGTTCATCGAGAAAGACCACATCCTGTTCTACCGGCGCGAAGCGCTGGCCGAACACCCCAACGGCATGAAGTTCCACGCGTTCGACAGCGGCGGCGCCAGCTTGCGCGAATCGCGCTACCTGTCGGTGGGCGGCGGCTTCGTGGTGACCGCCGGCGCCGCCAACACCCAGGTCATCGCCGCGCACGACCAGTTGCCCTTCGCTTTCCGCACCGGCCGCGAACTGCTCGACATGTGCCGCGCCGGCGGGCATACGGTGGCCCAGGTCATGATGCGGAACGAGCTCACCTGGCGCACCCGGGACGAGGTCGAGACCGCGCTCGACCGTATCTGGCGGGTCATGCAAGACTGTGTCAGCCGCGGCTGCGGCATTAATTACCCCGAGGCCGACGGCGACCTGCCCGGCCCGCTGAAAGTGCGCCGCCGCGCTCCCGAACTCTACCGCAGCCTGACGCAGCGGGCCGAGCGCACCTTGTCCGATCCTTTATCGGTCATGGACTGGGTCAATCTGTACGCCATGGCCGTCAATGAAGAAAATGCCGCGGGCGGGCGCGTGGTGACCGCGCCCACCAACGGCGCGGCGGGCATCATTCCGGCGGTGCTGCATTACTACGATCGCTTCGTGCCCGGGGCCCATGCCCAGGGCGTGCGCGAATTCCTGCTGACCGCCGCGGCCATCGGCCTGCTGTACAAGTACAACGCCTCGCTGTCGGGCGCCGAGGTCGGCTGCCAGGGCGAGGTGGGCGTGGCCTGCTCGATGGCCGCCGGGGCGCTGGCGGCGGTGCTGGGCGGCTCGGTCGAGCAGGTCGAGAACGCCGCCGAGATCGGCATGGAACACAACCTGGGCCTGACCTGCGATCCGGTGGGCGGCCTGGTGCAAATTCCCTGTATCGAGCGCAATGCCATGGCGTCCATCAAGGCCGTGAATGCCGCCCGCATGGCCTTGCGCGGCGACGGCCATCACTATGTGTCGCTGGATTCGGTCATCAAGACCATGCGGGAAACCGGCGCCGACATGAAAACCAAGTACAAGGAAACGGCCCGCGGCGGGCTGGCGGTGAACATCGTCGAATGCTGATGTCGGGGCTCGGGTGCCTCAGGTGTCTGACTCCCGCAGGGTGTCAGACACCGGGTCCGCACAGCGGTGTCAGGCACCTGCGGAGCCTGACACCCGTAATAACAACGCCGCGCCTACCAGGCCAGGAAAGCCAGCACCACCAGCACGATCAACCCCCACTTGGTGGCCTTGTACACCGTGCGGTTCCAGGCCTTGAACTGCTTGCGCTTCTGGTCGATGACCCAGTGCGCGTGGGTCAGCTTGTTGATGGCGCCGGTCTGGTCGCCGCCGTCGTTGGGCGAACTGGCCGCCGACATGACCACCCGCCCGAACCAGCGGTTGAAGGCTTCGGCCCAGCCCCATTTCAGCGGGCGTTCGACGTCGCAGAACAGGATGATGCGGTTGGCGTCGGTGTGGTTGTAGGCTTCGTGCACGTAGGTTTCGTCAAACACCACGCTCTCGCCGTCGCGCCAGCTATAGGTTTCGCCGTCGACGATGATGTGGCAGCCGTCGTCGTTGGGCGTGACCAGGCCCAGGTGATAGCGCAGTGAGCCGGCGAACGGATCGCGGTGGCGGTTCAGCTTGCCGCCGGGCGGCAGTTCGGCGAACATGGCGGCCTTCACCTTGGGCAGGCCCTTCAGAAGGGCCACGGTGCGCGGGCACAGTTCCTCGGCCGACGGATGGCGCGCGTCATACCATTTCAGATAAAAGCGTTTCCAGCCGTACTTGAAAAACGAATTGAAGCCGATGTCGTCGTGGCGCTCGGCCGCCTTGATGCGCCGCAGTTCGGCCATTTTCACGGCTTCTTCGCGTATGACTTCCCAGTGGTCGTCCAGCGCCCGCAGTTCGGGGATTTCCCGCGCCGGCAGGTACGGCGTGGTGGGCACCCGGGAACACAGCACCATGAAGGCGTTCACCGGCGCCAGCAACACAGATTGATCCAGCAGCTGGCGGGACAGCCGCAGCCGCACATGGCCTCGGAAATGCACGAACAATATGGAGGCCAGCCATATACCCGGAATGAGCCATTTCATGGTACCGATAGCCCCCGGGGGGGCGACAAGCTAGAGGGAAAGCCTATTGTTACATACCTGGCCGGCCGGTGTCGCGGTGCCGGGAAAAGCCGCCGGCGGGGCGGCTGACTGAGTACAATTCGGGCCATGTCCGAAGCAGTCACTCCTCCGTCCCCCTTTGTCCATTTGCGCGTCCATTCCGAGTTTTCGGTGGTGGACGGCATCGTGCGCATCCCCGACCTGATCAAGCGCGTCGCCAAGCTGGGCCAGCCGGCCGTGGCGCTGACCGATCTTTCCAATATTTTCGGCCTGATCAAGTTCTACAAGGGCGCGCGCGGGGCGGGCGTCAAGCCCATCGCGGGTTGCGACGTCTGGCTGACCAACGACGACGACCCCGACAAGCCCTTCCGCCTGCTGTTGCTGGTGCGCAACCACCAGGGCTATCTGAACCTGTGCGAACTGCTTACCCGCTCGTTCCTCGAAAACCAGGGCCGGGGCCGCGCCGAGATCCGCCGCGAATGGCTGCAGGGCCGGCAGGGCCTGATCGTGCTGTCGGGCGGCCGCGGGGGCGACATCGGCCACGCGCTCGATGCCGGCAACGCGGTCACCGCGCTGGCGCTGGCGCGCCAGTGGGGGCAGCTGTTTCCCGGCGCCTTCTATATCGAACTGCAGCGCGCCGGCGCCGACGGCGACGAGGCCTACACCCAGGCGGCCATGCGGCTGGCCGCCGAGGCCGGCCTGCCGGTGGTGGCCACCCATCCGGTGCAGTTCCTCGACGGCACCGAATTCCAGGCCCACGAGGCGCGCGTGTGTATCGCCCAGGGCGAAATCCTGGCCGACCCGCGCCGCGTGCGCCGCTTCACCAAAGACCAGTACCTGCTGGATTCCGGCGAAATGGCGCGGCGCTTCGCCGACGTGCCCTCGGCGCTGGCCAATACGGTCGAAATCGCCAAGCGCTGCAACCTGACCCTGGTGCTGGGCAAGCCGCGCCTGCCCAACTTTCCCACGCCCGACGGCGTATCGCTGGACGACTACCTCGTCCAGTTGTCCGAAGAAGGCCTGGAAAAACGCCTGGAATTCCTGTTTCCGGACGCCGCCGACCGCGAAGCCAAGCGGGCCCAGTACTACGAGCGCCTGCGCTGGGAATGCAAGACCATCATCCAGATGGGCTTCCCGGGCTACTTCCTGATCGTGCAAGACTTCATCAACTGGGGCAAGAACAACGGGGTGCCGGTGGGGCCGGGGCGCGGTTCGGGCGCGGGCTCGCTGGTGGCGTACGCGCTGGGCATCACCGACCTCGACCCCATCCGCTACGACCTGCTGTTCGAGCGCTTCCTGAACCCCGAGCGGGTCTCGATGCCCGACTTCGACATCGACTTCTGCCAGGACAACCGCGAACGCGTCATCGATTACGTCAAGATGAAATACGGCCGCGAGGCCGTCAGCCAGATCGCCACCTTCGGCACGCTGGGTGCCAAGGCGGTGGTGCGCGATGCCGGGCGGGTGCTCGACATGCCGTACCTGTTCTGCGACGGGCTGTCCAAGCTGATTCCGTTCAACCCGGCCGACCCGTGGTCGCTCGACCGCACCCTGAAAGACGAGCCGGCGTTCAAAGAACGCTACGAGCAAGAAGAAGAAGTCCGCGCGCTGGTCGACCTGGCGCGCCCGCTCGAAGGCCTGACCCGCAACATCGGCATGCACGCGGGCGGGGTGCTGATCGCACCGGGAAAGCTCACCGATTTCTGCCCGCTGTATTGCCAGCCCGGCCAGGAAAACAGCGCGGTCTCGCAGTTCGACAAAGACGACGTCGAGGCCGCCGGCCTGGTCAAGTTCGACTTCCTGGGGCTGCGCAACCTCACCATTCTCGACTGGGCGGTGCGCTATGTGCGCCAGTTCAACGAGTCCAAGCGCGACTTCGACATCATGGCGCTGGCGCTCGACGACGCCGCGGCCTACAAGGTGCTGTGCGACGCCAATACCACCGCGGTGTTCCAGCTCGAATCGCGCGGCATGAAAGAGCTGCTGAAAAAGCTGCGCCCCAACACCTTCGAAGACATCATCGCCATGCTGGCCCTGTACCGCCCGGGGCCGCTCGAATCCGGCATGGTCGACGACTTCGTCAATCGCAAGCACGGGCGCGCCTCGGTCGACTACTTCCACCCCGACCTGGAAGGCACCCTGAAAAGCACCTACGGGGTCATCGTCTACCAAGAGCAGGTGATGCTGATCTCGCAGATCATCGGCGGCTATTCGCTGGGCGGCGCCGACCTGCTGCGCCGCGCCATGGGCAAGAAAAAGCCCGAAGAAATGGCCAAGCACCGCGAGTTGTTCGAAAAGGGCGCCAAGGAAAAGGGCCACGATCCCGACCTGGCGATCAAGCTGTTCGACCTGATGGAGAAATTCGCGGGTTACGGCTTCAACAAATCGCACTCGGCCGCCTATGCGCTGATCGCGTACCAGACGGCCTGGCTGAAGGCCTACCATCCCACCGAGTTCCTGGCCGCCACCATCTCTTCGGACATGGACGACACCGACAAGGTGCAGGTGTTCTGCCGCGATGCGCAAGACAACGGCGTGCTGGTGCTGCCTCCCGATGTCAACGCCTCGGGCTACCGCTTCGAACCGGTGGCCGACGACCACACACGGCTGGGCAAGCCGCCGCGCACCATGCGCTACGGACTGGGGGCGGTCAAGGGCACGGGGCAGGGCGCGGTCGAAGAGATCCTGCGGGCGCGCCAGGCCGACGGCCCGTTCGCCAACCTGTTCGACTTCTGCCGGCGCGTCAATAAGCACGCCGTCAACCGGCGCACCATCGAAGCCCTGATCAAGGCCGGTGCCTTCGATACCATCGAGCCCAACCGCGCGGCCATGCTGGCTTCGGTGGGCACGGCCATGGAAGCGGCCGAACAGGCCGCCCGCAGCGCCAACCAGGTCTCTCTGTTCGGCGATGACAGCGGCGATGTGGTGGCCGGCGAACTCAGCAAGGTGGCGCCCTGGAATCTGCACACCAAGCTCACCGAAGAAAAAGCGGCGCTGGGGTTTTATTTCAGCGGCCACTTGTTCGACCACTGGCGCGACGAAGTGCGCCGCATCGTGCCCATGCCGCTGGCGCGCATCGAGCCGCAGCGCGACCTGCAATGGATGTGCGGGGTGCTTGCGGGCGTGCGCACCATGATGACGCGGCGCGGCAAGATGGTGTTCGCCGTGCTCGACGACGGCACGGCCCAGCTCGAAATCTCGGTCTTCAACGAGCTGTACGAAAAACACCGCTCGCGCCTGCGCGAAGACCAACTGATCATCGTGCAGGGCAAGGTCAGCAACGACGACTATTCCGGCGGCATGCGCATCGTGGCCGACCAGCTTTACGATTTGCAGCTGGCGCGCGAAGCGCGCGCCAAGTCGCTGCGCGTGCGGCTCAATGGCCAGGCCGATGCCGGCCGGCTGCGCCAGATGCTCAATCCGTTCCGCGCCGAGCCCGAGAACGGCGTGCCCGGCGTGCCGGTGGACATCGTGTATGGCCGCGACAACTTCCTGTGCACGGTGCGCCTGGGCGAAGAATGGCGCGTGCGCATGGCCGACACCCTGCTCGAAAACCTGTCCGCCTGGGCCCGGCCCGACGGTGTCGAGGTTACCTACTGATGCAGCCGCTACGCATTCTTCACTCTGAAGCCGCCGTGGCGTTCGGCGGGCAAGAGCATCGCATTTTCAAAGAAATGCACGCCATGCGCGCGCGCGGCCACCACCTCGAGGCCGTCTGCCAGCCGCGCGCGCAACTGGTGCCGCGCCTGCGCGTAGCGGGGTTCACGGTGCATACGGTGCCCATGGGCGGGCTGGCCAATTACCTGAAAGGCGTGGCGGCCATGCGGCGCATCCTGCGCGAAGGCCGCTACGACGTCATCAACACCCATAGCCGTATCGACACCCTGATCGCCGGCACGGCGGGACGCCTGACCGGCGCGCCGCTCATTGTGCGCACGCGCCACCTGGCCAGCAAGGTCGGGTCGATGCTGTCGTACACCTGGCTGCCGCACCGTGTCACCACGGTCAGCGACTACGTGCGCCGCTACCTGATCAGCCGCGGCGTGCCGGCCGAGCACATCGCCACCCTGTACTCGCCGGTGGTGCTGCCGCCGCCCGTCGAGCATTCCACGCTGCGCGGCGAACTGGGGCTGGCCGACGACGCCATCGTGGTCGGCTGCGTGGCGGTCATGCGCGCAGCCAAGGGCCACAAAGACCTCGTCGACGCGATCCGCCCGCTGATGGCCGAGCGGCCGCAGTTGCACATGGTGTTTGTCGGGTCCGGCTCGCCCACCTTCGAGCAAACCCAGGCCTATGTGCAAGAGCTGGGGCTGCAAGACCGCATCCACCTGATGGGTACCCGGCGCGACGTGCCCAACCTGCTGGCGGGCTTCGACATCTTCGCGCTGGCCACCCAGCAAGAGGCCTCGGGCACGGTGTATGTCGAAGCGCAGGCGGCCGGCCTGCCCGTCATCGGCACCAATGTGGGCGGCGTGCCCGAAATGATGCGCGACGGTGTCACCGGCATCCTGGTGCCGGTCAAGGACCAGGGCGCCCTTGAGGCCGCGCTGCGGCGCCTGATCGACGATCCGCGACTGCGCCGCGACATGGGCGAGGCCGGCCGCCGCATGGTCTGGGAAGAAGGCGTGTTCTCGCCGGCCCGGCTGGCCGAGAACACCGAGGCCATCTACCGCAAATGGCTGGCGGAAAGGCAGGCATGAGCAACGCGCCCAACGTCCCGGTGCTGATGTACCACCACGTCACGCCCGCCGGTGGCATGATCGCCGTGACGCCCGAGGTTTTCGAGCAGCAGATCGCCGGCCTGGCCCGCGCGGGATACACCTCGCTGGGCACCGCGCAGCTGGCCGAATATCTGGCCGGCGGCCAGGTGCCCGAAAAGTCGGTACTGATCACCTTCGACGACGGGTATCTCAACAACTGGACCTACGCCCATCCGGTACTGCAGCGCCATGGCATGAAGGCCGTCCTGTTCCTGGTCACCGGCTGGGCGGGCCAGGGGCCGGTGCGCCCGCATGCGGGGCAGGGCGCGGCGCTGCCCGCCGCGCCCGACCATCACACCGCCAAACGGCTGGTGGCCGAGGGCCGCGCCGACGAGGTCATCGTGCGCTGGAGCGAGGCCCAGGCGATGCAGGCCGCCGGCACGTTCGAAATCCATTCCCATACCCACACGCACACGCGCTGGGACCAGCAGTGCGGCGCCGACGCGGCCGCCAAGCGCGACCACATCGCGCGCGAACTGGCCGACTCGCGCGCCGCGCTCGCGGCTCACCTGGGCCAGGCCAGCAGCCACCTGTGCTGGCCGCAAGGCTATTTCGACGCCGACTACGTGCAGGCGGCGCGCGACGCCGGCTTTCGGCACCTGTACACCACCGACGCGCTGGGGCAGAACCTGCCCGGCGCCGACCCCGAACATATTTATCGTTTTGCCGTGCGCAACCAGGGCGGCGCGTGGCTCAACCGCCGCATCTGGATGTCGCGCCATCCCGTGTGGGGGCCGCGCTACCATGCCTGGAAAGCCTGGAAAAGGCGCCTGAGGAATCGCTCATGACCCTGTCGGTCATCATCATCGCCAAGAACGAGGCCGCCCACATCATCGGCTGTCTCGAATCCGTGGCGTTCGCCGATGAGTTCATCGTGGTCGATTCGGGCAGCACCGACAATACGGTCGCCCTGGCGCGCGACTTCGGCGCGCGCGTGCATGTCACGCCCGACTGGCCCGGCTTCGGGCCGCAGAAAAACCGCGCCCTGGACCTGGCCACCGGCGACTGGGTCCTGTCCATCGATGCCGACGAGCGCGTCACGCCCGAGCTGGCCCGCGAAATCCAGGCGGTGCTGGCCGCGCCGCAAGCGGATGCCTACGAAATCGCCCGCCTGTCCGACTTCTGCGGCCGCCTGATCCGCCACAGCGGCTGGTGGCCCGACTACGTGCTGCGCCTGTTCAGGCGCGGCACGGCCCGCTTCACCGACGCCGCCGTACACGAGCGCGTCGTGCCCGACGGCCAGCCCGCGCGGCTGAAAGGGCATTTCCTGCATTATCCGTATCCCAACCTGGATGCGCTGATCAACAAGGTCAATCGCTATTCGTCCGATGCGGCCGCCATGATGCACGCGCGCGGCAAGCGCGCCACCGTTTTCGGCGCGCTGGGCCACGGCTTCTGGACCTTCGTGCGCATCTACCTGATCCGCCGCGGCTTTCTCGACGGGCGCCATGGCCTGGTGCTGGCCGTCACGGCCGCGGCGGGCAGTTTCTTTCGCTACGCCAAGCTCAGCTTTCTGTCCGACCCGCGCAAGTAGCGCCCGGCCGGTTTCAGCGGGCGGATGGGCTGGCGCAAGATTCGCGCAGCACGAACTCGGTGGGAATCTGGATGCGCGCATGGCCGGCCGGTTCAGGGTCATTCATGCGGCGCAGCAGCAGCAGGGCGGCCTCGCGGCCCAGCGTGTAGGCGTCGTAGCGTATGACGCTGATGGCCGGCGTGGCCAGGCGCGCCAAGGGGCTGTCGTTCGAGGCGACCAGCGAAATATCGCCGGGAACGGACAAGCCCGCCGCCCGCACGGCCGGCAGCACGCCTTCCAGCAGGTGCATGCCCGCGGCGATGATGGCGGTGGGGCGGCGCGCCAGGCCCAGCAGCAACTGTGTTTCGCGAAACGCATATTCAGTGGCGAAACTGTCCAGCCGCAGCAGCGCGGGGTCCAGGGGCAGGCCGGCCGCCTCGTGGGCCTGCCGCAGCCCGGCCAGGCGGTCGCGCCCGACGCGGTTGCGCCGCCCGCCGCTGATCAAGGCAATACGCCGGTGGCCGAGCTTGATCAAATGCGCGGCCGCATGCTGCGTGCCGGCGCAGTGGTCGGCGCCGACGGCGTCGATAGGCAGCGCCATTTCACGCTCGAGCAAGACCGTGGGAAAGCCGGCGTCGGCCACGCCGCGCGTGACCTCCGCATGAGACTCTTCTTCCACGCCGAACAGCAACCCGTCGGCGCGGCGCCGGCGGAACAGCTCGATCAGCGCCAGCTCGCGCCCGGGCTGGCCGTCGCTGCTGGCCACGATCAGCAGATAGCCATGCTCGCTGAGCACGTCTTCGGCCCCCTTGATCACCGAGGCGTACATGGGGTTGCGGATGTCGGAAAAGATGAAGCCCACCATGCGGGCCGGGGCGCCGCGCATGGCCTGTGCCGCGAGGCTGGGCGCCCAGCCCAGGTCGCGGATGGCGGCTTCGACCCGTTGGCGGACGTCGTCGGTGACGGTCGGCGCGCCGTTGACCACGCGCGACACCGTGCTGATGGCCACGCCGGCGGCGCGCGCCACGTCGTGGACGGTGATCCGCTTGCCTGCAGGGGCGGCACTGCGGCGCGGCGACTTGGGCGCTTTCACGAGGGATTGCAGGAACGTCTGAGGGCCATCAGTAGGCCGCCTGGAACAGCGCTTCGAAATCCGCGCGCGTGGTGTGGCGGGGGTTCCAGCGATTGTAGCCGGCCTCGCTGCACCACTGCGCCATTTGCGGCAGGCTGTCCGCGGCGGCGCCGATATCGCGCAGCCGCGCCGGAATGTCCAGGTCGCGGCACAGCGCCTCGATGGCATCGACCGCGGCGCGCGCCGCGTCGAGTTCGGGCAGGCCTTGCACGGCGCAGCCCATGGCGGCCGCGATGCGCGCATACTTGGCCGGATTCGCCAGCAGGTTGAAGCGCGCCACCGCCGGCAGGCACACCGCATTCGACAGGCCGTGCGATACGTGGCATACCGCTCCCACGAAGCGCGCCATGCAATGCACGTTGCCCAGCCCGGTCTGGCCGAAGGTAATGCCCGCCAGCGCCGATCCCACCAGCATATTCAGGCCCGCCTGCAGGTTTTCGCGGTTGGCCACGAACGGCCGCAGGTTCGCGGCGATCAGTTCCACGGCCTGCAGATTGATCGCGTCGGTGACCAGATTGGCCTGGCGCGAAAGGTACGACTCGAAGGCATGCACGAACGCGTCCATGCCGGAATGCGCGGCCACGTGGGCGGGCATCGTGCGCAGCGCCAGGGGGTCCAGCACGGCGTAGGCGGCGGGGTTCAGCGCCGCATGCCGGATCGACATCTTGCGGTTCTGCTCGGTGTCGGTAATGACGCAAGAACCGGACACTTCCGAACCCGTGCCAGCGGTGGTGGGCACCGCGATCAGCGGCAGGCCGGGCGTGTCGAATTTCTCGATGCCCTCGTAATCGTGGATGCGGCCGCCATTGGTGGCCAGTATGCCGACTGCCTTGGCGACGTCGATGGTGCTGCCTCCGCCGATGGCGATCTGCACGGTGGCGCCGTGCGCCTTGCAGGTGTCGAAGGCCCGCGCCACCGTATGGGCGCTGGGGTCCGGTTCGATGTCGCTGTATTCGGCGATGGCGATGCCGGCCTCGCATAGCGCCGTGCGTATGCGGTTGTAGAAGTCGCTTTCGCGCACCGCCGCGTCAATGGCGACGAACACGCGCTGGCAATCGTGGCGGCGCAGCAGCTCGGGAATGCGGGCCTGGGCGGCGCCCGCGCCCAGGTACAGCCGGGTAGGGCAGAAGAAAGTGGCGATATCGGGGAGGGTCATGGGCAGGATGGGATCGGTCTAAGGGCCGGGCGGGGCGTCCGCCCGGATCGGCCTGGGCGTGTTCAGGGATTGAAGACCAGCAGGCGCTCTTCGGTCATTTCGCGTATGGCGTAGGCCGGGCCCTCCTTGCCGAATCCGCTGTCCTTCACGCCGCCGAAAGGCATGACGTCCGAGCGCGCGCTGGACGTCTCGTTGATTTGCACGGTGCCGAAACGCAGGCGCTGCGCCGCTTGCATGGCGCGCTCCAGGCTTTGCGTGAATACGCCCGCCGAAAGACCGTAGGGCGTGTCGTTCGCGCTGTTCAGCGCCGCCTCGAAATCGTCGAACGGGCGTATCGACAGCAATGGCGCGAATGCCTCCTGGCACCAAAGGCGCTGGGGCTCGGCGACGTCGGTGAGCACCGCGGGTTCGAGTACGGCGCGTTCGCGGCGTCCTCCGCACAGAATGCGCGCGCCCGCCGCCTCGGCGTCGCGCAGCCAGGCCTCGGCGCGGATGGCGGCGGCCTCGCTGATCAGCGGGCCGACCCGCGTGTCGGGGTCGCGAGGGTCGCCCGCCTTCAGGCCGCGGGCGTATTCGACCAGGCGCTCGGTCAGGGCCTGGGCCACCGGCCGCTCGACGTACAAGCGCTGAACCGACGTACATACCTGCCCGGCCTTGCGCAGCGCCGCATTGGCGATACGCGGCACCGCCCGCTCCAGGTCGGCATCGGCGCATACCAGCGTACTGGCGATGCTGCCCAGTTCCATCTGGGTGCGCCGCAGGCCGGCGGCCTGCTGGATGATGCGGCCCACGCGGGTACTGCCCGTAAACGTGTAGAAATCGATGCCCGGTTCGTTCAGCAGGGCCGTGCCCACGGTATCGCCCTCGCCCTGCACAATGGCCAGGAATCCCGCCGGCATCCCCGCTTCGAGCAGGATCTCGCCCAGCAGCGCGGCCGTCAGCGGCGTATAGGCCGAGGGCTTGAGCACCACGGCGTTGCCGGCGGCGAACGCGGGGGCCACCTTGTGCAACACCGTGTTCAACGGCGAATTGAAGGGCGTGATGGCGCATACCACCCCCACCGGGAAACGCTGGGTGAATCCCAAGCGCCGGTGCGCGCCGGGGCTGGCCGCGAACGGCACCATGTCGCCGGTCAGGCGCAGGCCTTCTTCGGCCGACAATTCCAGCGTGACCTGCGCGCGGTCGACTTCGCCGCCGGCGTCTGCCAACGTAAAGCCGGCCTCGGCCACCATGGTGTGCACCAGGCGTTGCCGGTGGGTGGCCAGCAGCTGCGCGGCGCGGCGCAGAATCTGGGCCCGGTCGTAGGGCGGGGGCGCGCCCGCGTCCGCGGCCGCGCGGGCAACGCGCACCGCCGCGGAGACTTGCGCGGCACTGGCTTGCGCGACTTCGGCATAGACGGCGCCGGTGTACTTGTCATGCACGGCAAAACGCGGCCCGGCTGGCTGCCAGGTTCCATCGATCAAGTTGCCGGTATTCGGAAGGGAAGGGGCAGGCGGGTTCAAGGTGGCCATGACGGGGCAAGCAGACGGTTGATGAGGTTTTGGAAAAAACGTTTTTTTATAATGCGAGTACAACACCGCCTTGTCAAGGCAAGCCGCCCACCATGTCCGCTGTTCCGCCTTGATGTGAACGGATTTCATATCTTGGTGGCGCGCAGGCGCGCGCCTCAGCTCAGCAGCGGCCCGTCGGCGAACTGGCGATCCAGGAAATCCAGGAACGCCCGCACTTTCGGGTTCAGGAATTTGCGGCTTTTGTAGACCACGAACAGCGGTTCCTCGCGCGTGGGCTGCAAGGCCGGCAGCACGGGCACCAGCCGGCCCGCCGCCAGCTCGGCATGAATGTGGAATTCGGCCAGGCGCACGATGCCGGCGCCGTGCAGCGCCAGTTGCATCAGCATGTCGCCCTGGTTGGCCCCCAGCGTGCCGGCCGCCTTGATGCCGCGCGGCGCGGTCGTGAACGGCCAGGTGTTCCAGTGCGTGCGGTGCGTGAAGTTCAGGCAGTTGTGGCGGGCCAGGTCTTCCGGCGTGGCGGGGGCGCCGTGCTTGCGCAGGTATTCCGGCGATGCGCACACGATCCAGCGGCTGGACAGCAGGCGCCGCGCGATCAGCGACGAATCAGGCAGCGCGCCGCTGTGGATGGCCACGTCGATATTGTTCTCCACCATGTCCATCGGATCGTTGTTGAGCAGGAACTCGACCCGGACCGCGGGGTTGTCCGCCAGGAAGCGCGGGATGATCGGGGCCAGCTGGTATTTCGCGAAGGTAAAGATCGAATGCACGCGGATCGTGCCGCGCGCGTCCTCTTCGTGGGTCAGCAAGGCGTTCTCGGCTTCGGCCAGGGCTTCGAGCACGCGCAGGCCTTCGCGGTGCAACGTATGGCCCGCCTCGGTCAGGCGCACCTCGCGCGACGTGCGCTCGAAAAGCAGGGTCCGCAGCCGCTCTTCCATGCGCGAAATCAGTTTGCTGACGGCCGAGGGCGTGCGCCCCAGGCGCCGGGCCGCCGCGGAAAAGCTGCCGGTCTCAACCACGGCAATGAAAACTTCCAGGTCGGCAAGCTGGTTCAATATTTAGTCTCCTGTGAATTTGATTCATACCCTTGTGCCGCATGTCGGCTACCCAAACACGGAAGCCTGCGTCATTATCTGGCCTCGCTAACGTATTTCAAAAAAACGTTTCGATCAACAGGAGACACCGATGACCAAGCGCCTTATCCGAGCGCTGGCACTGGGGCTGGCCATGCTGGCCCCCGCCGCGCAAGCCTTCCCCGACAGCCCCATACGCATCGTGGTGCCCTTCAGCCCCGGCGGCGGCACCGACATCCTGGCCCGCCAGGTGGCCGAGGCCCTGTCCACGTCGGAAAAATGGAACGTCATCGTCGAGAATCGTCCGGGCGGCAATGGCGCGGTGGCCCTGGGCGCCATCTCGCGGGCGCCGGCCGACGGCTACCAGATCATCCTGGCGCTGCGCGAGAACATCGTGATCGCCCCGTTGCTCAACAAAAGCGGCAGCGTGTTCGATCCGTTGAAGGACTTCACGTCGATCGTGCACGTGGCCGATGCGCCCATGGTCGTGGCCACGGGCCCCGATTCCCCGTTCGGCAGCCTGAAGCAGGTGCTCGATGCCGCCAAGGCCAAGCCCGATACCCTGCGCTTCGGCACGTCGGGCCAGGGCAGCATGTCGCATCTGCTGCTGGCGCAGCTCGGCAAGCGCGCCGATGTGAAGATGATCCACGTGCCCTACAAGGGCTCCAACCCGGCGCTTACCGACCTGGTGGGCGGGCACGTCGAACTGGTGGGGGGGTCCATCGCGTCGGCCAAGTCGTTCATCGATGCCGGGCGCATCAAGCCGCTGGCGGTGTCTTCCCGGGCACGGGTGTCGGCGCTGCCGGACGTGCCCTCTATCGCGGAGCTGGGGTACGACGGCTTCAACGTCGTCACCTGGTACGGCCTCTTCGGGCCGGCGGGCATGCCCCAGGAAGTCGTGCAGAAGATCAACCAGGCCACCAACAAGGTGCTGAAAACGCCCGACATGCAGCGGGTGCTGGCCGAACAGGGCATGCAGACGACGATCGGCTCGCCCGACGATTTCGACCGGATGTTCCGCAGCGACTACACCGCGCTCTCCGAGCAGATGAAAGGCCTGGACATGGCGGCCGAATAGCGCCGCCGCGTACCGCTCGGCCGCAACGTCTGTTTACTCAACAAAGGATCAAGTATGTCGAATCAGCAAGCCGTGGGGTTCATCGGCTTGGGGGCCATGGGGTCTGCCATCGCGCGCCGCCTGGCGGGCGCCGGGATCGAGCTGCACGTGTACGATCTCGATGCCTCGCGCATGGCCGCCTTGCAGGCGCTGGGCGCGGTGCCGCGGGGCTCGGCGCGCGAGGTCGCCGATGTGGCGGCGGTGGTGTATGCCTGCCTGCCCGGCGCGGCCGTCAGCCGTGACGTCGCGCTGGGGGCCGATGGCGTGCGGGGCGGGCGGGCGCTGCAAGTCTATGTCGAAATGTCCACCATCGGACGCGCGCCGCTGTGCGATATTGCCGCGGCCCTGGGCCAGGATGGCGTCGCGGTCGTCGATGCGCCGGTCAGCGGCGGCCCGCGCGGCGCCGACGCGGGCACGCTGTCCATCATGCTGTCCGGAGCGCCCGCGGCCCTGGCGCGCGTGCGCGCGCATGTGCAGGCCATGGGGAAAAGCGTCTTCGAGGTCGGCGACCTGCCCGGCCAGGCGCAGATGATGAAACTGGTCAACAACCTGATCTCGGCGGCCAACATGGTGTCGGCCTACGAGGCGCTGGTGCTGGGCGCCAAGGCGGGCCTGGACCCGGACCAGATGGTGGACATCATCAACGTCAGTACCGGGCGCAACAGCGCCACGCTCGACAAGATCCCCAAATCGGTCCTGACCGGCACTTTCGACTATGGCGCCACCATACGCACCATACACAAAGATGTCTCGCTCGGATTGGCCGAGGCCGAGGCCTTGCGGGTGCCCATGTGGCTGGGGCAGAGCGTGCGGCAGGCATGGGAATTCGCCATCACGCAGGGGGGCGAAGACCTGGATTTCACGGCGCTCATCCGCTACATGGAAGATTGGGCGGGCGCCCGCGTGCGCAGCCGCAAGGCGCCGGCCGGAGGCCAGGCATGATCGAGATCACCGGCAAGACGGCGCTCTATTGCATCCTGGCCGATCCCATCGCCCAGGTCCGCACGCCGCAATTGGTGAATCGGCTGCTGCGGGCGCAGGGCACCGACGGCGTCATGGTGCCCATGCATGTGCCTCCCGGCCATTTGTCGGAAGTGACGCGGGCCCTGCGCCACGCGCGCAACTTCAAGGGCATGGTCGTGACGGTTCCCCACAAGATGGCCATGCTGCCCTTGTGCGACGCGGTCGAAGGCCATGCCGCCGCAATCGGCGCGGTCAACGTGGTAAGGCGCGAGCCAGACGGCCGGCTGGTGGGCGGCATGCTCGACGGCCTGGGGTTCCTGCGCGGCCTGGTCCGGCGCGGGGCCGTCGTGGCGGGCGCACGGGTCTACATGGCCGGCGCGGGTGGCGCGGCCAGCGCCATTGCGTATGCGCTGGCCGGCGCGGGCATCGGCGGGCTCACCATCGCCAATCGCAGCCGGGCACGCATCGACGAACTCGCGGCGCGCCTGCACGCCACCTATCCCGGCCTGCCCGTGCGCGCCGGCACGGCCGATCCGTCCGGCCACGACATCGTCATCAATGCTACGTCGCTGGGCATGGCCCAGGGCGACCCGCTGCCTCTGGACGCCGGGCGGCTCGGGCCCGGCCAATGGGTGGCCGACATCATCATGGACCCCGCCGAGACAGCGCTGCTGGCGCGTGCCCGCGAGCGCGGCTGCCATCTTTATGGCGGAGCGGGAATGCTGGACGGACAAGTCGCCGACATGGTGGCGTTCTTCGGCGGCGCACTACCGGCCGAGGACTCAGGAGCACAGGCATGCGATTGAAAAACAAAGTGGCCGTCGTCATCGGCGCCGGCCAGAGCGCGGGCGAGACGCTCGGCAATGGCCGGGCCACGGTCCTGCGGTTCGTGCAGGAAGGCGCCCTGGTGCTGGCCGTGGACCGGGACCTGGCCTCGGCCACCGAAACCTGCCGGCAGGCGCGGGCCACCGCGGACGGTGTCTGCGAGCCATGGCAGGCCGATGTGGCGCACGAAGCGCAGATCGCCGCGACCCTGGCCGAAGCGCGACGGCGCTGGGGCCGGATCGACGTGCTGCACTACAACGTGGGCGTCAGCGTATCCGGCGGCGACGCCAGCCCCACGGAAATTACCGAAGAGGCTTTCGACCGCATCCAGACCATCAACCTGCGCGGTTGCGTGATGGCGGGCAAGCACGTGTTGCCCATCATGCGCGAGCAGGGCGGCGGGGCGATCATCAATATCGCCTCGGTGTCTGCCTGGCAGCGGTATCCGTGGGTGGCGTACAAGACTTCGAAGGCGGGCATGATCGCCTATACCCAGCAGCTGGCCATCGAGAACGCCGCGTACGGCATACGCGCGAACGCCATCCTGCCGGGCCTGCTGGATACGCCGATGGCCGTCGACACGCGCGCCACGACGTTTGGCCGCGCGCGCGCCGACGTGGTGGCCGAACGCGATGCGCGCGTGCCGCTGCGCGCCCGCATGGGCACGGCCTGGGACGTCGCCAACGCGGCCGTATTCCTGGCATCGGACGAAGCGGGCTTTATCACCGGCGTCGAACTGCCCGTCGATGGCGGCGCCCTCGTCAATATCGTGCGCTAGGAGCAGGGCCATGGCGCAACGGCAGGCATACGACTACGTCATCGTCGGCGGCGGCACCGCCGGGTGCATTCTCGCCAACCGGCTCACGGCCGACGGCAAACATTCCGTGCTGATGCTCGAAGCGGGCGGCGAAGGGCGCGGGCTGTGGGTGTCGATCCCGGCCGGCTTCAGCAAATTGCTGACCCATCCCCGCTACAACTGGGGGTTCCAGTCCGAGCCCGAGGCCGGCACCGGCGATCGCCGGATTTCGATTCCGCGCGGCAAGGGGCTGGGCGGCTCTACCCTGATCAACGGCATGATCTACGTGCGTGGCCAGCCCGGCGACTACGATGCCTGGGCCGAACGCGGCGCCCTGGGATGGGGCCATGCCGAGGTGGCACCGTACTTCGAGCGCCTGGAGCACACCTGCGTGGGCGCGGCGGGGCGCGGACGCGGCGGCCCCATGCACATCGAGGAAGTCGCCGAGCGGTTTCCGATCTCGGACGCGTTCCTGGAGGCGGCCCGGCAAGACGGGCAGCCCCGCAATCCGGACTACAACGGGCCGGACCAGCACGGCTTCGGCTATTACCAGGTGTGCCAGCGCCGCGGGCGGCGCTGGAGCGCGGCGGATGGCTACCTGGCGCCCGCCCGGCGCCGGCCCAACCTGCACGTACGCACCGGCGCGCTCGCGACCCGGCTGTTGCTGGACGGTACGCGCTGTACCGGCGTACGCGTGCGGCAGCGCGACGGCAGCGAGATCGAGATCGATGCGCGCGCCGAGGTCATCCTGGCGGCGGGCGCGGTCCAGTCGCCGCATCTGCTCGAGCTGTCGGGCATCGGCCGGCCCGATGTGCTGCAAGCGGCCGGATTGCCGGTGCGCCATGCGCTGCCCGGCGTCGGCGCCAACTACATCGATCACTACGCCACCCGCATGAACTGGCGCGTGCAGGGGCTGGCCACACTGAACGAGACGACCCGCGGCCTGCCGCTGGGCGCCGCGGTGCTGCAGTATCTGCTGCGCCGCAAGGGCATTCTCACCTTGGGCACCGGCCTGGTGTTCGGGTTCGTCAAGACCCGCCCCGAACTGCCGGCTCCCGATGTGCAGTATTTCTTCGTGCACGCCAGCTATGCCGATGCCGCGGTCCGCAAGCTCGATACCTTGCCGGGCATGACACTGGGGGTGGCGCAGCTGCGGCCGCGATCGACGGGCACGATTCACGCCGCGTGTCCGGACCCCGCCGTGCCGCCGCGCATCCGGCCCAATCTGCTGTCCGACCCGACGGATCAGGAATGCCTGGTGGCGGGCATGCGCGTGGCGCGCCGCATCGTGCAGCAACCGGCCATGGGGCGCTACGTGGCCGCCGAACTCAGCCCGGGCCCCGGCGTGCAGACCGACGCCCAATGGCTGGACTTCGCCCGCCGGAATGGGCAAACCATTTATCACCCGATCGGCACCTGCCGCATGGGCAGCGACGAACAGGCCGTCGTGGATCCGCGCCTGCGCGTGCGCGGCGTGCAGAACCTCAGGGTGGTCGATGCCTCGGTGATGCCGTCGATGGTGTCGGGCAATACCCAGGCCGCCGTGATGATGGTGGCGGAAAAAGCGGCGGACATCCTGCTGCAGGACGCCCGATTGCGTTGAACACATTTGTTTTCAGACAGGAGCAGCATATGGATACGACGAAACCCTTCAATCCCGTCACCCCGGAAACGGTGGAACTGGGCCATCGCAACCGCCGCGCCACGCTGGGAGACGCCTACGTCGACCGCTCGATCGCGCGCGCCCAGGAAGACGACTTCTTCGCGCCGCTGCAAGAGGCCGTCACCGGACTGGCCTGGGGCGCGGTCTGGGGGCGTCCGGGCCTCAGCCTGAAAGAGCGCAGCCTGGTCACGGTCAGCGTGCTCATCGCCACCGGCCGCCGGCACGAACTGGCGCTGCACATCAACGGTGCGCTGAACAATGGCTGGAGCCGCGAGCAACTGCAGGAAATCCTGCTGCACGCCGCCTGCTATTGCGGCATGCCGGCAGCGGTCGACGGCTATCGCGTCGCGAAAGAAGTGCTGGACGAACGTGCCCAGGCGGCCAAGAAATGAAACATCCCACTCTCCTCAAGCGTCGCATCGTGCTTGCCGGCCTGTCGGCCGCCGTATTGCTGGCGGCGGGCGCCGCGCGGGCGCAAGACTTTCCGTCCCGCGCGCTGACGGTGCTGGTGCCGTTCACGGCTGGCGGCGCCACTGACGTATTGGCCCGCACGGTCGCCGAAGCCCTGTCCAAGGATCTGAAGCAGCCCGTGGTGGTAGAGAATGTGCCGGGCGCCGGCGGCTCTGTCGGGCAGGCCCGCGCCGCCCGGGCGACGGCCGACGGCTATACCCTGCTGCTGGGCAACGTGGGCACGTTGGCGGCCAACGCTTCCTTGTATCCGGACCTGCCGTACGATGTACTGAAAGACTTCACCGCCCTGGCCTCGGTGGGCGACGCGCCGCAGGTGCTCTCGGTGCGCGCCGATTTTCCCGCCGACGATTTCAACGGTTTCGCCGAATATGCCAGGAAGAATGGCGCGGCGATGAATTTCGGCACTGCCGGCGTCGGATCCGGATCGTTCCTGGGCGGCGTATTGCTGAATGCCGCGCTCGGCATCACCGTGCCGCCGGTGCATTATCGCGGCGCCGCCCAGGCAACCGCCGACGTGATGGCCGGCCACATCGACTACACCGTCGAGAGCAGCAGCACGGCGGTCAGTTCTATCGCGTCGGGCAAGATCAAGGGCCTGGTCGTGATGCGTGGCGAACGCGTGCCCGTACTGCCCGATGTGCCAGCGGCGGCCGAGACCGCGCATCCCGAACTGCATTACGACATCTGGAACATGATGCTGGTGCCCAAGGGCGTGCCGGCACCGGTGGTCCGCCAGTTGAACGACGCGGTCAACCGGGTATTGGCCAGTCCGGCAATCCAGCAGCGCTATGCACAGATGGGCGTGGCCGTACCCAGCGCCGACCATCGCTCGACACAAGGGGCCGCTGAACTGCTGCAAAGCGAGGTCGCACGCTGGCGCGACCTGCTGGCCCAGGCCGGTATTCAGGCCGAACAGAAATAGCGGTCCGCCCTGGCGCCCGGCCTGCCCCGTCAGCCGGGGCGGGTCAGGCGTTCCAGCTTTTCCAGCCACACCAGCGCGTGGTCGCGCGTAGTGCCGCACATGTCGGGGCTGGCCCGCAGGCCGCCGCAGAACGCAGGCCGCGTGGGCTGGCCGAAAATCGCGCAGCGCATGTCGGGCAGCAACTGCGCGCAGGGCACGCCGGCGGGCTTGCCGTCGGGCATGCCGGGGATCGGCGATGTAATCGACGGCGCAATACAGCATGCGCCGCAGCCCGGCCGGCACGTCGACGGGGCGGTGCCCGCCACGCTCACACCCAGCCTCGCAGCCAGTACACCAGCAGGCCCGCATATTCTTTGATGATCGAGCGGCTGGCGTCCAGGGTGCGCTTATGCGGTATCCAGGGCGATACTGAGCCGTCGGGCGGCAACACGATCTGCGGGGGCGTCGAGGCGGGAATCGCCGCGATGCCCTGTTTGGCGAACGCCGCCATGGCGCGCGGCATGTGCAGGGCCGAAGTCACCAGCAAGACCGTCTGGAAGTCGTGCTCTTTCAGTTCTTCCTCGGTCAGCATGGCGTTCTCGTACGTCGTGCGGCTGGAGTTCTCAAGCAATAACGCGGTTTCGGGCACGCCTTGCTGCTTCATCAGGAAGGCCATGCCGCGGGCCTCGCTGACATCGCCTTCCAGCGCCCCGCCGGACAGCACCACCTTGGGTGCCCGATGCGCCTGATACAGCTTGACCGCCGTATCGATCCGCACGATGGCGGTTTCTTTATCGTAGGGCAGGAACCAATTGGCGCGCCCGTTGGCCGTGTTGCCTCCCAGCACCACGATCGCGTCCGCGGCAGGCAATTCGGCCGCCGGCAGGTGCGGGTAGCGCGATTCCAGCGAGCCGCCTAGCCACAAAGAGGTCGCCGGCAGCGACCAGGCCAGCAGCCAGGCCAGTCCGATGGCCGCCAGGGCGGCGCCCGTGCGGCGCAGCCGGAACAAGCCCAGCACCAGGCCCAGTACGACCAGTGTTGCACAAAGATTCTGGGGAATGATCAGGTTGGCCAGGTAGTTCGTCATGGTCAATGTAGTCAATGCGGTCACGAGGCAGGCGCCAGCAGGGCGCAAGCTTCGTGTTCGACCTCGGCGGCATCCGGCCAGTTCCGGTCCGACCCCACGCATACCGCGCGGGGCGACCAGGGCCCGGTGCGGCGCGGATCGGTGACGCCGAACAGCGTCAATTGCCGTGCGCCCGCGGCGGCGGCCACGTGCGACACCCCCGAATCATTGCACACCACCAGCGCGGCACGGGCCGTCAGCGCGGCGAAAGCGCCCAGGGGCACCGCCGGCAGCAGGCGGGCGGTGGGCGCATTGCGCGCGGCTTCGTCCACCTCCGCCGGAGGAGGGCACATTACCACGGTATGGCCGCGCGCCTGCAATGCCCGGGTCAGGGCATCGAAACCGGGCCAGACTTTGATCCGGCCCTTGTGCAGGCCGGTGGCGGTCGGCGCGATCAGCACGAACGGCTGGCCGGCCAGCCCGGCGTCGCGCAGCAGCGCTTCGGCCGCTTCGTGGTGCGTCGCCGTCATGGGCAGGTCCAGCAGGGGGCCCGGCTGCTCGGGTGCGGCCGGCAGGCCCCAGCGCTGCAGGGCGGCGCGGGTCAGGTAGTGCCAGGACTGCACGGCGTGCAGGCCGGGCTCGGGCTTGGCGACCGGCCAGCGCAGCAGCAGGCTGCGGCCGTCGTCCCGGTAGCCGGCGCTGGGCACGCCCGCGAGCCGGAATACGGCGGCGCTCGACAGCGAATCGGGCAGGGCCAGCCCGCGCGGGCGCCCCGCCGTGCTGCCCAGGGCGCGACGGTGTTCGCGCACGGCGCGGGCGTCGTCCCATAAGCGGCCCCGCATGGGGATGAACCCCTGCTTGGCCACCCCGTCGAGCAGGTCGCGCGCCCAGGGGCGTGCGCAGATCACCAGCGGCAGTCCGGTGCCTTGCAGCAGCGCCAGGCTGGGCAGGCTCATACAGACATCGCCCACCCAATTGGGCAGTCTGATATACAGGCAAGAGATCTGTGAGGTGGGCAAGGGCGGGCTCTCGGGCAGTCGAACGGTACAATTCCGCCACAATTGTATTAAAGCGAGTCGCCCTTTGAATTCTGCCGCACGTCACGCACCCGCGGGGTCCCAACCGGTCAAGGCCGAACTCTGGAAGCGCGTCTACAGCCGCGTAGGTTCCTACTGGAAGGGCCTGCTGCTCGCCATCCTGCTGATGGCCGGCGCGGCCGCCACCCAGCCGACGCTGGCCATCATCATGAAGCCGCTGCTCGACGACGGCTTCACCGGGGCCAAGCCGTACTTCGTCTGGGCCTTGCCGCTGGCCGTGGTGGGGCTCATCTTCCTGCGCGGCCTGTGCAATTTCTTCAGCGACTACCTGCTGGCCTGGGTGGCCAACAACGTGCTGCTCGGCATCCGCCGCGACATGTTCGACCGCCTGCTGGGCTTGCCCGACGCGCACTTCAAGCGCGGCGACACCGGCCGCCTGCTCAACCGCTTCACCATCGACGCCGGCAACGTCACGGGCTACGCCACCGACGTCATCACGGTGCTGGTGCGCGAAACCCTGGTCGTGATCGCCCTGATCGGCGTGCTGCTCTACATGTCATGGATGCTGACGCTCATCATCCTGGTCATGCTGCCCGTGTCGGTCATGATCGCCCGCGTGTTCATCCGGCGCTTGCGCCGTATCAACCGGGATACGGTCAACATGAACGCCGAACTGACCCGCGTGGCCAGCGAAGGCATCAATGGCCAGCGCGTCATCAAGCTGTTCGACGGCTACGACGCCGAACGGGGGCGCTTCGCTTTCGTCAACGCGCGCCTGCGGCGCTTCGCCATGCGCACCGCCACGGCCGACGCGGCCATGACCCCGCTGACCCAGGTATGCATTTCGATCTCGGTCGGCGCCATCATCGCGGTGGCGCTCAGCCAGGCCAACAACGGGGCGCTCACGGTGGGTAGTTTCGCCTCGTTCATGGCGGCCCTGGCGCAGATTTTCGATCCCATCAAGCGCCTGACCAACCTGGCCGGCAAGATGCAGAGAATGCTGGTGGCCGCCGAAAGCGTCTTTGCCCTGGTCGACGAAGAGCCCGAGGTCGATACCGGCACGCGTACCCTGTCCGAACCGGTGCGTGGCAAGATCGAGTTCCGCGAGGTCACGCACCGCTTCCCCGATGCCGAGCGCGATACCGTCAGCAAAGTGTCGTTCCAGGTCGAACCCGGCCAGACCGTCGCCCTGGTGGGCCGTTCCGGCAGCGGCAAGACCACCCTGGTCAATATGCTGCCCCGCTTCGTGCTGCCCGATTCCGGCAGCATCCTGGTCGACGACGTCCCCATCGATGAACTCCGTCTGCGCAGCCTGCGTTCGCACCTGTCGCTGGTCAGCCAGGACGTCGTGCTGTTCGATGACTCGATTGCGGCCAACGTGGGCTACGGGGCGCTGGGCCAGGCCAGCGACGAGCAGGTGCGCGAAGCCCTGGCCGCGGCCAACCTGCTCGATTTCGTCGATGCCTTGCCCCAGGGCATGCATACCCACGTGGGCGAGAACGCGGCGCGGCTGTCCGGCGGCCAGCGGCAGCGCCTGGCCATCGCCCGCGCGCTCATCAAGAACGCGCCCATCCTCATCCTCGACGAAGCCACCTCGGCACTCGACAACGAATCCGAACGCCAGGTGCAGGCCTCGCTCGAACGCCTGATGCGCGGCCGCACCACGCTGGTCATCGCGCACCGCCTGTCCACGGTACAAAACGCCGACCGCATCATCGTGCTGGATGCCGGCCAGATCGTCGAACAGGGCCCGCACGCCGAGCTGCTCGCCGCGCGCGGCCTGTACGCGTCGCTATACAACATGCAGTTCCGCGAAGACTGAGCCCGCCGCGGGGCAGGGCGCGCGGCAGCGGCGGCCTGGTCAGCGGCGGCCAGGTGTCTGACTCCCGCAGGGTGTCAGACACCGACGTGTGCAAGGGTCCAGCCACCACACCCGCTGACGGCAAACGGTGCTTCCAGGGGGGGGCAGTGTCACCCCGGGCACCGAACCCTTCAAGGCGCATTGCCCTTGCTCGCAGCATCGGAATTCCCGATTCTGACAAACAACTTAATTAGAATGCAGGGGTCTCTTCCTTTTTGAGGACTTCCCCGCGACTCGGTTGTCGGCCGCGCTGCAAGCCCCCGTTTGCCACCGGACCCGCCGATGCCAGAACTCCTCCAGACGCTTCATTGGGGCGTCATATTCCAGATCATCCTCATCGATATCCTGCTGGGTGGCGACAATGCCGTGGTAATCGCCCTGGCCTGTCGAGGCCTGGCGCCCGGCAAGCGTATGTACGGAATACTCTGGGGTACGGCGGGCGCCATCGTGCTGCGCGTGCTGCTCATCAGTTTTGCGCTCGTCCTGCTCGACGTCCCTTTTCTGAAGATCATCGGCTGCGTGCTCCTGCTCTGGATAGGCATCAAGCTGATGCTGCCCGACAACGACGAGCACGACGGCATCAAAAGCACGGCCTCGATCCTGACCGCCGTCAAGACCATCATCGTGGCCGACGTGGCCATGAGCCTGGACAACGTCATCGCCATCGCCGGCGCCGCCGAAAGCACCCACGCGGCGCATCAGATCTTCTACGTCATCTTCGGCCTGATGGTCAGTGTGCCTGTCATCGTGTGGGGCAGCACGCTGGTGCTCAAGCTGATGGACCGTTTCCCGCTGGTGGTCGCGCTGGGCGCGGGCCTGCTGGGCTGGATCGCGGGCGGAATGCTGGTTACCGACGTCTATTTCGTCGAACGGCTGGGCGAACCCTCGACGGCCGCCAAGCTGGCGGCCGAAGCAGCGGGCGCTTTCGTGGTCATTGCCGTCGGCAAGCGCCTGGCCGCCTACCGGCAGGCCGGGCGCAAGCGCTCGCATGACTCCGCCCTGATGTAGCGCGCGGCGCGGCCCTGCGCGGCCGCCTCAGGTCAGAATGATGTCGTACTGCTCTTGCGAATACGCGGTTTCCACTTCCAGCGACACGGGCTTGCCGACGAAGTCGCCCAGCATGGCCAGGTGCTGGCTTTCTTCTTCCAGAAACAGGTCCACCACGTTTTGCGAGGCCAGGATGCGGAATTCGCGCGGGTTGAACTGGCGCGCCTCGCGCAGAATTTCGCGCAGAATCTCGTAGCATACGGTGCGCGCGGTGCGCACCGTGCCGCGCGCTTCGCACATGGGGCAGGGCTCGCACAACTGGTGCGCCAGCGAATCGCGCGTGCGCTTGCGGGTCATTTCAACCAGCCCAAGCTGCGTAAAACCATTGACCGTCATGCGGGTGCGGTCGCGCGCCAGGGCCTTTTTCAGTTCGGCCAATACGGTCTCGCGGTGTTCCGGGTCTTCCATGTCGATGAAGTCCAGGATCACGATGCCGCCCAGATTGCGCAGCCGCAGCTGGCGCGCGATGGCTTGTGCCGCCTCCAGGTTGGTCTTGAAAATCGTGTCGTCGAAATTCCGTCCGCCGACGAACCCGCCCGTGTTGACGTCCACCGTGGTCAGGGCCTCGGTCTGGTCGATGATGAGATACCCGCCCGATTTCAGGTCTACCCGCCGCGACAGCGCGCGCGCGATTTCTTCGTCGACGTTGGCGGTATCGAACAACGGCCGCTCGCCGCTGTAATGCTGGATGCGGTCGGCCACCGAAGGGGTGTAGATGCGCGCCCATTCGGTCAGGGTGGCGGTGGTCGTGCGCGAATCGACCTGGATCACTCCCGTATGCGCGCCCACCATGTCGCGCAGCACGCGCTGCGCCAGCGTCAGGTCTTGATGCAGCAGGGCCGGCGCGGGCTGGCTGCGGGCGGCCGCCTGGACGCGGCTCCAGAGCTTGCGCAGATATTCCAGGTCGGCGCTCAGTTCTTCATCGGTGGCGCCCTCGGCCTGCGTGCGCACGATCAGCCCGCCTTTTTCTTCTTCGGGAATCAGTGCCTGCAGGCGTTCGCGCAGTTGCAGGCGTTCGGCTTCCGATTCGATTTTCTGCGAGATGCCGATGTGCGGATCGTGCGGCAAATACACCAGCATGCGGCCGGCGATGCTGATCTGGGTAGACAGGCGCGCGCCCTTGGTGCCCAGCGGGTCTTTGATGACCTGCACCATCAGCGTCTGGCCTTCGAACAGCAGCTTCTCGATGGCGGTGGGCGTCAGTCCCTGGCTGCGTTCGCTGCGGTTTTCGCGCAGGTCGGCGATATGGATGAAGGCGGCGCGTTCAAGGCCCACGTCGATAAAGGCGCTTTGCATGCCGGGCAAGACCCGCACCACGCGGCCCAGGTAGATATTGCCGACATGGCCGCGCTGGATGCTGCGCTCGACATGGAGTTCCTGAACCGCGCCTTGTTCTACCAGCGCGACCCGCGTTTCAAAAGGGGTGATATTGATCAGGATGTCTTCGCTCATGGGCAAGAGTAGCGCGTCGTGGTCCAGCCCGCATAGTAAACGGTGCCGCACGCCTGGCAAGTGCAAGCCGCATGTGCCCGGCGGCGGGCACGTCGCGGCGGCCGGCCGATTTGCGCGCTGCGCACCGCCGCCGCGGTACGCCAATTGCAGCGGCGGCACACGTGCAAAATTTCGTGTATAGTTTCGTTCTTTCGCAGTTCGGGCAGCAATGCCGGCACGGCGAACAGAAAGCGGCAAATCAGACAACGGTCGATTTGACAGGCTAAAAAAAAGGCCTCATAATCTCGTTTCTGTGCTGAACAAACGGCACCGCAGTGGCAGTACCTGTTCTTTAACAACGAAACAACCGATAAGTGTGGGCGCTTGATGATGCGGCGCAGGGCACGGCGGGGCTTTCTGTCTTCGGGCGGAAGGGTCTGTCGGGCCTAGCCAAAGAGATATCAAGCGCTTACATAGAAGTGAAGTACCAAGAATGTCAAACAGAGATGTTGAATCATTCGAGGAACCTCAATTCTTTGAGCGAAGTGCCATTGCTTCGG
>WMBV01000050.1 GCA_017745595.1 Bordetella petrii
CCGCCCGCGCTTGCTGCGAGGCGCCCTTGGCGGCGAACCATGCGCCGCTCAACGGCCGCTGCGCGTAGGCTTCCTGCCCGGCCATCCCGCCCGCCAGCATGGCCAGCGCCATCGCGCGGGCAATCGGGGCCAGCCGGAAACGGCGTGAAGCGGCCGTGCTCGTCTTCCTGGCGCGGGGTGGATGGGGGTGCTGCGCTGCGCCTGCGTGTACTTTCATCTGAATGCTCGCCGATAATTGATGTCGATGCCGAATCGGCTGCCTAACGAATGCAGGCCAGCCACGTCCATGCCGAATCCGCGGCGCCGCCGAAGGTCGCGGGCGGCGCGCAGCGTTCGCTACGAAGCTATAACGAATGGCAGCGGCCCGGTCCGCAACTTTTTTCGCTATGGCGCTTTTACGGCGATGGGAACGGCCGCGCGCCTTGTATCGGCGGCATGCGGCGAACGGCGCGATGACGCGTCATTCAAATTTCATACTCGGCCGTGCGGACTCAGCTCAGGATCATGAACCCGCCGGGCAGCGCCTGGCCGCTGAGTTCGAAGGTGCGTGCCAGCAGGGCCACGGCATCGTCCAGGGAAGCGATATAGAAACTGCCGCTGACAGGCTGGTCGCGCACCGAGGCATTCATCAGCATGACGCGGCCGGGCCGGTAGCGGTTGATTTCCTCGATAACGTCGGCAAGCCGGGTATGGTCGAACACCAGTTCGCCCCTGCGCCATGCCGACACCCGGCGCAGATCGACGTGGCTTTTCACCTCGCCCAGCTCGCGGTCGGCGTACGTCGCCTGCTGGCCCGTTGCGAGCCGGCGCCGGCCCATGGGGTGCGCCACCTGAACCGCGCCTTCCAGGCAGGTGACGCAGACCTTGCCGTCCAGATAGCGCACCGCGAAGCGTCCGGCCTCGGCCTGGCTGCGGCCAGCGCCGGCCATGACCACGAAGGGCCGGTGGCCGGCCGCCGCCGACAGGTCGATGGCGGCCTCGCCCGCCAGCAGGTCGATGCCCTCGATTCCCTCGCCGGTGTCCTGGCGGCGCACGCTGGTCTGCGTATTCAGCGTCACCTTGGCCTGGCCGGCCAGGTCGATTTCGCGCTGCTCGCCCTTGGCGGTCCGGTAGTCCGCGCCCCATTCGCCGGGCGCCGGCCACAGGCCGGCCGGCGGGCGCATCACAGCGATGCCGGCCACCGCCGCCGCGCCGGCCGCGGCGCCCAGAAAGGCGCGGCGCGCGCGCAGATTCGAGCGTGATTCGCGTTCCTGTGCCGGGACGACGTCGGGATGGCGGCGCCGCACCGCGGCGGCCACCGGCTCCAGCACGGCCCATTGCTGGCGGGCGCAGCGGAAGGCGGCCTTGTGCGCCGGATCGGCGCCCAGCCAGCGCTGGAACCCTTCCAGGTCCCAGGAATTGACCTCGCCCGAGTTGAGCAGGCGCAGCCATACCCAGGCCTGCTTGTGCAGGTCGTCGGGCGGGCTTGCGCGATCATCGGCGGATATCTTCATGGTGTCACGTCAGGACGCCAGGCCTGCCCCGGCAAGGGGTCTGCCCCGGGGGCATGGGCACCGGCGCCTTGTTGGGAACGGTATGAGCTAAGACGAATGGCGACCCCACGCGTCCGCAATATTTTTTCATCATCGCCGCATCCCGGCAGCCAGCGCGTCATGGGCGTGCTTCAGTTCGGACTCGACCGTGCGCTTGGAGCATCCCAGGCGCAGGGCCACTTCCGCCCGCGTGGCTCCCTCCCAGTGCACCATGACGAAAATGGCGCGGCGGCGCCTGGGCAGCCTTTCCACCAGTTCGGTCAGGTATTCCAGTTCCAGGCGCGCCTCGACCACTTGCGGCGGACCGGGCTCCGGGTCCGACAGGTCCATGGCCTCGTTGATTTCCTCCAGCGACACCATGCGGCCCTGCCGGCGCTGCACGTCCACCGCCAGGTTGACGGCCATGCGCACCAGGTAGCTGCCCGGACTCTGAATGGGCTTGTCCACGTCCTTGGCGGCCAGGCGCAGCCAGGCGTCGTGCAGCGCATCGTTGGCCAGTTCGCTATTGCCGCCCAGCAGCCGGGACACGCGCTGCTTGAGCGTGCCGTAGTGCCGAGTCAGGTAGTCGATGAGCGAGGGGCTGGCTTCGTCGCGCATGCTCACGGCGCCCCCTCGCCGCAGCGCGGCCCCTGGGCGCCGCCGTCCTCGCGCGGCACGATCAGCATGGTGACCGGCTGCGCCAGCCCCGGCGGCGGCGGGCCGCCCAGGCGCACGCGCCGCAGCGCGGCCAGCAGGGCTTCGTCGCGCCGGCCGTCGCCCGTCGAGCTGAGCAGGCGCGGCCGCTGGAGCCGCCCGGTCGCGTCCACCTGAAAGCGCAGCAGCGAGCGGTACGCGCCCGGCGCGGTGCGGGCATCGGCGCACAAGGCGTCCCAGACACGGCCCTGGATCTGGCTGGGATAGCCGGCCAGGTCACCCAGGCCGGTGCGCGGCATGACCGCGGATGGGGCCACCGTCAGCACGAAGCCGGCGCGCGGGCCTGCATTCGATTTCTCGGCCGCTAGCCCGGTGCCGTCCAACAGTTCGCGCAAGGCGGCCTCGGCCGAGTAGCGCCCGCGCACGGGCGCCGAGGTCCGGCCCTTGACCAGATCGCTGCGAAACAGGGTAGGCAGGCGCGTCAACGAGGCATAGCGACGCAGCGCCTCCGCCAAGGGCTGCGCCGTAATGTCGAAGTCGAAACGCGCCGCCACGCCGCGCTGGCCCGCCGGCGGCGTGCGGTCGGCGTCCTGGGCCCAGGACGGCTGTGCCGCGAAGGCGCACAGTGCGATCAGCGCGACGGCGAGATGGCTCAGTACGGCATACTGCGGTAGCATGCCGGCCCGTCCGGGAGAATGGATCGGCCACACACATAGCCCTGGCCACAGCGATGCCGCGGTTGCATTGAATGAAGGCAGGCGGGGTAGGCGATGTAATGTACGGGCACGATACTAGGCCAAATGTGACATGGTGGCACTGTTTTGTGACGGCTTTGTTGCGACCCGCTGCCGCGCACCGTACGCGGCAAGCTGCTGGCCCGGGCGCTGCTCCATCCGCGAACTCCGACTGACTCAAGCTGAGGCCGTGCAGTGTATGGGCTTGACCCAGCCAAAGGTATCCGCACTGCTGCGCGTCCAGCTAGGCGCGATTCGGCCAGCGCCGCATTGATCAGCGAGGGCTCGGGCATCGAATGCGCAAACGGAGACTCGAGCAAAGGGCGCGAAAGATCAAGCTGGATGAATTTCTGCTGCGAAGATCTCAGCGAATGGGCTGCTGCCCATTCAGCAGAAAAAAGCCGCCTGGGCTGACAGTGGAGGCCTCGCCACCTTCGTATGCGCACTGCGTCTGGCCATCAAGCACGAGGAACAAAGCAAGTTCGTCGTGCGGCAAACTGCGCATGGTTTGCCTGGTGATATGAACGCTGAAGTCATCCGATTCGGCGTAGTGCATTTCACCGGTTGCCGTAGCCAGGGAAATGACCTCGGCCCGAAAATCCTGGCGCTGGCGCGCAGTCGGCAGGTCGACCTCGACACTGCGAACGACATCTGTCGCCCAGAACTCGAAACGCTGGGCAGGCGCCAGGGCTTCCGTCGAGAGGGTTTGAAATCAATGGTCTTTGGGCCGCCCTCGCGAGAAGGAATGATGCTCCATTAAGCCTTCTTGACTTGCTACAGCAATCGACGCAGCAAACCCTCGTCTTTTTTGTTGCGTCTTAACGCTTCGAGTATCAGGCTATCACGGTCCCGAACCGGCAACGGCTTTAACTGACTGCAGCACAAAGCGTCGGCCCGCCTAACCGAAAGGCGAGTTATTCACAATTGCGGTGAGTAAGTCTGTGAATATCTTGTGAAGTATTTGTTGCAACCGTCCCCACGACTGGATCGCTTGTCCGCTGTTCAGACCGTGCTCTGCGTGGGACAGATAACTTAAAGCTGAACCAGAATAAGTGCGGGCACAGAACGGCCCCGAAGCTCATGTTCGCGAATGGAATCAAAAATTTGACCGTATGCCCTGTTGCTTCGCAATAACCAAATCTCCGCAGACGAGGACACTGCCGTATATGACAAAGTACGCCATGATCCAAGCCGGCCGCGGCCACAATGCGCCACGACTACATTCGACTCTGAAGGCCATACCTACGTTCTGCGAGTACACGATACCCAAGTTCTGTAAGAGTCAAAACTCATTTGTAATATACCTCGACCGATGTACACCCGTAGGCAACCACTTCGGCATAGGAATACGCGAGTTTGGCAAGTTTTGTTTTGTCTGACGGTGCTGTCATTTCTGTGCCGTGCGGTCATCCCCTTGGGTTATATGCCGGATGTTTCCGGCGGGCGTGACGGCAAATTCGCCATTACCTTCTGCACCGTGGGTGGCGGCACCAGCACACTGCTGGTGGACTTGAACGATCAGCCCGACCAGCCGTCTCCCAGCGACCACTTCTTGCGCGATCGGAGGGGTCGAGTCGGCGTTGGACAGGTACAGCGTCAATGTCGCGGGACCTGCGTGAAGTGACGGCGCCAGTGACAGATCAGCCATGGCTGCATCGCTGTGGAGGTGGGCGGTGATTTCGGTGGACGACGCCGGTGTGCTGATGAGAGCGCGCGGTGGCGACGTGAAACGCCAGAGGGCCACCACCGACAGAATCGCAAGGGCCAGTGCGCATTCCACGTAAATGATGCGCCGCATGCTGCGACGCGCGGCAGGGTGCCCATCCAGTACAGCACCCGTCAGGCGATAGCGGTTATAGGCGCCCAGTCCCAGAAGCACGATCACCAGGGCGAGTTTGAGTGCCAGGACTTGCTCGTAAGCGGTCAGCCACAGCGAAGACGGCTCGTCGAACTGCACAACAACGAGGATGCCGCCACTGACAAATAGCATGAACAAGACGAGCGGAATCAGCCTTGAGAAGCGATTCAGTAAGCCTCGGTCCGCGGTGTCTTGCAGCGAATGGGCCAGGGGCAATAGCGAGCCGATCCACAAGGTGATGGCCAACGCGTGCAGCCAGACGGCGGGCCGGGCCAGCCAGGTGGGCGGCGCGCTGCTCGCATGGCCGCTGGCGGCCAGGGAGGCGCCCAGCAGCATGAGCGCCATGGCCGCTATCCGCTTTCTGGTTGAGGAGGCGGCCGTCTGCCAGGCCAGCGCGGCGCACGTCAGGGCGGCCAGCGCCAATGCGGCGGCCAGGCCGAACGAGGTCGAGAACGCCGTGCGCCAAGGGCCGGCGTCGAAGAGGCCCGAGAGAGGCCGATCCAGCGCATCGATGCCTAATAGGCCGACATTGAATAGCGAAGCCCCCGCGCCCAAAGCGAGCAGCCCGAAAGCCAAGCGGCGCTTGTCGCCGCGCACGGTGCCCAACGCATGGCAGGCCGCCAGTCCGACTCCGAAAAACAGGCCGATGTATCCGCCCAGACGGGAAAGCCAGATGAGAAAGTTCCTGGCTGGATGCGTCGAAGATTTTTGTATGCCGCTGATTCCCTGGACACCGACTGAAAATGGCACGGTGCCGCCCACGGGATGGCCGTCCGCCGATACCACCCGCCAGCTCAGCACGTACGAACCCTGTTGATCCAATGTTGGCAGCGGCACCTCCAGGCCGGCGGACAGCACTTCGGTGTGCGTGATGTCCTTGATCGAGCCATCCGGCTGGATGACTTTGATCACCAGCGGAGAGACAGACTCGTTGAACGTCAGGCGCGCCGTGGCCGGCGCCTGCGGCAGAACGGCGCCCGCCCGAGGCGTGCTGGCGATGAGCGACGCATGGGCCAATGGGCCCGGCGCCCGGCGCCCGGCGCCCGGCGCCCAGGCGAGCATCACCAGGACACAAAGCCATCTGGCCAGCACTCTCTGCAGGTCGAGTAAGGACGCGCGTGCGTCGACACGGCACAAGATGTGCGTAGGCATCGTTTCTCCCTTCATGGCCGACGCGCTCTTTGAGGCATCGGCCACCCGTGTGGCTACTGCTTGGGCAGCAGTTTCAGTCCCGGTGCGGGAGAGTCGGAATGGCCGTCCGGCGCTTTCTTGTTGGCTGAAGGCAGGTCTATCCAGCGCTCTACACCCTGTTCGCACTCCTGTACGACAGGGAAGTACAGCGTGGTGTTGGGCGCCAGTTCGCTGCTCAGGTAGCCTACAAAGACGAATTGGTCGTAGTGTTCGTCCAGCAGCGGGCCGCCAGACCAGATCACCTCTTTGACGCCTGAGGTGACCTGGGTGCCGTATCGCGTGTAGGGCTTGGCGTAGTCGCCTTTGACGGTCTGAAGCGTCCACCCGGCTTTGGGTTGAGGCTTGACCCCCACGACCCCTTCAGGGACACGGACGCGGATTTTTGTGGTGGGCGAACCTTTGCAGCCGTGCGGAACGCTGAAAATGGCTTTGTAGCTGCTGTCTACCGGCGCTTGCTTGATTTGAAGCGTGACGTGCGAGTACGCCGCAGGGGGGGAGAAAGAACGCGGCCAGCATGACGGAGGCGCGCGCGCGAACGCGAAGCATGGACATGAAAAAACCTCGGGAATGAATATCGTTGGAACGTGATCGGGTCAAGCACGATCACTGACGAAAAATCAACCGAGGTTTGAAGGGGGAGCGCGTGAGCCCAGTGGCAGACCCAACGCGGGCAGCGGCGGCCGAGCATGATTGCGATGTGGCAGCGAGACGGGATGATGGGCAATGATGCCCGCCAACGCGATCGCTTCCTGGCTGGGCATCGCCACTTGCGATACAACGATGCCGAAAGGGCAATCCTGATTGTCGAAGTGGTCGCTAGGAGACGGCTGATCGGGCTGATCGTTCAAGTCCACCAGCAGTGAGCTGGTGCCGCCACCCACAGTGCAGAAGGTAATGGCGAATTTGCCGTCACGCCCGCCGGAGACATCCGGCATATAACCCAAGGAGATGACCGCCCGGCACAGAAACGACAGCACCGTCAGGCAAAACAAAATTTGCCAAACTCGCGTATTCCTATGCCGAAGTGGTTGCCTGTGGGCGTACATGTGTCGAAGTATATGACAAATGAGTATTTATTCCTACAGGACGTTGCGTTGGTGAGTGACGTTATTTCCGAATAATCTACATCTTCACGAGCGACGATGACCGTGTTTGACATGACTGCCGCGCATCCAAGGGCTGAGTTCATAGAATTCATAGAACAAGAGCTACAAATCACGCGCCAGTACGATTCGGTGACTGCAATATCCCTTTTTCAATTAGTACCCAACTCATCGGCCATTCGGGTACGCGCAAGCCCCTCGCCTTATACTGCGGTGTTGGCTGTTTATCACCTCTCTGAACAACATAGTGGCTCATTTTCCATACCGGCATATCAACATAGTGGGTGCTCCTGGCTCCGGAACCACGACGCTGGGCCGGGCTCTTGCAGCCCGACTCGGCCTTGGCTTCGCCGATGCGGATGATTTTTACTGGAAGCCCACCGATCCGCCATTTCAAGAGAAATTTGACGCCGATCTGCGGCTGAAAATGATCCTCGCCTATCTGAGGAGGTTTGACGGAACCGTCGTTTCCGGGTCGGTTTGCGGCTGGGGAGCGAAACTGGAAAATTCGTTTGATCTGGTGGTGTTTCTGTCGCTACCGACCACCTTGAGACTCCAGCGCATACAAGCGCGGGAAATCGCTCTCTTCGGCGGCGCAAGACCTGCGTTCCTGGCGTGGGCCGCGCAATACGACGAAGGCAGATTGCCGGGCCGCAGTCGTTCGCGACACGAGGCTTGGCTAGCTAATCGGCAATGCCGCGTTCTGCAATATGACGGTGAGCAAGGGGTTCAGCAACGTATCGAACACATCATGGAGGCTGTGTCTGCTGATTTTTGATGGTTTAAATCAGTAAATGTTGTTCAATCCTTCGATGAATATCCTAGTCAGCCTGTTGTTGTGGTTCCTTCTTGTTGGCATCGGGCAAGCCAATCGACGCGATCAGTCTTCAGCATCAGCATCTTTAGCTCAAGCGCAACGTCATTCAAGTATCGATTTGATCAGGAGCACCACGGCCGATACCCTCGAATTGAGTGTTGGTATGCCGCGATGAACGGACGATCTGCTGCGCTTGCGCGTGATATCCACACTGATTATCCGGACGTGGGCTAAACTTCGTTGACACGATACCATCCGCCGGCTCGCGCCACTGCGCGGCTTTGGCAGAACTGCTTGCTTCAGGCTTACCTTACCGACCGAGCCAACTATCGCGCAAGAAAGTTCATGCAGCCCTGGGACCCTGGCTGCGCGACAGCGTGCGATAAGCATGAACTCTCGAACGTAAAGTTAGCCAGGAGCAACCGGATTAATGCCAGCCGACCAAGACAAAGCCAAAAAGCCGACACAGCGGGCCCAAGCCCGCGGCGCGTCAATAGAACTGCGTGGGACGATATTCTTGCTGGCACTCATTGCCGGCGTTGCGATTGCCAATATCTACTACAACCAACCGCTTCTGGACGCGTTGGGGCGCGACTTTCCAGATAGCGCATCGTGGGTCGGACTGGTCGCGACCTCGACACAGATCGGATTCGCCGCAGGCATGATTTTTGTCGCACCGTTGGGCGATCGCATGGACCGGCGCCGCTTAATCCTCTACCAGACCATGGGACTTTGCATGGCATTGACGCTCGCGGCAACAGCGGCCAGCCTGCATGCGCTGATTTGCGCCAGCTTGTTGATCGGATTCTTCGCCACGATGGCGCAGCAGGCCGCACCGTTTGCGGCGGAACTGACCCCGCCTGCGGGACGTGGCCATGCCATTGGAACGGTCATGAGTGGGCTGGTGATGGGTATTTTGCTGGCGCGCACTGCCTCTGGACTGATTGCTGAACACCTGGGTTGGCGCACCGTTTTTGCCGCTTCCATTGCGGCCATGCTGGCGCTGGCCTGCCTGGTGGCGTGGCGCTTGCCGCCAAGCAAACCCACTTCATCGCTATCTTATGGCAAGCTGCTCAAGTCCTTGTGGGGCCTTGCGATTGGATTGCCAGGACTGCGGGAAGCCGCCGTGACGGGCGGCGCCTTGTTCGCCGCATTCAGCCTGTTCTGGACGGTGCTGGCCATGCTGCTGGCAACGCCTCATTTGGATACGGCCCCCAGGCGGCTGGCTTGTTCGGTCTCATTGGCGCAGCGGGGGCCTTGGCTGCGCCCTTGGCGGGGCGGTCTATCGATCACCGTGGGCCAAGAACGGTTATGTCATTTGCTATTGGGGCGATCGCGGTCTCTTTCTTGATCTTCGGATTTTCGAAAACGAGCCTCATTGGCTTGATGATGGGTGTGGGCGTCCTCGATGTCGGCCTACAAACGACCCAAGTTTCCAATCAGGCGCGCATTTTCGCACTCAAGCCGGAGGCACGCAGCCGGGTCAATACGGTTTACATGACGTTTTACTTTGTCTGCGGTGCGATGGTTTCCGCCTCTGGCGCCTATATGTGGCAACATTTTGGATGGACAGGGGAAAGTATCGCAGGCCTCTCATTCACATGTGTCGCCTACCTGAATCATCGGTTGGGGTAAACCGCTCGGCCGCTTTGCTGACTTGAGCGAATGCGGGTACAGCAGCCTACCTGGTGCGATCGGTCGGTGCTTCGTCTGTCAGTAGCTCGAAATTGCTGCGCTCTTTATTCGAAGGGGTTGGCTTGAATGCGCCCTTTCGATGCGGGATGGTTCATGGCCATGCGGAAAAGCGCCGCGGCCTGTCGCATTGAGGCTTCATACCCGTTGTCGTTTGTGTGGCCCTCGGTTCGCCTGTAGCTGCCATGATGTACACCCACCACCGCGACCTCCCCGTCTACAGCAAGAATGGGACCGCCACTATTTCCTCCGTAGGTAATGCAGTTGGTCCGGAAACTGTCGGCTTGCTGAAATGAAGTCACCTTGCAGCCATAATCGATTCGCAGGAAGTAACCGTTGTTGAGATCACCCGAGTAGCCCAGGCTCATCAGCTTCTCGCCCATTCTTAGCGGTCGAGTCGAAATCGGCAGATAGCTTTCGGAAGGTTTCTTTGTGAGCAAAAAGGCCATGTCATAAGGCCTTGTCTTGGCGCGAGCGCGATCGTCATAACTTCCCCGATACTGCATTTCGATCTCGATGTGCTCTTCCTCGCCCGTCATGAAGGCTTTTCCGTCAGCAGGAATTTGCCGGTAGGCGCCCAGCGCGTCGCCTATCTCGAAACAATGGGCGGCGGTCATGATGACGTAGGGCGCAACGAAAAATCCGGTGCAAGACGAAGTGCTCGGATTGCTACCACGGAATTTGGTGTCATTGAATACCCGTACGATACTTCTCGATAAGCGGTGATCCGCCACCACGGCGGCTCGCCATTGATTCTTGTCCACGGTCCGTACAGCGGACGATCCCAGTTCGCCAAGCCGTATTTGGTCCTGGATGAACGCGCCCAAGCTGTTGGAAGCATCGAGAAAGTTCGAGAACGCCGCATCAACGGCTTGCAACTGTTGGCCTGTATTGGCCGAGGAGCGCGCTTTGTAGGCTACCGCCGTGCCCAAGGCCATCAAGCCGACCTTAAAGATGTCAGCAAACGTGCGCTGTGTCTGGGCGCGGTCTTTGGCAAACTTTTTATGCTCGGCCAGCCCTTCGGCGAGAAGATTGGTGGATTTTACGAAGCTTTGTCTGGCCAACTCGCCGTTGTGGGACAGAATTTTCTGAAAACCCTGGTTGCCGTAGGCCAGCGCGTCACGCACGTACTCGTGGTCGAGAAAATACCCCCGGTCTGCTTCAACCCGGGTCAGGTTTGCAGGCAAAACCGAGCCCTCAGGAGGCGGAGGCGGAGGCAGTGTCTGGCACGCGGTCAAAAGTATCGTGCAAATGCTCGCCATCCAAATTCGTCGCTGTCTTATATGAGCCATTTTCTCTCCGGGCGGTATTTTCGGGTAACGACATCCATGCAGGGGCTACCTGAGATTTTCCAGGAACGAGGCCGGAATACGATGAGCAGGGATGGCAATCGGTTGCAACTCAAGTTGCAACGCCGTGGCCGTGCCGATATCCGTAACGTAGAAGAACCCCCTTAAGCGCAGGACGATGGCGCCTTGCGCATATTCGCAGCGAATGCGGGCAAAAGGCGCGCCACGCGCTGTGTCCAACGTCATGCTCAAGAGCAGGTGATGGTTGTCGCGATCCGGCTGGCCGAAAACCAAGACGCCGCCGGGGCGGGCGGCGCGACGCTCGATGCGCCCGCAGAGTACCTCGCTGGTTAATGTGTCCGCATGGTCTGCGTCGCTCTGTTCAAACAACCCTGATCTCGCGATGTGCTTTATTGTCCAATCGAGGTAGACGATGGTTTTCTCATGCGCCTCTTCGATCAGGTTGGCGAGATGGCGCCCGGCGTCCCGCGAGGAAAAGTCGATCACCGCCTTCTGAGCGCTCAAGGCGGATGCATTCGGCCTGACCGGCTCGGACATGGAAGCGGGAGGGCAATTGGGCAAGCCATAGTCCACGATATAGACAAGGCTTGCCAAACGCTGGCGGCCGGTCTCAAGCATGCAGGCTGCGGAATTGACGTAAGCCTGTGTGTTGCCCGGGGAGTTCTCGACGAGTTTGCACCAGCCCTGCCGGTAGGTTTGCCAATCGCGTTGCGAGCGGGCAAGAAGCGCGCGGTCCTCGGATCGGCAATAGGTTTGGGCCGAGCGCGCAAGGGTGCGTTCGATTTGCGCATCGACCTGCCCGCTGATCTCCAACAGGCAATCGCCGATCATCGCGCCGGCGGTCTCCCGAAAGCGCGGGTCTTCGCGGTGACCTGCTCCCCGTGGTTAGTACGAAATCGATGTAGAGTCCGTTCACAAAGGAACGGCAATGAAGAAACGATTCACGGAAGAACAGATCATCGGAGTACTGAAGGAGGCCGAGGCGGGGGCCAAGGTCGCGGACCTATGCCGCAAGCACGGCATCTCGGACGCGACGTACTACAACTGGAAGGCGAAGTTCGGCGGCATGACCGTCTCGGACGCCCGGCGACTGAAGGAGCTGGAGCAAGAGAACAACAAGCTCAAGAAGCTGTTGGCTGAATCGATGCTGGACAGGGCTGCGCTTCAGGACCTCTTGAGCCGAAAGTAGCAAGCCCGCAGGCCAAACGCGAAGCGGTCAGAACGTTGATGACCGAGCGCGGCATGGGTATTACCCGGGCCTGCGGGCTGGCAGGCATCTCCCGGTCGCTATTCGCTTATGAAAGTAAGCGTACGGGCGATGTGGCATTGACCGAGCGCATGAAGGAGATGGCAGCGCTCAAACGACGCTACGGCTATCGGCGCATCCATATTCTGCTGCGCCGTGAAGGCTGGCAGGCGAATCACAAGCGGGTCTGGCGGCTTTACAGCCAGGCAGGCTTGAGCGTTCGTAAGCGTCGCCGCAAGCGCATCGCGCCCGCAGAACGGGTAGTTCGTCCCGTTGCGACGGCGCCGAATCAGAGCTGGTCGATGGACTTCGTGTCCGACGGACTGGCCTATGGCCGCAGGTTCCGGTGCTTGAACATCGTCGATGACTACACGCGCGAGTGTCTTGCCATCGAGGTCGATACATCACTGCCGGGATTGCGGGTGGCGCAGGTGCTGCAACGGCTTGCGGAACTGCGTGGGCTGCCCAAATCCATCACCGTGGACAACGGCCCGGAGTTTGCCGGCAGGGCCTTGGACGCTTGGGCCTATCAGGTCGGCGTGAAGCTGTCGTTCATCAGACCAGGCAAGCCCGTGGAGAATGCATACATCGAGAGCTTCAACGGAAAATTCCGCGATGAATGCCTGAATGAGCATTGGTTCATGTCGCTGCGCCAAGCCAAATCCTTGATCGAAGACTGGCGCGTCGAGTACAACACCGAACGACCGCATAGCGCGCTTGGATATTTAACGCCGGAGCAGTTTGCTCAGGCGCATCGGCAACGACGGTTTTTAACCCTGGACTCTATGTCGGTGCCGTACTAAGTCTGGGGGCAGGTCAGCGGCATGCACGAATGTCTTGCGAAACATCAGACGCTACCGCGGCAGTTTGCCCCAAGAGGGCCATGGCGCAGACAAGACATATGAGCGCTAAGCGAGGCACAGTAAAGCCGATCATCCTTCCAAAATAAAAACGAAACATCCCTTTGCAGTTTGTCTTGACTATAATGACGGGCGTCGCGCGGGACAATCCCCCGTTCGGGTGAAAACCCGCTGGCGCGGCGTTCCCCCCTTGATTAGCCGATCATGCGAAGGAGGAATGGATGCATGGGCTGCCGCGCTCCGATGATGTCCTGATAGACGCCATATACCGTACGCTTGTCGGAGAAATGTCCTGGCAGGATCTGTTGGACCTTTTCGCCAGAGATCTTCCCGATGGAAAGGCGACCCTGCACCTGAGCGATACCTCGGACGCATATCGTCCGTTCATTGTGTCCACGGGGGTGGACGAGTCGTCATTGCGGGACTATGCGGCCTATTACGGGGCGATCAACCCGATGAGGTCCAATTGCGACAGCCGCCTCGCGGGCGAAGGGGTGCTGTCCGAGGAACTCATCCCCTATGAGCAGTTCTCGCGCACGGAATATTTCGATGGGTTCATGAGAGTGATCAACGCTCATTCGGCAATGGGCGTAACCATCGAGCGCGAAGACTTCAGCGACGGCTCGCACTGTTCTTTCATTCTCAGTCTGCTGACCTCGCGCAACGATGCGCAGAAAAACCGGCCGCTGGCCCGGCAACTGGTACGCGTCGCGCCGCATCTGCGCCGGGCGGCGCGAGCCTATCGCAAGGGGGTGTTCCAGAACAGTCTGGCCGATGTGGGGGCAACGGTTCTCGACGCCATCGATATCGGTTTCGTCGTCTGCGGCGACTTCGGCCAGGTCAGGTTCGTTTCCGCTGCTGCTCAGCGGCAGGACGCGGAAGGACGGCATTTCCACATCGATGACGATGGCAGGCTCAAGCTCGTGCATGAAGTCGCCCATCAAGCATTTCGCAGTATGCTGGACCGCCATTACATCGGCCCCAAGACACTCGGTTTTGTGCATCTGGATACCCGTATCACGCTCATCCGCATCAACAAGGATCGCTACTCCCTGTACTTCGAGGGCCCTACGGTATTGCTGATTCTAGAAGGGACCGAGGCAGCGGGCGGCCTGGAGTTCGACTGTCAATGCCTGTCGCTGGCTTACGGCTTGAGCAAGGCCGAGACACGTGTACTGCGCGGGCTGGTTCAGGGCAACAGCATCGCCCGCATCGCCGCCCATCACGGCAGGTCGCCCGAAACGGTGCGTACGCAGGTCAAAAGCATTTACGAGAAGACAGGCGTGCGCAACAGGGTCGATCTCGTCCGACTGGCGCGTCCAGCCCGCACCAGAGGTTCAGAATTGCTTTTAAAGAGCTCGCGTATCGAGTACGAGTAGGCGACATGTCATTCCCAGATAGGCTAGTATTCGCAGCCTCTGAGTAAACATCCCCCAAATTGTCTTCAAGCAGATTGTCCACCTTGCTGCCGGGCGATGGGGCAGTTGCATTACGGTTGAGCGGCTGGCGCTATGCAGGCGCATGCCGGCCGACCCATCCCGTCGTGCAATGCGTCAAGCCTCGACAGATGAGTCCCGCCTCACCCGGCCTGTTATTCCTGGCACCTTCAGGTTAGCTGACTTGCACACTGCACCTGCGTCGATCAGGACGCGGCAAAAAACGCATCGCGCCCACGATGATGGGCCGATACGCTACGAGCACGGATGGTGATGAAGACAGCGAACATCGTGTCGAGCTTGTCATAGCGTGGTGAGCATGCGCCGCCATGTTTTGATCCTCCGGAACAATCGCTCAATGCGGTTGCGCTGCTGATAGCGTTACCTATTATATTCCCAGGGGTTCCGCTGCTGAGTATTGAGCGGCGCCACAGGCACAATTCCCCAGGCTGTTGGCCAGGGCGCGCGTGGCATCATCCTGGTAGACGCTGTCCGTCAGCAGCGCCAAGCGCCCGGGGGACTGGAAGCTTTTTTTCGCGCCCCCCGTGCCGTCTGATGCTCCTTCATGATGCTTCAATCCAAGCACTGCGATTCGATGCGCACCTGCATCAGCCGTTGGCGCTACAAACGCTCAAAAACGCGATCCAACACGCCAGCGCGACACCGTGTTCCACTTACCGTGCTGCTGCGGCAGACCCGCCACTTGCACCCGTTGGCCGCAACATAAAGAATCGCATTGAGCACCTAGAGATTGCTCAACCGTATGTTGCCGCGCTGGCGAGGCAGCAAATCCGCGATTTGCTCAAATGGGACTTGTATCAGTTACATGGCATCAAGCACCTAATTTATTATAAATAATGTCAACAGGACCTAAGACATTGAAATCCGCGTTGATGCCACACAGGCGCTCATCGGGCACCTGACTTTCATCCGCGCCTAAACGTAGATCTGACTGATGCAGCCGCCACGCGACGCACTCGACCCCAGCGAAGTTCTGCTGTACTTCGCCTGTCGACAACGGACGAAACCCTGCTGGACCATTGATCCATGCCTGCGAGTCCTCCCTCCTTCACCCGTTCGATCTTCCTCCCACAGAAACCTGAGCGGGAAAGCCGAAAGGGCAGGCGCGAAGAATTGTGACGAGTTCGCCGTATGACCTACTTGAGCCATCTCCACCTCTCCTATAGAGCAGTTCTGGTACGACTAGGATGCTCCTGAGCCTTATGCCGGCAAACTCGCAAGAGCGTAGTCCAGCGTATTATGGAGGTGTCGGCCAATCATGCACGGATCAGTAGACTACACTGCCTCTACCTTGCCCGCCCGTCCAGTTGAATTGATTACACTAGGGCTTGATAGAAAAGCAGGCCAGAAGAACACGCATACTCATGGAGCGATATACGCATGAGACATCAAAAATGGCTGGGTATCGCCATATTGCTGATGGGTTGCACCGCTACGCCGCATTCGCAGATCACGCATGATGTCCAAGTTCAAAGTCACGTCAATGACTTTCTTCAAACCGAAGAAATCGTGGCGTGGAGCATCCGATCCCATTCCGACAATCAAAGCAATCTTTGGCCCTCAGGCCTCACTTTGAACGCACGGGTACTTCGACACCACGATGGCGCGCAACTGCGTTTCCTGATGCTGCGCAAGGATGAAATTTCCACAGAGGAAAGCCCGGCGGCCGTATACGATCAAGTGCGGCGCCGCCAAATACAGCTTCAGCAGCAATGCAGCACGATGACCCTGGTTCAGGACGGACGCAATCTGGTGTTGCCCGTACATGGCATTACGGTTCGTGCGCTTACCAACGCAGCCAGTATGCCCACCGCACCGACCGACTACATCTCCGATCCTGTTGAATCCATGGTGAGCAAAAACACCTCGGACAAATTCATTATCTCTACGATGGTCCAAGCTCGCATCGAGCCGGATATATGGCGTAGTCTCGCATCGGCGCAAACTCTGGGCTATGAGCTATGCGGCGAACAGGCCCGCGCCACCAGTTCGGAACGGGAAGGCCTGCGAGCGCTTACAGCCCAGGCAGACCTTCTGGGCGACGATGCTTCGCGCGGTGGGCGCTGACGCGATCATTGTCACCGGCTCCAGGTCAGATCAGCCCCGTACGGGCGGCGCATGCGGTGCGTGCGCGGGCTGCTCATTGAAACGAGCAGCCTTGTCTTTCAGCTTGCCAAATTTGTCGGAAGCACTAGCCAGCCGCGCCTCCCACTCGGGATCTGGCTTCTGTCCTTTTATGGACTGGAAGTAAACCTGCAGCAAACACGCGATGGCAAAGGGTTCAATTACAGCAGCCTTCAGCGCCCAGGCAAGCAACAGCGCGAAACCCACCCCGCCCGCCGACCAAGCCCCCGGTAGAGCGTATAGCAGTGCGGTAGTCGGTGCCAGAAGAGCCAGGAAGATCAGCCCGCCCACACCATAGGACAATAGCGTCAGCCAAGCAGCATTCTTCATCATGCGGGGCGCGTTCTGACCGTACAGGACGAGCCCAGTACGCGCTGATGCCCATGGATTATCGCTATCCGTCTTTATGATGTAGGCCAGTATGACCTCATCCACCAAACCGACGGCCAGGCGCAGAAAGGCGCGCACCACGCCCATAAGCTGCTGCACGCCAGCCGTCAGGACGAAACCGGCGCCGCCACCCCATAGCGTGGCAGCCATGCGAAAGCCTTCATCGCCCAGCTCGCCGACGCCCCAGCCGATACCGGCACCGATTCCGGTCGCAAGGACGTAAGCCAGCACGATGCCGAAGTACACCAGGCATCGCAGCACAATGAAGGACATTGTCTGCGCGATAAGAGTCAGCGACCGCCGGAGGCTAAAATCCCACATATCCTTTTACCTTGCGATGTCCACCAGTTCGACCCGGCGGTTCTTCGCGCGCCCTTGTTCAGTACGGTTGGATGCGACGGGCGAGGCCATCCCCACCCCCTGCGGCGTCATTCTTTCGATTTTTATCCCATAATCCTGAGCCAGCGCCCTGACAATAGAGCGAGCCCGCCGCATGGAAAGATCCTGGTTGTACTCCAGGCCGCCTTGCGCGTCGGTGTGCCCGACGATCAGCACGCGAAGCGAGGAATGGCTTTTCAGTAACTTGGCGATTTCCTCCAACTGAGGCTTGGAGTCCGCACGCATGGTGTCCTTGTCCACATCGAACAAGATGCCATATAGGGCGACCCGGCCGTCGCTGGCCAGATCCCCGCCCATTTCTTCGGCCTTGAGCACAACCATGCGGTTTTCCATGGGCTTGAGCTCCATCAGATCGACCTGAATCAGACTGCGATTGCGATCGGGGCCGCCGCCAGACTTATTGAAGACAGCATAGAGGCTGACGTAGACGTCGCCTTCAGAACGCTCTAAACGCGCGAGCGTGTATTGTTGGTCGGCGTAATACTCGCCGAACCCGAGATAATAATGTCGCGGCGACATGGCATGGTTGAAGTTGCGCCCGCCGCACTCGGCCTGAGAGCAGGTGAAGACCACGGAAAACCCGCCTGCTTCCAACGCTGCCTGATAGTTTCTAGCCACTTCGAGGGCGGAGCGATTCTCGGGCGCCCGATAAGTGATGGAAAAGTGTTTACCTTCGAGCTTGAGCACGGCATCGGGATTCTCTTCCAATGCGCCTGCCTTGATCACTGCGCGGGCAAATGCTTTTTGCGCATACGCCTGGACGTCGTAGGCGACTATCTCGGAGCCCTTGTACCTGGGAACCAACGGGTGATCCGCACTGCCTTGAATGTCCGCGCTGAACGCGGGCCCCGACACGGCCATGAAGATAGAGAAGGCAAAGGCGAACAGCACGCCCTTGGAGTCAACATTCATACCGATCCCCTTTTTTCGTTTATTTTTTGATGAGCAGCCCATGTTGCTCTCCGATGAAATCTCATCACAAAACCCATGACCGTCAAGCTAAGAACCGGGTAGAACGCATGTGACATCAGCAGGGGCAAGCTCGACCAGTTTTTGGTTTGCCGCATCCAATGTCACCGCCCAAATGGTTCGCTGTGCCTCTACCCATCCGCCCCGATCTGCATAGGCCACGATGCCAAGGGTCCCTTGTTCTGCTGCCCGGCTGCTCATGCACGCTTCCGTCGCCCACATCTGCCCCCTAAGAAGGGGTGGTGCAACTTTTACATCGACAATGCGCCAGCGCGGATTCCCACCGCTCTCATCTAGGTACTTCGCTGCAAAAACGCGGTCCGAGGCGGTTCCCGCGCTCTTCAATACGCCTATCAGCCATTGACAGTCATCGGCCTTTCCTCTTGCTACGCACAGTCCCATTTGCCCGCTGGTTCCCTCTGGATAAGGGGGTACGACGCTACCTAGCGGGATACCTTGCGCAGCGGCGGACAAGGAGCCGAGCAGTACCGCGAGGGCCATCATCCATCGCATTGCATTCATTTCGCACCACGGGCGCCGACCCTTGAATATTGCGTCACGATCGGTTCCGGGACGTCGGGAATAGGCAGCTTTGTTTCGAGGGTCGAGTCCGTGCAGGTGAACTCCAACGTCACAACGCCCGGCGCCGCGGTGACGGGCACCGGAAATATCTTGTCCAGGCCATCTGACGACGTCGCCCGCAGGGTTCCTGACGAGCGTAACTGGTCCTGGCACAAGTTGAGCCGCCCCGCCTGTCCGGACCAGCGTCCAGAGGTCTGGGCCACCACCTTTGCGTCGCCCCGAAGGGTGCCGTGATCGGTTTCGGCGATTGCCGTGATGTCCGCCGTCAGGGGCGCGGTCACATAGCTGCCGTCCGCGTAAAAGACATTGAGCACATTGTGCCGCTCGCCTTCGGGTATGGCGATACCGTCCATGACACGCCGCATCCATTCAATCGGCCCGCCGCCGATTTGGCGCCAGGCCCCGACCAGGCAGGCGTCGATGGCCCGCGACCCGCCGCACGGGCAAAGAAAGGGCGGCAAACCATTCGGCCGACCCTTCCAGCCACCAATCACCGCCGGAACCGGTACCCAGGCCGCCGGTGCTGTTCTGCGCCGGCGTCAGGCTGGCGCGCTGTACGCAATGGAAGATCTCGTGCGCCACGACATAGGCCGCATAAGAGACCGTGCCTCCAGGACTGAGAAGGTAGGCGCCGATGTGGCACTCATGGTTACTTGCGCCCGCCGTCGCAGCAATGTCGCTGAATGACTCGGATGACCCTTCACGTGGAGGCAGACCGTCAATCAGCAGGACCGTCACGTCGTCCATATCGAAAGACCCGATCTGTTGGAGCGCCTCGGCCGCCGCGCGAATACCCCGCTCGAACTCATTCACCACGCCTGGCAGCAGCGCCCAACCGGCATCGCGGTCATGAACGAGCCGAATCCGACGTGCCCCACTATCGGTGGACACGTCGACCCGCAGGCGCTCGACGCAATCATGGGGTATGGTTTCCAGGCGCGGGTCGAACCGTGCGCGATAGGACGGATCGAAACAGTCGCCGAACGCGGCATGGGCAGGGGCGGCGGTACAAAGCAACAAAACTGCCGCTGAAAGAAACCGGGCCAAACCGGCTTGCTCAGCCCACAATCGCCGCATACTTCCTCCTGCTCGAACAGATCAGGGCCGCTTGCCCAACTCAGAATCTCATCGTGAAATTAGCCACGGCGCCGTGCTGCTGGACACCCGATCCGAGCTGGGCCGCGTAGGACAGGCCGAGCGTGGCGTTGTTCGCCACGTTCAAGTCGAGCCCCGCGCTGATGACCGCAGCGTTTTTCGCAATCGGTACACCAGCGATCTTGAACGCCTCGGAACCGGCGAAAGCATGCTTGGAGTGCGGTGTGGTATCGCCGAATGCGTGCCGCCACCCGAGCAGGCCGCGCATCGTGGCCGGCATCGTGCCCAGGTTGATGTCGGCCGAAGCCCGAAGGCCCAGGATGGTGAATGTGGTTTCGGTGGTCTCGCTGGCCACCGTCAGTGCGGCTGCTCCGCCATTCTCCCTGAAGCTGTCCGTGCGCAGATTCACGTAGGCGAGATTGGCAAAAGGCTCCAGAGAAAAGGTACGTGTGCCAAGGCGGTAGCCGAGCTCGCTGAAGGCCTGGGTGGTGCGGGCGTCGTAGTCGCTGCGCAGGTGCTCCGAGAACCCTGGAAAAACGGCGCTGCGCTGGGTGTCGAGGTCGTGCCAGCTATGCGCCAGTCCGGCACGTAAACGCACTTTGTCCCATTTCGCACCGCCGTACAGCGCCAGGTGGTAAGCGTCGCTGGAGCCCGACGATGACCGATCATTGACGTCGAAGGAGGTATGGCTGTAACCGGCCAGCGCGCCTAGTCTCCAATGCTCGGAGACCGCGCGGTCCGCTCCGAGGAAAAAGCCCCTGGTCGCCGTGTTCACGTCCGCGGCATTACCGTCGTCATCGAAGTCGCCCCACGAACCGAAGGGCCGAATCCAGACCGCGTTCGTGCCTGAATCCGACATTGAGGGCACGACACCGCCGCTCCCGTGCTCAGAAGCCGGTGCAGCGTTCCAAGCCTCGTGCAGCCTATCGTAGACGGCGTCGCGCAGGAAATGGCTATCCTCAAGTAGCGCCGATTTTGCTGAGGCGTGGATTTCACCCGAGAGCGCGTCGAACGCCGCACGCGCCGAATCCGCGTCCAGGACAATGACGGCGTCCCACAGCGGGGCGCCGGGCCCCAGAGAGTCGATCCCCTGGGCTGTGGCGGTCTGGTTGGGCGTCCAGGCGACGCTGGACAAGGGCGCGCTGCGTGTCAGTGTAAGGAAAACGTTATTGGCGTCGTAGCTCAACTCGGGCCTCAGAAAGGCAAACCCGGATATCATCGCGGCCTCGTCAAAGGTGCCGCTCACGCCGGAGCCCGCGGTCAAGATTGTGTAGTCCCTGTCCAGCGAGAATCCATCCAGGGGCACGGCATTGACCATGCCGCCTTCGATCGACGCGGCGCCCGATACATCAATCAGGTCGCTGTTTCCGGCTGCGTCGAGTTCGACCTCGTAGGTTGAGCCTGCTCGTTGCGTATAGTTTCCGACGACGGCAAGCGTGCCGATGGAATTACCTGGCGCTACGGTTCCCGCCACGGACGTATTGCCGCTAACCGTGCCACCGCCGCCCAGCCAGCCGCCGGCATGGACGTTGACGCCGCCCGCGGCAAGCACCCCATTGACGAGTAGCACGCCGCTCGAACCAGGCTGATCGGCTATCGTGACCAGGCCACTGGCGTTGACGGCGGTGTCGGCGCCGATGTTCAGGTTGCCGCTACCTTCTTGACCGACGACTAGATCGCCGGCGATCGTCCAAGCGGTGCCGGACCCGGCCAGCCTGGCCAACCCGTCCGAGCCTGCTTCTGCGCCCACGGTACTGTCACCGCTACGCACCCGCGCGCCGTCTTCAACCGACAAGACACCCATGCCCCGCAAGCCGACATGCAACTCGCCGGCATTGTCCCAGGTGGAGCCAGCCCCGGCGACCCTGACCTGGCCTTGCGAGCCCTCCCAGGTCGCAATGGTGGTGTAGGGAGCACCCTGGACGATGCCTCCGTTTTCAATGTGCAAAAAACCTTTTCCCCAGAACCCCACCGAAAACTGGTCGGCGTTGTTCCACTGGGAGCCAGGCCCCGTCACCGTCGCCGTTCCCACCGCGGTACCGGCATCACCAATCCGCACTTGAGAGGCGCTGACTACCCGCCCGCCCTCGGCGATGGTCAGCGTTCCCGCTCCTTCATCGCCAGCCAGCAAGAAGCCATTGGTGGTCCACGTCGAGCCGGCCCCGGTCACCAGAGCCGTGCCCTTGGCGCCGTCGTAGCGGCCTATAGCGCTTCTGCCGGTGTTGACCGAAGCACCGTCCGCAACAGTCAAGTCGCCTTTGCCTGACTCTCCCACCAACACAACACCGGTGTTGATCCAACTCGAACCCGCGCCGCTGACGACGATCGCGCCGTCGGCGCTCTGCTCGGCGCCGATATAGGTGTCGCCACTGGCGAGTGCCGCACCGTCCTGGACATTGAGCCTGCCCACACCTCTGAGTCCCACATAAAGCCGGTTGTGATTGATCCAGGATGAACCTGTGTCCGACACCGTAACCGTGTTGTCAAAGCGGGAGTCCACGCCGACCGCGGCCGTGTCGCTTGCAAGCGTGCCGCCATTGTTGACCTCGATCTGGCCCAATCCCTGTCCGCCGATGCCCAAAAACCCAGACGTATTCCACCTGGCACGGCTTCCGGAGATACGGACGGAGCCAATCGAACGTTCGCCGTACGCCAGATGAGCACTATCGCTGTTCAGTGTTGCGTCTGCCAGTCCACCATAAATTTCCAGGCGGCCGATGTCTCGCTCGGACGGAGCAATATCAAGGTCTTTGACGTCGCCGGTGGCGTTATTCAAATGCGGCGGGCTTGGGTGAGGCAGACCGATGACGGCGTTGCGCGCGGCATCCGGTACTCCCGAGGTCCAATTTGCAGGATCGTTCCAGTCGTTTGAAATACCACCTATCCAGGTGGTCGTCTGCGCAAAAGAGGGGGTCATCGCCGTCAACGTGGGCACAGCTAAAAGTACGGCAAACAGCTTGGCCACCGAGCCTTCCCGCCAAACGACACCGTGCCCAAACTTTCGTCTGCATTTTTGTTTGTTATGCTTAATCACCCTATCTCTTCCTTTTTACTAAACCCGCCCAATGTATCGGGCCAAGTGTATGAAGGACGGGCGCGCAGCACATCGACCATTTGGTCGAGAATATGGCGGCGTCGGACACTTTTGCCGCCTTTACCGTGCTATTCGTGACATTTCACTCGAAGGCGAGGGATATGCGAGCAGTTAGGTAGACAATGGACTGCCAAATCCCACGCAAAGCACTGCCTGCATTTTCATCGCGATCGCAGCGCACGCTTTTACTTGGGGGAGTACATATGGAACAACCGATAGAGTACGTATTTTCTACGCGTGATGTCGCTTGCGTAGAACGGCGCGCCTATTGGTGTGAGGAAGTGTCGGAGCTGTGGAGTGCTACCACGTTTGAATGGCTCACTGACGACCCGAGCCATGGGAGCATAGTCATGCACTCATATGCGGGCTCCATGTCCGCCGAATGCGTCAATGCCTCTGCAAGAATCTCGCGTCCAAAGCGCCTGATCGAACAGGCGCCCGATTGCTATAACCTTGTGCTTCATCTTGACGGACAAGGCCTTTACCATCAGGCTGGGCGCGAAATAACGGCAGCCAAAGGCGACCTGGTCTTGATGGAGGCGACCGAGCCCTTTGAAATGATGCTTTCCAGCCATCATGTCCGTTCCTGGGCGGTGCCAAGAGTGGTACTGGAACCTTTGCTGGCTGACCCGTCGCGCGCCGTCAACGCCTTCATCCCCGGAGGCTCCGTTCTGGGTGGCGTGCTCATGTCCTATCTTGGCATGCTCTGGAACAGTTTCGGGCACAGCGATGCCAAGATGGCAGCCGCGTTGGACAGTCACCTCTACTATCTCGTTGCCACCGCACTCGGTGGCAAACGTTCGGAGCTGGATGACCATTGGGAAAGATGCGCTCGAGCTGCTCCCGAGAAAAAGCACACTACCCTTGATCCGGGTAGCGAGCTAGCTAGACGGGCATGGGTACTGCAAGAGCGCTATGGATTGACCCGGGCCGAGGCCGCGTTTGCCCTAGAGATCGTCAAGGGCGATGGCCGTATTGCCGCGGCGAAACGCCGAGGGATAACCGACTCTACTGCGCACTCACACCTGAACAGCATCTTTGAAAAGACGGGCGTTCGCCGGCAGGCTGAACTCGTACGACTGATGTTCGAGTCATGGATCAGCGGCTGACCCATTGAGCAAAATAAATCTCGATATTCAGGGGGCTATCCAGCTAGAACTAGACATGAAAATGGTTTTATCGAATCGACAGGTATACCGTACTTTAGAGCACGTACGTCTACGCCAAATACCTTGGCACAAAAGACAACAGATGTTCCAACAGCTTCAAGAAAATGGATTATTGGCATGCGTCTCTCAAACGATTGTCTCGATGCCTGAGCGAGCCGGTATCAATATCGCAACACTCACAGACTTGGGTAGAGAGGAGTTGACTCGTCTGACGGATTGCCCGCCTGACGAGGTTTGGTCAATCGGTGAAGACTGACCGCGACGTAATACAGCAACAATCTGCCAGATCTAGCTCGACGTCTTTTGGGCCAAATCAGGCGCAGCGTGTTCCGTGCTGCGCGCTGAAGCTGCCACGCTCCGAGTTCGAACGAGGCAGAGGGAGCAAGATGTAAGCTCGAAGACTAATGGGAAAGGCAAGAATGACCAGAGAGCGCTCTCGCACCGTCCGTTACCTGCTCGCCACCAAACGCGTCTGACCCAGACCATAATGATGCTGATGCCTCGACGGCTTCGCAAACCAGTGCGCACACCCGTTCCAAATTGCTGGCGGTGGCCGCGTCAATCGGCGAAATACCGTTGAGCGACGAATGCGGCAACCTCAGGGCATGGTAAATCTGCCAACTGTCGATGCTCGGGCTGGTACGGGCGAGCACCGAGCGAACGAGCCGTCCTTTGATGGGTTCCAGTTGCCACTCCGGCACCCGCATTCCGCGATGCCCCACACTCAAGGCAAGCACATTGCGCGCCTGGATTTCATAACTTATCCAGCGTCGTGACTTACCTGCCAGCCTGGCATAGTCTACGACCCGCAGATTCTGAGGCGACTCGAACATGTCCAGTAGTTCATTACGTTCTCGCTGCAACTCTGATGGCTCCGCCTCGAGGTCATCCCGACCTGGCACCGCTGGCAAGCGGTGCATTTTCGGTTCCACGGCGGGAGTGCCCCAATCTGATCCCACTACGACCACCGGCGCGCAATCGTCAGCCGCAGGCGGATCGACGGCGGCATGGCCCGCCGTGACGGGCAACCCCCGCAGCGTCACCGTCAACGGCTGACTGGCCAGCTGAACCATTCCTTGCTCGAACAAATCAAGGCGATCAGCCCAATCCTGCATCATGACGCGACGCTGCTCCACATACTCCGCGTGGTTGTAGGCGGCACTGATGCGGTTCGGGTCCGCGTGCGAGAGTTGTGCATCGACCCATTTCGATGGATAACCCAGTTCATTGAGCGCAGTGGACATCGTGCCGCGCATACCGTGCCCGGTGAGCAACCCCTCATATCCCATGCGTTTCAGAGCATGGTTTACGGTGTTCTCGCTGAATGGACGTTTCAGGCTGCGCACCCCTGGAATCAGATAAGACTGTGCGGGTTTCATAGTATCGAGCAGGTGACGCACGATTTCCTGAGCCTGCACTGACAATGGCACGATGTAAGGCGGAATGTCGGTCAAACGTTGCCGCTTATTACGTTTGAGCTGTCGACGCTGCTTGAGGCGCGTCACGGGGATCACCCATAGCCCCCTTTCCAGATCGAACTGGTCTGAGGTCGCGTAGCGCAGTTCGCAGGTACGGACACCGGTCAAAAGCAACAAGCGAACGGCCAGCTGTGTGCTTACTTGGCCACGATACTTGCGCAGCGTCTGCAACATCGCTGGCAGCTCGGGCATGCGCAGGAACGGATTGTGATCGGCGGGTGGCAAAGGCAATGCGACCACATCCAGATCGAGTGCCGGGTTTTCGGCCATGCCGGACACGACCACGCAAGCATACCGAAACAGTTGCCCAAACCAAGTCCGCAATTTTTCAGCCACTGACAGCGAACCTCGTTTCTCCACGCGGCCGATGATCTCCAACAGATGCGCGCGCGTAATGTCATGGATACCCATGTGACGCAGGATGGGAAACACGTCCTTTTTAAAGACCCGTCTGATCTGATCGAGGCTGGTCTGTCGTCCCTCCTCCAACGCCAATTTACGATGGTCACGCCAGCGCTCATACACCACCATGAACGTCTGCTCATCGGCGAGCAACGCTGCGTGGTGCTTGCGTTTTCGCTCAGCACGAGGGTTCACCCCTTTGGCCAACAGAGCACGAGCCTGTTCGCGCAGCTCACGCGCCTCGCGCAACGAGACTTCGGGATAGGTGCCCAAAGAGATGCGCCGCTCCTTGCCTGCAAAGGTGTAACGCAAATGCCAGCACTTGCGACCTTTGGGCGGGATAAACAGAGACAGACCATCAGCATCGAGCAGACTGCGCGGTTTGCTGGTAGGCCGGGCTTGCCGGACCACGACGTCGGTAAGAGCCATGGGTTCAACTCCTGAAAATCAGTTGAACGCATGTTCGCTGTACCCGCCGCTGCCGCCCACCAACAATCCGGTACAGCTCATACCCGTATTGATGTACGGATAAATGTACGGATTTGGACTGGATGTACGGAGCTTTCAGTAGACGTCACCGGAACATCAATGCTTGAAAAACTTCCTAAAAATCAAGCACTTGTGGAACTCAGTGGACGTCTGCAGAACTCCGTGGAAAGTGAGCGTGGAGCGGGTGATGGGAATCGAACCCACGCTTGAGGCTTGGGAAGCCGCCGTTCTACCATTGAACTACACCCGCGTCGGTGTCGTACCGCGCCAGGCGACGCGGCAGAGAAGTCGGATTATAGCGGGGTTTTTTAGCCGAGGAATTCTCTGGCCGGCGGTGTCGGGCACCCTAACGGGAGCCCGACACCAAGAATCCCGCTCCATCGGCCTCAGTTGGCCTTGATGCCCGCGGCCTTCACGACCTTGCCCCAGCGGTCGTATTCTTGCTGGGTGTATTCGGCCAGCTTGGCCGGGCCCATGAACTCCGCTTCGGCGCCCTGCTCGGCGGCTTTCTTGCGGAACGCGTCGGTTTTCATGATGCCTTCGATGGTGCCGGCCAGTTTGTCCACAACCGCCTTGGGTGTGCCGGCGGGCGCGTACATGGCAAACCACGACGACACGATCAGATCCGGGTAACCCGCTTCCGCGGCCGTGGGCACATCCGGCAGCGAATCCAGGCGATTCGGCCCGGTCACCGCCAGGGCGCGCAGCTTGCCGGCCTTGATGTGCGGAATCAGCGGCGGCGGGGTCGTGATGGTGAGGTCGACGGCGCCGCCCAGCAGGTCAGTCAGGGCCGGGCCGGTTCCCTTGTACGGGATATGGGTCATCTTCACATCGGCCATCTGCTTCAGCAGTTCGGTCGCCACGTGCTGCAGCGCGCCGTTGCCCGACGACGCATAGTTCAGCTTGTCGGGATTGGCCTTGGCGTATTCCACCAGTTCTTTCAGGGTGTGCACCGGCAGGCTGGGGCGCACTACGATGACTTGCGGAGCCGACAAGATATTGGCGATGGGTGCGAAGTCTTTGATCGGGTCCCAGCCTTGCGGGGGCTGTACATGCGGGGAAATGGCGTTGTAGCCGGAATACTGCAGCAGCAGCGTGTAGCCGTCGGGAGTGGCCTTGGCCACGGCCTGCGATGCGATGCTGCCGGATGCGCCGGGCTTGTTTTCCACCACCACGCTCTGCCCCAGGGCTTCGCCCAGCGGCTGGGCGATCAGGCGCGCGGCCAGGTCGGTGGTGCCGCCGGGCGCGGCGGGCACCAGCAGCGTGATCGGATGATCGGGATAATCGGCGGCCAGGACGGCGGCGGGGCTGGCGGCAACCGCCAGGGTGGCGGCGGCCAGGCAGGCGCGCAGCGGTTTGCGTAGGAACGGAATGCTCATGGGTATGGGTCTCCTGATTTTTTATCGGTAAAGAAGCAACTACGCCTGAAAACGCCCGGGTCAGGCGGGCCCGAACCGCTCGGTCAGCCACTCGGGTGGCGCATGAGTAGCCAGCCGGTGGCCGGCGGCCAGCAGCGGGGGTTTGAATTCACGCTGCACCAATCGCGGCAGGCCGCGCACCACGTCCAGCAGCGGCTGCAGGGCCACGCCGGTGTCCACGCCCATGCACTCGAACATGTGCACGAGTTCTTCGGTGTTGACGTTGCCGCTGGCCCCCGGCGCATACGGGCAGCCGCCCAGCCCGCCCGCGGCGGCATCGAAACGCACCACGCCGGTCTGCCAGGCGGCCACGGCATTGGCCAGCGCCATGCCGCGTGTGTTGTGCAGGTGCACGGTAATGGGCAGGTCGGGCAGGGTTTGCGCGGTTTGCTCGCACAGGGCCGCGACCTGGGTGGGAAAGGCCATGCCGGTGGTGTCGCACAACGTGATGCCCGTGGCGCCGGCTTCGGCCAGCCGGGCGGCCAGGCGCAGGACGTCGCCGGCCGGCACGTCGCCATCGAAGGGGCAGCCGAAGGCTGTGGACAGCGACACGTTGCAGGGCACCCGGGCCGCCCGGGCGGCCTGCAGGATGTTGATCAGTTCGGCCAGCGACTGGTCGCGCGTCATGCGCAGGTTGGCGCGGTTATGCATTTCGCTGGACGACATCACCAGGTTCAATTCATCGGTGCCGACTTCCAGCGCGCGTTCCAGACCGCGGATGTTCGGCACCAGCGCGGTGTAGATCACCCCGGGCCGGCGCTGGATGCGGCGCATTACCTCTTGTGCATCGGCCAGCGCGGGGATGGCCTTGGGCGAGGTGAAGCTGGTGACTTCGATGCGGGCAAAGCCGCAGTCGGACAACGCGTCGACGAAGGCGATTTTTTCTTCGGTGGGGACAAAGGCTTGCTCGATCTGCAGGCCGTCGCGCGGGCCGACTTCGTTGATTTCTATGCGGGCGGTGCCGGTGTTCATGCGATGACTCCGCGGGCGCGCAGCTGCGCGCGTTGTTCGTCGGTGAGGCCGGCCGAGGCCAATACGGTGTCGGTATGTTCGCCCAGGGTGGGCGCGCGGTCGTGGACGGCGCCGGGGTTGGCCGACAGCATGGGAAACACGGCCGGCATCTCGATGCGCACGCCGCTGGCGCCCTGGATTTCGGCGATGGCGTTGCGGGCGCGGTAGTGCGGGTCGCGCGCGATGTCGGCCACGTTGTAGATGCGGCCGCTGGGCACGCCGGCCTCGCGCATGGCGTCCAGTACTTCATCGATGCTGCGCTGGGCGGTCCAGGCGCCGATGGCGCCATCGATTTCTTCTACCCGGGCGGCGCGGCCGTCGTTGTGGGCCAGCGCGGGATCCTGCCCCAGGTCGTCGCGGCCGATGCGGGACATCAGGCGCTGATAGATGGTGTCGCCGTTGCCGGCGATCAGCACGTAGCCGTCCTGGCACCGATAGGCGTTGGATGGCGCAATGCCAGGCAGCGATGCGCCGGCCGGCTCGCGCACCGCGCCGAAGGCGGTGTATTCGGGCAGCAGGCTTTCGGTCAGGTTGAACAGGCTTTCATACAGGGCCGCGTCGATGACCTGGCCTTCGCCGCCGCGCGCGTCGCGCTGATACAGCGCCAGCAGCACGCCCAGGGCGCCATGCAGGCCGGCGACGGTGTCGCCCAGCGACAGGCCGGCGCGCACCGGGGCGCGGCCGGGCTCGCCGTTCAGGTAGCGCAGGCCGGCCATGGCCTCGCCGATGGCGGCAAAGCCCGGTTCGCGCGCCTTGGGGCCGGTCTGGCCGTAGCCCGAGATGCGCAGCATGATCAGGCGCGGGTTCAGGGCATGCAGGGTTTCCCACGACAGCCCCCACTTTTCCAGGGTGCCGGGACGGAAGTTCTCGATCAGCACGTCGGCTTGCCCGGCCAGCAGGCGGATGATGTCCTGCCCCTCTTGCTGGCGCAGGTCCACGCATACCGATTGCTTGTTGCGCGACTGGGCCTCCCACCACACCGACGTGCCTTCGTGCAGCAAGCGCCATTTGCGCAAGGGGTCGCCCAGGCCGGGCGGCTCGATCTTGATGACTTGCGCGCCGAAGTCCGCCAGGGTCTTGGCGGCGAACGGCCCGGCGATCAATTGGCCCAGTTCCAGCACGCGTATGCCGGCGAGTATCTGCCCTGCCATGCACTGCTCCAGACATCTAAATGATTGCGAGGCAGGCAGTGTGCGCGAAACGGCCGGATGCCGGAATGCTTATTGCGGGAAACGGGGGTTTCCCAAACGGGAAAGCCCCCTGCCGCTCAGGCGGCGGCGGCGCGCAAATGGGCCAGCAGCAGGCGGGCGGCCACGGTCAGTGTGTCGGTGTCGCGCACGCCCAGCAGCAGCCAGCGGTGCGCCCAGTCGTCATTCAGCGGGATCAACCGGATTGACATCGAGCGCGCATGCGGCTCGGCGGCCAGGCGCGGCAAGACCCCCACGCCCCCGGTGGCCACCACCATGCGGCACATGGCATCGAAACTGCGCACCTGGATGCGCAACCGCATGCTTTTGCCCAGGCGCGTGCATTCTTCGTTCAGCCGGGAAGCCAGCGAGGTGGCCGGCGGCAGGCTGACGTAGGCATAGTCCAGCGTGTCCGCAAAAGCCACTTGGGCCAGATTGGCCAACGGGTGGCGCTGCGGTGTGATCAGCACCAGGTCGTCGGGGCGATACGGCACGCTGAGCAGGCCTTCGGCCGGCGTGCGGTCGGCGAACACGCCGATGTCGGCGCGGTTTTCCAGTACGGCCGTGACGATCTCGGTGCTGTTCAGTTCTTCCAGGTCGACCCGCACCGCCGGGTGCTCGTCCATGAAGCCGGCCAGGTCTTCGGGCAGGAACTGCGTCAGCGCCGAGGTATTGGCGGCGATACGCACCTGTCCGCGCACCCCCTGGGCGAAATCGGACAGCGTGCTGGCCATCTGCTCGACTTCCTGCAACACCCGCTGCGCGTGCGCCAGGCAGGCCTGGCCGGCGTCGGTGAGTTCGACGCCGGCGGTATTGCGGTACAGCAGGGGCGTGCCCAGCGCGGCTTCCAGGTCGGAAATGCGCTTGCTGGCCGCCCCCACGGCCAGGTGCGACTGGCGCGCTCCAGCCGAAATACTGCCCGCGCGCGCCACCGCGACGAACAGCGCCAGCGTGGTCAGGTCGAAACGGGCGAAATTCATGCGGCAAATGCTACCCCACAAATGGAGCGGGCCAGGTATCTGGCCAGGTGTCTGGCTCCCGCAGGGTGTCAGACACCATGTGAATGAAACAGCCGTTGCCCACTTCAGTGTCTGACACCCTGCGGGAGTCAGACACCTGGCTACCCCCCCCCCCCCCCACCCCGGCACGCGCCGGCGCGCCGCCGCGGAGGCCGCGGGGGGGGGGG
>WMBV01000051.1 GCA_017745595.1 Bordetella petrii
ATTGATGGCGCCGCTGGGCCACATCCCTCCGGCTGAGGCAGAACAGGCCTACTATACGAAAATCCAGAGTCTCGCCCTTGCGGCCTGACTCACAACAAGGAGACTCCGGCAAACCCGGGGCGGTTCAAGGTGTCTGACTCCCGCAGGGTGTCAGACACCGCAGTGATGTCGCAGCTTGCCGCACATCGGTGTCTGACACCCTGCGGGAGTCAGACACCTGGCTATCCTCACACCTGGCTATCCTCTCTACAGCGCCTCGACCCGCGGGTACAGGTCGCTGTCTTCGCGCAGCATGCGTTCGCGCACTTTCCTGAGCACGATATTGGCATCGGCCTTGAAACCCGTTTCGTTGGCCAGCAGTTCCTGCACGTTGCTCCAGCGCTGCGCGAAAGCGGCATAGGCCTGGGCGATCGAACCCATTTCTTGCTGGAAGCAGCGCCCCGTTTCGGCCAGTTCGGCATCGCGGCTGCGCGCCAGTACGGGATACAGCATGCGGTCTTCGATGGCCAGATGCAGCTTGATGGTGGAGCTCATGTTAATGATGCCGCGCGCGATGGCGCCGGCATTGCGCGCCACGCCGGCCTGCGACAGGCGGCGCAGCGCGGCGATGCCTTGCAGGATATCCAGGTGTTGCTGCTTGAATTTATCGATGTTCATAATGCGTGGAACTTATTCTGGAACGGGCTCAGACGGGGCATCCGGCCAGGGCGTTCGGGAACAGCACGGTGTTCTCCAGCCGGATGTGGTCTACCAGGTCTTGCTGGAATTCGTGCAGTTGCGCATACAGGGCACGCCAGGTATTGCAGGCACCCTCCGGCGCCGTCAGGCCGCCGGTCAGTTTGTCCAGGCGCACCAGCGCCTCGGCATGCTGGTCATGTTCCATGCGCATCACCGTGATGGGCCCGCCGGCCAGGGTGCCCCGGCCCTGCACGATCACGGGAAACAACACCTGCTCTTCTTTGCGCATGTGGCTTTCGAGCTCTTGCAGCATGTCGTGCAGGTGTTCGGCCAGGCCATGCGGGCAATTGGCGTGGTCGGCGTGCACCTGCTCGACCTTGATGGCCAGGCGGATGGCCTCGGGCAGTTGCTCGCGATGGCGCTCGTGGTAACGCTGCAGGATATAGGCGGCCAACTCGGCCAGGGGGGCCTCCTGCCATTCGGACAAGGAACGCGGGGCCGCCGGGGAAGCTGAAACTTGCAGGCTCATCTGAGTCTCCGAAAATGGGGATACACCCGGCATATAGCGAACGCCGTGCCAGGAAATTTCCGTTTGGAATCAAGCAGATTGGCTTACATAAGGTCAAAACAACCCCATTATTCAGGGTATTTGAAACCCTATAAGGGTAGAATTCACCATCATGGAAACCTTGCTGATGGCCGACCTGGTGGCCGACCTGCCCCCTGCCGTGCGCCTGCAGCGCCTGGTGTCCAGCCTGCGCGCGCACTTTCGCTGCGGGGCGGTCGCCTTGCTGCAACTCGAAGAAGACCATCTGCGCCCCATCGCGGTCGATGGCCTGGTGCAAGATGCCCTGGGCCGGCGGTACGCGGTGGGCCAGCATCCGCGCCTGGCGGCCATTCTGGGCCGGCGCGGCATTACCTGCTTTCATCACGACAGCACCTTGCCCGACCCCTACGATGGGCTGATCGACGAGCATTCCGGCCCCCTGCCCGTGCACGACTGCATGGGTGCCAGCCTGCACGTCGAGGGCCAGCCATGGGGAGTGCTCACGCTGGACGCCCTGCAGGTCGGCGCGTTCGATACCGAAGCGCGCGCCGACCTGCAGCGCCTGACCGTCATGGTCGAGGCGGCCGTGCGCACCACGCGGCTCGAGGCCGAGATCCGCGCGTTACGCGCGGTGCGTGGCGCGCCCGCCGGCGATGCCGCGCCGACGGGCGCGGCCGGCGAGGTGCTGGGACAAAGCCCCGCCATTGCGCATCTGCTGCACGAATTGCAGGTAGTGGCCGATTCCGAATTGCCGGTGCTGCTGCTGGGCGAAACCGGCGTCGGCAAAGAACTGTTCGCGCATCGCCTGCACCAGCTGTCGCGGCGCCGCGCCAAGCCGCTGGTCCACGTGAATTGCGCGGCGCTGCCCGAATCGCTGGCCGAAAGCGAACTGTTCGGCCACGCCAAGGGCGCTTTCTCGGGCGCCATCAGCGAACGGCCCGGGCGCTTCGACGCGGCCAACCACGGCACGCTGTTCCTGGACGAAGTGGGCGAGCTGCCGCTGGCGGTACAGGCCAAGCTGCTGCGCACCTTGCAGAACGGCGAGATCCAGCGCCTGGGCGACGACCGCCCGCGCCATGTCGATGTACGCATCATCGCGGCCACCAATCGCAATCTGCGCGACCTGGTGCGCGATGGCGCCTTTCGCGCGGATCTGTATCATCGCTTGTCGGTCTACCCGATCCCGATCCCGCCGTTGCGCGAGCGCGGCGACGACGTCCTGTTGCTGGCCGGCCGGTTTCTCGAGATCGACCGCGCGCGCCTGGGGCTGCGCAGCTTGCGGCTGTCGGCCGATGCCCAGGACGCGCTGTGCCGCTATCGCTGGCCCGGCAATGTGCGCGAACTGGAGCACGTACTCAGCCGGGCGGCCATCAAGACCGTGGGCCGCGGCGTGCGCGCCAATGAAATCGTGACCCTGGAAGCCGGCCTGCTGGACCTGGACGGGCTGCCGCCGGTGGCCGTACCCGCGCAGCCGGCGCCCGCCGCGCCGCAGGCCGCCGAGCCGTTGCGGCTGGCGGTGCAGAACAGCCAGCGCGCGGCGATCCGCGCCGCGCTGGCCCGCCATGGCGGCAACTGGGCCCGCGCCGCGCGCGAGCTGGACGTCGATACCAGCAACCTGCACAAGCTGGCGCGGCGGCTGGGAATGAAAGGATGTTCGCCTGACCTCGGTGCCCGAACGCTGGCGGATGAGGCTGACTCCGGTGTCTGACACCCTGGCGGGAGTCAGACACCTTTGCCAACGATGCGCCGGGGCGGTTCAGGTGTCTGACTCCCGCAGGGTGTCAGACACCGAAGCAAGCCCAGGTTCGCCGCGCCCGAACCTGCAATCGCCTGCCCGCCGCGCCGTGCCGTTCAGCCCGCCGGCTGGCGCATGCGTTGCACGATGGCCTGGGCATCTTCGGCGCTGTCGACGGCGACCGGCAGCTTGCCGTCTTCATAGGCCGCGGAAATTTGCGGTACGGCGACCGGCCTGCCGCGCACGCTGACGATCAGGTAGTTGCCCACCGCTTCGCGGCTGATCTGCGCCAGCTTGGCCGCGCCGCGCGGGTTGAACTCGAAGCGCAGGTAAACCTGCCCTTTGCTGTCTTGCACCGGCACGACCTGTTGCAGGTCTGCCTGCGTGAAGACCGGCTGCGGCACGGCGTACAGGCTGGTGCCGGGATTCAATTGCACGCGCGCCAGGCCTTGGGCGGGACGGACCTGGGCAAGATGGAACGTAACGACGGGCGCGGCACTGCCGGCGGCCGGCTGCGCCTGCGGGGCGGCCGGGGCGGCGGAGGCCTGCCGGGCGGCATCCGGGCCGGCATGGGCGCGCTGCGGCGCCGCATGCTGGCATGCCGCCAGGGCCGCGACGCTGGCCAGGGCGGCCAGGCACCGCAGAACGGGGCGTAGGGGGATCGATGTCATTGCGGTTCAAAGTCCATGGAAAATTTCATTGCGGAAACGTTCAGCGCGTGCCGCGCGCCTGGATCTCGACGCGGCGATTGGGAGCCAGGCACGCGATCAGTTCCGCGCGGTTGCTCTGTTCGCACTGCACCAGCGGCTGGCGTTTGCCATAGCCCACCGCCTGCACGCTTCCGGCCGGAATGCCGTTGGCGATCAACGCCTGCCGCACGGCCGCGGCGCGCTGCTGCGACAGCGCGTCATTCGCCGCATCGCTGCCGATACGATCGGTGTGGCCGGCAACCTCGAGCTGCTCGATGGTGCGCGTGCCGCGCAACTGCGCGGCAATGTCGGCGACGCGGGCCTGCCCCGCCGCCGTCAGCGTGGCGCTGCCAAAGCCGAACGAGACATCGCTGCCCAGCGTGTACTTCTGCGGCGCGGGCGCCGCCTGGCCGGGCCGGCAGTCTTCGGGCGCCCAGTAGAAGCTGCGGGCGATCTTGTCATGGTCGAACAACACCTTGAACTGGCAGGTGCGCGTACCCTGCGGCGTGCGGAAGTGGAACAGGTAGTCCCATTCGCGCACCTGGAATCCTTCCGAAAAATGCGGCCGGCCGATCAGGTCATACACCTGGTCGCGCGTGACGCCGTCCCGCACCTGGGCAAGATTTTCCAGGTTGGGATACGTGCCGGTCGACAGCGACACTTTCTGCGGATCGGGAAATACCGGCTCGTCGGTCTTGCCTTCGCGGCTCACGTCGCTCAACGTGCCGCAGCCGGCCAGCAGCAGGGCCGCGGCCAGAGGGGCAAGCCGCGGCGCGCGGCGGGTAATAGCGGTTTTCATGAATCATTCCTTTGAATTCGAGAAATCGGGCTGATCGCCGCCGGCGCCGCATCCGCGCGGCATCGGCAGCCCCCCCGTCCGGCCACGGGGCCGGACGGGGGAACGTCGCTTCAACGCGGCCGGCTTACCACTGGTAGCCCACCCCCACCGCGCCGCCGTAATCGCCGCGCGAGTTGGTGTTGCCGGACAGCTTCAGCACCCAGCTGCCGTTGTCGGAAACGGTGGACACGCCAATCGCGAAACCGGATTCGCCGTTGTAGGTGCCTCCCGCCATCGCGGCCATGCTCTTGCCCGGCATGTAAGCCTGCGGCAGGCCGGCCGTGGCCATGGCGGACGCCACCCCCGCGCTCAGCTTGTTGTTCAGCCGGCTCAGGTCGCCGCGCACCTGGTTGACCTGATTCTGCAGGCCGCTGGTGGCGGCTTCCAATTGGCCCAGGTTGACCGCGTCGGTCGGCGCGGTGCCCGCGCCCAGGTTCACGATCCGCTTGTTGCCCATGTCGATGCCGTTCTGGTTGATGGTCGGGCCGTTCTCGATCGCGACCTCCTTGGCCTTCACCGTGTTGGCCTTGATTTCCTTGGCCGTCACCGAATTGACCTGGATATCCTGCGACACGCTGACCTTGACGGTGTTATTGCCGTCGGCCGAGGTTTCCCGCGTGATCTGGACGTTGTCGCCATTGACGAACTCGACCTTGCTGCCCGGCGCGACCTTGCTGGCGCCGTCGCCGTTGGCCTCGATCTGCCAGCCGGCATTGGCGGTCTGCTCGACGTTGTCGATTTTGTTGGTCAGGTCGTTGTTCACGCCGTTCAACGCATCGTTGACGTTGTTGTAGCTCTTGTCGCCCACATTCAGCTCGGTAACCAGCTTGCCGTCGACATACTTCGAATTACCGCCCAGCGCGTCGGCCACTTGCGTGCCCTGCTCGTGCAACTGCGCGCCGTTGACCGCGTCGGTGCTGGTGGCGGAAATCTCGCCCTGGGCCAGGTTGGTGATCTTGGTTCCACCCGTCTTGCCGCCGTCGGTCGACTTGTCGCCCTCGAGCGTGATGGAATTCTTCGGATCACCCTTGTTGCCGTCGTACTTCACGGCGCGGTCGTCCAGATTGTCGACGTTCTGCTGCACGTCCTTGAGCTGGCTGACGTTCACCGCGTCGGTATCGTCGGTGCCCGCCGCGACGTTGGTGATCTTGAAGCCGCCGGCATTGATGCCGGTGCTGGCCGAGATCACCACGTTGCCCGCGCGCAGGCCGTCGCTGCCCACGAACACGTTGCTGCCCACGCCCAGGCCCGCCGCCGTCAGTTTCACGTCGTCGCCGACTTGCACGCCATCCTTGTTCAGCACGGTATCGCCGGCCGTCACCGAATCCACATCCAGGTCGCGATTCAGGTTCACCTTGACGTCGTTGCCGTTCTTGGCGATGACGACGTTACCGTCATCGTTAGAGAAGTCGACCACATCGCCCGGCTTGACCTGGGTCTGGTCGGCCGCCGCATTGCCATTGACCGACAGCTGCCAGCCGGTACGGGCCACGGTTTCCACGTCTTTAAGCTGGCCCACGTTGACGGCATCGGTATCGTTGACGCCGGCCGCCACGTTGATGATGCTCTTGCCGCCGGCGTTGATGCCCGCCTTGGTGACGCTCGGCCCGCCGATGATGGCCATGCCGTTGCCGGACAACATGGTGTCACCCAGCTTGATGCTGCCATCCGTACCCAGGTCCAGGTTCTTCGCCAGCGCGATCCGCACGCCACCCGCCGTCGTTTCGGTGGTGATGTTGGCGTCCGCGCCATTGAAGGCGACCGCCTCGCCCAGCTTGCGCTCGAGCGCATTGCCCGAGTCCGCCGTGAAGGTCAGCGGCTTGTTGGCCAGCTCAGTCAGCTGATCCACGTTCACTGCATCGGTACCGGCCTCGCCCTTGGCGATGTTGGTGACCTTGTTGCCGCCCATGTTGACGGTCGTGTTGCCGCCCACGGTGACGCTGCCCTGCTTGACCACCAGCGTATCGTTGCCCAGGTTGGTCGTGCCGCCCACGCTCAGATTGTTGGTGACCGCGACGTTCGACACATTGACCTGGTCGGCCAGCGCGAACTTCACGTCGGCGTCGGTAGCCCCCTTGGTGATCACGATATTGCCGTCGGACGAGGCCAGATCCACCTTGCCTCCCGGCGCCACGTTGGACAGATTGCCGCCTTCGGCCGTCAGGTTCCAGCCGGCGTTGGCCACATCTTCTACACCCTTGAGCTGATCGACGTTGACCCCATCGGTACCGTTGACACCGGGCGCTACGTTGGTGATGACCTTGCCGCCGGCGCTGATGCCGCCGGTCGTCACGCTGGGACCGTTGGCGATCACCAGGCCGGTATTGCCCAGCGCCACGTTCGGGCCCACCGCCACGCCGGCGTTGCTCACCAGCGTATCGCCGGTCTTGACGCTGCCGGTCGCACCCAAGTCCAGATTCTTGGCCAGGGCAATCTGCACGCCCGTCGGCGTGGTCTGGGTCGTGATGTTGCCGTCGGCACCGTTGATGCCCACCTTTTCACCCAGCTTGCGGTCCAGGTCCGCGCCGCTGTCGGCCGTGAACGTCAGCGGCCTGGCCGCCAGGTCATTGAGCTGGCCCAGGTTCACCGCGTCGGTCACGGACGTACCGGCCGCCACGTTGTGCACCTGGTTGCCGCCCATGTCGACGTTGGTGTTCGGGTTCACCGTCAGGTGGTTGCTGATGCTGGCGCCGCCGGTCAGGTTGGTGTTGCCCGCGACATTCAGCGTGCCGCCCAGCGTGGTATCGCCGCCCACGTTCAGGTTGTTGGTCACGCTGATGCTGTCGCCCAGCGCGACCTGCACCTGGCCGTTGGCCACCTTGGTGACGACGTTGGCGTCCGCGCCCACGACCTCCACCGCTTCGCCCAGCTTCTTCTGCACCGTCTGCCCGTCGCCGGCCTTCAGGCCGAAGCCCTTGTTGACCACCTCTTGCTCTTTGCTGGTCAACTGATCGACGTTGACCGCGTCGGTGCCGTTGACACCGGGCGCCACGTTGGTGATGGTCTTGCCACCGGCGCTGATGCCGCCGCTGGTCACGCTGGGACCGTTGGCGATCACCAGGCCGGTATTGCCCAGCGCCACGTTCGGGCCCACCGCCACGCCGGCGTTGTTCACCAGCGTATCGCCGGTCTTGACGCTGCCGGTCGCGCCCAGGTCCAGGTTCTTGGCCAGGGCAATCTGCACGCCCGTTGCCGTGGTCTGGGTCGTGATGTTGCTGTCGGCGCCGTTGATGCCCACCGTCTCGCCCAGCTTGCGGTCCAGGCCGGCACCGCTATCGGCCGTGAAGGTCAGCGGCTTGTCGGCCAGTTCGTTCAGCTGATCCACATTCACCGCGTCGGTGCCGGCCTCGCCCTTGGCAACGTTGGTGACCTTGTTGCCGCCCATGTTGACGGTCGTGTTGCCGCCCACGGTGACACTGCCCTGCTTGACCACCAGCGTATCGTTGCCCAGGTTGGTCGTGCCGCCCACGCTCAGATTATTGGTGACCGCGACGTTCGACACATTGACCTGGTCGGCCAGCGCGAACTTCACGTCGGCGTCGGTGGCCCCCTTGGTGATCACGATATTGCCGTCGGACGAGGCCAGGTCCACCTTGCCACCCGGCGCCACGTTGGACAGATTGCCGCCTTCGGCCGTCAGGTTCCAGCCGGCGTTGGCCACATCTTCCACCCCCTTGAGCTGATCGACGTTGACCCCATCGGTGCCGTTGACGCCGGGCGCCACGTTGGTGATGGTCTTGCCGCCGGCGCTGATGCCGCCGCTGGTCACGCTGGGACCGTTGGCGATCACCAGGCCGGTATTGCCCAGCGCCACGTTCGGGCCCACCGCCACGCCAGCGTTGTTCACCAGCGTATCGCCGGTCTTGACGCTGCCGGTCGCGCCCAGGTCCAGGTTCTTGGCCAGGGCGATCTGCACGCCCGTCGGCGTGGTCTCGGTGGTGATGTTGCTGTCGGCACCGTTGATGCCCACCGTCTCGCCCAGCTTGCGGTCCAGGTCGGTGCCGCTGTCGGCCGTGAACGTCAGCGGCTTGTCGGCCAGTTCGTTCAACTGGTCCACGTTCACCGCGTCGGTTCCGGCCTCGCCCTTGGCGACGTTGGTGACCTTGTTGCCGCCCATGTTGACGGTCGTGTTGCCGCCCACGGTGACACTGCCTTGTTTGACCACCAGCGTATCGTTGCCCAGGTTGGTCGTGCCGCCCACGCTCAGATTGTTGGTGACCGCGACGTTCGACACATTCAGATCGTCGGACAGTTTGATCAATACCTTGCCCTGATCGACGCTGGTGGTGACATTGCTATTGGCGCCTATCACTTCCACCGTCTCGCCCAATGGCTTGCGCGCCTCGTTGCCATCCGCCGCCTTCAAGCCGAAACCCTTGGTGATCAGTTCCTGCTCCTTGCTGGTCAACTGATCGACGTTCACCGCGTCGGTGCCGTTGACGCCGGCCGCCACGTTGGTGATGGTCTTGCTGCCGGCGCTGATGCCGCCGCTGGTCATGCTGGGGCCATTGTTGATGACCACGCCATTGCCGCTGACACTCGTGTCGCCCATCTTGACGCTGCCGGCCGCACCCAAGTCCAGATTCTTGGCCAGGGCAATCTGCACGCCCGTCGGCGTGGTCTGGGTCGTGATGTTGCCGTCGGCACCGTTGATGCCCACCTTTTCACCCAGCTTGCGGTCCAGGTCCGCGCCACTGTCGGCCGTGAACGTCAGCGGCCTGGCCGCCAGGTCATTGAGCTGGCCCAGGTTCACCGCGTCGGTCACGGACGTACCGGCCGCCACGTTGTGCACCTGGTTGCCGCCCATGTTGACGTTGGTGTTCGGGTTCACCGTCAGGTGGTTGCTGATGCTGGCGCCGCCGGTCAGGTTGGTGTTGCCCGCGACATTCAGCGTGCCGCCCAGCGTGGTATCGCCGCCCACGTTCAGGTTGTTGGTCACGCTGATGCTGTCGCCCAGCGCGACCTGCACCTGGCCGTTGGCCACCTTGGTGACGACGTTGGCGTCCGCGCCCACGACCTCCACCGCTTCGCCCAGCTTCTTCTGCACCGTCTGCCCGTCGCCGGCCTTCAGGCCGAAGCCCTTGTTGACCACCTCTTGCTCTTTGCTGGTCAACTGATCGACGTTGACCGCGTCGGTGCCGTTGACGCCGGGCGCCACGTTGGTGATGGTCTTGCCGCCGGCGCTGATGCCGCCGCTGGTTACGCTGGGACCGTTGGCGATCACCAGACCGGTATTGCCCAGCGCCACGTTCGGGCCCACCGCCACGCCGGTATTATTCACCAGCGTATCGCCGGTCTTGACACTGCCGGTCGCGCCCAGGTCCAGGTTCTTCTTCAGCGCGTAGTCGATAACCGTGGTGCCATTGGCCGAGGTACGCGTCACGGTCATGTTGTTTTCGCCGTTGGCCAGGCCGATGTCCACCGTGTTGCCCTGGCCGGTGCTGACGTGCGTGGCGGCATCGCCGTCCGTGCGCACGTTCCAGCCGGTGGCCTTGAGCTGGGCCACGTTGACGGCATCGCTGTCCGCCGTGCCTGCGGCCACACCCGTGATCTGGCGCCGCAAACCGTTGCCTCCGACCGCTACCGCACCTGTGGTGCTGACGGTCGCGGCAATGGCGTTGTTGGCGGTGCCCGCGTTGCTATTGGGCGTATAGCCGGCCACATTGGCGCCGGTCGTCGATGCGCTGCCGCTGCCCAGGGCCACGCCGCCCGCCATGGTCACGGTCGAATTGTTGCCCATCACGAAGGCGTCCGGCGCACCGACGCTGTTGTTGTTGCCGATTATCCGGCTGCCGGTCGCGCCGGAACTCAGCGTGTTGCTGTTGCCGAACACACCGCCATTGCCGGCCGCCACCAGGTTGTCGTTGCCCACGGTTTGCGCGTTGGTGCCGTTCACCGTGTTGCCGTTGCCGGTGGCGCTGGAGCCTGTGCCATTGATGGCGTTGGCGGCGCCCAGGGCCAGGCCTTGCTCGGCGGTGACATTGTTGCCGGCGCCCAGTGCGCTGCCTTGCCGGCCGCTTACTGTCGTGCCGTCGCCGACGGCCAGTGCCTGTTCCGCGGTTGCCTGGGCGGTGCGTCCCAGTGCGCTGGCGTTCTTCGCGTCCGCCAGAGCCCCCGTGCCGATCGCCACCGCGTCGACGTTGTTGGCCTGTTCATCGGGCCGCAGGTTTGCCTTGCCGGCCTGGGCACCCTGGCCCATGGCGATGCCGCTGTCGGCATAAGCCTTGGCATCTGTGCCCGAGGCGATGGCATTCGCGCCCGAAGCCAGGGCGCGCGTGCCGCTGGCCGTGGCGCTGACGCCCGAGGCATGCGCCTGGCTGCCGATGGCCGTAGCGTCGCGCGCAGAAGCCTCGGCATCATAGCCCTGGGCGATACCGCGCACGTCCGACGCCAGCGCACTCTGGCCCACGGCGATGCCGTTGTCGGCGGTGGATTCGGCCTCGGTGCCGATCACCACCGAATTGTGCACGGTCTGGTTCGGGTCTTTGGGATCGGCCTGCGCCTTGGTGCCGATGACGATGGAGTTGTCGCCCTGGCTGCGCGCCTCGTCGCCCATGGCCACCCCGCTCTTGCCGTAGGCAAACGAGTTATTGCCCACCACAGTGGAATTGGCCCCCAGCGCATTGGTGTTGTGGCCCAAGGCCAGGGCTTGGTCGGACTGCGCAAACGCCTGGTAGCCCACGGCCGTCGATGCATCGCCGATCGCGCTTGCTTCGGGTCCGATGGCCATCGCGTTGCTGCCCGTGGCATTGGAATTGTCGCGGTTGCCCGGCAGCGCGGAGTTCACACTGTAGTAGCGCGCCGCGTTGGCATCGATCGACTCATTGAGCTGGTCCAGGTTCACGGCTTCGCCGCCGTGCGTCGCGGTCGCCACGTTCAGCGTGCCGTCGGTGTTGTACTTGGCCGCTTCCGGCGGCAACACGCTGATCCCGCCGCTGGTCACCGCGCCCAGCGCATCGACCACCGTGTTGTATTCGTGTTCGGTGCCGGTCGTGTCGACCAGAGTGACTTTGCTGAACTTGCCGTCGGCGCCGACGGTCACGTCGCCGCCCACCAGCTTGGCCACCGCGTCCTGCGCGCCGTGCAACTGGCCAACGTTGACCGCGTCATGGATGGCTGAGCCGTCCGCCACATTGACGATGCGGCGCGTGCCGCCCGTGGAGGTATTCCCCACCGACACCACGCTGCCGCCCAGGAAACTGCTGCCGGTCAGGTAGCCCGTGCCGCTGGCATCGCTGGCCAGCGCCGCCGAGTTCGAGCCCAGCGCCACGCCGGCGCCGTCCGACATGGCGTTCTTGCCGATCGCCACGCCCTGCCCGTTGGTCACGCGCGCCTGCACGCCCAGGGCCACCGAGCCTTCGCTATGCGCCTGGGCCATGTAGCCCATGGCGACGGCATCGCGGCCCGCGTAGGTGTTCGAACCCACGGCGGTGGCATGGTCCACCTGGTCGGCGTTACGGTTGGCTTGATAGCCGATGGCGACGTTCAGGTCGCCGTCCACGCCGCTGCCGGCCTGCGAGCCGATGGCGATATTCTGGTCGCCTTCGACACCGGAGCCGGCCTCGAAGCCCAGCGCGATGGTCTGGTTGCCGACCACGCTCTGGCCCGCGCGAGTGCCGATGGCAATGTGCGAGGTGCGGTCATTGCCGGCCGTACCCAGCGTATTCACGCCCGCCTGCTCGCCCAGCGCGATGCTGTTCAGCGCGTTGGCCTGGGCGCCGTTGCCCAGCGCCAGCGCATGAGTACCCTGCGCCTGGGCGGCGCCCAGTGCGATCGCCGCGTCGCCGGTCGCGGCGGCCCCGGCGCCCAGCGCCACGGCGCCCGCGGCGCTGGCCTGGGCACCCGCCCCGACGGCCATGGCGCCGCTGCTGTAATCGCCGCTGACCTGGGCGCCAGTGCCCATGGCCAACGCATCTTCGACGAACTCGGATTCGACCTTCGCCCCGTCGCCCATCACCACCGCGCCCGCGCCCGCGGCGACGGACTGGCGGCCCACCGCGATCGCGCCCGTGGCCGTGACCTGCGCGCTGGCGCCGTCTCCGATGGCGATGCTGGACGTCCCGGCCGCGCCGGCTTCGGGCCCTACCGCCACGGCGTCCGCCCCGCTGGCGACCGCGTCGTTCTTGGTCGACTTGACCCGGAAATACTTCACGCCCGTGTAATCGGCCGATACGCTGCCCAGCCCCAGTTTCTGCAGGTGCTGGTTGATGAGGCTGACGTCCTGATTCGTGACATACAACTGGCCGCCCGTCACCGCCTCTTTGCTGCCGGCCGCCACCGAACCGTTTTGCAGGTTGGTGATCTTGGCGTTGGCGACATCGATGGCCGTCTTGCCGCTGTTGAATTTCACCGCACTGGCGTTCAGGTCGGTGACCGCCGTCTGGACCGCCTGCGCCTTCTGGTCCACCGTGTACAGCTGTCCTCCGGTCACGGCTTCCTTGCTTGCCGCGGCCACCGAGCCATCCTGCACATTGACGATCTTTGCGCCTTGCGCGTCGATCGCGGTCCTGGCGGCATTGAACTTCACCGCGCTCGCATCCAGGTCGCTCACGGCCGACAAGGCGCTGTCCGCCTTCTGGTCCACCGTATAAACCTGGCGGCCGGTGGCCGCGTCGGTGCTCGAGGCATCCAGGGCGGCGTCATTCAGGCCGGTTACGGTGCCGCCCTGGCCGAATACGATACGGCCGGTGCCATTGCTGAAGGCGATCTCGTTGCCATCCCAATTGCCGGGGTTGGCGCCATCGGCGATGGTGACATCCGCCCGCGCGGCGCCCGCGCCGCCGGCAACCGCGACGGCCAAGGCGGCACGCGCCAGAATCCGGGCTCCCGAGGTGCGCTTGCCGCGCGCCTTCACATTCTCAGCGACGGCAACGTAGGTACCCGTCGCCTCGCACCATACAGTGCGGTATGTCTTGTTCATGCTGTCTCTGCTCTCTGTAGATGTTCGCGTAAGCCGGAAGTCATCCCGGCGACCCTGGTTCAGTAACGAAGCGGTATTGCTTGCAGACGGCGCGACGAGGCCTCGCGCTGCAATCGCAACGCGATGAATGACGCAATCCGACCGGAATTCCTGCGGCGCCTGTAACGGCGACCTGACCGTTAATCAGGTTTATGGGCCCAGGGCAGAACATTTCGAATGTCAGCCCTGTTGGCTGGCGTAATGTTCGCTTTGTTAGGAATGAAGCAATTAGTTATTTCGCGAACACGTCTGGTAGCACAACGCAATACAAATACAAGCTTTGTTAATTCCCGTTATAACGTCGGGGGACTGCGATGCGCGAGACGCCAGGCCTGTATCAGCGGGGCCTTACGGTTTTGCAGTAAATGCTTGGCGGCGCGCCTGGCCCGGCGTCATACCGAAAAAGTCGCGGAAAATCTTGCCGAAATACACAGGGTCGGAAAAACCGCAGGTCCAGCAGATTTCCGAAATGTTCTGGTGGGCGTATTGCGCGCCCACCAGCATGTCCCAAGCATGGCGCAGGCGTTTTTCCCGCAGGAAAGACACAAAGGTCGTGCCATCGCCGTATTTGGAAAATAGATTCTGGATATAGCGCGGCGATACGTGAAAATGATTGGCGACCAATTCCGACGTCATCTCGGGCATGGCGAAATTGTCGGCCACCCACGCGCAGATATTCTTGAATAACAGCTCGCCGCGGCTTTTCGCCCGATTGTCCGCGCTTTCGCGCCGGCTCCAGCGCATGCCATTGACCTGCTCAAGCAGCGCGCGCCGCAGCAAGGCGGTGATCTGCTGTTCGATCAGCGCTCCGCCCGACTCTTCCCGCCCCACGAAGCCAAGCGTCGCCGCGTCCAGTGTTTCCAGATAGGCGCCCAGCAGCCGGCCCCAGCCGTTACTGAAGTTGGCGTTTTGCGGCTGTCTGGCCAGCAGCTTGCGGTCGTGCGGCGACAGCGAGGTATCGCGCAGCACCAGCAGCACGCCTTTGAAATCCTGGAAACTGCCGGCGTTGACTTCGTCGCCGCGCAGCAATATCAGTTGCCGTTCGGGCAAAACCAATAGCGCATCGCGCGACAGGACGCCGATGCGTTGCCGCGGGTAGGCCAATACCCATGAATCCGCGGTCGCCACGTGCCGCAGGGCAACGCCGGCGCTGGCATAGCGCGCGGGCTGGAAGGGCTTGGGAGTTTCATCTTGCGCGCCGATCTGAAGCGACGCGTCGAAACCCTCGGCCACCAGTACCTGGAATGCGCGTTCGCGACTACTGAATACCAACGCACCCGAAACTGTTGTTGTCCCCGCATCCTGCGAAATCGTCGAACCGGCCGGACCGGCGTATAAGTAAGGCATTTCCACTCATTACAAGAAATAACGGCGGCAGGCGCACCGCGCCGATAACGCACCCTGATATTCTTGAAGAATGGAACATTATGTGACAAAACCAATAGTCTATTACTCACAAAAAGCAGTAATTCGACGTTAAAAAATACAGGAATTGCAAAGTTTGCAATCACACCGGAAGTTATGCCTTATTCAGATATTTTTGGCATTAATGGTGCGAATAGCCGAATATCGATTATCCGGCGATAAATGCCACGATTAATGGCATTGCTCGTATCGCCCGCCACGGCGGCGCGTTGCCAGTGCCGGGGCGGGCCGGGTCAAGCCAGATCGATACTGTCCGGCGAGGATGGATCGGGCCCCTGCGGGGTGCCGGGAATCCGGTCGGGATCGTAGGGCGGGCGGTCGGGATCGGGCGTGGGATCTTCAGGCTGGGGCGGCGGCTGGCCGGGCCAGGCGGGATCGCCCGGCGGAATGCCGGGCGGGCCGGCAGGCTGACGGTGACTGGCGATGAACATGGCGGGCTCCTTGGACACCCTTAGCGGCGTGGCCCGTGGTCAGCAATTGCCATGCCGCGCCTAAGCCGAAGACTGGCGTTCGCGCGCGGCCATGGCCAGGCGGCGGTATTTCTCGGCGAGTTCGTTCAGTTCGTCTTCTTCCATGTCTTCGATGTCCACCAGCCTGTCGCTGGCGCCCTTCATGGCCATCAGCAATTCGTCCAGCTTGACGTGCAGCGCGCGGCTGTCTTTGTTCTGATTTTGCTGGATCAAGAACACCATCAGGAACGTGATGATGGTGGTGCCGGTGTTGACGACCAACTGCCATACCTCGGAAAAACCGGCCCAGGGGCCGGCCAGCGCCCACAGCAGAATGATCAGCACCGCACAGCCGAACGCCAGCGGCGAGCCGGTGGCGCGGGCCACCGCGCTGGCGAAGTGATCGAATACGCGCGCCACGGGCGATTGCCGGTGCGCGTGCGCGTTCTCATCCGTGCCGCGATCGCCGGCCGGCGCATCGGCGCGCGTCTCGCGAGGTCCGCCGATATCGGTATTCTGATTCATGGCGTGCTCCTGGAATGACAAGAAAACCCTGGCCGGCGGGCCGCTACAGGCCCAGCACGGACAGCATCAGGAAAGTGGCGAACAAGGCGAAGTGCGTCATGCCTTCGATGGCGTTGGTCTGGCCGTCGTTCACATTGATGGCCGCCACGATCAGCGTCACCAGCACCATCATGGTCTGTACGGGCGTCATGGCCATGTCGAAGGGCTGGCCGGTAAACAGCGCCAGGGCCTCCATCAGCGGCACCGTCAGGATGACCGTGGACAGCGAGGCGCCCAGGGCGATGTTCACCACGGACTGCATGCGATTGGCCAGCGCCGCGCGCAAGGCGGTAAGGATTTCGGGGCTGGCCGAGATCAGGGCGACCACCAGCGCGGGCAGCGCCGGAGGCACATCGACGTGCTCGAGCGACACGTTGAGCGACTTGGCCATGACTTCCGACAGCGCCCCGATGACCACGACCCCGGCCACCAGCAGCCCCACGGACAACAGCGTGGACGGACCGCGCGCCGCCGGCACCGCGGGGCGGCGGCGCTTCTCGGGATAGCTGTAGCTGAAGAAGTAGCTGTGCGGGCCGGTCTGCATGCGCAGGAAAACGGTATACAGCATGATCATGATGACGATCGTGAAACCCGAATACACGTGCCAGCGTTCGCGCGGAATGAACTCGGGCACGATCATGGAAATCGCCATGGCCGTCATGATCATCACGGTATATACGCGGCCCGAGTCGTCGTTGTAGGCCTGCTCGCCGTGCTTCAGGCCGCCCATCAGGGCCGCCAGGCCCAGGATGCCGTTGATATCGAGCATGACCGCCGCGTAGATGGTGTCGCGCACCAGCGTGGGCGAAGGGTCGTGCGACATCACCATGCCCAGCACCACGACCTCGACCAACACCGCCGACAGCGTCAGCACCATGGTGCCGTAGGGATCGCCCAGCCGGTGCGCCAGCTGCTCGGCATGAAAAGCCACCCGTTGCGATGCGCAGATGATGGCCGCCACCAGTAATACCGTGGCCGCGATGGCGGTGTCGGCGCCCTGGGTGGTCAGCCGGGCGCCGGCGGCGTACGCCGCGAGAGCGGCCGCTATGGCCAGCAGCAGCAGTTTTTCCTGCCTGAGCAGTGCTTGCATGCGATTTTCCCGGAATCGTACGGCAGCTTACTCCGGGTTCTGCCGTTGCCTCAATCATCGCCCGCCAGCACGGCATCGTCCGCGCGCACGCCCAGCCCATGGTATTTGCGCCCCAGGTCCATGGTGGCCTGGAAAAAACCGGCCTTGCTGCCGCAGTCGTAGCGCACGCCCTCGTATTGGTAGCCGTACACGCTGCGCTCGCGCAGCAGGTGGGCGATGCCGTCGGTCAGCTGGATTTCGCCGCCCACGCCCGCCTGGGTGGCGTGCAGCAATTCGAATATGCGGGGCTCGAGAATGTAGCGGCCCACGACCGCCAGCGTGGTGGGCGCATCGGCGGGCAGCGGTTTTTCGACAATGCCCTGCAAGCGGGCGGTACGCGCGTCGACCCGGTGCCCCGAGATGATGCCGTACTTGTCGGTTTCATTGCGCGGCACGCTCTGAATGGCCAGCACGCTGCCATCGTGGCGGTGCGCCGCGTCGATCAGTTGCGCGGTGGCCGCGGTGTCCGCGTCGATCAGGTCGTCGGCCAGCAGTACGGCGAAAGGCTCGTCGCCCACGATGCTGGCCGCGCACAGCACCGCATGCCCCAGCCCCAGCGGCGCCGGCTGGCGGGTATAGATGCACGTCACGTTCGACGGAATCACGTGGCGCACGGCATCGAGCAAGGCCATCTTGTGCTTGGCCAGCAGGCCCGCCTCGAGTTCGGGCACGCTGTCGAAATGGTCTTCGATAGCGCGCTTGTTGCGTCCGGTGACGAACACCAGTTCCGTGATCCCCGCCTCGACCGCCTCTTCTACCGCGTATTGGATGAGCGGTTTGTCGACAATGGGCAGCATTTCTTTCGGCATGGCCTTGGTGGCCGGCAGGAAACGGGTGCCCATGCCCGCGACGGGAAATACGGCTTTGCGGATCGGCTTCATGGCAGTCTCGGCAATGGATCGTGCCGGCGCGTAGCAAACGGCGTGCCCGGGGCGGTTCAGGTGTCTGACTCCCGCAGGGTGTCAGACACCGTTGCATTCCGTGGTCTAGCCACTGTCGGTGTCTGACACCCTGCGGGTGTCAGACACCTGCCTCTGGCCAGCTTGCCCGTCACCCCGCGCGGATGCCGGCCTTCTTGATGATGGGCTGCCATTTGCGGCGCTCGGCCTGGGCGAAGTCGGCCAGGTCTTGCGCGCTGCCGCCGGCGGGCTCGTAGCCCATCTGCAGCAGCCGCTGGCGGGTGGCGGGCTGCCGCAGGATCTGGTTGACGGCCTGGTTCAGGCGCGCCACCACGTCGGGCGGAGTGCCCTTGGGCGCGTACAAGGCGTTCCAGGCAATGACCTCGAACCCGTCGACGCCTTGCGAGGCGACGGTGGGCGCCCCGGGCAGCAGCTCGGTGGGCTGGCGGCTGGTCACTCCCAGCACTTTCAGCTTGCCGCCGTCGACCTGCGGCCGCGCGGCGGCGACGGTGTCAATAGTCAAGGGAATCTGCTTGCCGATCACATCGGTCATGGCGGTGGACGACCCTTTGTACGGCACGCCGAACAGCGGCGCGCCCGTCTGTTCTTTCAGCAGTTCCAGCACCAGCCGCGCGGTGGTGCTGGGCATGCCGACGTCGGCAACACCCTTTTTGACTCGCGCGGCCGCCAGCACGTCGCCCACTGAATTGAACGCCGAGCCGCTGCCGGCCAGCAAAGCCATGGGGAACGTGGCCACCAGTGCGACAGGTACGAAATCCCGTTCGGCGTCGTAGGTCATAGTGGGGTACAGAAACTGATTCAGCACGTGGGTCGCGTTGGTGCCCATGGTCAGGGTGTAGCCGTCGGGCGCGGCGCGCGCGGCAATGTCAGTGCCGATGTTGCCGCCGGCGCCGCCGCGGTTTTCGACATAGAAGGTCTGGCCCAGCAGCTGGGTCAGCTGTTCGGCCATATAACGCGATGCAACGTCGGTGCCCTGCCCGGCCGTATAGGCCACCACGATTTTCACCGGCTTGTCGGGATACGTTTGCTGCGCCGATACCGGCGCGACGGCAGCTGCAAGAACGCAAGCTGCCCATAGGGTGGTACGCAACATGGCTGTGTCTCCAGAATTATCAGTATGAGAACTGCGGGGACTGCGGGGATGCGGAAGCCGAAGCTGGCGGGCTTCCGGTATTCCGATATTCGTTCGGTGTCTGACACCCTGCGGGAGTCAGACACCTGGGCGCTGCCATATACCTCAGGCCGTCTTGGTGCCGGACACCTTGTGTGTCCGACACCGTCGAGTGGCGATACCTTCACCGTCATGGGCCGGAGCGTTTGCATCCGCCCACGGGCCGGCGGCCTGCTCGCGGATGGCGGCGCGGTGCTGATCGAAACCCGGTGGCACGGCGCCCGCCTGGCCTGGCGTGGCCGACAACTTGATGGGCAGGCCGATGCCCTGATACGCCCCGTCAGCGACATGCATGTGCCGATGGCGCGCGTGCGCATGGGCAAAGGCCTCCGGCACGCTGTTGACCGGCCCCGCGGCGACGCCCGCCGCCATCAGGTCGCGGCACAGCTCGTCGCGCCGGAAGCCGCGCAGCGCCGCCTCGATCTCGGCCCGCAAGGCGGCGGCATTGCTCAGGCGCAACGCGTTCGACTGAAAACGCGGGTCTTGCGCCAGGCCGGCCCGCCCGACCCGGTCGCAGAACTTGCGGAACTGCCCGTCGTTCAAAATGCCCAGAAAGACGGGGCCGTCGCCGGCGTTGAACTGGTCGTAGGGCGCGATGTTGGGATGCGCGTTGCCGGTCAGCCCCGGCGCCTGTCCCGAGCAGAACCAGTTGGCGGCATGCGGCACCAGCAGGCTGAGCGCCGTGTCGAACAAGGTGGCTTCCACCCGCTGCCCTACCCCGCTGTGCTGCCGTGCCAGCAGGGCCATCAAGATGCCCGCGAAAGCGGCGTAGCCGGTCAGGTGGTCGACAATCGGCACGCCGATGCGCGTCGGGCCCGATTCGCCGCTGCCGTTCACGCTCATCAGGCCGCACATGGCCTGCAGCACGGCGTCGTAGCCCGGCAGGCCGCCCAGCGGCCCATCGGCGCCGAAGCCGGTGATGCTGCAATACACCAGCCGCGGATAGCGCGGCGCCAGGTCGCGCTCGAAATCCAGCTGCCACTTCTGCATGCTGCCCGGCAAGAAATTTTCGACCAGCACGTCGGCGTCGCGCAGCAGGCCGTGCAGCACCCGCCTGTCGGCGGGCTGCGCCAGGTCCAGGCCTATCGAACGCTTGCCGCGATTGAGCGCGCTGAAGTAGGCCGCGTTGCCGGACGCGTCGAACGGCGGCCCCAGCCGCCGGGTTTCGTCGCCGAAAGGCGGTTCGACCTTGACGATGTCGGCGCCATGATCGGCCAGCATCTGCGTGCACAGGGGGCCGGCCAGCACGCGCGACAAATCCACCACGCGCATGCCGGCCAGCGCCCCGGCACCCTGGCGCCGCCGCGGCGCGGCGCCGTCGGGATCGGGGGTCAGGGCTTGGTTCATGGAAGCCTCCTTGCCCAGGCGCTATTTCCTGGAGGGCAGTTCGACGACGCCCGAGCCCACCACCGACAACTCGTCGTGCTGGTTGCGGGCCTCTTGCTCGATGCGTACCAGGTGCCGGCCGTCTTCGACGTACTTGCCCACCACCTTGCCCTTGATGAACAGCATGTCGCCCTCGGGGTTGTGGCGCCGGATCTTGCACTGCGCCTGGCGCAGGAAACCGTCGTCGCCCATCCAATTGGTCAGCTGGTGGGTCAGCCACGAGGCCCGTTCGGGGCCGTAGTCATAGGCACCGGGGGCGCCGACCTCGTGCGCGAAGTCTTCTTCCCAATGCACGCGCTCGGGCACGTCGGGAATGCCGAAGCGGTTGGTAATGCCCACCCCCGGGTGCGCATCGATCAGTTTCCAGGCCAGCTTGTTGGCGCGTATATACAGGCCACCCCAGCCCTGCGCATAGGCGATGAAGCCGGTCACCGTCATGGGGCCCTTGAACATCACGGGCAGCGCCTCGCCCTCGGCCACGTCTTCCCAATAGCGCGCCTGCGCGCCGCGCACCGGCTCGTCGCGATACAGCTTGTAGGCTTCCTGGATTTCTTCGGGGCTGTAGCGGCGGGGCGCGCGGGCGCGCACTTCGGCGTATTTGGTGCCCTGCTCGCGCGCATGGTCGCGCTCGGTGCGAAAGCACCAACTGTCGGCCTCGGCCACCCGGTCGCCTTCCTGGTTGTAGAAGTCGACGTGGTAGACCTGCTGGACGGCGCGCCCCGCGAAGCGCGTTTCGTGTTCGATCAGGTCTTTCAGGTAAGCCTCGGTGCGGATTTCATCGTTGCGGCGCACGGGCTTGTGCCAGGTCCAGTCCGATCCCGACCACATGGCGTGCACGCCCGGCAGCCCGCCCACATAGCCGGACACGATGCGGTTGGTGGCGAACAGAAAACTGGGCAAGGCCACGATGCCCCCGTGGCGGGTGCCGGCCGCGTAGGCGGGATCGCACCACAGCGGGTTGTCGTCGCCGATGCCGTGCGCGTAATGGCGGATGTTGTCGCGCGTGGCCTCGTGGCACCAGGGCTCGGCGGTATTCTCGATTTTGTGGCCGATGCGTTCGCGCAAGGCATCGAGGCCCTGCTGCGTAATCTTGGGAAACGTTCTTTCGCCGATGGCAGACATGTTGGAAGCTCCTTGGGGGTTGATCAAGCGGCAGCGGCGCGCTGTTCCTGGTCGCGCAGCGCCTTGCGATGGACTTTGCCGGCAGGGGTCTTGGGCAATTCGTCGACAAACACGACATGGCGCGGATATTCGTGCTGGCTGAGCCGGCTGCGCACCAGGTCCTGGATTTCTTTGATGAAGGGCTCGCCGCCCGGCCGGGCGGCCACCACGAAGGCCTTGACGACCTGGCCGCGCAACGCATCGGGCACGCCGATGGCGGCAGCCTCGCGTACGTCGGGATGCTTCAGGATGGCGTCTTCGATCTCGACCGCGCTCATGGTCCAGCCGGCCGAGATGATCACGTCATCGGCACGGCCGGCATGGTAGAAATAGCCTTCGTCGTCGATCCGGCCGAGGTCTTTGGTGGCCACCCAGGCGCCGCCGCGCCACACCTTCAGCTCGCCGGTGACGCCGGGCGCGCACGGCCGGCCGGCGGCATCCTGCACTTGCACCACGCCGCCCGGCACGGGCTTGCCCAGCGAACCCGGCTTCACGCGGAAGTCTTCGGCGCCGGGGTAGTTCACCAGGATCACGCCGATTTCCGTGGTGCCATACATGCTGCACACCGGCCGGCCGAACGACTGGCGCACGAAGGTCTCGGTTTCGCTGTCCATGGGTTCGCCCGTGAACGACACTTTGCGCAGTTCATAGCGGTAGCGCGCCACCGCCCCCGAATTGCGCATCATGCGAAAGTGCGTGGCGGCCGCCGAAATACTGGTGAAGCGCCCGTCTTGCAAGGCCTTCAGCAGGCGCTCGGCATTGAACTTGCCGCTATAGGCCCCGATGGTGATGCCCAGCGCCAGGGGGGCCAGGGTGCCGTGCCATAACCCATGGCCCCAGGCCGGCGACGAAGGGCAGAAGAAGCGGTCGCCGGGCCGCAGGCCGGTGCCGTACAGGCCCGCCAGCATCAGGGTCACCAGGGCGCGATGCGTGTGTCTGACAGCCGCGGGCAGCTCGCGCGTAGTGCCCGACGTGTACTGGAAAATCGCCTCGTCGCCGGCTTTCGTGGCAACCACGTAGGTGTCGGGGTAAGTCTGCAGCAGGGCATCGAAGTCCGCGTCGGCCACCAGTACCTCGGTGTCGCCCAGTTCCCGGCACATACCGGCTTTTCCGGCATTCGCGATCAGCAGGCGTGGCGTGCAGTCGCGCACCCGCAGGCGCACGCCGTCGGGCCCGAACAGGGTGAACAAGGGCACCGCGATGGCACCCGCTTTCAGCGCGCCGAACATGGCCGCGTAGAAGGCCGGCGACGGCTCCAGCATGATGGCGACCCGGTCGCCCGGGCGCACCCCGCGCGCCGCCAGCAGGTGCGCGAACTGGCTCGACTGGCGCGCCAGCTGGCCGAAGCCGATCGCGGTCTCGCCGCCGTCGGCATGCGCCACGATGACGGCCACGCGGCCCGATGCCGCATGGCGGTCGACGCATTCGTGGGCGATGTTGAACGACCCGGGCGTACCGTCGAACAGATCCCATAGCTGTTGCGGCGTGAACCTGGCCTGGGCCTCGGCATAGGAAGTGGTGTCGGTGAGCTTGGACATAGGCAGCCAGAAATTGCGAAATAGAATTAAGTTTTGTATTAGTACAACTATTGTGGACACGGCTGGCACCGATTTGCGGGGCCTGGTGCCGGCCGTGGCGGGATTGGAGGCCATTGTTGGGATGGCGGAATAAGTTGTCAAATAACGCTTTTATTTGTACTGGTACAATTACAGCCACGATTTTCCCAGGACGCCCGCATGCCCGCCAAATCCCCCGCTTCCGCCCCGCCCCCCGCCAAGACGCCGCGCGTGCGAGCGGTGCCCGCCGTGTCGCGGTCCATCGCCATCTTGCGGCTGCTGGGCCGCTCGCCCAACCCCATGGGGGTCAAGGCCATCGCCGAATCGCTGGGCCTGGTCACCAGCACCTGCCTGCACATTGTGCGGGTGCTGGTCGACGAAGGCCTGCTCAAGGTCGATGAAAGCACCAAGCGCTATTCGCTGGGCAGCGGCCTGCTCTCGCTGGCGCGCAATGCGCTGCAGACCAACACGTTCCCCTCGCTGGCGCAGCCGGTACTGGATCGCATTGCCGCGCAATGGAACGTAACGGCCATTGCCGCGGAAGTCATCGACCTGGACCACATGGTGGTGGTGGCGCTGTCCAAGGCGCACGCGCCGTTCCGGCTGCATGTGGACGTGGGCAGCCGCTTTCCGGGCTTGATCAGCGCCACGGGCCGCTTGATGGCGGCGTTTTCGCGCACGCCCTGGGCGCGCATCGAGCAGCGTTTCGGCACGCTGCGCTGGGAATCGCCGCCCGACTTCGCCGACTGGCGGGCCGAGGTCGAACTGGCGCGCGTGCAGCGCTACAGCATCGATGCGGGCCACTACATCGCCGGGGTCACGCTGGCGGCCGCGCCGGTATTCGACGCGCAGGGCCGGCTCAGCCACTCGCTGACCGCCGCCGGCATGTCGGGCCACATCGATGGCGAGCGCGCCCAGGCGCTCGCCCAAGACCTGCTGCGCGAAGCCGACGCGCTGACCCGCATGTCGCTGCCAGTTTGAGCACATCGAAAAACATTCCGAAACCGCGCGCCATGGCAAGATTCGGCCATGAAGCCCTTTGACGTCCTGATGGCGGGCTATTACCTGGCCATCGATCCGCTGCTGATCCGCTGGCGCAAGCAGGCGCGCTTGCGAGCCTGGCCGGCCACGCCGCCATTGCCGGTGCGGCCCCTGGCCGTGCGCGCGGCCCAGGCCGCCGGCCCGGCCGCCCAACAGGCCGTGCGGCGCTTCGCGCGGGTGGCGCGCCGTTACGACATGCGGCCGGCCGATACGCCCCTGCCGCCGCCCGGCGCGCGCGCCACGCCGATGCTGCTGGACCTGGCGGGCTGCGGGGACCGCGCCGGTTTCCAGGCGCTGCTGCGCCGCCGGTCGAACAGGACCCTGTCCAAGATCCGCCGTGCCCAGCGCATGGGCTACCAGGTGGAAAGATTCGCCTTGCCCATGCACGTGCATGACGTGCACGCGGTCAAGACGTCGATGGCCGTGCGCAGCGGCGGTCCGGTGCTGGCCCGCTGGCTGCTGAAACCCGCGCATATTGCCCAGCCCGCCCTCGCCCCCGTCAGTGTGCCGGCGCCGCCGTGCGCCACGCACTGGACCACCTGGTGGGGCGTGTTCCTGGCCGAGCCGGGGCATTGCAACGGCACGCTGCGCACCGACCGGCGCCTGGTCGCCTATGTGAAACTGACCCGCTGCGGCGACGTGGTGCATTACCTGGACCTGATGGGCCACAAAGACCACCTGGAACACGGCGTCATGCTGCTGATGCATGCCGCCATCGTGGACTGGCTGCTCGAGGCCGCCGACCCTTGCGCGGCCGGCGTGCAGGCCGTGTGGTACGGCGCGCTGGAACACGGCCGCCCGGGCCTGCTGACCTGGAAAAAGCGCGCGGGCTTCGAACCCGTGCGCGTGGCGCTGCATCCTTGAACGGCCCGCGGGGGGGCCAGACTCCGGCGGCCTTCGCTTCAACGAGGTGTCTGACTCCCGCAAGGGTGTCAGACAGCGGCAGTGGCCAGATCGGTGGAATGCATCGGTGTCTGACACCCTGCGGGAGTCAGACACCTGGTTGACCCCGACCTGGTTGGCTCCGGTATCGGACACCGGATCGCGATCATCGCACCGACTTCACCATCGGATGCGCCTGGAAATGGGCCAGCAGGTTTTGCCGCTGGCGCGGCGTCAGCGCCGAGGCGGCGATCAGTGCCGGCCATTGGGCGTGCGCCGCCTTGACGCAGTCGCCCACCGCCTTGGCCGCGGGCTTTTCGGGAATGCCCAGGCCCGCGCAAAAGGCGCGCAGCATGGCGGGCGACAGCCCGGGCTTGGCGCCGGCGGCCTGCGCGGCGCGGCGGCGCGGCTGTGCCTCGGGCGGCACGATGTGCAGGGCGTGGCCCTGGCAGGCATGGTAGGCCGCATAACCGACGATGTCGTAGGCGGGCGCCAGCCGCGGGGTCTTGCCGTCGGGATACATCAGGCCCAGGTTTTTCAAGTGCATGTCGGGGTTGCCCAGCATTTCGTTGACCACCATGCGGCGCAGCAGCTCGTGCACGGCGGGCTCGCCCAGCGTATCGAACGCCAGCAGCACCGCGGCCACATCCAGGTAGGTGGCGGCGCGGTATTTTTCTTCCGGCATGGCCCCCAGGATCTGCGCGAAATCTTCGCAATGAATGCGCCGGCCCGGCGCGCGGTCGTAGCGCACCACCGCCAGGAAACGGGTGCGCGCGTCGGCATCGCCCAGATCGTAGCCGTGTTCGGCGGCCAGGTTGGCCAAGGGTTCGAGATAGGCCTGGCACACCTCGACGCCGGCGGCGCGGGCCAGCTGCAGCGACAGGGCCTCGAGTTCGGGCAGCAGCGGCTGGCCCACGACCGGCAGCTTGGCGATGATGTGGGTGTCGTGGTCGCGCGTGCGCCCCACGTACCGCTCGCCCTGCTTGATGACGCCCAGCTTGGGCTGCACGCCCGACAGCGACACGCCCTGCTCCATCGGGTCGGCGGTGACCGTCATTTCGAGCGCGTCCTGGTCTTGCGTTACGTAATGCGCCAGCGCGTCGCGCGACAACTCGACCGGCCGGGCGTAGACATTGCCCGGCAGGTCGGCCCCGCAGGCCGCCAGCATTTCGAAGTGATCCTGGGGATCGCAGCCGCGGATGCGCGCCACGTGGTCGCGGAATACGCCTTCCGGCAAGAGGTTCTGGAAGAAGGCGGGCAGCAGCCAGCCGTTGCGCGGCGAATGGCGCCCATTGAGCGGTTCGCTGCGGACATCGGCCCAGAAGGCGGCCTGGTCGGCGGGCGAATTGGCCAGGTACGCCGCCGACAAGACCGGCGCGCCGGTCTGGCGCGCGAACGCGTCGTCGGCCACGAAACGGGTAATGACTTCGGCGCCCGGCATGCTGTACTGGAACAGCACGCCGGCGCGCTGCGCGCCAATGAAGATGGCCAGGGCCTGGACGTTCATTCGGTGGCTCCGCGAACCTGGCGGCGCGCCATGTCGATGCGCGTGGCCACTTTGGGCGGGGTGGTGGCGCCGGCATCCACCGCCGCGGCCGCCCCCTTGGGCACCAGCATCAATTCCAGACCCAGGCGGTCGGCCAGCGCCAGCAAGGTGCTGACCTTGAAGTCTTGTTCGCCGCTGAGCACGTTGGTAAGCGTGCGCTGCGCGACGCCCGCGGCATCGCGCAGGGCGGCCTGGGTCAGGCCCTGTTGCCGCAGGCGGGCGCGCAGCGCGGTGGCAATGGCGGGTAGCGTTTTCATGGCAATAAAGTAGTTTTATTGAATATATGACTACTATAGTGCCATTTTCACGAAGCAGCTAGGCAGTAAAGTAGCATTTTTAGTAAATACACTACTTTAATGCCGTAATCACTGGAAGGCGGTTTCCATGAAGGTGCGCAGCTTGCGCGAATGCAGGCGTTCCGGCGGCATCTCGCGCAGGCGTTCCAGCGCGCGGATGCCGATTTCCAGATGCTGATTGACCTGGTTGCGGTAAAACGCGCTGGCCATGCCAGGCAGTTTCAGTTCGCCGTGCAGCGGTTTGTCGGACACGCACAGCAGCGTCCCGTACGGCACCCGGAAGCGAAAACCGTTGGCCGCGATGGTGGCCGATTCCATGTCGAGCGCGATGGCGCGCGACTGGGTAAAGCGCTCGACCAGCTCGTCGTGGTCGCGCAATTCCCAGTTGCGGTTATCGATACTGGCCACGGTGCCGGTGCGCATGATGCGCTTCAGTTCCCAGCCCGACAGCCCCGCGACCTCTTCCACCGCCTGCTCCAGCGCCACCTGCACTTCGGCCAGCGGCGGCACCGGCACCCAGGTGGGCAGGTCGTCGTCCAGTACGTGGTCTTCGCGCACATAGCCGTGCGCCAGCACGTAGTCGCCCAGCCGCTGCGAATCGCGCAGGCCGGCGCAATGGCCCAGCATCAGCCAGGCATGCGGGCGCAGCACGGCGATGTGATCGGTAATGGTCTTGGCGTTGGACGGCCCCACCCCGATATTGACCAGCGTGATGCCCGAATGATTCGGCCGCACCAGGTGGTACGCCGGCATCTGGGGCAGGCGCACGCCCCCGGCCGGCGCGGGAGGCGGGGCGGGGTCGCCGCGGCGGGTGACGCGGTTGCCCGGCTCGACCAGCGCGTCGTAGTCGCCGCCCCCGCCGGCCATCATGGCGCGGGCGCGAGCGCAGAATTCGTCGACATAGAACTGGTAATTGGTGAACAGCACGAAATTCTGGAAATGCACCGGCGCCGTGGCCGTGTAGTGCTGCAGGCGGTGCAGCGAATAATCGACGCGCGGCGCGGTAAAGGGCGCCAGGGGCCGGGGTTCGCCCGCGCGGCCGCGCCATGAGCCGTTCACGATGGCGTCGTCGGTGACGGCCAGGTCGGGCACGTCGAACAGGTCGCGCAGGGGCCGGCGCATGCTTTCCAGCCGCTCGCCCTCGACATACGCGCCCTCGGGAAAGGCGAAATGCAGGGGAATGGGCGAATCGGATTCGCCCACCTCGACCGCCACGCCATGGTTTTGCAGCAGCAGGCCGATCTGTTCCAGGTAATAGTCGCGGAACAAGGCGGGCTGGGTCACCGTGGTCTGGTAGATGCCCGGCTCGGCCACATGCCCGAACGACAGGCGGGTGTCGATGGGGTCGTAGGTGGCCACGGCAATGCGGATGGCGGGGTAGCACGCCCGCACCGGGGCGGGCAGGTCGCGGCCATTGACGACGTCCTGGAAGGCCGCGCGTATGTAAGCGGTATTGCGCGCGTAGATTTCGGTAAGCCGCTCGACCGCGGCCCGGGCCTGGTCGAATGGTTGGAAGGCCAGCGGCTCAGGCCGATGGATGAAAGCAGCTGAAAAGTCAACAGTCATGTTGCGGTTCCGGAAGACGGCATGCCAGCCCAAGGCTGCTGCCGATTATGCCGTAATCGTGCGACTTCCCTGGCGTTGCAGCAAGCCCACCTCTTCTGCCCGCATCGCCCTAGTAATAACCCGCAAATGCAAAGTAACGTTAATCCTGTAAAATGCCCCGTGGCCGTGTTGCAAGTGCGCCACACTTTCGCCGGCCTGACGCAGTCAGCCCTCTCCGCCCCACTCCGAATTCTGAAGTGTCGCAATGACTCCACCGACGCGAAAAGTCCGTCCCGCCCTATCCGCACTACCCGCCTTCCTGGCCGCGCCGCTTCTGGCAATCGGCCTTTCCTGGTCCCCCGCCACCCACGCCTCCATTGCGACCGACGCCCTGGCCACCTTGCAGGGCCTGCGCCTGATCGACCCCCTTACCGTTCCTTCGCTGTCCGACATGGTGGTGCGCGCCGGCCTGGATACGCTGGGCACCCCTTATGTCTGGGGCGGCGAAGATCCCGAAGGCGGTTTCGACTGCAGCGGCCTGACGCAATTCGTGTACCGCGAGATCGTCGGCCTGGAACTGCCGCGCACCGCCCGCGCGCAGCGCCGCGCCGGCGTCGCGGTCAGCAAGAAGCACCTGCAGCCCGGCGACCTGGTGTTTTTCACCACGCGGCGGCGCGGCGGCGTGTCGCACGTGGGCATCTACATCGGCCAGAACCAGTTCGTGCATGCCCCCACGCGCGGCTCCAGCGTGCGCATCGACTCGCTCGACAACCACTACTGGTCGCGCCACTACGTGGCGGCGCGCCGCTATCTCGACACCGCCCCGGCCGCCGAACCGCAGGGCCGCCTGGTGGCTTCGGCCGACGCGCGCTAAGGCGAAAAAGCCCCCTGGGGGGGCAGCAAGCCGAAGGCGCAGCGTGGGGGCTTTTTTTGCCCAACGACGGCTGTTTCAGCCCCGGCCCACGAACGGCATGTTGGTGGCCATGATGGTCATGAACTGCACGTTGGCATCGAGCGGCAGGTTGGCCATCGACACGACCGCATGCGCCACGTGCGCCACGTCCATGCGCGGCTCGGCGCGCTTGGCGCCGTCGGCCTGCAGCACGCCGGTGGCCATGCGCTGGGTCATGTCGGTGGCCGCGTTGCCGATGTCGATCTGCCCGCAGGCAATGCCATAGCTGCGGCAATCCAGCGAAATCGACTTGGTCAGGCCGGTTACCGCGTGCTTGGTGGCCGTATAGGCGATCGACAGCGGCCGCGGCGCATGCGCCGAGATCGAACCGTTGTTGATGATGCGGCCGCCCCCGGGCTGCTGGGCCTTCATCAGGCGGATGGCGGCCTGGGCGCACAGGAACATGCCCGTCAGGTTGACGTCGACCACTTCGCGCCAGGTTTCCACCGGCAGGTCTTCGATGGGCACCGCGGGCGCATTGCGGCCGGCATTGTTGAACAGCACGTCCAGCCGCCCGTAGGCGCGCTGGGTTTCGTCGAACAATTCGCGCACGGCCTGCTCGTCGCATACGTCGGTGGGCACCACCAGGGCCCGCACGCCATCGTCGCCCGCGGCCGTGCGGGTCTGCTCGAGCAATTCGCGGCGCCGGCCCGCCAGCACCACGCGATAGCCCTGTGCCAGGAATTCCAGCGCCACGGCGCGGCCGATGCCGGTGCCGGCCCCGGTAACCAAGGCGACCTGGGCGCCGGGTTGTTCATTCGATTGCATCAGGTTCTCCCTGTGATTGACCGCGAAATCCTAACGCAATTGTGTCGTTTGCGTTGCAAGCGGCCGTGACGCCGGGGTGTTTGCTCGCAATGGCACTGTATATAATAAATTCGAATTTACTTATTCCTTGAAGAAATTAAGAGTGCCTGCCGACCCTTCCCATTCCTTCCTGCCCATGCCCCGTTCCCACCCCGCTCGCCGCTCGGTGCCCCC
>WMBV01000052.1 GCA_017745595.1 Bordetella petrii
GGGCCAGTAACTTCTTCAGGATGGCTTCCCGGCGTTCTGCGGAATACTTCATCGGAACCTTCTCTTTGCCCCCAATGGTTTGGGACTCTAACAGCAACTGAGGTTCCAACTATTCTGACAGCGGGGGAGGTGATCGTACCGATCCCAGCGGGCAGATACAAACGATTAATTTAAACCCGAGATACAACACAGGTAACCAACTGAGAGGCAAGCACGTCATCGTGGTGGATGACTGTACAACTTATGGTGTGTCGTTTGGCGTTGCAGCGGCATTTTTGCGAAAAGCGGGTGCTACGTCGGTCACAGGTATCGCGCTGGGTAAGTTTGGAAATCAGTTTCGGCAATACGATATTGACATCTTGACCGACCCATTTTCACCAGTGAAGGAAGGTGGGTATGTTATCAAGTCATCAGAGCCACTGCGTGGAGTTGCTAACCCTGTCAGTCAGCAGGTTCTGCAGATGCTTATTGCATGACGATGATATAAGCTGATTGACACATGAGATTGACGTTGTTTCGTGATCAAGGGATGCGTTCTGCAGGTTCAGCAGTGTGGCCGCTTGAGTCGTCGGTCAACGCCTGCGAGGTGTGGACAGTCCAACCGCTAGTTCGCCCTGTCCGAGGGTAATGAGAGAAATTGGTAAAGCGATTGTGGCCTGTTTTTGAACGCCAGTAGTTAGGCGTGCGAGGACACACTCGATACGGCCAATGCAACAGTGAAATCAGCGGCTCAACCGCCATGCACGGTGCAGTACTCGCCCCTGTCGTATGCAGCTTTCCAAGCTGTGGGTTCCAGGAGCGTAGTGCCGACGGCGGCGTTGCGGCAGCGATGGCCCTTCTGTGTCGTTGGCGAGCAGTACACGCTTCCTTGGCTGGCGATCCACTCTATATAGTCTGTGCGGCTAGCCCACTAGCTCACCATAGACTTCCTGCTTGTCTTGCAGCAGGCGCAACGTTAGAGAAAAAACGATCACCCTCAGTGAACGGCCCGAAGGAAAGCGTCACGGCTTAAGGCGCAAAGAGCAAATTCGCCACGCTGGAGAGGACCTCCCAAGCGAGCAGCTACGCTTGGGATGGCAAGGTAGAAAATGCGAGCGCCGGCATGGAAAAAGACGTGTGCAGTAGCACGCTTCCATTTTTCGATGAATTGCTTGCTCGGCCCCATCCAACTCATGATGGCGAATTCTTTGCCGTCGAGATTGATGACGCGCGAGCGGAAGTCGAGCGACGTACCGAAATGTGTTCCCAAGAATGAGTTTTCGCTGTGGATATGAACCAGCCAAAACATCCGATGCTCGCGCCGGTAGAAGGCCTCGCGCGCGTCTCGTTCGTCTTCGCTGATCGAGGAATGCTGCAATTCGAGAACGGTCGCCCGCGAGGTACCGCTACCGACCAGAACGTCGGCGCGGTGCAATTCTCCTGTCGCAGGGTCACGTAGGGCGATCTCGCGACAGGGCATTTCGAACAGCTCTTTCCAGCCCAGGTGCCACGATCCCTCCGGCTCGCTCCACGGAATCGCAGTCGCCAGCCTTATGCTACCAGTGCGGCGTGTTCTCGACGGGCATGACCGCGGTAAGCTGGCCACCACAGTCACGGCAGGTTGCCCTCTCGCCTTTTGCGGCGGGAGCACGCTTCTGGTCGCCGACCCATGCATAGAGCATTTGTAGACCCCTTTAGCGCAAGCCAAATTCGGCGATGAGAGCGGGGCGTGCTGCGAGTAGCAACTCAAGATGACTTTCTGGCCACATCTCTATTCGCAACGCGCTGTCCGAGTGGTTGTGTTTTTCGACAGCCAGGATCGCGTCACTGGTGAAGCGTCCTGATGTCGCAATAACGTGAACATCAACGCGCGGTGGCTCCCAAGTCTTCATCTGCTCACGTAGCGTAGCGATCTCGGCGATACCGACGCTTTTACTGAGCCAATGCTTGCATTGAATAATGACCCTTTGCCGCATTGTGCCGCCGAGCGTATCAGTCTGCACCCGGAACACTGATACATCGCGTCCTCGATCTGGCGCCTCCGTCTTAGTCAACCACGCTGAGTTCTCGTAGCCTGGCTCGGTGGCAACAAGAGCGAAGATAAGCCGCTCGAATTGCTCTTCGGTCAAGCTTCCCCATTTCAGTTCAGTAGCGACAGCTCCCCTCGGTTTGGCAATGATTAAGGTCTCTAAATCCTCAATGTCAACAGGCATAGGTTCGCTATCGCCATACATAGACTTCTGGAGCCCGGCTTTTACAGCGGGCCAATCATGCTGGATGATGTCCTGTAGATCTCCGTAGAGTCCGAAGTGGATATGGCGAGTTAGATCCCCCCAGCGCGCGGGCTTGGACATGCTGCTACCCATCAGTACGTTGATCTGAGCGACGCTTTGCTTCAATACTTCAAACTGTTGATGTGAGACTTCTGGATTCCACTCGGCAGGTACTGGTAGTTGTGAGAGAAGATGGATGCACCTGTCTACGCCTGAAATGAGTTCTTGCAAGGCGTCGCGCACAAGCTCGCGGCGCATCTGATCGAATCTCAGGCGATATTGTCGTAGTGTCCTTGATGGCTCGTCGATCGAACGCTCTACTGAGATCATGCATTCGACTTCTCCAACCTCTTTTGCATCCAGACGGTTTTGCGCAATTTCGTCCAACTCCAACAGGTGAATTTCTGGCTTCCATCCCTTAATCCTGGGAAGGGCAGCATAGAGCGCGTCAAAGTGGTGGCAATTGCTCTCGTAGTCAGAGTTGCTGCCAAATACGATGCCTTTCGGAATCGCTTGGTCAATCATGTCAAGCAAGCGCTCCGCCTTTAAAAGATTCGCTTCCACCGTCTCGAATTGGCGCAATGCGGCGTTCATGGTGCTCTCGGCCATTTTTTTCCTCGTCAGTCACGCTTGTACGTGTGCCGCCAGCTTCCGGGCAGCGTGCTTTGTGGGACACGCCAGGGATAGTATGCTAGTTTTTGACGACCTGGTGATGATGTACCTCGGCATTTTCGCGGGCGAGGTAATGACAGGAATGGGTGTATTTCTTATGGCCGGACTGCGGAAATTGAAGCCTCGCGCGGTCCTACTATACAAGGTCGACAATTGGGATGGCTTGTACGCCGTCGTTTCGCCGAAAGGCGCTGTTCATCAATAGGCGTTTCCTTAGTTACAGCAAGATGCTTCAGGAATCCGACGAATCGATCTGGCGATTAGCTTCCGGTCTCATGGCTTCGAGGTGTTGCAGCGCGTGGACATCTAGCGCCAACGGAATAGTCACGTAAATACCATTGTTTTCATTTTCCCAAGGGATGATTTGGAATTGCCATAGCACGCGTTCAGCATGCTTGCTAAACGCGTAAAATTCGTCGAATGATCGCCATTTCCCCGCGCGGTCGGCAAAGCTTGCTAGATCGGTTTGGAAGGTAACGAGCCACGCCCTAATTCCGCCGCGCTCCAATTCTTGCATCAACTCCGCATCGGCGTCGGTCGTAGAAAGTGGTGGCTCAAGGCCTGCATAATGCCCGACTAGGGTGGCGATTCGATGCAGGAATGATCTTAACACCGGCAAGATTGCTTCGAGCAAGCGGTCCACGTCACCGTGGAGCCGGTATGCTAAGCGCTGGGACGGAATGACATCCAACAAGCGACGAAGCGCCTCAAGTGCCAGTTCTTGGTATGTTTCGGTTGTGCTGTCTGGCGCATACGGGGCCGAAAAACGTGCAGCAAAATAGCTATCAGGCGCAGGGCTGACGACACCATAGAGCATTTGATTCAAGGCGCCAGTGATGGGCCGAAGCAAAGTGCCCGGCAGGGCCGTGTCGGTGTAGTACGCCATGGCAACGAGAGCCAATTGGTGCACAAAGACATGAACTGCGAAAGATGTGTGTTCGTCATTTTGGCTCGCTAGGCTTTGCCCGACCCAGGCCTGCACAATAATGCGTGCCTTGACGATTCCGTCCCGCATCACTATTGGGGCTTGAGCGATGCCCACGCCCTCACTTGGGGGAACAGTGGTCGGCGGGCCAACACCAGATAGACCTCGGTCAAGTTGCATGAGCGCAGCTGGGTAGTCTGCTGCGAATGTAATTCCGTCTAATCGAGAGAGCGGAATCAACGAGCTGAGTGAGCTGACGAGATACTGGACGTTCGCGGAAATCTTCTGGATTTCCTCCCTGTCGTCCCAACCGGAAAAGGTTATCTCATAGCCGAAGGCTCTCAAACTCTTTTTAATAGTTGAGGTCGACGAAACGTCATCAGAGAGTGCCAGTTTATCAGTTTGACTAGAAGGGGTTGGCTCATAGTCCTTGAATGCATCAGCCAAGGCCTCGTCGATCACGACGCGAGACCGCCTACTGATCTGGTTCACAAGGGTAACGAACTCCTGTGTATTAGATGCTGCGATGAAGAACTCGTCACTGCACGCTGCGAGCTGTTGGTTCATCGTCTCCATGTCGAATGGATTCTCGCCATGCTTGCGCCCCAATAGCAGCCGCTGAGATGAAATCGGGGCGACTACACCTGCCAAATTGTCCTGGTCTGCCAACATCAAAGGAAGAGGTTCGCCAGTAGTGGTGATGGCTATCACTCCGCAATCGGGGAGAATGGCGCCGGGCGGCGGGACATCGGCTAGCTCCCAGGCGAAGGTTTCGAGCACTTTCTTCCTGGCGCCACCCAGAAAGTCTTCGGCAAGTGCTTTGTTGTGGGCGTTTCTGACCACGAGCCCCGCCTGTGCCTCAATGTGGTCGCCTAAGTTCTTAATGGACTCGGCCATCTGTGGCCAGTTGGTCCCAAAATGCTCCCTGCCTAAGGCGAACAACATTCGAGTAACTACGGTTTTCGGAATGCCAAGTTCCTCCAGTTGGGGATGTTCGTCCCATATTTCCCGGAAAACATTGATGAACTGTTCAGACGGCTTGTCCTTGTCGTAACCGAAGAGGCGAAATAGAACCTCCGGGCGTGAGAACAAATTGACCGCTCCATGGCCTAGCGCCGTCATACCCCCAGTCATGACTGTTCGGACATGGCCGGAACGAACCACCAAATGCGCGACGATTTCCGCTGCTTCCTGCGGAGCTGGCTCCATTGTTGCCGGTGCCTTCTTCAGTTTGTGAAGCAACGCGCCGAGGCGCTCACTTTCATAAGTGGTGATCCGATCATCGAGCGTGTCCTCCCCATTGGTGGAGGGTCCCGAATAGAAGAATTCGTCGGAGCCGACATTGTCGATCCGCTCCAGCTTTGGGGAGCCTCCTATCTTGAAGACCCAAGTATGGCCTCGCGCTCCTTTGGCCTGAAAGCCTCGCTGCAACATTTGCGGAAGGTGGTGTTGATTGGCTCCGGACACTTAAGCTCCTATGTCGCTAAGCAGTAGGTCCCGGTTGAGAGCTTCGGCCTCAGTTAGACTTTTTGGCATTGCTTCCACTGACAAAAGGGTGAGGTGTGACAAGTAGCCTATACCGTAAGCTACACCTGGGACGTTCAAGATAGTTAGGAAATTACTTGTACGTCTCTGCTCTAGGTTGCTTCCTCTCGATAATGCTAGCTTAACTTCATTAGGACATGGAGGCAGCGCAAGGAACTTTGGTTTCTGTTTCCGGGCCGGAGAGCGCTGAGGGTTGTACCGGGGATATTGGGATCAGTTGCTCTTGTAATGGCTTAACTACGACTGTCGGAACGATCTAAAATTTGACAGTCGGATTACTCTCGGCACGAACGGGCCAGACTGAGGTCTTGTCCGGTATCGTCGACGCTGATCGAGCATAGTGCTGCTAAAGCCGGCGCCCGGTAAATCGCCCCATCTCCCACGCTAGGCGGATGTGACGGTAAAAAGCGACGTAAATGCCCATCTCGGTCAAAACCAAAAGTTTTTAACCATGTGTGTCTGCGAGATTAATCGGGCGGGATAGCATGGATCTCTGCTATACAGCCCGCATTGTTCCAGCTTGCTAGCGCTGGTGTCTGGGACGGAGCCACGGCACCTCGGGTATTGCTGACGCCTCCGCGCTACGATCCGTCGAGCCAGCTTAACCGCAGCGACAACAGGCTATGACGAAGTCTTCGGTGGGCCTCGAAAGGAAGACGATGCCCGCCCCTCCAGTACTCTGACCTCTTGATGGCGGGCAAACAGCCAGTTCGATAGCGGCAATCCAAATGGCCTATCCCAGGGGACAGCGAACAAGCGGGGCAATGGCGGGTGAGGTGGGCTCTTGCGCTCAGCTTGATCATGGATAAAAATATACAGCGTATAAATAAGAGGTGCACTCCATGGTTACTGCCCATGTGTTCATCGCCACCAGCCTAGACGGTTTCATCGCCCGTCAAGATGGCGACATCGGCTGGCTGTTGCAGCGTGACGATCCGACTGAGGACCATGGCTACGATGCTTTTATCGCAGACAAGGATGTGATTGTGATGGGGCGTGGAAGCTATGAGAAGGTTCTGACCTTCGAGACATGGCCATATAACCGCCCCGTGCTGGTGCTGTCTAAACAATTGGCCGATACGCCGGTTCCAGAAGGATTGAAGGACAAGGTTCAGTTCTCCAACACCACACCAACGGAGACGATGAGGAAGTTCGCCGGTCAGAACGTGTGCCGGGTATACGTCAATGGCGGACAACTGGTGCAGGCTTTCCTGCGTGATAGGCTAATTGCCGATATGGTTATCACCACTATTCCCGTCCTGATCGGATCCGGAAGGCCGTTATTCGGCACGCTACTCCAGGATATTGATTTGACGCTTCTGTGCAGCCGTAGCTTTCCTTCAGGCTTGGTCCAATCCACCTATCAAATAGCCTTATGACCCGACCACGTGGGCGGCCGAGCCAAGGAAAAGGGGTGACTCGTGACGACATCCTGACCGGTGCTCTAGCGTTGTTAGGTGAGGGCGGGGGCCAAGGATTGACGATGCGCGCCCTTGCCTCCCGGTTGGGTGTTACCCCTATGAGCCTATACCACCACGTAGAAGACCACACAGGACTACTTCGGGCGTTATCGGATCGGGTTTACGCCGAGGTACTGGATGCAGAGGTCGGGCAAACAGAGCATCGAACGAAAGTTCGGGCAATTCTCATGCGCTATTACGACGCCGTTGGAAGCCATCCGCAATTGACGCTAGCAATCTTCGCCTCGCCTGGAGCCTTTGCCGGGTTGACCCGACAGATCACTGACCGTCTGACCGTGCTACTGGCAAAGTTCACCGCTAAGCCTAGCTTGTGGCGTGACATTTTGATTGACCACGCTCATGGCAGTGGTCTGACTCTTTCGTCGGCGCAGGGCGATCGGAAGCGAGAGCAGACCCTACGAGAACAATATCAACTCGCCCTCGATCACCTGCTAGATCGTTTGGCTGACTCCTGACGTGAAGGAGCGCCTCGCCGTTCGACGGGACGCAGCGAGGTTAACCAGAGATCAGCTCTTAGGCGTCGATGGCGAACTGATCGCACCGCGCCGCATTCGTTACATCGTCCCTGCGGGGTGGAGCAATTTTTTTGGCTGCGCCCGGGACCGATTGACGACGTCCGAGTATTCAACTCAAAGGCGGCGAGGCTGCTTTGCCATATCCCCCTAGGGGGGATACAATCGCCACATGAAAGTGACGCACAAACATTCCACACACCCCGACCTTGTGAAGCGGCTCAAACGTGCCGAAGGTCATCTTCGACACGTCATCGGGATGATCGAAGAGGGTCAGCCCTGTCTCGACATTGCCCGCCAGCTCGCGGCAGTAGAAAGCGCGATGACGGCAGCAAAGCGCGTCTTGATCCACGACCACATCGACCACTGCCTGGCCCATGATGAGGATTCCGTTCTGAGCGAAATGAAGGCATTGACCAAACTGCTTTGAGACCGTTTCATGCTTTCCGTCCTGAAGAACCGCACCTATCGCCATTTGTTCACCGCTCAGGTGATCGCGCTCGTCGGCACCGGCCTGATGACGGTGGCGCTCGGCCTGCTTGCCTATGAGTTGGCCGGGGCGAATGCCGGAGCGGTACTCGGAACGGCGCTCGCCATCAAAATGCTTGCCTATGTCGGAGTCGCCCCAGTCGCGCAGGCTTTCGCTGACCGGCTACCGCGACGGTCGTTGCTCGTTGCCCTTGACCTGTTACGAGCATCCGTCGCGCTCTGCATGCCCTTCGTCAGCGAAATCTGGCAAATCTATCTGCTGATCTTCGTACTACAGGCAGCGTCCGCGGGTTTTACGCCAACCTTTCAAGCCACCATCCCGGACATCCTTCCCGCAGAAGACGAATACACGAAGGCACTCTCTCTTTCCCGATTGGCCTACGATCTGGAAAGCCTGATTTCCCCGATGCTCGCCGCCGCACTGCTGACTGTCATCAGCTTCCACAACCTGTTTGCCGGAACGGTGCTCGGCTTCATCGTCTCGGCCGCGCTCGTTCTCAGCGTGAAACTGCCTACCACTGTACCTGGCACGCGCCGAGGCATCTGGAATCGCACCACGCGCGGCACGCGCATTTACCTCGCCACGCCACGCCTACGGGGTCTATTGGCTATTAGTCTCGCTGTGGCGGCAGCTGGATCAATGATCATCGTGAACACGGTAGTCATCGTGAAAGCACGCTTCGACCTGGGTGAATCCGAGGTAGCATGGGCGTTGGCTGCCTTCGGAGGCGGCTCGATGATTGCAGCATTCGCGCTGCCTCGCTTGCTCGACAACATTGCCGATCGATCGGCAATGATTGCAGGGGCGACCCTGTTGGTACTGGGAACCGCAGCCGGGGCGATGATTTCAACCTATGCGCTTCTAATGGTGATCTGGTTGGTGGTCGGCTTTGGCTACAGCGTGGCGCAAACTCCTTCCGGTCGGCTGTTGCGTCGGTCTGTTCATCCCGAAGATCGCCCTGCGGTCTTTGCCGCGCAATTCGCACTGTCCCATGCATGCTGGCTTATTTGCTACCCCTTGGCCGGTCGCTTCGGTGCTACCTTAGGGCTGCAGTCGACTTTCATCCTCATGTCGCTGATTGGCCTTGCAGGAGTGGGGCTGGCGGTGTGGCTCTGGCCCGCGAATGAATCTTCCGATATCACTCACAATCATCCTGATCTGCCGCCAGATCATCCTCACTTGCGCGAACACGCAAACCGCGGCGGGCACCGCCATCCTCTGATCGTGGATGACCTTCACCGGAGCTGGACGCGCGTTTAAGTGCGACCAACCAATCTATTGAAGCCCTCGCACGTCATGTCTATCGTCGTGTGGTTGGCGATCAAAGCGTTTATGGCCTAATCCCGTAACCCCATAGCCACGAGATTGATGCGCTGATCTATGGCACGTAAATCAATACCATTACGAGCGAAGTGTTCTTGGCAAATATTATCGAACCGGTGCGTGACTTCCAATATGCGCCTATGCTCAGATGTCTCCGGCGTATCGGTAATATCCCTGGCTTTTTTCAGAAATTGACTAACATAATCATGTCGTTGGTTGTGAGCGTAAAGCATATAGGCTTCTATTACCATGCCAACATGTGAATCATAGAATGCCCGACCACCCGGGATCTCTGTGCGTAATATTTTCATGACTTCATCGGCGCGAGCCTGGCCTGCGACGAATCTCTGGAGCAGGGTGTCATCTTGGATGCGCAGAAAGATCATGAACGCCACAAGAATGGGATCAAGATAAGAATTGTCAGAGGTCTGGCGTATGACTAGCATCAGCCGCGACACCATTCTTTGAAGTACGCGCAGTGATAATCCAAAGCAGGTTGCCAACTCGGTCAGAACGCTAACGATCCATTTTCTTTCATCACGCAATTGGCCATTATTTCCTCGTCTGTTAAAGAAGTCGTCTGCACCACAGTTACTCAGCATCGCGTCGATCATGCCGTCTGGCTTTGCAGCCGGAAGACTGAGCTCTAAATCAACGAATCGACGCAAATACTCAGTGGCATCCAATTCAGCGCCATACACTTTCCGTGTACTGGATTTGAGTTGTTTCATGTCTAATGCGAGCAGGAATACAAGGCCGGGAATATGAAAGAAATGTTTTATGCGCTCGAGCATGGAGATGGCAAACGTGGGTCTGCACCGGTCAAGCTCATCAATCATCAGCACCAAGGGAGGCGAGTCGGTATTATCGTCAGCGCCCCGCGCATGGCAACTCAGTTCAATCAGGAGCTTTTGAAATTGCTCGGCGGCTTTCTTTTCCTGCTTGAACGCGTCGATCAGGTCACCGGCAAGGCCTTCTCCCGCGTTTTCTACCGCTTTGGCAATGCCTTCTGACGCCTCACCGAGATCGAGCAACCCCGCCGAAGCAGCTTTTACCATAGCGATGGTGCCATGTTTGGCCACTGCACTTCCCAGCGTCTTTAAGCGTTGGACTTTGGAGTGATTAATGCCCTGCTCGAAGCCCTTTATTCTTAGTAGTCGGTCGTGAAGTTCGGCGACCAAGGGCACCAAGGGGTCGATCGCGTCATCGACTTCCCAGGCGTTGAATCGTACGGTGGAAATGTTGGCCTGGTTCAATGCCGGCTCAAGCAATCGGAGCGTTGTGGTTTTGCCGCTGCCCCACGGAGCGTTTAATGCAATGACAAAAGGTTCGCGTATCGCCTGCAGGAGGTCTACCGTGGCGGTTACGAATGGCTCTCGGTCAAGTTTGTCGTTCTCGAATGGCCTCTCCGAGCTGACGTCGATATCGTTTGGCCGGAAACGTAAGGTTGAAGGTAGTGGGCTGGCTTGAGTATTCATTTGTTGTCGTCATCAAAGGGGGCAGGCAAAATTACGGGCAGCACTTAATTTCTATGAGAGCGTATCAAAATAAAACAGATTTTGTGCTTGGCAAGTTATATCCCCTTCGTGGCGTCGCCCGCTATGCTCGGGCCGCGCTGCTACAGGTTCGCTTGTCGCTCATCCCAAACGGGACGGACCAAGCCCGCCTTGCGTATCGCTGACGCTGCGCGCGATGCGCGCTCAACAGCACTCCCTTCTTTCGATCATCTGCTGTTGAGACAGTAGGCGGCTTTGCTTTCCCATCAGTGTGTCACGGCGTGCTCCCTGTCAAGGGCGGCGCGTGCGACGCACGCTTGCGGCCGATGGCCGTCTTGACCCTGTGACATTGTGCGCTGCGCCGTGCCCTTCCGGTTTCCCGGGCAATTCCGCCCAATTCCGAACCGGAGGCAGTCATGCAGCAATATTCCCTTTTCGTCGATGGCCCAATCAACCCGAGCAATACGCTGTTGGTGCGCGAAGCTGATGGCGTGATGCGTCCGGCCCAACGGGCCGAGATTCTGGCTGCAGCGCGTGAGCTGGTTTCGACGGATGCGTTGCACGGCGAGGATCTGAGCAATCCCGATAAAGCCAAGGCATTTCTGCAGTTGCGTCTGGCGGACTTGGAGCACGAGGTGTGCTCGTTGATGCTGCTCGATACGCAACTGCGATTGATCACGTATCTAGAGCCGTTTCGCGGCACCTTGAGCCAAGCGGCAGTTTATCCCCGTGAAATCCTCAAACTTGCTCTGCAACACAATGCGGCCGCGCTCATGATGGCCCACAACCATCCATCGGGGCTGGCCGAAGCCAGTCAGGCGGACATGCAGATGACCCGGGCAGTCCGGCAGGCTTTGGCGTTCATTGACGTGCGACTGCTCGATCACTTTATCGTCGCCGGTGCTACGGTCGTGTCGATGGCACAGCGCGGTCAGCTTTAGCCGGTTGCGCCGAAGGCGGGCAATGTCCGCCTTTTTTTATGGTGTCGATGTCTCTGTGCCGACGGTTTGCCCGTCTATCGAGGGCCGCGTAAACCGCACCCGCTCGGGCCTGTGGGCTCAGGCGCGAGCAGGCAACGGCAAGGCCGCGTCGGCCTGGACGCGGCCCAGTATGCGTCGCAGGGCTCGCAGCAAACAAAACAAGTCGCGCATCGGCAGATATGCTGTGTGAGGTGACGAGCACCCGGTAAACCAGGCGGGCGAGTCAGCTGCTACGCTGGAATACGACCAGCTCGGTTGTGTATGTGCCAGTCGTACTCGATGCTAGTGCGTAAGCATGCCGACAGCGGCACATCAGCACCGAGCGTAGGGATCACTGTCAATCTTGCACAATGCCACGCCGATCACGCTGGCTGCGCTACACCGGCACCTTATGGTCAACCTCGGACTGATATCCCGACATGCCCAAGCATCACACTCCGCACCGCTGTACTGTCATGGCGTTGACCGCGCCCGCCATGAGACATCTTCCGTACCGTCCGTCCCATGGCGGCCTTGTTGTTGTGAATCCTGGCTACGGCACGGCGGCCCGCCCTACATCGCCAGGCCGCCTCGGGTTTGTGCGGTGCAACCGGCCGTCAAAACGATTTTCCCCTGCGCGTGCCGCGCATTCCTCGCGAGCCAAAATCGCCGTGTCGGGCGGTCGTCCACTGGCGTTCCCGCCCCAAGGGGTGCACCGCGCCCGACCTGCACCTGATCGGAATCACACAAGGACGCGATGGGCGCGGACTTAAGACTTCAGGAGATTCATCATGGCTAATATCGGTACTTTCACCGCTCAAGACAACGGCTACGCCGGGACGTTGCACACCTTGACCTTGAACATCAAAGTCAAGTTTGCTCCAACCGACAAGGACAGCGACAAGGCACCGGACTACCGCATTGTAGTGGGCAGCTACGAGATCGGCGCGGCATGGCGCAAGGTTTCCAAACAGGATCGCTCCTATCTGTCGGTCATGCTCGATGATCCGTCGTTCCCGGCGGCCATCTACGCTAGGCTGATCGAGAACGAGGCCGGCGGCTTCGACCTAATCTGGTCGCGTCCGGCCAAGGCGAACTAAGATTCGCCTGCATGCCCGGTTCGCCGGGCGCGCCTCACATTCCATTATTATCGGAATATGGATGTTTTAAATTCCCATCCTTCTATTGTGAGAGGTCGTTCACGGCTCAGCGTCCGCGCTTTTGAAATGGCGGCGCGCCTGCGTTCTCGACGTAAAAACCTTCGCCTGACATGCAGTTTCGTTGCTGATAGATTAGGCATTCCCGCTGCGCGCTATCGTTTTTGGGAAAAACAATTTGGCCCTACGGCTGAAAAACAGTACCTTGAAGCGCTTGCACAAGTGCTTCAAACCTCGCCAGAGTGGCTGGCCCATGGCACAGGGGTTTCGCCTATCCCGGCGGATCAAGTCGAGTCTGCACGAATCGTAGACTCATACGAAAATCGCAGGGCCACAGAGTCAGAAAGAATTGCACTTGGGCAACGGGCACAAGCTAGACGATTGGCGCTTGAATTAAGCCGTCAAGAAATTTCCTTGCGAATAGGCGTTGCAACCTATCAACTGGCCAATTGGGAACGTGTTCTGCCGCTTAAGCCCAAAGTCCAACTCGAAAATAAATGGGAAGAGGTTTTGGGCGTGCCCGTAGGGTGGCTGCGCCAGATAGACATCGAAGCACCAGTTCCGTCGAAAGAAGTTGTGACTCAGATAGTTGAGGCAAATACTGCCGATAGTGTGGCAGCGGAAATCCGTGTTGCTGGGGCATGGCTTTGCCGAGCGTCTTTTGCGCATCGAACTATTCTCCATGACGAACTCTCTCTGACTGAACGGCGGTTGGCGGACATCTTCGCGCTGCGATATGGTGTTGGCGGAGAAGAGCATACGACATTGCAGGCAATCGGAGATCGTTATGGTTTAACTCGCGAGCGTATCCGCCAAATCGTGGAAAAGATGGTGGAGCGTACGGCACGAATGCAGCTCCTCACCCCGCATATTGATAGACTCGCCGAGGAAATCCGTCCGTTATTACCGGCAACTGTCGAGGCAGTGGATACTCAGCTACGAGGTCGACTTGGGGAGCGTTTATCTATTGAGAGTGTCAGTCGGTTTTGCCGTGAAATTCTCGGACGCAATATCGTTGCATTGACGGATCGACCGGCTGAAATGGCCTATCTCTGGTCACCTACAGTCATCGATCCTGAAACTCATGACGTGGCTCGTATTCGTGCTGCGCGCGAAGCGGCCTTGCGGCTGATTCGCAGCTGTGGTGCTGCACAGGCCATGTTTGTTGCAGGTGCTGCAAGTGAAATTACTGGGATGGGCATGACACCGGACGAAGTCATGCAAGGCTGCCGTATGGTGCCAGGGTTCGAGTGGCTCTCAGAAAGGGATGGTTGGTTTTGGTTCGGCGAGGGTAACGAAAACCGGTTAGTGACGATCGCTCTAAAAGTGTTGGCTGTCTCTGGCCGTCGAGTCGATGCCGAGGAGATTCTGGCCAGTTTTATTCGTGCACGCCGTGGTTACTATCCACCGGAGCAGCTGCGACCTTACCTCATTGAACCACCGCTACAGATCGTCGTCGAAGTGTTGCGTCGGGTGAAAGGCCTGAAGAACATACAGTCTGATGATTTTTTGCTCGACAAACTCGTCCCTGTCGAAACGGTGCTGTCCGATGCAGAACTTGCGGTCTATAACCTAATGCGAGATAACGGCAACATCATCTCTCGCCATACACTCGTCACTGAGCTCGTCAAGACTGGCAAGGTGAAGCTGATGGCGCTTCATGTCAGCCTCAATAGTTCTCCTATTTATCGCCAACTGGATCGAGGCGTCTTTGCGTTGCGGGGAGCTACCTTGAATCCCGCATCTTTGCGCGACGCACAGAACACCGTTGGCGGTGAAGCGAGCAAATCTGCACGAATCAGTGAGCGCGACAAAGATGGCTACTACCATTTCATCTTCGAACTCACCGAATATATGGTTAGAACTCGTGTATGGGAAGTGCCGCGCGCGTTGGATAACCTCATTGCAGGAGATGGAAACCTGTTTCTGCAAGGATCAGAACAACCTGTGGTGTTAGCGCACTTACCTAGCGGCTCGTGCCGCCTCAAGCAGTTTGTGTCCAAGCTCTTGCAACAAGGTTTCGTCGCGGGAGATATCCTGAACCTTACTATCCATCCCGAGAAGCGTCTGCTTCGTGTCACTAAGGTTGGATCGACCACACAACGAGCCGAGTCTTTTTAGGCTAGAGGTGCTTGTTTTACCGCTTGCCAAACCGTATCCAGTTCTCGCTCGACTTGCGACAACAAGCTTTTAGCGTGGCCGCCATCGTCGGCATAGGCCAGTGTCATTAAGGTCAGAGGGTGGATCTGCATAACCTCGCATAACTCAGCCAGCTTACTGAGCGTGGGATTCTTCAGGCCGCGCTCGAGCGTACTCAAGTAGGTGCGACTGGAAACGTCCGAAAACGCTTCCTGGCTCAAGCCGCGCACGGTGCGTACGGTTTTGATGGCTTGGCCTATGTCATATTGTTCCGCCATCTGCATGTCATCCCCAAAATACAGAATGACACCCGACAGAGCCCTATAGGGCTACAATCTATAGTGTTCGTTACTCCGCACATATCAGTCGGTTTTACGATTTTGCACATCAGCAGAAAGCCGTTTTTCTGTATTGCCGACTCGCGCCAAATCGTCGAAGCGGCGTTACGATATTGCGTAAAGTCGGCTTTACGTATTGCCGATGGCGCGGCTCGGCGTGCTGATGCATTGTCCATTTTGTGTTCTTGGCCTGGAGGCCCTTATGCCGCTGCTGACTGACGCTCAACAGGCGCAACTGCTGGCCTACGGCCAGCAGCGCGTTGACGATCCCAGTTTTGATCCCATGCCGGTAGTCAAGCTGTACACTCCCGATGCGGGCGTGGTCTGGTTGCTGGCCTTTGCCTACCCTGAAGATCCGGCACGTCTGCATGCCCTATGCGATGCCAACACGGGCTTTCCGCAACTGACCGACATCCGGCTGGACGAGCTCGAAGCCATGCATGGGCCGAACGGCTATCGCGTGGCGGTGGAGACGGATTTTAAAGCCACACGCACGCTGTCCGATTACGCCGCCCGGGCACAAGCCCGAGGCGCTTACACCGAGGACTAGCGCCCGGACAGTCGCCTGGGCGCGAGCCTTCCAAACGCTTATGGCTGGCGGCCACATGGGCCGTCGGCGCTTCGCTCCTCGGCATCCTGCCCGGGGTCGGGGGCTTATGGCGGGAGGAAGGAGCATGGTCACGACCATTGAGGCTGCGCCCTGGCAGGCGACGGCGGCTTACTTGTACGTGTTACGGCTCGATGCCCCGAGCTTGGCCTGGGAATATCTGCGCCGCAATGCCGATTACCGCGCATGTTGGCACCGCTACGGTCGTAGCGCGCCCGTGCGCGCCACCCGGCCCTGGGGGCTGGTGCTACTGGAAGATCCACAGCTTGATGCACGGTTCGCGCATCCGGTCTGGGACGACCGGTTGCCGGCGCTCCTGCACATCCAGGCAGGAGGCCAGACGGCGCAATTTGGCTTAGACTTGTGGCATATTCGCGGCCTCAAGAAGGTGATCGTGCTGCCGACGGGTGTAGCTGCGTTATGTGTACGCACTTCGGTGCAAGGCACGACATTGCGGGCGCGCCTTGGGCCAGGTGTGCTCGACGGTCGCCCGGCGATGTGCGCCGTGCCGCTCGATGCCCGTCTGCATGCCCAGGCGGCGCTGCTGACCTTGCACGCGGCCCGGTTCGCGCCACGCAGGGCCAGCGCCATCCGGCCAGCACCCTGTGCCGCCCATACCGCCAGGATGAACCAAGCCCACCTACACCATCTGCACGCCTTGCAGGCTCTTGATGGCATACAGGCCGGCGCGTCCCAGCGCCGCATCGCCGAAGTGCTATACGGACGCGAACGCATGCGCCAGGACTGGCACGCCGACAGCGCGCTGCGGGCGCAGGTGCGCCATAGCCTCGCGCGGGCCGCCGCATTGATGCGCGGCGGCTACCGGGACTTGGCTGGGCTAGGCTCAAACAACTCCGGCCAATAGTCAGCCTGCATCGGTTTAGGGGGGAGAAAAACATGCCCCTCTGAACATGCTCCCTTAAGCATCTGCCTCGGCTTGCCGACACTGTCTCCAGCCTGCGGGAATTGCCCCGTCTGCGCATTGCACTGCTGGAGGCATCTATGATCTCGTCACATGCTGTCCTTGCCACACCGTCCACGCCCGCACTCGCCTCCGTATCGGCGACAGCCTCGGCGCGCTATCTAACCAACAGCGAAGCGGCCGACTATCTGCGCCTGTCTCCACGCACGCTCGAAAAACTACGCGTGCAAGGTGGCGGCCCACGTTTTCGCAAGTTCGGCCGGCGGGTGCTGTATGCTGCCGCCGACTTGGAGGCGTGGGCCGACGATCACAGCTACACCATGACGTCCGACCCCGAATACCTCGAACATCGCGCCGGCTGTTGAAGGCTTGGCGCGCAACGAGAAACGGACGTGGCTGCGCGACCTCCCTCACCAAGCGAACGCGATCAGCTCACGCTGTTTCGCGCGCTGCCGGGCGATATGCGCCCGCGCGACGCGCAAGATCTCATGGCTTACCCGTTCTTCTCTTTGTCGAAGTCGCGCCGCGTGGTGCCCATCGATTTCACTGCCGGGCCGGTACGCATCCAGGTTGACGCCGTCCCCGAACACGGCATGGCGACCATCTGGGATGCGGATGTCTTGATCTGGGCGGCCAGCCAAATCGTTGCTGCCCGCGACCGAGGGCTGCCAACGTCGCGACTGATCGAGGCTACCCCTCACGAAATCCTGACCTTCATCGGGCGCGGCACCGGCGCGCGCGATTACCAGCGCCTGCGCGCAGCGCTCGACCGCTTGCAGTCGACCACGGTGGCTACCTCGCTGCGCCAGGCCGATGGCCGGCGCCTGCATCGGTTCTCTTGGATCAACGAGTGGAAGGAGATCATTCACACCGATGGCCGCTCGGCGGGGCTCGATCTGATCCTGCCGGACTGGTTTTACAGCGGCGTGCTCTCCAATGCGTTGGTGCTGGGCATCGACCCGCGCTACTTCCGACTCACCGGCGGCATCGAGCGCTGGCTGTACCGCCTGGTGCGCAAGCACGGCGGCACGCAGCGCATGGGGTGGCGCTTCGAATTGCGTCACCTCTATGCCAAATCCGGCAGTTATGCCCGCTACGCCGATTTTGCGCTGGACGTGCGCCGCCTGGCGCAGCGCCAGACATTGCCCGGCTATCGCCTGCGCGTGGCGTATGCGAGCGGCACCGAGCAGTTGTTCTTCTATCGACATGCTGTGCAAGCGGGCCGCTCGTCGGCCCCTTGATTTGACGCGAACGGAGCACATCAATATGTGGATAACTTGTGAACAAGCATGTGAATATCCTGTGGATACGTTCGTGCTATCGGGCGCATTCGGTTCGTGCTATCAGGCGCAAAACAGTCGTGCTATCAGGCGCAGCGATGCCTTAAAACCCGCTCCACTCAAGGCGCTCCGGGCCTCTCCTAACTATCTAACTAAAAGACTAACTAAGACTAATAGCAGGAGGCCTTCTGGTCAAAACTTGACCAGCGGTTCATGGGAGACCGTTAAAAGCGGTCGACAGCAGGCGCCGCTGCCGATCACCGTCGGCGCACTGGACGCCGACCTAGGCCAGCCTCACGGTGGCCGGGTCATTGCGCTGTTGAGTCAAAAAGGCGGCTCGGGCAAGACGACGCTGGCCACACACCTAGCTGGGGAGTTGGCCAGCGAGGGCTTCAACGTCGCGTTGCTTGACGCCGATCCGCAAGGTTCAGCCTCAGACTGGGCCGAGCGGCGAGCGCAGAACGGGCACAAGCGTCTATACAGTGTTTTCGGCTTGGCACGCGAGTCCTTGCATGTTGAAGTGCCGCAAATCGCGCGCAGCGCCGATTTTGTCGTGATTGACGGCCCTCCCCGGGCGGCGGCCATCACGCGCTCGGCGCTACTGGCCTGCGACATCGTGCTAATTCCTGTACAGCCCTCGGCCTACGACGTGTGGGCCAGCCAGGACATGGTACGGCTCATCGAGGAGGCACGCCTGTATCGCCCGCAGCTTCGCGCGGCCTTCGTCATCAACCGGCGCGTCGTGGGCACTGTCATCGGTCGCGAGGCGCGCGCCGCACTGGCCGAGCAAATCCTGCCGGCGCTGGCGGTCGAGATATGCCAACGCATTGCGTTTGCGGACAGCGTGGCCGGCGGCTTGCTGGTGCGCGAGCGCGATGGCTGCGGCTCGGCTGCCCGCGAAATCGTGCGGTTCGCCACCCAAGTGCGCGAGGCGCTGCGATGAGCCATCTTCGCGAGCGTTCCGTGATCGGTGTGCGGCCTGCGCCAAGTGTCGCGACCGCCTGGGTGAAACATGGCGAGGGTGCTGCGCCGGTCTACAGCGCGCGGCTGACCATTGATGTGACGTCCGCGCTGCGCGGGCGCATCAAGGTGGCCGCATATCAAAGCGGCGTGACTGTCGCCGCCCTACTGCGTGCGGTGCTGGAACGTGAATTCCCGGAGCATACGCCATGACGACGCCAGCCATGCACATCACGCGCATGGAACTGGCGAGCGTGGGCCGGCGCTTGCGCATCCGGCTGCGCTTTGGCGCGCCGCACCGGATAGTGTGGCTGGATGCACGCCGGCGTCTTGCCATCTTCATGCCTGGCGATGTGTGCTGCCGCGTGAGCTGGGCCGCCAATACCTACGGCACGGTGGCCTGGACGTTGATGGTGATGCAGGCAGCTACGCCACTTGAGACCGTCCAACGCATTGCGGGCATTGTGCCTGGTGCGCACCTGCTGCTGCGTGTTGACGGCAAGCGGCAAGTCAAAACCGTACTTGCGCTGATCGATGCCATCGAGGCCGACGGCATCGCACCCGTGGCGGTTTCGCCTGCCTACTGGCGTACCGTGGCCAATCGGCTCGCAGCTCGACAAGTGCCGCCGGCCTACACGGCCGAGCGGCACACCGCTTACCTTGCGCGCCGTACTTTACAGGGAGCATCAAATGTCTGATGTGCCATATGTTCGTCGGCCTACTTGGCGTTATCGTGCGACCGTGCTGGTCGGCATGGTTGTCGGCCTGACGGCGATTTTTGCGCCTGGCCTGCTGCGAGCTGTGGCGCCTGCCGTTGCTTCCGGCGATCCAGCCGGTGCGTTCGCGCCGCGCCTGGTCTACAACGCCAGCAACAGCGTACCGCGTGGCTTTTATGTCATTCGTGCGCAACCTCCGCACGTGGGTGACACTCTCCTCACACGGTTGCCCGACGCTGCCGCGCGGCTGGCTGCCAAGCGGGGCTACTTGCCCTTTGGCGTGCCCTTAATCAAGACGATTGCCGCCGGCCATGGCGATCATGTTTGCGTGCGCGGCGGCATCGTGCGCATCAATGGCTATGTGGTGACGTTGACGCTCACGCACGACCGCCAAGGCCGGCCGATGTCGGCCTGGCCTGGCTGCCGACTGCTAACCAAACACGAATGGTTTTTGATTGGCACAACGCACGCGGCATCATTCGATAGCCGCTATTTTGGTCCCGTTACGCACACGACCGTCGACGGCGTGGCAGTGCCGCTTTGGGTGTGGGACACGCCATGAACACCACGTTTTCAGCCGGCTACGTTGCACGCCCGTTGCTCTACACTGTGCCGCGTGTATCCTTCCTTCGGCGTATTGGCAATGTCATCGACTTGGCCGGGTTGCTGCGCCCCAACGTGCAGACCCCTTGCCCTCGCCCCGGCTCTCCGGTCACACCAGTCTGGCTCAGCTTGTGGCCATCCCCCGTCCCCAGCGCACGCGGCATGGGTCGGATCGCCAGCATGTCCCCGATGCCAGGGCGGCGACAATGGGTGCAGGGTTACAGCGAGGGCAAGATAAAAGGGCCAGCACGTGCTTGGCCGCAAACCCTTGTCTGCACGTGGTGGGGGACGGCACGTTGGCCTGTGGCGCGCGTGCTGTCTGGTGGCGCTTTGGCGCTTGGATACGGGCTTCGCCGGGTGCCGTCTGCGCTTGGCTGCGCCTATCTTGCCGGGAGTACGGCCGATGGCTCGTGCTGACGAAGACCGTTTCCGGCCACGCCCAGGCGCGCCCCGGCAGCGCGGCAGAGGCGGTGAACGCTTTGTGTCGCTGGTGCGCCGCCAGGTCGCCAGAGCGGGCCAGGCCGCCGGTCGTTCGACGCAGGGAAACCAATTCGGCCGGGGCCGGGTCGCGGCCCGATTGAGAAGCCGCTCCCCAACGTTGCGCGGCAGGCGCGTAGTCATCAAGTCGCGCTTCGCGAAGGTCCGTCCCCGCTCGGATGCCATTGCGGCGCACCTTCGATACATTGAGCGCAACGGCGTGACCCGGGAAGGGGAGCACGGCCGGGCTTATGGTGCCCAAGTCGACGAAGCCGACACAGGGGCGTTTGCCGAGCGTTGTAACCAGGATCGGCATCAGTTCCGTTTTATCCTGTCGAGCGAAGACGCAGCAGAGATAGGCGATCTGCGCACCTTCACGCGCACCTTCATGCAACGCATGGAAGTCGATCTACAAACCAGGCTGGACTGGGTTGCCGTAGATCACTGGGACACCGACAACCCGCATACCCACATTGTGCTGCGCGGTCGCGCTGATAATGGGCAGGATTTGGTCATAGCGCCGGAGTACATGAGCCATGGCATGCGCGAACGCGCCGCCGAGCTGGCGACCGAATGGCTGGGACCACGCACGGAGAGAGAGGTTGCCCACACCCAGCAACGGGAAATCCAGCAAGAGCGATTCACGACACTGGACCGTTCACTACTACGCATGTCGGTCGAGGCTGGCTCTATAGGAGTCTCGGGATTGCGAGGCGACTCCTCTTACCATCGGGCACTGGCTGCCCGCCTGCAGTACCTCTCCAGTATGGGTCTGGCCCGAATGCTGGATGACGGACGCTACCGGCTCGATGAGAAGATGGAGGCCACCCTGCGCAGTTTGGGCGAGCGTGGCGACATCCTGCGCGCGATGCATCGGGCGATGCAAGGCCAGGCTCGAGAATCCATCATCGAAACGGGACCGGAACTGCGTAAATCCATCATCGGCCGTATCGCCGACAAGGGGCTTGCCAACGAGCTATTCGACAAAGGCTATATCGTGATAGACGGTGTGGACGGCCGAGCGCATTACCTTGCGCTGCCGCCCGGTATGGTCTTGGCGGATTTCCCGACTGGCGGCATCGTGGAAGTGCGTCCCCTTCCGGAAAGCGCGGCCGACAAGAATATTGCCAAGCGCGCCGCTCGAGGCATATATCGTCCAGCAGACCACCTGGCCGAGCTGGAAGAGTGGCAGGCCAAGCAACGCCCGGGCAGCGACCAGGAGCGTTTCCCCAACCCCAAGGTAATCGTACGATCGCATGTGATGCGCCTCGAAAGCCTACGGCGTGCCGACATTGTCGAACGCATGGACGATGGGGATTGGAAGTTGCCAAGTGATTTCATTAAGCGAGGCCGGGAGCATGACCTGAAAATGCGCCACGGCATTAACGTCACCGTGTGCTCGCACTTGCCGCTGGCTCGCCAGATCGACGCGCCTGGCGCGACGTGGTTAGACCGCAAGCTGGTCGACGGCGGCAAGGAACTGACGGAGGAAGGTTTCGGCGGCAAGGTACACGGGGCTATGCAGGCACGTGCCACTTACTTGGAAGGCAAAGGGCTGGCCCGGCGAAAAGGGGAGCGCGTCATCGTGGCGCGTGGACTGCTCAATACCCTGCGCGAGAGGGAAGTGATTGCGGTGGCCCAGAGAATTGCAATCCAGACGGGCCTGCAATTTCAGCCGCTTGGCGAAGATGGGCGAGCAAGTGGTGTCTACCGTCGCTCCGTGATGCTGGCCAGCGGACGCTATGCCATGTTGGACGACGGGCTAGGTTTCACTCTAGTCCCTTGGCGACCTGTTCTCTCGCGACGATTGGGAGAATCCATGACGGTCTCAATCGAACAAGGCCGAGCGACTTGGATGTTCGGCCCCAAAAAAGGCCTCTCGTTGTAGCACTTGGCACAGTTTTTTTGCGCGGCATATCGTACCGAGGGTCGCTCGTTGAATCGCGCGGAGCCACTACGAGGCGGCAAAACCTAAGCAGCCTTCCCACATTGCCCACAAAACTTGGCGCCCGCCTGTAATGATCCTCCGCACTGCTTGCACTCGATCGGAAGAAGCGGCACGCCACATTGTTGGCAGAATCGTGCCTCAGAGGGATTTGGCGTCCTGCAACTTGCGCAATTAATGCCATTGCGGACCGAGGGTGTAGATATGTTGTCTCCATACCCCGAGTTGCCAAAGCGATCATGATGGCGGCTATTCCGATATCTGCCGTGATGGCCACCAAATAATCTATCAAAGATGCTCATTTCTAGTTCTCCTGCCAAACGGCTATTAGTTGGGTTGCATATGTTTGTCAGCACACGATTCGAACTGACCTTCAGTTCGCCACATAGTTAAAACCCTGTAGTAGCTGCAGAGTCAAGCACGCCGAATACGGTCGCGAATATCGGCGGGGTAGCCTCATGTCGGTTGTCATTGACCAACTTGAAAAAGCCAGCGTTCGACGATCCGCTCGCTGCGATTTCAAAAACGTAATTTGACGATTTCCTATTGGGCTAGCTACGATTCACGAGCCCATGCGGCAGCTTTTCTTTTTCTTTGAGTAACCTTATGCGCTGGAACTGTGTGATTTCGCCCTGCTATTTTTGATGTCAGTCTTCTTGAGAACCTCTATTGCAATCGCCCTATTTGCCACAATGATGGTGAATGCAGCGACATTTAGTTGGTGGGCCGGTTGGGTCTCGCATGGCTCAGCTCACGATGATCGCGTGGTCCAGTTGACGCAAGATCCAAGTTCAAATACGGAAGCGTCCATCTACCTGACGGACATACAACACCAGCTATTGCACGAACTCTCACACCTTCCTATTGCTCTGACCGATGCATTACAGCTTGTAGTGCCCACTCCAGCTTGTTCGTTCAGATCATCGTGTGAAGTGGTCGAAGCGTACAAATTGGCGTTTACGCCACCATTCCGGCCACCGAAATCCATTACTTCCTTCTGATTCAGGCCTCTATATCAAGCGGGATACCAATATCTGGCTTCGCACGCATCGCTTGCGAGCGCATGTTCGTATCCATGTACGCTTCGAGATCTGCATGAAAGGGATTCAGGGCATCTTCCCCATCCTTCGCTTTGCGTCATCCGCCGATGGCGCAAATATCTACAGCCTGCTTACACCCTCGACGCAACTGATCTGTCGAATTTCTTGCTAGCAAAGCGGCTATATATCCGAGCGCTATGTGCTGTGGAGTTGATGCCGTAGCCTCGGCTTTCAAGGTGCGGGCGCGATGATGCTTGTTGCCTGTCTGATCTGCGGAGTAGACGGCTGCCCATATTGATCTTCTATTGACTGGTACTACAGCCCTTGTTGTGTACCGGCAGCGAGCGTCAGCAATAATGAAAATTCTCTACACCAATTTCCACACCAGCACGAGCATAGGCGGACATAGCGTGTACATCTCACGACTAGCAGCAGCATTCGCTCCGACCCACCAAATATGTATCGCTGCGCCGGCAGGCAGCTCCCTACTTAGGTTAGCCCGACGGATGGACGGCGTCGAAGCTATCCCACAAGCCTTTCCGTCACGGCTCTATGCCATTCCTTCTGCGGCACGGTCTTTTAGAAATTTATTGTTGAATGGCGGCTTCGATATAGTGCATGTCAATGGATCGGCCGACCATAGGCTAGCCATTCTGGCTGCAATGTTCCTGAAAAAGAAGCCTAGGATTGTCCTTACCAAGCATAACGATATTGCCATTCGACGGGTCGGTGCAGAGATCCGTTCACGACTAGGTACGAGTCACGTTATTGCCGTATGCAATTATGTAATGCATACCCTTGCGGAAAGCCCCTATGCGCGATGCGGGCTATCTTGTGTATTTAACGGTGTGGACACTGATGAATTTCAACCTGTTCCTGACGCCAGACGTCTCGCGTTGAGAGAGAAGTATTTCAAGGATGCCATGCCGCAAAAAATTATCGTTGGAAGTAGCGCCGGTACAGCCGAATATAAAAGCTGGTTGGATATGGTTCGTGCAGTCGCCTTGCTGCCTACAGACAAGCGTAAGCGCTTTCATGTTGCGCTTATCGGAGGGGAATTATCTTCCAAACAAAGAGCCGAGGTTACCCGTTTGGGCATGGATGCACACTTCACGTACGTTGGCCAGCTTGATGATGTACGTGATTTCGTCGCATCGATAGATGTTGGCTTCGTGCTGTCAACACGAGTAGAGACGATTTCATTCGCCTGCCGCGAAATGATGGCATGTGGAAAGCCCGTAATTATCTCTAACTACGCGGGTCTTCCAGAGAACATAACTTCCGGTGTCGATGGATGGATCGTGCCGCCTGGTGATCCTCAGGCTGTGGCGCGCGTACTGCGTGAAGAGCTGTTGTATCGAGAAGACAGTATCGTGGTGAGAGGCGCTGCTGCCCGTCAGCGCGCTGTACGCGAATTTGGCTTGACTGCGTTTATCGCAGGGACACGAAAGGTCTATGAGGCTGTACTACATGATGGCAGCTCAGCGGCTACCACAGCAGTCCAAGGCGCTGTCCAGCCTAGCAACGTAAGCTCATCGAATACCGACAATTTCAATACAGAAAAGTAATTCAATCGTCCGAGTTTTGACGGGAACAATTCTATAGAATTGGAATGTCGGTGTGTACATATCAACACACGCGCGGTGTAGGAAGAAGCTTCCAACGGAGGCATCGCGTAGAAGTGCTGCTGATGAAGTGCACAAGTTTATGAAAATCTTCGACGATATCCGACGAGAATGCAGCGATCCCGAGCCCCCGCTGCACTCATGCTGAGCGTGACCTCTATCCTCCGCGAAGGGATGAGGTGTTTCGCACCGCGCATACTGCGTACACAGTATGCGCGGTTTTTTCTTCGCGCGAGTGTGACGAGTTATGAAAAGCACTTATTCAAGCTTTCTTGACGTTTTTCCATCAGGCTTCGTTGACTATCGCCGCGACTGAAATCTCGAGAAGCTCAAGGTCGATAGGCGTGCAAGTTGATGACCAAAAAGTAATTTTTCTGTTGGCATTTAGAAGGGAGCGGCTAACTAGAATTGCTTCTACAGCCATTGAGTTTTTGAAAGCCATGTTTTCCGGCTTGAACGCAATGCTGGATTAGGCAAATCAAGGAGTTGCTCATGAAGACATTTTTTAAGTATCTACCCGCGGGGTTGGCGTTGCTTGCCATGCAGTCTGCTATCGCAGGCTCAACCTCGACGCCTGAGACTGCATTCACGCAACAGGCGGAACTCTCCCGTGCCGAGGTCCAGGCCGATCTGGCTATCTGGAAGCGAGCAGGCATGGACAAATTTTGGCGTGGAAACCAGACTCCGGATACTTTCAGCCGTGAATACCGGATGGCTCAGGCCGAGTATCAACGGATGCGAAGTGGCACTGAGTATCAGCAGGAACTGCAGCGTCGTAGGCAGTAATCCTCCTAACGTGCCCGGCACGCTGCCCACCTTTGGAAGAGTGCTACCTGGTGATTACATGCCACTTCGGTGGCATGTTCTTTCTAGCCAGAAATCATGCTCTAGAGAAGGGCATTAAAATCTTTCACCCTTTCCGATAAATTTTCCAAGACCCTTTGGATGAGCGTCTCAACTGGACAGCCAGCGCCCGATGAGCGTCGCACGTTATGGATCGTTCTGATTCTCAACGCCGCGATCGCAGCGGCATTCTTTGTTAGCGGACTAGCCGCGGATTCGAGCGCTCTCATTGCCAACGGTGTCGACAACCTTTCTGACACATTCGTCTACGCTCTCGGGCTCATAGCCTTAACTCGTGGAAGCTTGTGGAAGCAGCGTGCTGCGCTTGCATCTGGCGTGATGTTGCTTGTTTTTGCTTTGGGAATCTTTTTGGATGTCGGACGGCGCTATCTTCAAGGCAGCGAGCCAATCGGACCAACGATGATGATCATGTCCCTCGTTGGAGGAGCAGTCAATTTCTATTGCTTGCGCCTTCTGCAGCGGCTAGAGAACCCTGACGTTAACATGCGAGCAGCAACGACATTCAGTTTTAACGATTTCATATCGAATGGCGGAATTTTAGTGTCTGGCGTCCTGGTCTTGTGGCTGAACAGTAACTGGCCAGATCTCTTGGTTGGATTGGCGACAGCCTTGATCGCGATCAAGGGTGGAGTGGAAATTTTGCGCGATGTCAAAACAGATATTCGAAAGGAAGATCGAGGTATCACGAGTTCCACATCACGCTAGACGCTCAGAGGTATTGAGTTTCCTTCGTAGCTCCACACTCTCTAGCAACGCAACCGCGTTGCTATTCTCACGCCGTTCAGACGCATCCAGTCGCCCAATTCCGGACGAGCCAACGCTTCGAATTCGGCTAGACGTTGGGATGCCAACATGTCATTCGCGCTTGATGAGGCAGGATGGCAAACCAACAGATCACCATCTCGTGCATTGTTCAACCAATGATGCAACAACCTCGCATAACGACGCCCTCCACCCTGCAAGCCGTAGATTCCAAGCATGCGGCGATTTATAAGCCAACCTTCGCATCGAGCAGCTCGCGCCACTTCACTTGCACCCAGCGAGCCAATCAAGTGAGCCTTGGCGGAATCAATAAAAGGGATTCCTGCCTGCATCCCCGGAGCAGTGTATCGCAGCCAGGGTTGTCGGCATCCACCGTAGCGTTGACGCAATATGCGGAGCAATCGGGGAAACACGCCGGGCAACTGATGAACATGTTGATGGCCATCGACGTAATCTGGGGGATGGCCCAAGACCTTCTCAAAAGTATCAAACTGGCGAAGCAGCTGATTGTCGACCCAGGCTTTGTCAAGCAAGCCAGCATAGGCACGGGCTATAAGCACGCGCAATGGCAATACGTTCGGCTGGCTCGCCGCCTCGAATGCTACGGTGAGATTTAGATGAAGGCCAATATCGAGATTGACGTCGCGCAGGCGTGGTCCGTTGGCGCCGAAGGAAAGTCCCTGTGTCAAGCCGCTAATTGCGCTAAGGCGGCCTAATTTACTCAGTTTCAATATGCCCGAATCGATACCGGAGTTCATGCCAAAGTCATCGCCGCAGAATACTATACGCTTCCATCCTTGCCTTTCATTTTTCTCAGTAGCATAGAAACTGCAATGAGTCTCCTGATGAAGGAAGTGCGTTGGTTCATCTTGGTGGGTAGCGGTGCCACTGCTACGCATTGGTTGGTCGTCGTGGCCTGCGTTGAGTGGTTGCTGATTCCTCCATTGGTTGCTAACGTAGCCGGATGGATCGCTGCGTTCGTAGTGTCTTTCGTGGGACATTACTTTCTCACTTTTCGCCACTTGGACGCGCTATGGACGATAGCGCTGCGACGTTTTTTCTTCGTTTCAGCATGTGGATTTCTGTTGAATGAAGTTATGTATGCCTGGCTGCTGGACATAACGAAAGAGCGTTACGAGGCAGTGTTGACCTTGGTCCTTTTAGGCGTGGCTCTCGCTACATTTTTGGCAAGCCGGCTATGGGCATTTGGGCAGCGCTCTATCAACTGAGTCTCGCCCCTACCATATCGCTCGCCCCAATGTCACCCCTAAAATAGATGTCACCATCGGCGGGCAGTTTCGCGTAGTTCATACAGGGTAAAGCGTCGACTGGAATACCGAGCTTTGGCGACAATTCCAGAGGCGGCTAGTAGTGGCCAGGACTTACCGCGAGGGACCGCCACCAGCAGCCGGCCGGATGGACTAAATGAAGGCAAAGTGGATTCTTGCCAAGAGAGCAATTGCGCCTTTCCTCGAGAGTAGTATCGTGCAGAAAAAGGCCTTGAACCGACGAAATACAGTAAGCGGTCATTCAACACCGCTCGATCAGTATTTTCAGCGTATCAGCGCGGCGCGGTAGCCGACGCAATCTTCCAGGGCAGCAGCGCTTCGTAATCATCAACGGTTCGCGCATGCGGCAGCGCCTT
>WMBV01000053.1:0-583 GCA_017745595.1 Bordetella petrii
GGCGCCGCGACGCTCGCCCCACCCCGCCCAGACTCGCGATGCCCGCAAATTACCCGCCGCCGGGGCCAGTTGCGTTCTTGCGTGCTTGGCCGGCGCCGTTGAAAAGAAAAAAGCGTGTGGTGCCGGCCCTGCTGGCCGCCCAGCGCGGCCAGCAGGGCCATTCACTCCGCGCGGTGCGAGACGCCAGGTCGTCGCCTACGCGGGGTTCGCGCACAGGTGTCTGGCTCCGCAGGTGCCAGACACCATTGTGTGCAGTCGCTGTCTCGATAGACGGTGTCTGGCACCTGCGGAGCCAGACACCTGTGCGATCCGGGCGGGCTGCGCAGGCCGACCGCTCTCCCGCCATCACCACACGAATGGCCATCCCGGCCGCGCTGGGCGGCCGGGATGGCCGGCACCGCACGCTTTTTTCTTTTCAACGACGCCGGCCAAGCATGCAAGCACTCAAACAGCCCCAGCGGCGCGGCGAGTGCGATTCAGCGCGAGTCGCGGGGGGGGGGGGGGGGCGCCCGGGGGCCGCCGGGGCGGGGCCGGGCGCGCGGGGGGCCCGCACGGGCACCGGTTCCCAAGGCGTGACCCCCCC